>DLCN01000018.1 GCA_002480645.1 Balneolaceae bacterium UBA7797
AAAGAAAGTCCTCCTTTGAAGGAGGTGCCGGAGTGAGCGGAGCGAATGCAGGCGGAGGATGTTGGTGGTGTTCAATTAAGAATGATCAATTAGGAATACTATTACCGGCATCGTTCCACTCAAAACTCAAAACTCAAAACTCAAAACTCAAAACTTTATCCCCCTTCACGAGGAGTGGATACGACGAAGTGATCTCAGGATCTTGGATATGGGTGGAGATACTGAGACTGCTTCTCCGTCAGCCGACGGATCGCAGATGGATCGCAGATGGAGGCAATATTCAATATTCAACAAGGAACATTCAATGTACAATTAAGAATGATCAATTAGGAATAATGTTACCGGCATCGTTCCACTCAAAACTCATCACTCTAAACTTTAATACAAATTCTTATTTGATCAGTAGCATTTTCTTCAACTCGACCGGAGTGCCGTCCAGCGAGATCTGATAGAAATACACCCCGCTGGCGAGAGAGCCGGCTTCAAATTGCACGGAATAGATTCCGGCAGATTGTCGGGTATCCACGAGATCTGCCACCTTTCTACCGGTCAGATCAAACACCGACAACCTAACCTGACTGTTTTTCGGTAAATGATAGCTGATGATGGTACTCGGATTGAACGGATTCGGGTAATTCTGTAATAACCGGAAATCTTCCGGAATAAAATGATCCTCCTCAGCATTCGTGAGGATATAACTGAATGCCAGATATTCATCTCCGTCAATGTTTCCGTCGTCATTTCCGGCGGGGGACTGAGTTAATAAACTACCACCGTCGCTGGTGCCGAATTCAGCCAGTGAGAGATATACAGTTTCAGGGATGGAACCGAATTCCCCTTCCAGATCGATCACACCTTCCAGATAGGTCCCGGCTGTACTTTCCGTACTTCCATTCTGATCGAACCAGGACTGATAGTTATTGGATTGTTCATTTGCCAGAAAAGCTCCCCATCCGGCAACCGATCCCGACTTGGCCCACGGAGCCGAAGTGAAAGAAGAAACATCCTCACTCACAAAAATAAAGCGATCGCCGGAACC
This sequence comes from Balneolaceae bacterium UBA7797, assembly GCA_002480645.1. Taxonomy (GTDB): domain Bacteria; phylum Bacteroidota; class Rhodothermia; order Balneolales; family Balneolaceae; genus UBA7797. The sequence goes on from DLCN01000018.1 coordinate 1,040, forward strand.
GGTAGCAGCAGATTCTGTGGCCAGATACAAAAACGGAGATTCCCATCCCACATACAGATCAAGTCCATTGTTCGCAGACAGTTTAACGGCAGCATCATCCAGACTACCATCCATCACAAAAGAATGCGTATCTCCGCCGCCGTCCAGTTCAAAATCGATCACATAATCATTGCCGTTATTATTATCCCAGCTGTCATCGGCATAATGGATCACAAAATTGATCCGAACCACGGTCTGTTCTTCTTTATTAAAAGGGCCGATGGTCACTGAAAGCGTGCTGTCAGTTTCATCATAAACAAAAGGTGTTTCCACTGCCGGACCGGAGCCGCCAAATAATTCAGTGCCTGCCGGACGGTACACTTCATTCGGAGTTACCCAGGCACTTCCCTGACCATTTACACCCCAGTGAAGCATGGCTTCCTGCGTGGCTCCGCTTATGCTGATGGTGATGCTATCCTGTTCGGAAGGATATTCGGGAGACCAGTTTAACTCAGAAGGAGCGGTCGTTCCGCCTGTTCCACCCGAACCTGTCGAAGTATTCTCACCCACCCACACATATTGAATGAGCGACCGGGAGATATTTCCATACGTATCCTCGGCTTCCACATAATACTCTACAAACTCATTCCCGGTATCACTGATCGTGGCCGAATATTCATCGGCTTTGTAGGTCGGATCTTCATTGGTTTTCGGGGAGATGTATATGCCCGTCATATCCAGCGATCTCCAGGATGTATCCGAGGGAGAGATCTGTGAAAAAGCAGTGGTCTTTGCAGATGGAAAATCATTTTCCGGAACAGTTCGGTACTTCAATTGCACCCGTTCCAGACCGGATACATCGAACACATAGGTCCAGACATCGAATTCGTTGGTCTGAGCAATGGTCCATTCCGAACCTCCGGGATTATACGGCTCACGTTGTGGTTTAAAGATGGTGGGAGCCTGAGATTCTGCGGCATCCGGTTGAATTACGGTTTGTGCCAGTTCTATGGCTTCATTAGCAGCGGTGGTGGGATGGGTATCCCAGATCCCGTCGATGGAATTATCCCAATACCAGTAATCACTTGCTTCGGCATTCAACAGCCTGTTTCGTGCGGCCTGTACCTGTGTGGAACCACTCAGATCCATGGCTTCAGCCTGATCCACAAAGTTTTTCGCCGCCGTGATCACGCCCCAGCTGTTACGATCCGGACTATACCCGTCGGCCCCGGGATCACCCAGCCATTTTTTGAATTCCGGATCTCCGTTATCGGCTCCGGCCCAGCTTCCGCTCTCCACATGGATCACGTCATCGGTTGCAGGAGGGAAGAGGTCGAGATAATCCTGAATAGTGGTTGGAACAAAACGGTCCGGTTGGGATGTTGCCCAGTCTACAAAGGCCTGAAAATTTCCGTTATAATATCCTTCTGAACCACCTCCGTAATTATCTCCGTCGTGATGTAAAACGATGAGGACAGGGTGATCAGGATCGGTGTTAAAACTCTCCAGCTGACTCATCACCGATTCATACTGCAAGGCACCAAATCCACCCCGGCCGTCTTCATTTCCAAGATACCGGCTGGTTGGAACGGCAATGATACGGGCTGATTCCCCGGTTTCAGGGTCGGTATATTCCACATAGTGAGGCTGATGTCCCCATTGGGCTGAGATCTTAGTCGGAGCCCATAAATTATTCAGCTGCACCCAGTCATTCGGATCCGGATTCTGAACGTCTGCTTTATTCGGTTCATAGAGATTTCCCGCGGTGTTGTATGGATAATTCTGAGCGGATCTGTCGAAATGAATATTATCGACCAGCGCCCATTCCAGTCCCTCATCGGCAAGTGCAGGGATCATATCGGGAGAAAATGCATTTTCGGGTGGAAAGATGCCTTTCGAGTATTCAGTATCGAATGTGGTTGTAAGCAGTGAGCGGTGCATCTGAATCTGAGCCCGTATATCGTCGTAGCTGATCAGTCCCATTAAGGGATGATAAAAACCGAAGCCGATCATATCCATGCGGGCATTTCCCTCAGCGGTGGTTTGAGAGATCGCTGTTTTCCACGGAGCTGTCCAGTTCTGGAAATTCCCGTTTCCGTTATCCTCCAGATCATTCAGATTCTGAATGAGAGAACCAGAAAAGCTAACCGAAGCCCCGGCGTGGGGCAGTCCCGCATCAATTCCTTTTTGCACTGCATTTCCCGGCCAGCTCGTATACGGACCGGTGCGTTCATTATGAATATCGAACACGGAATACGGATAAACCCCGGCTGCTTGTGTTTGGATGATGGATTGTCCCGGCCAGTACAATGGCTGATGCATATGCCACAAAAAAGCGATATAGATCGGTGGATCTGTAGCCTGAGTTTCTGTTTGCTGTTGTGCCTGTGCCCGGGCGATCCCTGATGCGAGAATCAGGATGATCAGAATATTCAATGTCCGCATAATGATGATCCAACTAATTTTGTAAGCGCTTACATTGTACGAAAATCAGAATCTAAAAACCATTAAGTGTAGCTAAATCACCGGGGAATTGGGGCAGATTTAAAGTAGTTTATAAAGTATCTTTCAGGAAACCGATCTGACTATGAATTACAAAAAGCTTTTCACTTCCTTCTTTTCCGTCATACTGGGGGCCTATGTTGCGCTGATCATTTATTTCTATGTAGCCCAACATGATATCATACTACATCCGACCGTACTGCCTGAGGATCATGCCTATACGTATTCCTTCGATTATGAGGAGCGTTGGTTTGATGTGGAGGATGGTGCCCGTATTCATGCCATTCATGCCAAAACACCGGATTCATTACGTGGAGTCGTATTATTCATTCATGGAAATGCCGGAAGTAACGAAACAAGATCCGAACGCTTTCTTTTATTTTTGAATCAGGGGTACGATGTCGTCTATCCTGATTACCGTGGTTTTGGGAAAAGTACCGGAGAAGTACAGAATGAAGAAGATCTTATCGGTGACATGCGGGATGTGTACGATGTGATAAAAGGTGAGTATGGGGAGCCGAATGTGTTTATCGTTGGTTATTCGCTGGGTTCCGGAGTGGCTGCTCAGGTTGCCGTTGATAATGACCCGAAGGGACTCATGCTCTGGACACCTTACTACAGCATGGTGGATATGAAGGATGTACGATATCCGTATCTGCCAGATCTGATCCTGAAATATCCCCTCAGAACGGATAAGGCGCTTCCAAAGATCGAAGAGCCCATCACCATCTTTTATGCAGAAGATGACGAAGTGCTTCCTTATCTGCAGGCAAAAAGGCTGAATGAGCTGCTGAAACCGGACGATAATTATTATGTGCTGGAAGGTCAGGGACACGACAACGTATTTCTGCACGCAGAACTTATCGGACGTATCCCTTCAATTTTGAACAGACAAGCTGATTAATACATGGAATATTTAATAGCCGGAGCCGCACTTATTTTGGGTGCGGTAGCCGGATATCTGATCGCGCATTTTAGATCCGGAGCTGAACAATCGAGGCTGGAAGAACGGATCAGTAATCTGAGTATGCAGTTGGAGGAAAGTGAAAAGGACCGGGCTACTGTAAAGACAGAAGGGGAAGAAAAACTGCTTCAGTATCAAACTCGGAAAGAAGAGGAGTTACATCAGGAGCGGGAACGCAGAGCCGTACTGGATCGGGAGCTGGCTTCATTAAAAGCGGAATATCAGGCATTACAGGATAAACTGAATGAACAAAAAGGTGAACTGGAAGACATGCAGGCTCAGTTCAAAATGCAGTTCGAGAATCTGGCCAATAAGATCTTCGAGGAGAAATCAGAGAAATTCACCAAACAGAACCGCGAAAATCTGGATCAGCTGTTGAAGCCGTTGGGTGAGAATCTGGAATCCTTCAAAAAGAAAGTGGAAGACACCTACAATGAGGAAAATAAAGACCGGGCTACCCTGAAAGAGCAGATCAGGCAGATGTCTGAATTGAACGAAAAGATGCGTGAGGATGCCAAAAACCTTACCAAAGCTTTAAAAGGAGATAGCAAGGCGCAAGGGAACTGGGGGGAAGTGATCCTCGAAAGGATCCTGGAACGAAGCGGTTTAACAAAAGGACGTGAATACGAAGTACAGCAAAGTGCGACCAACGAAGAAGGCCGGAGATTGCAACCGGATGTGGTGGTACATTTACCGGAAGAGAAATTCCTGGTGATCGATTCCAAGGTGTCTCTAACAGACTATGAGCGGTTTTCCTCTGCCGATGACGAAGACGAAGCATCGGCTGCGTTAAAACGCCATGTGAATTCTATTCGTACGCACGTAAAAGGACTCAGCGCAAAGAATTATCAGCAGATCCACGGGGACCGAAGTCCGGATTTTGTCTTGCTTTTTGTGCCCATAGAACCAGCCTTTGCTGCCGCATTACAGGCGGACGGGAATCTCTATTACGAAGCTTTTGATCAGAACATTGTGATCGTAAGTCCTTCTACCTTACTCGCCACGCTCGCAACCATCAGCAGTGTCTGGAAGCAGGAATACCGGAATGAGAATGTGCGGGAGATCGCTAAACGAGGAGGGGCATTGTATGATAAATTCATTCTCTTCCTCGAAAGTATGGATGAGATCGGAACCCGAATCCGTCAGACTCAGTCCAGTTATGAAGAAGCCGTACAGCGATTATCCAAAGGCCGGGGTAATGTGATCCGTCAGGTGGAAATGCTCAAAGAAATGAAAGTGGAATCCACCAAACAACTCCCGGATTCCTTTCGCAATTTCGATGATGGGGAGTGAGTTGTAATATTCAACATTCAACATTCAACAAGGAACATTCAACATTCAATTAAGAATTAGGAATAGGGTGTCGGTAAAGAAAAGAAAGTCCTCCTTTGAAGGAGGTGCCGGAGTGAGCGGAGCGAATGCAGGCGGAGGATGTTGGTGATTTTTCAATTAGGAATTAGGAATACTATTACCGGCGTCGTTCCACTCAAAACTCATCACTCAAAACTATACCTCCATTCACGAGGAGAGCATACGACGAAGTGATCTCAGGATCTTGGATGTGCATGGCAATATTCAATATTCAACAAGGAACATTCAGTTTTCAATTAAGAACAGGATTGACGGTAAAGAAAAGAAAGTCCTCCTTAGAAGGAGGTGCCGGAATGAGCGGAGCGAATGCAGGCGGAGGATGTTGGTGATTTTCAATTAGGAATTCGGACTAGGGGAATTAGGAATACTATTACCGGCATCGTTCCACTCAAAACTCAAAACTCATCACTCAAAACTATACCTCCATTCACGAGGAGTGGATACGACGAAGTGATCTCAGGATCTTTGATGAGGGTGAAGATATTCAATATTCAACAAGGAACATTCAGTTTTCAATTAAGAACAGGATTGACGGTAAAGAAAAGAAAGTCCTCCTTTGAAGGAGGTGCCGGAATGAGCGGAGCGAATGCAGGCGGAGGATGTTGGTTGTGTACAATTAGGATTTAGGAATTGATGAATTAGGAAAACTATTACCGGCATCGTTGCACTCAAAACTATACCTCCATTCACGAGGAGAGCATACGACGAAGTGATCTCAGGATCTTTGATGAGGGTGGAAATATTCAACAAGGAATATTCAATTAGGAATCAGGAATAAAAATTTCACGCCTGCATAAGGTGACTTGAAGTATCATTTTTAATTTTTCATTCTACATTTTTAATTCACTATACAATTGAAAAGCGCTTCCAAAGTTGGTACCATCAGTGCATAACATTTAATCATACAGACAAAATTCAGTAAGAGATGGATATCAGGAAAGTAGCAGTTATCGGCGGTGGAACAATGGGAAACGGGATCGCTCATGTATTCGCAATGAGTGGCTATCCGGTAACTCTGATCGAGACCAGACAGGAATTCGCAGACCGTGCACTCGCTACCATCGACAGGAATCTGGAGCGGATGGTGAATAAAGAAAAGATCACGGCGGATAAAAAATCAGAAACGCTGGCGAATATCTCGGTGAACCTGGATCTGAGTGCCGGAGTGAAAGACGCAGACCTCATTGTTGAGGCGGTTCCGGAAAACCTGAATATCAAACGATCTGTTTGGGAAACGGTGGATGCCAATGCATCTGAACAGGCTATTTTCGCTTCTAATACATCATCCATTTCAATCACTAAACTGGCCGCACTTACCGGTCGGCCCGAAAAGTTCATAGGGATGCATTTCTTCAATCCGGTTCCGGTGATGAGGCTGGTGGAAGTGGTACGAGGTTTAGATACCTCTGACGAGACCTACGAGGCGGTGAGATCCACCTCGGAGTCGCTGGGTAAAGTGCCCGTTCCGGTCAACGATATGCCCGGCTTTGTAAGCAATCGGGTGCTCATGCCCATGATCAATGAAGCTGTCTTTGCCGTGTATGAAGGCGTAGCCACTCCTGAGAATGTGGATGAAGTGATGAAGCTGGGGATGGCTCATCCTATGGGACCATTGCGATTGGCTGATTTCATCGGACTCGATGTGTGTCTCGATATCCTGAACGTACTTTATGAAGGGTTCAAAGACCCGAAATACCGACCGTGTCCACTGCTCATCAAAATGGTGGATGCCGGTAAACTGGGGAATAAGACCGGAGAAGGGTTTTATAGGTATCAGTGATCTATTGAGAATTAAGAATGATCAATTTGGAATTATGAATAGGACTGCATTAAAGAAAAGAAAGTCCTCCTTTGAAGGAGGTGCCGGAATGAGCGGAGCGAATGCAGGCGGAGGATGTTGGTAGTGTTCAATTAAGAATTTAGAATTAGGAATACTATTACCGGCATCGTTGCACTCAAAACTCAAAACTATACCTCCCTTCACGAGGAGTGAATACGACGAAGTGATCTCAGGATCTTTGATGAGGGTGGCAATATTCAATATTCAACAAGGAACATTCAATATTCAATTAGGAATTAAGAATAGTTGAATTAGGAATAGGAGCTGCGGTAAAGAAAAGAAAGTCCTCCTTTGAAGGAGGTGCCGGAATGAGCGGAACGAATGCAGGCGGAGGATGTTGGTTGTGTTCAATCAGGAATCAGGAATACTATTACCAGCATCGTTCCACTCAAAACTCAAAACTCATCACTCAAAACTATACCTCCATTCACGAGGAGTGGATACGACGAAGTGATCTCAGGATTTCGATTCAGGGATACAAATACAGAGACTGCTTCACTCCGCTCGCAGATGGTGGCAATATTCAACATTCAACAAGGAACATTCAATATTCAATTAGGAATTATGAATAGATGAATCAGGAATACTATTACCAGCATCATTCCACTCAAAACTCATCACTCAAAACTTTATCTCCATTCACGAGGAGTGAATACGACGAAGTGATCTCAGGATCTTGGAAGTGCATGGCAATATTCAATATTCAACAAGGAACTTTCAATATTCAATAATTAATTAGGAAAAGGGGAATTTGGAATGTTCCAGCCGGCAACCGCGCTCAGAGATATTATTAAAAAGCTCTAATGTTAACTTCTTTGAAGTAAGTAATTGTGGATAAATAAGCACAAGAACCGTTTTTAATGCATTTAGGCCACCGGTTATCCACATTTCTTAACAGAGGTTTTACAGTAACATATTTGTAGCAAACCCATCCTTTCCTTAGAATATTGACCTCTGTGAAAACACAACTTACAATAAGAAGGATTTTATGAGAAAAACACTACTATTTTTAGGAATGTGCCTCTTGTTCATGGGCACAGGTTATGGGCAGACGCAAATCATCATTGAAGATTTTGAGGATGGAACTGTTGGATACACAGTTTCAACAGCAGAATTTACCGATGGTTCTGGAGATTATTTTACACGAACTGATGGTAGTAATATTAGCGGTACATACTCTTCTCCTCAGGGAACAAGTTTTTTTGCTGCTATGGACATAGATGGTGAAGGGGCTTCAAGTGAACAAACAATGACCTTTGATGATATAAACATTTCAGGCTATACAAGTTTAGAATTAAGAATTTATCTAGCAGAGGACGATGATGGAACTAATCAAGATTGGGATTCTTCCGATTTGTTTACAATAGAATACGACATAGATAATTCTGGCTCATTTTCAGATTTGTTGCACGTTAGAGGAACTGGAAGCTCTAATTCTGAGCCTGCTATTGATACCGACTTTGACGGCACTGGTGATGGTACAATTATTACTAGTACATTTTCACAATTTACACAAAGTATTTCAGGAACTGGTTCAACTCTCGATTTAAAATTAACTTTCAATTTTAATTCAGGAGATGAAGATATAGCAATTGATAATATTGAGATTTATGGTACTTCTACAGGTGGCTCAGCAACAAAACTCGCTATTACTGACGTAAATGGAGGTGATGACCCAGTTGTCGGAGAGTCTTTTAGTGTTAATATACAATCACAAGATGGTAGTGATCTTCCTGCCAATTTATCGCAAGATTCTACTGTTACTCTATCTGTTATTAATGGGACTGGCTCACTTTCAGGTTCATTGTCAGGTACAATTAATTCAGGTGGAAATTTAGTTACATTATCTGGGCTATCTTATGATACAGCAGAATCCTTTAATCTCATTGTTACAAATACAGGTGGTGGGTTATCAGCTGATACTGTTTCAGTAACAGTCATCGCAGCAGCGGATCAATTAGTCATAAAAGATTTTCCAAGCTCGGGTTTTTCTAATACAGTGGTTTCTTCATTCACTGTTGAAGCTCAGAGAAGTAGTGACAATTCTGTAGATGACACTTATACAAAGAATATTACGATTTCAAAAGTAAGTGGTTCAGGGACTATTGGGGGAACAGTAACTAAAACTGCAGTAAACGGTATTGCAACATTTGATGATATCACCTTCGATACTGATGGTAGTTATACGATAAGTGCCGGAGATGGTTCATTAACAAGTTCATCTTCATCATCAATCTCAATAACAACAGCTGTTACACCTAGCCAAGGTAGCGTATTTATTACAGAGGTTGCAGATGCTACTACTTATCAAAATGAATTTATAGAATTATATAATATCGGTTCTACTTCAGTTACATTGGATGGAAGTGATTTGTTGATGTATGATGCAACTGGGACAACTCTACAGACAACATTTGATTTAGAAGCCTTTACAGGGTCAACTATCATACCTGCTGGTGGTTATTTAATAATATCCCGGGGGAATAATGAATCTTCATTTGAAAGTGAGTTTGGTACCTTAAATGGAAGTACCAATTTTCTACAAGGCACAACTGTTGCTTATTTTGGAACCGGAAGAAGATGGGTACTTAAATATTCCGGAACTGTAATTGATTCAACATCAGCTGGTGTTGGAAATGACAGAGATTATCAATTTCCACTTGGCTCTCAAACTTTTATTACAGGTATTCAAGGAGAAGCAACGCCAGGTGAACTTGATGGCTCCATAGATCTAACAGGCTCAACTGGTTACCGACTTCTGTCTGCTCCAACTACTGCTACGATCAGTTCATTACTGGATCCGATCTGGACACAGGGCGCTTCTACAGGAGCTGATGCTACCAATGGCGATCCGAATGTCTTCACCTGGCCAACTACGGCTATTGATGGAACTAGTTCTAACTGGAGTGGAATGACGGATCTTAGCGGTACACTTGGTGCCGGAACCGGAATTCTTGTCTACGTTTTTGCTGACGATGACTACAACGGTTCTGACGATGCATTCCCTAAAACATTAAGCGTAAGCGGTACCGAAAATACAGCGGATGTTGCACCAACCGTAAACAGTAACGCGAATGGTTGGACTCTGGTAGGGAATCCATTTGCCTCAACCATCGACTTTGATGTAGCTACGAAATCAGAGCTAACGGATGTAGCATATGTCTGGGATGCCAATGCAAGCAGCTGGAAGGACTGGAACGGAACTTCCGGTGATCTTACAGATGGATTAATTACTCCATTCCAGGGATTCTTCATTCAGAATAGCGGTACCGTTACTTCTCCTTCCATCACCTTTACAAGTGGTTCTAAAGCAACAGGTGGTTCTTTCTATGGTAAGGAAAATCCTGAATCACCGGTTACACTCCGTCTGGAAATGAAAGGCACAGAGACTTCAAATTCTGTGTGGCTACAGTTTTCAGAGGCCGGGGCATTTGATACTACCGTCAAAGGCGATGCAGTTGAACTTCAGGCTTTATCCGCAGAGTATTCAAGATTAGCCGTGGAAAAGTCAGGAGGTCTGTTAAATATTGCCCATTTACCACTGAACGAGTCTTTCAATCTTCCACTGGATGTAAGTTCTACTGAATCCGGTGAATTTACTCTTAAAGCTACGGACTTCGCTCTTCCGGCAGGGATGAGCGTGGTATTCCACGACTACCAGACCGGTTTTGAGCAGGAGATCACCGAAGATTTCGAATATAAATTTGAACTGGGCAGTGAAGTAGCGGCAAAAGCAGTTAACCCGGGTAATCTGGTAGCCGGACCGTTGATGGCAAAAAGTAGTGGCAGTGACCGTTTTGGTATCGCGATCCAGCCAACCGGAACCAGCACAGAAAACACCGATACACCGGCTGAATTTGCTTTAGAGCAGAATTACCCGAACCCGTTCAACCCAAGCACTACAATTCAGTACAGTGTGGCGGAACCGGGTCAGGTAAGCCTGAGCGTGTATAACCTGATGGGTCAGCGCGTAGCGGAGCTGGTGAATGAGACCAAGAGCGCAGGCACATTTAACGTGAGCTGGAATGCAAGCAATGCGGCAAGTGGCATGTACTACTACCGACTGGTAGCCGGTGGCAAGACCATCACCCGCAAAATGACATTAATCAAGTAATTCTCAATTATACATCATGAAAGCACGATTTTTATTTACACTTACTGCGATAGTATTGTTTGCAACAGAACTGGTAATGGCGCAGCCGGGTTTGCCTTCGCCTCCATCACAAGCCCCGATCGACGGCGGGCTGGGACTGCTGGCGGCGGCCGGTGGGGCGTATGCGATCAAGAAGCTTCGGGATAAGAAAAATCACTGATCCTGTAGTTCGTCATACAACGCATGAATTGGAAAAAGCTCCCGGGAAACCGCGGAGCTTTTTTTGTTTAGGCGATATTCAATATTCAACATTCAACAAGGAACATTCAATATTCAATTAAGAATGTTCAATTAAGAATGTACAATTAGAA
>DLCN01000016.1:0-307347 GCA_002480645.1 Balneolaceae bacterium UBA7797
CCGGAGAGACCGGAGCAAAGAACGCCAGGCTACGACCTACTCCACCACCTCCAGCGATTTTACCTGGCAAACTTTCACCTTTGGTGAGCATTCTTCCAGCGTGCTCTATGGGGTATCCATTATTGATGAAAACAATATCTGGGCCGTGGGAGAGATTTACATGAATGACTCCACCGGGCAGGCCGATGATGATGCTTTTAACGCTGCTCATTGGAATGGTGAGGGTTGGGAGTTAATGAAACTACAGTTTTATACTTTTTGTAATCAATCCAGTACGGGATCATATAGGGTGACATCGATACTGGCTTTTTCAGAAGATGATATCTGGGCATCTTCTTTGTCTCAGGTAACTCGTTTGGGTGGAACAGGACAGGAATTAACAGAATGCATTCCTACCTCTGTAAATAAGTTATGGGGAACAGATAATAATAATATTTACGCAGTGGGAAAGAATAGTACCATCTCACATTATAACGGCCAAACCTGGCAAAAGATAGAAACGGGTACGGAGTTGGATATAGTAGATATCCATGGTAATACGGAGCAGGGGGTGGTTGCGGTGGCTTCGAAGCTGTTTGAGAGTTCAGACAATGCCATACTAAAAATTAATGAAAACAATACCGTTGATCTTTTATCTAACGAAGGCATTCCTGGTGCTATAGAAAGCATCTGGTTCGATGAATCAGGTGTTAGTTATATCGTTGGTGTAGGGATGTTCCGTAAATCAAATTTAGCAGCTTCAGAAAACTGGCGGTCTTTTCGCCAGGGGATATCAGATAACTATATGTTCGATATAGATGCAAACGGGCTGAATGATATAATGGTAAGCGGAGATACAGGAGAGCTCCTCCATTTCAATGGAGCTGGATGGACTTCTTTTAAAAATGGGTTTAGGGGGTATTTGTATGCTGTTGACGTTTATGCCAACCTTGCAGTAGCGGTAGGTTTTGATGGGGGAAGGGCGATAATTATGTTGGGGGTAAGAGAGAATGAGTAATCCAATAAGGAAGGATAATACAATAAACCAGAAACCTTAAAACGGAATAGAACATGAAATATAAAAAGAGACTCTGGGAGAAAAGAAATATCCTGCGACTTATAGAACTATTGGCACTATTTTTTCAGGACCCACAGCTAACACAGTTGCACTTATTTGCTATTTCAGATTGAAGAGAGCCGGAGCGGAAACTGTTTGGAGTGGAACTACAAATTTTTTTGGTACTACTCAAAACTGGTCTACCGTAAACAGCATTGATCCAGTTTGGGGAGAATAAAACGTTTAAAAAACTAACACTATGAAAATTTTTCTTTCCATTTCCATTCTTTTAGGCCTGTTGGCCTCCTGCAACACCGGTTCCGACCCGAACGAAACCTGCGATTTCCCTCCCGGAAACCGCGAGTTTACCTGGCAGGTGGATACCGTGGCCATCTTTCCTTCTACCGTAGGCGGTGTATGGGCGTTCGGCGATGACGATGCCTATTTAATGGGGAACATCAGATTCATCGATGACCCAGATCCTCAGTTTCTTGCTCTACATTGGAATGGGCAAGAGTGGACGGATGAGGTTAATGCGGAAAATCAAGCTGATATCGCCCATTATTCTAACGATGTAACCGGCGATGATCATTTTATGGTCTCGGTGGGTTCTTGGTCTATTGGAGATGAAAAACCAGGACTCTCAGAGTTTGATAACCACACCAAGCAGTGGAAAGGGTTCCAGTTTCAAAGGCAGGGGGCTCTCCGCGGGGTGTGGACCGATGGAAAAGGATTTTTCATGGCTGTGGGCGATAACGGCATGGTATATACCAAAGATGGCTACCAGGCCGACTGGTTGTATTCCAAAGCCCCCACGGAGTTTAATTTTTATCGTATTGAAGGAGTTTCCAAATCTGAAGTATATATAGTTGGATATTTATCTATACCCGGAGAACCCGTTTATGATCAACTCTGGAAATACACGGGTGATGAATGGTATAGACTATACGACAATCAGAATATACCAGAGAGCATTCTTCAACTTGGATCCGCTATGGATCCACTTCAAAGTGGAGTTGGGGATGTTGCTCCATACAGATGCACAGTTACAGATTCATTGGAATTGTATTTGATTGCCAATGAATCATTCTTACTTACTTCTGTAGATCAATCTTTGAATTACGATGCAATAAATCTCTCCGACCTGGGCTTGCCTTTACGTCAACAAGGCCGAACAGGGCTAAAAATTGATTTGTTCACCCCGAACGATGTATGGATTTACGGAACCCGGTTCAATTTCTACCACTGGAACGGTTCCAATTTCCAGAAAATGACCATTCCCGGGTTGCCTGATGACGACCAGCAGTTTGGCAGTCAGCGCAAAATGGTGAAAACCAAGAGTGGGAAAGTGTTTTTTCCTACCGAAGTCAGCTCCCAGGTGTATGTAGTGGCCCAGGGAGTTTCTAACTGATTCCCCTCGATACGAACGTCCACGTTCGTGATGCAGTCCGGAAACTCCAGCTTCCACTAAAGTTTATAGCGTAGAGCCATAGCTTGATTCATAATTCCCCAATCGTAATCCAAACACCGAAAGACAACGGAACTATAATTCTTAAAATTATTACCACCTCTTAAATTAACAGGGGCTTGTAAAAAGTGCGTCCGACTGGATTCGAACCAGTGACCCCCACAATGTCAATGTGATACTCTAACCAACTGAGCTACGGACGCAGACGAATTTTAAAGATAAGAAACAGAAGGATCATTCTTCAAGAATTATTGAATAATCTTTGTACTCATTTCCTTATCTTTGCGCCTCACAAAAACTCATGGCATGATCAATCGCAGACTAGTACGTGAAACTGTTCTTCAATCTATTTACGCATTTCTACAAAGTGGGGATACTACCCAGCATATTGTTGATTCCTTTCTGAAGGAGCAGGTGGGTAACGAAAAAGACGCCCGGAGATTCGCAGAACAGCTTTTTTTCCACACTCTTGAGCACCGCGATGAATTCGATGAAGTGATTCAGGCCCATATTAAAAACTGGGAAATTCAGCGACTTGCCATGATCGACCGGATCATCCTTCAAATGGCTTTATGCGAATTTCTTTATTTCGATGATATTCCTACTAAAGTGACCATTAATGAAGCGATTGAGATCGCAAAAAAATATTCTACTGCAAAATCCGGCCGTTTCGTGAACGGAATTCTCGATGCTTCGCTTGAACAGTTAACCAATGCTGGTAAGATCAAAAAAACAGGACGAGGATTAGTAGGGAATTCAACCAAAAAATGAGTTCACACACCAATAAGTACATTGCGATAGGAGATATTCACGGTTGCTCTAAAACACTGGAGCTATTACTGGAACGACTGCATAAAGAATACGGAACTACCCGAACCTATGTGTTCATGGGGGATTATGTGGATCGGGGTCCCGATACCAAAGGGGTAGTGGAATTATTACTGAACTTTCGAAAAACCCATGAATGTGTGTTTATCCGCGGGAATCACGACGCTATGTTCATGAAGTATCTCACCGATCCGGATTATTTACTCTGGTTCGATAACGGAGGAGCTTCTACCATGGAATCGTACAATAACCCGGATGGTTCGCAAGGGAAGATCCCGTATTCTCATCTCAAGTTTTTCCTGAACACAGTACCCTACTACGATAGTGAACACTTCTTCTTTGTGCACGGAGGTCCGCCGATCACCCAATCCATTAAAGAATCACTAGGTAATGAAGTGCTGTACAGCAGCTTTATGTGGAGCCGCGATCACATTGATGCAGATGAAAATGATATTAAATGGGAGAAAACCGTAGTTTTCGGCCATACTCCCGTTCGCTCTCCGATCGATACAGAAAAGCAACTGGGTATCGATACCGGATGTGTGTACGAACAATTTGGCAAATTAACCGCTGTGGCACTTCCCGAGCGGGATTTTATACAACAGAAACGAATAGATTTTTAACCTGATTTTACCCTGATGAGTCTTAAATGTGGAATTGTTGGATTACCCAACGTCGGCAAATCAACACTTTTTAACGCGCTGAGTAATGCAACAGCTGAATCGGCAAACTTTCCTTTTTGTACCATCGATCCTAATGTGGGGTTGGTTACCGTACCGGACGAACGACTAAAGAAACTGGCGGAGATCGCCGGGTCTGCGAATGTGCTTCCGGCCACTATTGAGTTTGTTGATATTGCGGGATTGGTTAAAGGTGCTTCAGAAGGGAAGGGAAAGGGGAATGCTTTTCTATCACACATCCGGGAAGTTGACCTCATTATTCATGTTGTTCGGTGTTTTGATGATGATGACATCATTCATGTGGAGGGAGATGTAAACCCGGAAAGAGATATCACTATCATCGAAGATGAATTGATCCTGAAAGACCTCGAGAGCGTAGAGAAACGGGTAGATACACTCAAAAATCAATCGAAAGGTGGCGATAAAGGGTTCAAAGCGCAGCTGGCAGTAGCCGAACGACTGAGAGAGCATCTCGAAAATGGAAATTCTGCCCGTAGATTCGAAGCTACAGATGATGAAAAAATCGCTTATAAAGATCTGTTTTTACTGTCAAGTAAACCGGTGTTATATGCCTGTAACGTAGGAGAAGAAGATCTGGAATCAGGAAATGCCTATGTGGATGAGGTAAAAGGAATTGCTGAAAAGTTCGATGATGAAGTGGTGATGTTCTGCGCCAAGATCGAAGCCGAAATTGCGGAGTTGGATGAGGATGAGAAAGAAATGTTTCTGGAAGAATTAGGGGTAAGCAGTGCCGGACTCGATCGTTTGATCAAAGCGGCCTACGCCGAACTCGGATTGATCACCTATTTTACAGCGGGCCCAAAAGAAGCCCGTGCATGGACCATCAAAAAGGGAACCAAGGCTCCGGGGGCAGCCGGTGTAATTCATACCGATTTCGAACGTGGTTTTATTCGTGCAGAAACCACTGCCTATGAAGATTATGTCGCTTTTAACGGCGAGAAGGGAGCGAAGGAAGCCGGAAAAATGAGACAGGAAGGCAAAGAGTATGTAGTTAATGACGGCGATGTTATGCTCTTCCGTTTTAACGTTTAACAGGAAGTTCCTGACCCGAATATCCAGCCTTTGTATTCGATTGAATACAGAGGCTTTTTTATTTTATTTTCTTCAGCTTATGCTTGTTGAAGAATAAGAATCCGGCCCAGATCAGACTTAAGCCTCCGAAGATCCCTATAAAAGTTAAAATTGCCGGTTGTGGATTTTCAATACTGCTTACTGAACCAGAATAGGCGGCTATGATGGAATAGGGTATGGTGCCGATCGCGTAAAAAAGAATGTATTTCCAATATGGCATTCTGGTAACACCGGCAAGACAGGAAGTTACTTCCGGAAGCATGGGGGCAGCGCGGCAAAGCATCAGAGAAAAAGGTCCGAATCGGTTGAAGATATCGACCATTTCTTTGGTCTGAGCATCATCTTTACTGACAAAACGCAGTAATTTGTCTCCTTGAAACCGACTTATTACATAGCCCATGGTTCCGGCCAGCAGCATACCTGCCGATGAGTAAAATACTCCCAGTTCCACTCCCAGAAAGAATCCCGAAAGTATGGTAAGCGAAAGAGTGGGAACAGCAATAAAAAGATCGATCATCATCAGACCTACAATGATGAGCCCGACTATCCAGGTGGACAGTGTCAGTCCTTGTTCCAACCACACTTTGATGTCATCAACGGTTAAAAAACCGGTAAGTTTGAATACCACCAACGTGAAGGTGAAAAATGCGCCTAATAATACAACAAAGCGGACTAATGCTTTCAAGTGATCGATCTGTTTATTTTGATTTGGTGATTAACCGCAGGAGGTTTTCTATCGTTTCAATCTATGATTAAAAGCGGGTAAAATCCTGAGACAGTTCAACAAAGGTAGCACCGGTGATATTTGGCTGTTGCCCGAGTGCAGCTTTTAAAGTTACAAAATGTGCCACTTCCACGGAATAAATACTTCCCATGGCCTGGCGGGCAGAATTATTGGTCAGATTGGTAACTGAATCCTGAAAATATGATTGTGCCGCATCTATCTCTAACGACATAGCCAATAGAACCGCATCTTCTTCAGAAGAAACATCGGCCACTCTTGGATCGGCTTCATAGTCACTCTCAATAACAGGTTCTCCGTTCAGATCAACGATCAGATTATTGAATATTTCAAGATGTTCGGAGTGATGCCCGCGATAATATATAGCGGTATCGAGTACTGCCTGAGTCTCTAATACCCCGGCGGCGGCGGTATATGTAGCAATCGCCACACATTCCCTTTCAGCTGCATTCGTTAATATTTCCAGATCACCGGTTACATCGTTGCCGCCATCTGTTCCGGTTGTTGTGCTGCAAGCTGTTGCGGTAAAACCCAAACCTCCTGCAATACCTAATAAAGGTGCTCTCTTTAGAAAAGCCTTTCTGTCCATGATAAATGTTTATTTTTACTTAGTGAATGATAGTTTATTAAAAAAATGCGGTTAATAATGCTCTGAAAGTGAATAATGAACTATCGAATGGGGTTTGTTCACTTGCCAGTATTTTAACCTCTACATTTCGGCTGAGTTTATAGCCCAGAGCCCCTGAGACCCTGTATTTATCTTTATCCCAGTCAATCGTGCCATACTGATTCTGATCGAAGGGACTTTTTTCTATAAAATTGAGATGATCGAAACGTAATGCAAAGTAACTTCCTGTCAGAAAGGGAGGTTCGAAGCGTACATCTATATTCATCCCAATATTTGAAAGATCATAATTTCTGAGTTTGTTTGATCCGGGTTCAAAGACAAAACCGGATTGATTCTCAAGGTAAGCAGGTACATGCCAGCGGGAGTAGATCACTTCACCGATCACTTCCCAAAATCCCAATCCAAACCGGATATCTGTTCCCACTAACGTCTGCCGGTACTGTTCCAGCGCATTATCGTATCTGAGACTACCATTATCAGAAGGACTTAATTGCATAAAACTTCCGTAAGAGGCATTGAGTCCGATCTGCCACTCAATATTTGGATTGTAAACCAGCCGGCTGGTTACGGCACTGTTTGCCAGATTCGAATAATTCCTGGAAGATCCCAGACTTACTGTGGTGTATGCCGTTTGCAGATTCAATTCATTTTCTTTGATCTCCCAGTCCCAGCGTAATCCGGTTGCATAAAGTCCAAAGTAAACGGAGGTCATCAATCCTTCATCCGAACTATAATTGGAAAGATACCGGGCGTTATCCCAATAGCCGTATTCATCAGAAATACTCACGTAATAAGAATAACTGAGAGGTAACTCAACGAAGGTCCGGTCGATGGTAAGGTTTCGGGTCGAGTAGAACCCGAATGGGGTAAGAAAACGACCAACACTGATGGAATGGGAGCGGTTCGGATCGGCCCAGGTTACATTAGCCAGGGTAAAGCGGGGCATTCCTAAGGTACCGTCTTCCCAGGTATCGGATTGCAGCCTTGCTTCTACAAAAAATGTTTCATCTATCGGAGCGAATAGTAACAGGTTTACCTGTGGAATAGATAAGTGGAGGTATTTGTACTCACTATGGATACCATTTGAGATAAAACTGGAATTGGTTCCTCCGGAACTGAATCCTGCATCAAATGTTCCGTTCACTGAAACCTGAGCTGCCGCTGAGGAGATAGTAAAAACAGCTATTATAATTCCTGAAATCAGTTTATTCATAGAGTACCTCAACTATTTCAATTTCATTTTCAAAGCCCTTAAGAGCTTTTGACTCGACCGGTCGGAATTCAAATTTAGCTTCCAGATCCATTTCAGTAACCCGTTTTACCGGGATTAGGATCTGTCCTGAATCGGCCACCGCACAGAGTCGTGCACATAGATTTACTTCAGGTCCGATCACAGTGTAATCCATGCGTTCGTTAGCGCCCATATTACCCAGAACCATAGGACCATAGTTGATCCCGATCCCTAAACCGTCGAAGAATTTGTTTACTTCTTCATCATTTTTGTAGTCTGATTGGATCTTCTGTCCACAAAGGATAGCTCTTTCTAGGGCATTTTCCCCACTGAAGAGGGCGATGAGAGAGTCACCAACAAATTTATCGATAGAGCCACCCTGATCTATTACGGCATCGGCCTGTGAGGTGAGCGTTCGGTTTAGAATGCTTATAAAAGTCTCCGGTCCGCTGGTGGCGATCTTTTTGGTGGAACCACGAATGTCCGTAAAAAGAATAGCCAGTTCTTCACGGGCACCACCGAGATGGAGTTCCCGGTCGGATGTTTTACTGATCATTTTTAAGGTATGGTCGCCCACGTATTTTGATAGCGCAAATCGTTCTCTTAAGCCGATGATCATTTCATTGAAGGCTTTTGTTAATATGCCGATCTCGTCGTTCGTTTTCGGGGTAAGAGATACATTCAGATCGCCTTCACTTACCTTGATCATGGCGTCGGTGAGATTTTTGATGGGATCAGAGAAAAACCGAGCCAATAAAATGGAAAAGGGAATTACTACGAAAATACTGATCAGTGCAATAATGAGAATATTTCGTTGTAATTCTGAAAGGATCTCGAATTGCTTGGCAGCCGGAACATAGGCGATATAATACGCCCGTTCTCCAATGCCTAAGGGACTGATGAACGCCAAAAATTCAGTATTTCCGATCATTAACCGAAAGGGTTCGCTGATGGCTGTATTGTTAGTCAGACTGTCAATCAGGCTTTCGTATCTGACGGCCACATCCTGGTACAAATATTTATTCATCACCGAATCGGAATAGGCGATAGGCATTTCATCCAGATACATGACTACATCAAGCGTAGTATTCTCTTTTAAGTTCTGCGCTTCGATATCTTTAAAAATGGTGCCTAATGTGATGGTTCCGGTTATGGAACTGCCTCCTTCAAAAACAGGAATGGTTACGACTTGATACAAAAGATCATCAATAGCCCAAAGTTGCGGCCATTTTATTTCCACCGGAGGATCAATTCCTTTTAGAGCCGTTTGAACTGTTTCCCGATGTGTGATGTCTGTTCCTGTTGAGTCGGGCCTTCCAAGCCAGGATAATACCTCTCCGTGGTCATCAGTAACGATAAACAGATCGGCTTTCGCGAACCGGGAGAATTCAAACAGACTTTGTTCAACTGAGGGAGGATCGTGTAGTGCCACATTGGCTTTAAAACTGGAATTCTCACTGATCAGAAATGAAGACTCTGCTAAACGATCATACTGTAGATTCTGCTGAACTTGAAAAAATCCTCTCAACTGGGCAAAATCCAAAACCACACTTTCATTGATCGTTCTTGAGAATACATTATTGATCGCAGAGATCACCACTACCAATACAGCCAGGGTAAGGCCCAGCAGGATGGCGATCAATTTTGTTCTGATAGTGAATTTCATCTTAGTTCACCATGCTAAAGTTGAATGTATACGATTCTCCGGCAGCTACGGTGATCTTCTGAATGGATAACTCCAGATCTTTATTATATACCCGCAACTCATAGGTGCCGGCCGGTAATCCTGTAAGTTGATACGTACCATCTGCCTTTGTCCGGGTAAAATAGGGGGTATCCAGACTTAAAATTATCGCATTCATCTGGGTATGGATGTCACAATAGATCGAAATTGGTCCAAGACCTGATACTTTCCATTTTGTGGGCGGCACTTCTTTCTCATAAATATCTCCTGTCGGGCGTCTGCCGATGTTGAATTTAGCTCCGGGTGTTAAACTAAACACATTATGGTAGAAAGGATCACTGTTCACAAACTGAATGGTGCTGCCTACAGTAACAGGAGTAACTTTATGGATGAAGACGGCATCTTTTTGATCTATTCTGGTAGTATCACTGGTTGGCAGATTTTCAATAGTGTAGGAGACAGGATGAGCACTTACAATGGTGTTAAAAAAGCGGTCCTCCATGGTATTCTTATTTACAGAATTGTCTGAAGTTCCCCGGGCCCGATAGGCATATCCTCTAAGACTTCGGGTGGAACGGGCCTGTGCGGGTGGCAAGGTTATAGTTCCCGAAACTAGAGCAGTTTCAGTGGAAGCTGACGGGGGTTGTGCCTGATAAGCATACACTTTGCCCAGTAAAAATGTCCCAAAAATGGCGACTAATAAATATCTCATACACCGATAATAGATAGATTGACAACTATTTAGATAGAGTGTACGAAGGTCAAAAGCAATTGGATTGGAAAATTATTTAATAAAAATCTGCACCGTGTCGGCAGGTACATTCCATGGATTTACTTTGTCGTAAACGACCCATGCTTCTCTGAATCTCCGTTTAATGATCTGAGAGAATTCAATGGCTTTATCGCGCTCATGAAAATCTCCCACATGTACACGGTAGTAGGGAGTTTTAAAAAACGTGTAAGTCTCAGCCTGATAACCGTCAATATGTTGTGTAGACCATCCTCTGAATATAGAAGCGATCGTATCTGCCATGGCGACATCCTGTCCGGAATAGATCTGGACTCGATATCCTTCGTACTTATTTGTGATGGTATCCGCTTTTACGGTACGAAACTTTTGAAATGATTCCGGTACTTCATTCGATTTAGTGGAATAGAGATCGGCTAATGAATTACGGTATTTGGCCAGGTCCAGTCCTGATTCGTTCGTGTTTACCACGGGTTGAGGATTCTGAACACCATGGGTAGATCCGGAATCGGTTGGAGAATCTGTATCGGAAATCGTTTTATTACCGGATGCGCAAGATGCCAGTAAGACTAAGAAAATGATCAGGATCTTATTCATAGAGTTAGAATCCAACCGGATGCCAGGTTGTTTTGGTCTCCTGAAAATCAGTGATGAAATATGGATCTTGTGCATCTTTTGCGTACCAGTCTGTGATGAATTTTTTAACCATCCTTTTAACGTTCTCAGAGGCTAATTCGTCCAGTTTTTTGTGCAACTCTGAGGACGGCTTGTCGGTGATCATGAGTGCATTTACATCCATATGTCCCGCAAAATGTTCCGCTAATTCTTCTTTTTTTCCGGTAAGAATGTTAACTACCCCGCCGGGTACATCCGAAGAATTCAATACTTCTGCGAAGGTGATAGAAACAAGCGGGTAGGGTTCTGATGCAAGAACAACACAGGTATTACCACCAGCGATAATTGGTGCTACCACTGAGACCAATCCTAAAAGCGGGCTGGCATCAGGAGCAAAAGCTGCCACAACTCCGGTAGCATCCATCAAACTAAAATTAAAGTGGGAACTCGCAACAGGATTTACGCTCCCGAATACCTGCTGATATTTATCGGTCCAGCCGGCGTAATATATCAGGCGGTCAATGGAGGCATTCACATCGGCCCGGGCTTCATTGGTCGTAAATCCGATAGCAGTAAGTTCTTTTTCGAACTCATTTCTTCTGCTTTCCATCATTTCAGCGATCCGGTACAGGATCTGTCCCCGGTTATAAGCGTTGCGCCCATTCCATCCACTAAAAGCACTACGGGCACTTTCAACAGCGTTTCTGAAGTCTTTTCGACTTGCCAGACATGCATTTGCGATCAATTCGTCTTCGTTGTTGAATACCTTATAAAAACGTCCGGACTCGGTACGGGGAAACGCGCCCCCGATATACATTTTATATGTTTTTAAGATCTCTAAATGTTCGCTCATTGTAGTTCCTATTTCAGATTTACGTATGCTGATAACCCCTGAAGTCCGCCTTCCCGGCCAACGCCACTTTCTTTGTATCCACCGAAAGGGGAGGTTGGGTCAAATTTATTGTAAGTATTGGCCCATACTACTCCTGATCGTAATTTACTTCCGATCTTGAAGATCTTGGATCCTTTGTCGGTCCACACACCGTTTGCCAATCCATAAGGGGTGTTATTGGCTTTTGTGATGGCCTCATCAGCTGTTCTGAAAGTTTGAATGGTTAAAACAGGACCAAATATCTCTTCCTGAACTACCCGGTTCGATTGGGATACATTTGTAAGCAATGTTGGACGAATGAAATATCCATCTGCGGGCAATTCACAGTCACATTGATAAATATCGGCTCCTTCATTTATCCCAATTTCAAGATATTTATTCACGGTATTGAATTGATTCTCGGAATTAATGGCTCCAACATCGGTATTCTTATCCAGAGGATCACCAACGACCAGTGTTTGCATTCGGTCTTTTAGCTTTTGAACAACTTTGTCTGCAACACTTTCCTGCACAATGAGGCGGGAACCGGCACAGCAAACGTGTCCCTGATTAAAGAAGATTGCATTAATGATTCCTTCCACTGCCTGATCGATCGGAGCATCTTCAAAGATGATCATGGCACCTTTACCGCCAAGTTCCAGGGAATACCGTTTGTCCGTACCTGCAAGAGATTGCTGAATGATCTTGCCAACCCGAGTAGATCCGGTGAATGCGATCTTGTCTATATCTTTGTGGTTTACGATCTCAGCACCAGTTTGACCGGCTCCGGTCACAATATTGATCACCCCGTCAGGAACACCGGCATCTTTTACCAGCTCCGCAAATTTCATAGCCGTTAAAGAAGTAGTTTCTGCAGGTTTCAGAACCACGGTGTTTCCACAAGCAAGGGCAGGGGCTATTTTCCAGGCCAGCATCAACAATGGAAAATTCCAGGGGATGATCTGACCGCATACCCCGATAGGTTCCGGAGTTTTTCCGGGGAAGGCATATTCGAGTTTATCGGCCCAACCAGCATAGTAGAAAAAATGAGCTGCTACCAGAGGAATATCCACATCGCGAGATTCCCGGATAGGTTTTCCTCCATCCATACTTTCTAAAACTGCAAACTCGCGTGCTCTTTCCTGCAACATCCGGGCAATACGAAATAAGTATTTACCTCTGGTTTTTGGGGCAAGCTCCGACCATTCTCCTTCAAAAGCCTTACGTGCAGATTTTACTGCTTTATCTATATCCTTTTGGGTAGCTTCAGCAAACTCCGTGAGTTTTTTACCCGTAGCCGGATTCGTAGTGCTAAAATATCGCCCTTTGGATGGCTTAACGAATTTGCCATCAATAAACAGTTCGTATTTTTCCTTTACCTCAACATGATCGGTACTTTCTGGTGCCGGATCATATTCCCACACGGATGCAAAGTCTAACTTAGAGTTTGGTGAGGTCGGCTTGTAAGTTGTTTCGGTAGTTTCTGACATAATATTCTTAACTGAGCTGCACAATTAATCTAAAGAAAAATAATCCCCGGACTGATATAGGCCGGTTTCCTGTTTTACGATCTGACGAAGCACATCATTTGCCAGTGAACTGGCACCAAACCTGAAATATTGGTTATTCAACCAATCGGCACCCAGGGTTTCTTTTACAAGGATAAGATACTGGATAGCTTGTTTGGCGGTTCTTATTCCACCGGCCGGTTTCATCCCGATCATTTTGCCGGTCTTATAAAAATAATCACGAATGGCTTCCAGCATTACCAGAGTAACAGGTTGTGTGGCGGCCGGACTGATCTTTCCGGTTGAGGTTTTGATAAAATCAGCCCCGGCATCCATAGCCAGATCACTGGCTTTTCTAACATTTTCGTAAGTATGTAATTCTCCGGTTTCTAGGATCACTTTTAAATGGGCTTCACCACAGGCCTCTTTAATGGCTGCGATCTCATCAAATACCTGCTGATATTCGCCTGATAAGAATGCTCCACGACTGATAACCATATCTACTTCGTCGGCTCCTTCTTCAACTGCGAATTTAGTATCCGCAATTCTCACTGAGAGAGGAGCCATACCACTTGGAAATGCGGTTGCCACACTGGCTACATGAATGCCACTTCCCTGTAGTTCTTTCTTTGCAATTCCAACCATTGTTGGATACACGCACACAGCCGCCACTTTTGGTAAGTCCGGAATTTGGGCATGTGGTTGTTTCGCCTTATTACAAAGTTGAATGACCTTGCCTTTGGAATCTTTGCCTTCCAGTGTAGTAAGGTCCATCATACTTAACGCCATTTTAAGCGCCTGAACTTTAGATCCTTTTTTTATACTTCTGGAATTAAGTCGTTTAACACGTTCCTCAACGGCCACCTGGTCGATAGGAATTGTGGGTATATCAATCATGTTAATTTTGCTTTTTTGTGAAGGGCAAAACTAACAAAAATATTCGTGAATCCCTTTAAAATGGCGTCAAAAAAGAAATGAGGCCTCTATTGTACGACTTCACGTCTTAATGCAGATTGGGAACCGGCTATTTGGTTTCTGAAGCTGAATGTAATAGGCAGACTCTTATCGTCTTCGAAGTGAACTTCTGCATGAAGCTGAGTGAACAGTGTTCTTATGAGGGTAAATCCTAATGAACTCGGATTTTCGTATTTATCAATATTAAATCCGGGACCATTGTCGGAATATTCTACTGTATAAATGTCATCCTCTTCAACGGTGATCTTAAAAATGATCTGAGGGTTATCTACGTTTTTAAATGCGTATTTAAAGGAGTTTGTTACCAGCTCGTTCAATAAAAGCCCGAGAGGGACCGCCTGATTTATATTTACGGTGATGGATTCATCCACATCCACGATCAGTTCAACTTCTTTCTTGCCGTTGGCGGTATTACCAATATTTTTTAGCAGTTTCTTAATGTAAGAGTGGAACGAGATATCGGAGAAATTTTTCGAATCATAAAGTAACTCATGCACACCGGCGATCGACTGAATACGGTGAGCCATATCATGCAGGGTGGTCTCCACAGTTTCATCACTTGTATCCATGGCCTGCAATTCCAGCAATCCACTAACAATGGCCAGATTATTTTTTACTCTGTGATGGATCTCGGATAATAAGATCACCTTTTCTTCGAGGGAATCTTTGAGTTTATCTTTTGTTTCTACCAGATACTCATTCATCTCCATCAGCGAGAGTTCATATTCTTTTTCTTTGGTCACATCCAGCAGGGCGGTATCATAATTCACTGAATCACGTCGAACTTTGGTAGGGGTGCCCATGCCCTTGATCCATTTTAGCTTACCGCTTTTTGTAGTGATCCTGAATACATAATTCCACTTGGTGAGAGTAATGGCACAGGCTTTCAGAGATCGGAAAACCCGTTCTTTATCATCGGGATGGACGAGTTTCCAAATCGATTGTGTATCCGCTTTTGCCTCTTCGGGAGTAACTTCAAAAACCTCTGTGACTCCATCACTTATGTAATGGATCTCATCGGTATCGTTGTCGTAGAATACATACTTCAGTATTGCTCCGGGAATGTTATTGGTGATAGACTGAAGATAGGTCTCATTTACCCGTACCTGATGTTCTATGATGCGTTGATTAGTGACATCTTTATGAATGATATCCATGTAAGAACTCATATTATCTTTCACGGATACGGTCCCGGCAACTTCCACCCATTTAATATTTCCGGTAGGGGTCTGAATTCTGAAATCGATGTCGAAACTGGAGAGACTTTGGGTAGCATCATCAATTACGGCCCTTACCAATGGATAGTCTTCTTTCAGTATCTGATTCCAGATGTAATCAGAATTTTCAAGTACCTCATCACTGGTAATTTCATAGATATCCTGAATTTTCGGGCTTACAAATATGGGAGTACTGGTGCCATTTTCTACTTCACACCGTATGATCGCGGAATCTAATTCTGCCGTGATCTGCGTTAAACGGTTATCAGATTCTTCGATCTGTTTTTGAAATCCGTTTCGCTCTTTGATCAGTTTCAATTCACGAATGAAAGCAAAATTCATCCTTTTCTGATCATCAGGAGCGATGATGTCATTTATATTGAACTGATCTAACAGGCGGATCTCATTATCCCCAAAATCAGCATCGTACAGAAGTATAATGGAAGACTCAGGCTTGAACTTTCGGGATAATTCTAACAGTGAAGTTGAATTAACGATATTCTGATCACAATTAAAGACAATAAGGTCAACCGGATAGCGAAGGGCATCAAGAAACGTGTTTTTATCAGCACTTTCGGTTACGTTCAGTTTTAGCAGTCTGTCCGATACACTCTCAAAGAGTTGTTCTACAATTACTGGTTCACAGTTATGAACATGGATATGTACTTTTTCTCTCTCCATCCAATACTTAGCCGACTATCTTATTCTGAACCTCTAAGATGATATTTATTCTGATTGTTAGTCTTCCAAGTTCTTTTCGGCATTTTCTCAAAACACTTTAATAAAAAGAGGCAAAAAAGATCTCCACTCTGGTAGTTGATTCTTCGTAAAAACAAATACTTAAATATGGAGGTAGGTCATGTTTGTGTAGTATTAGAAAAATCTAATAATGGTTCGGTTAAAGTGAGTTGAGAATTCCCATTTTTTAGTTATTTAGATGAATATCAATCAATTCCCTTGTGGGGCAATAATTTAGGAGGTACAAATGGAAGGCGTAGTGATCAATTGGTTTGCAGTAATTGCAGCCACTTTAGTTGGGTTTGTTGCAGGTTCACTTTGGTATGGACCAATTTTTGGGAAAGTTTGGATGAAGGAGTCTGGCATCACCAAAGAAAAAGCTGAAGAAGGGAATATGGCTAAAATGCTCGGACTTTCTTTTGTTTTTCAATTCATTATGGCGTATAACCTGGCCATGTTTCTGGGAGATCCATCAATTGGAATAGGAATGGGGACTTTTTATGGATTTATGACTGGTTTCGGCTGGATTTTTATGGCCTTTGCAGTCAGCCATTTGTTTGAGCAGAAATCATTCAAACTGACACTTATACATGGCGGATACTGGTCGGTGGTATTCACCATTATGGGGTTGATCATTAGTGCCTGGCGGTAAATGTGATCCGAATAAAAAATGTTTAACAGGTAATTGTATGATTCTTAAACCTGCTTTGTGTGGATAATATTTACCGGGCAGGATTCTGCAGCATAGGAACATTCATCAAACGCATCGGGATCGTGGGTTTTCATAGTATGAAAGCCCCGTTTCTCCACCGATTCCATCAGAATAGATTTACCATCATCATCATCCATGCTGAAATAGTTCGGGGCAACTTCGCTGCAGTAGTTGCATCCGATGCAATCTTCCCGTTGTAATGTTACAATAACCATTAAGCCTGAATTATTTTGTAGATCTTGTCTGAAGACCGGACTTTAAAATCAACCGGGATGGTACAGTCATCACCTTTTTGAGCAACTTCTGCGATCACATCATCAACCATTAATTCGGATAGTTCAAATTCTTTCACACCGGTAGTAGGGCCGGTTACCAGAATTTTATCGCCTAATTCGATCTTATCCGCCTCGATCCTGAAATGGCCGACTTTATTCTTCGGATAGTAATGTATTCCACGACCGACAAAAACTTTCTTTTGGGTAGCCTGATTTCCGGATCCTTCACTCCATTCTCCCAGTTTCTGACCAAGGTAATAACCATTCCAGAATCCACGATTGTACACGGTCTCAAGCTTTTTCATCCAACCATCTACCTTTTCGGGGGAATAACTTCCATCCTCAATGGCATCGAGTGCTTCGCGATAGCTTTTAATTACGGTAGATACATATTCCGGAGAGCGGCCACGACCTTCGATCTTCAGCACTTTAACACCGGTATCAACTACCTGATCTAGAATATCAATGGTGCAAAGATCTTTGGGTGACATCATATACTCGTTGTCAACTTCTATCTCATTACCGGTTTCTTTATCGGTAAGGATATAGGCTTTTCTGCAATTTTGCTTACAGGCGCCCCGGTTTGCCGAGGAATTATATGAGTGAAGGCTAAGGTAACATTTCCCGGAAACAGCCATACAAAGTGCACCATGGCCAAATATTTCGACTTCCACCAGCTTTCCGGATGGTCCGGTTACATTCTCATCCTTAATCTGCTGACAGATCTTTTTTATCTGTCGCAGGCTGAGTTCCCGGCTCATCACCATAGTATCGGCGAAAAGAGCATAGAATTTTACGGTTTCAATATTTGTGATATTGATCTGTGTTGAGATATGTACTTCCATATCGATCTGTCGGGCATAAGCGATCACTGCCTGATCCATGGCTATTACCGCAGTAATATCGGCTTCTTTGGCAGCATCAAGTAATCGTTTAACCAACTTCAGATCATGATCGTAAATGATGGTATTCAAAGTAAGATATGTGCGTACATCAGCAGCTTTACAACGAGAGCTTATTTCTGTGAGATCAGCAATGGTAAAATTGATGCTGGATCGTGCCCGCATATTGAGCTGCTCTACACCAAAATATACCGAATCAGCACCGCTGTCGATGGCTGCCTGTAATGATTCAAAACTGCCTGCCGGAGCCATAAGCTCCACTTTTCCTTTCGCCATGTTACCTCATTTTTTTTGAAGCCTTAAATTTACGAAAGTTTATAATAGGTTTGAACCCTGAGTAATTAGAATTATTACATCAAACCGGATCGTTGAAGTTCATTTTCAAGATCTACATAGTCGTATAACTTTCGCACAAAAAGGGGATAGATCAGACTTCCGATAAAGCAAAGAATGGCTACAGAGAACATAAGCCATGCAACGGTCATGTATTTATCCAGAATATTTAGTGAACTAAGCAGATTTAAATAATCGTGGGAACTCTTAGGCAGATTTCCAATGAGCGGAAGGTTTTGGTAATAAGCATCGGCACAGTAAATAGCGGAATCGATCCAATTCATACCCAACCAGAAAAGAGATATCTGTGCAGTGATCTTAGATCTGTTAATGTGAGCATATAGGAAAACACTGAATGGTATAAGAAGTTGCATCAGTGTACCGCCAAGTACAGTCAGAAATCTCCATCCAAAGATCCCAAAAATAGTATGCCCGGACTCGTGAATGATGAGATTGAGATTGTCTGTAAGGAAATAAATAAACGAAAAGGGGAATACGAACGGATAGTTGAGTGTGAGCATTACATTTACTGACAAACCGGTCCAGGCAAATTCTGTCATCAAAATAACCGGAATGATGAGCAATAGGGAAAACCACCATTTTCCTAACCAGCCTGCGAGTTTTTCTGAGTCGAATGATCCGAACATTACGTTAAATCAGAGTATTTTTTTATCCCTTTAAGAAAGTAATCAACGATGATGAGTCTGTCAGTCAATACATCGTTTGAGCGATTAAAGGTCATCTCGGCTCTTTTTTTTCTGATCATTCCAAAATTGCGCCAAAAATGCCAATGAGCTTTAACTATGGCAGCGGTCTCATTTAACTTACCTGTAAGCAGAGATCGTAAAGCAGCTACGATATCCAGTTTTATACGAAACAGAAACTTCCACCATAATTCATTTTTTGGGAGATTCTTGAACAAAATGTAAAGACTGTTCCTGAAGTTGAAATACACTTTTCTGGACGATCCCATAGGCAAGGATCCACCCCCCAAATGATATACCCGGCTTTTCGGGGTATACATGATCTTATAGCCTTTATTCAGAATCCTCCAGCAAAGATCGATCTCTTCCATGTGGAACTGGAAATCCTCATCGAAGCCGCCGGCTTCAATAAATACATCTTTACGTATCGCTAAAGCTGCACCGGATGCCCAAACAATTTCAGTTTGGTCATCATACTGACCTTCATCCATTTCAACGGTATCCAGAATACGGCCTCTGCAGTAGGGGTAGGCAAGTTTATCTAAGTATCCACCGGCGGCCCCGGCATATTCAAAATACTCCGGATCGTTAAAGGAAAGGATCTTTGGCTGAGCTGCTGCTACATCCTCATATTCATCGAAGACCGTTGCCAATCCGTGCAACCAGTCAGGGGAGGTCTTTACGTCATTATTCAGAAAGATCAGAGTGTCTTTTGTAGCAAAAGGAACAGCCCGGTTATTACCACCCGTATACCCGTAATTGTCATCGAATTCAGCGATGATCACATCAGGATAATTTGCTCTCAGCCACTCTTTGGTCCCGTCTGTGGAGTTATTATCAGCAATGATGATCTCATAATCAGAATAGTTGGTCTTTACCACATCGGGAAGAAAGGTTTTAAGATGATGCAGGCCATTCCAGGTTACAATTATAATGCTGAATCCCATCAACAGAAATGAATGTTTAAATATTTTAGTTCTGGTATTTGATGTAGAAGTAATGACAAAAAGCCGTTACTTTACCGGCAGATGAAGCCGTTAAGATGATAGCAAAATTGTATGATCAAAATTGGGCTTATTTCCGATACTCATAATTATCTTGATCCACAGGTTCTGGAATATTTTGAGGACAGAGATGAGATTTGGCACGCTGGCGATTTCGGTACGATCGAAATAGCAGAACAACTTAAAGAGGTTGCACCACTGGTTGGCGTTTATGGAAATATAGACGGGCAGGACATCAGGCAGCAATATCCTTTGCATCAACGTTTTAAACGTGAGGGGATAGATATCTGGATGACTCACATAGGAGGAATTCCCGGACGTTATTGTATTCCCATCCGAAAAGAAATGGAAGAAAATCCACCGGAAGTTTTTATCTGCGGACATTCTCACATCCTGAAAGTAGCCCGGGATCAGGTGTTATCAAAAATGCTCTATATCAATCCCGGAGCAGCCGGAAAACAAGGTTTTCAGGAATACAGGACCATCATACGATTCGAAATAGATGCCGGAAAGATCCATAACATGGAAGTGATCAATCTTGGCAGACTTGGCGGTGGAAACGAATGATCGGTCACTCGTAACGATCGATCAGTTTAACGGCATTAAAAGCAGATTGAATGACGAGAGGGATACCGCCACCAGGATGTGTGGACCCACCTACAAAGTATAAGTTATCAAACTGCCTTGATTTATTTCTGGGACGCACGAATGCCGAAAATTTATCATTCGATGATGTCCCGTAAATGCTCCCTTTGTTAGAGGCATAGAGATCATAAAAATCCCGGGGAGTAATTACTTTCTGAAACTTAATGTGCGAAGAAAGGCCACTTAATCCTTTATCCTCCAGTAGCCGAATGATCTTCTTCCTATACACATCTTTCTCTGTATCCCAGTTTACTTGCTCAGACAGATAGGGCGCATTTATCAAAATAAATAGATTGGATCCGCCTTCAGGTGCATGTTCGGCATTCGAAAAGGAAGTATTGGCAATGTAGATGGTCGGATCTTCCGGCATCGTTTTCTCATCAAAGATCTGTTGAAATTCTAAACGATAATCGTTGCTAAAGAAAATATTATGGTGTTTCAGTTCAGAATAAGAAGTATCCAACCCAAGCAATAATACAAACCCGGAGCAGGAAGGTTCGATTGCAGCTGTTTTTCTTTTTTTTGCGGTTGAGACCTTACCGGGTTCCATCATATATACGATAGTTTCCGTGGCATCACTATTTGCCACCACAATGTCTGATTGATAGGTGGCATTGCCGGAAATTACAGATCGTGCTTTTCCCTTTTCTACATGAATACGATCAATCTTTTTGTTGAAATGAAATTGTGCACCCAGCTTTTTGGCTAGGGTAAAGAGGGAACGGGCTATTGTATACATGCCTCCATCCACATAGTAACCACCTAAAGTGAGTTCAACATGTGGAATTACATTGAGCGTAGCCGGTGCCTGATAAGGTGAGGATCCATTATATGTAGTGAAACGCTTAAAGAACTGCCTTAGATAATCGCTTTTAAAGAATTGGTCAATACGTTTATGTACTGTTGAAAAAGCATCGATTCCGAAGAATGAGATCAGATCCAGTTCTTTAAGATCTTTTAGATCATAAAGTGGATTGTATATGAAAGCATCAGCCGTTTTATCATAAAGGTTTTTACTGTATGCCAGAAAACTCAGATAGGCTTGTTCATCTTCAGGAGCGATTTTTCGGATCTCTTCTTGAGTGATCGGCAGATCATCATAACTATCGAAACGGGTTCCATCCGGATACCAATATCTACAGATCGGAGTGAGTTTTTTAAGTTGTATATAGTCATTGATATCGGCTCCGCATACCTCAAAAACCTGTTCCAGCAGATGTGGTAATGTCAGGAGGCTCGGACCGGTATCAAAGGTAAATCCGGATTCTGTTACCTGATTCATCTTTCCACCGACACACTCATTTTTTTCAAACACGGTTACCTCATGACCTTTAGCGGCCATTAGCGCGGCGGTCGTTAACCCTCCGATACCTGCACCAATAATAGTTACTTTCAATGTGCGAATCCTGAACTATGATTTATTCTGATTTAACTAAACTAAATACAATGTGTATTTTTAGGAGAATAAATTTTTAGACGTTGAAATTACAGCAGATTAACTCAGAAATTTTAGAATTCATTCGTGCGAATGAGAAGGAAGATCCTGCCTCTCTAATATTGAAAGGGAATATCCCAGAAGATTGGCCGGTATCATTCATTGCAGAACAGATCAAGTCTCTTAAAAAGGCACGAAAAAAGATCCCGGAACTGGCAGGTTTTGATAGACTTATCCTGCCCCCGGAACAGAATCTGGAACAGGCATCATCAGAAAAAACAGCTAAATATAAATCGGATAAATTTACTGGAGGTCGTTTTGTTGATCTTACGGGAGGAAGTGGGATAGATACCTATTATATCGGTAAGAATTTTGATGAGATCGTGTATGTAGAGAGCAGTAAAGAATTATGTGATCTGGTGGATTATAATTTCAATATTCTTGGCTTAGAAGTGGATGTGGTCAATACTTCGGCTGAATCTTTTTTGGAGAGTAATGAGGAAACATTTGATCTGATCTATGTGGATCCATCACGAAGAGATGGTGATAATAACCGATTAAGATCTGTGAGAGACTATTCACCAAATGTGATCGAGCTTATGGATAGCTTACTGAGCACAGGCTCAACTGTGATGATCAAGATCTCTCCAATGGCCTCTGTTTCAGAAACACTGTATCAATTATCAGGGGTTTATTCTGTGACCTTTCTCAGTGTTCAAAACGAACTAAAAGAGGTCCTGCTCTTATTAAAAAAAGGATTCACAGAAAGGCCGGTATTTGAGACAGTAAATTTACTCGAACATCAACCGGATCAGGAGTTTAAATTCTTCGAGAGTGAGGAGTCAACGGCGATCATGAGCTTAGAAAAGCCCGGGAAGTATCTCTATGATCCAAATCCATCCGTAATGAAATCGGGGACTTATAATCTGCTTTGTGAACGTTTTGGAGTAAATAAACTTCATGCCAATACTCATTTATATACATCTGAGGAGTTAGTTGAAGAATTTCCGGGGAGAGTATTTGAGATTAAAGAAGTCCTGCAACCCGGCAGAAAAAATATAATCCAGCATTTTCCGGGAGGCATTGTAAATATTGCCACTAAGAATTTCCCGGTAAAACCGAATGAACTGAAGAAAAAGTACAGACTTCGGGATGGTGGAGATGAAATGCTCTACTTTTGCGAGATAGCCGAACTAGGGAAAAAAGCTGTTTGGTGTATTCCTTTAAAGAATAATTGATATCAAATAGCAGCAGGATATTCCTGTGGGATATACTTCTCACGATCTTCTTTGCGCAACTTGATCAGACAATCAAAGCAGGCATATTTAAACCCACTTGGCTCTTTAATCTTATAAAGTTTAAATGCGTGGCCATTAATAAGTGAAGGTTTCCCTACGGGTGAATTACAATATTCACAATGAGAGTGATCGTTTTTATGATCAGATGCGTGAATGTTCATAGCCTAAAATAATTATTGATAAATTTACATTCCCCTTAATTAATAAGTCAAAAATACATAATTAACTTACCCATTGCTACAGTGTACAAAATTTTGATATCAAAAAATATTAGAAATTCACTTTTACCTAAATTATTAAGGCAAGATACTTAGGGAAAATTTTGGATTTCAAAAACCCAATCAGATTCACAGATGAATTCTTAACATCACTTAGATCGGGTATGGGTATGTGGTGATCACGGAATAAAATGGGTGCATGAGGTCGAATTTTTGAGCGCCTTTTGAATAAAATCTGAATTATTTCCATTGATCAAAGTCACGGGTATATCTTCGTTAAAACATAATTCAACGGCGTTAATTTTTGAGGTCATTCCACCGGTCCCGATCCCGTTATCCCGTTCCTGTATGTATTTCTTAGCAGAAGAGAGATCATTAACCTGATGGATCAGTTCAGCATCATCATACAGATGCGGATTTTTGGTATATAATCCGTCGATATCAGATGCAATGATCAATTTATCTGCTTTTAATAAAATGGCTACCAAGGCAGAGAGTTTGTCATTATCGCCGAGAACAAGTTCCTCGACAGCAGTGGTATCATTTTCATTAACTATCGGGATGTAGTTATGACCGATTAATTCGAGTAGGGTATTTTCGGTATTCTTCTTTGATTCCGGATGTTCGAAATCACGGTACGTCATCAAACACTGCGCTGTACGCAATTCATAATCGGAAAACACTTCGTTGTAGAGTTGCATCAATTTCGGCTGACCGATTGCCGATAATGCCTGTTTGCTGGTAACTTCGTTATCCCAACCGCTGCTGTTTATAAATTGTCTGGCTGTGGCAATTGCTCCGGACGAGACCAATATGATCTCATACTCATCCTGAAGCTCAATAATTTGTTTAGCCAGGTCTTCCAGTTTTCCTCTTGAAATTCGATTTGTTCCACCCGTAAGGGTAGAGGATCCAATTTTTACGACAATACGCTGTTTCATGCTCTTATTTGCCCGTTTCCCGAAATGAACCATTTATTTGTTACGAGTTGTGCTAAACCTATAGGTCCCCGAAAATGTAATTTTTGTGTGCTGATGGCTATTTCAGCTCCGAAACCAAACTGACCTCCATCAGTAAATCGGGTAGATGCGTTATGATACACCGCAGCGCAATCCACTTCATTCTGAAACTGTTCGGCAGTTTCGGAACTGTTCGTGACGATCGAGGCAGAATGGCCTCCGGAATAGGTATTGATCTTATGGATGGCTTCATCAACAGAGGTGGTTAAACTAAGTAAGATCTTTTCCGACAGAAACTCTTCGTAATACATCTCATTACCGGGAATCGGGGAGACTCCTGCAAACTGATTGAAAAAGTCTCCATCAGTATAAATCGTTAATCCCAGCTCCAGCAAAGATGAAATCAGCTGTTCTGTTTTATCCTTCAGGTTTTTTGTGTTCGAATGTATCAACACTTTATCAGTGGCATTACACACACTCAGACGGCTTTTTCCATTTTTTATGATCTCAGCAGCCATATCGAAGTCAGCATCTTCATGCACATACACAAAATTGTTGCCTCGCCCGCTAACTAAAAGTGGTACATCTGTATTGTTTTTGATGTAGTTGATCAAACCATCGCCGCCTCTTGGAATGATCAGATCGGCCTGATGCGAATTCTCTCTGAGCAGCTTTTGAGTTTTCTCCCGGTCGATGTCAAGATAGGTGATCAGATCTTCGTTCAGATCATGTGCTTTTAAGGCTTCTTTCCACAGCTGAACCAGAGCAAGGTTTGAAAATCGTGCTTCTTTTCCGCCTTTCAAAAGTATGCGGTTTCCTGCTTTAAATGCACTAACGGCCGCTTCGATGGTAACATCCGGTCGGGATTCGTAGATGATGAGAATGTTACCAAATGGTACCACACGGTTAACTACATGCATCCCATTGGGATGATCAAACTCATACAGGATTTTGTTTACCGGATCATCGATGTCAATGACTTCAAGTACCGAACGAATCATTCCATCAATTTTGCTGTCGGTTACAAGCAGGCGATCAACGAGCGTAGGGTCAATATCAGAGGTCTGCTCCATATCTTTTTTATTAGCAGAAAGTATCTGATCCCGTTTTTTATCCAGTAAGGTAGTAAGTGTCTTCAGGCACTGATTCTTGATTTCTGTTGATAATGGCATAGCTTCGGATGTTGAGTGAGGCAGAAAATACTAAACTGAGTGGATTTTAAAATTCAAATCATTGATTACTTTACCGGAAATCAAATGTTTCGACCATGAAAAGATTCACTTTCGTTTTATTAATTCAAATAGGTGCTATTATGGGTTGTTCCATTCCTGAATCATCAATCAAAGTTTCAGATGAAAATGGAAAATATGTGATCAAGTCTGAAAACCGGGACTTACTCAGTTACCAGTATGAAATGCACTATCCACCTACAGGAATTGATTCGGTATACAAACGAAGCGGATACATTCATCCCCTAAAAACTCCATCCGAAAAAGTACTTACTAACATCAATCCGGAAGATCACTGGCATCATTACGGAATCTGGAACCCTTGGACGAAAGTAGCATTTGAAGGGGATACCTTAGATTTCTGGAATTTACATGGTAGGCAGGGAACCGTTCGCTATGCCGGTACCGAAGAGCTTTTTCAAAATGATGGATCTGCCGGTTTTAAGGTAAAACACGAACATGTGGTTATAAATGGCGGCAATGAGAAAGTAGCATTGAATGAGCTTCAAACGGTAACCGTGCACGTTCCGCAAGGTAATCGATATATCATTGATTTCGAGATGCACTATGAAACAGCCACCAAATCACCGTTTCATATTCTGGCTCACCGGTATGCCGGGTTCGGATGGAGAGCTACAGAGGAGTGGAACGAATCGAACAGTACCGTGCTTACATCAGCCGGAAATGATCGCTCTACAGCTGATGGTTCGCTAGCCGAGTGGGTGTTAGTACAGGGACAACTTGGCGGGGATTATGGAGGAATCTTATTGATGGGAAGCTCGGAGAATGAACATCATCCGGAGCCCATTCGTGTGTGGCCGGAAGGAGACGTATTCCTTTGCATGTTCCCCACTAAATTTGAAGACTGGAAACTTCTCCCGGATACTATTTATACCCTGAAATACAGAATGATCATTTTTGATGGTGAATTCACGAAACGTGACGCCCAGGATGCGTGGAACGAGTTTCGGTCAGCAACCCAATACCTCCATTAAAAATTCAGGACCAGTCCAATAGATGGAAGTACCGTTGCCGTATTTTCGATGTTCACCTGTACCAGACTTCTAGGGGTGATGATATTTCCTTCATCATCTCTGTTTAATCCATAGCGGGGTTCCTGTGGGTTTTCCTGAGCCAGGATATTCTGAATTTCCAGATATACATCGAGACTGAGTTTATTGAAACTCCATTTCTTGTCCACCCGGACATCAAGCTGACTAAAAGCAGCTAATTCAACATCACCAATTCTGGAATAATCAAAAATTTCAGCAGGATAATTCGCCAGTGTTGCTTCCAGATCGAGCGGAGTATATGGCGTATTTCCCAAATACCGATACCTGGAACTTACTTCCCAGTTATTACCGAATTTATATCCACCCAGAAGAGATATCAGAATATTATTGTCCCAGACTGACCGCTTGTACAAATTATCGTATCCGGTAAATTCGCTTTTATAAAACGTAAAAGCAGTGATTGCATAAAAATTTCCGTTGAACTTTTGCTGAAAAAGTAATTCCAATCCGTAGGTTCTACCTTTTCCAACACTCTCAACCGGTTCATTCCCGAGTACTTCAAATCCGCCACCTTTATTCGCTAAAGAAACACTATCACGAACAGAAACCGGATAGTTGTTGTACCACTTGAAAAACCCTTCAGCTGAGATCCTGGAACGTTCGTTCACTAAATACTCCATTCCGGCCACTGCATGATCACTTTGGATGTAAGCAGTGTTTTTATTGATGGAAGCTCCGGTATTACTTTTGTAACCGAGAATAGTATAGGGAGGGATTTTAAAATATCTGCCAACCGAGGCATTAAAAGTCCATTTTTCATTTTCTGTGAGTAAATAGGAGAGAGAAGCTCTTGGACTCAGCGTTCGATAAAGTTCGTTTCCCGTATCCGTAAATGTATTTCCATCGGCCCGGATTCCTAATGAAACGGAGAGTCTGTTTTGTGCTAATTTTCCCGAAGTTTGAGCATATAATCCATATCGGAAAAAGTTCAGATCAGTTCGGTATTGTACGTTATTCAGCAGGTCACTGGTATCGTTGAAGTAATCAACGTTTTGCAGGTCGAAGCCGGCTTCATGTGTCCATTCACCATAGAATTTTCGGATGTTATACCGAAGTTTGGTTTCCATTTCCCGGGAGTCATTCAAAAAATACAATCCCGTTTCATTAACATTATCCTCGTAACGGTAAAACCGGTTTCTGAGCAGATTGTTACTTAATGTAGTTTGCATCAAGCCAGATTTATCTTTGAAACGACGTCTCCAGCTTACCCCGACGGTATTGGTTTCCTGTTCAATGATCGGAACCTGATCCTGTGTGGCTTGTTGTTCCGGATCATATTCGTCGAGTGGTTCAACTTCGTAGGTATCGATCGACCCTAATCCGGTGATGAAAATATCGTTATAGGCATCAATTTTGTGATTCACTTTATACTGATAATCCCAGTAGTTAGGCTGAATAGGAAGGCCAATGATCCCAAACAGGAATTCAAGATAGGAACGCCGAACTGATGCAATAAAGGTAGTGTTGCTTTCATCTTTATTTCCTTTGAATAACGGACCTTCTACCGTTAACGCCGATTCGCTGGAGCCAACTCTGAAATTTCCGGTGAATTCACGGGCATTACCATTTCTCTGGTCGAACTGAAGCACACCGGAAAGTACATTGTCATAACCGGCATCAAAAGAACTTGCGGTTAAGGTTACTCCTTCAAAAAAGGAAACGTTAAGTAATCCTACAGGTCCGCCGGCACTTCCCTGAGTGGCAAAGTGATTGATATTTGGGATCTCAATACCATCCAGATAGTACACATTTTCGTTGGGTGCGCCGCCACGAATGATCACATCATTCCGAAATCCACCAACAGAACCCGAAACCCCGGGTAACGTCTGTACCACTTTGGCAATATCGTTGTTACCACCGGGATAAGCGGCTACTTCTTCCTGACTCAGTTTTTGAATGGAAAGCGGAGTTGTATTTTCTTTAATAAACGGGTTGGGTGTTACCACCACTTCACCTAGCTCTTCCAGATCTTCTTGAAGTTCAAAATTAACATCAATATTACCCTCAGAACGTATCACAATGTTGTATTTAGTGATGGATTTATATCCGACAAAGGAGGCAATCAGGTTATAGGTTCGAGGTGGGATATTTTCAATCAGGTACCGACCGTTCTCATCGGTAGCATCCCCAATGGATGTTCCCTCAAAAATTACCGTAGCTCCGGCCAGTGGTTCACCGGTTTTAGCGTCGGTAACTGAACCTGACAATGTTCCGGTTTGGGCTATTGTGGTAGATGGAATAGAAAGTAAAGCGAAAATGAGCAGTAATAATAAACGGTACTTCACAGTCTCAAAATAATTTGGTTGAATAGTTTGATGAAAGACAACAACAATTACCGTATCAAACATTCCCAACTTTCTGAGTCTCAATAAGTTCGCTTCTGTTTACTTTTCATTCAGTATATGCTCCGTAAACAGCATCACGAAATCGCTTATGTAGCTGACCATCGAAAGGAAAAATCTGAACAAAGAAGACAGCGGTAATATCATTCACCGGATCTACCCAGAACAGGGTGATGCTGCACCGTCCCAGAAGAATTCACCAACCATTCCAACGTTTTCGTCAGGACCTTGTGCAGGTTTAGTGCGAACGGCGAAATCGATCCCAAAACCAACCCGACCTTTACTGGGCAGCCAAAGTCGTTCGGTTACCTCATCAGAAAGCTGATTGGTTGCCATTAACTGTACTGTCTCCGGTTTTAAGATCTGCACACCGTTCCGGGTTCCCAGATGGACTAGCATTTGCGCAAATTTCATGTAATCGTCCAGCGTGGAAGTTAATCCCCATCCACCCGGAGTAAGCGCATGCTCCGTTCTGTTAAACGAATGAGCAGATTCATCCGGTAATTGCTTCAGTGCACCGTCTTCTCCTTTTTGATACAGTGATGAAATCCTTTCCCACTCAGATTCAGGCACAACAAATCGGGTTTCTTCCATTCCGAGTGGATCAAGAATATGTTGTCTGAGGTATTCATCGAATGGCTGACCGGAAAGCACTTCAACAAGTCTTGCCTGTACATCTACCGACATTCCGTAGTACCACTGTTCACCGGGATGGAAAACGAGTGGTATAGTTGCCAGTTTTTCAGAGAATTCTGCCAAAGAATGATCAGGATTCATTGGAGCAGTTTCGGCAAGAATTTCACCTACATAGGGAGTATTGGTATCGTTAGCAAAGCCGGAAGTATGTCTGGTAATATCCCGGATGGTTAACGTTCTTTTTGGATGGGTGAGCATCGGATCTCCATGTTCATCGAACCCTTCAAAAACCTGTATGTTCTGGTATTCGGGCAGGTAATCTTCCAGCGGATCATCCAGACTGAACTTGCCTTGTTCATATTGCTGCATCAATGCAGTTCCAGTGATCGGTTTAGTCATCGAATAAATGAGGGCGATGGTTTTCCGATCCATTTCAAGGCCATTTTCCTGATCTTCGTATCCAAAGGCATTGAAATACACTTCTTTTCCGTCTTCATAGATCAGGGCAGATGTGCCGGCAACACGGCCTTCATCTACAAAAGCTTTAAGTTCTGAATCGAGTCTGCTTTTAGCTTCTTCATCAATAACTCTTGTATCAGTGCAGGCATTTGAGGCGAACAATATAATCAGTGTAATGAACGAATATCGGGAAGGAAAAGTCATGGCAACATTTGTTGATTAACAGCTAATGGAGAGTAACATAATTGA
Source organism: Balneolaceae bacterium UBA7797 (assembly GCA_002480645.1). Classification (GTDB taxonomy): domain Bacteria; phylum Bacteroidota; class Rhodothermia; order Balneolales; family Balneolaceae; genus UBA7797. The sequence continues at coordinate 30,535 of DLCN01000016.1, forward strand.
CGATAAAACTCATGTTCAAAGTGCAGATTCTGAACTGTCATCACAACTTTGTGTAGTGAGTATTAAATCCTATCTTTGAGCACTTAAATAATGCTTATTAAGAAAGACTGAGGGAATGGGCCCTGTGATGTCTTGGCAACCGCCCAGCAGCAGTTCCTGAGTATGTTTATTGCTTGGAAAGGTGCCAAATCCCACTCGATCTTTTCGATCGGGATAAATAAGTGAGCTTTTACTTCGCTCTTTGTTAATAAGCCAATCAGATATATTCAGAGTGAAGATCAATCAGCATTTAGAAAAGAGAATTTTAATCCTGGATGGTGCCATGGGTACCATGATTCAGCGACATAAACTAACCGAAGATGATTTCCGTGGCGATCGTTTTAAGGACTGGAAGGTTGAACTGAAGGGCAATAACGATATGCTAAGTTTAACCCAGCCTAAGATCATTCAGGATATCCATGAATTATACCTCGAAGTCGGTGCCGATATATTAGAAACCAATACGTTTAGTGGTACAAGTATTGCACAGGCTGATTATGCGATGGAAGATTTCGTGTATGAACTGAATTATGAATCCGCTAAACTGGCCAGGGCGGCGGCTGATACATTCACCAAAAAAAATCCTGAAAAGCCACGATTTGTTGCCGGTTCGATCGGACCGACTAATAAAACTGCTTCCATCTCTCCGGATGTAAGTCGACCGGAGTATCGGGCAATTACCTTCGATCAGCTGGCAGAAGCATTTAAAGAACAGGCGAGGGGACTTTTGGATGGTGGCGTAGACGCTATTCTTATCGAGACGATCATTGATACACTGAACGCAAAAGCAGCATTGTTCGGTATCATGGAATTATTTGAAGAAACCGGGAAAGAAGTCCCACTGATGATCTCCGGAACCATAACGGATAACAGTGGGAGAACCCTTTCCGGCCAAACTGTGGAGGCATTTTTGATCTCACTGTCTCACGCTCCGTTGATGAGTATTGGCTTCAATTGTGCATTTGGGGCAAAACAACTAAAGCCGTATGTAGATCTGCTGTCTAGGTCCACGAATCTTTTTGTAAGTGCCTATCCTAACGCAGGATTACCCAATGAGTTTGGTGATTACGATCAGGGACCGGACACCATGCGAAAAGAAGTAAAAACATATCTGGATGATGGCCTGGTTAATATCCTGGGCGGCTGTTGCGGTACAACTCCGGAACACATCAAGGAAATGGCTGATATGGCGGCTAATTATAAGCCAAGATCAGTACATAAAGTGGAGGCAGCATAGATGAAGCCGAACCCTTTAAGGTTAAGCGGATTGGAGCCGCTCGTTATTACGCCGGAATCCAATTTTGTGAATGTCGGAGAACGAACTAACGTAACGGGATCTCGCCGGTTTTTGAATCTGATCAAAAATAAAGAATACGAAACGGCTCTTGAGGTAGCATTAGATCAGGTTAGGGGTGGTGCACAGATCCTCGATGTGAATTTAGATGAAGGCATGCTCGACAGTGCCGCAGAAATGACCAATTTCCTCAATCTTATTGCTTCTGAGCCTGAGATTGCGCGTATCCCGATTATGATAGATTCTTCAAAATGGGAAGTGATTGTAGCCGGATTAAAATGTTTGCAGGGTAAAGGTGTTGTGAATTCCATCAGTTTGAAGGATGGGGAAAAGGAATTCCTTAAGCGGGCTAAGATCATTCGAAGATTCGGAGCAGCAGTAATAGCTATGGCTTTCGATGAAGACGGTCAGGCCGATTCCTACGAACGAAGAATCGAAATTGCTGAACGTTCTTACCATTTATTGGTTGAAGAAGCCGGATTTGATCAATCCGACATCATCATTGATCCAAATATTTTTCCGGTGGCAACAGGTATGGAAGAGCACCGACGAAATGCGCTGGATTATTTTCTTGCTGCAAAATGGATCAGGGAAAACCTGCCCGGAGCTCACGTAATTGGTGGAGTAAGTAATGTATCATTTTCTTTCAGGGGAAATAATCCGGTTCGGGAAGCCATGCATTCCGCTTTTCTGTATCATGCTATAAAACATGGTATGGATATGGGAATTGTAAATCCGACTCAGCTCGAAGTCTATGATAATATTCCTGAGGAATTATTAACTCATGTTGAAGATGTACTGCTTGATCGACGGGATGACGCAACCGAGCGATTATTGGAGATCGCAGAGAAATACAGAGGAACCGGTCAGGTTAAAGAAAAAGAAAATGAAGCCTGGCGCGAAGAGGATGTGGAAAAACGACTGAGTCATGCCCTCATCAAAGGCATAACCGATTATGTGGAAGACGATGCCGAGGAAGCCCGACAGAAGTATGGAAGTCCGCTACAGGTAATTGAGGGTCCATTGATGGATGGGATGAATACCGTTGGGGACCTTTTTGGTGAAGGTAAAATGTTTCTTCCCCAAGTGGTTAAAAGTGCCCGCGTTATGAAACAAGCCGTGGCCTATCTTACCCCGTTTCTCGAAGAAGAAAAGCTGGGAAATGAAGAGTCCGGTAATCAGCCTAAAGTATTGCTGGCCACCGTAAAAGGAGATGTGCATGATATTGGGAAAAACATCGTAAGCGTGGTTCTGTCGTGCAATAGTTACGAGATCATCGATCTTGGGGTGATGGTACCTACCGAGAAGATTCTGGATGAAGCCGAAAAGCATCAGGTGGATATGATCGGTCTAAGTGGTTTAATAACTCCATCGCTGGATGAAATGGTTGGTGTTGCCGAAGCCATGAACAAACGGGGAATGAATATCCCGCTTTTGATAGGTGGAGCTACCACTTCCCGGATCCACACGGCAGTTAAAATTGATCCGGTTTACGATGGTCCGGTTGTGCATGTGTTAGATGCATCGAGAGCTGTTTCGGTTGGGAATGACGTTTTAAGTGAAGATCGAAGGGATAAGAAGAAAGAGGCAATAAAACAGGAATATGCAAAGCTTCGGGAAGAGCATGAGGGACGGACTAAGCGAAAGAAATTACTAAGTTTTGAAGAAGCTAAATCAAATAAGGTTCAGTTAGACTGGGAGAACACAGACATCAAAACACCAAATAAAACAGGTGTTCATACCCTTGAAGAGATTGATATTGAGGAGATAAGGAAGTTCATCGACTGGTCGCCATTTTTCAGAACCTGGATGTTGACCGGAAAATATCCGGCAATTCTGGATGATGAAACGGTTGGAGAACAGGCCCGTGAGTTATTTGATGATGCCAATGCGTTGATAGATTCCATCAGCGAAAAAAAAGGTCTGACCTTGAAAGCGGTTTATGGGCTTTTTCCGGCAGTTAGCAAAGGGGAAAGTGTTAGTATTTTTGACCCGGAAAATGATCAAAAGGTATTGGAAACCTTTCAGTTCCTAAGACAACAAACTCAAAAAAGGAGAGGGCAGAACAATTCAAGTCTTGCTGATTATATTGCCCCGGAAGGTTCCGGCAAGCTCGATTATTTCGGAGCGTTTGCGGTTACAGCCGGACACGGAATTGAACAGATTCTTGATACTTACAGAAAAGAAAATGATGACTACAACTCAATTCTGATTAAAGCTGTAGCTGATCGTCTCGCAGAAGCTTTAGCTGAATTTCTGCATTATAAAGTCAGAACAGAATTCTGGGGATACGATCCGGCTGAAAAATTTGATAATGAACGTTTTATCAGAGAGGATTATACCGGAATCCGTCCGGCTCCCGGTTATCCGGCTTGTCCCGATCATACCGAAAAAAGGAAGCTTTTTGATCTGTTAAATGTGGAAGAAAACATTGGAATTTCACTCACTGAATCTTTTGCAATGTATCCTGCCAGTTCGGTAAGTGGTTTCTACTTTGCACATCCAGAAGCTGATTATTTTAGCGTTGGAAAAATCGGTAAAGATCAGGTAGAAGATTATGCGAAAAGAAAGAATTGGCCAACTCAAGAGATTGAAAAATGGTTAAAACCTAATCTAGGCTACGATTCAAACATTTAGAACCAAAAGAATTTACTAACTTCGGATTCATTCATACCGAAGTAAAGATCATCTCAGAAAATGAAAGTCACCGAATATTTTAAGCAGGCTGAAGGGAAAACACTTTTTACCATAGAAGTTTTACCCCCGTTGAAAGGACAGAATATCCAAACTTTGTTTGATCACATTGATCCACTTATGGAATTTAAGCCACCTTTTATTGATGTGACCTACCATAGAGAAGAGTATGTGTATAAAAAGCGTACGGATGGTTTATTAGAACGCAAAACGGTTCGTAAAAGACCCGGAACGGTTGGTATTTGTGCTGCCATTCAAAATCACTATAAAGTTGATGCAGTCCCGCATATTATATGTGGGGGTTTCAACAAAGAGGAAACAGAAAATGCTCTGATCGATCTTAATTTTTTAGGAATTGATAACGTACTGGTTCTTCAGGGTGATGTGAGAAAACCGGATCGGGATTTTGTGCCCGAACCCGGAGGTCATACTTACGCATCGGAATTATTGGAACAGGTAGTACAAATGAATCAGGGAATCTATCTGGATGACGAGATCGATAATGCCACCAGTTCAGATTTTTGTATTGGTGTTGCGGCTTATCCCGAAAAGCATGTAACTGCTCCAAATATGGAAACAGATCTGCGCCATTTAAAAGAAAAAGTAGATAAAGGAGCTGATTATATCGTTACCCAGATGTTTTTCGATAATCAGAAATTCTTCGATTTTGTGAAAAGATGCAGGGAAATGGGGATAACCATTCCCATTGTACCGGGCCTGAAACCCATCACCACTAAACGACAGTGCACGTTATTGCCCCAGATGTTTCATATTGATCTTCCTGAGGCATTGAGTTCTGAACTTGAGAAATGTAAAGATAATGAAGCTGCCCGGCAGGTTGGTATTGAATGGGCCGTTCAACAGTCTAAAGAATTGGTAGAGTTTGGTGTTCCCACTCTACATTATTATTCCATGGGGAAATCAAAATCAGTTTATGAGGTGGCAAAAGAAGTTTTTTAACCACCTCATTACTTTTTAGAATTCCATTAATTCGGCTTCCTCTTCGCTAAGATCATTTTTATTCCAGATCTTCGCCATGATATCTTCCGAATTATCGTAATTATAATCATCATACTCTTCATCAATAGTGAAGAATCCTACTGCTTCTTTTAGTTTGTTTGCCTGACTGGATAGTTCTTCAGCTGTGGTTGACATTTCCTGAGAGGAAGCCGCATAATGTTGGGTGACTTTATTCAGCTCATGTATGGCATTATGTACCTGATGTGAATGATCGTTCATCCCAACACTGGAACTGGAAATTTCCTGGATCAGTACGGCAGTTTTCTCTACGTCCGGAACAATCAAAGAAAGCTGCTGACCGGCTTTTTGAGAGATCTCCAATCCGAGTTTAGATTTCTCCTCGATATCGGTGGCTGCTTCCGCACTTCGCTTTGCCAGATTTCTGACTTCTTCTGCAACAACAGCAAAGCCTTTACCGTGTTCTCCCGCCCGGGCTGCCTCAACAGCTGCATTCAATGCAAGTATATTGGTTTGGTGGGCAATTTCATTGATTATATGGATCTTGTCTGCGATATCTCTCATGGAGCGAACAGAGTTCTGTGTAGCTTCATTGCCTTCTTTTATACCTACTGAAGCTTGTTTTGCCAACGTTTCAGTCAGCTTGGCATTCTCCGTGTTCTGTTCAATTCCTGTGGTCATTAGATCTATGGAATGAGAGACCTCATCGGTTGAAGAAGCTTGTTCACTGGCTCCCTGAGCTATCTCATGAGAACTTGCTTTCATCTGTGTACTGGCATTAGCAATGATGCTGCTGCTTTGTGTAATGTTTCTGACAATACGTTTCAATGAATCTCTCATAGAGATCATGTGATTTAGTAATTCACCGATCTCGTCATGGGATCTGTTTTTGAGATCAATAGTAAGATCTCCATCAGAGATAGCCTCCGTGAAGTGTAAGGCTTTTTTCAACCGACTGATTATGAGCCAGTAAACAATAGCTACAACCAGAACCAATAAAACGATCACACTTACAATGCCTACTTTTATCATCTCAGCTTTCATTTCCGCTCCCTGATCTAGATAATGGGAGATATCATACTGTATAACTCCAACACCTATAAAAGCGCCACTGTAATCATTAATGGGATAGATGCCATATTTATAATTATCGATAGTAAGAATTTGCAAGCCATTTTTTGCATTCTGAAAGTGTTCGGATGTCAATTTTGCGATATGAAAATCATCCGAAGTCTTATTCACCAGAATAAACTCACCTTTGGTTAGCGCATTTAGATCAACATTTGTTTCTTTATCACTTAAGAAACCGGAAACTATATCCAGTAGGTTTTCATGCATGAATACCCCGATCTCTTCTTCGTCCCGGGATTTTGACATACTCACGTAATCATCAAACCCGTACATTATTTCAACAGAACCGAGATAATCCCTGGTTCCGGTTTTAAATACAGGATTTATTCCCCGTATCACAAAACCACTTCTGCCAACCTCAATTCCCATGATCGGCTGATGATCCTTTGCAATCTGAAGTACTGTTGACCGAAAACCACTGATATCATCCCCGCGTTTTTCTGTCCAGCTTCGGTATAAGGATCGGCCTTCAGGTAGGTGATAGTGTAACTTAAAGGCTTTACCGGTTTGAGCCTCTATACTCTCTTTTATGGAGGGTATATTACTGTTAAAAATTTCAGCGGCTTGTTCAAAGTCATATGTGTCTTCGTAAACCTTATATGCCTCTTGTGCAAACTGAACATTTGCTGCAAATGTACCCGCATATAATGCCTTAGAAGCCATTCTGTCCACATTATCCTGTAAAACAGAAATTTTAGAATTAATGATGGCATCCGTTTCAAGACTGTTACTTTTTGAGATCACAGAATTACTTGTGTAGATGACCACATAGATACTCAATACAATAATGATAGTAAGTGGAACACCGAGTTTAATAAATAGATTGTTGTTCGGGTTTAAGACTTTCATGATTTACTCCAGACTTTCAAATAGTATTTTGACAACTCTAATTGATTTTAAATTTTGGCTTATAGGTAAAGTACATCGCTACAAAAGTATTGATGCTTTCGTGGTTGCCGCCATTCTTTACAATCTCCATTGATTCACCGGCCAGCATAATTCCCCCCAGTATTGTAAAACTCAACTCTTTAGTTACTTTGTATCCATATTTCAGATCGATCTCAGTTCCGAGATATTTATTTATTGTATTTCCGGTATTTGGGTTGGTGAATTCGTGTGGTATTAAAAAAGCATGCACTTTGGCTTCAAGGAATGATAAAGCCCCGGTTTTCATTTTTGAACCGGCAAAAATATCATGTATTCCATAGGTGTTAGCCGGGAAATAGTCCATATACCCTAAAAACTTATGTTTGGCTCCGTAAATACGATCGAATACGCGGGTTTCATTTGCCGGAGTATTTCCAAAGGGATCATTTCCTGAATAAATATCTGTTCCTGAAAATAGGGTAGGTCCATCAGTCAATGAGTAATCACCGCGAACGGAAATCAGGTAAGCATTTACTTCCTGACCGGTCTTATTCTTACCATTTTGAAGATGCAATGTTGAAATGAGCTTAAAACCTTCGAAAGGGAAAAGTTCAGTATAGATTCCGTAGGTGTATCTGTTAAAATAGTCGATAGATAATGCATCTTTTGCATTCCATTCACTTAGCCCAATGAAGCTTAGCTTAGATCTGTTCTCAAAGACATATTCTCCCCAGATAAGGCTCAAAGCTTTATACGTCGTGACAGGATATCCCGATTCAAAGGCATTCCCACCTGTTTCGTTATTGTAAGCAAGACCAATATGAGATTGAAATGAGCCACTTTTGAATTTAAAAAGAGCTACATCGTGCTGTGTGCCGATATTATTCCAGTTGGTGGCTGCAAGAATCCGCTCATCATCATATGAAAGGATCTGACGCCCCAGTTTAGCTACCAAAGAGTCGGTGAGATTAAACCTGAACCAGGCCTCCTTTAGATGGAAGGTGCCGGCATCTTTTTTAGGTGCAATTTCACCCCAGGTTCGAACATCCTGAAAACTTAACCTTCCTGTAACCCCGGGAGTCTTATAGGTAAATCCAACCAGGGAACGTTGATTGGTGACTAATTCAGGGACCGTATGCGGTTCAGTGCCGGTAACTCTCAGTGTTGTATACCCATTTCTGTATTCGGTTCTTGGTCTGATCTCTCCGTCGATGGTCAATTGAGCAAATAAGGGAGTTAATGAGACTAAGAATAATATGAGGAGGGCAGAAGCTAAATTTTTCATTTTAACGAAGTTCATTTAACCTAGGCATACAGATTATGCTATACTACACCAACGAATTGTATATAAATTGAAATCTATCCTACCTAAAGCAATTAACGTAAATAGTATGAGACCGAATTAACTCGGTCAGTAAGGGATTTATCGGATAGAATTAGGAAAGCTTAATAAAAAATTACACAGAGAAAAATTGAACTGGATGGGTCAATCTGCTTCAATTTCATTCCCGACACACCGTTCAATAAACCGGTGCAGTGAGGTCATTTGTTTATGCCCTAATTTTTGGCCGAAATAGGCAACTAGGTAAAGACTTAAAAAAACCAGAATAAGAATAGGAACGAGCCATAAAATTCCTGCGGGTTCACCGAGAGATCGTAACGAAAGCCCAACCATGATCACGATCATTAATGCAAATCCAATAAAAGTGTAGAAAAAAACAAACATGGTCCAGACGGCTGGTCTCGGTCCATATAATCCCCTTATCGTAGTACCTTCTTCGTCTTCCTCTACCGTGATGGTTAGCTGCGGTGACCAAAAATGTTGTTCTGTTTTGGGAGGGCAAATGGTAGCAAATCCACTTACTGTTTCTCCATCACATCGGGTCGTATCTTCCCCTAACTCTGATTGAATACGATTAATTAATTCATCCGAGGATAACTCCGTTTTCACCTTTATTCTAGGTCGTATTCTTCTAAAATGAATGTGGTCTTCCATAATTTTATTCCTGTCCGTCTATTAACTCATTGCGTAAGTACGCAAATTTTTTGATCCTTTTTTCCCTTTTGTCGATCACCACCGTGCCAGCTATTTTATCATGAATGGCTTGTCGGTTGGGATCCCAATAAACCTGGAAAAAGCCAAGTAAACCGGTGGCTACTCCGGCCGCATATCCACCAAATCGTTCAAAAGAATACCAAAAACTGATATCTTTATTATTAAGTCGAACCACCTTTATACTAAGTAGCTTTTTGCCCGGGGTTTGTCCTTTAAAATAGGCAAGACTCACAATGAAATAGATCCCAACCCATCCAAATCCTAATCCAAAGTCTTCTGCAGCTCCCTTTAAGGTGGTAATAAACCCAGGATGTTCAACCTTTTCCTCTAACACTTCATTTTCATCTTTCAATTTTTTATTACGCGCCTTCAATGTCCGGATTCTTTCTGATTGTTGTTCAAGTTCAATAGAAGCTATCACGGGTGCAAGTATTTCCCGGAGTGAATCTGCAGCTAGTGTATCTTTTTGCTGAATTGAAATTGAAAATGATTCAAGTTGAGAGAGAACGTTGTCTTCACTAAATAAAGCCATATTATCTCGATTCTCTGAATTGCTTGTATTCTCCGTGAAAGATGCTTCAATCTCTCTGGCAAGTTGCTCAATGGCCTCTTCAGCATTTGCAGAATCTGAATAATCAATGGCCATAGCTTTGCTGGCAATATCACCGAAATTCAAAACGGAATTCTCGGAAGTGATTACACCAGAGTCATTTAACTTTACCTGTATTCCTTTATCATTTACTGAAGCATAACTATAGGCAATGAAAAAAATGAGTACAGTAAATAATGCAGCAGTAGGATAGCGTAGAGCATTCTTCCAGAATGTTTCAGATTTTGTTCGAATAGCAATCCAGAAAATTAAAACAGAGATGGTGGTTGCCATAAGATATGGTCCAAATGTCGCAAGGATGGCAGCTAGAAACAGATCAATAAGAAGTGCGGCTAATCTCCTTTTTGGAGTAGCTAATGGTAAACCTAATAAAGATTTATGTACACTAAATGCGTAAGGGGTTACTATTTGTTTTGGGTCCTTGATCATTTCTAACCGATAATAATTGGATGAATGTAATAGAAATCGGAATAATTACAAGTGTAGTCTCTAATTTGCAGGCAAAAGATCGTCACAAAAATAGGTTGTTTCTATTCTGTTACCGTTAAAGATATTTGGTTTAGAATAGGTAGTAAATACCAAATATGGGGCATTTTCAGGGTGTATCTGGCAAATGTATTTAAAGATTGAAACATGAACATCCATATCCGGATAAGCTGCAATGCCTAATTCTTCCATCGCCCAGACATTTAGTAGAATACTTTGATCCTCCTGCCTTACATGACTCTGGACGGATGGGGGTAGAAGTGCCGAAAATGAGTCATCCATGTAGACCCGGGATTGTTCTTTATTTCCGGAGTATAACGCAGAGGATAAACTCATTGGCCAAAGGTCAAACAGACTAAAAACGGGCATTAGCAAAAGCAAAACTAGTATAAAAGCTTTGTACAAAGTGAAGCTGCCCGGGAATATACTTTTCGCCCGGTCATTTTTTATTTGAAGAAAGATAGTAAGTAACAAGGTAATTGAAACTATGTTCCATGGCCAGACAACAGCGTTTGAATCGTGACCAAAAGGACCTAAAGCCATCATTATAAAAAAGTGCATGAAGACTAAAATGATAGCAGATATGTTCCTGCTTTTTTTGAAGAGTAATCCAACTCCTGCCACAGTTTCAGTTATCGCTGCCAGCATTCCGAGTTCAGGAAAAAACGCAGGGAGCGGGATCGGGAAAAGTTCAACGAGCCAAGGGAAGGTTTCGTTGATAAAAGCGAAATTAAGTTTTTGCAGTCCGCTCCATATATAGGTAAAACTAAGTATTAAGCCGATGGTGCCAAACGTATCTCTTGTTTTTTCTGAGAACAAGAAAGCTCCCAACATTAGATTCAGACTATAAAACCATGGCTGTATCCGGTTATAGTCAAATAGTATGGTTACACCTGCACATAAGAACAGAATAATGAGCAAAGGTTTTCTTTTCGATCTCCAAAAAAGTAATAATACAACGATAATGATAAGAAGAAGGGAGGTGCTCATTGAGATCCATTCCCAGATTGGAGAAATACCAGAAACTATACCAATTGCCGGGTACATCGTATTTACCGGTATCCAAACAGGATAAGAAATGGCGATAGCCGACAGCAATCCCAGCAGAATAACTTTTAAAATAAAATCTTCTTTACTCATCATCCGGATTAGTTACACTAATTTAGATGATGTAAAGACATAAAAAAAGAGCTGTGAATTTAATCACAACTCTTTTCGGGTCATCTAATCAATAATTCTAATCTTCTAAACCATAAATTTGTTTTACCTGCTCATAATTTGTGTAATCAATTCCTTTTCCTTTGTACATCATATCAGGCGGAATTGCTACAACTCTGAGTACATCACCGTCAAACAACGATTCATTCAATTCATTATTATCTGCAACTTCACCTTCGATGATCAGATCAAAATTGTCTATGTCAAATGAATATCGTAGAACCACAATGTCATTTTCGTATGGGGTTGAAAAGGGCAATGCATGCCAGTTCGTAGTTCCATCAAAACGTAAATAGGCTAATACTATTCCATAATCTACAGTGGATTCATCTAATATATTCCACCCATAAGATGCTACTGAAACGTATTCGTCTTGTACTCCAAAGTCTACGTCAGAATCTATAATGATGGTCTCAGAATAGATCTCAACCTGACCGTCGAGTCCATCTCTGCCCGGAGGCCCCTCAGGTCCAACCGCCGTTACACAAGACGCGCCGATAATTCCTGCTAAAAATATGCTCATTAATGTGGTGAATCGTTTCATAATAGCCTCCATAATTGTTGGTGTTGAATACCACGGGTAGTTTACCCAAAAACAAAGCACGGTCTCTATCACATGAAATGGTTAGGCAATTCATGCGATACGATCACGCATTATTTCGGAATCAAACTATATAGATTCGGATTTAGTTTAGTGATGTTAAGTTTAAGACTAATTCAAATTTCATTACATTAACAATGTACGTTCAATTCCAAAATGAAACGCTTTGAGTAAAGTATTAATGGAAATTCTGGGGCTGTCAACAAGTCCCAGTAGTGGTGGTGCTTATGCACTCATATTATCAGAGGCCCAGGGTTCAAGGAGATTACCGATCATCATAGGTTCGTTTGAAGCGCAAGCTATAGCTTTAGAACTTGAAAACATTAAACCACCCAGACCTATGACGCATGATCTGCTGAAAAATGTGATCATGAATTTTGATGCTAAGATCGATCACATCATGATAAATGATCTTACGGATGGAACTTTTTATGCCAGAATAGTTTTTCAGCAGGCTGACCAATATCAAGAAGTAGATGCCCGACCCAGTGATGCTATTGCATTAGCTGTAAGGTTTGGAGCAACTATTTATGTGGCCGATAAAGTATTAACAGAAGCTGGAATCAGTACAGATTCAGATGAAGATAAATCACAACGGAAGACAACTGTGATCAAAGATGCTTCTACAGAAAGCGAGATGTCAAAACTAGAACAATTAGAAGTTGATCTAAGGACAGCTATTGAAACTGAAAATTACGAGAAAGCCGCAAAACTTCGCGATCAAATTCAAAAACTCAAAGGGTAGTAGTGAGCAATCTTTCCTGTTCGTTTCAACAATTATCATTTTCAAAATTATTTAATACTTATATACATGACTTTAACTCGGTAAAGCAGTTCTATATGCTGAATCCATTTAATGCCGATGATATCGAGAAGAGAACAAAGTCGATTACAGGTCAGGTTAACAGGGCAGATCTTGTAGAGTCATTGAATGCCTATCATAAAGTTCTGGATATCTCTGATCAACAGAGCAATGCCATAGAAAAATTTACAAATCCTGATTCGAAAGTTATAGTCACCGGTCAGCAACTTGGCCTGTTTGGAGGTCCATTATATACTGTATTTAAAACAATAACTACCATTCTGCTAGCTGAAAGGATTGAAAAGCAGACCGGAGTCCCGGTGGTACCTGTGTTTTGGTTAGCAGATGAAGACCATGATTTCGAGGAGATCAATAGCGTAGGGATTCCAACCTATGATGCGTTGATAAAAGAACATTTGGCGGGGAATACATCGAATAAACCGGTAGCTGATATCGAGATAACAGATGATATCAATGAGCTGAAAAGGAATATCCAGGCACTTCTCCCCGAAACCGATTTCACCAATAAGCTATCAGAATTATTAACTGAGAGTTATCAACCCGGATTTGAACACAGGAAGGCTTTTTCTAAGTTTTTGCTATCCCTTTTCCCTGACAGTGGTTTGATAATATTCGGCAGTAATTTTTCAGCTATAAAAGATTTAAGTAAATCAGTGTTTCGTAAATCAGTGACAGATGCTGACGAGATTCAGATTGCTTTGAGTTCTCAAAGTTCAAAGTTAGAAGATGGATTTCATAGCCAGGTAGTGGTCGGTTCATCAAATCTTTTTTATATCAACGATGATGGTGCCAGAATTAAGATTGACAGGGATGGAACAAATTGGATCATAGAAGGAAATAGAAAGAGCACAGACGAGATCGTAGATCTGGTTGATGAACATCCGGAAAGGTTTTCTCCAAATGTCTTTCTCCGTCCCGTTTTGCAGGATTATTTACTGCCAACCATTGGGTATGTAGCCGGACCGGGTGAGCTGGCCTATTACGGACAAATGAAAGAACTGTATCCGTTTTTTGGGATGGAGATGCCCATCATTTTTCCAAGATTAAGTGCTACGATCATTGAAAGTAACATTGAGCGTATCATGGATAAGCTACCATTTAGTTTATGCGAATATAGCCAACGTATCGAAGACCTTGAATCTGCTTATGTGGACCAAACCAATACCTTAGATATTGAGGGAGTGTTTGCTTCATGGAAAGAAAACATTGAAGATGTATCAGACGAACCTGCCGAGTTTGTGAAAAATATAGACCCAACTCTTGAAGGAACAACTGCGAAAGTTATAACCGGATTTGAAAATGAACTCAATAAATTGAAAGGAAAGGTCTATAGAGCTGTTAAACAGCAAGAACAAACTCAATTAGATAGAATAGCGAAGATACAATCACAGATCTTTCCTGATGGATTACAGGAAAGAAGTGTTAATCCGGTTTATTTTATGAATAAATATGGGTTAGATGTTTGGCAAAAGATGTTAGATCATTACAGAGAACATCAACCGGATTATACCTCTCATCATATTTATAAGATCTAGTTTTGACCAAAAAAGAACTTCGGACGCAATTACTAGATAAGAGAAAGGCGATCACCCTAAAAGATTGGGAGAACCGAAGTAAGCGCATACATCGTCACATTCTAAAAAGTGAGATTTATCAGAAATCCGAAACTATTCATATTTATCTGTCAATGAATGACAGAAAAGAAGTTGATACCATTGATCTGATCAACAGGATGCTGGAGGATAGAAAGACTATAGTGGTTCCTGTTACAGATTTTAAAACAACCACATTACGACATTCAGAGTTGCAATCGCTGACCGATCTGGAGACGAATAAATGGGGAGTTAAAGAACCGGCTAAATTAAAAGAAATATCCACTGATCAATTAGACCTAGTATTGGTTCCCTTACTTGGTGCTGATAAGAAGGGTAATCGATTGGGCTACGGTAAAGGGTTTTATGATCGTTTTCTGGAAATGAATTCGTCGCCTTCATTCGGCTTGATATTTGATGAATTTATAACCGATTTTATTCCAACTGAGATACACGATGTTCCATTAGATGGATTAATCTCTGAAAGTGGGTTAATTTATTGCAACAAAGGCTACCAATAATCGTAGCGAATCTGCGGAGGAAAATTATAATGGCAGAACAAACTAAATTCAAAAGCTCTTCAAAAACAGGTGCATCAACTCTGGAATTCGATGATTTCGAATTACAGGCAACCATGCAGAATTTTTTGCATGAAGATGAAAAAGAGACAGGTAAAGGGATTTGGAATTTTGCCACCATTGCCGGGATGGTAATGTTATTTACCGGTTTCACATTCCTCTTACAATGGGTTGGACTGCCAATTGGCGAATTTCTTACTGATTTTTCAACAGGGATGATCTCCGCTTTTCCTTTGATAGGGGGATTACTAGTAACCTTTATCGGGTTCGGATACTTTGTAGGAGATCGTAGAAAAGAAAGAAAATCCAGAAGACAACGTCGACAAGAACAAAAAGCCCGTCGTAAAGCGAGAAACAACCAAAATTCAAGTTCCTATTCTTCAAGATCATACAGTAATAAGGATATGAATGACGTACATGGTGCAGAGACTGAGGATGTATTTGGCGGACTCCGTAATGACCTTGATGATGATTTCAGATCATCAACTTCATCTGGTTCTCAATCCGGATCCGGATACAGAGACTTCACCATGGACCCATATGGTTACAGACATCCTAAAAAACTGATGAAATCCCGGACAGATAAAAAAATTGCCGGAGTTTGTGGAGGAATTGCTAAGTATTTTGGCATTAGTTCAACAGTTACTCGTTTTCTGTTTTTATTTTTAACTCCGGTTACAAGTGGCGCAAATATTTTCGTCTATTTCATATTGTCTCTTGCAATGCCGAAAGAGCCTGTCGAACTTATGGATGATTTCGACTTTTAATAATACAAGTACTCTTTCATGCTTATTACTTTTGAGGGGATTGACGGAAGCGGGAAATCTACCCAGATCGAATTACTCAAAAACAGATTAACAGAAGCCGGTAAAACCGTAAATGTATTCAGAGAACCGGGAGGTACTGATGTTTCTGAATTGATCAGGGGAATGCTCTTAAATCCGGAGATCGACATTGATCCGATCACTGAAATGTTATTGTTCTCATCCGCAAGATCTCAATTGGTTGCTGAAAAAGTATTACCAGCTATTGATAAGGGAGAGATAGTAATATTGGATCGTTTTTATGATTCAACGACCGCATATCAGGGATATGGAAGAGAATTATTTGATACAGAGAAAATAACTCAGATAAATCAGCTGGCTTCGCACGGAAAAGCGCCCGATATCACATTTTATTTGAAAATATCGCTCGAAGATTCAATAAATCGTACAAATCATATGAGCAAAGACAGGATGGAACAATCGGGCAATGAGTTCTTTAAACGCGTTATAAGTGGATTTGATGAACTCTCAGCTAACTATGACCGATTTAAAATTATCGATGCTTCAAAAAATATACACGACGTACATTCCGAGATAATGACCCACCTTAAGCAATTAATTTAAAGTACTTAAACAATGATAAATTGTAGTGGTATTTTTTGGATTTCTCACCAAAAAGGTGTTTTTTGTGATTTTTTGTTCCGAATGATGATTGAGGCTTAATCATTTTATCCGTAAATTTGGAACAATATGGATGAATCCTACCTGTTTCCCTAAACCGGTTCATCATTGATAAATTCCTAACGATTACAACATCCAAAATACTATTATGGCGCACGAAAGAATCGAGATTGATCTGCCTTTGGCTAAAGTTTATGAGTTACTAAGCAATCCTGTAGACTTTCCAAAATTCCTTGAGCGTATCGACTCGGTCGAAAGAATAAACTCTCAGACGTTTGAGTATAAAACCAAGATTGGAAATGATGAGTTTGTTTGGACCACAAATCTGATCGATAATCTTCGAAATACACGATTTGCTTGGATTACTATTAACGGTAACCTCAATCAAACCGGAACTATTCGATTCACTCCACTTGATAATGGAGTTCGTACACGAGTAGAATTTTCATTGGATTATCGAACATTTTTTGGCGATCCATCAGAAGAACTCGCAGCATTTATTGAAGAATCTCCGGCACAGCTTGCTAAAGATCTCGAAAAATTCAAAAAATTGGCTGAGTCTGATACTTTTAAAGAAGATCAGCCTGAAGCTGAAGAAGTTACAGCTTAACTTCTCATACAAATATCGAACAAAAATGCGCATCCAACCGATGCGCATTTTTTTTGTACCTATATCATGACTTTTACTGAATTCATTCAATCTGCCGAGGCCAAACAACCTCATTACTTACTTATCGGTAATCCCGTAGGCCATAGTGTTTCGCCAATAATGCACAACACGGCGCTTGAACACCATAATTTGGAAGCAACTTATCATGCAGTTTCTGTTTCCATGCCTGAATTACCTACGTTGATCGCTCATTTTAATTCGGAATTATTTCTTGGGGCCAATGTTACCATTCCTCATAAACAGAACTTTCTGGATACCGTTGACGAACTCACAGATACAGCTGCTTCAATTGGTGCTGTGAATACCATTCTTAAACAGAATGGAAAACTTGTAGGGGATAACACAGATGCCTTTGGGTTTATCCAACCTTTGACAGAACTAGAGGAAGAGATTGAAACAGATAGAGCTATAGTTTTCGGTACAGGGGGGGCTACTAAAGCGATTGTCTTTGCATTGAATGATTTTGGTTTTGAAGAAGTTTATGTCGTATCGCGAAGACCTGAAAGATTTCAGGATCTGGAGGGTGCAATTGCATGCAGTTATGATAATTGGATGGAATTTGCTGACGATACATCGCTGATTGTAAACGCGACACCATTAGGTATGGTACCTAATACAGATGCTTCTCCAATACAGGATCATGAAATTGATCATTTAACTGGAAAAGTATGCTATGACATCGTTTACAATCCAAGAGAAACTAAATTTCTTAAACAAGCTAAACAGGCTGATGGAATCCCGGTTGGTGGCTTAGATATGTTGATCTATCAGGGAGCAAAGTCCTTTGAGCTATGGACGGGCAAACATTTTCCGCTTGGCCTTGTAAATATGAAACTTGATGAAGTCTTCCCCCATTGATTTTGTACGACCAAAGCAGTTAAACGGACCAAGGATATTATCCTGGTTTTCCCTAAAAAATCCTCAGATACAAGGAGACGGACAACGAATTAAAGGACTGAATGTGGGATTCAACTCCCATGAGAGTCAGGAAGTTATTCTGCAAAACCTTCATACATTATGTGAAGCAGCCAATATAAATGTAAAAAAACTGGCACTGGCTAAACAGGTGCACGGCGATCATGTTGAAGTTATACACTCATCAGGGTTCTACGATAATACGGATGCTTTCGTAACCAGAGAATCTGATGTGCCATTGGTCATACAAGTTGCTGATTGCGGTGCTGTTTTACTTGGTGATTCTAAAAATAAAGTGATCGGTGCCGCCCATGCAGGTTGGAGAGGTGCCGTAAAAGGTATTGCTGCTAAAACAGTACGAGAAATGATCAAGCTTGGTGCAGAAGCAGATTCCATTCATGTCTTTGTTAGTGCTTGTTTATCGGAACATAACTTTGAAGTAGGGGAAGAAGTTGCAGAACAATTCTCTGAGCATCTGGTAAATAGAATCAATTTTGAAAAACCACACGTTAATTTGCAAGGGTTGATCATTGAACAATTGGAAAATGAAGGAGTGCCCGGAAAAAATATCGAGGTGGATGATCGTTGCACGATCGATCATAGTGATCTTTTTTATTCATATAGACGTGAAAAAGATGAAAGTGGCAGGATGGCAGCTATTATTAAATTGAATAAAATATGATGCCAACAAGGTGAATCTAGCTCATAATTGTTCTACCTTGTCTTGCAGAAAATGAGTGATATATTGGAGACACAAAACTTAGCTATTCTCGGATCTACGGGTTCGATCGGTACACAAACCCTGGATATCGTTAGACAGCATCCTGAGCGCTTCAAGATATTCGCGCTTACAGCACATAAAAATTCGGCATTACTTGCAAAACAGATTAATGAATTCTGCCCTGCTTTCGCAGTAATCACTGATGAAGCAGCATATAACAATCTGAGAAATGAGGATCATGGTCAAACAAAATTACTATTTGGCTATAGTGAATTATATGAGTTGGTTAAACATCCGGATATTGATGTTGTATTAAATAGCTTAGTGGGGTTTGCAGGGTTTCAGCCTACATTTAATGCACTCGAAGCCGGTAAAAGAGTAGCTCTGGCTAACAAGGAATCATTAGTTGTTGGTGGAGAGCTGATCTCTGAGTTGATCAAAAAAAAGGAATCATCTAAACTCATTCCGGTAGATTCTGAACACAGTGCGATGCTTCAAAGCTTAGTTGGTGAAAACTCTGAGAATATCGAGAAGATCATAATCACTGCAAGCGGAGGTCCTTTCAGATCATTTACAAAAGAGCAAATGGCCAAGGTTACCGTGGAACAG
Source organism: Balneolaceae bacterium UBA7797 (assembly GCA_002480645.1). Lineage (GTDB taxonomy): Bacteria > Bacteroidota > Rhodothermia > Balneolales > Balneolaceae > UBA7797. Next base: position 49,862 of record DLCN01000016.1, read on the forward strand.
GCGCTCAAGCACCCAAACTGGGATATGGGAGCCAAGATCACCATCGATTCCGCAACCATGATGAATAAAGGTCTTGAGATCATAGAAGCTCATTGGTTATTTGATCTGCCAATTTCGAAGATAGAACCCGTAATTCATCCTCAAAGTATCATTCACTCTATCGTTACTTTCGTAGATGGGTCAAGTAAGGCTCAACTGGGTCCACCAGATATGAAGGTGCCCATTATTTATGCATTGAGTTATCCGGACAGGTTGGCGTTGGATACCCCCAGGATGAACTGGGATCTATCACAAGAACTTACCTTTGAACCCGTTGACTACCATCGTTTCCCGGCTGTTAAACTAGCCATGGAATCCATAGAAGAAGGAAATATGGCTCCGGTAATATTAAATGCTGCAAACGAAGTAGCTATAGCCCGCTTTTTGAACAAAGAAATTGGTTATATTGATATTCCAATAGTTGTTGAGAAAAGTTTGGAAAAATTGACCGGTAACTATGAGCTAAGCGTTGAGGAAATAACCAAAATAGATAACGAAACAAGACTTTTCGCATCAAGAATTAATTAACAAGCATGGAATTTGTAGATATTTTAAAGACCATCGGTATTTTTATCGGTGCCTTAATGATCCTGGTTTTCATTCATGAATTAGGACATTTTTTAGCGGCAAAACTCTTTGGGATGAGAGTGGAGCGATTTTCAGTAGGTTTCCCACCCAGAATTTGGGGATTTCAGCGAGGAGACACAGATTATTGTATCGGAGCCACTCCATTGGGAGGTTATGTAAAGATCTCCGGAATGGTTGATGAGAGTATGGATACGGAACATTTGAACGAAGAACCACAACCCTGGGAGTATCGTAGTAAACCCGTTTGGCAGAGAATGATCGTGATCACTGCAGGAGTTATCTTTAATATGATCCTTGCCTTTGTGATCTTTTCAGGGATGACCTTATCGAATGGAAAACTGACATTGAATCTGGACAATGTAGATGGGATGTATATTCCCGAAAATACCATCCTTTACGAAATTGGTTTTAGAACGGATGATCATATTGTTGGAGTAAACGGAGAGAATGTTTCAGCTTTCGAAGATCTTGTTAATCCTTCGGCGCTCACAGTTAAGAATCTTTCTTATCAGGTGATTAGAGATGGAGAGGAGATCACAATACCTGTTCCTTCAAACTATTTGGATAGTTTGCAAACCAGAGCATTCATAAATCCTGTTTTTTCGTACCCAAGTACAATTTCTAGTGTGTCTTTAGGTACACCGGCAAGTGATGCAGGACTGAAAGCGGGAGATAAATTTATTGCAGCTGATAGTATGGAGATCAAATATTGGGTGCAGCTTACAGAGCTAATCAAGAGCTCAGAAGGAGAAATAAATTTCACTATTCAACGAGGAGATTCTGTATTTGAAGCCACCATTCTTCCAAATCAGGACACGAAAACAATCGGCATCGTTGCTCCTACACTAGCTATGGCGGGGGCACAGCGAGTAGAATTAGGTTTCTTTGCGTCCATTAAAGCCGGTTGGGATGAAACTGTGGACCAGACAAGCGGTATTATAGGTGGTTTTACAAGAATGATAACCGGAGATATTTCTTTTCGACAAAATATTGGAGGCCCCATAGCTATTGCGAAAGTAACCAGAGATGCCACCGAACAGGCTGGCTGGATCGGTTTTTGGCAGATCACCGCCATGTTAAGTATCACTTTGGCTATCATGAATATTTTACCGATACCTGCATTAGATGGAGGTCATTTAATGTTCCTTATCTATGAAGGTATTGCCCGCAAAGAACCATCCGATAAATTTAAATTAGTAGCGCAAAATATTGGTTTTATTGTTCTTTTGAGCTTGATGGTATTTGTTATCTTTAATGATATTCTAAAACTCTGATCATTTATGTTTGCCAGAGAAGGTTATCCAACAATGGGACTGGTTACAGTAATAACCATTCTCGTCTTTTATCTAACTGCTACCTTTATACACCACCCGATCAGCTATTTGATCTATCTTGTTTTTGGGATTATTTGGGGAATAGTGATCTATTTTTTCAGGGATCCGGAACGAACTTCTCCGGAAGGTAGTGAACTTGTCATTTCTCCGGCTGATGGCAAAGTGGTACTCATTAAAGAGATCCATGAGGATGTTTACCTGAAAGAAGATGCTGTTCAGATCAGTATCTTCTTATCTCCGCTGAATGTGCATGTAAACAGAAATCCTGTTTCCGGGAAATTGGAGTATTTGAAATATCATCCCGGTAAATATCTTATGGCTTGGGATGAGAACGCCTCCATAGAAAATGAACGGGCCGATTTTGGCGTATTGCATTCCTCAGGTACAAAGATCTTCTTTAGGCAAATAACCGGATTTCTTGCAAGAAGAATTGTATATCACATTAAAGAAGGGGATGAATTAATAGCCGGAGAACGCTTCGGCATGATGAAATTTGGAAGCAGAATGGATGTGATCGTACCTAAAAGTGTCTTCAAAATTAATGTGAAAGAAGGAGCTGTTACCAGAGCTGGAGAATCTATTTTAGGAACGTTAGACCTATGAAATATCCTATACAAAACAGATATCAGAATTTTAAAAAACGTCGGGAACAAATTAAGAAGACTAAACCACCGGTAAATCGTCGTGTGGCAGTTCCAAGTTTCTTTACTCTGATGAATCTGTTTTCAGGATTTCTTGCTATCATCACTATTGCAGACGGTAATTTATTCAGAGGTGCCTGGCTTATTGTAGCAGCCGGACTTTTCGATGTGTTTGATGGCATGATGGCCCGGTTAGCAAATGCTACCAGCGACTTCGGTATTGAACTTGACTCGTTGAGTGATATCGTTTCTTTTGGTGTGGCACCAGGCTTTTTGATCTATACCTTTGCGTTAAATGAATTCCATATTCTTGGAATACTGATCAGTGCAATACCTCCGTTAGCAGGGGCTGTTCGACTGGCTCGTTTCAACGTTAATGCGCGTCTATCTCCAACCGCTACTAATTTTATTGGATTGCCGATACCTTCGCAGGCGATCATTATCTCTGCTTTTTTCATCACTTTCAGAAATGACCTGGATCTTTTTGATTTCTTTCAGAATGGAGTGAACTCGGTATTAGCCCCAATGGTGATACTTCTTTCTTTTCTAATGGTTAGTACCATTCCGTTCGATAAGATCCCGAGATTTGATAAGAAAGCCCTTTCTAAGCAAAAATGGACCTTTGTACTATTCTTTCTCTATTTGATCCTTATCATACTTTTTAAAGAGTATGGAATCATAGCAGTGATCACCATTTATATCTCTAAAGGGATCATTTTGGGTGCTATTCAATTTTTCAATGAATCACCTGATGGTGAAGAGGAAGAAGTTTATACCGGATTCTGATCCATCAGTTTTTTATAGGCGGACAAGGTTTTATCAGCTACCAATTCCCATGTAAAGTTAGATAAAATGTGCTTACTTAGATGATCATTTGAAGGTTTTTGGAGAGCCTTATTAACGGCTTTTGCAATTGATGTAATATCTTTCGGATCTAAGTATTCAGCATGATCTTCAAAGTATTCCTTTGTTCCGCCAATCTGGGTAATTGCTAAATTGGACTTCGTTAGTGCGGCTTCCATGGCAGCTATTCCCGGTGTTTCGAATAATGATGGGAGCACAAAAACCTTACTTGCTGCATAAGCTGAAGCCAGTAAATCTGATTCATGAGGCAGAGAATTAATGAATCGTACATTGCCGGTTTTATGACCTAATTCCCGGCATTGATTGGAATAAATATCATCAGAAAGGTCGCCAATTATCACAATTTCAGAATCAATTTCGGGAGCAGCCTTCATCAGTGATAGTACATTCTTACGACCTGCACCAGCCTGCCCGGCAAAAAGTACAAAATCCTGAATGCCGTATTTTTCTATGAATAGATCTGGTTCAGCATCTTTGAAATGAGTCTCCACTCCATTTGGTATTACTTGAATATACTTCTCAGAAACTCCAAAGCCTTTGGTCAATAGGGTAGCTTCAGCTCGGGTATTGGGCAGAACCAGATCAGCTGCATTACAAGCATTCGCTTTAATGGAATATTCTGACCGGATCCCGGAACCAACTTTACCTATTATTTTTTCTCCGGCAATAATTTTGGCAATGGTAGAGGCACTTTTAGTAGAATAAAACACAGAAGATAAAACGATCTTATATCCATTTTTCTTTGCCGTTTCAATAAAAGAAAGGGTTTCAGCTCCTGCCGAAAAAACATGGATCAGGTCAACATCCGGCAAATCAGTGAGAGGAGAAATAAACTCAATGTGTACGCCCAACTTCCTCAGAGCCTGTGCAGTTTTAAGGACCTGAGTTCTGACTCCACCATTCACTAATGCGGTTGCCAGTGGTGCGACAAACCCTACTTTCATAATTTGATCCTGTTTTTCCAGTCTAATATGGATGTTTTAATTAGCGAGATCGTATCAGAATGCAAGCTGTTAACCTGAGTTCGGTTCAGGTGTTCAATATTCCCGAATCTATATTTAAAATCAATGGAATTGAGTTTTTTGTTTAAACCGGAGTCTGTAATGGTAAATGAATTGTGATCTGCCATAATACACAAAGGAGTATCCGTTTCCGGAATAGTTAAAATGCCAGTATGGGGGTCGAAACCTGCGTAAAAACTGGATCGAATTCGGTTATTCCAGAAGGATGAAAAATCGGAATAACTAATGGGGTGAAATCCCAATTTTCTGATCTTGGTGAACATGGATTCAAAGAGCTTGAAACCTGGCTGCATGGGATGATGATAAAGCATCAGAGCTTCGAATCGTGCTTTTTTCTTTTTGATAACCCCATCAAAATAGACTTCCATCTCATCAACAGGTACTCTTTTTCTGCTTAAACTTCCTGTACATACCGGGTGAATCGGGATCTGAATTTTAGTTGATATTTGCCCATTTACAACAGGATGTAAAGGAATTCCGTCAAAAGAAAAGGTGAATTCAGAAGTGTATTGAAAATCAAATTTCTCCAGCACGGTAGCCAGCTCTTCACTCCATATACCATAGGGAGCGCAATAGCCCATGGGGTCGAGTTGATGATCTCTTAACAATTGTAAACCCCGTTCAATATTATCATACAATTGATAAGTAGAACGAGAATGTCCATGTTCATAACCATGGAGTGCTATTTCTTGTGATTTAAAGCGCTTAAAATAGTCCAGCCAGTCTTCATGTGCCTTAACATGTAAGAACCACGTTACAGGGATATCATTTGCTTCTGCTGATCGATAAATCCTGTCTATGGACTCTTTGGTACCAAAATCACTATCTATGCGAAAAGTAAAAACCGGATCGTGAACAGGAGAGGTCCATTTAGTGACGAAAGGCAGATCACGTCTGAAATGTAGTTCTTTCATCAGTGAAGTTAATAATTCAGAAACTGCCTTTTTATCTGTCTTACTTACCATCTCATCCGGGTGATGAGATTCTTTGAAAAAGAACCTTTTACGGTGATACCGGAAGTCGTTAGTGATCTGCTCAGGGTTATATCCCATGAAACCGGAAACCCCGTTTCCCTTAGCTGAGATATGGATCAATCCATCAAAAAAAGATTTATCGGAATGCAGTGCTACTTTACTGTAAAACTCGATATGCGATAAATGAGAGAAAGCAGCACTTTCAGATTCGTTGAAGATGAGCTTTCGGTATTTCTTACTGAGTTCATTATTCCCATAAAAAAATCGAAACGAACTAAACTCAATAGTTGCACCACCATCGTTTACATATTTATTTATTTGATTGAATTCAGGTTTAGTAACGGATCCATTTAACAGGATCAGTGAAAATTCTTGAGATAGATTTTTCCTAAAATTAATCTTTGCATACTCACAGCCAATCTGATCAAGCAGTGATCTACAGGATGGAGTTAGGTCTATGACACCGATCTGAATCCTTATCATGAAATCAATTTCTCCCTGATCCATTTAAAGTGAGTGATTCCAATTGCTCCGGTAAGGAAACTAATACCGGTAAATAATAGAATGGATACCATTGTTTCCAGATAAACGGAATAGTTTAAGTGTCTGTGTATCAAATAAAGACCCACTCCGGTAACAAGAATGATCATAAAAGGACGAATAGCTTCCATTTTAATGATCCGGTTAAATTTAATAAATGATATACCGGTAATAATAAATTCTGAAACTACAACGATAGCAGCAACATATAGAACGTTATTACTTATAGTTGCCAGAAAGATCAAGATTGCAGCAATAGTACCACCCAGAGAGGTTGAATTGAAATAATCAGTGTCTCTACCTAATGCGACCAGGCCTAATGTGAAAATTGAGTTTTGGAAGGTGGCAAATACCAATAGTGAAAGAATGATGAGAATAGGAATTGATGCTTCATAACTGCTGGTGTACAAAAAGCGTATAAATTCAGGAGCCATCAATGCAATGACCAGTGTTAGCAGACCACCAATGTAGAGCATGATCCTATAAACTATTCTGATATGTTCTTTGGCTAAATCCCGATTTTGCTCCCATACAGAAGAAAGGTTTGGGATCAACAGATTTACGAAGATCCGATCAATCAATAAAGCAATGAAAACCACACGTATTGCAGCACCATACAATCCTGCTGTCTCTTCAGAAATAAGAAAACCGATAGCGATAGGAGGCAGTAGTACGATCATTTGTGTAAAAAACCAACCCAAACCAACAGTAAATGCCGATTGGATAAGGTCTTTAAAAACCGGTATACCCCTTGAAGGTAACTCAAATGGTGATTTATAGAAGGCAAAACCAGCTAATACCAATGCGGCCAGACTAACACCAATGGTGTAAAGTGCAGGGATTAGTTGCAGGTCAGAATTTGCATGGACGAATAGAAAAACAGCGAATAGATAAAATCCATTATTTATGATCTTTGAAAGAGCGACTTTTCCAAAATGTTGACGTCCATTGTAGTACCATTCAAGCAACAGGGCATAAGGGATCAGGGAATATGAAAAACCAAGAATGATAGTTTTGGTAATTTCATCCAGACTAAGTAGTGGCACAACCAGACTCAAAACAGTTACTACGATGGTGCCTAATATCAGTTTAACTATAAATATTTCCCGGGCTCTGAAGACTCGTTTTTCCGGGATTTTGGCCATTTCTCTGGCTCCAATATTTAACAGACCAAGATCTGCTCCCCAAATTGAATAACCAAGTACCGACATCGCCACTACAATAATACCGTAACTCTCGGCCCCGAGTACTCTGGCGAGGTAAATGCTGGTAATCACTCCTAACCCGCGGCCGATCACATCACCGAATGCAATTCGAAAGATTTTATTCCTAAGATTTGCCATTCAACTGAGTGAGTTTATGTTGAAGGATGTTGTAAAGATCTTCATCAGTCTCGAAAAGGCTAACCGAAGAGTCTGTCTGGTAATCTTTTAGAATGCCCATGTATGGAGCCACAATATCTCTTTGATAAGATCTTGCCATCATAACCCCACCAGAAGTTAGTATGGATCGATAATTGAATACACAAATATCGGCTGAGCTTAATAAATATGGATACCTGTCTTCAGGTATAAATTTCGGGATATATACGATCCGCTCATCATTATAACAGAGATCCATAATCTGTTTATGAAGCTTATCCTGTCCTTTTTTGATCGGTCCGACAATCCAAAGTTTGAAAGGCAAATCTATAGACAGAATAATTGTTATGGCCTCTATGATCCCTTTATAAGCACTAAGCTGACCAAACATCAATAATACAGGTAATTGAATATCTTCTTTACTCCGATTGAAAAAGCTTAAAAAACGTTCTCTTGCTTTTGTTGTAGAATGAATCTCTGCCGGAAAATCAGGGTGTTTCAGAACTACCATTTTTGAAGGCTCAATTCCGAATTTTTCCGAGACCATGGGTATTGCTGTCACTGAATGCACATGAACGATGTCAGCTTTTTTCCCCATCCATCGATGTAACCTTTTGTGCAGGTTCAGATAACGACGATCATGCGGGGTTAAATTATGAACTGTCCATACAATGGTTCCGCCCAGCAAATGATAGAGTGCTATACAAAGTAGTTTATATGGCATCGCCGACAAGGCCCTGAGATCCTGAAATTCTAACCAATGGTAATGCAGAATGTGATCTTTATTGAATAATGCGGCTATGACAAATCGAAAATGACTAAAAACACTGATAGGCTTAACCGAGTAATTCCCTTTAGTTTCGATGAGATCCTGATATAACAGATACAGATAATCGGTTTTTTTAAGATTATAGCGGATCAGAGGCACCACAAAAATAGTGCGGGCTTTGTTATTTGCCTTCTTATATAGATCTGAGAGGGAGAGGACCTCCATAATGAATGATCAACTACAATTGATATTGGATACCAATTGAATGTACAGTACCGTAACCGGTATTAAAAGGGATGTTTGCGTAATTAAAAATCACTTTCTCGGTGATAAAGCCTAGCCCAAATGAAACCGGGCGAACATTATTACCGGTTTTGTATCCTGCATTTATCTGAATAACATCCGCAACTAAAAATGACAGAGCAGTATTCAAAAATGCTTCAGGCGCATTAAAATTAATTCTGGAAATGTTTTGGTTATCAATTATGGGTACGATGTAATCAACAGCGGCACTTATCTTAACAGGTAGAGTTGGGTTTTTATGATGCCGGTATTCAAACAAACTTCCGGATGCTCCAAAAGTGATCTTTTTAGGTAAATCAGTGGCTTGCTGATCCAGGTTTTCCATCTCGCCAATATTCTGTACTGAGGCTCCGACAGTAAATCGATCATTAGTAAACGATCTTGAAATACCAGCATTGAAAGCGTACCCTCTGGCTCTGTATGGATACACCTCTTCGTTTAAATAATGCCCGGAAACTCCTAGTTCAAATAAACTGAAATCATGAGCATAACCGGCAGATATGGCCAGATATTGGATGGAAAAATCGCCATTAGAAGGACCCGGATTGTTTCTCTGTTCAAGTCCGGTGATCCCGGAAGTATAAAATGAGAAGGCAATAGCCCGTTTTTCGTTAACCAGATTTATTCCACCAAACACGTTATTAGCATCAGCGATCCAATTGGTATAGCTTAAGTCAAGCGTGGTGGTCGGTGAGTTTATAAGAAGGGCAGGGTTGGAATAAACTGAAGCTGCGCCAACCGGAGTTGCCCCGGATGCTTCTGCTCTTGATAGTTCGAATGCAGTTGGGGCAATACCTAAAAGAGGAAGTCCGCTCGATTGGGCATTCAGCACAAATGGCAGAGCAACTAATAAGGAGATAAAAAATGATTTTCTCATAGATGTAAACGTAGTGCAAAAACATGCATGTTAGCAACCTGATAAGGTTCGGAAACAAAAGCGTAATCGATGGTAGGTGAAAAGGTATCGATCGGTAAATGTAAACTAAATCCTGCGCTGATGGCATTATTACCTTGTACTCCGGATTCTGTGATCTGATATCCTCCTCTCAATGTAAAAAACTGATGAGCTTTCCAGGAACCTCCGATTCGAAGCATCTGAGCATTGGTTTTGATCTCTTTTGTATCTCTGATGATATCAAAACCTGTTTGAGGAAAAAGGAATACCTCACTGCTGGTAACTTCAGAAGTATAAACCTGAATCTCATACTCAGTTGTAATTGCATAGGATTCTTTCTCGAACGATAGCCCCCACTTAAATCGGGTCGGAAACTTATCAACTACATTTCTTGATTGCGGCTGATTATAGAGGTTGGAAGAGTTCCAGGTAAAGTTAGCGATCATATCCTGTGCAGTAAATCCAAACTGAAGTTGTTCATTTATGCGGTATAACACTCCAAAATCGATTCCCACAGCTGTTGCAGGAGAAATATCTTCATGATAATTGGCATAATTAAGTTTGAAACCGATACCTGCCCGAAATTTTTCACCAAAACGTAATCCAAATGCTGTAAATAACTGATATTCAGATAGATCGATGGTGCCAAGTGGGTACCCACTCAATGATCGCTGATCAATATTTTTGACACCCGATCGAATCAAGCCAACATATAAGCCGGCTGTAGGTGGTAACTGGAAATTAGCTCCAATGTTCTGATAAATCCGGTCGAATTGGAGGGAAGAAACCGATGCATCAAATTGAATCTGTTCGGTTTGAATGGCTGCTAACGCAGGGTTGTAATACGGATATACCCCTTCAGAGGTGGAAGCTGTCATTGCATTACCCATGGAAATGGCTCTTGGTCCGAACCCGAGTCTTGTTAAAGCGCCTGCACTACCACCGGATTGAGCGAGCAATGAACCGGAGAAGATCCCGACAAAAAAAAGTATAAAAATTGTTTTATTCATCACTCAATCAAAAGAATTTTGCCGGTTACTTTTCTAGAACCCATTTCAATGATATAGAAATAGGGACCATTTGCTACTCTTCGGCCTCTTCCATCCAGTCCATCCCAAATGGCTTCATAATTACCAGGAGAGCGTGATCCGTTTTCAATATCACGAACCAGATTCATACCAAAATCAAAAATCCGAACTCTGACATTATTTTGATCTTTTACTTCAAAACGAATCCTGACAATATCATGCTGTTCGGGTGAGTAGGGGTTTGGATAAGCATAGGAAGACACGGTTGCCGCTTCATCATCATATACATTTCCTCCGGATAAAGGAAAGTTAACACGGTGAATTTGCCAGGTGTCTCCGTAGTTATCAGAAGATATAATCCCGTCTGTAGTAGCTACCCAGATCTTATCGTTTGTAGCAGCCACAGATTGGAATTGTACCGAAGGTTTAAGGATATTATTCTCACTTACGATTCTGGGTGATTTATACCAGCTATCTCCACCATCTCTGGAAATGAATAACCCATTAGCACCGGCAGCGAATACGTAATTATCTTTGAATGAGATCCCAAAGATCTGTTCTCCGATCAGGCGTTGTCCGAAGGTTAGGCCGCCATCCTCAGTAAAAACAATTCCATAATTATCTAAACCGGCATATATGGATGAACTGCTTTCAGCGATCCAGTTTGTCATCCACACCCGGCCGGTGGTTGGATCTTCATCAATTTCAATGATCCACCTTGAAAGCAACCCGTCCGCTTCGTTCTTAAAATTGATATTCTTCCAGATCACACTGTCTGTAGGGGCTGAAAGGGCATTTTCTGAAATATTGATCCCACCTGCACTTCCGAACCAAACTCTGTCCTTTGAATCAATGAATACAGCGAATCCTTTTAAATTATCATCCTGTACGGAATTGTACACATTTTGTGATTGAGTACACACTCCATTACTGGTCTCTATACAATCGAACCATTCATAATCATTTCGTTCCGGGGTGAGGAGTGAAGTGCCGAATGGAGGAAGAACAATGCGTTCCCATGAAGCTCCAAAATCAGTACTTCTTAGCAGACCACTTGCCCAGTTTGCAGAAAAGATCACATCACCTTTAAAAGCCACACTGTAAGGGGGAGATTGTTCAGGTACAATTACCCGTTCACGAATATATTCTGTGCCACCGTAGATGAATGTTGTGTCTTCATCAACATAACGATCCAGATAAAAGTCACTGAATTGCCAGGAGTCGCCGCCATCGGTAGACAAATAATATCCATATCCTGCAGGTTGATTTCCTACTGCAGTTGAGGCTGTATAACCTAATCCGGCAACAACTGTATCTCCATTTACATCAAGAGAAAATACACGTCCAACTCCATTATAAATACTATCCAGACCTTCAGGTGCGATCCAGGAATCTGTAAAGCCATCTACATAGGTGTTTAAAGCAGGGCTGATCCATAAGGTATCTCCGGTAGATTCTATGGTAGAAACTCCGTTCTGGCGAAAACTATCAAAATTTGAATCGATGGGGCCAATTACCTGTGCATGAACTGAAGAACCGAGAAGTAAAAGTGCTACAACAATAAAACTAATTCTCATGATCACTCCCTGATACTAAAGGTGGTTTTAACGGTATCGCTGGTAAGACCACCCAGGTCAACGGCAAAAAACTGAAGATCGTAATCTCTGTCAGGGCGATTATCAGTGGCGGTAACATCAAAAGTAAGAGTAAATATATAGTCGGAGGCAGTTTCGTCACCCAGATTAGTTCCGTCGTCCAGCATCTGGAAAGGAGAGCCGGTAACTTCCCCTGTTTCTTTATCGATAATTCTCATAAATACCTGGTTGATCGTATCATCACCATCCGCATCAGTTACACGGGCAGTAAATGTCGCTGGAGTTTCACCGGAGGTTGGTCGGGTTATCTCCTGTGGTCCGTTAACTTCTTCGATAACAGGACGGTTGTTTGAAAAACCATTAATAGTCAAATTGGTTTGGTATGTACTTTCTTCATGATTCACATCATACAGTGCGATCTTAAGCACATATTTATTGAATGAAGTTGTAGTGGTCTCAATTTCCAGTGAAGTTATGAATGAATCATTTTGCTGAGTGAGCATATCCGCAGCGATAATTTCGTTGGTTGCCGCCTCACTAAGTGTATATCCAATAGTTTGTACCAATTCAGGGTGGTTAACGATCGTGTTTATGCTAATAACAACCGTGGTATCTTTAAATCCATCCTCATTGAGTGTGAAATCAAAGGTGGATGGAGTTATAGTAACAGAATTCAGAGTTGCGAACTCGGTAAATATGCCTTTATGAGATACGGTGGAATCGCAGGCGACTGAAATAATTGCAATGGATACTCCCAGGAAAAGAAAGGGACGAATATACTTACTAAACAAATAAACCTTTTTTAGTTAATTGAATGCTTTAGTAACGGTGGAGTATAGGCAGACTTATGTGGGATTTTAATTTATACGAAGATACAAAAAATGATTTCTTATAGACAAAGTTTTGTTCTTAGCCTCAATTATATTTTAAATGTGAGATTAAAGGATTGCATTTAGAATTAGGTGCATTTATATTCGACGCGTTATGTTAAATACCCAATTAAATATCACATCTTGGTGGTGGCCCAATGCTACAATGAGCAGTGGGAATTTTGTGTAATTACATGACCTGAACGATTTTTACTACATACCCACTGTTCCTATGGAAGAGTGGGTTTTTTTTTATCACAACATTACGATGACTAAAGAAGAATTTTTAAAGCTGGCAGACAAATACACGGCAATTCCGGTATATAAGCGGTTACTTGCCGATGTATTAACACCGGTTTCATTATTTCTGAATATCAGAGAGGATGGGGCTTATCCTTTTTTATTTGAATCGGTAGAAGGCGGTGAGCAATTGGCCAGATATTCATTTATTGGTCACAACCCTTACCAACGACTCATTTTTGATGGTAAGACCACCTATTTAGAGAAAGATGGAAATTCCACCAGGATCGATAAACCGTATTTTGAAGAATTAAAAGAGCTAACTACTGCTTTTTCTGAACCGGAGATTCAGGATTTGCCATTGCTGACCGGTGGTGCGGTAGGGTTTTCAGCATATGACACCTTTCGTCTGGTAGAACACTTACCCGATGTGCCGGAAGATGATCTGAATTTACCGGAAGCCATTTGGGGATTTTATGATGAGATCTTTGCTTTCGATCATGTAAAGCATCAGGTGGTATTGATCAAGACTGTTTTTGTGGATGAGGCCACTGATCTGGATTCTGCTTATGACGATGCCCGAAAGGCATTAGAAAGAATGGAAGAATCTGCGATGAAAACCACTTACAGTCGTCGGGATTTTGAGATCGACCCGGATACTTTGAAGAGCAATATGAAGCCTGAATACTTCAAAGAGATGGTAGAAAAGAGCAAGAACTATATTTATGAGGGTGATATTTTTCAGGTAGTGGTCTCTCAAAGGTTTGAGGCTGAGATGAAAGGGGATTCATTTATGCTATACCGGGCATTGAGAATGGTTAATCCTTCACCGTATCTGTTTTATCTGGACTTTGATGGATTCACTTTAGTGGGGTCATCGCCGGAAGTTCTGGTTAGCGTACAAAACCGAAATGTAAGAGTGCTCCCGATCGCTGGAACCCGGCCTAGAGGAAAGACCCACGATGAAGACCTCGCTTTTGAAGAAGATCTGAAAGCAGATCCCAAAGAATTATCAGAGCATATCATGTTGGTGGATCTTGGAAGAAACGACCTTTCCAGAGTATGTAAGGCCGGGTCAGTTACGGTTGATCGCAATATGATCATAGAGAGGTATTCGCATGTAATGCATATAGTTAGCGAAGTTACCGGAGATCTTAGTGAGGAAAATAACTCAGTAGATGCATTGATGCAGTGTTTTCCGGCCGGCACGGTAAGCGGAGCCCCAAAGATTCGGGCGATGCAGATCATAGATGAACTTGAACCGACTAAACGTGGTGTGTACGCCGGAGCGGTCGGTTACTTTGATTTCTCTGGCAACATGGACACGTGTATAGCAATCAGAACCATGGTTGTTACCGACAATAAAGTGTACATTCAGGCCGGAGCCGGGATCGTGGCAGACAGCGATCCGCAAAAAGAATTTGAAGAAACTCAAAATAAAGCCGGGGCACTTGTTCAGGCATTAAGCATAGCATTAGACATTCAATGAGTACAAAGACTATTCTATCAGGTATTCAACCTTCAGGTAAACTTCACATTGGTAATTATTTCGGAGCAATAAGGCAGCATATCTCTATGCAGGATCAGGGTGATGCTTTCTACTTTATTGCCAATTATCACTCATTAACCTCATTAAACGATGGTGAGCAACTCAAACAAAACACCATCGATGTAACGCTGGATTATCTGGCTTTGGGCCTGGATCCGGACAAAGCCACTTTTTTTGCCCAATCGGATGTGCCTCAGGTTACAGAACTAGCGTGGATGTTGGGCACACTAACTCCCGTGAGCTTAATGGAGAAAGGAGTTTCATATAAAGATAAGATCGCAGCTGGATTGAGTCCGAATATCGGATTATTTACGTATCCCATTTTACAAGCGGCTGACATTCTGATCTATCATTCTGATGTGGTACCTGTTGGAGAAGATCAGAAACAGAATATCGAGATCTGCAGGGATCTGGCAGGTAAATTCAATCGTGCTTATGACGGGGAGTTTTTAAAGATCCCGGAAGAACACATTGTAAAATCAGTAGCCATTGTACCCGGTACAGATGGTCGTAAAATGAGTAAGAGCTACGGGAATACCATTCCGATCTTTGGAGAAGGAAAACCATTGAAGAAAACAATAATGAGTATTCAAACCGACTCTACTCCGCTTGAAGATCCAAAGGATCCGGATAATGATAATGTGTTTGCCTTGATCAAACTGTTCGCTGATAAGGAAACCCAAGGTGAGATCGCTGATAAGTACAAAGCCGGAGGGTATGGGTATGGTCATGCTAAAAAAGAGCTGCTGACTCTTTTTAAAGACTATTTTGGTGAAGCTCTGGAGAAAAGAAAAGAACTGGAAAAAAATCTGGATTACGTTCATGATGTTCTAACAGAAGGCGGTAAAAAAGCACGTGAAAGAGCGGAAACTGTAATGCAGCCCATTCGGGAAGCTACAGGCATAATGAGACATTTTTGATTATTAACCATAAAGATATCCTCAGTGATCCTAATAATTGATAACTACGATTCATTCACGTACAATCTGGTTCATCTGGTAGCAGAAGAAACTGATGAATATAAAGTGATCAGAAATGACGCCCTCACCATTGATGAGATCAAAGCGTTGAATCCGGATAAGATCCTATTATCACCCGGTCCCGGACGGCCACATGATGCAGGTGTTACAGAAGATGTGATCCGTGAACTTGGCAAAGAAATACCCGTACTAGGAGTGTGTCTCGGTCATCAGGCAATTGGTGAAGTATTTGGGGCAGAGGTAGTTCACGCTCCCAGTTTAATGCATGGTAAGGTGTCTCAGATTCAACATGACGGTAAGTCGATCTTTGACGGGTGTGAAGAAAATTTCACAGCTACCCGCTACCATTCTTTGGTATTGGCACCAGAAACCATTCCACAGGAATTGGAGGTTACTGCCAAAACGGATGATGTGATCATGGGGGTCAGACACAGACAATATCCTATCGAAGGTATTCAATTTCATCCGGAAAGCATCCTCACAACAGAAGGGCCAAAGATGATCAAAAACTGGTTACGCAAATGAATATAAAATCAATCCTGGAAAAACTTTCGCATTCACAAAACCTCTACAGTGATGAAGCAGAATTCGCTTTGAATGAGATCATGAGTGGCGAAGTTAGCTCTGAGCAGGTTGCCGGCTTTCTTACGGCAATGAGATTGAAGGGAGAGACCAATGAGGAACTCACTTCTTTTGTAAAAGTAATGCGGGAAAAGGCTGTAAAAGTGGATGTGAATGTGGATGGAGCCATTGATCTTGTAGGTACCGGAGGAGACAAAACAGGCACTTTTAATATCTCTACCATATCGTCATTTATCGTTGCCGGAGCCGGAGTACCTGTTATTAAGCATGGTAACCGAAGTGCGTCAAGTAAATGTGGCAGCGCCGACGTTTTGGAATATCTGGGCGCAAAGATCGAGCTGGATAAAGATCAGGTTGCAGAAGTGTACAATGAGGTTGGACTGGCATTCATGTATGCCCCGATGTTTCATCCGGCTATGAAGTATGTGATGCCGGCCCGACGGGCTCTTGGTTTCAGGACTTTCTTTAATATACTGGGTCCACTTTGTAATCCGGCAGGAGTACGAAGATATGTGATCGGAGCGTACAGTAAGGAAGTTGCGGAGCAGATGGCTCATATTTTGGCTAATCTCAGTACTGAATTTGCCTATACCTTTAATGCAGATGATGGTCTGGATGAAGTAAGTTTGACTGCAAATTCGTTGGTATTTGAACTCAAGGACAATATTCTATCACGCGGGATCATCTTTACTCCAGAATCAATTGGTTTTGAGCGGGTGAACATATCTGAATTGATGGGGGGAGATCCCGGGTTTAATGCCGACATATTCACCAATATTCTGGATAATAAAGGAACAGTAGCACAGCAAAATATGGTTCTTTTAAATGCAACATTTGCTATACAGGCTTCCGGAAAAGTAGAAACGATGCTAGAGGCAAAAGAATTAGCAACTGAAAGTTTGGAATCGGGTAAAGCCCGAAAGGTGTTCAATAATTTTGTGGAAGCAACAAACGAATTTGGTAACTCCTGAACCTTATGCCGCAGAATATTCTAGAAAAGATCGTAGAACAGACTAAACTTGATCTTAAAAAGAGAAAGAAGAACGTTCATGAGTATGATCTGAATTCATTTGAAGGGTATGAAAAAAGCAGACTAGACTTTAAAGCTGCTTTACAATCTGATTTTGTATCCATCATTGCTGAGGTAAAAAAAGCATCCCCATCAAAAGGAATTATCCGCGAGGATTTCGATCCCGTTTCCATTGCTGCTAAGTATCAGGAAGGTGGGGCATCGGCAATATCTGTATTAACGGATGGTCCCTTCTTTAAAGGGGATCTCCAGTATCTCTCTGATATTTCAAAAAATGTTACACTCCCGCTTCTCCGCAAGGATTTTATTGTGGATCCTTATCAGATCAAAGAAGCAAAAGCCTATGGTGCCGACGCAGTGCTCATCATAGTAGCTATTACTGAAGGTGAACAATTGGAAGAATTACTTGCAGCTGCCAGAGAATTTGGTTTACATGCATTGGTCGAATGTTACGATCAACAGGATTTTGACAGGGTAAATTTTGATAAAGTAGAAATACTTGGTGTGAACAACAGAGATCTCAAATATTTTGAGGTTGATGTACACCGCGGAATATCCATTTTGAAACAGTCTCCTGAATCCACGATCCTGGTTTCGGAGAGTGGGCTTTCGAGTCCGGATGACATTGCTTTTTTGCATAAAAACGGAGTGCATTCGGCTTTAATGGGAGAGCACTTTATGAGACAAAAAGAACCGGGTTTGGCGGTAAAAGATTTATTATTAAAAAGCAGACAAGCATTAACACATATTATTTCTGATGACTGAACTTCCAAAGATCAAGATATGCGGAATTACCAATTTAGAAGATGCACGCTTCATTTCGGGGGCAATGGTCGATTATCTCGGTTTCATCTTTTATGAACAGAGTCCCAGATATATAGAACCGGGTATGGCAGGCGCTATTACCGAATGGCTGGAAGGTCCGGAAAAGATTGGAGTATTTGTGAATCAGTCGCTAGATGAAGTGAATCGAATAGCCAAAGAAACCGGCCTGGATTATGTTCAGTTACATGGAAATGAATCTCCGGAGTATTGCGCATTGGTTGATAAACCGGTGATCAAAGTCATTCATATTTCAGATGAATCAACATTAGATTCTATTCAGGAAAAAGTGAATATGTATGCTGACAGTTGTTCTTACTACTTATTCGATACTAAAACAGATGAGCTTTGGGGAGGAACAGGAAGTAGCTTCGATTGGGGTAAACTCAAATCAATTAGTAATAATAAGCCTTTTTTCCTCGCGGGTGGGTTGAAAACTGAAAACATCCGGAAAGCTATTGAAACAGTACATCCCTATGCGGTAGATGTATCCAGTTCTCTTGAAGAAAAACCAGGACTAAAAGATTTCAATAAAGTAGAACAGTTCATGGAAGAAATGAGATCTGTTTGGGAAGATTGAACGAACTATTGAATCTTGCATAACATCCAAAATTATATCAATGACTGAGTTAACTAAAGCAGAAATTTATACACAACCCAATTCCAGAGGCTATTTTGGTGATTATGGCGGGAAATTTGTCCCGGAAATATTAATCCCTGTCGTTCAGGAATTAGAAGAAGAATATCAGAAGGCACAGAACGATCCCGGGTTTCTGAAAGAATACCATGCATTGTTAGATGAATATGTCGGTCGCCCAACGAAACTGACATACGCCGATAAATTGACTGAACATTACGGTAAAGCAAAGATCTATTTAAAAAGAGAAGATCTGTGTCATACAGGAGCTCATAAGATCAACAATGCGATAGGACAGATTCTACTGGCACGTAGAATGGGAAAGACCCGCATCATCGCAGAAACCGGAGCAGGACAGCATGGAGTTGCCACAGCTACTGCCTGTGCCAAATTTGGTATGGAATGTGTGGTTTATATGGGTGCTGAAGATATGGAGCGCCAAAAGCTGAATGTGGACCGAATGCGCTTATTGGGAGCAGAAGTAAGAGGGGTTCACAGTGGATCAAAAACGCTAAAAGATGCAACTAACGAAGCCATCAGGGATTGGGTGACCAACGTTGAAGACACGTTCTATATCATCGGCTCAGTAGTAGGACCTCATCCTTATCCAATGATGGTGAGAAACTTTCATCAGGTGATCGGTAAGGAAGCAAAAGATCAATTGATGCAAGCAGAAGGCAGATTACCGGATTATTTATTAGCCTGCGTAGGTGGTGGATCTAATGCCATGGGATTATTCTATCCATTTATCAATGATGAATCAGTAAAGATCATCGGAATTGAAGCGGCGGGTTACGGGGTGGAATCCGGAAAAACCGCGGCCACCATCACAAAAGGAACTCCGGGGATCTTACATGGCTCTCTCAGTTATTTATTGCATGATGATAATGGACAGATCGAATTAGCTCATTCCATCAGTGCAGGACTTGATTACCCGGGGATCGGTCCTGAGCATTCCTATCTGCATGATTCCGGCCGGGTAAGCTATCATTCAGTGACGGATGATGAAGCTATGGAAGCAGTGAAACTTATTTCCAGGCTTGAAGGGATCATTCCTGCTCTTGAAACCGCCCATGCTTTCGCGTGGCTCGAAAATCTGATGCCTCAAACTAAAGAGGGAGAGATCGTAATTGTAAATCTTTCGGGCAGAGGAGATAAGGATATGGGGACTATTTCGGAAAACTTGTAAACCGCATTGAATACTATTTAAAAGTATAGGTCTGTCCGGATTCACATTAAGGTTGATTTCACTTGATCTGAAAACTACCTGGAATTACAAAAGAAAGACATCCATACTAAATGAACTCCCGTTGAACAGCGATTTAATGACAAAATGAACAGAATTTCACAAAAATTTAAAGACAAAGGCTCAGAAAAATTGATGAGCCTGTTTATAACTGCCGGTTTCCCGGATCTTGAATCTACGGTAGAACTAATTTTAGGGTTTGAAGAACAAGGAGCTGATCTGATTGAATTGGGTATGCCTTTCAGTGATCCATTAGCTGACGGACCGACCATTCAATATTCCAGTGATGTAGCGATTGCCAACGGAATTACCATAGACAGAATATTTGAAATGGTAACTCAACTCAGAGAACGTTCAAACATACCGGTGATCCTGATGGGATATATGAATCCGGTATTGAAGTATGGTATTAACTCCTTCTGTAGCAAAGCGAAAGAAGCAGGAGTTGATGGTTTGATACTGCCTGATCTACCTGTTGAAGAAAGTGAACTTGTTGAGAAATATTCTTCAAAGCATGATCTTCCGCTAATCTATTTAGTTGCTCCTAATACCTCCGATGAACGCATGAAGATGGCCGATGAAAAGTCGGATGGTTTTGTTTACTGTGTATCGGTAACAGGTGTTACCGGGGCGCGAGATGGAGGAGAGGTTTCCCGGTCAGTCTCTACCTTTATTGAAAGAGTGAGGACCAATGTCACGAAAAACCCGGTGTTGATCGGATTTGGAATAAAAACCCATGAGGATGCCAAACGTATCGCATCAAATGCCGATGGATTTATAGTAGGAAGTGCTTTAATTGATACCATCAGAAAAACGTATCCTGATGAAAATTGGAAACAAGACGTTTATTCTTTTGTACATTCATTGAAAACAGGAAATTAAATCAAACAATTATCATGAAATCATTTTTGACCTATTCTTTGCTAATCATCATTGCTTCGATAGGTTTTATTGGGTGCGGTGGTGGTGATTATCGTCCCAGAGCGAAAGGAGATACTCGTGGGTTTGTTGTTATGATGGATTCTTCGCAATGGGATAGTAAGACTGCAGATGCGATCAGAAATACTTTTGGGAAATACATCTATACCTTACCAAATCCTGAAGAAAACTATGATCTCACGTTCATGCCCATTCGCTCCCGATCTCAGCTCGAGCGTATCAGGAAACAGAAGAACATAATTTTTGCAGCACCGCTGGATGGCGAAGGTACGGTTTCTGCACAGATACGGGCTTTTCTGGATGATGGAGTAGAAGCAAAAGTAAGAAGTGGTGAAAGTTTTGCTTTTCCTTTGATCGATCAGTGGTTCAAGGACCAATATGCTCTTATTCTTACTTCAAATTCAGATTCAGCATTGGCGGAAAAGATACTCAATTCAGAACAATCGCTGTTAAAAAGTGCTTTTGATAAAGAATTGAAACGGTGGACGTATTATGTATACGAGAAAAAAGAACAAGTGCAGCTATCTGATTCATTATGGAAAGACCATGGGTTCAAAGTACGTTTTCAGCACGATTACGTGAAAAGGATCGATACCACAGATTTTGTTTCATACCGGCGTTTTCTACCCGAAAATGATCGCTGGATGTGGATCTGGTGGAAGGATAATGTGAAAGATATCAGCTTTGTAGATAATGACTGGATCAATGCGACAAGAGATTCTTTGATGCAGCAATACATTAAAGGAAGCAGAGATTCCATGTATGTGACTACAGAGTATCGTCGACCGGTGGTTACCAAAACCTTTCAAAAAGGTCGCCTTTATGCGTATGAAACATTAGGAACGTGGCAAATGATCAATGGAGCCATGGGAGGGCCGTTCGTCAATTTTACGTATTATGACCCATCTACCGAGCGCCTATTTATGGTTGAATATTCTCAATTTGCTCCATCTGTTCAGAAGAAACTACCATTTGTACGGCAATTCAGAGCTATGGGAAGAACCTTTGAAAGTGATTCAACCTGGACTCAATAGATTGAATAAATTCCGGATAAAACCTCCTTCAGAAACTCTGAGGGAGGTTTTTTTTATTACAACCTACCCAAATGGGTATTCTTAAAATCATCGTTGTACTTTAAACCGTAACCGATTGCCCGGTCTAAACAAGAGTGTCCGAAAAGAATAATTCCAGCAAGAGTAAGCGCTGGTATGGTAAGAACATATCCAGAAACGAGTACAATAACAGCAATACCTTTGTGATGAAACAGATTATAGGTAAAAGCTCCTGCTTTTGTGTTTATCACATATCCTAACATTCCGATATCCGGGGTAAATATAAGCGCGGGATACCACCACCAGGAAAAATCAGTGAGGGTGAAGAGATAAATTGAAAAGCCGAATAATGCCCATTCTTCCAGTTTCAGAAGTAATTTCATTGAATTGAATTAATTGAATTAAGGATCGAGTCCCCATTCGGATAAACAACGAAAATGTTTCTCAATTTCATTGTTAATTTTTCAATTTGAGAGTATTGGTCATATGTAAATAAAGCTATTTGTTGGAGTCATTCATTGAGAAAGAAGTTCCAACAAATAGAGCCATATAATGAGAGTGAATGATTAAGCTCAGAAATAAATACACTTAGTTTAACTCACTAAAATTCATAATTCCTGAATTCAGGAGCTTTTCTCACTTTTGTAAGTTGTTCGAATGAGTAAGCCAGTTCAATGAGTTGAGGCTCTGTCCATGCTTTTCCAAAAAAGGAAATTCCGACGGGTAATCCATCAATATATCCCATAGGCACGGTAATGTTGGGATATCCGGCCCGTGCAGCTGGCGAACTGGATGACATTCCAAAATTATCTCCGTTGGTATGATCTGTTTTCCAGGCTGGTCCACCTGTAATTGAAATAATGGCATCAAGATCATACTCTTCCATTACCCGGTCAATGCCTTCCTCTCTGGTTTTACGAAGCATATCCTTCAACGCTTTTTGATATTCTTCAGAATCCAGATCACCTTTTTTATTGGCATCGATCAATAGTTGATGATCATGATATTTCATCTCAATGGGATCTGCAAAAGTCTTTGCGATCAGATCATCCATATCTTTCACTTTTGCATCCGGTCCTAAACTTGAAAAATAGGAATTAAGGCCGTCTTTAAACTCATATAATAAAACAGTGTAAGAATCACCACCAGCATTTTCTTTTGATATCTGATCTAATTCTACCAGAGTTGCCCCCTGAGATTCAATCAAACGCAGGTTGTTATTGAATAAAGTATCAACACGAAAGTGACGACCTCTCGGACCATTAAATACTCCGATTCGTTTTCCTGCCAGTGCTCCTTCATTCAAGAACTGTGTATAATCAGTATAAAAATGCCCTTCACTGGCCTTTGTTTTCGAATCTTTTTCATCAATACCAACCATCGCTCCCAGAGTGATGGCTGCATCCGTTACCGTTCTCGTCATAGGACCCGGTGTATCCTGAGTAAATGAGATCGGTATAATGCCTGAACGGCTTAAAAGCCCGACTGTGGGTTTAATTCCTACAAGGCCATTATTATTGGAAGGGCAGGTGATCGACCCATTGGTTTCTGTTCCGATCGCAACCATAGTAAGATTAGCTGATACCGCTGCACCTGAACCGGCACTTGAACCACATGGATTTCTGGTGATATCATATGGATTCTTAGTTTGCCCCCCTAAAGCACTCCACCCACTTGAGGAGAAACTGGAATGAAAATTTGCCCATTCACTTAAATTAGCTTTTGCCAGAATTATAGCACCTTCTTCCCGTAGACGTTCTACGATAAAAGCATCCTGTAAAGGCATGGATCCTGCCATAACAGTTGCTCCGGCTGTATTTGGCATCTTATCATGTGTATCGATATTGTCTTTTAGTATGACCGGAACACCGAACAAGGAGCCTTTTGAATTACCAGCTGACAGCTCTTTATCCAACTCTTGAGCTAATTCAATAGCATCCGGATTAATGGTAAGGATCGAGTTTAACTCCGGACCATTTTTGTCAATGGCATCAATTCTTTTAAGATAAGCCTGAACTACTTCCTCAATGGTAAATGAGCCACTCTCGTATCCCTGATGAAGTTCAGGTATGGTGAGCTCCTCCAGGCCAAGCTTTTCATAGGATGATGTTGCTGCTTGTTGGGTACACGAAATCCACAAAACGGGCAGGATAACCGCGAAAAGTAAACGGTAATTCATAAAAAGGGGTGTTGTTGTTAGTTTAACTTCTTAGCGAAGGTAACAACCCTGTTTATTTCCTGAAAACCAATATTTGTATGAAAATCTATAGCATCATCATTCTCGATGCGGGCATCGGATGCGAATTCCTTGCATCCCTGATTTCTGGCCCAATCCTGACCCTTTTCAATCATCTTAGAGCCAAAACCAAGTCGTTGGTACTCCGGTTCCACATAGATTCCTTCTACATATCCAACCGGTGAACTTGAGGTGCCTTCCACATAGTCGTAGCGTAAGGTTAATTGAATAAAGCCTATGTATTCATCGTTGTACTTGCCCAGAAAACATGCTTCGGGTCGGGTACGTAAGATACGTTTACAATTCTCCAACTCTTCATCAAAATCTCCTTCCGGCCACAATTTTATCATTAACTGAGCCAGTTGAGTTAGATTTTTTTCTGCAATGGGTTCGATGAAAAAGGTTCCGTTTTTAATAGCAGTACTGCTAAGGGTGTCTGCGTTCATAAGCCTCGATGATTCTATCCATCATTTGATTAGTGTTCTCATTTATTATCGAACGTTTCGGGTCCGACTCAAACCAGGCAAGGGTCTTTTTTATTCCTTCTTTAAAAGGAATCCGGCAAGTAAATCCGGGGACCAATCGCTTGATCTTAGTGTTATCGAAAACGGCACTGTGTGATTTATCACCCCATAAACCGTCTTTTTCACCGGGTGCAATTTTACTGATAAAATCAGTGGGTATATGCACGGCGTTTAACTCGGTTCCGGCTGCCTCAGCCACGATCTCGTGGATCTGATTCCAGGTAAATACTTCATCGGAAGTGATCTGAATAGCATGGCCGATTGATAGGGGATGGCCTAAAAGGCCATTAAATCCCAGTGCGAAATCTGATGAATGAGTGAGAGTCCAAAGCGAAGTTCCGTCACCATGAATGATGAGTTTTTTTCCCTTTTTCAGACGATCAATAGCTGTGTATTCGGTCCATCCGCCAATGGCGATTGGGATCACCTTATCGTAGGTGTGAGAAGGTCGTACGATGGTGATTGGGAACCCATTTTCCCGATACTCCTTATTCAGTAATTCTTCGCACGCTATTTTATCGCGGGAATATTGCCAAAAAGGATTAGCTAGTGGGGTCGACTCTGTGATGAGGTAAGAGGTAGGTGGCTTCTGATAAATAGAAGCTGAACTGATAAAAATGTATTGTTTGGTTTTGCCAGAGAATAATTTGATATCGTTCTCTACATGTTCAGGAGTAAATGCGATCCAGTTTACGACCACATCCCATGAATGATCTTTTAATGCTTCCCGGGCAGCATCAACATTGTAGATGTTGCAAGTGATCGTTTTAGCCCCGGGAATCTCCACATCGGTGTTTCCTCTGTTTAAAAGGTAAAGATCAACGCCTTGCTGAATAGCAAGTCTACTACTGGCTGAGCTGATATTTCCGGTACCGCCTATATAGAGTACTTTCATTCTCTAATTAACCACTGATATATTTATCGACAGGAAGTTCTGATTCTTTTGCCAAGGCATCAAATAATTCTTTCTTATAGGGCAAAAGATTTTCCAGATCGTTGTTCGCAATTTCTTTTATAAGCCGATTACTAATAATAAACGTTCGCGCAAATTTACCGATCCGCTCATCGAGCATAGCCTGTATCCGGCCGAATACTGTTTTCTTTGCCAGTTTAAATCGTTCATTGATCATTCTGTTGCGATCATAATCATCTTTACTGAGCCGGCCCGCTGACTTAGGTTCTTTGGAAAGATTTAATTCCTCCGCCTCCCGCTCAGCATTATGAACCAGCGCCCTTAATCTCTGTTTAAAGCTTTCATCCTTTAAGCTTCTATGGACCGAGGGAACTTCGTCCCAATCGTTGATTCGGCTTTTATTTCGTGCGATCAGTGTAAGGTGATGTTTATCGAATAGGTGAAATGCCGGTTTATTCATTTCTTCGGCGAGTTCTTCTCTAAAGTCGATTAGTTTATTAAAAATATGCCATTCAAATTCTGAGAGATCGCCTTTATCTTTTTCTTTTAATGAACCGTTATGATCTACGTCCGCATAATCGGAATCCGTAAAGTGATAATTTTCCTGTTTTATCCAATCATGAACTCCGGCTTCTTTTGCCTTTATCTCAAATATATTTTTCATCTGTAACAGGTAGATGACATCTTCGGCAGCATAGTTCTTCTGATCTTCACTAAGAGGTCGTTTAAACCAATTACTTTGCTGTGAAGATTTATCTGTTTCGATCTCTAAAACCATATGCAGTAACTTTGTTAGAGAAACAGGGGGGAAATTGAGTAGGGCGGCTGCAAAGCTTATATCGTACACGTTTTGTGGATAACAGCCTAATGAATGGAGTAATCTGAGATCTTCACTGAATGAAAAGGCTACTTTCTCGATCTTTGGATCTTCGATCAGTGGAAATATTTTTTTTATATCGATGTCATCTGATAAAGGATCTATCAGATAGCAATCTTTGCCATCAAAGATCTGCATTAAACAAAGGTTAAATCCGTAGCGAAATCTGTTCTTATCAAATTCAAGGTCAATAGAAAACTGAGATTTTTGAGACAGGCTATCCACACAGGATTGAAAATCATCAGCTTTATTAATGAGATTGTACACTACTTACTCTAAAATACCTTTATTCGTTCAACAGAGATAATACAGAATATTCATGGTAGATAATAGATGAAATTCTAACATCATCGATGATCCTGATAGGTGTTCGCTGGCAGTACGGATCGTAATTTTTCAAGATTTTCAGCAGAGATATTTTTCGGTTCTGCAGCTAATATCTCCATTAATTGATCGTGTGTGCGTATTCCAATTACCGCGGATGATACTACCGGGTGTGCAAGCACAAACCCGATATTCACCCCAACAGGATCTTTGAGTTTGTGTAGGAGGGTAGATAAACTTTGCACTTGTTCTTCGGTATAATTGAGATAGGATTTTGCTTTTTTATCAACCAATAATCCCTTAGCAAGAGTACCTCGTGTTATTACGCTTACCTTCGAGTTTTTAAGATGATCAAGCATTGCTTCTTCCGGACGACGGTCAAGAAGGCTGTATTGCATCATCACACTGTCTAAGTTCGATCTCTTTGTCCATTCACGAATTACATTAGGTCTGATAGAGGAAATACCATACGCTCTGATCTTTCCCTTTTCTTTTAGTAATTCAAAAGCCTCGATCGTTTCATCAATAGGATCTTGTATGGTTCCTCCGTGCAATTGATAAAGATCGATGTAATCAGTCTGCAATCTCTTCAAACTTTTATCCACTGCTTTAAGTATGTAATCTTTACGGGGATTCCAGTCCCATCCGGAACCGTCCTTACGCCATTGATTACCAACTTTAGTGGAGAGAATGATTTTGTCCCGGATCGGTTTAATCGCTGTACCTACCAGTTCTTCATTTAACCCTTTATCATAAAGATCAGCAGTATCAAAAAAATTGATTCCTTGGTCATATGCCTTCCTGATCAGTTGTTCAGCAGTGTCAAAGTCATTTTCCAGCGACATACAACCAAAGGCGATCTCACTAACTTTAAGCGCTGATCTGCCTAACACATTGTAATTCATAGTATCAGGAATCACTGATCGTGTTTAGCGATGATCCATACAGCGTGTACGATTCCCGGTATGTACCCTAAAATGGTGAGAAGAATGTTTAGCCAGAAGGCTCCCCGGATACCAACAGTTAGAAAAACACCGAGTGGAGGTATAAGTATTGCCAGTAATATTCTGATTAGACTCATGGTAAATGTGTTTATTTGTGTGATTAAGAAAAGGTTCAGGTATTCATCTGATACAATATGACCAATTATTTTACTGCCTGAATAATTTCATATTTATTAGAACTTGCAATCTGATGTACTGAGTTAAAAATCCGTTTTAAATGTGTGGAGTAATTCAAATGAGTATTGGCTACAAGAACGAATCTTCCAGCTGCCTTTAATGCAGCGTGGACTTCATTAAATAACCTCAGGGTGATCTCAATGGTATTCTCATGTTCAAAATGGAACGGAGGATTAGAGACTATCAGGTCGAAGTTTTTTTCGTTAATGTCGGTCAGTGAGGGAGTAGTATGAAAATAGACCTCACCATTTCTCAAATTCATCTTAGATGATTCAACCGCAAGCACAGAATCATCCATGAGATGAATAGTAGCTTCCGGTTTTTGATATTGTACTGCCGATGCGATCACACCATTACCGGAGGCAAGATCGAGTATTTTCATATCATCATCCTGTATGTTCAGGTGTTGAATTAAAAGATCGGTAGCCACATCGATCCTTTTCGAAGAAAATACCCCGGGATATTGTTTGATCTCGGTTTGTTCACCAGCCGGGAAGGTATATGGTATGTTATTGATCACGGGAAACTCAGTGATCGTCTTTTTTGGATGTTTCATGATCAGTAACCGGGATTTCTTACGAGCCAGTGATTGCTCTGCCTCTTCAAAATATTGTTCGGCTATACTGATCATTGATTTATTGAAATGTCGTGTCATAAAACCGGCAACAACAATTGCGTCCTTTGTTAACGAGAAAGACAACTGATGCAAGAAGTGTTTAAACAGTTCCATGGATTTTGGAAGTCTGATCACAGCCAGGTTTACCTCAGAGTCAAAGCTCTCTAATGGTGATTTAAACTGAGTTTCTTTCAGATCAACGGATAGTTTAGCTGCATTTTCCCTGATCGCAAACTCCTGACTTTTTTTAGTAATCACGATCGATGGTTCGACATCAGACAGATGTAAGCTCAGATAACCAAAATGATCATTGTATATGACCAAATTTTCTGTACGAGGTAACTGAATCGATCTGAGGTAATCGATCATGTATTCGTCAGATGCATTCCATGCTTTTAAGGATCTGTTCGTAGTAGATGGATATCGCTGCAGATGAAAAGAATTGGGGGGATGGATCATGCGGTATTTGCCTGTTCAGAAATGCTGACTGGTAGATAAACTATCAAAAAAAATCCCATCCTGAAAGAATGGGATTTGAAATGAAGTAATAATAAATAAAAAGATCAGATCTCAGGATCTTTCATAAAAGAGCTATACATCCAAACTAATTTCTCCTGCTCACGGATGTAATCACTCATCATTGCATTGGTTCCTTCATCATCTATCATATCAGAAAGATTTAAAAGTACACGCTGCTTTTTAAGCAGTATTTTAAAGGCACTTAGTAATTCCTGCACGGCCTTGTAACCATTCGATACTTCATGACTTTCCGGAATATCTGATACTTCCTGATACACGGTATAGTTGTGCTGAGGGGTGAAACCGAGTGTTAATATTCTCTCGGCAATTTCATCGATCTTTTCAAACAGATCGTTATATAATTCCTCAAATTTTTCATGAAGTTCAAAAAATTTGTCCCCCTGAATATTCCAGTGGTACCCTCTTACATTTTGATAGAATAATGAATAGTTAGCGAGAAGATTGTTTAGCTTATCAGCCAGCTCTTCAGATTTCTCTTTATCCAATCCTATTCTACTCAGATCATTGATTTCTTCTTTAACGGTATCCATAATAATATTTGTTTTTATTAATGTTCATTACTTTAACAAGATATATGCACTAATTGTTCTCCGGTTTAATATTGCTAATATCTATTGCATTAGTAGAGTATGTAAATAGTAATTTATACAGGCTATTTCTGTACGTAAAAAATAGTCGTATCATTGATGTAACCAATCTTTTATTACGATGCAAATTCAATTGAGAAGGTCTTTACTAACTGATCTCGATCTTCTCCTTAATCTTGAAAAAGATGCCTTTCCAATATGGCAACAAAGCAGCCGGAGAGTATTAAGAACCAGTTTACGTTCGGCAGCACAACATGTGTTTATTGCAGAGTGTGAAATGGATGGGAAATTACAGCCCGTTGGATATTTTTGTGTACATCTGTACAAAAGAACGATACGGATATATTCGATAGCTGTTTATACCAGGTATAAACAACAGGGCATTGGCTCACAGTTACTGTCCTATATTTTTAATTATACCCGTTCAAAAGGATATGAACGGGTTACGTTAGAGGCGGATAGTTTTAATTCCAAACTGATCAGTTGGTATCAAAGTTTTGGGTTTCAGATCATAGATACATTGATCGATTATTACGGTGAAGATATGCCTGCGTTCAGAATGGAATTGGTCATCGAAGAAAACAGGATAAAGAAAAGTGTCTCATACGTAGTGGTTGTAAATGATCCGGATGAATGGCGCCTCACTACAAATAATGCAAGACTTATTTCTGCCACGGATTATGTATCAGATCATGAAGCATACTCAAAACAAAATTTACGGGTTTTCAATTTATGCTATTCCTATAAATATCAGTCAATGGGGTATTATGTTTCATTGTTAGCAAATGCCCGTGAGCATAAAGTGATCCCGTCTGTAGCCACACTTCGGGATACAAAGGATCAAAGGATCATACATGCTTTAGCCGATGATCTTAAAGAATGGATACAGCGTACCCTTTTAAAAGTAGAAGAAGAGCATTTTCAGCTCAATATCTATTTTGGTGAATGTCGGATTCCTGCAATGAACAAGATGGCTCAAAAAATGTTTCAATTGTTCGAACTTCCTTTTTTTACTGTACATTTAGTTAAAAACGGAGAGTGGAGGATACATAAGATCGATGCATTAAGTCTGAAAAAGACTCCTCCACAGGATTTTGAATTCATTCAAGAGTCGACGGATAAGTTTCTGAGTCAGCAACGGTTTCACAGAGCTAAGATGAAAAACTATGAGTACGATCTCGCAATCCTGGTAAATACTGAGGAAGTGAACCCACCTTCTGATAAGAACGCTTTGCAGTTATTCAAAAAAGCAGCTAACGAAACCGGTTTTTATGTTGAAGAGATCAATAAGAAAGATCAGAACCGTCTTTCTGAATTTGATGCATTATTCATAAGAGAAACGACCAATGTAAATAACTACACCTATCAATTTTCCAGAAAAGCCTATGCTGAAGGACTGGTGGTAATCGATGATCCCTGGTCTGTTCTAAAATGCTCCAATAAGATCTACTTACACGAACGACTCCGTAATAATGGTATTCCGGTACCGGAAACGTTTATACTGTATAAATCTAAAAAGAACGATAAGAGAATTTCATCATTAACGTATCCAGTCATTCTTAAACAACCGGACAGTGCCTTTTCTTTAGGCGTTCTAAAGGTTGAAAATGAGTCTGAATTGAAGCAAGAGCTTAAAAAGCTCTTTCAGATATCAGATTTGATCGTGGCTCAGGAATTCTCACCAACTGATTTTGACTGGAGGATCGGTGTATTAGATAATCAGCCTTTATTTGCCTGCAAATACTATATGTCGAGTGGCCACTGGCAGATCTATAACTGGAATAAAGAAGGGGATCCATCCGGAGAATCAGAAACGATTGCCATATCGGAAGTGCCCAAAAAAGTTCTGAGCACAGCCTTAAAAGCGGCTTCATTGATGGGTGATGGTCTCTATGGAGTGGATTTGAAGGAAATTAATGGCAGAATCGTTGTCATCGAAGTAAATGACAATCCAAATATTGATCACGGGATTGAAGATCTTGTAGAAGGATTTGATCTCTATCTGAAGGTGATGAGATTTATTAAAACCCGCATAGAGATGGGGAGGAATATTGCCCGGTTTGTAAGTTCAGATGCTGGTTAGAGCACAGCCTACTTAGTTCCCTGAATGAGCCAGAAAATGGAACTTAACTTAAGATGAATAGATTTCTTAAGACCAGTATAAGCAAGTATTTCATCAACATCCCTGTTCAGATTAGTTGCGATTATATTGGAGAGCGGATTTATGAGCCTTCTAAATAAACCGGATTCTTTTTCTTTTTGGATGAATTTATCCATGATCGTAAAAGAACCGCCCGTTTTAAGTACCCGTTCAGCTTCTTTAATACATGCCTTTGCATCCGGAATTACTGCTAGGATCAAATGCATGATCACGATATCAAATTCCTCATCATTAAAAATAAGGTTCTGACCATCACCGGTTTGTGCAGAAACGTTTAACCCAAGTTTTTGTGCCCGTACCTGTAGTTTACGAACCATAGCGGGAGTGATATCGATGGCATGGATATGATGATCGGGGGAGAGGAACTCCAGATCGAGTCCTGTACCGGCTCCTATGATCAATACGCTAGCCCCTGGTTCGATATCTAAACTTTCGATCGATCGTTTTCTAAACTTGTAAAAATACCCCTCGAGTAACAGATCATATATTGGTTGATAAATTGTGTACCTGATTCGATTCCAGGTATTCGTACTTACCAGCGCCATTAATCTTCGATGAATTTACCAACTACAGATCCCCAGATATCATAGCCTTTCTTATTCATATGTAGATTATCCTCAATGAATATATCCTTCATAGGTTCTCCGTCTTTATTCAGCATTGGGTTCCAAACATCTACATAAGTAACTCCATCCGTTGCAGCACAGTATTCCTCCAGCAAAGCGTTAAGAGATTCATATTCCTTATGTAAATTCCATCGGGAAATACTTGGTTTCGGAGAGATAATGTAGATCTTAGTATCCGGTAGATTTGCTTTTATATTAGCTATTAACTCTTTGGCTTCCAATAGAATATCTTCGGGAGCTTCCTTGTCTGCAATATCGTTATCACCCTCATAAATGAATACTCGGTCAGGGTTAAAGTCAAAGATCAGTTCCTTTTGATAATAGAGCAGATCACTGTAATGAGACCCTCCAAATCCTGAGTTGATTGCATACACAGATGGAAAATATGACTGAACATCCTTCCACATTCTTACACTGGAACTGCCTGTAAAAACCACGGTCTCTTTAGATGTGATCTCTTCAACCTCATTGGCAAACCTTTGCGGGTCTTGAGCCTTTACCTGGATGGTTATGAGAATTGCTAAAAATAGGGTTGTAATATGTCGAAACTTCATTGAAAAGATCATTAGTTGAATTTTACTTAAGGTACATTGCTTACTGTGAATTCGGAAGAGTAATTCTCACTTTACTCCCCGATTGTTTCGAACTGTTGATGGTAAGTGAACCCTTTTGACTTTCTATATACTGGATGCAGGTTTTTAAACCAAAACCGGTGCTAATAATGCCTTCCTGATCAGTCGAAGTAACAAATTCGGAATTATTACGGATTTCTTTCAATCTATCCTCAGTAATACCTAGTCCCCGGTCACTGATAACTATCTCTGAGTTTCCATTCAGTTTGTTGAATTCAATCTGAATCTCACCATGTTGTACATTGTATTTTATGGCATTCTGTAACACGTTCCTTATTACGAATTCAAAACTTCCCCGATCTGCATACAGAGTAAAAGGTACATCTTTAAATCGGATCTCTAATTCCTTTTCGTTGATCTGGGGGCCAAATAATCGCAGATATCGTTGGATAACTTCAGATCCATCGAATGAAACCGGAATGAATGGTTTATTTTCCAACTGTTGTTTCGACCAGTACAGCAGGTCATCGAAAAATACCATCACTTCTGTATAGGATCGATTCACTTCCCGCAGTAATTCATTTCCATCTTCTGAGGAAATTGTTCCGGATTCGATCAGACCGATCAATTGAGAAGCATTCGTGATAGGAGTGCGGATGTCGTGAGAAATAAGGGTGAATATCTGCTTATTCAGCCGATCTAGTTTCTGAAGCTCATCCCGTTGTTTCTTTATCTTAAGCTGATAATTGTACATGATCAGCGACATCGGATAGGATACCAACGCAGGTATAATAAAACAGAGAAACACTCCTTCGAGCCAATAATCAATATTGAATATTAACGTACTGAGATAGTATAAGAGCTGGGACAGTATCACTGACCCGATCACTATATATCTGGGTTTATATTCGAATATACCTTTCGTACTCAAAGGACGAGTATTAATCTAACAGAAACTGTTTAAAGTCAGCGAACTCCTTGCTAAATGGGATACTCTTTTTTTCAAGATCTGTAGCAGTGATATGAGTCGGAAGTTCAACAGTTACAGGTATTTCACCTTCAACTGTATCTTTAAATTTCACAGGATGCGCGGTTTCAAGAACAATACCAGTAGCTGTTTTATCACTTAAATAAGAAGCCATTCCTTTATACCCAACAGCTCCATGCGGATCCAGAATATAACCGGTTTCTTCGTAGACTTTGTTAATGGTTTTACGGGTTTCATCGTCGGTATAAGCAAATCCGGTAACCGAACTAGTCATTTTATCGTGACTCTGATCGAAGAAATCCAGCATACGCACAAAATTACTTGGATCACCGACATCCATAGCATTGGAAATAGTCGCTTTGCTTGGTTTTGGAATATAATCTCCATCCCAAAGATATTTAGGAACGGTATCATTCACATTAGAACAAGCCAGAAAATGTCTTATCGGTAACCCCATTCTTTGAGCGAGGAGCCCGGCAGATAAATTTCCGTAATTACCGCTGGGTATCGAAAATATCACATCATCCCGCTGATCTTTAGGTAATTGGGCCCATGCATAAAAATAGTATACACTCTGAGGTAATAAACGTGCCACATTAATGGAGTTTGCCGAAGTAAGATGTAATGCGTCTTTAAGTTCTGGATCCAGGAAGGCTTTTTTAACCAGTCTTTGACAATCATCAAAGGTACCGTCTACTTCCAGAGCGGTGATGTTGCCTCCTAAGGTGGTCATTTGTTGTTCCTGAAAGTGGCTCACTTTTCCGGAAGGATAGAGGATGATCACATCGATATCTGGAACATTGTGAAACCCGTTAGCAACGGCACTACCAGTATCACCGGAGGTAGCAACCAGAACGGTTAACTTTTTATGAGCCTGTCGTGTGAAATAACTCAAAGATCTTGCTAAAAAACGAGCTCCCACATCTTTAAAAGCAAGCGTAGGACCATGAAACAGCTCTAAACTATAATGCCGTTCTTTGATCTTAGTAAGCGGGATATCAAAACTAAGTGTTTCATTGATGAGAGATGATAGATCCTCATCCGGTATTTCTCCATCAACAAAATTTCTGAGGACCTGAAAACCGATCTCAGGAAGAGTAAGATCATCGATCGATTCAAAAAAAGTAGATGGAAGTACGGGGATCACTTCAGGCATAAATAAACCATTGTCATCCGGGAGCCCTTTAAATATGGCATCCTGAAAAGAAACTGGCTCAACCTGACCTTTAGTACTATAAAATTTCATGAAATTACCTCTGCTCCAACGGGATTTACTGACGATACATACACTATCGCATCAATAGAATGTTCTCGATAAAGATCGCTAAAAGCTTTAGCCACCTCTTCAGCCTGTTCAAAATTTGTAGTAAGTGCAAAAATAGAAGGACCTGATCCTGAAATACTACATCCAAGTGCTCCGGAGTTAAGTGCTGCTTCTTTTGCCTCATTAAAATAGGGGATAAGCATGGATCGTACCGGTTCTGCAACCACATCCACCAAAGAGCGACCGATCAGATCATAATCCCCTTTGGCTAAACCGGCAACAAGTCCGCCAACATTACCCCATTGAGTGATCGCATCATGCAATGGTATATCTTTTCTGAGGATCTTTTTTGAATCAGATGTTTTTACTTCTATCTGTGGGTGTACCACTGTTACATATAATTCTTTGGGATAGTCAAGTTTAATTACATCCAGTGGCGAGTAACTGCGGACCAGAGTAAACCCACCCAATATTGAGGGGGCCACATTATCAGCATGTGCTACTCCTGAGGCAGCCTTTTCACCCATCATGGCAAATTGAACCAACTCTTTCTTTTCAAAGGGTTCATCCAATAAGGAATTTACTGCAAAAACAGCGGCAGCGGAACTCGAAGCACTCGAACCCAAGCCGCTTCCCGGGGCTACTTTCTTTGTTAATTCAAAATCTAACCCAAAATCCAATTCCCATTCTAAAGCATCAATTAAAGCCTGAACAGCAACAGTAGCCACGTTTTTCTCCGGCTCTTTCGGTAGATATTCCGCCCCGTGTATGGATGAGATCGTAAGTCCCGGAGTTTCAGTTTTTCTTACCGTTAATTCATCACCAACAGAATTGAGAGCCAATCCAAGTATGTCGAATCCACAGCCTACATTTGCCACAGTTGCAGGCGCAAATACTTTTATTTGATCCATAGTTCTATCAGGCTGAGGTGATTCGCATTACATCGGCAAAGATCCCGGAAGCGGTAACGGCAGCACCGGCACCGGCACCTTTAACTACTAAGGGCTGCTCGGGGTATCGCTGTGTCTGGAATAATACAATATTGTCTTTTCCTGCCAGCTCGTAAAATGGATGTTCCGGACCATAGGTTTCCAATCCGGAAGAAGCTTTTCCATGATCCATCGTGGCCACATATTTAACTCGTTTTCCTTCTTTTGCAGCAGAGTCAACGATCTCCTTGAACACGTGATCATATTCATCGAGTTTTTCATAGAAAGCCTCGATCGAATCGGTTTCCATGCATTCCTCTGGCACAAAAGGCCTGTTTTCAATTTCATCTAATTCCATTTTATAACCACTTTCTCTGGCAAGAATTAAGATCTTACGCATTACATCCACACCACTCAGATCGATACGGGGATCCGGTTCGGTATAGCCTTCTTCTTTTGCCCGTTTTACAATGTCACTGAATTTTGTGCTTCCATCATACTCGTTGAACAGGAAATTTAAAGTACCGGACAGTACTGCCTGGATCTTATAGATACGGTCTCCGCTTTTTAGCAAATCGCTGAGTGTTGATATAACCGGAAGTCCTGCTCCTACATTGGTTTCGAATAAAAAACGCGCCTGATATTTAGTGGCGGTTTTTTTCAGATGCAAATAGTGATCAAAATCGGATGAACACGCCACTTTATTTGGTGTTACCACCGATATACTACTTTTAAGAATCTCTTCGTATAACTCAGGAACTTCATTACTTGCTGTACAGTCGATAAATATGCTGTTTCTGAGATTCATCGAGATCATTGAATCCTTAAATGAATCTAAGGTCATAGTAGTACCATCGCTTTCCAGTACGGAACTCCAGTTTTCAAGGTCAATTGGAGTTTCGCTAAAAAGCATTTTTCTGGAATTCGCTAAGCCGGCCACATTTAAGTTGATCTGAAAAGCTTTTTCCAGAAATTCGTTTTGTTGATGGATCTGATCAAGGAATACCTTTCCGACATTTCCCACACCGATCATAAATAGATTAAACTTCCTTTCAGCTGAGAGGAAGAAACTCTCATGTAACGAATTCAATGCCTTACTGAGGTTCTTTTTCTCTATAACCACCGAAATGTTCAGTTCGGTCGAGCCCTGAGCAATCGCCTTTACATTAATTCCATTATGACTCAGGGTTTCAAACAGATTTGAACTCACACCTACCTGTTGACGCATTCGGGTTCCAACCAAGGCAACAATAGAAAGCTCTGTTTCAACCGAAAGGGGGTTAACTTTTCTTAAACGCAGTTCGTTAGCGAATTCATTTTCGATACTTAGCTGAGCCCGTTCTGCATCCTGTTGTGCAATACCAACGGTGATGGTGTGTTCTGAAGAAGCCTGAGTGATCATGATCACATTGACGGCTTCCCGGCTTAATGCAGAGAATAGTCGATAGGAGAAATTCGGAACTGCTACCATCCCTGAACCGGAGAGAGTGAGTAGTGCAATATCATCGATACTTGAAATACCTTTCACCCAATTTCCATTCGGGTCTCCATCCACAGAAATTCGGGTACCCACATCATCGGCTGCAAACGTGTTTTTTATTTGTACCGGGATCTTTTGATCCAACACCGGCTGAATGGTTGGAGGGTAGATCACTTTGGCTCCGAAATGAGAAAGCTCCATGGCTTCTTCGTAGGAGAGATGTTTGATAGGATGTGCCAGATTCACCAGTTTAGGATTGGCAGTCATCATGCCGCTTACATCCGTCCAGATCTGTAATTCTTCTGCATTAAGTGCTGCTGCTATAAGCGCGGCAGTGTAATCAGAACCACCACGGCCTAAGGTAGTTGTATGATTTCCCACATTGGAGGAAGCCATAAAACCCGGACACAATGATACATCAGCAGGGTTGGAATAAGCTTCGTTCAAAAGACTAAATGTACGTTCCACATCTACTACGGCATTACCGAATTGAGCATCCGTTTTAATGAGCAGTCTTGGATCAAGCAGGCGGGAATCCAATCCGGAAGAAAGAAAATAATCCTGAATGATCGTTGAAGATAGTCGCTCGCCAAAACTAAGAATGTGATCACTGGATCTGGGGGATAACTCCTGAATGAGAAATACGCCTCTGCAAATATCTTCCAGATCGTTTAATAACAGCTTAACCTGAGTTATGGTGTTACTTCGGTGCGATACAGGAATAAGTGTATTGCATAGATTTATATGTCTGGCTTCGACTTCAGACAGGATCTCTTTATAAGATTCATCTCCTGAGGAAGCCAGAAAAGCACAATCTACCAGCTTATTGGTTACTCCGCCCAGAGCGGAAACGACTATAGTTTGTTTTATTTTTCCCGCCTTAGCGGATACAATTTCTTTTACATTTTTGAGGCTTTCCGCACTACCAACTGAGGTGCCTCCAAATTTTAATACAATCATTACAGGTTTTCGATGAACAATGTGAGTTGAGCGTTGAATGTAGGAAATTTATCCCTTGAAGTGATATGTATTTATTTACCCCTTACGGGGTAATAATGGAAATAATAGAAGCAACGCCCATAATAGCGGTGGTGCTAATGGGTGAATGAGGTGAGTATGTAGTACTGCGTTGTTGCATACTTTAGTCTATTTCTTTTGACTTTAAAATAAAACCCAAAACTTCATCATTTTAAATTGGTCCATTAACTAACAGTGTATCAATAGGTTAAGAAATGGCTGGAAGCGGTTTCTCTAGGGGGTAATCTCTATGATTGTTAACCGATCTATACTACCATTGAGCATCGGCCATTAATTTTCTGCTCTTTTTCATAATACTTTAATCTTGGCTTTGGTGAGGCTTTATTATCTTTAGTCAAAATGGAAGGATAATTAAGGGGCATTCCCTAAGGCAATAAACATGAAGGACAAACTACTGTGGCTCATGCTGTTTAGCATGACATTCGTTAATGCGAGGGCGCAAAATGACTCCATAGCTCCATCACTGAATGATTCCTCACTTATTGTTTACCTGAGAGCAAACTATTACCCGACAAATCCTCGTGGTTATGATGCAGCAAGAGACTCCATGTATCAGTACCTGGATGTTGATGCGTCAGACAGCCTCACCTGCGTGTATTCAGGCTTACGGGCAAAACGGGATGGTACGCGCTCTCCTTCAAATAACGGAATGGTATTCAATACAGAACATACGTGGCCTCAAAGTTTTTATGACGAAGCGGAACCCATGAGAGGAGATATCCACCATTTATTTCCAAGCTGGAGTTCTCCCAATCAATCCCGAAGTAACCACCCCTTCGGAGAAATCGAGGATGTAAACACCACATCCTGGTGGTACTACGCAAATGGTGGTTCTGTATCGTCGATTCCATCAACCCACCTGGATGAATACAGCGAGTATTACAACAGTACGTTCGAACCCAGAGAAGATCATAAAGGAAATGTTGCAAGGGCTGTTTTCTACTTCTGGACCATGTACCGGACAAATAATGATATCGTAACTGATACGCAGGATAATGAAGCCTTTTTTGAAGGAATGAAGCAGACTTTATATGCATGGCATAAGGCTGATCCTGTTGATGCTAAGGAAATTTCACGCAGTAACGGCATTGAAAGTATTCAAGGGAATAAAAATCCGTTCATTCATGATACTAGTTTGGTAAGGCGAGCATATTTTTATTCAGGATCCGGGACAAACAACGGAAGCAGCGGAAATTCCGATCTGTTTATATCAGAAGTATATGAGGCGAATGGGGGCACAGTAAAATACCTGGAATTATTCAATGACTCAGACAGTACGATCGACCTGAGTGCTGGTGATTGGCAACTTTGGCGCTTTAGTAACGAAAATACAACATATTCATCCATTTCGTTAAGTGGGCAAATTGCTGCAAAAGACTTTTGGGTAGTTGGTGATGATAATGCTACCTCGGGTGTTCAAACCATATTTGGCAGTGACCTTGTTGATGTTAATACGAGTGCAGTAAATCATAACGGAAATGATAAATATCTGTTGGTCCGGAATGCCACTTCTTCTCCTGATACGGTAGATTCATTTGGGATTGATAACATCGGTAATTCCGGGAGTTTTTCGGATAATCAGGTTGCCTACAGATTGTATAGTGCGTTGCCTAATAATGGAGCATTTGGTCAATCTATGAAGTCAGCTTCTGGCGATACTGTTTCTTCAGGTAACTGGGTTGTTTATGACATCACAAGTGATAATGCCAATGGTAAAATGGTTGCCACTCCCGGTTTTAGTAAGGGAATTGAATCTTCAAAACGAACTGAAGCACTATTGACCGGAGTAGAAGGATGGAGGTTAATTAGCATTCCCGGCAACAATGCGACTTTAAATGAGATTGCGGATGATATTGCGATACAAGGAATTGGGAATAGTAATGATTCCAATGTATTTACATACGACGAGAACGGAAGCTATAGTACTCCAGCCGCTTTGTCCTCATCCATTCCCAATGGGACCGGATTAAGCGTTTACTTATTTGATAATAATCTATTGGGCAGTAATGAGTTGCCAAATTCACTGGATATATCAATCAATGAACCAGGCGCAGATGTAATTCTGGATTTGAATACAACTACTGCAGAGTCGGGTTCTTATTTCACATTGGCTGGAAATCCATATCAAAGCAATTATGCATTGAGTGCTTTAAGTTTAAATGGTGCCGTACAATCTAACATCCATGTATTAAAGAATGGACTTTATGAACCGGTTTCAACTTCCGGAGCGATATTATTACCCTGGCAGGGATTTTGGGTGGAAACACCAACTACCGGTAGTGCTACAGAACTTACATTCAGCACGTCAGGTAAAACCAACGATGACGCTACGGTGGCGGCCTATAACAAAATAATTGCGGGTCCATCACATCTATCATTAAAACTCAGGTCCGCCGATGGACTCGATTTCGGGTGTTCTATTATGTTTTCTGCAGGTTCGAAGATAGGATTTGATCAGAATGATGCCACTAAGCTAAAACCCGCAAAGAATGAATATGCCATTGCCGGCTGTATAGGAGAGGATAGAATTCAAAGTATCTTTTCTTTGCCAATGGAAATAGATAAGGTCATTGAGGTACCATTATTCATCGAAAATACGCTCAATTCGGATCAGTTACTATTTGAATGGGAATCAGAAATACATGATGGGTTATCCGCTCAACTCATAGACACGTTCAGAGGTACCTCAATAAACTTAGATAAGAAAGGGGCGTTGGATTTTGAGTTTGAATCAACAAAATCCAATAAAGAACTTGAACTTAAAACCGGAATTGTACTACCAAATAGTAAGCAGAAATCAAATTCCGAACGTTTTATTATCCGGATTTTACCAACCGGGATCACAAATTCAGAAACTAATGAAACTGCCTCTGCTTTTGGATTATTTCAAAATTATCCGAATCCCTTTAATCCGGAAACAACGATCAAATTCGAGTTAAGTCAATCCGGAAATGTGAAATTAGAGGTGTATTCTGTACAGGGAAAACTTGTGACAACAATGGTAAACGGCACTATTAATGCCGGTATACATACCGTAAGCTGGGACGCCAAAAACCAATCAAGCGGAATCTATTTTGCACGATTGATTTCTCAGGAGGGAATCAGGACGATTAAAATGGTCGTTCTGAAATAAAGTTTTAGTACAGTTCGTACTCCGCCAGTCGGGCTTCAATAGTTGAATTATATAATTCAATACGTTGATTAGAGCGAAGGCCAACTTTCTTCAGCATTTCAAAATTACCGGAGAAGATATATCCCCATTTACCACTGCATTTTTGTTTAAAGAAATCTCCGATCGAGCGGTATAACTCATCTAATTGTTCATCTCTTCCAAGTCTATCACCGTAAGGAGGATTTACCACTATTACACCTTTACCATCCGGAACTTCAGTTTCGCTAAAGTCACACACTTCAAAATCGATCAGATGCTCGACACCGGCTGTCTTTGCATTTTTTCGTGCAGCCTGAATAGCTTTGGGATCGTTGTCGGTGGCAATGATCCTGGCCTTTAATTCTTTCTCATTCTTTGATTTGATCTCTGAGCGGAGTTTAGTCCAAACTTCTTCATCAAACCCAAGAATATGTTTTATCCCGTAATTCGGTCTGAGTTGTCCGGGAGCACGATTTAAAGCCTTCAAAGCAGCTTCTATAGCTAAAGTCCCGCTACCACACATGGGATTAATAAAATGTTGATCCGGTTCCCATTTACCGGCTAAAATAATAGCTGAT
Source organism: Balneolaceae bacterium UBA7797 (assembly GCA_002480645.1). Taxonomy (GTDB): domain Bacteria; phylum Bacteroidota; class Rhodothermia; order Balneolales; family Balneolaceae; genus UBA7797. The sequence continues at coordinate 92,346 of DLCN01000016.1, forward strand.
GCCAGAGTTTCCTGCATGGAAGCTGTATGATTATCCACTTTATATCCTCGCCTTGAAATGGACTCGCCGGACGTATCCAGATAGATCGTAGCCTGATTACCTTTCCAAAACAAAAAAACGACACTTTTATTCAGATTTGGTCCCGAATCGGGTCGGGTTCCTCTGGTCCTTCGAATACGATCAACTATGGCATCTTTAACCTTTAGGTTTGCAAATTGTGTATTCGTGATGGATTTATTCTTTATGAATGAGGTGATGCTTACATATCCGTGTTTATCGATATAGTTTTCCCATGGGATACTGATCACTTCTTCATGTAGTTCATCGGCATTATTACAAGGAAAATGCTTGAGTTGATAATGAACCCGATGCGCAGTACTTAACGACAGATTTAGAAGCATACAGTCGTTCAGTGTGCCTTTAGTTTCAATGCCTGCTAATCTTTTCTTTACGATTGGAAAATCAAGAGCTATTAACTCCTGTTCAAGATAAGGAGTGATTCCTTTAGGGCAGGTGATGGAAATGGTTGAGGATTGTGAAAAGTCGGCCATTAAAAGGGGATAGGATAAGAATAAATTGAAGTGAGCATGAATCGTACATACTCACTTCTAAAAATCGCAAAAAATTATGCTATTTCTACAACTTCAATATCGAAGGTAAGGTCTTTACCAGCCAATGGGTGATTGGCATCGATAGTTACCTGTTCGCCTTCTACTTTTGTGATCTGTACCGGAATAGCCTGACCGTTTGGTTGGTTTAATTGCAATTGCATGCCAACTTGTGGTTCCATTCCTTCAGGCAATTGCGCCTTTTCTACCTGAACTTCCATTTCTGGATTATGATCGCCATATGCTTCTGCACTTGGGATGTTAGTAGTGGTGGAATCTCCAACTTTTAGTCCGATAATTGCTTTCTCAAAGCCGGGAATTAACTGACCCTGACCAAGAGTAAATTCAAGGGGTTCACGCTCAACGGATGAATCGAAAACTTCACCATTTTGTAATTTTCCTGTGTAATGAACTTTTACGGTATCACCGTCTTTAATTATGCTCAAAATGATCCTTATTTTAGGAATTGTGATTTTAATTACCTTACAAGATAAGGAACATACATAACAGTTATCAGGTTAACCTACCCATGCAAAATTCAGCTCCGGATACTCAGGATATTCTAAAAACCGCAAAAATCATTGCCATGATCGGTGCTTCACCGAACATGTATCGTACCAGTAATTATGCTTTCAAATACCTGATGGATGAAGGGTACAAAGTGATCCCCGTAAACCCTATGGTTGAAGAAGTGAACGGCGAAAAATGTTATGCGAACATCAATGATATTCCAGAGTCTGTTCCGGTACACATTGTTAATGTCTTCAGAAATAAAGAGTATACGTTAGACGAAGTAAAAGAAGTGGTTGCCTGGAAAAATAAGACCGGTCAGAAGCCGGTCATTTGGACTCAGCTTGATGTATCCACACCTGAAGCAGAGGCATTAGCTGTTAAAGAAGGTCTGCCTTATATCAGAAATAAATGCATCATGGTAGAACTTGATAAACTGGTAAAGTGATCACTTAAAGTTCACAAACTGTAGTGGAATGCCCATATCTTTACTTTTCAGGTGCTGAATAACAGCCTGGAGATCATCAATTTTCTTTCCGGTAACCCGAACTTGTTCGTCCTGAATTTGAGGCTGTACCTTAATTTTCAGGTCCTTGATCTCTTTAACGATCTTTTTTGTGATCTCCCGGCTGATCCCTTCCTGTAACAGTACGTCCATCTTAAGATGTCCCTGAGATGTACCTTCCTCTTCACCAAATTCTAGCACTTTTGCATCAATACCACGTTTGATGAAGTTTCGTGACAGCATTTCTTTTACAGCCTGCATCTTCATATTCTCAGCAGCTACCAGGTGGATCCTGTTCTCTTTTTTGTGATAGGTTACTTCGGTGTGCAAACCACGAAAATCGTACCGAGAACTGATCTCTTTTAATGTATTGTTGACCGCGTTATCTACTTCCTGCGCATTTATCTCATTTACAATATCAAAGCTTGCCATAAATATTTACTATTACGTTATCCTTAAATTCTGTGCGGGAATATACCATTATGAAGAAAGAGTTAGTTATCCTTTTCTTCAACTTTCTCCTTCATTTTCAATGCAAGCATGGTCTCTACCTTCATTTGTTCTTCGGAAGGTATCAATGTTTTAAATGAGCGGATCGTATCATCGTATAAATATTCGATCTCAAGTACATCCTCGGTGTACCATTTATAACCCAAAAAATCTTCCCAGTCTATTAACGAATCAATTAGTATGATGCCTTTCTTTCTAAATTCGGGAACCATTCGAATGGTATAACCCCATATGCCGATCGCCATCAATGATAATCCGGAGGTTAAACGAATAGGAGTTAGTACCGGGTTTGTAAAAAGGGAGGATCGAAAAAGTCCGAGTAGTATTAGTCCGGATGCAATAATTACCGGCAGGTATTCTGAAATAAAAGTTCGGTTGATATAAAGCACGTCTCCTGAATTGGCTCTGGTTTGGTATTGATCGATGGCTGATCCTGCAAAAAAACCGAAAATTGATGCATATACATTGGCAATAATAGTTCCGGCTATTGCTTCTGTCATCAATTCCATTTTGAAAAGAAAAAGCATAGCTGAATAAATGAGCAAAGCTATTATGGCGGTAAATAAAACATTACGAACAGATAACTGATGCAGATAAATGAGCCGACGATAACCCAGCCATGTGCTGATAATTGATGTTATAATAGCCGTGATTATAGTCCAGATCATTACTAATTTAGAAGCATAGTTAGGAGGAGATCTCAGTATAGATCAGCCTTATTGTATAACGGTAATTTTAGGAATGTACGTATTCATGGAACCATCAACCACCCCCGCCGGACTTGAAATAGATAACGAAAATCAGAAGATGTTGATTGAATGGGGGGATGGTCACCTTTCGGTTTATCCACTCTATGGCCTGCGAAAAAATTGTCCGTGTGTGGTGTGTCGCGGCGGTCATTCTCAGATGAATAAATTTGAACCGGAAGCCTTTTTCGAAAAAGATCCGGCAAGAATGGAGATCACTTCTGTTAAACAGATCGGTAATCATGCATTACAGATCACATGGCACGACGGACATGATACGGGGATGTACCGCTGGTCAACGTTAAGAGAATTAGATCCTGAAAATCACAAAGAACTGGATCAGTGAATATTGAACTCTCGTCTTAATAATGATCTGGCGGCGTGGAAGCCACACATTCCATGTACTCCACCACCCGGTGGAGTTGAGGAAGAGCAGATATAAGATCTGTTTTTCAGATGATAGGGATCCCATTTCAAAAGGGGGCGGCCAAATAACTGTGCTAAATTTTGAGCACCTCCATTAATATCACCCCCAACATAATTGGCATTATAACTTTCCATATCCGGAGCATTCATGGATGAGTACGATATGATTATATCTCTGAAGCCGGGAGCATACCGTTCAATCTGCTTGATTATTCGATTTGAGTAATCCTTTTCTGAGCCATTTGGTACATGGCAATACGCCCAAAGGGTGTGTTTGCCATTTGGAGCCCGGCTTGCATCAAATACACTGGGTTGAGAAACTAATACATAGGGTTCCCTGGGATCTTGATTATTCCAAACCATCTTTTCTGAATGTGCGATCTCTTCGAAAGTTCCACCCAGATGTAAAGTCCCGGCTCTTTTAGCTCGGTCATTCACCCAGGGTACGGGTTCAGACAGTGCAAAATCCATTTTAAAAGCACCCGGACCATATTTGAATCTGGATAGTTTATTTTTAATAGAAGAGGGCAGACGGCCCTTTGATATTTTTATGATCTGAGCCGGAGTAAGATCAAGCAGAACAGGGATATCTACTGGAAATTGGCTTAAATCCGTAACCTCAAAATCTGTAATGATCTCACCGTTCAGAGATTCAAGGTAATTTGCCATTGCAGAGCTTATTGCTTGTGAACCTCCTTTCGCAATTGGCCACCCTACGGCATGTACTGAGGCTCCCAAAACCAATCCGAATGAAGCACTAAAAGCTTTGTCTAAAGGTAAAATACTGTGTGCAGCTACTCCTGCGAAGTATGCTTTTGCTTGTTGATTTCTAAATGTTGAATCTACTAATCCTTTTGCAGATCTCATCCCTGATAAGCCAAAATCAACCATTCTGATTGGGTGCTTTACTTTTCTGAGTGTTCCAAAAAGATCGTGTCTGAGTACGGGCCAGTTTTTCGTTAAATCTCTAAAAAGGGCAGAGTAAGCATCGCCATCGATACCTAATTCTAAGGCAGTTTCTGAAACCGATTGATGAGCTATAACGGCTTCTCCGTTATCTAATGGATGTGCAATTGGAAAATCAGGGTGAATCCATTCAAGGCCGTAATCTGAAAGTGGGAGCGAGGAAAAAAAGGGAGAACTAAGAGCCGTTGGGTGTACCGCAGAACACACATCATGATAAAAAACCGGTTCTGTTAATTCCTGAGTTCTCGTGCCGCCACCAATGGTAGTCTTCGACTCTATAACGACCACTTTAAGGTCATTTTGAGCCAATTTGATGGCCGCCGACAAACCATTAGGACCAGAGCCTACAACTATGGCATCGTAATGGCTTGTCAATTCGGGCATTGTTTTATTTGGAGTTTGAAATCTGTTCAGCTAATTGAAGTGCCTTATAAGCGTTTACTATCCCATTAGAAACAGAAAGGGAGCTAAAAGGAACTTCTTCACCTGTACCCGGTTCCATAACTTCACTTACACTCGGAATTGTTACTGATTTCAATAGAATTTCTTTAACCTGAGTTGCCGTAAGGTCCGGATAGTAACTCATGATCAGAGCCGCTACTCCGGCTACAACAGGTGAAGCCATACTTGTCCCGTCATTTTCTTCATACTCATTGTCCGGAACACTTGAGTAAATGGAAACACCCGGTGCAAATATGTCGACATTGGTATCACCAAAATTGCTAAAACTGGCTGCTAATTCCTCACCTGATTTCCAGGAAGAAGCCCCAACATTGATAAAATTCGTAGCTTCTCCACCATCTGCATAATACTTGTTCGGGTAGTTCAACAAAGTGTCAACATTCTCACCATCATTTCCTGATCCATGAACCAGTAATACGCCCAGGCTATCAGCAAATTTTACGGCAGCATCCACGTATTCTTTTTGTGGGGAAAATCCTTTACCAAAACTCATATTTATTACATCAGCTCCATTCTCTGCCGCATATCGGATAGCGTTTGCCACATCTTTGTCGCGTTCATCTCCATCAGGAACCGTTCGGATGATCATGAGTTTTACATCTGCGATACCATTTATTCCCAAGCCATTATCCCGTACAGCGCCTACAATACCGGCCACATGTGTGCCATGTAAGTTATGTACACCGGCTACATCGTTATTACCATACGAACGATCTGTTAGATCCTCGTAATCATCACCAACAATCGGACGTGGGTCGAACGAGGTGTCTAAAGAGTACGTTGCCAGACTTTCGAATTGATCTAACGCTTCTTTAAAATCACTTTCTTTTACATCGTTTTCGCGAAGCAAACCAACTAACTGCTTAGCCTGTTGCAAATACGGCCCATCATTGGCGGAAGGTTCTAATTGCTCGGCAGACACCGAATCAAGATCGGAAACTCCCAAAACCTGTTTCGCACCCTGAACAGCCATATTGATGTTTCTGATCTGTGTTAAATTCTGATGTACAAATAGTGATTCTGCTTCGTAAGCATCTTTGATTTCCAGATAATAATCATATTCCTGCCATTCTGATTCTGTAAAACCGGTTGTATCGGCATCGGCAAACTCATCTTTTAAAGCAGCATATAAACGGGTTACTTCGTAGGTATCATGATTGACATGTTCACCATCCTTACCTCCAATAAAATTCCAGCCATGTATATCATCGATATAACCATTGTTATCATCATCGATACCATTATCAGGGATCTCATCTTCATTGATCCAGATGTTTTCTTTGAGGTCCTCATGTTCGATATCAGTTCCTGAATCAATGATTGCCACAACCACTTCTTTCCCGGGCGTTTTGTCTTTAAGCAATTCGTTATAAGCTCTTTCTACTCCGGTTCCATAATAGGGAGATGCATCAGAAGTTTGTAAATACCAGTCATTGGCCGGCATATCAATTTCTACTACTTCAGGAGAATCTTCTACAATTTCAGGTTCCGGATCATCTGCAGGAGTGGATAAAGGTTGAGAGGTGGAACAAGCAGCGAATAGAACAACTGCAAATAATGGAATTGTTTTGAAAAATTGTCTCATAACCGTCTTTAAATAATTAAAAATTTATGCCCTTAAGTAAACTAAATATCTTTACTGCGCTGTATTCGGATCAGTGCTGAATCAATACCTAAAGTAATCAGAATAAGTAACGCTAAAACTAATAAACTGGCAACCGGTTTCCAGATAATAAACCCGCCTAATGTACCAAGCACGGCTCCCAGATATTGTATGTACCGTAATTGATCGTTGCTGGCATTTTTTATGAGCATTTCGAGTCGTTGCTCATCATATTTGCGCAAATTATCCTCAACAAGAGCGTGAACATCTAACTGATTGATGAGTTTATACAGCAAATTAGTAACCAGATTCTCTATTACTTCACTGTTCTGTTCAATTCTATCCGGTAGGGTATCCAGGAAGTCATCGAGTTTATCCAGACCTTTTTCCACACCGGCCGGAAGCTTTGTAAGCGCGTCTTCAACTAAATCTTGCATTTCCTGTCCTTTTAAGAAACTATATGCCTTTAATGCAACCCGTTCGAAAGAATTCTGATCTATGGATCCTTCAATTTGTTCAATAATAGTTTTGGCGATTTTCGCACGTACCTCTGGTTCTGCGATCATTTCATCCACATAACCAACTACCAATAGTTTCAAATCACTCCTGAATTGAGGATCATCGATCACTGTTCGAATATACTCGGTGGCTTTCTCCCGGTATTTAGCAATGGCATTAGACTCATGTATACGCTGCTTAATGATCTCAGGATTGATCAGATCCTGGGAAACGGCTCTGGCTAATCGGTAGGCTATACGATCTTTTTGAGCAGGAATTAATCCCTGTCCCAAAATAGGGCGGCGTGTGCTAGGCTTAAAGAGCATTTTTATTGCCAGCCAGTTAGTGAGAAAACCGATCAAGCCGCTAATGGTTAAAATGCGCATGATCCCGTCCAGAGCAATTTCAAAACCAAAAGGAGAGACAGACAGATCATTAAAATCCCAAAAGAAAGAGAGAACAAACCCACCTAGTAGAATGAGAGGGAAAATGTATAACAAATTGATCAGCCAGTGGAACTTTGACCGATGTTGAGGAGGCGGTAAATATTCTTTTGGGATGCCTTGTGTACCACCTTTTTCTTCCAGTTTATCAGAAACTAGTTTCCAAAGTTGAGAGCCGAATTGTTTACTTCGAACTTTAACAATTGAGTCTTTTTTTTCTTCGCTTTCCATAGCTCAAAGGGTACGGATTTAATACAAAAAGATTCGCTTTACCTGATCATTTCTAGAATTCACCTATGCGTGAGAGATACATATTTTCTAGGCGGGTCATTTCTTTTTTCTCTTCCTCAGATTGGTCATCATAACCGATCAGGTGAATAAGACCATGTACAACAACTCTGAGGAATTCCTGTTTGACATTATCTGCGAATTCTTTGGCTTGTTCACGAATACGTGGTGCGCAACAATACAAAGTACCTTCAATCGCATCATTCAATGCTGGATCATCATCATACCTGAATGAAATGATGTCAGTAATGTAGTCTCGCTGCAGAAATTCTTTATTTACCCGGACGATCTCTTCTTCATCCACGAATACGATTTCCACATATCTAAATCCTACCTTTTGATCAGATTCTATGATCTCAAGTAAGGCATTGAATTCTGATTGTGATGCAGGAAGTTCAATCCCGGAATCGTTAAAGACCTCTAGCTTAGATTCGCCTCCCAAGAAAGTATCAGCCTCAAAAGCTGAAGTCATCGTCCATGCTTTCAGTTAAAGAAAGGGCGATACCACACATCATAAGATCTTCGGGCAAAGCAGTGAAGTCGCCGGAGATAATAGCTTCATCAACATTGGCATAAAGACTGCATCCTGCAGCTTTTTCGACAATAAGTCCGGACGTCTTAGTGCCGGATTTTCCAAAGAATGTAACCTGCTGAAGCATATCGCTGGCTACAAATGCAGTAACATTATGCAGCTGAAGAAAGGTGTTGTAGGAATAGACGGAAACCATATTCATTTTTTCACCATTGGCATCCAGTCCTAAATGTACCTCGAGAGCAAGTTTACGATTCTCTTCTTCGTTCTTTACCTCGATTCGGAATACATCATCTCCAAGTGGTTTTGGAGTAGCTCCGAGTACTTTGCCAATGGCGTCGATATTTTCTTTTGTGAATTGATGAATCATAGCAGCCGTTTTTAATCTTTTAGAATATACAACTCAGCAGGTTAACTGGAAACAGGCTTAATTAAGTCCATAACGTTTAATTTCCATTTCACTCTGTTCAACAGTTTCAGGTAAACCCGGGAACTGAGTGCCTTCAAAGCTGGCGTTTACTTCGTTAGCCATTTCAACAGCATCTTCGGTTTTGCCCGATTTAAATAACGCATATTGAGTAACTGAAACATATTGTCTGATCTGCATCAGATTATCTACAATACTTTGAGTAGTTTCGTAAGCAGCCTGCATCTGAGGACGTAACTCTCGTTGAGCCTTGACGTCACCTTCGCGTCTGGCAGCTTCAAATTCTTCGTTCATTTGCTGGAACTTATCCTGATTCGAGATAAATTGATCAAAGGTAGACCGGAAATCTTTCATCACTTTCGGTTTGATGAATTCACCTAAACGGGCTGCATCATCGATCTTTCCAAGCTTAATGTAGTTGATGGCAAAGAGTGATGTTATGTTATAATTCTCCTCATCATTTCTGAACGGAGTTTTTTCCTCAGAGTATTGAAGCCAGTAATAAGCGCTATCCGGCTCGTTCATTTCCATATAGGTTTCTGCCTGCTGAAGGAAACTGTAACGATAGTTGCCCAGCATGCGGCGGATGTTCTCATCAAAGTACACACCTTCTGCATTCCAGTTCTTGAATGAAAACTTGCGCAGACGTTTAGCATTCAGATCAGGATCGATGAAACCGGTAAACTCTGATTCCACTTTCTTCGGAATTATGCGATAGGCTTTACCTTCAGTTCTGAAGTAATCTTCCATACCCAACATACTTTGTGAAGAAACCGTATTAGCGAAGTAAATAGGGCGTAACCAATTGTTGGTTTTGATGAGGTCGAGGATCATAAGATCCTGTACCTGCATGAAATAAACTCCATTGCCCTGAGCATCTCGGCCGTAAAATCGTCCGTTTACTTTCCATTGCATGGCATCATCCAGCGAGTCAACTGGCATTTCAAAGTCTGTTCCGCTTTGGAAGATCTGCAGGGAAGTATCCGGTTTAACACCGATCGCTTCTTTGTACTTAGCATCTTCGGAGAAAGCTTCTTTCAACATCGGTTTATTAACCGGTACGGTAATGGTTTTAGGTTCCCAACGATCGATCCGGGAAGTAATACGGTCAATTTCTTCATCATTGAAACTGATCGGTAATGGGGCAGACTCATGCGACCATTGCTTTTTTAATTGTTTAATATACCAATCAGTATTGAGCAGGCTTAAGCATACAATCCTAACATCCGTACGGACACCTTCAACTTCCTGTGCGTACCAGAGAGGGAATGTATCATTATCCCCGTTTGTAAATATGATAGCATTTGGAGCCACAGAATTAAGCAGGTTCTTTGCATAGTCCGGGGCTACGTAACGATCATGCCGATCATGGTCATCCCAGTTCTGAGATCCCATCAATATTGGAGAACCTATGAGAGCCAAAGCCACAATGCCGTAACTGACTACCGCATTATCCTTTAAATAACTCTTAGCAAGATCCACCAAACCGGTGACTCCAAGCCCCACCCAAATGGCAAAGGCAAAGAACGACCCTACGTAGGCATAATCTCTTTCCCTGGGTTGATAGGGCGTCTGATTCAGGAATATAATGATCGCTATACCGGTGATAAAGAACAGTGTTAATATTGCAAAAGCCCGCCTCCAGTCGGAGGTAAAATGGAAGATCAGGCCAAATACTCCCAGAAGGAATGGAATAAAGTAATAGGCATTACTTGCGGCATTTTCCGGATACTTTTCAGTTTCAAATCCGGATTGCCAGCCCGTATCCTGCATATCTGAAACCCTGCCTATGAAGTTCCAGTTAAAGTAACGGATATACATATGATTGATCTGATAACTCCAGAAAAAGTCCCAATCACTATCGTATTGTTTATAGTAATTAACGTGATTGGGCTGAGAAGAATATCGACGAGGGAAGAAGACTTCCTTGTCCTGATTGATATTGCCGATCGCATTATCAAAGTTCTTACCTTTTAGCAGGGGAGTTTCACCATATTGCTCACGCTTAAGATATTTAACGAAAGCTTCTACCGTCTCAGGATCATTTTCATCAATCGGAGGATCAGCGATCGAACGGATCATAATCACGGAATAGGAAGAATAACCGATCATGATCATAGCATAGCTGATGAGTGCGATGTTTGCCAATCTGTGTTTATGTTTCTGAGTGTAATAAATACCCCAGGCGATCAATCCCATAAAAATGAAGATGAATGTCATCGGTCCGATCAGCCCATACGAACTTTTATGGATCTTATCCGCCCAGTCAGGTAATTCCTGAATAGTAAAAGGGTACACTAACAGGAAGGAGAGGACTGAAATGACTCCCATCAAACCAAAACTGACAAGTGTAAAATCTTTCTTTTTGAAATAAACAATAAGCGCGACAAAGAAGAGGGCCAATAAGTTAAGCAGGTGAACCCCGATAGCTAGTCCAAACATATAGGCTATGAGCACTAACCAACGCTCATTGTAAGCTTTATCGTGATTTTCAGCCCATTTTAATGCCAACCAAACCACAATAGCAGTGAAAAACATGGATAAGGCATAAACCTCCGCTTCAACGGCATTAAACCAGAAAGTGTCGGTAACTGCAAAGGTTAATGCACCCACAAGTCCGCCACCATACATACCTATCTTATCACTTTTTGACATTTCATCGTACGCAGGACGAAATTCACGAACGAGCCGAACAATTATGAGATAGAGAAACATTACTGTAAATGCGGACGCAAGTGAACTCAGGAAATTAATACTCAGTGCAACATACTCCGTGGGCATGAACATAGAGGCCACACGTCCTAAAATGGAATAAAGAGGTGCTCCGGGAGGGTGATTTACCTGTAAGCCATGGGCAACTGCTATAAATTCTCCGGCGTCCCAAAAACTTGCAGTTGGTGCCAGGGTTAGTGTATATACGATTAACGAAACAAAGAACGTGAAAATAGCGAGATATTTGTTCGTCTTATTATGATCTGAAAACATGTATTAATTTTCTGACTGAAATAGTTTTTGGATACTCAATAATTACCTTTATGATAGGCCTGCAATTATAGGCATAGCCTGATTCTATTCAAAATAGAACAGCACCTAAAATACAAACCACAATGGTGCAAAACGGAAGTTTTGTGAACCTATTTTTCAATTAACAAATATTTGCATGACTGATACGAGTAAAGAACGGTTTTCGTCTAAACTAGGACTCATTCTAAGTGTGTTAGGGATTGCCATTGGAACTGGAAATATCTGGAGATTTCCCAGAATTGCAGCTCAGAATGGAGGGGAGACTGGAGCAGGGGCATTCCTGGTCGCATGGATTTCGTTCCTGTTTCTATGGTCAGTGCCACTTATAATAGCTGAATACGGGATTGGCAGAAATGGACGGAAAGGAATTATTGGTTCATTCTCTGAGCTGATCGGTAAGAAAAAAGGATGGATGGGTGGTTTTATCGGGTTTGTAGCCACAGCTATCATGTTCTATTACAGCGTTGTTGCCGGTTGGTGCTTATACTATCTGGCACAATCAATCGGAGTGCCGTTACCGGAAACTTTTAGTGAGGCTAATGCAGTTTGGGATGGATTTCACGCTACGTATTTCCCTGTAATAATGCATGCGATCATAATGTTGTTAGGTGCATTTGTTGTGATCAGGGGAATCTCATCCATAGAAAAAGTAAATAAATTTCTAATCCCCGCTTTGCTACTTGTACTAATTGTTTCACTGATAAAAGCAGTAACTATGGACGGTAGTATTGAAGGAATTAAATACCTGTTTACACCTGACTGGTCTACCCTGAAGCAACCCGAGATCTGGCTGGAAGCATTAACTCAAAATGCATGGGATACCGGAGCTGCCTGGGGATTGATCTTAACCTATGCCACCTACATGAGGAAAAGTGATGATATTACCATCAGTGCGTTTCAGACCGGGATCGGAAACAACATGATCTCATTGCTTGCTGCTATCATTATCTTTTCCACTGTGTTTGGTACACTGGGTAATTCAATGAACAATGGAGAAATTTTGGATGTAATGAAAACATCTGGTCCTGCCGGAACCGGGTTAACATTCATCTGGATGCCGCAATTGTTTTCTCAAATGACCGGAGGAGGGATCTTTTCCATCTTATTTTTCCTTGGACTTACTTTTGCAGCATTCAGTTCTCTCATTTCTATGATCGAACTAGCAGTGAAAGTATTTGTTGATACAGGAATGTCCAGAAAAAAAGCAACTGTTTTTATCGCCGTAGCCGGTTTTGCATTTGGGATTCCTTCAGCGATGAATCTTACCTTTTTTGCCAATCAGGATTTTGTTTGGGGGGTAGGATTGATGGTGTCCGGAGCATTTATCTCATATGCAGTTATCAGGTATGGTACTGAGAAGTTTCGCACTGAACTGGTAAATACAGAAGAAAGCAAAACCGATCTGGGTTCCTGGTGGGAGATCATCATTAAATACATAGTACCGGTTGAGGTTATAACACTACTGGCATGGTGGATGTACTTAAGTGCGTCTGAATATGCTCCGGATACCTGGTATAATCCATTCAGTACATATTCAGTTGCAACGGTACTGGTACAATGGGCTGTAGCAATTTTTCTGGTGAAATTCTTTAATAGAAAATTAATACCAAAGGAGCTTAATTATCAGGATTGATTCAGTTTTTGATCAATTCTAAGCATTATATCTCGTATTTCTTTAAGTACTTCAATACTGTTTTCGTCGGTATTTGAGTGACTCACGGATTTATTATCGGTAACAAGATCTCTTTGATCAAAAACCATTTGCCGGAATACATGAGCATCTACTATCCCTATCAGGCTTAGATCGGCGACACCTGCACCTGAATTTCCTGCCGTTTCTATTCTTAAGATACTTAAACCCAGCCATTTTAGAAGTGGACCTTCTTTAAAAGTAAGGTCCTGAATTTTATCTAAAGGAATTGTTTTTTCGACCTGAACCAGAAAACCTTTTTTAAAACGTAAAGAGCGAGTGGTCAATTCACATTCCAATCTGTCAAAATACTTATTGATAAAGACCGGGGCGATAAGAACCCAGAAAAGGACAAAAGGAATTCCAACGATCGTTATCAGAAACATGAAAATCCCATAGACCAAAAAATAGGTTTTTAAACGAGGATTGAATTCAGCTTTTTTCAGGATCTTTGCTTTAGTACTCATTCTAAAAAATTAGGATAAAAAAAAGGCGCTTGTAAGCGCCTTAAGTTACCTGATTAAAACAAAGATTCAATTTCAATTATCAGAGTTAGTGGATATCTGATTCCGTTCTACTAATTTCATTGCCGCAGAATTCATGCAATATCTTAATCCGGTTGGCTTGGGGCCATCATCAAAAACATGCCCAATATGACTTCCGCAATTTGAACAAACGATCTCAGTACGTTCCATGAATAGGCTGTTATCTTCTAATTCAACGACTACGCTATCATCTATAGGTTTCCAGAAACTAGGCCAACCGGTGCCACTTTTATATTTATGTTTAGAATCATACAGTGGGTGGCCACAAGCCGCACATACATAGACGCCATCTTTTGTAACCTTGTAGTATTCGTTAACATAAGGTAATTCGGTTCCTTTGTTTCTAAGTATTCTGAATTGAGAAGGAGTTAATATCTCTTTCCATTCGGCTTCCGTTTTTTGAACCGGATAATCTGCAGGCACGGTATCCTGATGAGCAATATGAGTTACGTGGTTAAATTCAGTGTTTTCTACCTCTTTACTATCAGAGTTTATAACGAATATACCTGCAAGTACAACAGTTATTGCTGCAGTTAAAAAAATAGCTTTCATAGTGATTGATTAGTTTTAGCCCTGCTATCAAACCATCTAACTTTTTTTTTATTGTTACCAGTCCCAATCGTTGTAATCATCTTTTAAAAGTGGTAAATCTTTTTGATGGAATAATCTCATTCCAACAGTGAAGCCAACCCAAAACTGATACTGCCGTCCTTTTCTGGTGGGAGACCACAAGCTGTACCAGGTGTAATCATCGGAATTGTTAACCCGACTCACCTGCATATTTAATGACGGACCACCATACAACGAAGCATAATTCCCAAATCGTTTACCAATCAGGAACTTATAACTATAGATCCAGTTTTTTCGTCTGCTCCAATCTTCTTCAAAATGATGAAGCATGCTAAATTCCTGATTTACAAACAGCGAAGAGTTTGACACTTTCTCAAATGAATCAGTGATGTTCTTTTCCAAACCTACGGCTAATCCTACGCGATATACATTTCTTTGTAAGTTGGTATTGTAACCGATAATTGCTGAATTATAGACACGGTATGTTCCAGTTGTAAAACCAACATCGGTAAAACCACCATCACTATACCGAATATCAATATTTTTTCGACCGTTGCCATATAGACTTACGATACCAATGGGAGCTCCTTCAAATTCTTTTGCAATATTGAGTACTCCTATCTCAAGACCAAGTGCAGTTTCAGAGTAATTTACTGTACCTATCATAAGTCCCTGAATATCTTTGGCAATGTTAGCTACACCAGCGAAAGCAAGTCCTTCTAAATCTCTGGCCACATTTACACCTCCTGTAGCCATTAATCCGGAAGCACTACGGCCGGCATAATTAAAAAATCCGGAAGCTAAAAGCCCCTCTATATTCCCAAGAGCTATATTTGCTCCCCCTGAAGCCTGTAAGCCGGAAATATCATCTCCAGCAAAGTTAGCAACTCCTGCAGCCTGTAAACCTTCTACATCATTTCTTGCAAAATTTATCCCTGCCGTACTTTGCAAACCCGAAATATCATCCATCGCGGCATTGAATAATCCGCCGAATTGTAAACCTTCTATGGTACCGGTGCTGGCATTTCCAATTCCTGCAAATTGTAATCCACTTGAATTATGACCCGACAGGTTTAATGCACCGGCTATATTTATTCCTTCCAGATTATCACCGGTTATGTTTGCCACTCCGGCGAACTGAATTCCGGACATGTAATCGCTACTGTAATTGATAACCCCGGTAATGTTTACACCTTCCATATATCCTTGCGAGTAGTTGGTTATCCCGGCTAATTGCACGCCACTGGCATAATACTTTTCTGCATTGAACAAAGCTCCGAATTCTGCACCATTTAATGCTCCGTGATATCCACCAATTAAGTTGATCGAATATTTAGCTGTATAATCAGTTGCATTAGCTCCATTTGATCCAATAGGATTTATAAGAGTTACTCTCCATTTTCTGTATTCAAGATCATTGCTGTAATTCTGTGCAAAAAGAGGAAGAGATAATAGTAGAAAGGAGAGGGTAAGTCCGGTTGAATAGAAATATTTTTTCATAATGTACTGATGAATTTCTGTTGCCGGACATCAGTACGATGATCAAATCAGAAAGTTTATTTTTTTATTAGATTGGTTCCACATTTCTTACAAAAAGCAGCGTCATCGTCGTGATGGGTAGCATGGCACTTAGGACAGTATTTTAGTTCTTCATCTTTAACTCTGGCCATTTCATAACTAACTATCCCTGTGGGGACAGCGATTATTCCATAACCTAGTATCATGATCAGTGTAGCGATGAACTTGCCTAAACCTGTTTGTGGTGCAAGGTCCCCAAATCCAACCGTTGAAAGTGTTACTATAGCCCAGTAAATACTGGTAGGAATACTGGTAAATCCATTTTCCTGACCTTCAACAACATAGATCAATGACCCGGCAAAGATAGCGATCATGATCACAGCAAATAAGAATACGGAGATCTTCCTGCGACTAGCGATAAGTGCACTACTCAGATAGTTCGCTTCTTTCATGTATTGAACCAATTTCAATACTCTGAATACACGTAATATACGTAGTACCCTGATTGCGGTAAGATAATGAGTGCCAGGAAGAAAAAGGCTCAGATATGTGGGTAAAATGGCAAGAAAATCGATCATGCCATAAAAGCTGAAAAAATATTTTGATGGCTGACGAACACAGATCAAACGAAGAACAAACTCTACACTAAATAAAACGGTAAAAACCCATTCGGTAATTCTAAGTGCATACCCGTACTCAGCCCGGATTTCTGCCATTGAATCGAGCATTACTACTAATACACTAAGTGATATAGCAGCTATGAGTATAACATCGAAGAGTTTCCCTAAGCGGGTCTCCGCTTCAAAAATTATAATGTAGAGTTTCTTTCTCCAGTTTTCTTTAACCGGTATGTTATCAAATACTCGGTTCATGTACGATCATAACTTATTTTGAAGGAAAGCGCTCATCCAGAACTTCATTCCAGAAGGCAACTTCTTCTACAGAAGTCAATAATTCTGAAATATCATCATTGATGATCACCGTTTCGATCTTATCACCCTGATTGATACTGTTGACCACCTCTTGATCAGTATCGGTCAATACTTTTCCAAATACGGTATGTCGGCCATCAAGCCAGGGAGTGGGAACATGAGTGATAAAGAACTGACTTCCATTGGTACCCGGACCAGCATTGGCCATAGAAAGAATGCCGGGAACATCATGCTTCAGATCAGGAGTAAATTCATCTTCGAAATTATACCCCGGGCTACCGGTTCCGGTTCCGTTTGGGCAACCTCCCTGAATCATAAAGTCTGAGATAACCCGGTGGAAATTTAAGTTGTCGTAATAACCACGGGTAGCAAGGTTGACAAAATTTGCTACAGTTTTAGGTGTTTTATCGTCGAAAAGTTCAAGGTTTATATCACCTTTAGATGTTTTTATAACTGCTGTAATACTCATTTAATTAATTTTATAATTCAGTGAAATAAAAAGAAAATTTGAATCTAAACCAGGGTTTTCTTCTCCGGTTTGAGCATTCGAAATATGATGAAATTTGTACCCTAATGAAAAACCAAGTGATTGGTATAACTTTCGGTCGAAAGCTAGTTTTATATCAAAGGTAT
The DNA here is from genome assembly GCA_002480645.1 of Balneolaceae bacterium UBA7797. Classification (GTDB taxonomy): domain Bacteria; phylum Bacteroidota; class Rhodothermia; order Balneolales; family Balneolaceae; genus UBA7797. The sequence continues at coordinate 109,782 of DLCN01000016.1, forward strand.
AATTTAAGCGTTTAGCATCATCGGTAGGAAACACTTTATTCATATATATAAATCCCCCTGTGGTTTCTGCTACAAATTGATACTTCTCGTTAAAAACTTTTACCAGCCCTAATCCTACAGGGGAGAGGCCAAAGCCGTGAGCATAGTCTTTTCGCCCATTATCATCTCTTTTTGAATAATCAAATCCAATATAAGGCGTAAGATGAACTTTATAAGTAAAGAAAACATCCTCGGATTTTTGCTTAAAAATTTTTTTAAGATCGATGGTAAACTGGGAAGTTTGAGAATCCGGTGTTTTCCCCAGAAAACGCATTGACGTGGGCGAATAAAGACTAAAAACTTCGATTTTATATTTAAAAGGAACTGAAGTTAATTCAGATGACTGAGCCTTGGAAATTGAAGAAGGGATCAAAAGAATTGACAGGAAAAACCAGTAAGTATATTTTTTCAATTTGTTGGAAGCTTTTTCATTTTTTCTTTCTGGAAGCCAAGAAAGATAACCCCCAAATTATTACCCAGGCAATTGTTAAATAATAATAGCTGCCAAGTGCCAGAATTAAAATTGTACCACCATACAAAACATGGTAAAACCAATCTGGTACACTTGTTTTTGAAGCTTTTGACTGGAGCATTCCAATAAAGAAGAAAGCGATCTTACTTACTAATAATAGCCCGGTGTAAATCCAGAGAATGATATACAGAGGTTGATTTTGAGTATATATCAGAACTCCGGAAGAAATAAGAAAAAGGAGGTCGGTAAAAGAGTCTTTTATCCAGTTCATTAATTAGAATTCAGGATCTGAATCCAATTCAGACTCGATCAATTTAACTTCCCTAGCAAGCAGCCCTTTTTCTCCGTTGTCGAGAATAAATTCTACTTTTTCACCACGTTTCAATTTTTTAAAACCGTCCGAGTCTATTTCTGAATAATGGACAAATACTTCCTCATCATTATCCGCATTAATGAACCCGTAGCCTTTTATATTATGGAACCACTTTACGGTTCCTAAATGTTTCGACGACATAACTATACCTTTTGATTTTTGACCCATTGAAAAGAAAATGCAAAAAATATCAGATATCAAGTTAAAAATGTCTAAATGTAGCCTACTTATTTAAGTTGAATATGTTCAACCCAAATAATCGAGTTCTTTAAATGTCCGTTTCGAGGGGCTTCTAATTCAGATTTCCAACCTACCTCATCTAAAGATTCAACATTTACAATATAACCTTCGATAGTTAGTATATGTCCGCTCCTTAACTTTTTCAATTTGTCAGATATATTCTTGTTCGCCGGGATTAAATGCCAGAGACCGATCTGAGCTTTAATTTCGTGCAAAGGGAAGGGAGCTTTTGTAAGATCAAGATCATAATATCGGTCTTTTAAAGAAAAATGGATCTCATTGAGATTGCGCTCATCCGACATCTCATTCCATCCAACCAGAACATCTATTGGGGAAAGATCTGATTTAGCATCAAAAAAATATCTTCTTCTTTTGATGATCCGGGCTTCAGCCTCAATACTTCGAAGAGGAGTTATTGTGTATTTTTCAAAATCGAAGGGAGGCTGGTTTGTTCTGTGTATTTGTGGTATTCCATCAACCACTTCACCCGGAGCCCGGTGAATTGGATAATCATACCAAAAGCGAAACCCAGCAAATGCTACTATACAAACAAGTATATACTTCAGCATACAATGTCCTTTCTGTTTTATTGATAGGAACTACTAATGCCGGATTTGTTACAGATTAGAAGGGATTTTTTAAAAACAGGCTGATCTGTACTTTAGCACAAATTGCTCCAGATCCTCGATATAAAAATTTCTCAATACGGAAGATCCGTTTGGGAAGATGATATCCTCAAAACGAATATCTACCTGTTTTGCATACAAAAATTCAATATCTCCATGTTCAAATTTCAATTCTACTTCATCAGAGGGAATATCAATTTTAGTAGAGGTCAGGAATGGTGGCTCACCGGGTAAAAATAATCCCTGAGAATCGTAAAACAATTCATTTTCGTGTTTGAAAACCTCCACCATTGATGAGTTAACACTATTTTTGATCTCTTCATTGATGATCATATAAATGTGATTCTCATCAAACCCAAGTACTATGGAATTGTTCTTGTCTGAGATTTCTACTCTGGAAATATCATCGTTACACTTTAAAGAATCCTGAATGGTTGAACTTCCAGAATCAGTAGCCGTCTGGAGAAAAAGCAAAAGTAACCCGATAAAAAGTTTCATAATTCTAAAAGTGATTGAAGTATACAGTCAAACATATGACGATTCGTACAAATTATAGTTTCAACCATACTTAAGATTATTTAGTTTCAACCGATTATTAGTATACTATATGGTATCCCTTAACAAAGAAATCATTTATTGAGCAACGTGAGCCAATTTCTAATTGCCCCTGAGGATTTTTTAATTCTTATAGTCGATGATACAGAGGCGAATATACGCTTGTTATCTCATGTTTTAAGAGGTGAGGGCTTTCAGCCTATTGTCGCCTTTAACGGATCCGATGCTATTGATTTGATTGAGAGTAGAGAGCCGGATCTGGTGTTGCTCGATATCATGATGCCTGATATGACGGGTATTGAAGTATGCACTGAGATCAAACAAAAGGACAAGCTAAAGGATATACCCATTATATTTCTAAGTGCACTATCTGAAACGAGTGACAAAGTTGAAGGATTCAGAGCCGGTGGGGTTGATTACATTACCAAACCATTTCAAAAAGACGAAGTACTTGCCCGGATAAGAACCCATCTTTTTTTAAGCAAACTTCAAAAAGAGAGAAAACAGCGCATCATCGATCTGAGAAAAAGAGAAGCAGATCTCAGGGATTTAAATAAGAAAAAGGATGATCTGGTTAGAATGGTATCTCACGATATCAAAAATCCACTCACAGGGATTGTTGGATTAGCAAATATGCTAAAGCAGGATATGGATTTTTCGGAAGAAGAAAAGGCAGAGATGCTGCAGGTTATGGAGTCCAGCGGCAGGAAATTACTAGAAATGGTTGAGAAAGTATTAGATGCCGAGGATAGCTCAAAGAAAATGGATGAACCGGATCTTTTAGTTACAGATTTACGAGAACTGGCCGATAAAGTAAAATCAGTAAATAACCCGAAAGCTATTCTCAAAAAGATCGGGTTAAGTATTGATCTTTCATTAAAACATAACCGGGTTTTACTTGACGAAGTAAAAATGGAAATAGCATTGAATAACTTAGTATCAAATGCATTGAAATTTACCCAGACTAATGGGACAGTATCTTTATCTATAACTAATAGTGACGACCTGATACAATTCAGGATCACTGATACCGGTATTGGAATTCCGGAACATATGATCGATAAATTGTTTACAGAACATGATTCTGACAGCAATTATTCCAGTAAAGGTACTGATGGAGAAATTGGTACCGGTTTAGGGTTAGATGTAGTACAAAACATAGTCAGAATTCATAAAGGCAAAGTCTGGGTTGAATCGATTGAAAATGAAGGATCAACATTCTATATCGAAATGCCGTTAATCAAAGCAACTTAGTGATGAACAAATACAATATTTTAGTCATTGATGATGATGATCCCATTCATTTTTTAGCAAAGGGTCTACTGGGAAGAGAGTACAATCTGTTTAATGCAAAGAATGCACAGGAAGCGATAGATATTTTAACTACAACTCAGATAAACCTGATTATATCTGATATTCATATGCCCGGTTTAAGTGGACTGGAATTGCTGGAATCACTTCGTGGTGATGAAGATAAGAGCAAGATCCCCGTACTTATAATGACCAATCTTCCTACCATTGAGAAAGAGAAGAAGGCAATGGAATTGGGAGCTGCCGATTTCTTCAAAAAAGAACTCTTTACCAACGACAAACAGAAGATCATTGATCTAGTTAGAATGAAGCTGGTTACCAATGTTCAAATTTCAGGATTACATGAGGATCTTGAGATGAGCAAAGAACAATTGGTAATGGAATTGATGGAAAGTGCAATAACTGGTGATTTTGAAGATACCGTTGATGTTCTTATCTCAGAACTTAATGCCATTACCAAATCTGAATTAACAGGGTTTTGGTATGTTGGGGATGGAAAAAATGAACGTGTAGTTTATCGCATTGCCCAAGGAATTGAAGATTCAAATTTTGAAACTATCCCTGAACAAACTCTCATTGAGGAATTAGGTAAGAATAAAGTCGGATATATTGTAAATAATATTGTTAAAGAGGAGAAAGGTACGTTTAAAGAAGGTTCAAAGTATCACAACCTTACCAGTGAGATAGCTGTACCTATCTGTAAAGTAAATGAAAAAGAATTATTAAATAATGAGATGAATTTACCTGATGAATCTGAAATATTCGGAGTGGTAATTCTGAAAAGAAAAGTATTGTTCTCAACCATTGAATTTGAACTTGTATCCCGGTTGATCACTCAAACCGGATCGATTCTATGGCGGTTATATCAATATAATTCGTAGCCTTTCTTTTTTAAACGAAACAATGTAGAATTGATGCGTATTACAGACGCATGAAAATTCTTAAGAAACACATTGAATGGATGGTATTTCTTGGAGGCCTTTTATTAATGGCTACCATGAATCCCTATAATAATGGCACATCTCTATGCCTATTTGAGTTATTAGGCGCCCCATTTTGTTTAGGGGATGGCTTGGGTCATTCCATAGCCTTTTTGTTCAGAGGGGAGATCAGAGAATCTCTGAATGCTAATTTTATGGGACCACTTGCTGTTCTGATCTTAAGTGCACGAATTTTGTCAATCTGGAAAAGATTGTTTTTTAATAACCCCAAAAATAAAATGGAGCCAGAAAATGTCTAGTGTATTAGATTATTTCCCAAAAGCAGAAGGCGACGAGGCACTTTACCTTGGTAAATTGATTAGTACAATGAGTGAAGATGACCTGAGGAAGTTTGCTAATGCTTATAATTCCCGCAGGAAAGACCCTCAACTAATCTTGTTTACCTGTTTGTTAGCTTTCCTCGGAGTTGCAGGTATACACCGGATCTTATTGAATCAAGTAGGTATGGGGATCCTCTATTTACTTACTGGAGGGTTATGTCTGATCGGAGCCATTGTAGATATCGTTAATTACAAAGATCTTACTTTCCAATACAACCGTTCTGTAGCGCAGGAATTAAAAACAATGCTATAATTTTATTTATATGATTAGGTAATGAAGGGCTTTAATTATTAAGAGCCCCTTCATCCAGCCAGACTTGTATAATTTTTCTGTCATCGGCACTTAAATAGGGGCCATCGAGTGGCATTCTAGGGATACCAAATTGTGGAGTTTCTGTTAATACATCATATAAACCACTTGATTCGGCATCACCGGCCACGATAATATTATCCTGCCATTTATTTCCAATGCTAAGCATCAGACTATCATAGCTGGTCACATTTAAACCGCCATAACTTCCGTGGCATCTCACACAATTATTCTCAAAGATCGGTAATACTTGTCCCTGGAATGAAACATCCATGTATTCCACATCCGATGGTTTTTCTCGGTCGACAGTAGTTAGACAACTTTCGAAAAAAACCATCAAAAGGATCAACAGTAAGGGTAGATACGTTTTTTTCATCTCATTTTAGTTACATTATTGCCCTTGATCAAAAGAATGAAGCATAATTAAAATTCTCAATCTATTATGAAAGACCGTTCAGAATCACTCGAAGTTCTTGAAGAGTATATTGAATCAGAAGCATTAAAACATCATTGTAAAATGGTAGCAACAGCTACAGAAGCGTATGCTATCTCCCTGGAAAAATCAAAAGATGAGATTGAAAAATGGTGGACTGCAGGACTGTTACATGATCTGGATTGGGAAAAATTTCCCGATGAACATCCAAATAAAGCTGTGAATGAAATTTTACCTGAACTTGGATATTCTGATGAAATATTAGATGCGATCAGAGCACATGCGCCTGAAAGAACGGGTAAACAACCAGAAACTGAATTAGAGCGGTACCTTTTTGCTTGTGATGAGATCTCTGGTTTTATGCATGCTGTTTCACTTATGAGACCTACAGGATTTGATGGGATGAAAGTGAAATCAGTGACAAAAAAACTTAAGACCGCTAATTTTGCAGCAAGTGTATCCAGAGAGGATATCTATAAAGGAGCTGAATTGATCGGCAAAACACTAAATGAACATATACAGTTTTTGATCACTGTATTTTCAGACTAAAAAAAGAAACCCGAACCGTTCAAAGTTCGGGTTTTTTCTTTAGGGCATTTGGTGCTTTGCAGCATCCAAAAGCTCGTTTGCTCTTCGGGGAGGCAGTACGGCATTAATATTGGAAGGTTACAAGGAATTTCGATTTTACCAGAATTGATATAATTCAAACCAATAGATGCTCGAAATAACTGATTATTTGTTATTTTGAAGCATGAAATTGAAGGATATTTTACCACTGGGAAATAAGGAAATAATTCTCTCGGCACTGATCTTTACGTTGATAGTAGTGTCTACCTTTACATCAAGACAAATCAGGTTGCATTCAGATTCTGCAATCATTGCATCCGAGAAGACAAATATTCAATTGCCCGACAAAAGTAATCTTGATGAATTAGTTGCCGTATTTGATAAAGCAGGGATTCTGTATAATAAAGAAGAGTTGTATTGGGCTGCGCGGATCTTAGGATGGAGAACTTTCAGGAAAGGTAATTATTCTTTACACGGGAGCTATTCTTACGAACAATTACTTTCAACAATGGCAAAAGGTATTCAGGATCCCGTATCTATTGTTGTTTTACCGGGAATCACTATAAACAGACTTGCAAGATCACTGTCCCGTCAACTGGCATTTGACAGTCTGGCTGTGATGCAAGTGTTTTCAGATTCTGTCTTTTTAAAGCAAACAGGTTTTAATCAGGAAGAACTATTCGGACGGATGTTACCCGAAACCTATCTGATGTACTGGACTTCATCCCCGGAAGATGTGGTTAATCGAATGCTTAAAGAGTTCAACGATAGAACAGCTTCAGCATATAAAAATGCAGATAATGATTTTGATCTGTCTATTGATGAGGTACTAACTCTTGCTTCGATCGTAGAATGGGAAGCTAAAGATGAAAATGAAAAACCGGTAATTGCCGGATTGTATTATAATCGCTTGAAAAGGAGAATGCATCTTCAGGCTGATCCCACTATCAATTTTGCGTTAGGTGAGCGTAGAAGATTATTATATGAGGATTATGAATTGGACCATCCATACAATACGTACAAGAATTATGGGTTACCACCCGGTCCGATCACTAATCCAGCCTTGAGTACCATTAAAGCGGTAATAAACTACGATCACCATAATTATTTATACATGGTTGCCAATCCTGAAGGAGGCCACACCTTTACACGAACGTATGAACAGCATCTTGTTGAAAGTGAAAAGTGGAGACGCTGGCTTCAGAAACAATACCGGATCAAGCGGCAACGAGAGAGGGAAGCTGCAGCTCAATTAAATAATTAGAATTACTGCTATCGTCTACGATTATCTCTGATAAACTGATTGTCAGCTTCGGTTGATCGGTTCATCTTTTTGATGATCACACTCTGATTAACATGAGTTTTGTTAAAACGAACAGGGACACTTAAACCATAAAAATTATTGATGTCTTTAAGTGCATCTCTGAGTAATGCGGGATTCTTAACATTTCTAAGAGTATTCAATGTGATGTTAGCTACATCATAACCGATAAATGCAAATTCATTAGGTGTAGTCCCAAATCTCACTCTGAAATTGGATATAAAGTTCCGTGTCCGACTTAAAGAGGTATCTACATTAAATGATTCGGTGTAGTATAAATTGGAATCTTTAAGTCTTCGGCTTTCAAGATCCACACTTTTCCATTCTTCCGATCCAAAAATATCTACGCTACTTCTCATAGCTTCCAGATCTGTTAACATCGATTCGATCAATGTTTGTGCGATCGAACCTGTAAAAGGAGCATAAACTGCATCAACCATTACTACACTGTCTTCCGGGTCAGTAGTGAAATATTGAGTAAAGTCGACAATATCATATCCATTTTCTTCCAGATCCTCTTCAAAATAATACTGAATAAAGCCTCCAAGGCGCTGTACTTCGTGTCTGAATGCTCTTGCTGCAGGTGCTCCTAAAGATCCTTGCTCAGCAAGTACAGCTAATGTATCATAGCCCAAAGTATTAATTGCATATTGAGCCATTTTAGTACCTTGTGCTTCGAAAGTAGGGTTGATCTGAAATACATAATCATTATACAGATCCAGACTATCAGCATTAGCTAGTGGCAGGATCATGGGCACGTGATATGATTCTGCCAGATTTGAAAATTCTTTTGCCTTATCAGAAAACAGAGGACCCAGGATCACATCTACATTCTCTTTCCAAACCAATTCACTAACAATAGCTTCGGAAGATTTGGATTGATTGGTAGGATTGTAATGTATAAATGCCTTTGATTTACTATTGGTACTGTTGAATTCTTCAACAGCGAGTTGAATACCTAAGTACAAATTTTGTGGGATATCATATTCCGGAGTTGATATATCGAACTCTGGAAGTACTACTCCAATATTATAGGATAGTCCATCAGGAGCCAGCCGAACAATATTCGGAGTATAATTCTGATTATAACTAACAGGATCGCTGAGACGGTTCTCAAACTCATTGATCCTATTTGGATCGTAATCACCCGCTACTTCTTTTAGTAATTCAACAAGAGCAATTGCACTTTGGTAATTAACCTGACCAATTGCACTTTCAATAATATCATATCGGACCTGATCAAAATTAGTTTGATTAAATACAGCTCTTCGTTCGTCTATAGTGAGGAAAGTGATCACTTTATCATAGAGCGGCATTGCCGACATTGATGCTGAAGTGATCGGTTTTGAATTGCTGAGTTCAAATAACAGGTCTAATGCGTTGGAATAATCACCAAGTCTAAATGAGGCTATGGCATTGGTATAGATTGCCTCATGTAGAATATCAACAGGGTCTGAAGCAGAAATAGACGTTAATGCTTTCGTTGCCTGAATAGGGCGATCAAGAGCTAACAGACTTTTTCCTGCAAACAAAGTTGCTTCGGGGGTATTTATCTTCTGAAAGATCTGAAGTGCCCGTTCGTAATCTCCCTGCTCATATAAAGTCAGTCCACTTTGAAATGATTGGGAGAATCCTGCAATGGTTAATAACAGAAAAGTAATTGTCAGTGAAAGTTTTTTCATTCAGCAATAATTATAAGTTCTATGGCTCTAACCTGATCGGTAGAAAAAAGTTCTCAATCATTCCCATTCTATGGTCGCAGGTGGTTTTGAGCTGATATCATATACAACCCTGTTGATGCCCTTAATCTCATTAATGATACGATTAGATACATGAGCCAGGAATTCATAGGGTAGATGTGCCCAGTCTGCAGTCATCCCGTCGAGGCTTGTTACAGCTCGTAATGCGACCGTAAATTCATACGTTCGTTCATCACCCATCACGCCCACACTTTGTACAGGTAGAAGCACTGCTAAAGCTTGCCACACATCGTTATATAGATGCTGAGCTTTAAGTTCGTCGATAAAGATCTTGTCGGCATCCCGCAAAAGGTCCAGTTTTTCTTTTCCAAGTTCGCCAATTACTCGTATTCCTAAACCGGGTCCCGGAAAAGGGTGCCTTGAAATAAAATGTTCAGGTATGCCTAATTCTCGACCAACTACCCGAACCTCATCCTTAAACAGTTCACGTACCGGTTCAATGAGATCGAGCTTCATCTTTTCCGGTAAGCCGCCAACATTATGATGAGATTTAATCGTTGCCGACGGCCCTTTGAAAGAAACGCTTTCTATTACATCAGGATATAGAGTGCCCTGAGCCAGATATTTAAATTCTGATTTACCGCCTATCTCTTCATCAAATACATCAATGAATGTGTTTCCGATGATCTTTCTTTTTTTCTCAGGATCTGAAACTCCCGTCAATCTGTCTAAAAACAGGGAAGAGGCATCAACTCCTTTAACGGGTAAATGAAGGTCCCGCGTGTATAGATGTAATACATCCTCAAATTCATTTTTCCTGAGCAGTCCATTATCAACAAAAACACATTGTAGCTGGTCTCCAATTGCTTTGTGGATCAATGTAGCTACAACCGTTGAATCGACCCCGCCGGATAATGCACAAAGCACTTTATCATCGCCAACTTTTTTCCGAATGGCAGCAATTTGTTCGTCAATAAAAGAAGCTGCAGTCCAGTCTCCACTTAATCCGCAGATCTCTATCGCAAAATTTTTAAGTATTTGTTTTCCACAATCGGTATGAGCCACTTCAGGGTGGAATTGGACACCATATATCTGATTTTCGAGGTGGCGAACAGCTGCTACTTCTGCATTGGCTGTATGACCAATGATCTCGAAAGAGGGAGGAAGCTCTTTAATATGATCGCCATGACTCATCCAGACAACAGAACCATCTTCAACCGACTTTAGCAGATCAGCTGAATTGTCAATAATAAGATGAGCGCGGCCATATTCTCTTTTTTGAGCTTTTTCGACGCTACCAGGTATTTCTGTATGAGCAAGAAGTTGTAGCCCGTAGCATACTCCGAGTACCGGAATTCCCCAATCCAGTACTTCAGTTTGGAGATGTGGAGCTCCATCATCATTTACACTCATTGGTCCGCCTGATAGTATTACTCCCTTTGGCATTGGAGTTGTAACTTCAGTCAGATCAACGTTAAAAGGATGAATTTCACAATATATATTAAACTCTCTGAGCCGACGGGCGATCAGTTGAGTAAATTGGGAACCATAATCTAAAATTAGAATCCATTCGCTGTGTCGGCTCATAGTAATATGTGTGGGAGCTTAAGAAGTTATATCATCATATTCGTCAGCAGATAGAAGGTCTTCCAGTTGAGAAGCATCTGAAACCTTGATCTTTATCATCCAACCTTCTCCGTATGGGTCTTCATTCACTAATTCAGGATTATCTTCCAGAGCTTCATTTAACTCAGTGATCTCTCCATCTACCGGTGCATAAAGTTCAGATACTGTTTTTACAGCTTCAACAGTGCCAAAAGTTTCATCCTTGTCGAAATCAAAACCAACTTCTTCAAGTTCAACAAAAACGATATCACCTAACTCGCCCTGAGCAAACTCAGTAATTCCAACAGTAATGGTGCCATCACCATTATCTTTTACCCATTCGTGTTCGCGGGTATATTTAAGATCTGCAGGAGTGCTCATTTATTTTTCCTCCGGATTAAATTTAAAAGATGTTTCAAGATATTTGGTAGATACAGAACCTTTGTTGAAGTTCGGATCATCCATTAGTTGAATATGGTATGGAATGGTTGTTTTAACCCCTTCAATGATAAATTCCTGGAGGGCTCTTCTCATTCTGTTGATCGCTTCTTCGCGTGTATTTGCTGTAACGATGAGTTTAGCGATCATAGAATCGTAAAAAGGAGGGATCCTGTAGCCGGAGTAGGCATGAGTGTCGAGACGTACTCCTTTACCACCCGGAGGATGGAATACGGTGATCTCGCCGGCAGACGGACGGAAATTATGTTCAGGATCTTCCGCATTGATCCGGCATTCGATCGAATGACCTTCTATCTCTACAGTATATCCTTCAATATTATGACCAGCCGCTACTTTGATCTGTTCTTCGATCAGGTCGTATCCCGTTACTTCTTCTGTTACCGGATGTTCAACCTGAATTCGGGTATTCATTTCCATGAAGTAGAAATTCAGATCATCATCCACTAGGAATTCAACAGTTCCTGCTCCTTCATAGTTAACGGATAAAGCAGCATTCACTGCCGCATCACCCATACGCTTTCTAAGTTCGGGAGTCATTAATGGTGATGGAGCTTCTTCCAGGATCTTTTGATGGCGCCGTTGTAACGAACAATCTCGTTCCCCTAAAGCAACAGCATTCCCATGTTGATCCGCCAGAATCTGAATCTCAACGTGATGCGGATTCTGAACAAATCGTTCGATGTAAACATCTGGATTGTTGAACGCAGTTTCGGCTTCCTGTCGGCACATCTGATAGTTCTTTTTGAAATCGGAGGGCTCCATTACCACTCTCATGCCACGACCACCGCCCCCCGCAGAGGCTTTAATTATCAGTGGAAAACCGATATCCTTTGCAACTTCTTCAGCGTCCTCAAACGTAGATACAACCCCGTCACTTCCGGGAACAACCGGCACCTTGTTTTTGATCATGGTAGCCTTAGCAGTCGCTTTGTCCCCCATAGAGTTGATAGCATCAGGTGAGGGGCCTATGAACTTGATATCATGTTCGCCGCATATTCTGGAAAACTCAGCATTTTCCGCCAGAAATCCATAACCGGGATGAATCGCTTCTGCATTTGTGATCTCAGCAGCTGCGAGTATACTCGGAATTTTAAGATAACTTTCTTTACCTGCCGGAGGACCGATACAAACAGCCTCATCCGCAAATTTAACATGTAGGCTGTCAGCATCAGCGGTGGAATAGACCGCCACTGTTTTTATGCCAAGCTCCTTGCATGATCTAATGATCCTCAGGGCGATCTCACCCCGATTCGCAATCAATATTTTATTAAACATATTGCCTTGATTTAATCTTTCTGAATGATGAATAGTGGCTGATCGAATTCAACCGGGGTACCGTCAGATACAACGATCTGCTTAACGGTGCCAGAGAATTCTGCCTCTATTTCATTCATAATTTTCATGGCTTCAATAATGCAAAGTGTTTGACCTTTCGTAACTTTATCGCCTTCTTTAACAAAGGCATCGGCATCAGGGGATGGGGAACGATAAAAAGTACCTACAATCGGGGCCTTCACTGTTTCTCCGGATGCAGTGGCTGGAGCAGACTCAGATGTGGTCGCTTCAACCGGAGCGGTGGCTTGTGCCGGAGCTGCCGGAGCAGATGCTGCAGCAACCGGTGCCGAGTTAGTGTAAGTTACCTGTTCAACATCGGGGCTTTTTTTAACCTTAATCTTAAAATCGCCTTCCTCAATTGATACTTCATTTACTTCGCTATCTGCAATTAAATCAAGAATATTCTTTACTAGTTTTAAATCCATAACAGTGTTTATTTAGCTCGTTCTAGATAAGTTCCGGTTCGGGTATCAACTCGGATTTTTTCACCTTCGTTAATAAACAAAGGAACATTGACGGTTGCTCCCGATTCTAATTTTGCCGGTTTGGAACCGCCTTGTGCGGTATCACCTTTCACACCCGGATCAGTTTGTTCTACGGTTAATGTTAAATGATCTGGTGGTTCGGCGTAAAGTACCTGTTCGTCATCTGCATTAAATAACACGCTGCAAACTTGTCCTTCGATCAGGTAATCTTTTCGCTCAACCTGATGTTCCGCAATCGGGATCTGTTCGTAGGTTTCATTATTCATGAAATAGTACATGTTGCCATCAACATAAAGAAATTGGTATTCGCGATTTTCTACACGTACTTCTTCGCTGTTTTCACCAGAACGCCATGTTTTATCGATATTTTTCCCGTTTACGATGCCCTTTAGTTTAGTTCGGACAAATGCGGGGCCTTTTCCAGGCTTAACATGTTGAAATTCTGTAATAGAATATAATTCTCCGTCAATATTCAGAACCATTCCGTTTCTGAAGTCGGAGGTAGAAACTTTTGCCATTAATTAGTTCTCCGTTATTAGTTGCGCAAAAATACAGCGCCTTGTTTTCGATAACAAGTTATTTAACTGAATTTGATCTGTGTTTAGAAGATGCCAATCATTTGAATGAGGGTATATAAAATTGCCAGTGGACAAATGTATTTGATAAATACCGGCCACACCTTCGCAAACAGACTTTCTTTTATCCCTGCAAATCCATGAGACATTTCCTCCAGTGCATTATCCGTTTTCCAGATATAGGCAATGAATACGGAAATAAGGAAGCCACCAGCCGGTAATCCGATATTGTTAAATACGATCACAAAATAATCAATGAAATCCGGACGGAAAGCGATCACCATAGAGATAGCTAAGATCCCGAGTCCGATCGTCCAGGCCGATTTTTTTCTCGTAACGTTATATTCATCTATAGCATAAGAGACGGGTACTTCTAGTAATGAGATGGTGGAAGTTAATGCAGCAATGCTCAATAACAGGAAGAAGGTAACCCCAAAGATCACTCCGATCGTACCCATACTATGGAAGAGGGCAGGAAGCACCGTAAATACAAGTGTGGTACTATCTATTAGCTGACCGGAATCTTTGAAGATCTCTACACCATTTGATTGAGCAAGATACATGGCCGGGATGATCAATAATCCGGCAAGGAAAGCGATCCCTACATCGGCCAGAGTTACAAATGCCGCAGCCTGTGGAATATTCTCTTTTTTACTCAGATAAGAACCGTAAGTAATGAGTGCCCCCATGCCAAGAGATAATGAGAAGAAGGATTGCCCCATTGCAGAGAAGATCAGATCGCTATCGATGAGGCTAAAGTCCGGTAACAGATACGCAACAATACCCTCAGAACTTCCGGGTTGGAACAGTACATAGATGATCATAATCAGGAGAACGCCAATTAACAAAGGCATCATTGTTTTAGTGGCTCGTTCAATTCCTTCGCTTACACCACCTGTAATGATCTTTATAGTGGCTAACATAAACACGGCGGCTACCAGGGCATTTTTAGATCCATTACCCACATCCTGAATCCAAACTGCGGCCTGATCTAAACCGATGGTATAAAAGATCTCTTCAAAAGCGTATCCAAAAGCCCAACCTGCAATTACAGTATAAAAAGACAGGATCATTACCCCGCAGATCACACCCCAAAGACCAACAAGAGGGAAGAATTTACTACTAGAGAGAGCTTTAAAAGCTCCAACAGGATTCTTTCCGGTTTTTCTACCAATCGTAATCTCAGCAACCATTACCGGGAATCCGATCAAAAATGAAGTAAGCAGGTAGATGATCAAAAAAGCCGCGCCGCCGTTATCGGCAACCTGTGTGGGAAAGCCCCAAAT
This sequence comes from Balneolaceae bacterium UBA7797, assembly GCA_002480645.1. Classification (GTDB taxonomy): domain Bacteria; phylum Bacteroidota; class Rhodothermia; order Balneolales; family Balneolaceae; genus UBA7797. Next base: position 124,795 of record DLCN01000016.1, read on the forward strand.
ATTCCCAAGACCTACCGCAGAACCGGCCGCTGCTAAAATAAATCCAAGTTTAGAATTCCATGAACCCCGATCGGTTGATGATGCTGATGCCAAAAGGTTATCCTCCAAAATTGTTGTTTAAAATAAGCGGGAAAATATTTTAAGCGTTACTCACACGCAACTTTCTAAGCAATACTCCTGAGGATGGAGCAACATTAAAGGTGTTTTTTATTGATTTGATGCCTTTAAAATCACAACTTTTTGCATCTGCTAACACCTGCCAGCTTCCCTGAGGAAGTACTATTTCATGAGCTAACTCTTTGTTTCCATTTAAAGAAATGAAATAATCGTATTGGTCTCCGGTGGATCTGCCATCAATAGAGAAAGTGATATGCAACGGATCTTTATAGACTTTAAAATTAATTTCTTCAGGCTGTGCTTTCCGAAGAGCAGGAGATTGTAACCTGATTTTGATAAGCTGTTGATAATAATTGAATAGGTCCCGATTCAATGAGATCTCTGAAAAATTGAGCCAATTGGTCTCATTATCTTTGTTATAACTGTCATGATCTAATTTCCCGACATTTTTATCTTTATTGTCATGATCAACGATCAGTTTTGCGCGTGCCCATTCCTGACCCGCATGGATCATTGTAACTCCCTGACTCACAAAGAGAGACAGAGCTGCAAGCTTTGAAATGGCCATTTGTTGCTCATTCAGCTTGGTTACTTCATTTTTGTTTTTAAATGATTTGTTTCTGAGGTCTGGATTTAAAGCGAGTCGAATAAAATCTCCCAACGTATACCCATCATGACTCTCTATATAATTTACTGAATGCTTGGAGGTATTGAATAAACCATGTTCCGCATTTTTTAATGTACCTCTGATAAAATTTTCAAGGGCAAAACGAGAGGTGCCGTGACTCCATTCTCCTAAAAGTAATCCTTTATTTGAATAGGGGTCATAACCTTTGAATCCATTTCTGATCCGGTCATTCCAGGAGATCCAATTACGATCAGAAAATCCGGCTGGTTTATACTCACCTCCCCATGGTTCGGCGATCAGTATTGCATCCGGATTGATCTTTCTTGCTTCTTCTCTGATCATATCCACAGTTTCCCAATCAATGATACCGGCAAGATCGAATCTGAACCCATCGATCTTAAATTCTTTCATCCAGTATTTCACGGATTCCACGATCAATTTGCGGGAATACTTTGCCGATGTGTTGATGTCGTTACCCGTCCAACTGTCATTCAGATAATGACCAACATTATCCAGCCTGAAATAATGATCTTTTGCCGTGTATTTTAATGGATTCAGATCGTATTGGGAGGCATGATTATAGACTACGTCCATGATCACCGAGATGTCTTCTTTATGTAGCGCCTTAACCAGGTCTTTAACCTCTTTTACTGCGTTTTCATGTCGTCCAACAATAGCTTCTTCATCGTAAGAACTGTCGGACGAATACATGGTTTCGGGAGCAAAATGGAAGGAGGTCATGTACCCCCAGTGATTTCTGCTATGTGGATTCCATGTATTAGTTAATCCGTTGGCAATTTCTTCGTTAAAGGGAGGTTCGTAATAGGCAAAGTTCTGAAGAGGTAAAAATTCTACTGCGTTTACTCCCAATTGTTTAAGATGATTTATCCCCCCAATTTGAGCCTCTCTGAAATCATTATACACCCCCTGAACGTAGGTCTTTGCCGATGGGTGTGCCACCATATCTTTAATGTGTGTTTCATAGATCACGAGATCTCTGGGGTCTTTGGGGGTAACAAAGTCAGTGCCATCCCAGTCATAATCGGCTTGTTTAAGGATCTTGGTCTTCGCGAAACCTAAATAGTGATTTCTTTTGGTAACGAACTTACTCCAGGGATCGGCAATGAAATGATCGGTTGATTCGAAAAAATCTGACTCATCGAGACTAAAAATGGAATATGCATACCATTTACCAACGATATCCTGTCTTGGATAATAAAAATTCCAAAGACCTTCGCTGTCCTTATGCATGTTGAAATCTGCTCCCGTAGAGCGTTCATAATGATCAAAGATCGTTAAAGTTATTCTGGTAGCTCTGGGGGCAAATAACCTAAAAACTATACCCTGTTTGTACAGCGTATAACCGGGATTAAATTGTTGGAAGTCTATGATCTCTTCAACCTCTTTAAGTTCAGCAATATCCATCTACGTTATAGGACTACCTGGTTCTGCGGTAGTTTCTGCAAACTTTAAGTTGCCTTCACTGTCTTCTGCCATAAGTATCATTCCTGCACTTTCAATACCCATCAGTTTTTTTGGCGCCAGATTAGCAACTACACATACCTTTTGTCCCTTTAAATGTTCAAGGTCTACATGTTTAGCGATCCCCGATACAATAGTTCGGGTCTCTATTCCTATATCGACCTTTAATTTTAGAAGTTTATCTGATTTAGGGACTTTTTCAGCTTCTAATATTTCACCGGCCCGAAGATCCAGTTTCATGAAATCATCGAACTGTATATTATCTTTTAGACTTGGAAAGTTAGATGCGGGATCGTTTGCAGAAGCTCGTTCTTCCAATTTACTGATCTGTGCTTCGATCTCATCATCTTCCACTTTGTTGAACAGAATCTCGCCCGATGACAGGGTGGTACCGGTCTTCAGAATTGAGGTGGAAATATCATCCCAACTTAAGGTGTCTGATAACCCCAGTTGTTCTCGCAATTTCTTCATAGAGGCAGGTAAAATGGGGTCCATTAATACAGAAAGAGCTGCACAAATCTGAGCACTCACATGTAGTGTGTTGTTACAAGCCTTTGGATCATCTTTTCTGGTTTTCCAGGGTTCGGTCTCTGTAAAATACTTATTACCCACTCGTGCCAGATTCATAGCCTCGGCGATTGCTTCTTTAAACCGGAATGCCTCGAATGAATTGGCTACTTTTTCTTTTTGTCGGTTGATGGCTTCCAGAGCATCCAGATCAGTTTGAGATGGATCGATCAGCTCGGGGACTTTACCATCAGCGAATTTACCGGTGAAGGAGAGAGCTCTGAATACAAAATTTCCCAAAATCGCGGCCATTTCATTGTTTACACGAGCCTGAAAATCTTTCCATGAGAAATCAGAATCTTTGGTTTCAGGAAGAGTAGTACCTAACGCATAGCGTAGCATATCAGGTTCAAAATCCTCCAGATACTCATGTAACCATACAGCCCAGCCTCTTGATGTGGAAAGTTTTTTTCCTTCCAGATTTAAAAATTCATTTGCCGGTACATTTTCCGGGAGAACGTAATCTCCATGTTCCATTAATACGATCGGAAACATGATGCAATGGAATACAATATTGTCTTTACCAATAAAATGGTACAATTCAGTTTCCTTATCCTGCCAATAATCTTTCCAGGCTTCGGGTTTACCCTGATCGATCGCCCACTCTTTAGTCGCCGAGATATATCCGATGGGTGCATCGAACCAAACGTATAATACCTTACCTTCTGCCTCATCTAAGGGCACAGGCACCCCCCAGCTAAGGTCACGGGTAGCCGCACGGTCTGATAACCCATCATTCAGCCAGCTTTTAACCTGACCCATTACGTTAGGTTTCCAGTTTTTGCGTGTATCCAGCCATTTTTCAAGTGCAGGCTGAGCATCACCTAATGGCATATACCAGTGTTCTGTTTTCTTTAGCTCCGGTTTTTCTCCGGTTAATGCGCTTACAGGATCTATTAATTCAGTAGGTGAGAGAGAGGTACCACATTTTTCGCACTGGTCACCATAAGCCTCTTCAAATCCACAATTAGGACACGTTCCCTTTACGTAACGGTCCGGCAGAAACATATCTGCTTTCGGGTCATATAACTGTTCTTCTGTTTTCTTTTTGAAGAATCCTTTGTCATTGAGTGTCGTAAATATTTCCTGGGAGGTTTCTTTATGAATATCTGAACTGGTTCTTCCGTAATAATCAAAGGAAATACCGAAATCTTCGAATGCTTTCTTATTAATGGAATGAAAGCGATCAACAATGTCCTGTGGTGAGACGCCTTCTTTTTCGGCTGCAATGGTTATTGGAACACCATGCTCATCAGATCCACAGATAAAAACGATATCCGCTCCTGTTAGTCGTTTATAACGCACGAAGAAATCAGCTGTGAGGTACGCACCTGCTAAATGACCTAAATGTAATGGTCCGTTTGCGTAGGGGAGTGCTGAGGTAACTAAAATTCTCTTATTGTCGGGCATATGATGCTTTTTCGTCTGTATTCAATTCAGCTAAGATAACCAATGATTCACAGAATAATGAAGATGGTTTGTGTGATTTTTCAATTTATTTGAGAGAACATTGTACTATCTTCTACGCCTCATTTCATTCTGCCCATGTCGAAGGAACCAAAGAAAGCTGCACTATTATTTATTTTCATCACAGTATTGATCGATGTGATTGGGTTGGGAATTATCATCCCGGTTGTCCCCTCGTTGATCATGGAGCTCACCGGTGAAGGAGTAAGTGAAGCGGCAAGGTATGGTGGATGGCTCATGTTCGTGTATGCTCTCACTCAATTTATCTTTGCTCCAATTGTCGGATCACTGAGTGATAGATTCGGGCGTCGACCGGTCCTGTTGCTCTCGCTCGTAGGTTTTGGGATCGATTATATAATTACCGGTTTAGCCCCGACCATCGTTTTCTTATTTGGTGCCCGGATCGTTGCTGGAATCACCGGAGCGAGTATTACGACAGCCAGTGCTTATATCGCTGATGTAAGTACTCCGGAAAAGAAATCTCAAAATTTTGGATTGATCGGCGCAGCATTTGGTCTTGGATTTATTAATGGACCGGTAATTGGTGGATTTTTGGGAGAGATCGGGCCCAGAGTTCCATTTTTTGCTGCTGCAGGACTAACTTTTATAAATGTGTTGTATGGGTATTTCATCTTACCGGAATCGTTACCGATCGAAAAACGACGTCCTTTTGATCTTTCAAGGGCCAATCCACTCGGTTCATTAAAACAATTGCGAAAGTTCCCGGCAGTTACCGGATTGGTGGGCGTATTCTTTCTTATTTATCTGGCCAATCATGCTACTCAAAGTACATGGGCGTATTATACTATGGAAAAGTTCTCCTGGGATGAGGGCATGGTAGGGATCTCACTGGGAGTTGTTGGTTTTAGTGTAGCCATTGTTCAAGGTGGGTTGACCAGAGTGGTAATTCCTAAAATTGGAGAAATTAAATCGGTATATCTGGGACTCATTGCCTACATCATTGGTTTTTTAGCCTTCGCTTTCTCACCTAACGGGACCATATTGCTCGCAGTGGTCTTTCCCTTTGCTTTAGGTGGATTTGCAGGTCCGGCTTTAAGAGGTATCATCTCTAACGAAGTGGCAGATAATCAGCAGGGGGAATTACAAGGAGCTTTAACCAGTATGATGAGTTTTACGGCTATCATCGGACCTCCGCTGATGACTTTCTTATTCAGTTATTTCTCAGGACAGGATGCGGATATTTATTTCCCCGGTGCTCCATTTGTCATGGCTTCGATCCTCACATTTATTGCGCTGTTATTATCAGTAAAAGCAATGAAACGACACAGGCATCATTCCACCGCATCAGGAATGGCTAAATCGAATTAGACAAACATTGGAAAACCTTGTATTTTCCCTTTCACAAAAAGCATCCGGTGCTGCCGGGTTGCTTTTTTTTATTTATATGAATGAACTAAAGAATTAAACAATGGGTAAAATCCAATACTTATCACAAGAAGGTTTCGATAAACTGGAAGCTGAATTAAAGGATTTGAAAACCAGAGGAAGACGAGAGATCGCAGATGATATTGCGGAAGCTCGTGCAAAAGGGGATCTGAGTGAAAATGCAGAATATGATGCAGCGAAAGAAGCTCAGGGTCACATGGAAACCCGAATCACCCAATTAGAAGACATTCTGGCAAATGCACGTATTATTGATGCCAAAGATCTCGATCTCACTAAAGTTCGGGTATTGACTACCGTTACTATTTTGAACAAAAAGATGGGTAAGGAAATGAAATATACCCTGGTATCTCCTAATGAGGCAGATTTTGCAAAAGGAAAGATTTCTGTAGACTCGCCCATCGGTAAATCATTATTAGGCAAAGAGATCGGCGAATCAGTTGAAGTGGATGTGCCTGCTGGTAAACTTGAATTGGAAATAAAGAACATCGAAATATAGCAATCCGATGAAACGCCTCATCGATGTTTATGTCTATCGTTTCAGGCATGAAAAACCTGAATTTTTACTGTTCCTTCGGTCTTCAAAAAAAATTTATGCCAACCAATGGAGGATGATCGGAGGTAAAGTAGAAGAGGGTGAGCCCTATTGGAAAGCAGCACTCAGGGAATTCAACGAAGAAACCGGATTGAGCCCTGATAATTTCTGGGTTATACCTTCAGTGAATACATTTTATGAGGCTCAGAGTGATCAAATTCATCAAATTCCTGCTTTTGCTATAGAGATAGCCCCCGATAAAACACCTGTTCTGGACGACGAACACACTGATTTCCGGTGGATTTCTATTGAAGAGCTTGATTCGTACCTTTCATGGCCGGAACAAAAGCGACTTATACGCCTTACACATAACATTCTGATTAACGATCAAATTTTACCTGAGTGGCAACTCGACACCCCCTGAAATACCTGTTAATTCTTTTCTTTCTACAGCCTTGTATTTCAGGTTTACAAGCACAGGACGATCCCTATCGCTTTATGTTTGCCCCGGATGTTTGGTATAATAACGTTGATGGGGTACGACTCGGAGTACGAACATTGGGTGAAGTAGAAGGGACATTCAAAGATGGCCCACACCGACTCGATGCCGGAGTTTGGTTAAGTACCTTCCTGCCTGACCTGCCGGTTTCGTACTATGTATCATTTACAGAGCCCATCCCTCAGATCTCAAATTTTGGAAATGAAGGTAGCATCCAGCTCATTTCGAGTATAAGAACCGGATATTCACATCATCGGATTCAATTCAATAAACGTTGGCAACCCGGATTCGACGAATATAAATACAAAGAAGTATCAGTTTACTATTCAACAGAACGATTATTCGATGATGAATACCGGCCGTTTAACAAATTATGGCAAGATAATTGGAAAAATCTCTTTGGGATATCTTTTAAGATGAGTGAAACCCTGGATTTTGGGTTATTTGAAGCCTATGCTGATGCTACGACTAATGTAAATGAAACTTCGGGAGCATTTACGGTTGCTACGTTTGAAGTGCTTCAGTCCATTGAACTTTCTGATCAATTTATATGGAGAATAAGAGGTTTTGCAGGCATTGGGAGTGATAATGTAGCCCCGGAATATCGATTTATGGCGAGCATGCGTCCTGCTCAATATTGGTTAAATAACGGACTAAGCAGATCGGCCGGTACCATTCCTCAACCGTGGATGGAGTCAGGATCGTTTCAGATCGCGGGTGGAGCTAACCTTAGGGGTTATTCCAACCGGGACATTGAATTATTAGGGACCCTTCAGCAGTCTGATAATAATCTATATTTTCCCCTGTACCGATCATTCTGGTCATTAAATACAGAAATTGAGTTTCCCAATCCTTTAAATACAGCTCTACAAAATATATCCATTATCGGAGATCTTGCTGAATTAAGAAGTTATCTGTTTGTTGATGGGGGAATGGGAACGGGTAGAACCTTAATGACAGGTACTCAAAATGTTGCCCCTCAGGAACTCATCACAGAACCTGGATTTATTGCCGATGCCGGGATCGGTCTTCAAATTTCCTTCAATATTCCTGATTACCTTGGCAAGGATAGAGGTATTTTCATCCGGTATGATGTTCCATTCTGGTTATCTGATCCATTACCACGAGAAAATAGTTTCTCTTACAGACATGTAATTGGCCTTGGTGCCGTAATATCATTATAGATTTATGAAGATTTTAGTAATTAACTGCGGTAGTTCTTCCATTAAATATCAACTGATCAATACAGAGGAAAAAGAAACACTTTGTAAGGGATTGGTGGAACGGATCGGATCTGTCACATCCATCATTAAACAAGAGTTTAAAGGGGAGAAGGCGATAAAGAAATCGATTGTGATCGATAATCACGCAGCTGCACTTAAAACGATCATGGAAATGCTGATCGAGGCAGACAATGAGTATTTGCATTCACTGGATGAGATCGAAGCTGTGGGGCACCGGGTAGTTCATGGCGGTGAGACCTTTAAAGACTCTGTGTTGATCGATGATGATGTGGAAGAAGCTATTGAAGCAGCATTTGATATCGCACCTTTGCATAATCCACCTAATTTGCAGGGGATAAGAGCGGCAAAGAAACATTTACCCAACGTACCACACGTAGCGGTATTCGATACAGCATTTCATCACTCAATTCCACAGCACGCTTATTTATACGGAATTCCAAACCGGCTGTATCGCAGATATAAGATCCGTAAATATGGATTCCACGGAACCTCACATTATTATGTAAGTCGGCAGTATTATAAGCGCAGTGGAAAGAAAAAGAACGGTTCAAAGATCATCACCTGTCATCTGGGAAATGGGGCTTCTATAACAGCTATCAAAGACGGACAGTCATATGATACAAGTATGGGATTTACACCACTCGAAGGGTTAGTCATGGGCACCCGAAGTGGTGATATTGATCCTTCTATCTTATTCTATCTCATTGAGAAAGAAGAATTATCTCTCGCAAATGTTCATGCATTATTAAATAAACATAGTGGATTACTCGGATTGAGTGGATATGCCGGAGATATGAGAGATCTTTTAGAAGAAGCCGAAAATGGAGATCGCCGTTGTAATGAAGCTATTGATGTATTCTGTTATCGTGCAAAAAAATACATTGGCTCTTATATTGCCTCGCTGAACGGAACAGATGCCATTATCTTTACTGGTGGTATTGGTGAGAATGCACCTCCGATCAGAGAACGAATATTAAATGAAATGGATCACATTGGTGTGAAAATAGATCCCGTAGCAAATCAGAATTTACCTGAAGATGGTAAGATCAGTAGTGATGACTCAGCAGTTGAAGTTTATGTAATTCCAACAAACGAGGAATTAGTGATTGCCATCGATGCTGCCAAGATCGCAATTGCCTCTAAACAAACTCCCTGGGCATGATAAAGAATCGGCTATCTGTCTTATTGGCTGTATTTATTATTCTAACAACTGCCTGTTCGAGTTCTAAATGGGTGGTTGAAAATCAAAATGAAATTGATCGTAATGATTTTGAATTGATCGAATCGGTTCAGTTTCTGGAGCGTTCCGGGCAAACAACACCCGATAATCCTATCGTCAGTTTTAATCTTAAAGCGGCTAATACCTTTCAGTATGCGCAACGTGTACGAACTGACCGATATATTCAGCGTTATACTCCAAGCCTGAAATCAATTTTGTTAGGTGTTGCAGGGGCTGGCCTGGCAACTTCGGCTGCAATAGTTGTAGATCAACCTGAGATAAATAAACAGGTTTTATTCGGGACCGCAGGATTTCTGACGTTGAGCTCTTTTCTTAATATGAAACCAACCGGGGACCCAACTCCCACCGGAGAGTCCCGCTTACTTAGAAAAACAGGGACAATTACAGAAACAGATACTGTTCGTGCTGCCCCGATCGCAGGTAACACTCCTTCATATACAGTTTATTATAACAGAGAAGCGATTGTTCTTAGAAATGACATTCCATACGTAAACGGTTCATACTCGATCAATTTGATCGATGAATTGAATCCTGAGAATTTTGAGTATGATAGTTCAGATGCGATCACACTCGAGGTATATTTTAATGATGTGACCTATCAGGAAACGATTGCTCTGTCTGATTTCTTTGAGAGTTTCGTGGTTGTTTCATCGGATGTGACAGCGCTGAGGGATGAACCGGAACTTGATTCCAGGAATATTTTAACCGATCTGGCCAATGGTAGCCAAATGAAACTCGTTTCAGAAGATAGTCTTTGGTACAAAGTGCTATATGGTATTTCAGAAACCTGGATCTCGAAAAGTGATGCTTATCCTATCTGGCGACCTTCAGAATTTGCTTCACAGCTCAATATAATTGCCATCCCTAATATCCCATTTGGTAATGTTGATATAGAGAGTAATATTCCACGCCTTACTTCACAAAACGACAGTGCTTACGCCTTTGTGATCGCAAACCGGGAATATCAGGGAGCATACTCAGAGCGTACCTATGCCGAAAGGGATGCAAGATTGATGGAAGAGTATTTTCAGAATGCATTGTCTATCCCGGCAAATCATATCTACCGGGCCATTAATGTTGAAACTCGTCAACAACTGGCAAGAGCTTATAACCGACTGGCAACTTCACTAAGAAGTGAGCAAAAAAGATTGATCGTGTATGTTTCCGGATATGTGAAAACCGGAATTAATGATGATGTACTATTACTTGGTACTAATCGGGGTAGTAATGAACAGGAGTTAAACCTGAATGCTTTTTTTGAAGGTTTGAGCAAACTTCCGGTTAAAGAGATCGTTGTTTTTGCCGATCTCGATAACGTTGATGAAAAAGCTGAGCAGGGTTACATCGAAAAGCTTGGAAATCAGATCGTAGATAATCAGCCAAATTCTGCTGTGATCTTTGCGTCTACCGAAATACAGAATTCGGGTATGTATTCTGTTCCCAATGGTGAGCAAAAACGCCACAGTATCTTTACCTATTTCATTGCAGATGCTTTAAAGAATCGCCAAAGTGATATAACTGCCTTGGTGAATCACTTACAACGAAATGTTGATTACACCTCCAGAAAGCTGCATAACCGACCTCAGCATATAGTTTATATCGGTAAGTCTGATATAAGTCTGGTGGATTAATGGGTTGGTTGTTCATCGGACTTAGCATCATTTGTTCGGTTAGTATTGCGCATCTCTTAAAATCGGCAGATAAACGATCCCTCAGGATCCTAAATATATTGTCTGTCAATTATCTGGTAGCCATGTTAATAGGTTTTCTATTATCGGATGCTGAGGTGATACGATCGGTGCCTCCGGCCTCAACACTAATTTTCAGTTCTTTGATAGGTGCTATCTTTATTCTGAATTTTTTGTTGTATGGACGCTCATTGGTACAAAACGGAATAGGAGTAAGTGTGGCAAGTATGCGTCTCTCATTGCTGATCCCCATTATAGCCAGTGTCTTTTTCTACGATGAAATTCTTGCAGACTTTCGATACATCGGAGTGACCCTGGTGTTTTTAAGCATATATTTCTTATTACCAAATCCACAGATTAAGGGGCAAGGCACACTATCATCACGTATGCTGTTGCTGATCTTATTTGTTTTTACCGGAATTGCCGATGCAGCACTTAAGATCTATGAACGTGAATTCCAGCTGCAATTAAGTGAATATGCTTTTTTAAGTATTTTATTCGGTTCCGCCTTTATACTGAGCCTGATCATATTAGAGATCAGGAAAGCACTTAATTTTTCGGCCAGAGAAGTTCTATTCGGAATAATTTTAGGAGTAGTAAACCTTTACTCCTCATTTTTCTTAATTTTGGCCCTGCAACAGCTCAATGGAGCTATAGTTTTTTCAGTTACCAACATTGGAAATGTTTTAGCCGGAGCCTTAGTAGGTTTTTTTATTTGGAACGATCAGGTTTCAACCAAACAGAAAGCAGGATTGGCCCTTGCCGTCCTATCAATTTTATTATTAGTAATTAACTAGACATGGATATTATAAGCACGATCAGGGATAGAGCTTCAAAAGCAAAGAAAACGATAGTGTTACCCCGTTCTTCCGATGAGCGGGTGATAAAAGCTGCTCAATATTTAACAGAGCATAATTTGTGTAACGTCGTTCTCATCAAAAATCCGGAAACACAGGATTTGCCTGCCGGTTTAACCATGATCGATCCTGCTGAAAATGAGAAATTCAACGAGTATGTGGCTTCATTTGTAGAGAGAAGAAAACATAAAGGTATGACGGAAGAAAAGGCGACTGCCATCATCAAAGACCCGTTGTTCTTTGCTGCTTCTATGCTCTCTCACGGGGATGCAGATGGTTGTGTGGCCGGGTCAGTATCAACAACAGGAGATGTTCTCAGAGCTGCTATTCAGGTAATCGGATTAAAAGCCGGTTCTAATGTTGTATCCAGTATCTTTTTAATGAGCTTTGACGATGGGCGGGTATTCTCCTACGGAGACTGTGCGGTTGTTCCATATCCAACTCCGGAGCAATTAGCCACCATAGCTACCGATTCAGCAAGTTCACATAAAGCATTGACCGGTGAAGACCCGAAAGTGGCGATGTTATCATTTTCAACGAAGGGAAGTGCAGAGCATGAAAGAGTTGACCTGGTAAGAGAAGCTCTGGAAGGTGCTAAGAAAAATAGCCCGGATTTAGCCATCGATGGTGAAATTCAGTTTGATGCGGCTTTGGTCGAAGCTATTGGTCAACGTAAGGCCCCGGGCTCACCGGTGGCCGGGAAAGCAAATGTATTCATATTCCCAAATCTTGATGCCGGTAATATTGGTTACAAGATCACTGAACGATTAGCCGGAGCAACAGCTACCGGTCCGGTAATTCAGGGTCTTGCCAAGCCCATGATGGACCTTTCCAGAGGTTGCTCATGGGAAGATATTGTTAATACAAGTTGTGTAGCCGCTTTATTAAGCTAGTTAAATTCTATAACGCCGATTCGAGTTCAGTAAATCAATAAATAAACTATGTCATCTATCGAATTATACCCTTTAAAATTTGATCCCATCTTAAAAGAAAAGATCTGGGGCGGAACTAAACTTGGTACCGTACTGGATAAACCTACCGGAGACTCTGAAAACATGGGGGAATCCTGGGAAATATCAGGGGTAGAAGGAAACATTTCTGTTGTTTCGGAAGGCGATTTAAAAGGTAGAACTTTGGTTGAACTGATCAATGAATACAAAGGTGAATTGATCGGAGAACATGTGTATGAAAAGTTTGGAGATAAATTTCCATTGCTTATCAAATTCATCGATGCTAATGATGATCTTTCAATTCAGGTACATCCCGATGATGAATTAGCACAAAAACGCCATAATTCGTTTGGTAAAACTGAGATGTGGTATGTGGTTGATGCAGAAGAGGGTGCTACACTAATTTCTGGTTTTAAAAAGCAAACCAATAAAGAAGAGTATCTCAGGATATTTGAAGAAGGTAACCTTACTGATATTCTTAATTCAGAGGACGTGGTGAATGATGATGTTTTCTTTCTGCCGGCAGGACGAGTTCATACTATCGGTAAAGGTTTACTGATCGCTGAGATCCAGCAGACATCGGATATCACTTATCGAATTTATGACTTCGATCGCGTTGATAAGAACGGAGTTGGAAGAGAGTTACATGTGGAGGAAGCCGTAGATGCGATCGATTACAGCTTTTATGAAAATTACAAGACCAGTTACGACCGTTCTGCGAAGATAGATGAAATTGGAAGGTGTCAATACTTTGTAACCAATCGTTTACTAACTGACGAACTAATTGAGCGGGATTATTCAGACATTGACTCCTGCATCATCCTCATGTGCCTTCAAGGCAGTGGTACCATTGACTTTGATGGTGGTTCTGTTACGTATGAGCTGGGTGATTCTATTCTAATTCCTAACTCAATAAAAAATATTTCGATCGATCCTTCATCCAATAGTAAATTATTGGAAGTAAAGATCCCATAAAAAGACCGAACCGGATTAATACGGTTTATTCTCAATTAATAAAAAAGGGTATGGTTCAAAATCCGGCAGAATTCATTGATAATTATCTGCACATGAATACCTCGATCGAACTTCGGTCACTGGAGAAGGTGTATGATCATGGTCCGCTTATAGGTGATCTTTTCATAGGAGGGAAGCACATGTTTCCAAGAATACAGTTTGGTGGGCCAGTTTTTTTCGATAAGGAATATATTTTCTTTACCGTTTTCACCGGTTCAGAAAGTGAGCCAAAATTTAAGGTCGGGGCATTTAATCTTAGCGAAATGCAGTACTCCACTTCAAATGACGAATTTCCGGTGATCGATATTCTTAAAAAAGAAGCGAATCGGATCTTCTTTTATACAGACATGGAGAAGCAAAAACTTACTCATATCGATCTTTTCTGGGTACTTTGAGAATCAATAGATGGGCTTATCCCACCTATAGAAATTCTCAATCACGACTTATTTAATTCTCAGGGTGTGTTTTTGTATCTTTGGACAAATTCTAAATAAGGGGTAAACCGTTGAACGCTAGCCACTATGAAGCGGTTTACAGAAACGAATATAACCGATAAATAAGCAGATATTAATGAGTGAAGAAACGAAAGCGCTAGAATCAATGATCGGTGAGGAGTACAAGTATGGTTTCACCACCGATGTTGAATACGAAGAATTTCCCAAAGGTATCAATGAAGATATAATCCGGGAATTATCTGCGCGTAAAGAAGAGCCGGAGTGGATGTTGGAATTCCGGCTTAAGTCATACCGCGCATGGAGAGAAATGGAAGAGCCAGATTGGTTTAATGCTACGTATAAGAAGCCAGATTTTGAAAATCTGCTCTACTATTCAGCTCCTAAGAAAAAGCCAAAGCTGGACAGTATGGACGAAGTGGATCCAAAGATCCGTGAAACCTATGAAAAGCTGGGAATTCCTTTGGAAGAACAAAAGATGTTGTCCGGAGTTGCTGTTGATGCAGTTTTTGACAGTGTTTCAGTATTCACATCCTTTAAAGAAAAGCTAGCCGAGGCCGGTGTGATTTTCTGTTCCATATCGGAAGCAATCCGGGAATACCCCGAATTAGTAAAAAAGTATATCGGATCAGTGGTTCCGGCAAGGGATAATTTCTATGCAGCACTGAATTCTGCTGTATTTTCAGACGGATCATTCTGCTTCATTCCTAAGAACACTAAATGCCCGATGGAGTTGTCCACTTATTTCCGCATCAACAATATGGAATCAGGACAGTTCGAACGAACATTGATCGTAGCCGAAGAAGGTGCGAGTGTGAGTTATCTGGAAGGATGTACCGCACCCATGTATGATGAAAATCAACTTCATGCTGCGGTAGTGGAGTTAGTTGCCTTAGATGATGCCGATATAAAATATTCCACCATTCAGAACTGGTATTCAGGCGACGAAGAGGGTAAAGGTGGTATTTACAATTTTGTTACAAAACGAGGTATCTGTAAAGGTAAAAATTCAAAGATCAGCTGGACACAGCTGGAAACCGGTTCTGCCGTTACTTTGAAATACCCTAGTGTGATCTTGCAGGGAGACAATTCTATTGGCGAATTCTATTCTGTAGCAGTTACCACAAAAAAACAGCAAGCCGATACCGGTACCAAAATGATTCACCTGGGTAAGAATACCCGTAGTACCATTATATCAAAAGGTATTTCCGCAGGTCAGTCTAATAACAGTTACCGGGGTGAAGTTAAGGTTGGTAAAAATGCAAAAGGAGCAAAGAACTATTCCGTATGCGATTCAATGTTGATCGGGCAGGAATGCGGAGCTCATACATTCCCTTATATCTCGTCGGAAAATGCAAGCAGTAGTGTTGAACACGAGGCTACTACTTCCAGAGTGGGTGAAGAACAGATCTTTTATCTCATGCAGCGTGGTATCAGCGAGCAGGATGCGATTTCAATGATCATCAATGGTTTCGTTAAAGATGTATTGAAAGAACTACCACTGGAATTCGCAGTAGAAGCGAACAAATTGCTCGATGTAAAACTGGAAGGTAGTGTGGGGTAATCTCCATGATGATCAGGAGCGTAATGCAGTATATATGAGCTAACGATACTTCGTTGCATACGCTCGGTAAAACGATATTAAATAAACAAATAAGTAAAAACTCAGTACAAGTGTTAGAAATCAAAAATTTACACGCCAAAGTTGAAGGCGAAGACATTGAAATTTTGAAGGGCGTAAATCTGAAAGTGAACGCCGGTGAGATCCATGCAATCATGGGGCCAAATGGTAGTGGTAAAAGTACCCTGTCAAAAGTGGTTTCAGGTCATCCGGAGTACGAAGTGACCGATGGCGAGATCCTTTTTGAAGGTGAAGATATTACTGAAATGGATGCCGATGAACGCGCACACTTAGGATTGTTTCTCGCATTTCAGTATCCGGTAGAAGTTCCGGGTATCACGAATAAAACGTTATTACGCGAAGCCTATAATACCATTGCACGTGCTAATGATCGTGAAGAATTAGACCCGCTTGAATTTGAGGACTATCTGGTTTCTAAGCTGGATGTGATCGAAATGAAGGACGAATTTCTTAATCGTTCTATTAACACTGGGTTTTCTGGTGGTGAGAAGAAGAAGAATGAGATCTTCCAGATGGCTGTGTTAGATCCAAAGTTATCATTTCTGGATGAGACCGATTCCGGATTGGATATCGATGCCCTTAAGATCGTATCAGATGGGGTAAATAAGATCGCTAATGACGAAAAAGCGATCGTATTGATCACGCATTACCAGCGTCTGCTAAATTACATAAAACCTGATTTCGTTCACGTAATGATGAATGGAAAGATCATCAAATCAGGTGATATTGCACTTGCAGAAGAACTGGAAGCAAATGGTTACGACCAGCTTCAAAAAGAATTAATGCTAAATGGAGAGGCTCAGTAATGAGTGAAGTACTAGCTAAAGATACCATACTGTCATATATCGGAAGTGAAATAGAAAGTAAGGCGTCTTCAGTTTCTATCCGTGCAATTAACGAGCGTGGGAGAGAAGCCGTTGAAAAAACGGCGTTTCCTACAAAAAAGGATGAAGACTGGAGATTCATAAACCTTAAATCTATCACCAAGAATTCTTTTGTATCTGTGAATGATGCAGGTGTTAAGGATGCCGGTGATATTTCAGGCCATTATTTGCCCGAAGCATTAAATACCCGTCTTGTTTTCGTAAACGGCGTGTATAATGAGACTCTATCTTCAGTGGATGGATTACCAAAAGGAGTGATCGTCGGTAACCTGAGCGAATACGCAGATCATGAGACCGTAAAGGAGTATTTGGGAACAATTACCAATTACGAAGATGATGTGTTCGCTCCTTTCAACGATGCTGTATTTTCTGATGGAACATTTATTTATGTACCTGAAGAGACCACCGTTGAAGCTCCCATTCATATTCTGAATGTATTTACAGATGCTGAGAAACCATTTTTTGCCACTCCCAGATTATTGTTTGTCGGGGAAATGTATTCCAAGGCAACCATTATTGAAGAGCATATTGGTTTATCGAACAATGCCTATTTGAATGTTCCGGTTACTGAGTTTAAGTTGTTTTCCGGTGCACATGTACACCATGCTCGCATTCAGCGGGATTCAAAAACGGCAAGTCATGTTTCCCGACCTATTGCTATGCTCGATGGTCATGCTGAATATCACTCCTATACTATTTGTCTTGGAGCCAAGCTTTTCAGAAATGATCCTCGGGTAATTCAAAACGCTGAGGAAGTAGATTTTACCGTAGATGGTCTAGTTCTGATCGATGGAGAACAGATCGCGGATACACATTCCATTATGGATCATCGATTCGCCCATGGTCGTAGCCACCAGTTGCACAAATGCGTGATCAATGATGAAGCACATTCTATTTTTAACGGCAAGATCTTTGTTGCAAAAGATGCTCAGAAGATCGATTCCTTTCAGGAGAACCGAAATCTGTTACTCTCGGATGATGGAAAAGTGAATACCAAGCCTCAGCTCGAAATATTTGCTGATGATGTGCTCTGTTCACACGGTGCAACCATCGGACAGTTAAGTGATGAGGAAGTTTTCTATTTGCACAGTAGAGGATTAACAGAACAAAAATCACGTGAATTGCTCGTTTATGCTTTTGCACTGGAAAGTGTGGAAAGTATGGAAGTTGAATCCGTGGAAAAATTACTTCTTGATGAGGTAATTAAATACACAACCAGAGATTAACTGCCAACTTCTTAAGATGGCAGAGGAAAGTAATATCGCTTGTCAACTAAAATGAATCGATGAACTTCGATTCATTTTCGGAAAGGCGTTATTCAGATCGAGATAAGAAAAATGAACCAAGGTAACGAACATATACAAACTTCAATTAACTGGGATGAGATCAGATCTCATTTCCCTGTGCTTCAACAGCACGTTAACGGGAAACCCTTATCTTATCTAGACAATGGAGCCAGTAGTGAGTTGCCTCAGGTAGTCATTGATCGGATTAACGCCTATCATACCAATGAACATGCAAATGTACATCGTGGTATTCATTCATTGAGTCAACATGCCACGGACGCTTATGAGCAAGCCCGAAAGAAAGTTCGGGCTCTTATAAATGCACGGTATGAAGAAGAGATCATCTATACAACCGGTACAACGGATTCCATCAATTTGGTCGCGAATAGCTATGGCCGAAAACATTTCAAAGAAGGTGATGAGATCATCGTCTCAGAGATGGAACATCATGCCAATATTGTACCCTGGCAAATGATCGCTGAACAAACAGGCGCTCTTTTAAAAGTCGTTCCTGTCGATGATCAGGGGGAACTGATCATGGATGAGTATTATAAGTTACTCTCTGACCGTACAAAAATGGTGGCTTTGATCCATGTATCTAATGTTTTGGGAACTATAAATCCGGTGGAAGAGATCATTGAAGCTGCTCACGCCCGTAATATTCCTGTTTTATTAGATGGTGCACAGGCTGTTCCACATAGCGCTGTGGATGTTCAGAATCTCGATGTTGATTTCTATGCATTTTCTGCTCATAAAATGTGCGGGCCAACCGGTTTTGGCATTTTGTATGGAAAAAAAGAATTACTTGACGAGATGCCACCGTACCGTGGTGGTGGGGATATGATCGATAAAGTAACGTTTGAGAAGACCACCTGGAATGATCTGCCTCACAAATTTGAAGCAGGTACACCACCTATTGCTGCCGGAGTGGGTTTCGGGGTTTCAATAGACTACCTGAATACCATTGGGATGGAAATTATTGAACAACGGGAACAGGAATTATTGCAATACGCGACTAAAAAACTTGAGGCTGTTGATGGATTACAGATCATAGGTACATCATCAAAAAAAGCTTCCGTAATTTCATTTTTACTAGATGGAATTCACCCCACCGACGCGGGAACCATACTGGATAAAGAAGGAATTGCAGTTAGAACCGGACACCATTGTGCACAACCATTGATGGACCGTTTTAACATCCCTGGCACGTTAAGAGCGTCTATTTCATTTTATAATAATGAAGACGATATTGACCGCCTTGTAAAAGGAATTGAATACACTAAAGAATTTTTTGGTTAATAGGAGATCAAGATGGCTAAAATCAAAGAAATTGAACGAACTCCAAATCCCGATGCCATGCGCTTTGTGCTGGCTGAACCGCTCACAAACGGGGTAACCCGTTCCTTTGAAAATGCTGCTGATGCTGAAGGAGATGAACTTGCATCGGCCTTATTTGAGATCGAAAACGTGATCAATGTTTACTATGTAGATAAATATATTACGGTTACTCAGGATGGTCAGGCTGTGTGGTCAGAGCTTCTGCGAAAACTCGCACCACCTATCCGTGAGGCTCAACCTCAGATGGATCTTGAACATGATCATGAAGTGCATGTTAGTTCCGAGGCCTCAAATGATCCCCGGTTACAAGAGATCAATCGTATGCTCGATGAGCAGGTTCGTCCTTATCTCCTGGCTGATGGAGGCGGTTTGAAAGTATTAGGGTTAGATCAAAACCGACTGAAAGTACACTATCAGGGTGCATGTGGTACTTGTCCTACAGCAACAAGTGGTACGTTATACGCTATTGAAAGTATGGTGAAACGTATTGACCCCGAAATTGAAGTTATCTCCGTATAGATCATGAACGAAATCACTATAAGTAACCGCGCATTTGAACGAATTGCTGAGATTAGGAGGGAAAAGAATATCCCTGAGGACGCATTTCTGAAAGTTGGAGTGGTTAGTGGTGGTTGTTCCGGATTGACCTATAATCTCGATTTTGCTACTGATGTAACCCCGGGAGATCAGGATCAGGTGTTTGAGAAAGAGGGGATGAAAGTGCTGGTGGATATGAGAAGCTATTTGTATCTGGCAGGAACCCAACTCGATTATACCGATGGGCTGGATGGACAAGGATTCCATTTCAATAACCCCAATGCCAGCCGAACCTGCTCTTGTGGTGAAAGTTTCTCGATTTGAGAGATAACCACTCCTTTGGTTATTCTCACTTTTGGGGAGAAAGTCTTATCCAATTCTAAACACATATTTATGCCCGAAGAGATCGTCAATAAAGTTAAAGCGAATACAAAGTTGATCAGCCTCGATCTTGCTAAGCTTTTTCATGATCCCATTCCTGTTGCAGAACTGGATATCAAGGATTTTCTTCACATGGGATTATTGCTTAAAGAGGCTGATTTTAGAAAGCATCTGGAAGAATTTGACTGGAGTAAATTCGAAGGCAAATACCTTTCTGTATTTTGCTCCACCGATGCCATTATTGCTCCCTGGGCATGGATGCTGATCACTTCTCATGCCAATAAATTTGCTAAAGAAGTCTTTCATCTTACTGCAAAAGAAGTTACACATGAACTGTACCGAAGAAATGTGGAAGAACATGACTGGATGCAGTATCAGGATAAATTTGTATTACTAAAAGGATGCGGAGATATTCATGTTCCTGATTCCATCTACCTGTTGGTAACCAATAAGTTAACCGAATCAGCAAAGAAGATCATGTACGGCGAGGCATGCAGTTTTCTACCGGTTTACAGCAGCTGAAATAATGATTATTCCAGATCGTAGCATAATCAGCTATCTTTCTCCAAATTTTTAATAATCGGTGATCAATTTAGATGAAAGCACTTCTGACCGGCTCGACACGTGGAATTGGTAAAGCCATACGTGATTTATTTTTAGAACAGCAGTTCTCCATTATTGGAACCTCCCGCTCTCCAATCAAAGATTTTTCGAATCAGAAGTATAAACATATCGTCTCAGATCTTTCCATAGAAGAAGATGTTCAAAAACTGAAGGTGATATTTGAAAGCAATGACATCCCCGAAGTCTTAATTAATAACGCCGGAATTTTTGAGGAAGCTGATTTTTCACTTCCTGACGATGAATGGTTGGCAAACTGGGATCGCATTATGCAGGTAAACCTTCGTTCTGCCGCATTATTAAGCAAATGGGCGATTAATACCTGGAAGAAACATGGAATTGATGGCAGAATCATTAACATTGCCAGCAGGGCAGGGCAACGGGGCGATACACAGGAATATACTTCGTATGCTGCTTCCAAAGCCGGAATGATCGGGCTCACTAAATCCATTGCCCGAAGTTTTGGTAAGTATGGAATCACCGCATATACCATTGCACCGGGGTTTGTTGAAACCGATATGGCCCGGGAATCTATCGAGATATATGGTGCTGAGTATCTGACTCAAGGCTTATTTCTTGACAGGATTGCTCCACCTGAAGAAATGGCAAATTTAACACTGTTACTGGCTGAGGGTAAACTGAAACATGCCACTGGACAGACTTTCCATGTAAATAGTGGTTCTTATTTACCATAATTCATTTCTTTTCTGTGGATGAATACTGAAATGTCAGTCTGGTTTTAATAAATAAATCTTTGGTAATTGATCTTCGGAATGTTGAATTTCCCGTATGTCTGATATCAGAAAAAGAAAAAAAGATCACGTTGAACTTACTGTAACTGAAGGCACTCAATATTCCTTCCGGTCCGGCTTTGAAAAGTATTATTTCAATCATAATGCCTTGCCGGAGATTGATTTTAATGAAGTTCACACAAGATCAACATTACTTGGGCGCGAATTTTCTTTTCCTCTGTTTATTTCTTCCATGACCGGCGGATATTCTGAGGCTGGTCCCGTTAATGCTCAGATCGCTGAATTTTGTGAATCGGAGAACCTTCCGTTTGGAGTGGGTAGTCAGCGTGCTATGCTTGAAGACCGAACACTTACAAAAACATTTTCTGTAGTTCGGGAAAAAGCTCCATCGGCATTTATATGTGCAAATATAGGGGGAGTACAATTAGTTAACGGATTTCCCGAAACTCATATACGATCTCTGATCGATTCAATACGTGCCAACGCAATAATTGTACATCTGAATCCCCTGCAGGAATTAATGCAACCCGAGGGAGATCATAATTTCAAGGGAGTATTGAAGGGCATCGAACAATTGGTAAGGGATACAGAGTTACCGGTGATCGTAAAAGAGACCGGAGCCGGTTTATCAAAATATACAGCAAAGAGATTATTGAATGCTGGCGTTGAGGTACTTGATGTAGCCGGAGCCGGTGGGACCAGCTGGGCAAAAGTTGAGAATTACCGGAACTCTAATCATGATCCTCATCATAATTTCGATGATTGGGGCATACCTACCACAGTTTGTCTGGAAGAAATTCAGAGTTTACAATGGGATCGAAGTTTTGAACTAATAGCCTCAGGTGGAATACGATCTGCTGATCATATGGCCAAAGCTCTTTGTCTGGGAGCTACCTTTACTGCTACAGCACAGCCAATTATTAAAACAGTGATCAATGAAGGGCAGAAGGGACTTGAGACACTTATCAATACCTGGAAAAAGGACTTGCGGATCATACTTGCTTTATTAGGATGTACCTCCATTAAGGAGCTCAATAAATCCCATTTGCTGCTTAAATGAACCCAAACAGAGAGTCATTCTTTTCTTATATTCTCGACGAATTCTACCGAGATACTTTTGACACCTACAGCGCTTAACAAAGAATTACTGGTAAAGATCGAAAAAGGACTGCAGTCTCTGGATCTGCCAGAATTTCCGACCACCCTCTACGAACCTTATACGTATGCCATTTCAGTTGGTGGTAAAAGAATAAGACCCTTATTAACCATGCTTTCTGCTGGAATGTGCGGTGGAGATCCTGATGATGCATTACCTGCGGCATTAGCCGTAGAAATTCTGCATAATTTCACATTGGTTCACGACGATATCATGGATTCTGCCGATACCAGACGAGGTAAGCCAAGTGTATTCAAAAAATGGAATGAGAATGTCGCGATCTTATCCGGTGATCTCATGTTTGCAGATGGGATTCAGAAACTGAATTGGTATGGTACAAATGATTCCTATTCAAAAGAAGAATTCGCAGCGATCTATGAAGTGTACCTTCAATCGGTTGTTACGGTTTGCGAAGGGCAGGCGATGGATATGGAATTTGTAGACCGCCCGGAGATCACTTTAGAAGATTACATTGAGATGATATCTGGTAAAACGGCCGCATTGTTGAGTAGTTCGTTAGAATTGGGGGGAATAACAGCTCACGCATCTACTGATGAGAGGGCTCGTTTAGATCAATTAGGTAAAGAAATGGGCATTGCCTTTCAGATACAGGATGATCTGTTAGACGCCATCGCTAATCCCGAAAAATTTGGTAAGCGACCCGGTGGAGATATTTTTGAAGGAAAGAAAACATATCTCACCATACTTGCGTTAGAGCGTGCGAACTCTGATCAGAAAGAGGTCATTTTAAACACATTAAACTCAAAAAAAACGGATGAAGCTTCAGTAAATAAAGTACTGGAGTTGATGAATGAATTGAAAGTAATTGAAGATGTATCAGAGATCGTTCGAAAGACCTATCAAAATGCTAACGATCTGATCGCACAATTCAATGAATCTAAATACAGGAAAGAGCTTGAAAATCTCCTTATCTTCTTACAAAACCGAGATCACTAACTCACACAAAATTTTAAACATGCGCAAGATTTCCCTGCTGGCAGGTGTATTATTTATTTTAATAACCGGATGTAGAAACAAAGATATGATCCGTCCGGGCGAACCCATCAATACCGCCTATGATAAATCGATGACATTGTATGAAAATGGCAAATATAGTGATGCTGCGTACGGTTTTGATATTGTAACACGTCAGGGCAGAGGAACCAATTATGCCAAAGATGCTCAGTTTTATCTTGCCGAGAGTTATTACAATGATAAACAATACATTCTGGCAGCTTCTGAATATGAGCGTTTTATCAGTTACTACCCGCAGGACCCAAAAAGGGTAGAGGTTGAATATAAACGTGCTCTATGTTATTACCAGCAAAGCCCCAGATATCGTCTCGATCAATCGGCAACCAGACAGGCTATAGAACTTTTCCAGCTATTTAATACAAATTATCCGAATTCGGAATTCGTATTGGAAGCTGCTGAAAAGATCGATGAGCTTAGAAGTAAATTAGCCAGAAAAGCCTATGAATCAGGTAATTTTTATCTGCGTACCCGCCGGTACCTGGCAGCTTCTATTTATTATGATCAAACCATAGATCAGTATCCGGAATCTAAGTGGGCGGAAGAAGCTCTGATCAAACAAATTGAAACGTACATAGTGTATGCCGACAACAGCGTACCTTCGAAACAGGCAGAACGATATGCTAAAGCCATTGAAAACTATGAGAAATTCCTCCAGCTTTTCCCACAAAGTAGTAAGCGTGCTGAAGCTGAAAAGATGTACAACGAAGCAGCTCAAAAACTAGCTGAAGCACCAACTGTTGCCGCTGGAGAAAATCAAGGCGGAAACTAATGCCGGATCGGATAGGATTATTTGGGGGAACCTTTGATCCTGTTCACAACGGGCACATTTCTATTGCGCAGTCGTTTCTGAGCTCATCTTATATTGATGAGCTTTGGATCTTACTAACTCCATTTCCACCCCACAAAGACCAAGAGAAGCCTACTTCGTACTCTGATCGGCTTCATCTACTATCATTGGCCTTTAATGACATGGATGGTGTGATCATTTCTACCATCGAAAACGAGTTAAAAAAGCCTTCGTATACCTATAGAACTATCCAGACTCTAAAGCAAAAACATCCCGGTAAAGCATTCTATTTTTGCATGGGAGAAGATAGTTTGTCAGCTTTTAGTAGTTGGAAAAACTATAAATTGATATTAAATGAAGTTGAGCTTTTAGTTGCTGAACGACCAGGAGCTGATCATTCGATGGTTGACAAAGCGATCCTTGATAGAGCTCATTTTGTAACTCATCAACCACTTGATATTTCATCATCACAAGTTCGGAAGTTTGTTTTAAAAGAAAAACCGATATCGGATCTGGTTCCACAAAGTGTTAGCACTTACATACTAAACCAAAACATGTATAAATCCCTGAAATAATTATGAGTATCAGCAGAAAAGATTTTTTTACAATGGGTTCAGCTGCAATGGCAGCAACCGTACTCCCTAATGTTTCAGGTACTGGTAATAAGATACCAAGTCTTATAAAGCCCAAAGCACTGCAAGAAGGTGCAACTCTGGGTTTAGTAGCACCCGCCAGCCCGATCCATGATGAAGCAGATTTTGAGCAAATGCTGTTGGATCTTGAAAGGTTAGGGTATAAATACAAATTAGGGCACCATGTAAAAGACAAATATGGCTATCTGGCAGGAAAAGATGAAGACAGGGCTTCTGACCTTATGTCGATGTTCGAGGATGAGGAAGTTGATGGAATTATCACTGTTAGAGGAGGTTGGGGATGTAACCGTATACTGCCCTATTTAGATTTTGAGAAGATCAAAAATAATCCAAAGCTGTTTGCCGGATTCAGTGATATTACATCGTTACACCAAGCAATCCTGTCTAAAACCGGGTTAGTCACCTTTCATGGTCCTGTGGGGAAATCAGACTGGAATGAATTCACTGAGTTAAGCTGGCGGTCTGTAGTTCAGAATAAACAGATGCCTGTGTTTCAAATTCCTGAAGATGATCTGAATTCCTTTCATATTCACTCGGGCTCGGCAAAAGGACATCTTTTGGGAGGGAATCTCACTGTTTTGACATCAATGATAGGTAGTGATTATCTACCGGCTTTTAATGGTGCCATACTGTTTCTTGAAGATGTTGGGGAGGATGCATACAGAATTGACCGAATGCTCACACAATTATCATTGGCCGGAATACTCCAACAAATAAATGGTCTGGTTTTCGGTAAATGTACCGATTGTGATGCCGGAGCCAGAAGTTTAACGCTTGCACAAGTATTCGAAGACCATATTTCACCACTAAATATACCCGCATTCTACGGCGCTATGATCAGCCATGAAAAGCGAAACATAACCATTCCTATGGGAGTACAGGCTGAAATGAACGCGGATACTATGAGTTTTAAATTATTAGAATCCGGGGTTATCTAACTATAAATTAATTATCTTCGCTCACAGTGAAGAAGAAGACTATTCATAACACAGTTTATTTCGGGAAAACTGCATGCTCTAAGTGTACGCTTGTTTGGATAGTATTCATGGTCAGTGTTTTATTATCCCCAAAAGCACAAGCTCAAAAAGCAACAATATCTGGTGTTGTAACAAATGCTTCCACCGGAGAGACGATTCCTTATGCTAATATCCTAAAGAAGGGATCAACTACAGGTACCTACACCGATAATGAGGGTTATTTTGAACTAAACCTCGAGCCGGGAAATATCACCTTAGTTTTCACTTGTATAAGTTATAGGGATACGACTGTGGTTCTTGATCTGGATGCAAATGAAAAGGTAGAAATATCGATCGCTTTGAATGAAGATGCGATGTTAATGGATGAATTAGTGGTCAGTGCTAATCGAGTAGCTAATAAAGTAGCACAACTTGCTGATCTCAGAGATCAGCAAAATTCAAACCTGGAAGGATACACCTCTTCGATCTATAAACTGGCTATTCTCGGCCCCCTTAAATTCACCGAAAACGACACAATTATAGAGCCAACTGCCTTCTCAGAACGGGTCTCCGAGATCAGACATATGATGAAGCCCGAAAGATATTCTGAGATCATAAAGGCTAATAGGGCAAGTAAGAATTTTTTCAGCGAATATGATTTTTTCACTACCGGAGGTCCTCCATTAAATCTGAATCAGGATAAGGTTTCTTTGTCCATTCTATCCGAAGATCTTACAGTAACCGGACCAATATCTGATAATGCATGGCGCTATTATGAGTTGACGGATGAACCAGCGGATTCCAGCTGGCCAGAAAACACTTTTAAGATCACTTTTCTGCCTAAATATGAGAACCGGCCACTATTCTCTGGCAGTGTTTGGTTTAATGAAAATTCATCATCCATTTTAAAAATAGACGTAACACTGAATGAGTATGCATCCACAAATAATGGATTATTCAGTATTCAAAACCTTCATTACGAGCAGGAATATGAGTTAGTGGATGAATTCTGGCTCCCGGAAAAGACGATACTTTCTGCTGATCTTAAATTTCTGGGCACTTCTAATATATTGAGATATAAAGATGAATGGAGCTGGAGTGACCATCAGGTGAACCCCAAAAGTCTTTCTTTTGAGGATGTTGAACTAAGTACCTCGATCTTAATGAGTGATGCTCACAAAAAGAAAAATGCATACTGGGATAGTGTAGAAGTTTCTCATCAAAATACTAATGAGACATTACTGAAGGAGGCTAAAAACTATACGGAAGAGAACAGAACTCTTCGTCTGGGAATGTCTGCAATGAGTACTTTCTTCCGGCTTCCCTACCAATTAGAGCGTTTTTATCTGACAAATATCAACGATCTGTACCATTTCAACAGGGTAGAGGGTCATTACCTTGGGCTTGGACTCCGAACGCCTATACATTCCGACTATGACTACAGGGCTACCATAGGGTATGGTTTTGCTCAGAAAGACATTCAATTCAGAATTAGTGCACAACATTATTTTCCCGGTACAGCATTTGCTCCAGATATTACCTATCAGAACCAGGTTATCCGGCAATATCAGGATTATGAGTATAATCAGACACCAATAGATTTTTTCGGTTTTCGACAAACCATGAACTCCTTGATTTCAGGAACCCCGGTAAATAATTATTTCAATAAACGAGGATGGTCCGCAGGGTTAAAATACCGCTTTGATGTAGAATCATTTATCCGAGTTTTATATTTGGATCAGACCCATACATCTCTGTCAAGTAATACCTCTTATAATCTGCTGGGCAATAAGATAGATCCGGTACTATATCCAAATAATGATCCTGTTTATCCAGCGATATCAGGCCATCTTAAAGGTATCTCTGTTCATTTACATCACGACACCAGAAAGTATCTGAGAACTCAATTTTTAAGAGATTACAATATTCGTGATTTTGGATGGCTTACTGATATTCAATTGGAGAAGGGAATTGCAGATTGGGGAAGTGACTTTGACTTTACCCGCTACAGATTCGGTTTAATGTTTAATATTCCGGTATTCAGTGCTCATTTTCTGGAGATCGATTTCATCTCCGGTGCTTCTGATGCGGGAACTCCCGGACAACGCATGCATACGTTTAATGGGCACGTAGTGGATGATTATGTGAGAAAACGACCATTCAATACTATTTCCTTTAAAGAACCGGTTGGGTTTAGAACCACGTCTTTGAATATAAACTATCGCTTTGGTAGTTCGATCACCAGAAAGGTTCCTGTTTCCTTCATTCAAAAAAGCGGGATCATGTTTTCAACCTTCTTTTCTGCGGGATTATTAGATCAAAATCCATCCCTGGAACCTCTACTGCACCCATCTAAAGATAATATGCAGGCTGAGATCGGCATCTCAGCTTTTAAGATCTTTGGCTTTATTTATATGGAATTCAGTAAACGCTTGATCGGGGATTACGGAAATGAGATCGGGTTCGTAGTCCTATTTTAAATAAGATCTGCTAAAGTGATCATAATAATTATCTGAATCATCAATATACTTACCCATCAGATTAGCAGTTAAACAGGAGTGGATTGGATAAATTGATACTATATCTCCGATCCTTATTTGTGAGATCAAATCCTTATCAGCTTTCAGAATACCGTGTTCCTGCGACAATGCTTTCAGATAATTTCTTTCTCCGGATACTTTGACTCCGTTTACCGCATATAGGACTCCAAATACCTTATTTCCGGATTCATCAAAGATATAATCCTTTGAAAAATGAATCGCACCACCATGAATTACTAGCTCATTTCTATCCGGGTAGATTGCAGTAACCGGGCACTCCATCGAAACGGCGATATCCTCTTTGGTACATGAGCCTATTTTAAATTGCATCCAATCGTAAAACACAAAATTACCGGGACTGATCTGATCAACTACGCCAAAGTCATCCAATACCGAACAGGAGGGAGTATCTCCGAAACAGATCGGAATATTATAAATTTGTTTGATGTCTTTTAATTCGGACAATACCGGCAGTATTCTCTCTTCGATCTCTTCTTTACTCTTACATTGATAGGTATAACCCGCATGCATGTAAAATCCACTTAAATCTAGATTTTTAGCTTTATTTACCTTTTCTATGAATTTTGAAATAGTATCCCTTCTTGAATAATCAACTCCTGAGCGACCATAACCCGGATCTAATTCGAGATATACTCCAATTTGATGATCTGATCGTTTATCCAGAATGCTTAGAGATTCCAACTGATCTGTGATAATATGGATCTTCGCTTTTGAACTTAATTCATTTAGCCTTTCCATTTTTCGAATATCGACCGGAAAAGCGATGGTAATATCATTCCATCCATCGTCAATAAAGAAATCGGCCATTTCAACAGAAGATACGGTGATCGCCTTAACTCCCTCAGCTTTAAATAGTTCGCCAATCATTCTTGACTGATGAGTTTTAAAATGGGGCCTGAATTCCACATTACTATCCTTAGCCTTTTTGGCCATCAATTTGATATTTTTGGAGGCTACTTCAAGATGAAGTCTCAGTAAAGGGAAATTCATTTTGTGTATTTAAATTATTTACAGTTGATAAATGGATGAATGCAATTTTACTCTTATTTTTAATGAATGAGTAATGAATTAAATACCATTGGAAGAATAGAGCGTGTACATTTACCCGATCTGGATCTGTCTAACATTGAAGCCAAGATTGATACCGGTGCGTATTCATCTAGTCTGCATTGTCACCATATTGAACAATATATCAAGAATGGAAAGGAATATGTGAGATTCAATTTACTGGATCCGGAACATCCTGATTACAATGATAAGCTGTTTGATCTAAATGTATTTGATAAAAGAGACGTTAAAAGTTCGAACGGATTAAGTGAGACTCGAATTTTTATTCAAACACACATTATCTTATTTGGTGATACCTTCAAAATTGAACTATCACTAACCGATCGTTCAGAAATGAAATATCCATTACTCATAGGGCGAAAATTCATCTCCAATAAGTTTCTGGTAGATGTTTCTAAAAAAAATCTTTCACGTTAAACAGGGTTAAAATTGTCACTCAACATTGCCATACTTTCCAGAAACGCTAATCTCTATTCAACCAAACGTCTCATTGAGGCCATAGAATCTAAAGGTCACAATGCCATTGTTGTGGATCACCTTAAGTGTGACCTTGTGATCGAGCAGGATAAACCCGGTATTCTATATAAAGGGGAAGACCTGGATTACATTGATGCGGTCATTCCCCGAATCGGTGCATCTGTGACTTTCTATGGAGCTTCTGTTGTTCGTCAATTTGAAATGATGAATAAATTTACAGCGGTTCATTCTCAGGCTTTAGTTCGCTCCAGAGATAAACTTAGAAGTTTACAAATTCTGGCTAAATCAGGTGTAGGTCTGCCAAAAACTGTATTTACAAACTACTCCAGAGAAGTGAATAAACTGATCGATTCTGTAGGCGGTGCTCCCCTGATCGTTAAATTGCTGGAAGGAACTCAGGGATATGGCGTGGTTCTTGCACCGACTAAGAAAGCCGCCCAATCCATTATTGAAGCCTTTCATAGCATGAAAGCTCGTGTTATCGTTCAGGAATTTATTAAGGAGTCGAAAGGAGCGGATATTCGAGCCTTTGTTGTAGATGGTAAAGTAGTTGGTGCAATGAAACGCCAGGGAAAAGAAGGTGAATTCAGATCAAATTTACATCAAGGAGGAAGCGGATCGCTCATTCGACTTTCTAAACAAGAAAGAGAGGCTGCTAAAACTGCTGCTCAGGCAATGGGATTGCCAATTGCTGGTGTGGATATGCTGCAATCGGAACGTGGCCCTCTTATTTTAGAAGTGAACTCGTCGCCGGGATTAGAAGGCATTGAGAAAGCGACAGAAAAAGATATTGCAGGGGTTATTGCACGATTTGTGATCAATAAAACACAAGAGCTGAAAGACAAACCGGTTCGTCGCCGAAAGATCAAAAGTAATGCCTGATTACATTACCATTGATGACGTTAAAATTGGGTTAGGTCAGCACAAAAAGGTAAACCTTAATATTGCCCGACTTCCAACCCATACTAATATCGATCTCCCTGTTCATGTTTTTCGGGCCAAAACGGATGGACCGGTACTGTTATTAACCGGTGGACTTCATGGTGATGAGATAAACGGTATAGAGATCATCCGAAGATTGATAAAAACAAAACAGATCGTACCTGAGTATGGCACTGTGATCGCACTACCCATTGTGAACGCTTACGGCTTTATTCTGAACGTTCGCGGAGTACCGGACGGAAAAGATATTAACCGGAGTTTTCCCGGTGCTAAAGGTGGATCTCTGGCCCGATTGATGGCTTATACTTTAATGAATCAAATTCTTCCTCAAGTTGATCTGGGAGTTGATTTCCATACCGGAGGAGCTAGTCGCTCTAATTTTCCTCAGATCAGATGCTCTTTTAACTTGCCTGAGTCCAAAGAGTATGCCAAAGCATTTGCCCCACCTGTTGTTCTGCATTCTACGCTTATATCCAAATCATTCAGATATGCGGCTCATAAGAAAGGAAAACCAATACTTGTATATGAAGCGGGTGAATCTCTAAGAATTTCAGAAACAGGGGTTATTGAGGGCATTAATGGAACCCGGCGATTGATGAAGCATTTAGGAATGATCACCACCGAGGTACCTTTACAAAATCAGGTTAAAATGTATAGAAAATCGACCTGGTTACGAGCAAATAAATCCGGATTGTACCGACCAAAAGCCGATCTGGGTGCTGATATCAATAAAGGGCAGGAATTGGGGCATGTGAATGATCCGTTTGGTGGTAAAAGTACAAAAGTGGTATTTTCAGGAGTTGGAAAAATTATCGGGCAAAATTATAATCCCATTGTACACAAAGGGGATGCCCTCATTCATATAGCATATAATTAAGTGAATACAGATCTATATTTTACGCTGATCAACAAAGAAGACTGGAAAAAATATTCTTCATCCGGTAGGTTTAATCCGCCAGCTTTAGAGGAACTCGGATACATACCATGCTACCATGGTGATCAGATCCAGGAAGTTGCCAATAAAAAATACGGGGATAATAACGAGTTATTTTTATTAGTGATCGATCCACTCAGAATACAGGTGCCGGTTAAATTTGAAAAGAGTGAAGAATTCACTTCTCCTAATATATATGGTGAAATTTCTATTGATACGATCATAGATCGAATTCACATCAAAAGAGGTAAGGATGGGCAGTTCTTCATCAAGGTAAAACACTTTGACTGAGTTTCGGAAAAGAGCTTTCTGTCTTTTAATAAATGCTTCCTCAGGAAATTGGTTTTCCCGTTGGAGGTCGAAAGGTCGCCTTAACACACTTATCAAGGAATTATCGCCCGAAATTATATCTGTTACTAATCGGGATGATATAAGCTCCATTGTAGCACGAATTAGTTCTGAAATAACAGATATAATTATATGCGGGGGCGACGGTACCATCGCTTCTGTTATTAAAGGCACACTAACCAAAAATATAAGAGTTAGTGTGTTTCCATATGGAAGTGGCAATGATTTTTACCGAAATCTTAATCAATCTAGAAATCCTGCCGATTTTATTTCAGTCCTTAAACAGGATGAATGTAGTACACCGGATCTCATCCAAATTAATTCAGAATATTCCATAAACTCTATTGGTCTGGGTTTTGACGCTCAAACAAACTCAATAGCTTATCATTTCCGGTGGTTGCCTTTCGGTTTAAAATACTTTATCGGGGGACTTTTGTCTTTATTCAGTTATAAGACATTTCACATGAATCTGAAATACGATGACAAAGAGCTTGAAGTGACTACACCAATGGCGGTTTTCATGAATGGAAAATGGGAGGGAGGCGGTTTTTATCTGTCACCTGATTCGTCCATTAATGATGGTATTATTGAGCTTCTCATATTGAAAGATATTAACCGATTACGGTTGGCCACATTATTTATCTATCTGGGACTTGGTTTTGCCCCGCCAAAAACTGTGTTTAATAAACTTTATATCTCAAAATCTGTCAATATTCAAACAAGTCATAAGGTTTTTGTTCATAGAGATGGAGAGATCGTTGATAAAACAAATTTGTTAAAACTATCAGTATATAAAGGAGCTTACAAGCTTTCTAGCTGATCAATTTATCATTTGTTAATACAACGAATGAAACATAATTGGGACCATTTCGGATAAAGCTGTCAGTTAAAAGAAACGAAATGGATAGATCATGAAATACCCAATTAAAAGAATGAAACGAAAGAAAGACCTGAGAAAGAACTACATGCTCCATTTACAAGTGGGCATGATAAGTTCCTTATTGGTTTTTCTATTTGTATTCAGAATGAATTATCAGTCTGAAGCACCTCAATTACTTGTAGTAGATATGCCTGAGGAAGTATATATGGAGGAGATCATACAAACTAAACAGGTAAATACTCCGCCGCCGCCGCCAAGACCACCAGTTCCTGTTGAGGTTCCAAATGATGAAATCATAGAAGACGAAATTCTGGATTTAGATGCAGAACTTGATCTCGATGAAGCCATTGAATTACCACCACCGCCACCAAGTCAGAATTATGAAGATATGGAAGATGAAATCTTTGTTGTGGTTGAAAATCCACCTGAATTAATTGGAGGGATCGGAAGTGTACAAAGACGCATCAAATATCCTGAAATAGCCAGAAATGCAGGAATTGAAGGAAGAGTGATAGTACAATTTATTGTAGATGAAGAAGGAGAAATAGTTAATCCTAAAGTAGTACGAGGTATTGGTGGCGGTTGTGATGAAGCCGCATTAAAAGCGTTAGATGGAGCAAAATTTAAACCTGGACGACAAAGAGGGAAACCGGTAAAAGTATCCTATAGTATGCCAATTACATTCTCTTTAACCGGCAGCTGATAAAAGACATATTTATTATAAAAAAAGACTGATTAATTATTGATCAGTCTTTTTTTATGGAAGCGATTTCACAAAATCTTCATGGTACTGTATTAAACTTCAAATGATAGAAGATTTAAAGGAGGTATAACTATGAAAGTTCCCGTAAAAATAATCAAAAGGGATAGTAAACTAAGAAAGAACTATCTCGTTACGCTTGAAATTGGAATCATCTTAACACTTGGAATTTTCCTTGTGGCTTTTAAGGTAGATTTTAATCCCAATACAGAGGAGAAAGAGATCACAGTTTCTGTTCAGGAAGAGGTGTACATGGAAGAGATCATTCAGACTAAACAGGAGATAAAAGCGCCAGCACCACCTCGGCCGGTTGTTCCTGTTGAAGTTCCGAATGATGAGATCATCGAAGACGAAATCATCGATCTGGATGCAGAATTAGACTTTGATGAAGCCATTGAGTTACCACCACCACCAAAACCAAAAGACGATGAAGAAGATCTTGAAAATGAGATCTTTGTTGTGGTTGAAAATCCACCGGTGTTAATAGGTGGAATTGCTGGTGTACAAAAGAAGATAAAATACCCACCGATCGCCTTAAAAGCTGGTATCGAAGGTAGAGTAATTGTTCAATTTGTAATCAGTGCTCAAGGTGAAGTATTAAATCCGGTTGTAATCAGAGGAATTGGCGGTGGATGCGATGAAGAAGCAATTCGCGCTATCAAACAAGCTAAATTTAAGCCTGGTTTACAACGCGGACGCCCGGTATCAGTCAGATACACACTGCCGATCACATTTAAGATCAACAACCAGGTAAGTAGCTGATTAAAACCTGGTAGTTACTATCGAAAGAATCACCAGTTAACTTCAGCTAGTGATTCTTTCAAAAGATCGAAACTTATTGGCTTTATAAGATATCGAACGTAATTAGTAGATTTTGCACGTTCTCTGTTATATGCATCGGAATTTCCGGTTATGAAAATTACCGGAGTTTCGATGTTTTCTTTTCTGAGAGTAAGGACAGCATCGATACCATCAACATCGTCTTCGAGCATAATATCCATCAGAATAAGATCCGGTTTAAGATCACGAACTTTTTCAATAGCTTCACGACCCTTAGTAGCATTTCCAATAAGAGAGAGGTCCAGCTTTTGAACCATTTTACCAAGTAAAAGAGAAAGTACTTTGTCGTCTTCGACAATCAAAACTGTTTTCATTATAAGAGCGTACTCGAGAACTATTTAACTGATATCATTAAGTAACTTTCTAAAAATAGCGTTTTTAAATATGAATTATATATGAGAATTATGGTGAATGTATAATATTTAGCTATTCTAACAATCCTATAATATAAATTATGTAAAGTTTGTATGATTCAATCTATCCCCTTATCACCCAAGATCAGCAAGTGTTGTCTGTATTTGATCAAAGTCAGGCTGATTTGATGCGTCTTCTAAAACCTCTGCGTATTGAATGACACCTTCCTCATCAATCAAGAATGCAGAACGTTTTGCCACTTTATTCATACCAAAGAATTCATCGTATAGAACATCGTATTTCTCCGATACTTCCTTATTAAAATCACTTAGTAGCATAAAGTTTAAGTTGTTGGCTTCTTTGAAAGCTTTTTGAACAAAAAAACTGTCGATACTTATGCCAAGTACTTCTGCATTTAATGAATTATATATTTTCAGATTATCTCTGGTAGAACATAATTCTTTCGTACACACTCCTGAAAAAGCCAAAGGATAAAAAAGTATCAATACCTTCTTTCCTCTGTAATCATTCAGGGTTACATCTTCACCCTGAGTATTTTTTAATGTGAAATCCGGTGCTATATCTCCAATTTTTAAACTCATGAATTGCTCGTTTTAATATTGTTATGTGTTAAACCGATTGTTGTAATGACCAATCCCGCAGAAAATAAAACTCCTGTAAGTACCTGGGCAGCATTTAAATCGTAGAAGAACCATTTCATTATATAGGAAACGGTTAATAATAAGAGGCCGCCAATTAATAAGTAACTTTTACTATAGAATTTATGATTGTTGCTAAACAATAGAAGTGCAACTATTAGCATCCCTCCTTCATATGTCTGGAAAAGCAGCTCTTTTACAACTGTTGAATCAACAATTAAGGGATAGAAAAGGATGACAATCAGCGGAAGAAAGGTTAATTGTGTGGGAAAACGTGCAAATACAGGCTTAGATAATCTTATTTCCTCATATAATGCGCTCATTGCTAAAGTTAACCCAATCAGATCGCCCCATTCCCGGGCTTGTACGGTAAACATTTGAGCATAACTTAGCCCGATACCACTAATAAAGGATATAAAAGATAGCATCAACAACATCTTAGATAATGCACGGCTTGATATAAAAGACCGTATCATAACAATTAAAGCCGCTGTAGCCGATAATATATATAACAGGTTATACCAGTCTGATGTCTGCATAGATATAATCGGTTATTTCTGTCGAAATACCATGGTGATAGGCACACCGGTAAACGAATATCTATCTCTCAATTTATTTTCTATATATCTACGATAATTTGGTGGTAGATCCTGTGGATTATTCATAAAGAATTTGAATACAGGGGGATCGTTTTTAACCTGAGTGATATATTGTATTTTTAATTGCTTACCTCTTTTCATTGGTAATGGTCGATCCCGGAGGATCTCATCCAAAAAATTATTCAACTCAGAGGTTGAAATTTGCTTTTTCCTCTCCTCTATTACCTTATCAGCCAACTCAATCACCTTATGAATCCTTTTCTTATTCATAGCTGATATTGTAAGGATCGGGATATAACTCATCTGTGGCACAGATTCATAAATATAATCTTCGAATTCTTTAACGGTATTTGTGTCTTTATCCTCAATGAGATCCCATTTATTGAGCACAATGATAAGACCTTTATTAAATTTTTCTGCTTCTCTTAATACACGCTTATCCTGATCTTCAAATCCCCGGACCGAATCCAGAATTAATATCGCAATATCACATTCTCTGATAGCTTTTTCGGTTCTGATTGTGCTATAGAACTCTATATTTTCCTTAACTTTAGCCCGTTTTCTTAATCCTGCAGTATCAACTAACGTATAATTTTTGTTGTTATAGGTGAAATGGCTGTTTATGGTATCTCTGGTAGTTCCGGCTATATCTGTTACAATGGAACGCTCATCATTAAGAAGAGCATTCACCAGGCTGCTTTTCCCTACATTTGGGCGACCAATAAATGCAAGTTTTGGAAAGTTAGTTGTTTCCGCATCATCTTTCTGAGGTAACATTTCAACAATTCTATCCATCAGCTCACCTGTTCCGGATCCACTTATGGCTGAAATTGGAAAAATTTCATCAAAACCAAGCTCATAGAATTCACTGGAATTTAATCTCCGCTCCTCATTATCGGCTTTATTCGCCACTACCAGCACTGGTTTTTCTTTTTGTCGCAAAAGATCACTTACCGATTTATCAAGCGTATTTATACCAAGTTCTGTATCAACAACTAAGAGTATGACGTCAGATTCTTCTAAAGCAATATGAACCTGTTCCCTGATCCCTACTACCATTACTCCCATATCATCGGGTAAATATCCACCGGTATCAATTACCGTAAAGTCAACCCCATTCCAATAAGATTCCCCGTAATGACGATCTCTGGTTACACCGTACTCATCATGTACGATGGCTCTTCGTTCACCAATTAACCTATTAAAAATTGTAGATTTTCCGACATTAGGCCGGCCAACTATGGAAACAACAGGAAGCATTTTGTACTTTAAGTTTTAATATAAATTTCAAACTTCGATAATACGCAATATTTTCGACTTAAGGTGTTTTATGCTGAAAACCTTTTTTGATTCACTTGGATTCTTTGGATCACTTTCATTATCACTTTTTATATTCACATTAGGTGTTTTCTGGATCGCAGGAATCGCCGGAATCACGTTACCAGTTGATGGTGGTAAACGGAAATATAATACCTGGCAGGTTGCCATTGCTGTCCTAATTCCTATTTATCCTATCGTATGGATGATCTCTGATATTATTGCGCAGTATAGGTTTATGAAGAACAACTAATATTCAATTCAGCATTTTTTGATCAGGTGAATCTAGTTCAGGCTGATCTTCTTCAACTAATTTCCACTCTTCTATACATTGTTCGCCAATATTTTCGATAAAGCGGCTGAGTTGGGTAAAATAATCTCCATAGGTAGACTGTTTGATAGCCGGATAGCTATAATAGAGCATATTTTTTGCCCTTGTTGTGGCTACATAAAGTAACCTTAGTTCTTCATCTAATTGTTCTTCATCTTCAACTGAGTATGCTGACGGTATGATTCCATCAAGGCATTGGATCAAAAAGACATGCTCCCATTCTAACCCTTTTGCTGAATGAATAGTACTAATTACTAATGGTGCTTCATCTTTAGTCTTTTGTTCGGTATCTACAGCGGTAGCTGTAATCGGGTCGAGAGCAAGATCTTCTATTAACTTTGATAATAAAGTATAGTTCATAGAAAGATTAATAAAAGCATCTAAATCTTTGAGCCTCTTTGGATAATCATCATATCTTTTCTCACAAAAAACCCGATAATATTCTACTATTTTCTCTATGATCTCCCCTACTCCAAACTCTCCATCTTTAATCGTAACAAGTAACTTACTTAGCGATTTCATTTGTCTGAGGTAGGATTTACTCACCATTTCACTGGTATGCAGTTCATATGGATTTTTAGCCAACCGGATCCAATCAAAGAGGTCCTGCGCAGTTTTCGGGCCAATTCCATCTATGAGCATTAGCACCCGGTTCCAGGCAATTGTATCCAAAGGATTAACTAATACTCTTGCGTGGGCTAATACATCCTTTACATGAGCAGCCTCTGTAAATTTTTGACCACCATATTTAACAAATGGAATATTATTTCTATTCAATTCCACTTCAAGATCAAACGAATCCCTACCATTTCTAACCAGAACGGCCATTTCATTGAGATTTAACCCTGACTCCCTGAGTTGTAATACAGCTTGTGTAACAAAACGACTTTGATCATGTTCCGACGGGGCTTTAATTAACGCCGGCTTGTCACCGGATTCATTGTTTGAATAAAGTTCTTTTTCAAATTTATGATTGGCCTGGTCAAGTATCAGATTTGCTGCCTGCAGAATTTCCGGAGTTGAACGATAGTTTTCTTCCAGCTTTATTAGTTTAGTTCCTTCGAACATTTCAGGGAAAGCCATGATGTTTCTGTGGTCTGCTCCACGAAATGCATAAATACTTTGTGCATCATCTCCTACAGCCATTACATTTCTATGAACAGAAGAAAAAAGTTGAGTTAATTCTGCCTGAATTTTATTTGTGTCCTGATACTCATCTACCAGTACATGTCGATGTTTCAACGCGATTTGTTTCCTGACCTCATCATCACCGGATAGTAATTCTCTGGTCTTAAATAACAGATCATCAAAATCCATTACATAATTTCTGGCTTTATATTGTTCATACTCATTTGACAGTTGAAGGATCTCATCTTCAAAATCCAGAAATTGAGGATAATATTCAGTGAGTACCACTCTCATATCAAGATGTTTATTCTTTGAGGTGCTGATAATACTCATTAACGAGTGCTTATTTGGAAACCTCTTCTTAGCTTTATGTAGATTCAATTGGGTTCTTACCAGTTGTACTACTTCAATTGAATCTGCATAATCAATGATCGTGAAGTTACCAGGGTATCCGATCTTCTCAGCATATTGATGAAGTATCTGGCTACAGTAATAATGAAATGTCCCTCCTTTAACCTGTTTGCACCTGTCATCCAGTAAACTGCTGGCTCGTTGAATCATCTCATTGGCAGCTCTTCGGGTGAAAGTGAGTAATAAAATCTCAGAAGGATGAACACCAGACTCAATAAGTCGTGCAACTCTGTAAACAAGTGTTCTTGTTTTACCCGTGCCGGCACCGGCTATCACCAAAAGCGGGCCCTTGTCATGAAAAACAGCCTCTACCTGTCTATTATTCAGCAGATCACTGTATTTAATAGTATAGTCCGCTTCTCTGTAAGAAGCCTCAGGTTTTTTCAGAATGAACTTTTTCATGCTTTAAATTATCAAAAATGCATGGTATGTAAAAATTATGTACAAACATTTCCCAACTAATAAAACTAATTGAATTCCTACTTTCCATTTCTTCTCTGCACCGATATATTCCAAGCTTTCTAAACGGTTTACTAAACTAATTAATGATAAACGAACCTTCACTTGCCCCCCGGGATTTTGGTTGGATAGAAGTAATTTGCGGCGGAATGTTCAGCGGTAAAACAGAAGAGCTGATCCGGCGGGCAAAACGAGCACATATAGCAGGACAGAATGTGGTGGTGGTTAAACCAGCCATTGACAAGCGATACAGCGATAAAGAGGTAGTTTCACATAATGAAAATGCACTACCGAGCATTTTAGTAGATACTGCAGATCAGATTGTGCTCCTAACTGGTAATGCAAATGTGGTTTGCATCGATGAAGCTCAGTTTTTTGACTCAAGGATCGTTGATGTAGTGAATACATTAGCTAATGATCGTAAAAGAGTGATCGTTGCCGGTTTAGATATGGACTTTGAAGGTAAACCATTTGGCCCTATGCCCTATTTACTGGCTGTGGCAGAGTTCGTTACCAAATTACACGCTATTTGCTCGGAAAGTGGAACTATGGCTAATTTTTCTCAACGAGTGGTTGATGACAAAAACACAGTTTTAGTAGGTGAGTACGACGCCTACGAACCCAGAGCCAGACATTGCTTCCGTCCGTCAGTAGATGAACGTCGAGGCAGACCGATCAAACCTTTTACTAATCCTCCTTTACCGGATTCTGAATCCGAAGAAGATTCACAGCATAATTCTACAGAACATGGATAATAATATACTTCGGGGCCTCATAGGTATGGCTTCGATCATCGGTATCAGCTATTTATTAAGCAAGGACAAAAAAAGTATTAACTGGCGATTAGTGGGTACCGGATTGGGGATTCAATTCATTCTTGCCATATTTATTCTGAAATCAGATTTCTTAGGTGACCTGTGGGGACCGTTAGAATGGCCTAAGTTTCTATTTCAATTTATTGCAAGCTTTTTTGTGATAGTATTACAATACACTACGGCGGGTGCAGAATTTTTATTCAGTTTTCTGGCTCATGGTCCGGAATACGATGATAGCTTTGGGGTAATATTTGCTTTCCAGGTCCTCCCTACTATCATATTTTTTGCCTCTCTGACTGCGATTATGTATCACTATGGAATTCTTCAATTTGTAGTAAGAGTATTATCGAAAGGAATGCAGAAATTACTGGGCACGTCAGGTGCAGAAACACTTTCTGTGATTTCTAATATTTTTGTTGGTCAGACGGAAGCTCCATTAGTAATCAAACCGTTTATTGATAAGATGACAAAATCGGAGTTACTGGCGGTTATGACCGGTGGTATGGCCACCATTGCCGGAGGTGTAATGGCTGCTTATGTAGCTATGCTTGGTACTTCATTCGCTGCGGCAAACGGTTTAGAAATTGAAGTTGCCCAGCAGTTATTTGCTGAGCGTCTGCTTGGAGCCAGTTTAATGGCTGCACCTGCAGCACTGGTGATCGCTAAGATCCTTCATCCTGAGACTGATGAACCGGTAACTGCAGGTAAAGTTGATATGGTTGTGGAAAAAACAGATGCTAATGGAATTGATGCCGCGGCTACAGGTGCCGGTGTTGGTTTAAAATTAGCCGCAAATGTTGGTGCTATGCTACTCGCCTTCATAGCTTTGTTAGCCATGTTCAATGGTTTTTTTGGATGGGTAAGCGACATAACCGGACTCTCTGATCTTATTGGCAGCCAATTGAGTATAGAATTAGTATTAGGTTGGGTATTAGCCCCCGTTGCATGGTTGGTTGGGGTTCCTTGGCAAGATGCCACCAATATGGGATCATTACTGGGTACTAAAATCGTTCTTAATGAGTTTGTTGCTTATCTTAAATTAGCTGATGAAGTTTCTGCTGCCACTTTAAATCCGAAAACAGTTGCAATGGCTACGTTCGCTCTATGTGGATTTGCAAATTTCTCGTCAATTGCGATTCAAATCGGAGGAATTGGTAGTTTAGCACCAGGTAGAAAAGCGGAATTAGCTAAATTTGGTTTAAAGGCTGTATTAGCCGGCACCATGGCAAATTTAATGACAGCTACCATTGCTGGGATGTTATTCTAACAAACAGAAAACAATTAATAATCACATTCATCAACAATTATGACTACAAACGGAGTAATGAAGACAATTTGCGCAGTATGCACCATTGTTTTTATTTCCTGCGCGGGCACTAATTCTACCTCAAACAACAGCAAAATCCCCAAAGATAACATAGTTGGTTATGTGGATGGGACTCCTGTTTCATACGAGGAATTCAAAGAAGGATACCTTTCAGGCAGTTTAAATGAAGATTATACATTGGAAGAACTTGAAGATTTTCTTCCTACCTATCTGAACTATAAAGCAAAGCTCACACAGGCGAAAGATCTAGGTTATTTTGATCAGAAATCTATCCTGGAAGAGTATGATCTGTATTCTAAACAAGCGGCCTACGCATATTGGATGGATGAACATATTAAGCCCACTAAATTCAACGAATTTAAAGAGCGCTATAATAAAGAGATGAAATCTTCTCACATTTTAATAGCCGTAAATCCCTCTGCTCCCCCCACTGATACATTGGCAGCCTATAACAAGCTGATTGAAGCTCGTGATAAATATTTATCGGGCGAAGCCACCATGGCACAACTCGATAGTGC
The DNA here is from genome assembly GCA_002480645.1 of Balneolaceae bacterium UBA7797. Lineage (GTDB taxonomy): Bacteria > Bacteroidota > Rhodothermia > Balneolales > Balneolaceae > UBA7797. The sequence goes on from DLCN01000016.1 coordinate 167,695, forward strand.
GTATTCTTCAGTACGTGAAGGTCGTTCTATGGGTGGAGAACTTCCATGGTTCTCGGTGGGAACAACGGTAAAACCTTTTGAAGATGTATTATACAGTTTGGAGAAAGGAGAAATATCAATGCCATTCAGAACTCAATTCGGATATCATATTATCTTGCTGGAAGATGTTCGTGAAAGAGTTCCTTCAAGAATGATCTCTCATATTTTTGCAGGAAGAGATTCAAACCCTGCTAAACTTGATACTGCCTATAAACGATTAATGAATGGTGCTGACTGGGATGCCATGGTAACTGATTATACAGAAGACCGGTTATCTATGAGAAATGGCGGTAATATTGGTTGGATCAATTATGGTGCCCGGTATCATCCTGATTTCATTAATTTAGTGATGGATCTTGATCCGGAAATTGAAATAACAGAACCTATCCGTACGCCATACGGAACTCATATTTTCCGGATGGATTCCATTCAGACATTCAAAAATGAAGCTGAAAAAGATGAGTTTCTTCGTAAAGAACTTGAGAAAACGAATGCTGTTAAAACAAATAACTCAACCGTAATTAACTGGATTCGGGACAATTACCTTGAGATTGTTCATCTGGACAATTTTGAAGCATTTAAAGCAAGTATAGATGACACTGATTCAACGAAGTTTGAAGAGTATGAGTTTGATGCTGAGGTTTCAGATCTTGTTTTGTACACATTTCAGGATTATGAATTCACTGCCTCAGATTTTGAAGATTACCTGAAAGAAAAATACGGTACTCAGCCGGCGTATAAATTGTCGGACCTTTGGTTCAGTGCATTCCAAAAAGCTTCAGTTGATAATATTCTGGCTGAATTTACCAGGGTAACTTATCCGGAATTCGAGATTCAAACACAAGGTTATCTAAAAGGATTGGTGGTTTATCAGATCAATGAGGACTCGGTCTGGAGTTCTGCTACTGTTGATACTTCAAGGTTGAAGAGTATTTATGATTCCAATATCGAAGAATACAGCTATCCGGTTAGGTATTATTATCATATGATCACCTCCCGACAAGATTCAAACATTCAGAAAGCTATAGATTTTGTTGAGGCCGGTAATTCACCGGATAGTATCAGAGCAAATAATATTCCTGTTGGGGTTGTCTCTGATTCCACCGGAGCATTTCAGGGAGAACCATTTGATCGATTAGAACAAATGGAAGTACACACCTTTTCCTCCCCTTTTGAGTACAATAATAGAAATGCAGTGTTCTATCTGAATGAAATTTTACCGGCACGAAGCATGACCTTTGATGAGGCGTTTAATCGAATAATGGCTGATTATCAGCCGGTCAGAGAGGAGAATTGGCTGGAAAATTTAAACAAAACGTATGATATACAAGCTTTTCCGGAACGAGTTAAGTTGAACTATGAGAAAGAACACATCGATTCTGAATGATAAGGTATGTGTACATAACTCTGATTCTTTTGATGCTCGGGTGTACCCGAAAAACTAAAATTACGGAACCTGCTCTGGCAAGAGTGGGTTCTTCTGTTTTAACAGTAAAAGAAGCACGAGCTAATATTCCTTCTCACATCATCAAAAAAGACAGTATTAAAGCATTCCAGACCTACAGAGATGAATGGATTGACCAGCAGTTATTAATACAAGAGGCATATCGGTTAAGGATCAACAAAGAACCTGAAGTGAGAATGCGACTTAATAAGATCACGGATGATTATCTTGCGAAGGCTGCTCAAAATTTTATTATCAGTGACCTAAATAAAGATCTTTCCATAAGTGATGCTGAAGCAAGAGCGTATTATCAGGAGAATAAAGATAGCTTTGTGCTCGAAGAACGATACATACGGTTCCGGCATTTAGCTACACATACCTTAAATGATGCAGAAAATGCCCGTAATGACCTGATGAGAGGCGTTCCTTGGGAGACCGTAGCAAGAGATTATTCTGTTAATCCGGAATTTACTCTGCGTGAATCACAACGATATTGGCCTGAATCAATGGCTGTGAGTGATATGGAGATCTTAAATCGCTACCTGATGCTTATTGGGGTAACGGAGATCTCCGTCATTGAAAAGATCGGCGACACCTATCACTTTGTGCAATTAATGGATGAACGTGCTAAAGGAGAACATCCCGAACTGGATTGGCTGGTTGAACAGATCAAAGATTGGCTTTTAATGGAAAAAAGACGTCGAACTTTTAATACCTACCTAAAGAATCTTTATCTTGAGGCACATGCGAATAATGAAATTGAGACGTTCCAGGTAGGAACGACTAATTAACTACTAATAGATATTTATACACGCGTAACTTTTATAATGAAGAAACTATTTTTTTCGCTGATCCTGATCATTACTGCTTTTTCTAATGCTACCTTAAAAGCTCAGCAAACAAAACCCGCTGATCAGATCGTAGCAATAGTAAATGACAGGATCATTCTAAAATCTGAGATCGATAATGATCTCAGGAATTATATCATGCAGTCCCGTAATTATGGGCAGCAAATAGAATTCAGTAAAGACCTATGGTATCAGTTTTTAGATGGTGCTGTAGAAAATTATGTTCTACTTGAAAAAGCTGTTATCGATTCTATCTATGTTGAAGACGAGCAGGTAAATCGCTCAATGGATCAACGCATTCAGCAGCTCATCCAACAAGCAGGAAGTGAACAGGCCTTAGAGCGGGCATTTGGTAAATCATTAATTCAGTTAAGAGCTGAATTTCGCGAAGATTTCAGAGAACAAATGACTGCTGAAAAAGTTCGAAGCGAACAAATTGCATCCGTTGATATTACTCGGCCTGAAGTTGAAGAGTTCTTCAATTCTATACCAAAAGATTCCCTCCCAACTATTCCTGAGCAGGTTGCCCTTTCTCAGATTGTAATCCTACCACCTGCCAAACAGGATGCCCGATTAGCTGCCAGAGAATTTGCTGAAACATTGCGTGACTCTATTATCAATCATGGTAAATCGCTGGAGGAACTGGCAAGACGCCACAGTGACGGCCCTTCTGCACCTCGGGGAGGTTTGCTCCCCATGATGTCACTCAATGATCTGGTTTCGGAATATTCAGCGGCTGCTTCAGCAATGAAACCGGGGCAAATTTCAGAAGTTGTTGAGACTGAATTTGGATTCCATGTGATCGAACTCATACGACGTGTAGGTGATCAGATCGAAACACGCCATATACTGATCTCTGTCGATTCCAGTGAATTAGATGATGATTTTGCTATAAATCGTTTAACAGAAATACGGGATAGTATACTTACCAATGAGGACATTAAGTTCTCTGATATGGCCAGAAAGGTTAGTGAAGATCCTGCTACAAAGTCTTCCGGTGGCAAGATTGTAGATCCACAGACCGGAGAACGATTAATTCCTTTAAGCAGACTGGAACCTGGTTTATACCGGGCTGTGTTACTGATGGATGAAGTCGGTACCATATCTGAGCCCAAACCATTCAATCCTAATAATGCCAACTCAGGTAAAGCTTACAGGATCATTCGCTTGGATAAACAAGTGGAAGAACACGTAGCAAATATTGATGTTGATTACGATCGTTTAAAAAGCATTGCTCTGCAGCAGAAGCAAATGCGTAAGTACAACGAATGGCTGGAAAAAACTAAAGACGAATTTTATATAGAATACCGTGTGAACCGGCCGGAAACCGCCAATAAGGAGATGAATTAATGGCTGACGAGGTTAAAGATCCCGTTGCGTTAGCAAACGAATTTCAGGAAGCTTTTTCAAAGGTTAAACAGGAAATACATAAAGCTGTAATTGGTCAGGATGACATCATCGACCTGTTATTGATCAGTTTATTTTCCAAAGGTCATTGTGTTTTAGTGGGGGTTCCCGGATTAGCTAAAACATTGCTCATCAGAACATTAGCAGACACACTTAATTTATCTTTTAATAGAATACAGTTCACCCCGGATCTAATGCCCGGTGATATAACCGGAACTGAGGTCATTGAGGAGAATAAGGACAAAGGTACCAAAGAGTTTAAATTTATTAAGGGGCCTGTATTTGCTAACATTGTATTGGCCGATGAGATTAACAGAACTCCCCCGAAAACTCAGGCAGCTCTTCTAGAAGGGATGCAGGAATACCATGTAACGGCTTCTGGCACCACATACGAGTTGGATACTCCGTTTTTTGTTTTAGCTACTCAGAATCCTATTGAACAGGAAGGTACCTACCCACTTCCAGAGGCACAATTAGATCGTTTCATGTTCAATATTTGGGTTGATTATCCCTCCTTCGAGGAAGAAAAAAACATTGTAAGCCAAACAACTTCTAAGCAAAATACACAACTAAGTGCACTACTAGATAAACAGAAGATCGAAGAGCTTCAGGCTTTAGTAAGAGAAGTTCCGGTACCTGATACTGTATTAGATTACGCAGTTAAGTTGGTTAGTATGACGCGCCCCAATACAAAAATGGCTCCTGATTATATAAATAAGTATATGAGCTGGGGAGCAGGTCCAAGAGCTTCGCAATACCTTATTCTTGGTGGTAAAGCCAGAGCATTATCCCGAGGGAGATACAATGTTACTGAAGAAGATATCAGAGCACTTGCCATTCCCGTATTGCGACACAGAATAGTGAATAATTATGCAGCAGAAGCAGAAGGATATACCACGGTAAAACTTATTTCACGTCTACTAGATGATGTGCATAACATCAAAAATTAGGACTTATTTTGGATTTTCAGGGATTCCAACATAGTATTCCCTTGCTGGTATTTCTTGTATTTACCATTGCTTTTGCTATTCTCTCCTTGCTCAGCTATAAAAAATTAGCCACACTACCATTCTATTCAAAGGCCGGGCTGGCTGTTCTGAGATTCTCTGCGTTAATGTTACTCTTAGTTTTGGTGTTGAACCCTTATTTCTTTAGTAAGAATGAAGTGAAAACGAATCCAAAGATTCTTGTTTTAGCAGATAATTCTGAAAGTATGGGAATCACAAAAGGAGATTATCGGGGTTCCGAAGATATTAGACTCGTACTAAATCAACTTCAGAACAGGTATACTGAAGAGATCGACAAAGAATATTTTACTATAGGTGCTGAAAGCAGACAGATCTCGTACCTGGACTCCCTCCTGTTTAACGAGACTGAAACTAATCTTACAAATGCGATTAGTCAGATCCAGGAACTGGAAGATCAATTTGATGCAGCAATTATTGTAAGTGATGGAATTATCACATATGGTAAGAATCCTGTAATTCAGGCTTCTAATCTTACTCTTCCGGTCTATACTATTGCAACAGGTGATACTTCATTGGTCAGAGATATTACTATTCGAAATATTATCACAAATAATAGCGGATACACAGATACCAGACACCAGGTAGATGCTGAAATTTATCACAAAGGTTTTAACACTTTTGAATTCCCCGTTCAGCTATATAATTCAAATGGCGAAATACTTGAAACACAAAATATTGTGTTTAAGGCTGAAGAAGAGGTGGTAACTGCTTCGTTTAATATTGAATTGGAGGAACCCGGAATCCAGCAATTTCGTATTCAGATACCTCCTCAAGATGATGAATGGTCTATCGAAAACAATACTTCTGACTTCTCTATAGATGTAACTGACAGCAAGATCAGAATACTTGATGTTGCCTTTGAAATTCATCCCGATGTTAAAACCGTTCGGACAATTCTACAATCTGATCAAAATATTGAACTGGAGGTATTAACATGGATGGGAGGTAATCGTTTCATTGAAAATGAAATACCCGCTCTGAATGAAATGGACCTGATCATAGTACATGGGTTACCAAACAATACTTTTAATCCTTCACTCCTTTCAAATCTTGATCAAAAACCTGTCTTGTACTTTCATCTGCCGGGTAGCTCGGCAATAAGAAACAATAGTTTCAGTAGTATAGAACTACTTGAGAATCAAAGTTATCAGATCTTCAACATCAACTTAATTCCCAAAGTGAAAAAGACAGATCATCCAGTGATGGAGCTTCCCGAGATCAGTTTTGAAAACCTGCCACCTCTGCGATCATCTTTAGAATTGAGTAATCCCGCTATAAATACAACAACATTATTCACAAGTTCTTATCAGGGAATTGATTCAAAAAATCCCGTGATTCTGGTTAATGAGTCGGGCACAAGACGAATTGGTAATGTAACTGCATGGAATTGGTATAAGATGTATCAAAGCAATGACGAATCTGAGCGGAATTTTGTTAATACTTTGATCTCAAATCTAGCAGCTTGGGTTTCTAACGATCCGGATGACCGCCTGCTAAAAATTAGTCCATCTAAAACTGTATTCAACGTAACTGAACCGATCAAATTAAATGCAGATCTTAAGAATGAAAGTGGTGAATTGGAGAATGAAGGTCTGATCGAGATCACCGTTCAAAATCCGGATGGAAATAACAATTCATATACTATGAAGAATACCGGAAATGGTGTTTATGGACTTGAAATACCTACTCTCTCCCCCGGTCATTACAATTTTTCTGCCACCGCTCGAAAAGGTGATCGGGTAATTGATACTCAAAGTGGTGAATTCCTAATTGAAGATTCAAATGCAGAACTGATCAATACTGTTCGTGATGATGATCTGTTACTGAATATTTCTACTCAGACCGGTGGTAAGTTCTTCACCTATGATGATCTCTCGCTATTTTGGGAAACCTTGGAGAACGACAACCTTCTTACAAAGAAAACTGAAATCGTTGAATCATATACTTTTCCGGTCCGATCTTTTTATTGGTTCCTGATTGTTTTAGTACTTCTCGGAACAGAATGGATGATCCGAAAATATTATTCACTGCCATAAAAAAGCCGGCTTTTAATCCGGCTTTAATTACTTTTTATTTTCGTGTTAATGGGTATGTTTCTCTCGGTACATCACAAATAAGTAGGCGGTAAGAGAAAGTACTACCAATACAATTAGAGCTAAAAACATGGGGTGAACTGGTCTTACTTCTTGTTCCCATTGTGACAGCTCATTATCAATGGCTGTCATTTGAGAAACAGAAAGAACTTCGCCCTCTTTTATCATATCACCCCATTCATTTTTAAACTTCTGAGACCAAAAATCCTGAAACGCTTTATATTTTGCATATTCCTCATCCGTAAAGATCTTTTGCTCTCCATTCTTTTTTGCGTCTTTTATGAATGATTCCAACGCAATATAAAAGCTGTAATTATTATCAAAAGCTTCCGTGTTGATCTCAGAGTAATCCAGATACTGATCGAGTGACTTCCACATATTTCGTGAAGAGATCATTCTCCAATCCTTTAATCCGGATTCTATTTCAGACTTCCATTGCATTGGTGCATTACCACCATATACACTTAGCATCTGATCTCCAATTTCATTCCAGGTATCGCTAAAATGCTTTTGAACGGTGTACATTCTTAGATAATCTTCGATTGTAAGTGCGTTAGAAGTGGCATTTGCATACTCAGTATTATCTTCCACCATTTTTTTTATGGCAACTAAAGGATTCTCTGCATTCTTAAAGGTTATTTCTGAGTTTCCTCCGGCTTCCGAACCTGTCGTGTTGATCTTTCTGTAATGGGTGATCATCAACGAATCAACAAAATCCATTACAAGGCGATCTCTGTTTTCGAGTCCTTCCCTGTATTGCCGCACCAATTGAGACAACCTTGCTTCACTTTCTTGTGAATCTTTGATCATTATATTCAAGGAATCAACATATCCATTTAAATACGCTAATTCATTTTGGTACTTCTGTACCTGAGATGATATATCGGCTATTTTGTCATTCTGATGCTCAATCAAAAGGAGTCTTTCTTCTGCCTTATTAATTTGCATGGCTAGATCTGCTACTTCCCCTTCGTACGAATTAGGGTAAATGCTTTCGTTGATCAATGTTGCATGCTTTGCAAATTTTTCTCTGATTACTTCCAAGGCATTATCAAGAGAATCAGCTTCATCTGACGATGTAATTGTTCTCATTTTATACTTAATTGAATCCACCTCGGAATTAAAAGATTCAATGATCTGATAATCACTCTGCTGGGCAAAAATATTAGTTCCGCCGAATATGATCAGGATTGTGAATACTAATTTTTTCATGACTGATCCTCCCCTTTGATAATGCCATTATGATTAAGGTAAAACTCTTTATTCTGATCCAGATCGATCAGTTGAACTACTGGTGAACGCCAGTTAAATGCAGGTGAGATAAGCTGTTGATCACCAATTGAGATCTTTTTTTCTAATTTCAATTCTCCGGTACCGGGTTTCATCACGTAAACATGATTGAATCCACTCGCCGTGATATAATAGAATCCATTTTGATCTCTGATCATGCGTACTTCGTCCACTAATACATTCGAAGTATCCCGCAACTCTTCATATTGGATTGGTAAGATTGAAAATGTAATACCATACCTGCGATTCTGGATTATTCCATCATCTGTGGGTGTTATCACTGATTCTACCGGCTGCGAATAATTAACACGCTCAACTACCAATGATCTGTTGCAGGCGATGGTAGTGATCATGACTACAAGCAGCAATAATGCACTTCGGGTAAGTTTCGCAGTCATTTTATGGTCCTCCTTGATTGATTAAGTGTATTTCTTAATCAATTATAGACCACATGTAAAAGAATGTTTCCGTCTTAAAGAATAATAATACTTTCTACAGGTACATTCGGTTTTATCGCTTTTCGCCCCTCTAAAAAGCTTAATTCGATGATAAAAGAATAACCAATTACCTGACCACCCAGACGTTCAACCAGTCTTGTGGCTGCAGCAGCTGTTCCCCCTGTAGCGATCAGATCATCATGAATCACAACCTGAGCACCCTCATGTATCGCATCTTCATGAATTTCAATCGAATCCTCACCATACTCCAGAGCATACGTTTCTGATAAAGTTCGAGCCGGTAATTTTCCCGGCTTTCTAACCGGTACAAAACCTGCATTTAAGTCCTGAGCCATATTTGTTCCGAATAAAAATCCCCGTGATTCTAAACCAACCACGAAATCAACTTTTTTCTCTCTATATGGTTCTGTAAGTAATAGCGAAGTTAGCTGTAGTGCTTTTTTATCGGCTAAAAGGGTCGTTATATCTTTAAACTGAATACCCTTTTTAGGAAAATCAGGTATAGTTCGGATATTTTGTAAGAGATATTCTTTTATGCTTTCTTCTACTATTTGCATGAGATATGGATTAAATTCGCACCGAATGTAGAGAATATATAACCCATCAATCAAGTTTTATGGCATTAAATTCTGAACAACCTATTTGGCAGCAACATCAACGATTTATGGCCATGGCTCTTCAGCTTGCTGAACGGGCGTTCGAAGAAGGTGAAGTCCCCGTAGGCGCAGTTGTTGTTAAAGATAATCAGGTAGTTGGGAAAGGCTATAACCAGGTTGAACGATTAAATGATCCGACAGCTCATGCCGAGATGATCGCGATAAGTGCCGCATGTGATACTTTGGATTCCAAATATTTAAAAGACTGCACCTTGTATGTTACACTGGAGCCCTGCCCAATGTGTGCCGGAGCTTCTGTGTGGTCTAAAATGGGCTCAGTGGTATTCGGGGCATCTGATGCAAAATATGGCGCCAGCGGAAGTGTTTTTAATATCACCCAAAGCCGGTCATTGAATCATCGTGTAGAAGTGATTCAGGGAATTCTAGAGATGGATTGTGAATACCTGTTAAAAGCATTCTTTGAAACTAAACGATTAAAATCCTGATCAATAAAATCAGAATAATTCAGATAAGATTTTTTTGACGGAGGGTACTTTTAAGCCCGGATTCAATTTCAAATTTTTGTTACCTATCTCATAAGCCAGTTTCCATTGTTGCATTAATGTTTGAACTCCATACATGTACGAATGCCTCTCATCATATATATGGGTAGCCTCTGATGTAACCCCATTCAATTCAAGAACCTTAATATTCTCTCCATTTTTAAAATCATATTCAGATGGAACTTTAAGATCAAATCGGCCAAAATAAAAGCCATCAAAACTTTTACTTAGCTGATCAATAGCTTCGGTTAATTCGTCAGTTATCAGATGATTAGCATCTTCAAATTTACTTCCCAACGCATGGGTGCCGATCTCAACCAATGGAATTTTTTCACCTCTTTCAGGTATTTCAAATAATCGATCAATATGACAGTCAAAATGCATCCTTGCCTGACAAACTGCTCTATCATCTTTAAGTATTAGTTCTTCGATGGTATGAATCCCGTCTCCCGTCAAAAATTGATAATGCTTTTTCGTTATGGAATAAATTTTTCCAAATGGTTCATCCGGTATTCTGTAATAGAATACTCCGTATTCGATTCCTGGAATAAACTCCTGAATGATAACATCCTCCTTCACATCCAGAACCGTATCACTTAAACTTTCGACATTCTTAACTATCTGTACCCCTTTTCCGCGCTCTCCCTTATCAGGTTTTAGTACAATAGGAAAAGCTAGATTCTTCTCCTGCATAAGTAATTGAATATCCTCTAAAAGTTGTTGTGGATTTCCGGTATATGATATTAACTGATAGATAGGGAGTGCATTTTGTTGTTTTATGTTATCAAGGATCGAAGACTTTGATTCATTGATAAATCCACCTAGCTCTATTCCCGGATTGGCAAGCGTTACAATGCCGGGTTTCCTATACCTGAGCCATAGTTTTATCACATACAATAGGACGGGTAAATAGATGAGAAATGGAGGCCAATATTCCCAATGTATGATCCTTTTCCATCGTGCAACTAATAAGCGTCTACCTTTGTAGGTAAATGATGGGATAATGATCTTAAAGATCACAAACAAAGCTGATAAAACTCCAAATAATACCCAAATCGCATATTCCTGATACACTGTAAAATAACTCAACATATTTTGTCCAAGAAATACGGCTAATCCGACAAGAATAGGCGTCCATAATAATGACGCGATACCAAAATAAAGAATAAACATACCGAAGCTTGCACCAATAGCTCCGGCACTGAAATAGGTTGGCATTCTTGATCCGGGTATGAACCTGCTCATTATGATAATGGCCGGACCTTTAGCCTCAAACCAAAAGTAAGATCTTTCGATATCCTTCTCACTAATAAACCATTTTAGTGGCGCTTTTTGTAAGGTTGATGAGGCCAGCCACCGGCCGGCCAGGTAAAGCAAAATATCGCCAACAAATATTCCGATCAGGCAGGCAATTACTCCGGGAATAAAACCAATTATTCCCCGTGCGATCATTAAGCCGGTACCTATACATGTAAGATCTTCACTCACAAGGGTTGATAAAATGATGATAAGCATCAATACCAATAATGCTTTTCCCTTTTTTTGAATTACTCCTGACGGATCAAACGATTTCTTAGATTCAGTAATTCTTGATGCTAAAGCCGTTTCGTAAGTAATCGCTGATTTATTTTCTACTGCTTCTAAAAAGCTTTTTAATGGTAAAATGCCCTCCTCTTCGCTGACGCGCCCGTTCCAGAATATACTTTGTGGAACTATACGGTAAAATTCTTCCGCAATAGCTTTTTGAGTGTCATTACTGTTGTTGGAAAGTGAAATAAATACGGGTAACTCAACACGACTGATCCTGTCCCTGTTAACGGAAGCATCCTGCTGAATGGATGTTCTTAAAAACTCAATTGATTCATTTAGTATCTGTAGTCTCCCGAAATTTGGTGTGGTCTTCTTTATTATGTTTAAAACAGATAACGCGGTCTTATAGAAAGCGTTATTTAATGTACTGCCACCAAGTAATTCCAACTCCGGGATTCCTATTGGATCTATTAATGAAAGAGAGGCGATACTTTGAGTGTGTTCAGATGTAACTTGAATTGACTTCGTTGTACCGACACCTATCCCCAGTACATGAATTGTCAGCTCATTGTGAGAGATGAGACTATTAATAGACAATTTCTCATCGGCATGAATTACAGTGATTGACTTATAAACAGAATCCGGAAAAAATATGGATGTCTCAGATAGTGGATCATCATAAACCAGTAAAACGGATTCCTTTTCTTCCGGGATTCTTTTTTGTGTGTTTTCCGGATGCTGGTTATCTGATGCAATGTAGTAATTAGAAGAAATTACCAGTAGAAGATAAAGACCAAAGAAAATGATCCACTTTGTCCAGGTTTTTTGGTTTTTAAACGGCACAATGATGGGAAAATCGAATTATCAGTGCCTGTTAATGTTATCCAATTCGAATTTCAATGTAGACGGAGCTACACCGAATGATGGATCTGGTGTGTAATCAAGCGTTTTCAGGATCAAACCTATTAATGCATAATGATGTACTGTATGACTGATGAGAAATTGTAACTCTCTTCTATATGATGAGCTACTCAATGGGGATCCATCCTCTCCAATTCCCTCATTGGTTCTAACTTCTACCCTCTGATCAAGTAATTCAGGATCATGATAGATTGCTTCTAAGGAGTCGGTTACTTCTCTGAATTTATTGATCATGAACATTCTATCCGTTTCCAATCTCGGATCTCTTTCACGATTATCGTAATCAATCTTACCTGCATATCCATTCAGAAAGCTGAAATAATGTTCAATGATATGTCTGAAGTGTCGACCTATACCACTCTTATGATACCTGCCATTATCTGATGTATATAACTCGTCTGAAATATTACGTAATAATTCAATTCCCTGTTGTAGAAACAAGATATTTGATTTAACCACTATTAATTGCTTATTCATGACCTTAGATTTGATGAACAGGTTCAAAAGTATTTTTGATCAATACTTCAGCCTCTTTGGCTACTACTTTTCTATTACTATTTTGAACCGTTTCCGAAGAAAATGTAATCGTAACATAGGTCTTAGTCACTTTCAGAAAACGAATAAAATGTGTTAAAAACGGGGTATCATCCCACCAACAAATACTCTTTGTAGGATGAGGTTCATTCCCGGGAGTAGCATAGCTGATACTTGCACAGTGTACTTTCCAATTATTACTGGCCGGTATATGAAATAAAGAAGATTTGAATGGTAAGATCCCGGTTCCATCACTCGTAGTCCCCTCCGGAAAAAGTATCAATCCACGTGCAGTATTTAAATTTTGAGAAATTTCTTTATTTACCCGGGTCAGATCTTTTTTACGGTCCCTGTCAACAAACATAACCCCGGTCGTTGCAAGAATAAAACCTACTACAGGCCATTTTCTCAGATCTTGCTTTGCAATAAATGTACATCGGAGAGCTGAGAATAATACAAAAACATCAATATAACTAAGATGATTAGAGACCAGAAAAAATGGTGGTTCTGGGATCTTACCCTTTACGGAAATCTTTAATCCAAAAATATAGCAGGAAGCTTTACCCCATAGATTAGTTAATTTTGCAGTATGTCCTTTCTTATCAAATCCGAAAACAGATAATGGATAGCCAAATAATATGATGCTGTATAATACAAAAGTGGTAAGTAAGAACAATATCAACTTACCGATAGCCAATAGTAATCTCATAGGTAGAAAGTAATAAATCTACCGTAAAAATAGAGCTTTAGATTGTTCAGACAGATCATTTTTATCTAGCAGTATCAGATAATCGATCGTCTTAAATACTCTGTCAATAGCTGGTTTACTACATACTTTTGTACCAACATCGAGATATAATCGAAATAACTGAGGTAAATTTACTTGTTCACCGTATTTAGTTTTTTTCGACATAATACATGAATATTCAGATTGTACAGGTATGTGATAGCTTTCATGTAAGCTCCCATGTTCTTCCAAATAATTGTATACGGCTACTCCTTCTGCCTCATTCTGACTGGTAATAGAACAACAGCCAAATAAATACCGCTTTTCAGTCAGGCTCATATACTTTGCTAATCCTCTCCAGAGCAAATATAAAACCCGGCCACTTCTATGATCTATATGAATACAGGCCCTACCTAATTCTACTACATTATCTAGTACAGTTTGTGGGAAAGAATGAATGTCGAATTCATTTTGAGTGTAAAATCCATGACCTTCTTTTGCCATGGTACTGTCTTGCATACGATACGTTCCAATAATTGAATTCGAAGCGTTTTCTACAACCAGCAGATGATCACATTGATCATCATATATGTCTTCATCCATTTTTGTGGAAAAAGAAGAATCTAATCCTTCGCCCAGTTCTATATTAAATACATCAAACCGAAGTTTTAAAGCCTCCTCAATTTCTTCACGTGAAGTGGCTAATTTAACCGTATATTTATGTCCAGGAATTAAAATTCCACTTACATTTGTTTCATTAAGTGTTGCAGCGTAAGTCATATAATGGTTGATTGTTTTTATACAATGATAACTTTTATATATAACCGGTATTTTAAGTGACTGTTAAGGCAATATTCTTAATAGAGTGTATAAAGATCAGAACAAGTAATGCTTTATTATAAAACATATAAACATTCGGAAAAGAAAGACTGGGTAGTTTTTATCCATGGTGCCGGAGGTAGTTCTTCTATATGGTTTCAACAACTTAAAGCATTCAGGAAAATATTCAACATTCTTTTACTTGATCTGCGAGGCCATGGAAAGTCGAAAGATCTGTTTCATAAATATTACGACCGGGAATACACTTTTAATGACATCAGCCAGGATGTTATTGACGTTCTTGATCATTTAGAGATCGAACAAGCACATTTTGTAGGGGTAAGTCTGGGAACTATTATCATTAGAAATCTAAATGAAATAGCTCCGGAGCGGGTAAGATCAGCGATTCTTTGCGGAGCAATTACCAGGCTTAATATAAGATCAAGAGTGCTGATCACCCTTGGGAATGCCTTTAAGAGAGTTGTTCCTTATATGTGGCTTTATAAATTATTTGCATGGATCATTATGCCTAGAAAAAGACATGCAAAAGCCCGAAATCTTTTCATCCGTGAAGCAAAAAAACTTTACCAGAAAGAATTCTTAAAGTGGTTTAAACTAACTCACACTGTTAATCCTTTGCTTCGATTTTTCAAAGAAAAGGAAACAAATACCCCCATGTTATATGTAATGGGAGATGAAGACCATATGTTTCTCCCTCCTGTGCGGCAGATCGTGAATAATCAGAAACAGTCTTTTTTGGAGATTATTGAGAATTGCGGACACGTTTGTAATGTAGAAAGACCAAGAGATTTCAACAGAGTCTCAATAGATTTTCTTAAAGCTCATTCAATTACAGCTGCTTAATTACCTGTGAAGAGCCTGTTCTCTGCTAATAAATAGTCACTTAATTAGGTTTAGTAAATAACCAAGCCTCAGAATTAACTTCTCCCCGGATCTGTCTTAAATATTCTACCGCTGCCTCAAAATTTGAGAAACCCTTATATGCTACGTAATTGAAACGAGATTCAGGGTGGAATAATATCTTCGTATCATATCCTTGATCGCTAAGCAGCCGATTAAAACGGTTTGCATAGTTTTTGACTATGAAGGAACCTCCGATGATGTAAAACCTTTCATTTGGGTCTTCTTCTTCAACTTCACCGTTTGCTTTCTTTTCCAGATATTCGTTCAAACTGAATGCGCTGGGCACCACCACCATCAATTCGGGATTATCAACCGGAAGACTAAGTTCTTCTGCAAGTTGTTCCTGTTCTTTGGTTAACTCAATGGTTGGAACTTCTTCTTTTGGTGCTTCAACAACCTCTTCTTCTGTTTTTTCCTCGATCGGTTCCTCAACTATAACAGGCTCATTATTCTGTGGTTGTTCTTCTACCTCAATTACTTCATCAGTAGTAACTGGTGGAGTTGATACAGGAGCTTGAGTTGTATTATCGACGGTCTCACCGGCACTTTGAATAAATTCATTCACGAGCTCACGGTCCATATCAGCACGAAGTCCCGCCCTGCTATCACTTAAGAGTTCTCCCTTTGATTTAAACCTGCTATTAAGCCGGGTCTCTAAACTTTCTTCAAGTTCTGCCTGCACCAGTATGATCAATTCATTTTCCACAAAGTCATTTGAATTGTAACCAAACAGGTATCTTAGACCAAAGAACCATGGTGGAAGATCTTTCAAAATAGGAACACCCCGTCGAACTTTAGTTTCCTCTGTCCGGTATAACCCTGCAATAGTGGTAGCCTCTCCATCAAGTAATAACGCCTGAGTACTCGCCTGTTGTTTATTGATGATGGTACTAACCGCATCAGGCTGGGCAGAAGAACGTTCAACTTCTAATTCAAGATGAATAAAGGTAGTGTCACCGAATTCAACAACGGTTGGAGTAACTAACAGAATAGTTCCGGTACTGAAAAAATTATCCGTTACGTTACCGGCAATATCTCTTTGCTTGATCGAAAAATCCTGTCCAACCTGAATCCGGCCTTCCTGTCCATCCATAACTTTTACAGAAGGCGTTGCCAACACATCCCCAAGGTTATCTGATTCAAAGGCGCTAAATAAAGCCTGTACGCTAATTCCCGGGCCAATCTCACCCAAATTAACCAGTGCATTGAACACATTCTGAGATACATTAGAGGCATTATATGAGTTCACTGATACAAACTGATCAAAAAACTCAGTTTGAGGAACCCCTAATTCTGGATCAGCTCCATCACCAGCTACGATCTCATTCAGGTTTTCTGGTACATTATTAGTCAATGTAGACCAATCTACACCGATCTCCTGAAGGGCTCTTTTATTACCTTCAAAAAACGTTGCATTAATTCTGATCTCACGGGTTGTAAAGTCAATACCTAATTCATTTTCTTCTACCTCTGCTTGAACAGGAGCTGCTTCTTCCGGTGCAGCTAATTCACTAAGAGGTACTATCTCGATGTAATCGTCCGTCTCTCGTACCCCCAGACTTTTTAATCTCAAAATATATTTTAATGCATCTTCCCAATGCATCGCAGGCAGGCTAACACCAATACTTCCGGAGGTTCCGGTTTGATCTATGATGAATTTGTTCTTGTATTCCTGCAAAAACTGATTGATCACTTCGATCGCTTCTACGTAGGAAGTACTCTTGTCAAAAGCTACAATCTCGTTGGGATTAGTGTACTCCCGAGGATATTCATCCTGTGCATACACAATGCCAGCTGTCGGTAAGACAACAACAAACATTGCAATCAATGCAAGTATGAACTTAGTATTTATAATTGAAGACTGTTTCATCGATCTACCTCCAGGGTGATAACTTCTTGAATACCGCCTTTATTCAAATTGAATGTAGCCGTTTTGTCTTTAATGTTTATGGATGATAAATATCCCAAATATACCTTATCTCCTACTTTTAGCGAAATAAGAGACCCTCCACCATCTTTAATGAAAACTCTGTTTGCTGTGATTCCAATAATTCTGGACGTTTCTATACTAACCAGTCCTTCTGTATTTGGCGGTATTGAACTCTGAATTAATGGTCTGAATGGATTATACGTTGAAATATCTTCATTTAACTTGATCACATGATCTGTTTTTACAGAATCAAATATCTGAGCTTTTTGATAATAGCTTTCCAGTGTGAAAGTAAAATTTACCGTACCTGGGCCATCATCATTTCTGCCGGGCGAAATAGCAACCTGTGAAATTTTATTAAGTAACTGGCTATTCTCTATCCTGTTCACAAAATTTGTTAAAGCACTGTACTTACCATACCCTGCAATGGTTGAAGTGATTATTCCATACTCCCCCTGAGATAAGGTGTCATCAAAAACATAATCATAATAGACCTTGTCATCCCCAAAGCCATTTACCTTGTTCAAGAATTCAAACACATTATCAGGTCTGTTGTTTTGATATAAGACCTTATCGTAGTTCTCAATAACTTTTAATGCCTTCTCATATGTGTTATTTAACTCTTCAAACTGGCTGTTGATCTGATCCTTCGAATTAAAATCGTTTTGCTTTGTTCTAAGCTCTTCCTGCAGATTTGATACTTTATTCTGTAAATAAAATTCCGAGTATGAATAACCAATCCCGACAATTAATAGCAGGGTAACCAAAAGAATGATGGTATTTCGTATCGCGTATGACATTAATTACCCGTTAATTCCTCTAACGATTGTAAATCTTTAGGTGTGTAAACAGAAGTATTTTCAACGATCTTATTAACCTGATAACTGAAATTAAATACTTCAACACCACGAATCTCATCGCTACTCACATTCAATAGAGTAGCATCTGCAAAAATATCAGCAAAAATATGAACTCTGCTCTGATATCGGGCGATCCCCTGAATCTCCAGGGTATTTGGTTCTTCTCCCTGACTAACAGATGTGATCCAAAGATCATTTACCTCATCAACTCCGGAATTTATCAGATCAAGATTTGTTGACCATGTAATAGAATTTTCAGTTAAGGTGTTCATCAAGACAAGTTTATCTTGTATGAGCGATAATTCGTTGCTTATCCTATTGAAATTATTAACTATCGGTTGATAGGTTTGAATCTGTGTATTCAGAATTGATATCTCATTCTCTAACCGATTAATATCTCTGAAAGATCTTTGCCAGAATTCGTTCGTAATCGGGAAAGAGATCATGATCAGAATCAATAGTAAAATACCATGCCATTGCAGCTTAAAGATCTTTTGGCGGTCAACCACATATTTTGGAACAAAAGAGATCTCTGGTAAGGCTTTCTTATTATATCCAGTTGCCGACCAGGCCGTTCCAATTGCGGTTGTAAACGGAGCTAACGAATCCTGCGTGTATTCGCCAACATCAAGGAAATCTTCTTCAAATTCGAATTCCGACACTTCAACATCCGGGAATCGTTCCTGAAAGAACGTTACCGACTCGTTACCTAATAAATTATTACAGATGATAAGTCGATCCAGGTTGGGAACTTCGCCCGTATCTAGCTGAAAGAGAACTTTACTGAATACGGTACTAAGAATTTTCTTGGATCGTGTTCCTTCAGTAATTACAGGTGATACCAGCCATAAATTTGAGTCCTTCAGGAAAAATATGCGTGTCTGCTGCTCAGAAAATTGAACAACACAAGTTATTCCCCCATCCTCAATTTCATAATTAGCCTTTATCAGCCCCAAAAGAACCGTTTCATCGGGTAAGATCTCTTCAATTACAATCTTACCCCTGTACATCGACATAGTACGATTCACTAATTGTAATAATTGGGAATCTTCATCTATAGATGAAAGCAGTAAAGCACCGTCCGGTCTTACTCCATAGGAATAATAATCCTCTTCTTTTGGTGAACCGTATAAAGACTCAAGGCGATCATCAATAACTACCTTAAGATCTTTTTTCTTCATTTCACTGAAGTCAGCATCTTTTAAGATCTGATAAACAGCCACACCGGAAGGTATGTTGAGACCTATATTTACTTTCTTTGGGTTATGTGCGGAAAGTATGTTGTAGAGCAACAGCTCATTTGAAACAGGTTCTTCTGCTTCATCAACCATATCAACATCAATGAGGTCATCTCTTTGCTCTAACTCATCAATTTCCAGATCCAGATCATCGGTAAGATCATCACCCAGATCTCCGAGAATCTCATCTTCAATACTGATTTCATCAATTACAGATTCGGGACTATCAAGTGCGGCATCCAAATCTATGTCAAATACACCTTCGTCAGCAAGGTCATTATCCAGATCATCAAAAACATTATCATCAGAACTGGTTGTAACGCGTTCTAATCTACTTATTAAGCTAAACCGATCAAGTTTAACCAGCTCCATTTGGTTTTTGGCTATGCGAACAGTAGCTACCTTCAGGTAGAGACCATCAAGAGAAATACCGATATATTCTTTGCCTTTAGCCATTGCAGATCTAGTAGTGTACCTCGCTTAATAATTGGAGCATTTTACTTTTATTATTGGCGTAATTTAATGCAGATTCTTTAGAAATCTTACCTTCATCATATAATCTTTTAAGATCTTGTTCCATGGTATTCATACCACGCTCACGACCTTCCATGAGCATCTGATAAATTTCACCTATATTGTTGTTTCTTATAGCCGCTCTAACCGATGAGTTTGCTAACAATACTTCTTTGGCGAGGATTCTTTTTCCATCCAGACTTGGAACAAGTTTTTGACTTATAACACAGGTCAATACGTCTGCAAGACGGGCTCGAACGCGATTTTGTTCTTCCGGATTCATTTCACCCAAAATTCTTTCGATACTTTCCATTGCTGATGATGTATGTAACGTACCAAAAGTTTTGTGCCCTGAGTCGGTGATCTCGAGCGCGGTCATAATGGTTTCCGGATCCCTTAACTCACCAATTACAATAATATCGGGATCCTGTCGAAGTGCCTGAATTGCGCCATCTTTAAATGAAGTAACATCACTTCCAACTTCACGATGCCTTACCACACAACGTATAGGTTCGTGGATCAATTCTACCGGAGATGCAATGATCACAATATGAGCATCAACTGTACGATTGTTTGCATCAATGATGGTATCCAATGTTGATGATTTACCTGACCCGGTAATTCCTGTGATAAGCGTTAAACCGTATTTGTAGTATTTGAGACTCACAGATTTTGCTACTTCTGCATGTACGCCAAGAGTTTTAAATGGGCGGATCTGATTATCGATCTTTCGCATATTCAACCCCAGGTGATCAAGATCGAAATACATATCTGCTCTGAAACGTTGGGTTTTATCTTTACCTATCTTAATGGAATAAGAAAAATCAAGATTCTTATTCTCTAGTAAACTATCCCTCTGCGTTGGTAAAAGGGCATTGTGTAATAAAAGGTCCGTTTCGAGATAGGTAAGTTTTTTTGAAAGCTTTAAAGGGTTTTTATCGCCAAAAATCCGGTACCAGATTTTTCCGGCACATCCAGGACCTCCTAAATCGATATCTGAAGCATTAACCTTGATCATGTTGATCAGGAATGAATCAAGGGCTTCTTTAAGATCTACTCTTAAACTGATATCTGCATCCTCGATCAGATCCCCGATTCTTTTATGCAGGTCTATACCGCGCGCAGTTTTTGGTATACGCTGTATAAGTGGCTTCGTGAGCCCGGAGATTTTATCTATATCTATTGCCGCCATTTATTGTTCCCACCAACAGGATGGAAATATAGGATTACGTAAAGAACAAATTGTTACGAAAAAACTGTGATATTTTTACACAGTTACCAGTTAGAATCATTTAGTAGGCGCTTCTTTAAATTTAAAAGCTGCACATTCATATTACTGATCTTACGTTGCTGAATTTCGATGATATTTTTTGTGAAAATGTTGAACAATTTTTCGGGCTTCTTTCTAAAGAAGTTAAGTGCCTCATATCTTTCATATCTTAACAATACACAATTACCCTGTGCGGTCACCTTTGCCATTCTACTGTTTTTACTAAACAGAAATGCTTCCCCTAAAAAATTACCTTCAGATAATGTTGCCAGTTGAATATTGTCTTTCCAGATGGATACTTTTCCCTCTGCTACTAAATAGGCAGAATTCACGTATTCCGATTCATTTAATATGATATCATCTGCCTGGAATCTTTCTTCTGCTCCCAGATACAGAAATTCCAATACATCTTCATAATGAAAGTTTTTAAGTAACAACGGGGGTTCTTTTAGAAACTTTTTAATGTATTCGGCCATCAATTCACCTGATGCTTCATGTCCTGTACTCATAAAAACCTCGCTTTTCTACGGCAACTTAATATGTTTTAAATTCTGTATTAAAAACAACTCAAATGTTAGTTCTAATCTTCAATGGTAATTGCAATAATTTCCTCAATTGAGGTAACTCCTTCCTTGATACGTTCACGACCCGACCCTCTCAACGTTAACATACCTTGTGATACAGCAAGGTCTTTGATTGCGTTTTCGTCTATATCTCCACCGGCATCAAGTATCATTTGCTTGATTTCTTTAGAGAAAAACAAGGCCTCATGAATAGCAGAACGGCCTTTGTACCCCGAACCGCTACATTTATCGCATCCAACAGGTTTATAAAAAGTTGTTTCAGCTATCTCCTCATCAGTAAAACCAATTCCTTTTGGAATTTCCGGATGTGGCTGATATTCCTCTTTACAATTACTGCATAGTCTTCTAATCAAACGCTGTGCCATAACCAGGTTTACCGCATTTGCGATAAGAAATGGCTCCACTCCCATTTTAAATAAACGGGATACCGCACTTGGCGCGTCGTTCGTGTGGAGTGTTGAAAAGGTTAAGTGACCGGTATTCGCTAATTTAATTGCGATCTCCGCAGTTTTCAGGTCCCTCATCTCACCAACAAGTACAATATCAGGGTCATGACGTAAAATCCCCCTGATACTTTGGTCAAATGTCATTGACGGACTAATCTTCAACTGTCTGGCTCCTTCAATGATATATTCAACCGGTTCCTCAATCGTTAACACATTTTTCGTCGGATCGATCACATAGTATAATGCGGCCACCAACGTAGTTGACTTACCGCTACCAGTCGGTCCTGTAATGATTACGATACCAGATGGTTTTTGGATTGATTTTACAAAATTAGTCTTGGCTATCTTTTGAAGCCCTAACAGATCCAGATCCCTGATAACCTTTCTGTCATCCAGAATACGAATTACAATAGACTCAAATTTTCTATCATATTGATTACCAACAATAGGCATTATCGAAACACGATAACGGATATTGTGTCCATCAATTTGCCTCTGAATAAACCCATCCTGAGAGGCATCCCTTTCAAACCGGTCAACATTTCGGGTCTTATCCTTTACAACCGCTGAAATAGCCTCCGGCTTTACATTCTTTTGTTGATACCATAATTGAAGTTTACCATCAATTCTGAACCTGATATCGGTAGTAGTTGGTCCGCTGGGAACTACGTGAACATCGGAAACCCCTTGTCGTACAGATTCGACCAGCATTCCCTCAACCAAAGAATTAAGCATACTTTGGTTGATCTCTGCATCGATCTCTTCTTCGTCAATATCCTCTTCTTTATCTTCTACAAGCTGAGCCTCTTCGTAGTCGATTTCCTCAAGAAGATCTAAAAACTCATTCTTTTGCTCATATACACGGCTAAGTATCTGTTCTACCAGATCATAATTACAATATACCAGCTCCGTTTGTTTAAAATTCAACCGGTTTAATATGGGTTGAATATTAGGATCGGATGGATCTGCTGCCGCAATCGTTATTACACCATTCTGTCGTTGGTAGGGAATTGCTTTATAATGCACCAATTCCTCAATCACATCCTCAGGTAACGACTCCAGATTCTTTTTTATGAGTTCGATAATATCATCAGAGACCACTTCGAGATCAGATAACACTTCCCTGAATGCATAGATCCGGGAAATCTCTCTCATAATTATGTGGCGATTTAGGCCAATATCCTGAAACAGTATCTGACCAAGACGACGATTACTAGATTCAGGCTCCTCTTCTAATATTGCAAGGGCCTGCTGTAATTGATCGTTGGTAACTACTCCCTTACTAACGAGTATGTCACCAATATGCCGTCTTATATTTATTTTGCCCATACTAAACTACTGGTTCTATAATCCAGTTTCCGGTTTAATAACTGCTGCCTCAGATGATACAATTGTAATTGAAATCAAAGCGATCATTATAAACAAATTGATAAACAAATTTATAGTATCAATTACAGATTGCATCTTATAAGTCGTTTGAATTTCATAATATTCGGCAAGTTGTTTGGCATTATCCCTCAAAGCACCGGATTCTGCACCTAACCTGAATCGGCTAATGGCGGTTTGGGTAAACACACCTGTTGCTTCCATTGATTCGATCAAACCTGCACCATCTTTCAACATCTTTTTGATCGCAACTTCTTTGATCTGCTTTTCCATGTATTTATTACGACATGCTTCTGCTGCAACCCGAATTACTTCAATATTCTGTCCTGATCCACTGTAGAGAGTATAAAATACACGTGAAAAGATCTCTATACTGGTTTTATGTAACAGATCCCCGATAATAGGAATATGGATGAGGTATTTATCAATGGAAAGCTTTCCTTTGGGTGTTCTGGCCCACAATACAAACGCTACGATTGGTATGATGAATCCTAAAAGCAGATAGATCCAGTTATCAGATAGCCAGTAACTAATCTCCAGAGTAGCAGCTGTCATCGGTGGTAGTGTAATACCCATGTTAACAAATAATTCTGCTGTTGAAGGAAATATATAACCTACATAGAATAATACTACACCTACTACAGCGACAACCGTTACGGCCGGCATCATTAAAGATCGTTTCAGGTTCTTTTTAAATTCTGCGTCCCGTTCGAGGAACTTGGCTGTACTATCAAATACCATAGCCATATTACCCGAAGTAGAAGCCACGCTTAGCATATAGGCTGCAAACTTTCCGAAAATTGCTTCATGTTTACCGTAAACCTGAGAACCTTCCTTACCATCTTTTAAATCTTTCTGAATCATTTTTACCACCTCTTTCATTCTTTTATTCGAGGTGTCTTCGATGAGTAGATTCAGAATCTCATCGAAGGTTAATTGCTGTTTAAGGAGATCGGCACAAAGTCGTATAAATGACACGACCTCAGTCATTGGTACACCACCCTTAAAGTTGAACAGCTTTTTATTAATGCTTACTACCTGGTACCCAAGCTTAACCAGTGCCCGTTCCAGTTCTTCTTTTGTGTAAGCCTCCTGCTCTCCGGTTACAGCTTTATTGTTGCCTTTCTTAACCTTGTATTGGAAGATGGTCTTTTGATCCAGTGACTGAATTCTAAGACCATTGGATTTAGAAAGTCGATCAACTTTATTCTGGGCTTCCTTTTTATTATCAGCCTCAAATTCGGTTTGAATCGTTTTGCCACTTTGTGAAACTGCTTTTAATCTGAATTGCGACATGTTAATTTACCTCTTTATCATTCCCATTCAACACGATTACTATAAACAACCGCAGTGAAATCAGCGATATCATTAAGTGGATCTGCTGTAATTTTAAAATAACTATTAGTCGTTTCAGTTATTGAAAACCTGCTTACAGCTGTTGCAGTATCAAGTTGAATAATATCCATACTTATACCTGTGAATGATCCGTCTCCTCCACCAAAAGCACTTGGGCGTCTGAAATAGAGTTGACCAATTGTTGCAGCTTCATACATATCCTGCCTGATCATATCTTCAATTGAATTATCTCTTGCCCTTTCGAACAAAATAATTCCTGAAATGGTCATAATTCCAACGACCACGGTGACTAGTATAAGTAAAAGTAATTGCTGTTGTCCCATAATTAACTACTCCGGCGGAATGTAAGCAAAAAAAAAGCTTTCCATTTAGCATGGAAAGCTTTTTGTAAAACTAATTTCTATTAGTTAGTAACAGAGTTATCTGTCCAAGAAACGTTGCTTTCAGAAATAGTAGCAGCCATAGTATTCGCTGCAGTAGATCCAAGCAATACAGAACCAGTAATCTGGCTGGATGGGTGAGCTGTTACAACAAAGTTTGAAGCTGTGACAGATCCGATAACATATTTACCATTCTGGTTTTTAGCAGTTAAACCGTTTGATGCAATAGAATCAGCACCGAAGGCTAAGTTGTTGAAAGTTAATCCAACAAAGCTGTTTCCACCACCACCAAGCATAGTTGGTTTCAGATAGTATCCCTGAGCAGAAGCAGCGATAGAAGCTACGTCCTGTCGAACAGCGTCTAAGTTAGCAGAGTCAGCAGCGCCTGAGAAAGTGTTAATAGCTACTACTGTTGCAATACCAACGATGATTGTTACTAAGATTACGAGAAGTAATTGTTGTTGACCCATGATTGTCTCCTAGGTATGTTTGTTTTTTGTTTATTGTTAAATTCTTCTGAAACGAAGTTCAGGAATCCTTTCAAAAAAGAAAATTAGAATCTTCTTAGTAGTTTTTATTTGTACAGTATGAGTAACAGAGTTCATTATCGTTACAAAAATTATAAAACTTAAATCATCCTGTTTACTTTTTTAAATATACCCTAAGTACTACTCATCTATATTTATACTAGATTCAATTATTATATAAAAAATTGACAGGTATAAATAATAATAATGCTTAATCAAGACCGAAACGCTTATTTCATACTGTTTTCACTATGGTTACTTGTTTTTTCTGCCAGTAGCCAGGTCATGATAATTGCTCCATTGTTTCCACTTATAATAGTTGAATTAGATACTTCTGAGTCTTTAATGGGTAATCTGGTAATGGTATATGCAATAATGATCGGAATATTTGCCATTGCCATGGGGCCGGTATCAGATAAGATCGGACGAAGAAAAATTTTATTATTGGGTAGTTTCCTGATGTCCATTTTTTTGTTCCTGCACAGTTTTGTCGAAAGTTTTGGACATCTACTCATATTAAGAGCACTTACAGGTGGTGCAGGTGGTATTTTAAGTGGAGCAGCAGTTTCTTATGTAGGAGATTACTTTCCCTATAATAAAAGAGGATGGGCAAACGGCTGGGTTATGAGTGGTGTGGCCATGGGTCAAATTCTAGGAATTCCATTAGGAACATTTCTGGCTGATCTTTATGGTTTTAAATTTCCATTTCTGCTTTTTGCGATCATTATGGGATTAACCTATTTATTGATCTTTTTTAAAGTTCCCCAGCCGGATGTTGAATTTCAGAATGATGAGATTACATTAAAAAACTCTCTTATAAAATACGGTGAGTTACTTCGTAGAAAAGAGATTCTGTCTGTATCTATTTCTTACCTACTCATGTTTTTTAGTCTATCAATCTACATTATATATATGCCGGTTTGGTTAACTAACACTTTTAATGTATCGGTAACAGAAATTGGAATTTTGTTTCTGATTGGTGGAGTAATGAATGCTTTAGCCGGCCCTTTAGCTGGAAAAATTTCTGATAAGACTGGAAGAAAATCCATGATATTAGTTTCATGTATAGGTCTGGGTACTCTTATGTTCTTCACAACCATTCTTATAAAAGAATTTTGGGTTACGTATATATACTTCCCAATTGCCATGACATTTATAGCCCTTAGAATAAGTCCGTTTCAAGCTTTGACTAGTGAATTAGTTCGCTCAAATAATCGGGGTTCGCTTATGAGTATGCTCGTCGCCATCGGTAACGTTGGAACAGGGTTAGCCGGACTCTTATCTGGCATATTTTTTACTATGTTCGGCTTTATCAGTAACACTGTGCTAGGTACTGTCTCTATTATCATCACTGCATTCATCGTATGGAAGTTAGTTCCAGAGCCGGATCTGAAGGTAGAATCAATTCAAAAGTCAGTTGAATTGGCAGAGTAAATTCTACTATTTTAGCCCGGTAAATAATTGCTTACTTATACGCTCGGTAATTTGTAACGTATAAAAGTTGCAGTTCTCTATAAAAGAAAAAAATATGAGACACATATCTTATTACGTCGGCCTATCTACCCTACTAATTTTTATTTTTTCGGCTTGTCAAAGTTCAACCACTTCCGAAAGGGTTTCCGTGATCGGGACTGTGGTAAACAGTGTTACCGGAGATCCGGTTAATGAAGCCATTGTCGATATTACAGCACCTGAAGAGTTCAGTGGCTTAACTCAGGTTACAGATGCTAACGGACAGTTTACTTTTTCTGATCTTGATGTTACTGCATCTGCAGAGCTATCAATATCAGTAAGGAAATCGGGATACGTCGGTAAGGTTTTTTCGGTACCTGTCTCTCCAAATTTACAACAGGTGGAAATCGATAATCCAATAACACTGGAACCGGAAAATACAGACACTGGTGATGGCACAGTAGTTACCGGAGAATCTGCAGGAGCAGCAGCCATAATTTTTGAATCCATTTCACAAACTGCTCTTAACATCCGGGAAACCGGAGGAATCGTTAATGCAGCTTTCACTTTTATAGTACAGGATTCATCCGGACGGGCAGTAGATCTCGATAATTCTGTAGATGTGATCTTTGATATCGTAGGACCCGGTGGTGGCGAAGAAGTTCTTCCAAAAGTGGTTAAGACGAATGCCTCAGGTAAAGTAACCTCTAATATCTTTAGTGGTGATAGTGCCGGAGTAGTTCAGATCATTGCGAAAGCTTACAGATCAGCAATTGGTGATACCATCTATTCAAGGCCGGTTGCTTTAGCAATA
Organism: Balneolaceae bacterium UBA7797; assembly: GCA_002480645.1. GTDB lineage: Bacteria > Bacteroidota > Rhodothermia > Balneolales > Balneolaceae > UBA7797. The sequence goes on from DLCN01000016.1 coordinate 195,672, forward strand.
CATGGCGGCTTCCCTGTAGAATCAGGTTTTTCATTGTATTCTGATGTGCAAAACGTTGAAACCAGTCCTGAAGAGTCTATACAGATCTATGCTAAACTTGTAGACCAATCCAGCAACCCGGTGAAAGAAGGAACTGCAGTTTATTTTGAAACTGATCTGGGATCTATTCAGGGATCTTCTCAAACTCATACTGATGATATGGGTGAGGTAAATGTTGAATTATTTTGTGATGGGAATACAGGACCGGGAACAGTTACAGCAACCACACTCGACAGAAATGGACAGAATATCTCAAAACAATTAGATTTTGTTTGCTCAACATCTAAAGCGGTGATCAATGCCACACCATTAGCTTTCGATATTTCTGATGGCGGAAGCGAGACCTTTACGTTTACCGTTACCGACTTGAATGGCAATCCAATGGCCGCAGGAACCAGCGTATCTATCAAAACAGCAACAAGTGTTGAACTTTCAGGCTCTTTTGATTTCTCCCTTGGTGATAACGTTAGCCCGGGTCCCGGAGCTACTGAGTTTAATTTTACAGTTCGGGATCTCGGCATATCATCCCAGGAATTGATCATTGCCATAACTGTTACCTCCCCTTCCGGAGAAGCCACTACTTTTGATCAGATCACAGGAAATACGACCAACGATGGCGTCGCGGGTCCATCCACCGGTGCAGCATCTATCATTCTAGAGGCTGTCACTGAAGAAGTTCTAAATGTCAGTGAAACTGGTGGAGTGGTGAATTCAGCATTCACGTTCTCAGTTCAGGATTCAGCAGGACGAAATCTTGATCTGAATAACCAAACCGAAGTCACCTTTTCCATTCTAGCCGGTCCTGATGGTGGTGAAGGAATTACTCCGGTAACAGCAATGACTAATGCTTCGGGAAAAGTGACTACTAATCTGTTTTCCGGAACAAAAGCCGGTGTGGTTCAGGTTCAGGCGGAGATCGTACGTGATGATATTGGGTTGACTATCAGATCCCGACCGGTAGCTATTACCATTCATGGTGGATTCCCGGATGAGGATCACTTCAGTATAGCTCCGGAGGATTATAATTTTGAAGGATACACCATTAATGGATTACCCAATGAGCTAACTGTAATTCTGGGTGATAAATTCAGCAATCCAGTAAAACCTGGTACTGCTGTCTATTTTAGCACTACAGGTGGAATAATTGAAGGTTCTGGTTCAGGAAATACCGATGAGAATGGCTTTGTTTCCGTTAACCTGATCTCAGGGGATCCAAGACCGGATGATTCACAAACCATCAACGGAACAATATTTCCACGACCGGGCTTAGCTACCTTAACTGCCCAAACAGTTAACGAAGACAATCAGATCATTGAAAAATCTACAAATGTAATCTTCTCAACTTCACAGGCAATAATCACAGCCAATCCAACAACCTTTGATCTGCAACCGGGTGGTGGGGCAACATTCACCTATAAAGTCACTGACCTTAATGGAAATCCGATGGCCGCAGGCACTCAAATTACTGTGGAAGCTGGTGATGGAATGGAAATAACCGGGGATAATTCGGTGAATCTTGGTAATTATATATTCCCGGGATCAGGTGCTACTGATTTCACTTTTTCCATCAGAGATATCGACGAGGAATCAGACGCAGCAGCAGCTTTATCAATCAGTATAACTGTAACTGCGCCAAGTGGTACTGAAACTACATCTTCACCAATAACAGGTACCAGAAGAAAAGTGATCAAAAACTAACATTCGCCAATACCGGTTATTTTAACTTTTGAAACACCAGCCAATTATGACTGGTGTTTTTCATTTTATGGAAACTAATTCACAACGTTCACTTTTCGAGGATATTAAAGCCTCAATTGCCGGTACCGACCTGGACTTCACAAGTGGAAGTATTGGCAGAGCAATCTTCATTTTATCAATTCCTATGGTTATCGAAATGATCATGGAGTCGGTATTCGCTGTGGTAGATATTTTCTTTGTGTCGAAATTGGGAGCGCAAGCTGTTGCCACTGTTGGCATCACTGAATCAGTGGTTACGATCATTTATGCCATTGCCGTAGGATTAGCTATGGGAACAACTGCGATTATATCAAGAAGATATGGTGAGAAAAAATATGATTCAGCCTCAGTTTCAGCAGTGCAGGCAATATTGGTAGGCGTTATCGCTTCCCTCCCACTTGCCATAATTGGAATCTGGTTCTCAAAAGATCTGCTCCAATTGATGGGGGCAGAATCTGTGATCGTACAGAAATTTTCAGGGTATGCCACGATCATGATCAGTTTTAATCTGGTCATAATTCTCTTATTCGTTCTTAACGCAGTGTTCAGAGGTGCCGGAGATGCCGCAATTTCTATGCGTGTTCTATGGTTGGCAAATGGATTGAATATCCTGTTAGATCCCATCCTGATCTTTGGTTGGTGGATCTTCCCGGAGCTCGGTGTGAAAGGAGCGGCTATTGCCACTGTGATCGGCAGAAGTGTAGGGGTATTGTTACAATTATATTATCTGTTTAAGGGATCTAAAAGGATCCGTATTGGTCTGGAACACTTGCGGTTTCGGTTGAAGATCATGATCCGATTAATTCGCGTTTCTTTGGGTGGAATTGGTCAGTTTATCATAGCGACTTCCAGCTGGGTCTTCCTCATGAAAATAATGGCTGAATTTGGAAGTATTTCTGTTGCGGGATATACGATTGCCGTACGTATACTGATTTTTTCAATCCTACCCAGCTGGGGTATGAGTAATGCAACTGCAACTTTAGTAGGTCAGAATTTAGGTGCTGAAAAACCAGAACGTGCAGTAACATCCACATGGATAGCCACAACCATAAATGTCCTATTTCTTGGGTCGATCGGAATTCTCATTTTTTTCTTTTCCGAGGTATTGATGCAAATATTCACCAAAGATCCTGAAATCATTTCTATTGGAGTTACCACACTCAAAGTAATGAGCTTTGGCTATGTTTCCTACGGGTTTGGGATGGTGATCGTACAAGCTTTAAATGGTGCCGGCGATACTATGACTCCAACAATCATCAATTTTATCTGCTTTTGGCTCATCGAAATACCTCTGGCCTATTATCTGGCCCTGGAATTTGGGTTTAATGAAACAGGCGTAGTTTATTCAATTATTATATCAGAAACATTTCTCGCCATTCTTGGGTTTATTGTATTTAAACGTGGCAAATGGAAAGAAATAAATATCTAGTAGTATGAAAGTTAGTATAAGTTTAGAAACAGGCGGACGACGGGGAAAACAGGTAACTGTGATAAAAGGAATAACTCACAATCCGCAAGTAATTGAATCGCTGGTAAAAAAATTAAAGGGACAACTTGGTACCGGTGGCACCATCAAAGGAAAGACCATCGAGCTGCAAGGAAATCACGTAGCTAAAGCCACTGATTTTTTAAGAAAAGACGGGTACGAAGTAAAGTAAGTCTTTAGAGACTCACTTTACTTTCCTGTTTGGGGTCAAGATCATATAAAGATGACGCTGTAGCCTGAATAGTTTTGTACCATTCATTACCGAATTTATCCGTAATGGAGTAGAAATCGGAATAATCCGGCTTTCTCAGGTTCATCTTCCATTCCTGAGTTTTAGACTTAAAGGTCGGATCCAGATGAAGTAACTCATGATAGATCATCATTTCTTTAGTCTTTGAATCCAGCATATCCCAAAGTTCGCCGGAAACCTCGATGAGATAATCATTTCCGGAATAATACTTCACTTCCCGGGTTGCCTTCATGCATTTGGCGGCCTTTTGTTTAGATATATGTGGATAAACCAGGAAAAAGCCTACTTCAGCCGGCCCGAATTCAAGGTTATACTTTTTGATCACATCTTTGGCAATCGACTCGATCTCGGGCGACTCCATTAGTTGTTTTTCTGATGAAATAGTTTCTTCAGGTTTTAAAAAATCGTTCTCTGGCATTAGTTATTTAATCAATCGTTATTTTAATGGTACGGCTACGCTTGTAGCAATAATGGAATACTCTTTCTGATCTCCTTCTATCGAGTCAGCATCAGCTCCTGCATCTTCCGCATAATGTTTAGCCTGATCTTCACTCAGGGTTTTAATGTTAAAATCTCCGATCAGTATTACTTCCTTACCCTGAGAATCGGTTGGAATAAAAAAACTGTAATCCACAAATGTGATCCGAGCCTGTACATCACCATCCTGAGCAATAAAGAAACAACCCTTCTTCTGGCATACTTTAGCCACTGTTGTTTTTAATGCAATCGACTGAGCCTCATTCCCGAGTTCGACAACCTGAGAAAGAGATCTTGTCTCGATATTATCAAGATCCATGTCAGAACCAAAAACTTCATAATCAGCTGTAGTCTTAACGGGTTCGGATAACCTGATTACTTCTTTTTCTGTCTGTGCCTGAACGCTGATGGTTATAAAAAGCGCTATAATTAGTGTTGATACTTTTTTCATACCTCTGTTTTATTAGTTGCCCAAAGGTAGAACTTTATTCAACTTTTATCACATTGTAACTGAAAGAATTTCTATTATTCTTTCTTTTTACAATTATTCGAATGAAACAACTTTTAGCTGTATTTGGAGCTTTTTTCTTCACAGTATTTATTGAGGCTTTCACCCGTATTATTATTGTTTTTTATAATCAGGAAACATTGATCTTTTATGGATTAGATTCTATTCCCGGTCCAATCTGGGTAATTTCACTCTATATGGCGGTTTTTACCGGTACCTGGCTTGCCGGAATGGTTTTAACTACCGCTATTCAGAGCCGTACGTTTGTACTTCTTTCGCTGCTATTTACCTTACAGGTAATGTGGAGAGTTAGTGAATTTTCTCAGTTAAGTTTGAATGACTGGCCCTACTCCTTAACCATTATCCTTACCGAATGTTTTTCTCTGATTACCGTATTTCTAATCCAACGTAAAAATGCTTCGAATAACTAGTCTTTTCATCGCGATAGTTCTTTTAGGGTGTACTTCTGTCACCGAATACAACATCATAGAAAATCCGGCACTTGGGGATGCTAAATATCCAAGAATTTACTCAGATAACACCGGTCGGGTATTCATGAGTTGGTATGAGACACACGGAGATTCGGTACTTCTGAAATATTCAGAGTATCATGAAGACGGATTCTGGAACGAGCCATCATTAGTTAAAAAAAGTGTCGGTTGGTTTATAAACTGGGCTGATTTTCAGTCGATGATCACAATAGATGGTAAGCCTATGGCTGCTCATTGGTTAAGAGATATACCTGATAACCCGAATTCATATATCGTACAGATAAAATCATTCCAAACTTCCGGGGTAGATACTATAACTCCCCATGATGATGCCACAATTACCGAACACGGCTTTGTAAGTTTATACCCTACATCAGACAGCACTTTCTACACCATTTGGCTTGATGGCAGAAATACGAAATCTCATTCACATTCTGAGGTAAAGTACGGAGACCTTTCAACGGCTATGACACTTCGCGGAGCTGAATTTGATCTTAACCTAAATAAGCTTAATGAGTCTTTAATTGATGATGCTACCTGTGATTGTTGTAACACAGCTCTAACGATAACCTCAAATGGACTGTTAGTTGCTTACAGAAACAGAACAGATGAAGAGATCCGAGATATCTATATAAGCAGGATGATCGATGGAGTATGGACGAAAGGTGAAGCAATTGCTCACGATAACTGGAAGATTGCAGCCTGTCCTGTAAACGGACCTGCACTTGATTCTTACGGTACATCCACTGCCATTACATGGTTTACGTCTACAGAAGAAAGTCCTACAGTAAAGTTGTCATTTTCAACAGATGGAGGCACATCTTTCGATTCCCCGATCGAATTAAACAATACAACCACATTAGGCAGGCTCGATATCCAATTCGTTGATGAACAATCGGTATGGGTAAGCTGGTTAAATAAAAAGGACGATTCTGGTGAGATCGTCCTTCAAAAAATATCAACTGATGGCACTATATCAAAAGAAATTACCATACCCGGGGTTTATCATCACAGATCTACAGGCTTCCCACAAATATCCTTGATCAATGATGATACCATACTTGTAGCTTGGACACATAAGTATAACGGTGTTTCAGAAATTAAAACGGCACTTATTCATTGATCGCCGGGAATTCTTCGATTCCCATTAATCTGGCCATTTTAATACCCACCTCAGTATTTTCAAACCAACCGGTGAATTCAATGGCATGAGGGCCGTACGCCATTAAAGGTACAGGTACCCCTGTATGGTGATCGGTTGTCCAGTAAATACTCATTTCAGAATTATCTTCATTAGCCTCCTGAATGGTCATCCCTCCTGTTTCATGATCAGCGGTGATAACAACTAAGGTTTCACCATCTTCTTTAGCGAAATCAAGCACCACTTTTATGGCATCATCAAAATCTCTTACTTCACGCAATACGTATTGAGCATCGTTTGCATGGCCACCCCAATCGATCTGAGATCCCTCAACCATCAGATAGAATCCATTATCCCCGGAGCTGAGAGTATTAACCGCTACTTCGGTCATTTCTGCAAGAGTTGGGGTTCTGTTCTCGCTTGGCAGTCCACCCGGTGCAAACAATCCAAGTAATTTATCGCCGGTAGCATTTATCAATTCCTCTGTAGAGGATAAATATTCATAACCTGCAGCTTCAAATTTAGGAATGAGATTTTTGTCATCTTTCCGGGCACTTCCTTCCTCTTCCATAGGAATGAAATATTCGAAGCCACCGCCAAGGTAAACATCAGCATTGGTAACAAGTAATTGTTCTGCGATCTCGGAATAATTATTTCTTGATTCTACATGAGTTGCGAAACTAGCCGGAGTTGCATGGGTGATACCCGAGGTTGAAACAAGTCCGGTAGCTAAGCCCTTTTCCTTTAAGATCTCTAAAATGGTTTTGCAGTGGGTACCGTCCGGTAAATAAGCGATCATTCCATTATCAGTTTTCTGTCCACATGAATAAGCCGTAGCTCCGGCTGCTGAATCAGTGATCAAATTATCAGCGGAATAGGTCTTTACCAATCCGGTTACAGGCATAGTTTGAACATTCAAACGTCCGGCAGCACCGGCCAAATTTAACTGACCGCTATATAATTGAGCAATACCGGTACCATCTCCGATCATAAAGATCAGATTCTTGATCTTTCGGTCTTTCACCAGAGGTAATTTCTCCGGAGTTTTAATATCCGAAGTGTTAACTGAAATTCTGGTTGTATCATCATTCAAGGGTTCTTCAGGCTCCGTATTTGAACAACCTGAAAAAGTGAATAGTACGAGAAGGGCTAGTGTAAATGTTGATTTCATAATAATAATTAGATTAACAGCTTACCGATTATACAAATCTTAAAGTGATAAAGATTAAAGCCAATATTAATTAACCGGCCTTATTTAAACTTAGGTAACATGCTTTTTATCACACCCCAAAAACCTTTTGCCGGTCTCCTGGAGTTAACATTTCTTTCAGAGGCTTTCTCTACGGTCTTTAATTCTACAGAAGGTTTTCTGGGACTCTGTTTTTTCGACTTTTTTGGCCTTTCAGAATTCCTGGAATTATTATTCTTATTCCTTGGGGCCTCTTTCTTTTTAGCCTGTTTCTGTTTCTTAGGTTGTTCTGATTTCTGCTTTTTGGGTTCTTCTTTATCCTTTTCCTTTCCTATGAGAGTGAATACCATTTTACCTTCCTCATTTACAGATTGAGTAAAGTACTTTAACTTTGAGAAATCAGGGTTGATATCCTTGCGCTTAACCTTTTTATCGGATGAGTTATCTTTGTTAGGGCGATCTTCCTTACCGGATTCTTTTTTCGATTCCTTTTTGGGAGCTTGTTTCACCCCACCTTTGATCACTTCCAGATCTTTTCCAACCTTACGCTCAATTGCGTTGAAAAATTTGGAATCCTGTTTACTTACAAGTGTAACGGCAATACCCTTCTTATCATACCTTCCGGTTCTTCCAATTCTATGAATGTAATCCTCAACGGCTCTGGGTACATCATAATTAATGATCAGTGATATATCATCGATATCTATCCCCCGGGCAAGAACATCGGTAGCCACAATGATGGGTACATGACCATTCTTAAACTCATGTAATGCCTTATTTCTTTCGTTCTGGTCTCTGTCACCATGAATACTGGCTACTTTTAACCCTTTTTTGCTGAGCAACCGCTCAAGCTGGTCTGTTCCTTTCTTTGTAGCCGTAAAAATGATACATGACTTCCACTCGTGTGTATCCAGTACATTCTGTACTACTTTAAGTTTTTCCCGACCATCGATGAGATAGGCCTTTTGTGTTACACTTTTAGTAGTCGTAGAAACGGCAATTTGCACCAATTCAGGATTATTCATGATATCCTGAGCCAATTTTTTAATAGAACCCGGCATGGTTGCAGAAAATAACAGTGTCTGGCGTTTCTTTGGGATCTTATCAATGATATGATTTACATCGGGCAGAAATCCCATATCCAGCATACGATCAGCTTCATCCAGTACCAGATATTTGATGGTTGAGAAATCTACGTCCAGCACTTTCGTTTGGTCGATCAACCGTCCGGGAGTAGCAACTAAAATATCAACTCCGGCCCGTATGGCATCTGCTTGTCTTGAAAAATCCTCTCCGCCAATGATGGTTGCTGAAGTTATACCGGTATGATATCCCAATGCGAAGATCTGCTCATCTATCTGTTGTGCCAGTTCGCGGGTTGGTGATAAGATCAAAGCCTGAATTCCATCTTTCGGCTTATTTATGATCTGATTTATGATCGGAATTACAAAAGCTCCGGTTTTTCCGGTTCCGGTTTGTGCGGCTCCCAGTACATCCTTTCCCTCGAGTAATAAAGGAATGCTTTGCTCCTGAATCGGAGTTGGTTCAGAGAAGCCAATATCCTGCAGACCCTGCTGCAGATTTTCGTGTAGGTTTAGGTCTTTAAATGTCAACGTTATTGCAAATGATTCTTTTAAAATTCAGTTGAATATACACAGAAGCATTCTAAAGTGTTTTAGTTATGTAATTGTTCTATCTTTTGAGCGATTTTTAATCTAAACATGAAAGAATTACATGAAAATTAAGCATTTATTTACTGTTGCAATCACATCAGTAATAGTATTTGGCGCCTGCTCACAACAATCAGGTGCAGATTTCAAGAAAGACGCAGAACTTAACACCCTCATCGACAGCGTGAGTTACGCCTTAGGACATCAGGCAGGAATGCAATTAGCGGGACAAGGTTTCGCTGATGTTGATGTAGACAATTACGTTTCTGGTTTTATGGCCGGACAAATAAAAGAAGACTCGGAGCTTGCTGATGTAAATATGCAGGAGTTATTCCGTCGCTTTAGTACCTACCTGGTAGATAAAATGAAGGTAGAGAACCAAAAGGAAAGCGAAGAGTTTCTTGCTGAAAACAAGACTAAATCCGGAGTAATGGTCACTGAATCCGGCCTGCAATACAAAGTTATTGAAGAAGGAACAGGTCTTCAGCCTACGCCGGAAGATTCTGTAGTTGTACAATATGAAGGCACATTGATCGATGGCACCCGCTTTGATGGCACCTACGATGCCATGGGTAACCCAGGTGACCCTGCCAAGTTCTTATTAGGTGGTGTTATTCCCGGATGGATCGAAGGACTTCAATTGATGAAAGAAGGATCGACCTACATGTTCTATATACCGTCAGAATTAGCCTATGGTGAAAATCCGCGTCCGGGTGGAGCTATTGAGCCTAACGACGCCCTGATATTTAAAGTAGAGATGCTCAAAGTGATCAAATAATTTTGATCTCATATCTACATTAAAAAAGCCCGATTCAGTAACTGAATCGGGCTTTTTATGTTTATTTAAACTGGTTTTATGAAGCTGTATTGATAAGAATCATAATTTCTGTCAATGCTGCTACATTAGTGCTGCTATCACTCATACTATCTACAGTATTCTCTATAGAACTAAAGAAACTTGTGTAAATATTTACGAACAGATCCGCGTTTAATGAAGCAGTGAATGAAGATTCAAAATCAGATTTTGCACCTGTTGTAGAATTGATCTGTGTATCAATTCCAATAACAATTTCACTGCTGAAATTAGCATCATTCTCTAATGCCGTTCTTACTTCATCATGATATTCTTCAAAAGCAGCTTCAATTTCTGAAGCAACTCCGGTTGAGATTCTGATGGTTGCTTCCAGATCAGCCCCTGCCTGAGCAATTGCTGTTCTGGTAGATTCTTCAACATTAGCAGCTTCTGCCTCAGCCATTACAGCCGCATCTACTACTGTTGAGGTGTAAATTGATATCTGCTTATTAAATTCATTCTTAGCATCAGCTGACAATTCAGTTGAATTATTCACCAATACTCTTCCCCACATCTCAAATAATTTAGCTGTGGTCGACGCTTTTACTTCGGCATCCAGGTAAGCATCTATGATCGCCTGATTAAAGGTATCGTAGGCTTCTTCCTGTGCCTGCAGACTTGTTGCTGCATTTAAACTGTTCTCGAGCTGAATCTGAGCATTTAATGAAGAAGTAAAGATCTCATCCATTTTAGCAGAAGCTTCACTGTTGAACTCTTCCTGTAAGTATGAAGCTCTAACCTCTGCCGCCGTTTTTAAACTTGCCGCCATATCGGCTACAGCTGAAGAATTGGAATTGATCTCAGAACTTACCGCCGAATTAATAACAGCTTCAATCTCAGATCTCATTACCATATCAGCATCCCCGTTCGCATAAAGCTCAGCGAAGACCTTTGTCTCAGCGGACGATTCCACACTTACAGGTTTTACCATGTAAGATTGAGAATTTTCAATCTGCTCGGATGTCATGGAGTACATAACTTCTGCATTATTCTCTGCCATAACTACTATGTTTTGATACATAGAAGCATCTACCATCAGTTCAAAATTACCTGAGGCATCAGTTTGAGTTTCTGTGCCATCAATTGCTGAAAATGATCCATCACTGTTTATGGTAGCAGCTGTAACTATATAGGCATCAGCAGTCACTGATTTTGATTGGGTATCTGATTCAACTCTACCACTGATTGTGGCCATGTCTCCGTTGTCACTGCTCGAATTTGAGTCACACGCGACTCCGGTCAGAACTGTAAGGGTTAAAATTGTAAGTATTTTCAATTGTTTGATATATCGCATAATTGAGTTTTTTTTGTGATTATTTACTCAATCATAGTGATCTGCAACAATTAGGTTCCATATTTTAAGAGCTATAAAATACTCTAACCCAGATTAAAGACATTTAAGTACAATTTGATTTTTAATGTTGGATATTAGTTCCAGATAAAGAAAGAGGATCGGCTATCAACCGACCCTCAGTGAATACGTTGGCTTTTTCGGGGTACAGATTCGGGCTGCAGTGCTAAGCGCTGCAGCTCTTTTAGTTTCTAGTAAAATTCTTAGGTATTAAGCCCGCCAGATTTTATTTGAAAGTCCGCTTCTTCTGTTCGAATTCTGTACTATCAATCCCTTAATTGTGCTAAGGGAACCAATTACAAGAAGAGATTGACGGGCTCTTGTTACAGCTGTATATAAAAGTTCTTTCGAAAACAGCTTATTTAGGCCCTCAGGCAGGATTATTGCCACATTTTTATATTCCGATCCCTGACTTTTATGAATGGTATTAACGTAGGCAGGCTCATAATCCTGAATTCTGGAAACCGAGATCTTCTTTGAAAGGCTACCTTCAAAACTGATCGTGTAGCCACTTCCTTCTTCATAATTACAAATCCCGATCTCGCCATTCTTTACCTGAAGAATTCTGTTATTACGAGTGATCATCACAGGCCTGCCTTCATACCATTCATTGGTTTGAGCGATACCTATACTTTTTTTGATGTGATGTTCAATGATCTGATTTAGTTTTTCTACTCCGTTTTTACCTTTTCGAAGAGCACTCAGGATCTGATATTCATAATAAAAATCCAGATACTTTTTACTGTAAACAGCTTTTCTAAATGGTTTGGTAGCATAGTTCTCGATCAAAGAATCTACAGCCTCATTACCCGGGCCGACCAATGTTACATCAGGATAGGCGTCCGAATGTAGTATTTCCTCAACCCTGTTACTGTCCCCTTTTTTTATAGACTCTGATAATTGATAAATGCCACTATCATTTCCAAAACGAAAACTTTTAGTCAGAGTAATAATACAATCATTCAGAGAGGAACTATCAGATATCTGAATTCTACGATCATCTAAATATCTTACAATGTTTGATGAAAACGAGTTATCGGAATGCTCACAAATATCACCAAGTATGGACCCCGCTTCTACCGATTCCAGCTGATATTGATCTCCGAGTAAGATCAACCGAGTGGAACCCGAAAGAGCACGAATTAAATGAACCCACATAGGCAGATCCATCATTGAGGCTTCATCCACGATCACCAGTTCATAGGAAAGCGGATTAGATTCATTAAAACTAAAATTATAACTCGTACCACGAGCACCCAGTAATGAATGCAGAGTTACTGCCTTAATGCCGGTGTTTGTATCACCAAGCGATTCGTTCATTCGCTGAGCTGCTTTACCTGTAGGTGCAGCCAATCCGATCTTCATTTCTGGGTCATTTTTTAATGAAGTTCGGATTATCTGCTTCACCGTGTGCGTTTTACCGGTGCCTGGTCCACCCGATAGGATCATAAATGGCTTTATCTGAGAAAGTAACACCGCAACTTTCTGCCAGTCGGGTTCATTTCCGATCTCCGCAAAGTTCTCAGAAATAAATCGTACCACCTCTTCAGTTACGGGTGACTCCAGCTTCGCCCTGTGATTGATCCAATCCGCAAGTTCCTGCTCGTATTTCCAAAATTTATGCGTATAAAATAAACTGTTTTCAACAACGAATGGACTTAGCTCAGTCCCATCACCGAAAAGAACGGATTCGGAGATCATGGTCTCCAAAGTACCTTTTTTTAAGCTTTTTAAAGGGGAATCATTACCTGCATCCTGAATCAGATCATCCAGAGAAGTACATATGTGCCCTTTAAGTTGATTATGTAGTATTTGGATACCGACATCCGATAATGCAGGATGGATATCAGAGGCAATTTCTTTCAGATACTTAGAAAATTCTCCGGCTAAAATTGAAGTATCTATCGATGTTTGTATGTCACGTTGCTTATTACTCATGCTTACCTCCCAGATATGCATCCAGTTTTAGCACAGTATCAAATTCCGGACGGTCATAAAATATTCCGGAACCGGGTTCAGCCGGATCCATCCCGCGCATAAACAGATAAAACACTCCACCAAAATGTTTTTCATACTCATAATCCATCCAATTACTACTGAGATAACGATGAAGAGCAACGGTATATAAATGGTATTGCAAATCGTAATTGGAATGCATCATTTCTGCACTCAGATCTATTGGGGAATAATCAGAAGCAGAGTCACCCAGATAGTTCGATTTATAATCGAGAATGTAATATTTGTCTCTGATCCTGAATGTAAGATCGATAAATCCCTTCAGATATCCGGTAATTTCCTGGGGTGATTTCTGGTTTGAATCCTCCCGAATTAGCTGAAACAAAGTGTTTGGATCTATCTGATTCACCGGAAAATAGAATTCCATTTCCACTAGTTTATCCTGATCGCTCAAAAGTGATAACTTAAAATCATTCAGAATTTCTGAATGTAAAGTGTGATCGATCAATTTCTGAACAACCGGACACCATTGTTCATCCCAACCGGTTTGTTGAAGATGCTCCTTAATGACATCTTCATGTTTGGTGGGATCATCAAAAATGAGGTCCTCCATAATGTTGTGCAGTAGTGTTCCCGTTTCAGCCCCTCTGGGTAAATTACGAATGGAATATTCGGTTTCAGAAATGGAGGTTTGCTCGTTCTCATCCCGGTCATAATCCACTCCCAGTAAATCAGTGGGTAATTCATCATGAGCACCGGAAAGCGATGAATAACTTGTAATGCGATTAAACTCCCATAAATCTGTTCTGTTGAATGTTCTGAGTTTATATGCTCTTCGTTCACTATAGGAAGTATCCTGTATAACGGAACCGGAAATTTCTGGCTCTCTGAATTCAATGTGATTGCTCTTTTCAGACAAATCCTTGATTACTGCTTCAAACTTTTCCTTGTCTGCTTTCTGAACATTGTCGTTTAGCTTAAGTGCGTCACGCAGTGAATGTTCCACTTCATTTTCACTGCTAACCAATGCAAAAAGTGGAGAAAATTCAGCTTCCTTCTGATTATTGAAGAATACAAAACAAGCCGATCTAGCACGGGTAAGTGCTACATAGGCCAGGCGGATCTTCTCGGTAATATGCTCCATTTCCGCCTTTGCTTTACTTTCCATCAATGAATCGATACCACGTACATTCGCAGCGAGATAAAACTCATTGTCTTCATCATGATAAGAAAAGGAATCAACGGCCTGATTTCGTCTTCCAGTTTTTGTCGGTTGTTTACCCACCGATAGATACGGACAGAACACAATCGGAAATTCGAGTCCTTTACTCGCGTGATTGGTCATGATCTGAATCAGATTTTCATCACTTTCCAGCTTGATCGACTCCTCATCCCGGTTCTTTTCCGGTTTCATGATTTTCTCATTCAGATAACTGATCACACTAAACAGATTCAGATTATGCTGAATGGTTTGATCCGTGAGTAAACCAATCAAATGGTGGAAATCGGTAATATTTCGTTCGGCATCGGGAAAACGACTCAGATTTAAATCACATTGAAATGCAGACTCTATCTCATTCAACATTACAACAGGACCATTTTTAAGAGCTGATTTACCGAGTTGAATGAATGTTTCTAATTCCCGGTTCCAACGGCTCTCGTCTTCCAATAAATTTTTGATATCAGAGGCGTTCATTCCGATCAACCTTGTGCACAATGCTGCCCGAACACCATCTTCATTGGCCGGATGTAAGATCGCAGTTAACAGTACTCTCAAGTCTTTGGCAGTTTCAGTTTCAAACACACTGCGTTTACTGTTAACCACTGTTTTAATCCCTGCCTCACTCAGTGATTCTCGTATTTTTGAAGCCTGAGTATGAGTATCTACCAGAATGGCAATATCACTTTCATTAACCGTTTGTTCTCCAATGGAATACGAACCATTCAGCAAACCGGTAATTTCATGTACCAGAATTTCCGTAATGCGGTCACCAACATCCTCTTTAATACCCGTCTCTGTCTCGATATTTATAAACTGTAAAGGGGCAACAGCTTCTCCGTTTTTTTGAAACTGAACTTCCAATCGGTCCCTTGAATTTGGAAAAGTGGCTCTGTTAAAATCAAGATTATCCAAAATAAACGGATGATCTTTAACCGAGAACAGATCATTGACTGCCTCCAGCATGGCCGGAGAAGAACGATAATTGTCTTTCAGAAAATACCGCTGTTCCATCGCAGCATCATTTTTAGCCGAGAGATACGTAAAAATATCAGCACCCCGGAAACTGTAAATAGCCTGCTTGGGATCACCGATCATGAAAAAGGCGGTTTCACTTCCGGTGTTATTATATAAAGTTCTGAAGATGGAATACTGAACCGGATCTGTATCCTGAAATTCGTCGATCAGTGCCACCGGGAAACGCTGTCTCAAGGTTTCTGTCAGGTTTGATTTATAATCTGAAATACCTTTCTCAACTTTGATCAGCAGGTCATTGTAGGTTAACACCTGACCAATTTTCCGTTTTCTCGTCAGCGACTCCGATACCGCCCTTGCTGCTTCCCAGCAGACGGCATCAGTGAGTTGCGAGAAAGCTTCGATCAATCCAAAAACTTCATCTGCCTGAGCAAACAACTCCTTTTCGGGTACTTCGAAACCGGAGGATTTCTTTTTTCCGTCTTCATATATAACTGTCCCGTAACGTTCTACCTGACCTGTATATACGAATGGTAAACCTCCAGTTGCCCATTCATCAAATGCCTTAAGCCCGGAAGATGTGTATTTTGATCCATTAATGAGCTTTTTATCAAACCAGGAAAAGATCTCATCTCTCTCCTCTCGATACATTTGTTTCAGCGTTGTGAAAGCTTCATTCAGATCATTATACACAGTCCGGAAATCCTCAACGGAAGTGGATGTATTTGCCGGTTTTGCATTCGGGCGCTCAACAAAATCTTTCACAAAGTTAAACAGTTCGTCCGGACTTTTAATATGACCAAGCATTTCCCGCTGAACCACTTTATGAAAAGGATCATCGGTAGGCTGCATGTATTGCCTCCACCAATTGTCCAGCTCTTTCTGAACAATTATTCCTGTATCGGTTTGTATTTCGAAGTTTGGAGAAACTTCAAATTCCACCGGATTTTCTTTCAGCAATCGCTGGCAAAATCCATGTATGGTTGAAATAACAGCGTCATCAAAACTGTAGAGTGCATTTTTAAGAATATCTGCCTTTGAAGGATGATAGGTGGATTTGAGTTCCATCAGAAACTGATCACTGCTTTCCTGCCCATTCAGTACGGCAATAGAATCTTTAATTCTGGAACGGATCCTTATTTTCAATTCTGCAGCAGCTGCTTCTGTAAATGTGAGTACCAGGATCTGAGCCGGTTTTAATTTTCGCTCAAGAATAGCCCGCACATAAAGCGAGGTTATATTGTAGGTTTTTCCTGTTCCTGCACCGGCTTCCACCAAACTTATCCCTTGTAATGGTGCCTGAAATAAATTAAGAGGTTTCATGAGCTGACCTCCTTCAAAAATGGAGCCCAGAATTTCAGTGCCAGCTTTTTGAAAGAATTACTTTGTAGCGGTTCCTGATTTCTGAAAAGTAGCTGAACATAAAAATCGAGGGATTCACCTGTATTTCTGTAAGAATCATACCATGATTTATCAGCACTTTTTATTGATTTTTCCTCCTCACCGGTTTTTTCAAATTCGGTGGCAAAAGCATACGATGAGTTGGGGAAAAAGTACAGATCATCGGTAGTTTTAGATTCAGCATACCAGGAAATTAAATCGAGTAAATGCTTTTCTGCTTCATCGACATTCAAACCATTCAATACCATTTGTTTACCCTTGCCTATGAATTCACTTTGGGAGTCCGGTTGAATTGCGTTCAGGACCAGATGTTCCAGCCAAAAAGTTGTCAGATATTTACCCTTTAATTCTCCCGGTCGGTATAAAATAAGTTGTCCGTCTGTATTTACATTCAACAGTCCCCGCAAATGATATGCTCCGATCTCAAGATCCACTTCCAGCCGTTCCAGGATATTTCCGTTTTTTTCTTTTACCAGTTCGGCAATTTCAGAAATTTCCTCCTTCTTCTTCGAAAAATGGTAATCCGCTGCAGTTCCAACCGGAAGATCTCCGGCTTTACTAAGGTAGTTTTTGACTGTCTCTTCTTCAGCATTTTGAAGCAATCCATCCAGTATAAATGCTCGCACTTTATACGACTCTAATGCGTCCAACACAAAAGGCTCACGATCTACCGGGATATCTTTCTGATAAGGGTCCCGGACCTGATATATATTGGTACACAAATACTTAGATGGATGTTTAAAAAATTCTATCACCTCTTTTAAACTGACATCACGATCAATTCCAAAGGAAAAAGAACCTGATTCAAAAGGCGAAATATCCGGTTCGGAGAGCATAAAACTGTTCACATCTGAATCGTATGTGGAGTACCCTGAACCGTCCGGAAGTCCGCCTTCGCTGAAGCTCTGCAACCGGTGCTTTTTTACTGTGATGGCTTCTCCGGATTTACCGGTATTTTCTCCGTTAATGGCATCCAACAATTTTGTAAGTAAGATCGATGATGGCTTTTCCTCATTGGTATTTTCATCCTGACCAACATAACTGATAAACAATTTATCGGTAGTACTCGCCAGCTTTTCCAGAAACAACAACTGATCATCCATTTTGGTAATACGATCCCCAGCTTTAGGATGCTGATCGATCAGATCAAATCCGGGACGAACCGGTTTTCTTGGAAATGCTTTTTCCCCGAAGCCCAGAATGGCCGTATATCGAAATGGGATATTTCGGTACGGCACATAACTCGCAAGTACTATACCTCTGCCCACCGAACCGGAAGCCGCTTCTTTGTCAGAAATCTGTCCAAGAATCCACTCCAACGCCAGATCGAAAGAGACTTTCGTTTGGGTTTTCAGGTAAGGAATTTTGTCGGAAGTTTGCTCTAAATCCCTGCTGTAATTTATTTTTTTGGAGCGCTTTACCGGGGTGGGTAATCCTGATTCCACGATCCATTTATTCCAGAATGCTATCCAGTCGCTAACTGATTTTTTTGATTCTTTTTGTTCTTCAATCTTATCCAATGCACTTAAAAATGCTGATAACTTATTGATCAGCGAAAAATCATCCCGGGACTGAATGGATGATTGAGGTACATGATCACCGAAACTTTGATACTTTTCCGGAGACATCATAAAACCACTGAATAAAGCCTGTTTCGCCTTTTTTACAGAGAATTCAGACTGACCGGAATTAAGTCCCCAGTGCGTGTTTGTATCATTCATCCACTCAATAAGTGTTTGAATCTGTTCATCGTTAAATTCGAACTGTTGTTTGATGTAATCGGTATTCAACAGGCTTATCACATCTGAAATTCTGTACTTTTCACTTACGAGTGTCCGAAGGGTATCCATCAAATAATGAAGTGAATGTACCTGTGAAAACGGAACAGAAATAGGAATCTCAACATCATTATTCTCTGCAAAGGCGGATCTGATCAGTGGCGCATAAATTTCGGTATCAGGAACCAGAATGAGAAAATCTGATACCGTATCCTCCTCATTCTTATCTAACTGCGCGAGAATAAAATCCCGAAGTATATCCACTTCCCTGCGCTCATTATGACACGCATGAAATTCCAGTACCTGCCCTGCTGAGTTGGTGATCATTTCAGCAACAAAGTGATCATCCGAATCCAACAAGACTTCTATGTCTACTTCTAACAAATTGTAGGAAGATTCCTGTGGTTGACCCCATTCTTTATAAAGTGATCTCAATGATTGATCTGATGTATTGCCCGGCACTGATTGATACACCTGAATCTCTGAATATTTTGCACATGCATTCAGAATCTTTGAAAATGGCCCGGGCAGATGGGAAAGTCCGAATACAAATAAAGATTCAGGGATCAGATCTGATTTATGTTGTAGTTTCTTTAGCAGATACTGATACGCGTCTACTCTTCCCGGTAATTCCGGGTAATTTTGAGACCATTGGGAACTTAATTTTTTCCAAAGCATTAATTGCCAGCGCTCATCCGGATCCCTTGTTGTAAGGGAACCATTCTCCCATGCTTCGATCATCTCCGGCCGGTACATCTGATAAAGATCAAATACATCCGCGATGGCCGTAGATAAATAATATTTTTGATCCTGATTTGCAGGAATATTTAACCCATTCAATTCAAAACCGGGATCGTTCATCAGATCAAGAATCTGCCATTCGGTTACTCCGATATCTGATGGCAAGCTCTTAGGGGTATCAGGTTGATACATGCGGTAAAACTTCCACAATAATTCAGATGGGTATACAAACTGATAATTAGCCGCAATTCCGGTTCGGTCAGCCAGTTGCAAGTTCAGCCATTGTTTCATCTCATTATTCTGAACTACGATCCAATGCTTTTTAAAGGGATCAATCCGACGAGTGATCTGTTCTGATAAATGATTAGAAAGCTGAGCTAAAGAACCTGAGCTTATTTTTGTGAGCATAAATGGTTTTCCGATTTTCGGAAGTATAGGAAATCAAGCACCTTAAATCATGTGGTGATGATAATAATTCGAAGGTAAGATCTAACGGTCGAGCGCTTGCTTAAGTAGCTTTCCTACAAAGTGAGAGTATGAGTCTTCGTGTTCTTTAGCTTTTTTCCGGATCTCTTTCACAAGATTTTCATCCAGATAGTAACTCACTACTTTTTTACTTGGTTTCTTCTCTTTTTTTGCAGACTCCTGCAGTTCCGAACCGGATTCGGTGTAGGGAATGAATTCGAATTTTGCATCAGCCAGAGGCCTGTAACCCAACGGATTATGCCCCATTGCCGGTTTTTTACTCATTCTTACTGGCCGTTCTTTATTTCCTTTGCCAACGCCAAATAATCTATTGCTCCATTACTTTTTCCATCATATTCAAATATCGTTTTATGATGACTCGGAGCCTCAGCAAGCGCTACATTATCCCGAATGATCGTATTGAACACTTTCTTACCAAAGTAATCTTTGATGTGCCCTACTACCTCTTTATTCAGGTTCTTTCTGCTGTCATATAATGTACAAATGATTCCGCCAACTTCAAGATTCGCATTCAATCGCTTCTGTACCACCTTGATCAGATCAAGTAATTTTGATAAACCGTGAAGTGCAAGATATTCTGATTGAAGCACGATAAATACATCTTCTACAGCCGTAAAAGCATTTAAAGTGAGTAATCCAAGGTTTGGCGGACAATCGATCAAGACATAATCATACTGATCTTTTTTGATCTGTTTGAGAAAATCACGTAACAGACTTTCGCGAGCAGGTTCGTTAGCCAATTCTAATTCCGCGCCCGAAAGCTCAAGACAAGACGCGATAAAATCAAATCCTCTGTGTTTGATTACCACATCGCTGAACTTCGCCTGCCCTTTCAAAGCCTGATATATGGTTTTCTCCAGGCGTTGTGAGTGCATTCTGAGTGAGTAGGTAAGATTTGCTTGCGGATCCAGATCGATCAGAAGCACTTTCTTCCCCAGTTTTGCCAAACCTGCCCCTACATTTATTGTTGAGGTTGTTTTTCCAACTCCGCCTTTTTGATTAGTAAACGCAATAGTCCTCATTTATGATCGCCAATAGTATTTTTCAAAGGTTGTTCACTTAAGAGTACATTTTAATCAATTGTTACAAGTATGTAATATTAAATCACATTAATCTTTTATCGAAATAAACAGTCAACTCTTAATCAAATTCCTATAATTAATTTCACAGAAAGTATATCACTTTCTATAAATGAACACAGTTTTTCAGAGTATTTTAATTAATCGGAGTTCTAATCTTTAATTTAACTGAGGTTCCTTATCTTTGCCACAGAAATAAAGTAAGAGGACTTATATACATGCGGTTTTTTAGTCGCAAACTTATTAAACCAGAAGATCTGAATGCACATGGCACCTTATTTGGAGGAGCTGTGCTGAGCTGGATCGATGAAGAAGCAGCCATATTTGTTACCTGTCAACTTGGTAAAGGCAATATTGTTACCAAATATATGTCGGAGATCAATTTTGTTAATTCTGCAAAATTGGGAGATATCATTGAGATTGGTATGGAAACTGTTAAATTTGGCAAGACGAGCATCACAGTTAAATGCGAAGTTCGCACTAAATTCTCTCGGGAAACTATCATCACTATAGAACAAATTGTTTTTGTACATGTTGATGAATTTGGCAAACCCAAAGTTCATAACATAACAGAAGCTGTAAACGATTAGACGGAACATTGAGTAATACAGACAAACTGGTAAATTTTTCAACACTGAACGAGATGCTTTACGGTGAAGAAAAGTACATTCAGGAATTTGCAAATGCAGCCGTTTCATCGTTCAACGAATTTAAAGAGAATTACGAGACCTACCTTACCCAGCGTGATGAGATCCATTTCAGAAAAGCCGGGCACAAGATCAAGCCGGTAGCTCAAATGCTTGGCCTTGATCTGATCATTGAAGAATATGAATATGCCAAGACCCTTATCTGGGAAGAAAAATCTGATGATGCCCTGAAAAAATCTTGTGAGAAGATGTCCGGGATCTGTAATCAGGTCCTGAGTGAACTCAATGATATCACTCAACAGTAATTCCTTTAAGTTAATAGAAAGGGAACGTAAGCTGTATTTTTGATAGTTCATTTAGCAAATCTGAATGAGCTAATATGATTCTTAAAGAAAGCGAGATCGGTGATACGGATCTGATCTACCCCATACTTGGAAAACCATACAAAGAACCGGGTAAAATTTTCACGGCAACCGGTTCATCTATGTATTTTGTCAAACAAAGTCTGGATACTGACGGAAATCCCCTTCCTCTAAAAAGAGATGAGATGAAAGGGATATTTCAACGTTATGAAAAAGGATTACAATTATTTCTAAATAAGAGTAATTATCAAAATGCCATTCTTATAAATTATGATTCTATTGAAAGCATCGTAATAAATAAAGTTGAAGAGATTTCAACGGTTACAGACTCCTTTTGGCTCAAGGCACTTTCACTTTTCGATTCAATACCATTCTTAAATGAAATTACTAAATCAATGAAGTACCAAAGAAGGGAAACTGAGCTGATCATTATCACCGATTTTATGAAAATGACCATGATCACCAGTTATAGTTCTTATCAGAGGGAGGTCTCCTATTTCAAAAATCTTGACTGTGCTGAAAAGGTAATTATCAAGAAAAACGGTTCGTAATCTTCACACTAATTTATTCAGAGATTAATATGATAAATATGTAGCTTAGCGATTTAACTCTGAAAATTTCATACTTTTTTATGACCGTTTTAGTAACCGGCGGGGCCGGATTTATTGGAAGTCACACCGTACTCGAACTTTTAAGTAATGATCACAAAGTGATTGTGATCGATAACCTCTCCAATAGTAGTGCAGAATCGCTTAACAGAGTAACTCAGATCACCGGAAAGAAACCAGTTTTTTATGCAAAAGATCTGAATGACCGCTCTGCACTGAAAGAGATCTTCAGAATTCATGATATCGAAGCTGTTATTCATTTTGCCGGGTACAAAGCCGTAGGTGAGTCGGTCGCAAATCCAATGATGTATTATCGAAATAACATCGATAGCACGTTAACACTTTGCGAAGTAATGAAAGAATTTGGAGTTTCCAACCTTGTTTTTAGTTCCTCAGCTACGGTCTATGGAGATCCATCAACAGTACCTATAACTGAAGATTTTCCTGTTTCCGCAACTAATCCATATGGCAGAACTAAATTATTCATCGAACAGATTCTCAGAGATCTAGCAATTGCAGACGAGACTTTAAGCATCGCTTTACTCAGATATTTTAATCCTGTTGGAGCACATAAATCCGGTTTGATAGGCGAAGATCCAAATGGAATTCCAAATAATTTAATGCCCTATATTTCGCAGGTGGCGGTTGGTAAATTAGAGCAATTATCAGTTTTTGGGGATGATTACCCCACCCCTGACGGAACCGGAGTGAGAGACTATATTCATGTTGTGGATCTTGCAAAAGGACATCTGAAAGCACTGGAAAAACTGGAATCTTCAACGGGAGTACTCACTTACAATTTAGGTACAGGATCAGGCAGTAGTGTTCTAGATATGGTTAAAGCTTTTGAAAATGCCACCGGTAAAAAAGTACCCTATACCATTGCTCCACGAAGACCCGGAGATGTGGCCGCTTGCTATGCAGATCCAACCAAAGCTGAATCGGAATTAGGTTGGAAAGCAGAAAGAGGCATAGAAGAAATGTGCGAGGACACCTGGAGATGGCAGTCCAACAATCCTAATGGCTACTGAAAAGCCGTTAAAGAATCCAGAAATCTCCATTCATTTAGTTAGTGATTTTATGAAAGGAAGATTGTGATTTACCCCAAACACACCTTATCTTTGTGACCTTCCTAAAAGCCAAAGTGGCGGAACTGGTAGACGCGCACGACTCAAAATCGTGTTCCCTCGGGAGTGTGGGTTCGAGTCCCACCTTTGGTACAAAAAAGCCTGATCAATATTACTTGTTCAGGCTTTTTCATTTATAAAAAGTTAAACACCCTTTTATCGCATTGTCTTACTGCCCCACCAATGCTAATGCACTGTTACTGTAGATTATAACCACAGTACATAAACTAAATAAGGCAGCTATCGGGGTCATCACTACCCGTTCCTTTTCACTGGCTGAAAACAGATTAGCGATGGTACTAATTGAAAAGACGACCATCATAATAATTAGTCCTATATTTGCAGTTCCGGGATCATTTAATAACGGATATACTCTGGATACCTCCAGTACAAATATCAGGTAGAATAGATAAACAAAAATTGCCAGAACACTACCTATGCGATATGTCCCTGATAATTTCTTTTGCTTACCTCCCCAGGCATACTCCCCTAATGGATATCCTAATACCAACATAAATTGAAAAATGATCATTAAGCCGCTAAAAGCAATGATTATATAGGTTGTTGTAACTGATAGGCTAAATGTTTTCTCAAAAACTGACGAACTTACCAGCCCGGCTTCATCCAGGTTGATCATGCATGTGGCCGTTTTCATAGAATATATACTGGATACATCTATGTAACGGTCACCGTCAGTTTCAATACTGCTTAATTCAGTAGTACCCAGCAATCTGTTAACTTCTGAAATATCTGTACCCTCCGGTAACATATCACAAACGATATACAATTCCTTCTGAGACTCAAACCAATACAATGAGCCAATGTTAGCTAATACAAACAGTACTGCAAACAGTGCAATATTTAGTTTATTTGAGGACATGATATTCTGAATTACAATAAGTAGATTTACACATGTAAGTGCCTTACTTTTATCAGATAGCAGTATAGTGCATTTTTAGTTAAAATATATTCAACCTAATTCATGACGGCTTCCGAAATTCATATTAAAAACATGGTATGCGACCGGTGTGTTAAAGCCGTTGCAGGTATCATGACCGATCTTGGGTACCCGGCTCAATCCATAAAACTTGGTTCGGTATTGTTTTCAGATCCCATTGAAATCGACCGGGATAAACTGAGACAAGCACTGAATGATGAAGGATTTGACCTGGTTGGTGATGATGTATCTAAGATCATAAATAAGATCAAAACACTGGTTATAGCTCAGATTCATCATTACGATACAAAAAGTACTAATCTGAACCTGAGTGACTATCTTGAAAAAGAGATCGGTAAAAGCTACTCCTATCTGAGTACCTTATTTTCAAAAACTGAAGGTAGAACCATAGAAAAGTACGCTATTCAGCAACGGATCGAGCGTGTTAAAGAATTACTTATTTATGGCGAAAAAACCATCAGTGAGATCGCCTGGGAACTAGGATACAGCAGTTCGCAGTATTTGTCGAACCAATTTAAAGCCGAAACGGGACTCACTCCTTCTTCTTTCCGCAAACTGATAGATCGCCACAGAACCTCTATCGATCAGGTCTAAAATCCTGTACACATCCTCTATAATGTTGTATGGGGTGTTTGGTTTTACACTAGTACTTTAATTCAATTCAACGAATGAGGTATTATTGTGAAAAAGACGTATCAGGTTAAAGGAATGATGTGTAATGGCTGCCGAAGCCATGTCGAAGAAGCATTAAATCAGGTTAATGGAGTTAATTCTGCAAAAGTGGATCTCGAAAGTGGCTCTGCAGAGATCGATTTTGATACACCACTTTCTACCGAGGTACTAAAAGAGGCGGTAGCAAATGCCGGTAGTAATTATCGGCTGCTTGAAGAAGGTGAAGAAGACGAAGAGCCTCACTCCCATCAACACTCCGAAAAACCCAAAAAAGGTATTAAAACAGGTAATTATTATTGCCCGATGCAATGCGAGGGCGACAAAACCTACGACGAACCCGGAGATTGTCCGGTTTGTGGTATGGATCTGGTAGAAGAAGTTTCAGCAAATGATTCAAAAACAACCTGGACCTGCCCTATGCACCCCGAGGTTGAAGAAGATGAACCCGGAAGCTGTCCTAAATGTGGAATGGATCTTGTTCCTAAAGAAGTTGAGGAATCTGCAGAGGAAAAAAAGTACAAACAACTCTTAACCAAATTCTGGCTTTCTGTAGCTTTTACCCTTCCCATATTTCTGATCGCGATGTCGGATATGCTTTCTGATAATCCAATCTATCAGCTTGCAGATATTCAAGTCTGGAACTGGGTTCAATTCGTACTTTCCCTTCCTGTTATTTTCTATACCACGAGAATGTTCTTTGAAAGAGCCTGGCGTTCTATCAAAACACTGAATCTTAATATGTTTACACTTATTGGGATAGGTGCGGGTATAGCCTGGGGATTCAGTGTATTTGGATTACTTTTTCCTGATTTCTTCCCACCGGAATTCAAAACCTCATCGGGGACTGTACATCTGTATTTTGAATCTGCAACGGTGATCCTGACTCTGGTTCTATTGGGACAAGTTTTAGAAGCAAAGGCACATAGCAAGACCAATGATGCCATTAAATCACTAATGAAGCTGGCTCCATCCAGCGCTACCAGAGTACTTGATGATGGAACCGAAGAAAAGATCAGCATTGATAAGATCAGAGTAGATGATCGGCTTAAAGTAAAACCCGGAGATAAGGTCCCGGTTGATGGCATTATCGAACAAGGTCATTCTACTATAGATGAATCTGCGATCACCGGAGAGCCGGTTCCTGTTGATAAAAATCTTGGTGATGAGGTACGATCCGGCACAATAAATGGTAATGGTTCTTTTATTATGCTGGCTAAAGTGGTGGGAGATGAAACATTGCTCTCACAGATCGTTGAGATGGTGAATAAAGCCAGCCGAAGCCGTGCCCCCATTCAAAATCTGGCTGATAAGATCTCTTCATGGTTTGTACCAACGGTAATCTCAGTCTCAATAATCACTTACTTTTTATGGGCAAATTTTGGTCCGGAACCGGCCAATGTCTATGCGTTGGTGAATGCCATTGCTGTACTGATCATCGCCTGTCCGTGTGCGTTAGGTCTTGCCACTCCAATGTCTGTGATGGTTGGTGTTGGTAAAGGTGCGCAAAACGGAATCCTCATTAAAAATGCGGAAGCACTGGAAAGACTGAATGAGATCGACACGCTCGTAATTGATAAAACCGGAACAATCACAGTAGGTAAACCTTCTGTTGAGACGATTCAGTTGGTTGACCCTGATGCAGATGAGAAGGAAGTACTTCAAAAATTCGGCTCATTAAGCAATGAAAGTGAACATCCCCTTTCGGAAGCAATTACCAGTTACATTAAACAACAAGATATTGCTCTCCCTGGTGTGACTGATTTTGAATCAACATCAGGAAAAGGAATTTCAGGGCGCATTGAAAACGATAAAGTAGCCTCGGGAAATGCTCGATTTCTAAATATTGATGATCATATAGCAGACAAGGCAAAGGTATTTGAGTCGCAAGGAAAAACAATCACCTGGTTTGCCATAAACACAAAACCGGTTGCATTTGCAGTTATTTCTGATGCCATTAAACCTGAGAGTAAAGAAGCCATCAACCAACTCCATCAAAAAGGGATAAGGATAGTAATGATGACCGGAGATAATGAATCTACGGCGCGTTCTGTTGCTAAGTCAGTGGGTATTGATGAATATGAAGCACAGTGCTTACCGGAGGATAAGATCCGTAAAGTAGAAGAATTACAACAAGCCGGTAAAAAAGTTTGTGTAGCCGGTGACGGCACTAATGACGCCCCTGCTCTGGCAGCAGCAACCATTGGAGTAGCTATGGGAACCGGAACGGATATTGCCATTGAAACTGCTGAGATCACTTTGGTAAATGGAGATCTAAAAGCTTTAGTAAAGGCATTCTCTCTGAGTGATCATGTGTTAAGAAATATTCGTCAAAATCTGTTTTTTGCATTGATCTATAATACTATTGGAGTCCCTGTTGCCGCAGGTATTCTGTTCCCCTTTTTCGGAGTATTGTTGTCACCAATGATCGCTGCACTCGCTATGAGTTTCAGTTCCGTATCTGTCATTTCTAACTCATTAAGACTAAAATCTGCAGATCTGTAACCCGTCAAAACATAAATGCAATTGAGCAAAACTTTGTGTTAATTCACACAACCTAACATTAATATTTAATCACTCGTGTTATGAAAAAAAATATGGGCACAGCTGACAAGATCATTCGCATACTTATCGCCGTGGTGATCGCAGTTCTTTATTTTATGGAGGTAATTTCCGGTACGGTAGCTATTGTACTTGGAGTACTCGCAGTAATTTTTGTTTTAACAAGCCTGGTGAGTTTTTGCCCGCTTTATCTTCCTTTTGGCATTAAAACCTGTAAGACAGAAGATTGATCTTACTTCTTAAGTATTAGATTTAAACCATCGCGAACGGGTAGCAGCACTTGCTCTACCCGTTTGTCATTTAATACTTTAGCGTTGAACTCAGCGATCGCCTTTGCCTTGTTATCTTCGGGATCAAGAACGGTACCATCCCAAAGTACATTATCTGCTACTATCACTCCACCACTTCTCATTTTGGGTAACAACATATCGAAATAGGCGCTATACCTGAGTTTATCTCCATCCAAAAAAACAAGGTCAAAAGTTTCATCCAATTCAGGGATTAAATCAATCGCATTCCCTTTTATCATTTTGATCTTCTTCCCCACATCGGATCCATCAAAATGCTTTTGTGCAATTTTTTGATATCTCAAATTCATCTCAAGTGTGATCACTTCCCCATCGTCAGGAAGCGCCTCGGCCATGGTTATGGCAGAATATCCAGTGAAGGTCCCGATTTCCAACACTTTTCGTGCTGATGAGAGCTTTATAAGGATCTTCAATAATCCGCCAACTACCCGACCACTCAGCATATCGATATATTCCAACTCTTCATCACTGCTTTTAATCAGTGCTTTGATCTGATCTGACTCAGGTGTCGTGTGTTCCTCTGAATATTTTGCGATCTTTGGATCCGTTATAGGAACGATGGGTTTACCTCTGTGCTTCTTCATAAAGCAAAGATAAGGCATTGCCCGTATTCATCTCCAAAAAATTATGAATTCAGATTTCATTCCTGCTAAAGAATCCCGGCCGGTGATCAATTTTTTCACCACGTATACCAATTTTATGCTTTGGAGAAGATTCCGGGACATCCATGTTCAACAGCTTTACCTTCCTGATAGCAACAGCAAGACTGTCTATTTCATGAATCATCACTATTGGTGGGATGGTCTTCTTCCCTTGTATCTCAATGAAAACAGATTCAAGCAGAAAGCCAGAGCTTTAATGGAAGATAAACAGATGCGGGAATACCCTTTCTTTTCCAGAATCGGGGCTTTTTCAATTGATCTTGATAACACCCGGTCCGGTATTCGTTCACTCAGATATGCGGTTGAATCAATGAGACGTCCAAATTCGAGTTTATTTATATATCCGGAAGGAAAGATCACGCCGGTCTCATTTTCAAAACCTTCTTTTAAACCCGGCTTAAGCTGGTTATATAGACAATTAACAGATGTGGATTTCGTGCCGGTTGCTTTCTATATCTCTCATACTAAAAGCAATAAACCAGACCTTTACATCCACGTGGGGCAACCATGTAAACCGGACAAATCACTTCATTCAGGTGAGTTAACACAGGTATTTGAAGAAGAATTACATCAACAGATGATGGGCATCAGAGATCAGGTCTACCAGGTTCGCTCATAGAGCCATTTAACATTTTGTACCCAATGCGGAGCTGAATAGGTATAATTCAGACGCATGTTGATCATCCACCAATATTTTTTATCATAGATCCTGTCAGGCCTGATGTACTCAGCAATTCCGGTAACGGTCTGCTCGCTTCCATCAATAGTTAATGTTGCTTTTCCTAGAAATCGTTGATAGAACGGTCCGTTATCAATCACATTATCTAGCAAAATAGAAGCAAAGACTTCGTCTCCTTCCAATCTGATCTTTCGATATGAGGGAAGATTGAGAATTGTGTTCGCTTTATCATTGAGCTTTATGGATTTGAAAGTTCGGTTTAAATTAAACTCCGAATGATCAATGAGCCATGCTTCATGTTGCCGACTACCATTTAGTTTATTCATTACATAGTATAATAATGTATGCTTTTCGAAGTGGAAACGTCCCCAATACCAATCCCGAAAACTATCCTTCATAGGCTCATAACCGGTATTATGATCATGATACCCAGAACCATTAAAGCTCACGTTCTCAAATCCATTTCTGCCATTTATTTCAAAATCAGCTTTAACCCCAGCCATTGGTTGTAATAAATTCCAGAAATGCTGTTCATTCATTTCTTCCTTTACTGAAGAACTGCCTGCTTCCTCAAAAACAGCTGAACTAAACTCGATGGTACCAACCAACGAATGCCCGGAAGCAAGAATTTGATCGAGGTTTAATTGGTACTGTAATTCACCATTCTCATAAGATCTTTTGAATCCTGATTTACCAATTTTAATGGTAAAATCCTCTCTGTTGCAGCTAAAACTATCCCACTTGAATTCCAGAAAACTGTAATATTCAGCCTTCCCCTCTTTATAAATTGAAATGCTTATAGCGGGATAACTTCCGGGTTTAGCTTCTTTTTTACTAGATGAATGTATGTATCTGGGCGAGAATGGATTACCTTCATAAAATATGATCACAAAACTCCATACACCATTGTCACTCATTCCATCAAAATACCACCATTCATATCCACCGGATGGTTTTTTTGAGTCGGGATATTCATTTGAAATGGAAGTTGAGATATTCATGTTGCAAAGCTTGATCTTATTGTCTCTCAACCTTAATACACGATGATTTCGTTCGGTATGTTCTACCTCTTATTATTCAGTCTTTTCTTTTTGATCATTACCTCAGCGGTACTGGTACGAAATCAGTTAGAGTTCCATGCTTTAAAACAAGTCAGACAAATTGAGATCACCGATCAGCCATTAGTGAGTATTTGCATTCCTGCCAGAAATGAGGAAATGAATATCAAAAAATGTGTGGAAAGTGCCCTGAACCAGAATTATCCGTATTTCGAAGTTTTAGTTCTGGATGACCAATCCACTGATATGACCCCGGAAATACTACAAATGATCGAAGCTGAACATGTTGATTTGAAGATTTTTAAAGGAGCTCCAAAACCTAAAGATTGGTTGGGTAAACCGTGGGCATGTCATCAGTTAAGTAAACAGGCACAAGGTGATTTCCTTTTATTTTTAGATGCAGATGTTTGGCTACACAAGAATGCCCTGAAACAAACCGTTCCATTCTTTTCTGCTTTTGATGCCATCACGGTTTGGCCCGAACAGGTAACTGAGACGTTCTGGGAAAAAATGATCGTACCTATGATCTATTTTGCTTTATTCACATTACTTCCTGCGAAATACGTAGAAAGACCTCCCCGTTGGCTCCCTTCATTCTTTAAAACCAGATTGGAGCATAAATTTGTTGCCGCTTGTGGGCAATATTTTGCATTTAAAAGAACCGCATATGATAACATTGGTGGGCATGAAGCGGTAAAAGATGAAGTGGTTGAAGATATGGCTCTAGCAAAACTGTTAAAGCAAAATGAAATAAGACTTAAAATGTTCCATGGAGCTGATCAGATATGGTGCAGAATGTATCGTTCTCACCATGATATCTGGCAAGGGTTTCAAAAGAATTTCTATGCCGGTTTTGGTAGTGCTTTCGAGTTCTTTTTTATGTGGGTCCTTCACCTGATAGTGTATCTTTTTCCAGTCTATGCTTTATTCTACGGGCTCTTCTACGGTTCCTTCGAACTGATACTGTTCGCAACCGGAATACTGACACTTATATTTGTTCAGCGACTAGTATTGGCTGCAAAATTTAAGTGGAATATTTTTTATGGGTTACTCCATCCCATTTCGGTTATCTGGTTTCAGGTTCTGGCCCTAAGTATCTTCTGGAATAAACTAACCGGTAAACGCACGGAATGGAAGGGTCGGCAAGTGTGAAAAAAACTGCAAACTTCCACCGATTTATGTTTCATTTGATCGATGCTTTAAACATATTTGAAATGAATGAGATCAATCATAGACAAATATCTGAAATACCTTCAGGTTGAACGTAATGCTTCCGTACACACCATTACGTCGTATAATAATGATCTTACTTCTTTCAACGAATTTTGTAGCCGTCAGTTCGAAAAAGAGCCTGAATCTGTAGATATTCAACAAATTACCCGTCTTACTATCCGCTTATGGTTAGGTGAACTCTCGGAGCTGGAAATGGCTAAAAGCACCATTGCCCGAAAAGTAGCCGCACTCAGGTCCTTTTTTAAGTATTGTTTTAAACGTGGGTTCATCCATAAAAATCCGGCTCATCTTCTGGTTGTTCCCAGAAAGGATAAAAGTCTTCCAAAAACTGTAACGGAAGAAGACATGACCCGAATGCTCGATCATGTTGATACCTCCACAGCACGGGGCATGCAAGACCGGGCCATTCTCGAAGTATTTTACGCATCAGGTATCAGGGTAAGTGAACTCACCGGTTTAAATATTACTGATCTTGATCTTCGATCTTCTCAGATCATTGTTCACGGTAAGGGTAACAAGCAGCGAATTATACCGTTAGGGAGATCTGCTGTCAAGATCTTAAAGGATTTTTTAAAAGTCAGGATTCAACTTTACGGCAGCAGAACTGATTCAGATGCCAGAAAATCACTGTTTCTGGCTGCAAGCGGACAAAGAATATACGACCGGGCTGTACGATCAATGGTTGAGAAATATTTAAAAAGCGCCAGCGAAGTCACCCAAAAAAGTCCTCATGTGTTAAGGCACAGTTTTGCTACTCACATGCTGGATAATGGCGCAGACATTCGAATTATCAAAGAGTTTCTGGGGCACGCCAGTCTGGCTGCAACCCAGGTATATACACATACCAGCGTTGAAAGGCTGAAAAATGTGTACGAACTAGCACATCCCAGAGCAAAATCACAATAGAAATAAGGAGGAAACTATGAACATTACTTTCACAGCACGCCATTTCGATGCAAGCAATAATCTGAAAACATTCAGTGAAGACGCTGTATCGAAGCTGGAACAGTTCTACGACAGAATTGTGAGCTGCTCAATAGTACTGGAACCAACGGCATCACCTAAAACACCCCAAAAAGCAGAATTAATAGTAAAAATACCAAATACCACACTCACGGCTAGTGAGTCTGCAGAGAAATATGAACAGGCTGTACAAATGGCTGTCGATAATATTTCAAGACAATTAAAACGATATAAAGAGAAAAAATTTATAACCCACTAAATCTAT
Organism: Balneolaceae bacterium UBA7797; assembly: GCA_002480645.1. GTDB lineage: Bacteria > Bacteroidota > Rhodothermia > Balneolales > Balneolaceae > UBA7797. The sequence continues at coordinate 228,600 of DLCN01000016.1, forward strand.
GCCGTTTTCTTCACAACCACCGATCCCGATCAAAGAAAAGATATCCGTTGATTATCTCGTTGAAAAACTTCGGGAACGGGTAAATATTAGTTTATTGGCCTGTGCAGCTGAAAAATGCGGTAGCGATCGCTTTATAACAGAAGCAGAACTGCACCGACCAGGTTTAGCATTGGCAGGCTATGTAAAGTTATTTACTTACCAGCGAATACAGGTGATCGGAAATACAGAGACTCAATTTTTAGAGAATCTGAGTGAAGAAGAACAAAAAAAAGCATTCCGGAATCTCATTCAGTTCGAGATTCCGGTTATTTTTTTAACGGATGGAAATGTGCTTCCCTTCTACCTCATAGAAATGGCTGAAGAAGCTCAGATCCCCATTTACAGCACTCCATACGAAACAACGCAGTTCATGTACTTGTTGAGAGATTTTCTCGATGATCAGTTTGCATTGCAAACAATGGTTCATGGAGCGATGGTTGATGTATATGGAATTGGAATATTGATCGTAGGAAAATCGGGAATCGGTAAAAGTGAAGTCGCTCTCGATCTGGTGGAACGTGGTCATCGTTTAGTTGCGGACGATGTGATCATGCTTACCAAAAAAAGCAGCGTACTAATGGCTTCTGCTACCACGATGAGTAAACATTTCATGGAAATACGAGGCCTTGGTATCATTGATGTGATGTCGATGTTCGGGATACGCTCTGTACGATATCAAAAACGACTGGAAGTGATAATGGAACTCACCTTATGGGATGATACGTTAGAAGTTAATCGAACCGGACTTGAACACGATCACGTAAAATTACTCAATGTGGATATCCCCCTTATTCAGCTTCCAATTACACCGGGAAAGAATATAACAGTGATCGCTGAGGTAATCGCTATGAATCACCTGCTTCGCCATTACGGTTATGATGCTGCTAAAGCCTTTCAGGATCGGATCAAATCGACCATTGCGGAAAAGACTAAAGGTATGGATCCTTCAATGAAACGCGCGATTGAATATTTTGAAGGTGATCTGGAGTAACAAATCGCTGATTTTTACCTCTTTGAACTACGACTTTGAGTCATTAACTTTTGGCGGAATTAATTCGGGAAATGTCTCTAAAAAATCATTATTACTACGACGAGGAAAAATGTGAGTTTATACCTATTGAGTATAAACGAAAGGAACAGATCATCTACAACTTATCTGTCTGGATCCTAACCGGAGTTATGCTTGCCGGACTTGGGATCATTTTTCTATCTACAAAAATAGGCTCGCCAGCCGAACTGGCTCTAAAAGCTGAAAATGAGGTTCTCTACAAGCAACTGGAATCCACAAAATCAGCCTTACTCGTACTTGATAAACAACTGGATGACATTTCAAAAAGAGACAACGAAGTTTACCGTTCTGTGCTGGGACTGGAACAGATCGACCCTGAAGCTCGTCAGGCCGGTACCGGTGGAAATGATCCGTACGAAGAATTTGATGTGTACAACAAGTCTACAGCTGAACTTCTAAGATGGACGGCCTCGAAAGTAGATAACCTGGAACGTCGATTAAGTATACAGAAACTAAGTCTGGAAGAGATCAAAAATCAGTATAACATCAATCGTGAAGAAATGTCTCATATCCCGGCTATTAAACCCGGTAGTGGAATTTTACTGAGCGGTTTTGGGATGCGTTACCATCCAATCCTGCAATATAGCCGGCCACATAACGGGTTAGACTTTAGAGCAGAAGTCGGGTCGCCGGTTTATGCCACCGGAGACGGAATAATTAAATATGCAGGTCGCCGGGGTAATCTTGGTAACGTTGTGATCATCGATCATGGTTTTGGTTTTGAAACTCTGTATGCCCACCTATCCCGATTTGAATCAGGCATTAAAAAAGGTGCCAAAATTGAACGCGGTCAGGAGATCGCTAAATCTGGAAATACCGGATTGACAGAAGGCCCACATTTACATTATGAGATCCATTTGAACGGAACACCTGTTGATCCGCTTCAATATCTGTTTACGGATACCACTCCTGAAGAATATACCATGTTCAGAGAGATCGCTGAGACCAACACTAATTCTATGGATTAATCGGTTTTTTTATCCGGTTAACAATTAATTTCAGCAATAGACTTCAGTTTTCTTTTTCTTTGTGGCTCAATTTATCACACTAATTAAGCCATGAAATATTTATCAATACTTCTTCTCTCCTTATTTATTTCTGTACCTACTATCGGACAGGATATTCAAACAGATTTTAAAAGTGATGCAAATACCATTATTGGTGCGGCAATGGGTAACGATATCGGTTTTGAGCGTCTCACATATTTGGTTGATAATTTCGGCCCGCGATTAAGTGGATCTGAGAATCTGGAAAATGCTATCGATTGGATCGTTGAAACCATGAAAGAGGATGGCTTTGATAAAGTATGGAAACAACCGGTAATGGTTCCTCATTGGGTTCGTGGAAATGAATCGGCTACACTTAAAGCTCCAATCACCCGAGATCTTCCTATGCTTGGTTTGGGAGGATCCATCGGAACACCAAAGGATGGGATTACTGCTGAGGTTTTGGTCGTAAATAGTTTTGATGAACTCGAAGCCCGTTCTGATGAAGCAAAGGGAAAGATCGTTTTGTTCAATGCTCCTTTTACTACTTACGGTCAAACGGTACAATATCGGGTTAATGGTGCTTCTGCTGCAGCTAAACATGGCGCTGTTGCAAGTATGATCGCATCCGTAGCGTCCTATTCTATACAGACACCTCATACCGGTGTAATGCGATATCAGGATGGAATAAAAAAGATCCCTCATGCTGCTATTACCGTCGAAGATGCAAATATGATCCAGCGTTTTGCTGAACGAGGTGAAAAAGTAGAGGTTCATTTATACATGGAAGCTATGACCTTGCCGGATGCGCAATCACATAATGTGATCGCTGAGATCACAGGGTCTGAATTTCCTGAGGAAATTGTTGTCATGGGCGGACATATTGATTCCTGGGATGTGGGTCAGGGTGCCATGGATGATGGCGGAGGATGTGTTGCTGCCTGGGAAGCACTCAGATTGATCAAAGAATCCGGATTACGTCCCAAAAGAACTATCCGAGTTGTTCTGTGGACCAATGAAGAGAATGGACTCGCAGGTGGAACAGAATATCGCCGATGGGTTGAGGAAGATGAAAAATCATTGGAAAAACACGTATTGGCTATGGAATCTGACGCTGGAGTATTCGATCCGATAGGATTCGGTTTTTCCGGTTCGGATGAAGCATTTGAGATCATAAGTGAAATTGGGTCATTACTGAAACCAATTGAAGCGGATGAAGTTAAGAAAGGCGGTGGCGGAGCTGATATCGGGCCGTTAATGCAAGGTGGAGTTCCCGGTATGGGACTAAATGTTGACGGGGAAAAATATTTCTGGTTCCATCACACAGATGCAGATACCATCGATAAACTGAATCTGCAGGACTTTAATGAATGTGTGGCCACAATGGGTGTTCACGCTTTTGTAGTTGCTGATCTGGATCAGACCCTTCCGAGATAAACCAAATTGATCTGAAAACCGGGATGAACCACATTCATTCCGGTTTCTTGATTTCCTTGTAATACTTTTCCTCCAGCCTGTCCCCTGCCTTAATCGACTTCTTTGTCCAGTCACATAGCAATTCCTGCTTGTACCCTTTTTCAAGCCGCCAGTCAATATCAGCATCCCTTAATCGTGTTGTGAGCTCATAGATGCAAATTGCCGCACTCACAGAGATATTGAAACTCTCGCTGAATCCAAACATTGGGATTTTTACGAAACCGTCGGCCAGAGCTTTTACATTGTCACTTATTCCGTCCAATTCAGTCCCAAACACCAGAGCCACTTTTTCATTAACAGCTACCTGATGGATATCGGTATCATTTTCGTGTGGACTGGTAGCAAGTATTTTGTACCCTTTTGCATGTAAAGCATCAAAACATGCTTTTACGTTATCCTCACCCGGGGTATTGAATCTATGAAGAGTTAACCATTTATGAGCACCCAGCGACACACTACTCGCTGTATCAAATTCATTCTTATTCTCAATGATATACACATCCTGAATACCGAAACCATCACAGCTTCTAAGTACCGCATTTGCATTATGCGCTTTATGCAGATCCTCTAAGACAACAACAATACGATTGGTTCTCTGCTCCAGTACATTCTTTAATGTTTCCTGGCGTTCTTCTGTGGAGAAATTAGTCAGATACTCCAGTAATCCTTCAGTGTCTTTATTTGGTGAAATACTCATAACAAAAAAGGCTATCTGAACAGATAGCCTTAAGATCTAAATTCATAATTAAGATCATTCGCAACGGAAAGTAAATCCTTTCTTACGAATGGTTTCTATGTAATCCACATCAGAATACTCCCGGATTTTCTTTCTGAGATAACTGATGTACACGTTTATATAATTTGTTTGGGTATCAAAATGAATATCCCATACTTTTTCGGCGAGCTCTTCCTGAGTGATGATCTTATTCTTGTTTTTCAGGAAATACACTAAAAGATTAAACTCATTATTGGTTAGCTGAACTTTCTCGTTATTGATGGAGAACTCACGTTTCAGCAGATCAACCTTCAGCTCTCCGCACGCCAACACCTGATCGCCAGTAGATTCGGTCCGACGTTGAATTGCCTCCATCCGCGCAATAAGTTCTTCGGTATTGAATGGTTTTGTGAGATAATCATCCGCTCCTACTTTCAGGCACTTTACTTTAACATCGGTCTCCTGCTCTCCGGAAAGGATGAGCACAGGAGTAGCCACATTTTTATCTCTGATATTTTTACACACTTCGTAACCATCACCATCAGGTAAACCAAGATCGAGAATGATCATATCGAAATCACCCTCAACAGCTGAGGCTTCACCAGAAGCAGCGGTATCTTCAGTATTTACTGAGTTTCCGTTATGTTCTAATACGGCTTTTACAAGGGTTCTAACCGACGGGTCGTCTTCTACTACTAAAATATTCATTCGCTGTATAGTGCTAAGCTAGTAAGATGTTTTTGTAATCGTAAGCAATTAATACGTTCCAATCAATAGACTGATTAGAAATAATTAACAAACATTAGAATACATATTTTTAATGAAAAGCTAAATAATAACTATCAAAAATCTATCTTCATTAGATAATTGTAAGCATTTCTTAAATTTGTAACAGGATCATTCGTTCTTTCATCCTCCACAAAGAACAGATCAGCCCCCGATATCGTGTTTTTACTGAATATCTTTGGAAAATCTATGATACCCGTTCCAACCGTTGTTTGATCTAAATTTTTATCTGCATCCTTAATGTGATAGGAAGTGAATCTGCCGGGATATTTTTCAAACAAACCGGTGGGTATAAAACCTGCTTTTTTTACCCAGTATATATCCATCTGGAAACTGACATTCCCGGGATCAGTGTTCTCGATGAGTATTTGTAAAGGGATCTCCCCGTTTTCTGTCAATTCAAACTCAAACGCATGATTGTGATATCCAAAGCGAATACCTTCTTCCCTGAACTTTTCTCCGATCGCATTCAGATTTTCTGCCACGGTATAGTAATCACCTCTTAGTTCTTCAGAAAGATATGGAATCACCAATTGCTGTAATTTCATTTCTTTGGCTACACTAAGATATTTGTTTGCTTCTTCAGCCGTAAAATATCCGGTATGAGTAGACTTTATCTCCATCCCCAGATCATGAATGATCTGCTGATATTGAAGTGGGGTCATAGAACCTAAAAACTTTCCATCTGATCCCAATCCATAGGCTTCGATGTAATCATAGCCAATGTCAGCGATCTGTTTCATAGCTTCTGCAAAGTTATCGTTGATCAGATCTCTCACAGAATACACCTGAACCCCAATTTTCATATCCTTTCTTTTGTTTTTTATCAATCCTTGAACATATGGGACAGTAGCAACGCCTAATGCCCATTTAGTTGAATTGAGTATAAAATCCCTTCTGCTACTCATCGTGTACTCCCGTTTTTTATCAATAAAAAAGCGAAGAGTAATTTCTCTTCGCTTTTGCGTTCCCTTCTAACCGGGATTATTTTACTTCCCAGGTCTCATTACCTTCCAGTAAAGCATCAAGATCAGCTTCACCTTGTGTTTCTTTTGCATGAGCGATCTGCATGTTCACGCCGTCATCATAGGTTTGCTTATCTTCAGCATATAAAACACCAAATGGCCGTGGGAAATGCTCCTCGCTTCCGGCAGCATTTTGCTCAAAGAAACGTGATAATAAATATGCTTTGGTTTGATCTTTTTCATCATGCACCCAAAGATCATCTTTCGAAAACTGATCTCCGAGTTCAACTACTTCAGGTCGCAGACCATCCAGTCTGATACCCTTATTTTTATCTTTTCCGAAGATCAGCGGTTCGCCATCTTCCAGATAAATTGCTTCTGTTGGGCGGGACTTCTTATCAGTAAATAATTCGAAAGCGCCATCATTGAAGACCACACAATTCTGGTAGATCTCCAACATAGATGCACCGTTATGCTGATGCGAACGAAGGATCATTTCCTTTAAATGCTTCGGGTCACGATCCATTGCACGGGCTACGAAAGTACCGTTAGCGCCTAAACTAAAAGCTAACGGATTAAAAGGGTGATCGATGGAACCATATGGGGACGATTTAGTTACAGAACCTTCTGGTGATGCCGGAGAGTACTGTCCTTTCGTCAATCCATAGATCTGATTGTTAAATAATAACAGGTTCACGTTCACATTTCTTCTTAGTAACTGAGCAAAATGATTAGCCCCGATTGAAAGTGAATCCCCATCACCGGTAATGATCCAAACTGAAAGATCGGATCTGGAAACCTTTAACCCGGTTGCGATAGCTGGTGCCCGGCCGTGAATAGAGTGCATCCCGAATGTATCCATGTAATAGGGAAAACGGGATGAACATCCTATGCCTGATATAAAAACGATATCTTTCTTGGCAAGACCAAGCTCAGGCATCGCATTCTGAACCTGTTTTAAGATGGTATAGTCTCCACAACCCGGACACCAACGCACATCCTGATCAGAAGCAAATTCTTTCCCGCTGTATTCCGGCAGATTATCCAGATCAGCGGCATTTTTGATTATAAAGTCGTCTATAACTGTTTGTACTGACATAATGTGATTGATTAAGATTCGGAGGCTACTTTTTCTTCGATCGCTGCTTTTATCATTTCCTTAAGTTCAGAAACCCCAAAAGGGCGTCCTTTCACTTTATTAACAGCTTTTGCCGGTACCATGAATTCTGAACGAATTAGCCGCACTAACTGTCCGTCGTTGATCTCCGGCACAATAACCTGATCGTATTTACTTAGCATTTCGCCAAAATTCTTTGGAAATGGATTAATGAATCTCAAATGAGCGTGAGACACATCCATTCCCTCTTTACGTAACTGGTGAACTACTGTACGAATGGTACCATAGGTTCCACCCCAACCAACTACTAAGACTTCACCGGATTCAGTACCCTGATCGATCTCTTGTAATGGAATATTCTCAGCCACCAAATTACGTTTATCGCGCCGAATATCGGTCATTTTCTGATGGTTATCCGGATCGTAAGATACATTTCCTGTTCCATCTTCTTTTTCAAGTCCACCCACACGGTGTTCAATTCCCTCTGTGCCTGGAATTGCCCATTTTCGAACCAACCGTTCGTCCCGGTTGTAGGGTTTGTAAGGCTCCAGATCATCCCCGGATCTGGCTTTTGCAAATTCAACATTGATCTGAGGAAGGTCATTAGATTTTGGAAATTTCCATGGTTCTGATCCATTTGCAATATATCCATCCGACAATAACATTACCGGGATCATGTGTTCCAAAGCAACGCGAACGGCATCAAAAGCGGCCATAAAACAATCGGCCGGTGATTGTGGGGCAACCACCACCAAGGGGCTTTCACCGTTACGGCCATACACAGCCTGCATCAGATCGGCCTGTTCTGTTTTAGTAGGCATACCTGTAGAAGGGCCGGCTCGTTGAACATTGATCACAATAAGTGGTAGTTCCAGCATTACTGCCAAACCTATCGCTTCCCCTTTTAAAGCAATACCTGGTCCGGAAGAACTCGTAACTCCAATACTTCCTCCAAACGAAGCTCCGATTGCGGAAGCAACGGCAGCGATCTCATCCTCTGCCTGAAATGTAGTGATCCCGAATTTCTTGTGTTTAGCCAGTCCGTGCAATACATCCGATGCCGGAGTGATCGGATAAGTCCCCAAAAACATTGGCATATTACTTTTTCTGGCCGCAGCAACCATTCCAAGAACAATAGCCTCGTTACCGGTAATATTTCTGTAAGTACCGGATTCAAGATCGGCTTGTTTAACCGTTACTCTGGAACTAAAGATCTCTGTAGTTTCACCAAAGAAATATCCCGCTTTAAGCACCTTAACGTTTGCTTCAGCGATCTCCGGCTTTTTCGCTCCGAATTTTTTCTCCAGAAAAGAGATCGTTGATTCCATCGGGCGATTATACATCCAGTAAAGTAAACCAAGCACGAACATATTTTTTGATCGCTCCTGATCTTTATAAGAAATATCCATTTCGGATAAAGCTTCCTTAACCAGTCGATTTACATCAATTCTGATCAGTGTGTAATTATCTAGCGAACCATCATCTAACGGATTAACACCATCAGGATAGCGGGCCAACGATAAATTCTTTTTATCAAAACCGGCGGTGTTAGCTATGATAATGCCGCCTTTTTTAAGAAGTGATAAATTTGCTTTTAAGGCTGCAGAGTTCATTGCAACCAATACATCGCATTCATCACCCGGAGTTAAAACTTCATTACTCCCGAACTTTAGCTGAAAAGAAGAAACACCTGCAACCGTGCCTTGTGGAGCGCGGATTTCGGCCGGAAATTCCGGCAGTGTTCTAAGATCGTTTCCCTGAAGAGCGGTAGTGTTGGTGAATAGCGAGCCTGTTAACTGCATTCCGTCGCCGGAGTCTCCCGCAAAGCGTATGGTGACCTCCTCGCGAACCTGATCTTTAATACTCATATGAAAATGTAGTGACTGTGATAATATGTGTACCCGAAATTGTGGTTTTTTCGTGTTAAATGAAATATAAAGTTAAGTGAATGTTACCTAAATTTGTCTTCTTGACACTTTTAATGACTATCTCTTATTTCCATAAATAATTTGTGGAAACCATAGAAATAAACTGACATAATGAGAAGATCTGCACTTATTCTCTTAATTCTGTTTTTGGGGATAACTAAAATTCCGGCACAAGTCAAAATTTATGGCTTTGTAATCGACTTTGAGAACGCACATCCTATTGATGGAGCTACCGTATTCATCCATGATGAATATAACATTGCCTTTAATCCTCCGGTCAACACAATAACCGATGAAACCGGCTATTTCGAATTCCCAGATATGGACTATGGAAAGTATAGTGTAAATGCTTACATATATTTCGAATTTAAAGATGACAGCGTTGCCTTTGTATATCAACCGGGGGTATTCAATGTTCGGGATTCCATCAATACTTACTTCAAAGAGAAAGGTTTTCCGATAAATTTCGGATTTTCTCCAACTAATATTAAGAAGCAATATGAATTCAGGAACTCTTTGTCTTCAGTTGCCTTATTCGACTCAACATCTCGTATAGAATTCCCTTTTAAACCTGCTGTGTTTGAGTTCACTAAACCAAGAGTGATCACTGTAGATAATCTCTTTTATAAAACAGAATCTTCTTTCTTTGAAAAGAAGAACTGGTAATTTAGTTTTACAAAAATCCTGCATGTGGAATCTTCTCCCCTTCGTTCATTAATGGTATAATTGACTTTTAATTAATCGCCTAAATCAACCCAAATGTATCTGGCAGTAAGTCTTCCCTTTTTAAATGAGATCGTTGCACTCTTTTTCGTCAGTGTGGTCATCGCCTATTTTAGCTATCGCTTAAAACTGGTACCAATTGCCGGATTTCTGATTGCCGGGGTTGTAATCGGACCAAACGCATTGGGATTAGTTAAAGATCAGACTCTGGTAGATATGCTCGCTGAGATCGGGATCATTCTCTTGCTGTTTACCATTGGCATCGAATTCAGTCTGGACAAGCTATCGAAGATAAAGAACGCGATCGTGTTCGGTGGCGGTATGCAGATCCTATTTACCCTATCTGCCATTACCGGCATCTTTATTTTGATGGATGTAAGCTGGCAGGCTGCCGTTTATACCGGATGTCTGGTTGCATTAAGTTCTACGGCTATCATTCTAGGGTTGTTAAGCGAACAGGGAAAAACAGACACCCCGGTTGGTAGATTATCGCTGGCAATTTTGATCTTTCAGGATCTTGCAATCATCGCCATGGTGTTATTCGTACCAATCTTGTCCGGTCAAAGTGATTCGTTAATTGATGTATTTATCGTACTTGGCAAAGCGATTTTACTCATTGCAGTGGTACTGCTTCTGGCTCGTAAAGTGGTGCCGTGGTTTCTTGAAAAAGTTGCCCAGACCCGTAGACAGGAGTTATTTCTTCTCTCTGTAATGGCTATTTGTTTTGGCACGGCAGCGCTGACTAATCTTGCGGATGTAAGTCTTGCATTAGGTGCTTTTCTTGCCGGGCTGGTTGTAAGTGAAAGCCACTACAGTGATCACGCATTGTCAGAGATCCTTCCGCTCAAAACTATCTTCAACGCTGTATTTTTTGTGTCTGTAGGAATGTTACTGGATCTGAGTTATGTACTGGAATATCCGCTACTCATACTTGGGATCTCAGCTTCCATCCTTTTTCTAAAATTCTTCTTTACAACCGGCAGTTTGATGATCTTAGGATATCCCATTCGAATATCTGCAGCATCCGGACTCATACTTTCACAGATAGGTGAATTCTCATTTGTACTCGAGCGATCCGGTCGTGTCGCCGGATTAACGCCCGGAGGTTACGGTGAGGTCGGTTCCCAGCTCTTTATTGCCGTCTCTGTTTTATTGATGTTGCTCAGTCCGGGATTGTTGGGGATTAGTGATAAACTTGGTGAATTACTGGCCAGATCTCCACTTGGCAAAATCGGAAGAAAGGCCACGAAAGAGTCAGACGAAAGTGAGCAGACTCATTTAGAAGATCATGTAATACTGATCGGATATGGTCCTGCAGGAAGAAATCTCGCCCGGGTCTTCAAAGATACTGGCATCCCCTTTGTGGTGATAGAAATGAATCCTGAACCGATCAAAGAAATGCGAGATAATAACATCCCGGTTGTATTCGGAGATGCTACCAGAACCCCGATTCTGGAACATGCGAACATACGAAGAGCAAAATTATGTGTGATTGCTATCAACGATCCTAAATCCAATCCAACCATTATTAAACTGGCGCGGTATCTAAATCCTACGCTACAAGTGATTGTAAGAACACGATATCTTTCCGAGGTTGGAATTTTGGAAGAGGCAGGGGCTGATAAGGTAGTACCTGAAGAAATGGAGACCACGGTTCAATTATTCTCCACCGTTCTTTCAGCCTACAGAATATCCGGTGAAGAAATTCAGCGATATGTGAATGAGCTTAGAAATGAAGATTACCAGATCCTGCGGGGCAGTATGAGCGAAGCCCATCTGATGGTTTTAAAAGGATTGGATGAAGAAGGCCTGCATACCCGTGCCTGCATGGTAAAGTCCGATTCACTGGCCGCCGGTAAAAGTCTGGCTGATCTGAGACTGAGAAACGAATTCAATATCACCGTTCTAACTGTAAATAGTGAAGGCAAAAATATTGGAAATCCTTCGGGCGATTATGTTCTCAAGCCCGGTGATCGAATTGTGATGATGGGTGACGCCTCAAAATTTGCAGAAGCCGGAGTTTTATTCAGAGATTCCTCAAACCCCGATGAACTTGCCGCTACCTGATCATAAAAAAACTGATCAATTAAACATATCTGAAACTTCGATCACATTTCCTTCATTCTTTTCGATATAGCGACGTGATTCGAGATAACGATTTACATTGAATTCGTCAAAATTTGGTGCATTCGGGTCTACACTGCTGATACGTACTCTGCCGGAGGAATGAATGAATTCATTATTCCCGATCCACATACCCACATGTACTACTCTTCTTGATCTATCGGCAGTTGCCGGGGTACCGAAGAATATCAGATCGCCGGGTTGCAGTGATTCAAAGTCTTTGGAGTCATCGACAAATTCGCCGGCAAAAACCTGCTGCGAAGCGTCTCGGGGGATGATCTTTCCATTCATCAGATAAATGGTCTTGGTAAATCCACTACAATCCACCCCTTTCGATGAAGTACCACCCCATAGATAAGGAATCCCCATCAATTGCTTACTAGTTGTAACCAGTGTTTCCTGTGTTGGCTTTGTCATAGTTTTCCAGACATTGAATAGCATAGCCTCATTTTTTCTTACAAAGGCATTACGGCCATCAGGGTATTCCACTTCATAATAATTTCCGTTTTCACTGATCATCTTTAAAACATTCCCCATCACCAGATCAGAAATTACTTGAGAATCGGTACTTCTATCCGAATAACTAAATCCAAAGTTATTCAGATAAATGATCTTTTCCGTTTGTTTCCATTCTTCCAGTTCCGCATCTGTCATCAACTGAATTCCACCGGCATCAATCCATGAAATATAATCTTCAGGTGTTTGAATGAGATACCAGCTCCCCTCCTTTTTCAATACTTTAAGTGGCATTCCTAACAAAGCCTGGGTGGCAAGCTCTGCAGAGTGACGTGGGTTTGACCGAATATTTACCACCGAATTTCGGGCGACTCCCATAGTTTTTTTACCTAATTCCTCATCCGGTAGAACCAGAACTTCATTCTCGAAGTCAATTCCTCTTATTTTGAGGGAATCCTCTAATACGGATAATCCTTCGGGCTGATCCGTTTCTCCCGTTAGAACAATTGTACTCCCCGACCCTTCTGCCGAAATATCAAAAATTGCGACTCGTTTGTCCGGGGCTACCACAGTCTTTATAGATCTTATGATATCGGATACTTGTTGATCATTTTGATTGGTACAATCAGTAACAAGTATTGATAAAACAACTGCTAACAATAAGAATGGAGATCTTTTCACGATAATAAAGTGGAATTAAATGATGGTTGTAACCTACTAAACTTTTTATGAAGCCTCACTTTCCGTTGAATGTAATGCGGTGTGTTTTTCAAAATATTTCAAATCCATATAAACGTAAAAATCCACAATTCAATAAATATATTTCAAGATATACTTTACTTATTAACCACATCTCCCCTTCCTTTCAGCAATGAACCTAATAACATCAAGGTGATCTATGTTGATAAAGGTTGGGTCATGCGAAATAACTGAATGCAAAATAAAATGTATCGGCGGTTTCGTATAACCCTTCCATAATTCGTATCTTTCGGGCTATGAAAAAAGTAGCTTTTGAAACGCTCGGCTGTAAGCTCAATTTTTCAGAAACCTCTTCCATGCGTCGTGATTTTGAGAACGAAGGTTTTGAATTGGGTGAATTCGATGAAAAAGCCGATATCTATGTAATTAATACCTGCTCCGTAACGATGGATGCCAACAGTGCCTGCCGGAAAACTGTGCGTCAGGCCCTTCGCAGAAATCCCGATGCATTTGTAGCGGTTGTTGGATGTTATGCCCAGCTGGAACCTGAAGAAATTGCCGAAATTGAAGGCGTTGATGTAGTTCTTGGTGCTAAAGATAAATTCAACCTGCTCGACCTGTTCGATAATTTTGTAAAACAGGAAAAAACCATCATTCATAAATCTGACGTTAATGAAGCAGTGGATTTTCATAATGCTTTTTCTTCGGATGACCGTACCCGTGCTTTCCTGAAAGTTCAGGATGGCTGTAATTATAAGTGTTCGTTTTGCACCATTCCTCTTGCTCGCGGAGCCAGTCGAAGCCCAAAGATCGCAACTGTAGTCCGGAATGCTGAATTATTGGTTCAGGAAGGATTTAAAGAAGTGATCATAACCGGTGTGAATTCCGGTGATTTCGGATATGGAACAGATGAGGATTTCTTCCAGCTTTTACAGGCATTGGATAAAGTGGAAGGTCTGGAACGGCTACGAGTTTCTTCCATTGAGCCCAATTTGTTACATGAGGATATCATCCGGTTCGCGGCAGAATCGAAAAAACTACAACCGCATTTTCACATTCCACTCCAAAGTGGGTCTGATACCATGCTTAAGATTATGCGTCGTCGTTACGGATCGGATCTGTATCGGGGGCGTGTGGAGCTGATCCGGGAATTAATGCCTGACGCAAGTATTGGAGTCGATGTCATCACCGGTCACCCGGGAGAAACTGAAGAGTTATTTCAGGAATCATTTGATTTCATTGATTCCCTTGATATATCCTATCTGCATGTATTCACTTATTCAGAACGACCAAATACACATGCATTATCGCTGAAACCGGTAATTCCTAAGCAAGAGCGTAAGAAACGAACTCATAAACTGCGAAGATTATCCAAGAAAAAAAGATTCAATTTTGATTCCCGCTATGTTGGTGAGGTTCGCCCCGTTTTATTCGAAGAGGCCAATAAAGAGGGGTTCATGTTTGGCTGGTCAGATAATTATGTTCGAATTGCCGTTCCCTATTCTTCCCGACTTATTAACACTATTCAGCAGGTAGAGATCGGAAATTATTCAAAAGAGGGTTTCCATTTCGGAAAATTGACCGATAATGTATTGGATGAAGAACGAGCCATACAGGAGATCTTACTAGGATAATGAGTGAACAACAAAACGATCAGGATTTTTTCGAACGCATTGCCAACTTATTAAATCAACAACGTGAAATGTACGGTGATTTTGAGGTGCCCCGAAGCAGTTCAGAGGCTGCCGGCACTGAAAAAGTTGTTGAGCAAGTTCACACTGATGAACCCACAGAAGTTTCGGAAGAAAGTAGTGACTATGAGGTAACCGAATCCGTTAAAGAACTTACTGAATCTGAAAAGATTGCAGCCTGCTCTACATTGGAAGAACTAAAGAGCGTTTGTGAGCAGTCTGAAGTGTTGAAAACTGACCTTCCTAATACAAATTTAGTGTTTGGAGTGGGCGACCCGGCGGCAGACCTGATGATCATTGGAGAAGCTCCCGGTGAAAATGAGGACAAACAGGGAGAACCCTTTGTTGGCGCAGCGGGACAGCTTTTAGACAAGATCTTATCTGCGATCAATTTCAAACGATCGGAGGTCTATATCGCCAATATTCTAAAACACCGCCCACCGGGAAACCGGGATCCGAAACCGGAAGAAAGAGAGAGAAGTTTGCCCTATTTGCTCAAACAGATAGATATTGTAGATCCGAAGATCATTTTATGTGTTGGAAGAATCTCTGCCACTACCCTACTTGGTGAGGATCGTTCGCTTAAGTCAATGAGGCAACGGATACACAAATTCCATGACCGTGAGTTGATGGTTACCTATCATCCAGCGGCACTTTTACGTAATTCACAATGGAAACGTCCTACCTGGGAAGATGTTCAGCTACTCAGAAAACGATATGATCAGCTAAGCAATTCCTGAAATGTTGATAACTTGTGGAAAGCTTGTTGAAAAGAAACCGAAAATAGGTTCGTTTAAAGTGTTAGTTTTGCAATCTTCTTAAAAATCCGGACACTTTTCACTTGGCTAAAAAGAACGCACCATACAATAAAGAAAAACAGAGCAGAAACATCCTGGAACAGGAAGGCCGGGTCCCACCTCAGGCTGTTGAAGTAGAAGAAGCTGTACTCGGGGCGATGCTTATCGAACATGGAGCTGCCACCATTGCTCTTCAGATGCTAAAGCCAGAAGATTTTTATAAGCCCGCTAATAAGCATGTCTTCGAAACACTCTCCAATTTGTATGAACGGGATAACCCCCTTGATCTGCTTACGGTAGAAAATGAATTAAGAGATAAAGGGTTGCTTGATACTGTTGGCGGTTCCACCTATTTATCTGATCTGACTCGGAGTGTAAGTTCTGCAGCCAACATTGAATATCATGCTCAGATCATAACAGAAAAGGCCATAAAGCGTAATCTGATCCTGAGTTGTACCGATGTGATCAAGGAATCCTATGATTCCACTTCCGATGCCTATGATGTATTGGATGAAGCTGAACAACTGATTTTTGATCTGGCCAACCAAAAAAGCAGAAGTACCGCCAAACCAGTCGCAGATATTTTGAAGGATACCCTCGCCTATCTGGAAGATATGCGGGGTAAAAAATACGGAATTACCGGGGTTCCTTCCGGACTACAGGTGGATCAAATGACCGCTGGTTGGCAAAAAGGTGATCTGGTGATCATCGCAGCACGCCCTTCTATGGGTAAAACTGCGTTTGTACTTACCGCTGCACGTAATGCCGCCATGCACCCCGATGAAAACCTTCGTACTCCTGTTGCTATCTTTTCGTTGGAGATGTCGAATCAGTCACTGGTACAACGACTTTTAACCATGGAAGCCCGTGTACGGGCGGATGAAGCCCGGAAAGGTCAGTTAAATGATGACAGCTTCAAAAACCTGATCGAAGCGGCAGGTCGGTTATTCACCGCAGATCTTTTCATTGATGATACCCCCGCAATCACATTGATGGAGCTCAGAACTAAATGCCGACGCTTAAAAAGCGAGCATGACATTGGATTGATCATTATCGATTACCTGCAGTTGATGCAAGGCTCTGCAAAAGATGCCGGAAGTCGTGAGCAGGAAATTGCTTCGATCTCAAGGGGATTGAAATCTCTGGCTAAAGAACTGGATGTTCCGGTTATCGCACTTTCACAGCTTAGCCGAGCAGTTGAACAACGTGGTGGCGATAAACGACCTCAACTTAGTGATCTCCGTGAGTCAGGTTCTATTGAGCAGGATGCAGATATTGTGATCTTCCTTTACAGACCGGAATATTACGGTATTACAACTACCGCCGAGGGGCAATCGACAGCCGGTATGGCTGAGGTGATCATTGGTAAACAGCGAAATGGTCCGGTAGGCAGCAAGATGCTTTACTTCGTGAAAGATTACGCCCGATTCGAAAATCTTACTTCTGCAGGTGGCGATGGTCCCAATGCCCTGGCAGCACCCTCAGATGATATGATAGAGGCCAACTTTACGCCCACTGCCGACTCACCGATCATGCCCCATAATCCGGCGCCCGATGATGAAGACGCACCATTCTAAGATCTTAACCACTCTTGTACTCCTAATCGCTCTGAGCACCTTCAACAGAGCCTTTAGCCAAAGTTTACCCTATGCGCGCGAAGTTGTTAAAGCGTTAACATCCAAAGAATTTTATGGACGGGGGTATATCAACAAAGGAGATAGTATAGCGGCTGATTATATCAAAGAACACCTCAGGAGTTTTGGGGCTAAACCTGTAGGTGATTCTTATTATCAGCCGTTTACCATGAGTGTGAATACCTTCCCGGAACCGATTCTACTCAAAATAGATGATCAGGATAAACAGGCTGGAATTGACTATTTGGTGCACCCTGCTTCCTCATCGATCAGTGGAACCTTCGGTATTACCCGAATCACATTGCAGGATGTTATTCAGCAACAGCAGGCTATAGAAAAGATCCGCAATTCGGCCGGCACCTTTATTGTGCTGGATGCCATTGAAAAGGATGATCTGAATGAATATTTAGCCACCAGACTGGAAAAACTGGAAAAATACCTTTTGTTCAACCCGGGAATTCCGGCAGTGGGCACTATCATACTACAAGCAGATAAATTAACCTGGTTTGGCTCACAGGAACAATTATCAAAAACAGTATTAATGATGAGTGCATCTTCCTTTCCTGAAGAAGCGCAAGAGATACAGATCGAGATCAATGCCGAATTACTTCAGGATTATCAGTCTCAAAATGTGATCGCATCCATAGATGGGGTAAATAACGATTCATCTGTTGTAGTTATAGCTCATTACGATCATTTTGGTAAAATGGGTGATGCTCTGTTCCCCGGAGCAAATGATAATGCCAGCGGAACAGCCATGCTTTTATCATTGGCCCGGTACTACTCGAAAAATACTCCACCCTATAAAATGATCTTCATTGCATTTGGTGGTGAGGAGATCGGTTTACTCGGATCCGATCATTTTACTGAGCACCCTACTTTCGATCTGGACAGTATTAAGTTTTTACTGAATTTTGATCTCGCCGGAACCGGGGATGAAGGAATTCAGGTAGTAAATGGATCTGTGTATAGATCCAGATTTGATTCCCTTGTGGCCCTTAATGACAAATTCGACTTGTTACCGGAAATTAGAATTCGTGGGAAAGCATGTAACAGTGACCACTGTATGTTTGATCATAAAGATGTACCCGGATTTTATATGTATACTTTAGGAGGAATAAAAGCCTATCACGATGTATATGACCGATTTGAAACACTCCCATTTACCGAATTTGAGGATTATTTCAAGCTCATCACTCTATTTATAGATTCTCTCTGACAAACCTAAGTTTAGTAGCATTTACTAACGATCGGGTATTAATTCAAAGCAGGAATATTTTCTACTTTATTAATTCATTTTGATTCCCAACATTGGGATTCAGTGCTTTCCCTAACCTAACCACTTTTTTATGAAGCGTAGAGATGCCCTTAAAACTATGGGAATGGCTACTTCTCATGCCTTATTTCCTTCCATCCTCACCGGATTTATGACCGGTTGTTCATCATCAGAGAAGAACGAGTATTCCCCATTATTTTTTTCTGAAGATGAATTAGAACAATTAAAAGTGATGGTTGACCTTGTTCTCCCGGAAACCAGATCAAAATCAGCCTCACAGGTGAATTGTCATTTATTCGTAGATGAGGTATTCGCAAAATGCCTGACCGGTGATCAACAGGAAGTGATCAAAAAAGAGTTTAATGCATTTCTGGAAGAATTTAAGAGACACGACAACAAATTGGCTTTATTAAGTGAAGTAGATCAGAAAGCCTATACCGGAAATACCGAATTCAGATGGTTCATTCCAATAAAACAGTATACGCTGATCGTATTCTTTACATCACAGGAAGGAGAAACCGTTGCCAGTAATTATGTATCTGTACCGGGAGATTACAATGGTAATCTGAACGCAGATAAATCAACCCTGAACTATGGCGATACCGCCCTTCGATATTATTTATGATCATGTATACATTCAATATTACAGGTAAAGGAAGCAAGGAACACAGCTACGATGCTATTGTGGTTGGTGCTGGAATGTCGGGCGGTATTGCTGCAAAAGAACTCACGGAGAAAGGATTAAAGGTATTGGTCTTAGAACGGGGTCGTGAAGTTAAGCACGTTACTGATTACCCCACCGAAGGATTGGATCCCTGGGAAACACCACTTCGGAATCAGACCACTCAGGAAGACCGTGAATTGGCTCCTATTCAAAGTACATTGTACTTATACGGTCAAAATATGAAGCATTTTCTGGTGAAAGATGTGGACCATCCATATGCTCAGGAAAAACCATTTATGTGGTATCGTGGATATCAGACCGGAGGTCGTTCATTACTTTGGTCTAAACACACCTTCCGATACAGCGATTTTGATTTTGAGGCCAATGCTACAGATGGTGTTGGTATAGACTGGCCGATCCGATATAAGGATATCGCCCCGTGGTATGATCATATTGAAAAATATATCGGAGTTTCGGGCCGGCGGGATGGAATACCTCAACTACCCGATGGACAATTCCTCCCACCATGGGAAATGAATGCCTTTGAGAAATATCTCACTGAAAAAATTGTTTCTAAATATCCTGAAAGACAAATGATCACCAGCAGAATGGCGATCCTCACACAACCTCATAACGGTCGTGGTAAATGTCAGAACAGGAATTTATGTCACCGGGGATGTATGTTCGGAGCCTATTTTTCGAGTAATGCAGTTTCATTGCCTGATGCCGCCAAAACCGGTAACCTCACCCTTCGGCCCTTTTCCATCGTTGAGCGGGTTTTATATGATGCTGAAACGAACAGAGTTAAAGGGGTTAATGTGATCGATCAGAATACGGGTGAACAGTACGAGTTTTACGCTGATATTGTGTTTCTGAATGCTTCTACTCTGGGTACAACCCAGATATTACTTCAATCTAAAACAAAAGAATTCCCGGATGGTCTGGCAAATTCCAGTGGTGTATTAGGCCATTACCTGATGGATCATCATGCCGGTGTAGGAGCTAGTGGTTCTTATGATGGTTTGATGGATACATTTTATTACGGCCAAAAACCTGCCAGTGTTTACATCCCCCGATTCAGAAATCTGAAAAGAAATGATCAGGATTATTTACGGGGTTTCACCTTTGAGAATTACACAAGCAGACAATCGTGGACAAGAGGTTTCTATCTAGCCGGATTAGGAGCTGAATGGAAAGAAAGTTTGACTCATCCGGGAGTTTGGACGGCTTATTTCGAAGCTTATGGAGAAACACTGCCGGATGCTAAAAACAAGGTGAGTTTACACCCTTCTAAAGTTGATAAATGGGGATTACCATTACTCAATATCGATATGGAGTATGGAGAAAATGCCAGGAAAATGCGCAAAGACATGCAGCAAACAGCCGTGGAAATGCTGGAAGCCGCTAATCTCGATAATGTACGTGGGTTCGATTACTCTCCACCACCCGGCTCTGTAATACACGAAATGGGAACCGCCAGAATGGGAAAAGATCCAAAAACCTCTGTGCTTAACAAATGGAATCAATCGCACGATATTCCAAATCTGTTCATTACAGATGGTTCATGTATGACTTCCTCCCCGCCACAAAATCCATCGTTAACCTATATGGCACTTACGGCCAGAGCATGTGATTTTGCAGTGAAAGAACTGAAACGAGGAAATATCTAGAGGAGTATACGATCGTTAACTGTTACCAAAGGAATCTCTATTTATGTATGAAACAGTAATTATTGCTTCTTTTTATAAGATTCTACCATTTCCTCGAACAGTCGATCGAATTTTAGGTATTGGCGACTCCAATCCAGCTGTTTATTGATGTTTTGTAAGGTCGCTTTGGGAAGAGGTTTATTTTTGCCTTGAAGCAGGTCTCGAAGAAAATAGAAAAGTTCATCTTCATCTTCGTACAAAACCGGAGCATGTAACAGCGGATTGTGAAGCGAATCCGGGATCAATTCGGGATAATGAAGCCTTTTTGGTACAAACGGATGGCATCCACAATAGATCGCTTCCATGATGGATACACAGAAAAATTCATACGTAGCAGTAGAAACCACGATATCACCGGAATGCAATAATTTACTATAAGCTTCTTTGTCATCTACAAAACCAAAATGCTTGATCTGACCACCAAACCGTTGCCAGGCTTTATTGAATTCCTCTGGTTTTTCGTGCTTACTATCCCCCGCCAATATCAGATCAAATTTCAGATCAATATCATTCAGTCGATTTAGTACCCGAAAGAACATCGCCGGATTCCGATCGAATTGCCAACGCTGATTCCATACGATGACCGGTCGCTCATTTTCGTTTCTGGTATCAGGATGCTGATCAAAGTATTTAAGGTCCAAACCCGGATGCAAAACCACACTTTTTTCTCTGATCTGATCTACTGTATTGTAATGCTTATCTCCCGGGTAATTTTCCAGAAATGTGGGTAAAGCTTCCATCAGATCATCAAGTTGAAATTGAGATGGAAACAACAACTTATCTGCCACCAGCATACTCAGATAATTGATATAGCAGTAGGTCATATCACGGGTTTCCCCTTCCGGAATCGGTCGGGTAAACTGATTATCATGCATATACATGATCTTGGGAGTGTAAGCGAATCTTGGATTATTCAACGCGAGAAAAGCAGGCAGATTCATCATACTGCTGGTAAATAGCAGATCAATGTCTTCTTTTACCTGTGAGGTCATTTGGGCCAGTGTCACCGATTCCCCGTGCATCCGCCATTTCCATCCCTTATAATTTAGTTTTATGGGGATGATATTATGACCGGAATGTCGGGCTATACCCTTTAAAAAAGCTTTATGAGAACCACTGTAATACGGTTCGATCGCGAGAATATTCATGCCTTAAAGTACAAAGAATGGTTCATTCTTCAATTCATGAATTTATGATCCTGCGTATGAGTGCAGGTAATCACAACTTCATTCAATTTCAGCTAGTACGGGTACAGAAATTACCTGAATCGTGCTTCAATTTCGTCCATGGATAAGTACACAATGGTAGGTTTTTTTAAGGGATCCAGATACGGTTGTTCACAAGCAAAGAGTTGGTCTACGAGTGCTTCCATTTCGTTATCAGAAAGTTTCTTACCTCTGGGTATGGCCGCTTTACCGGCAAAAGCGATCGCCAGTTTTTCCCGTGCTTCCAGATTGATCTTTTGGCCCAGATCCTGATATTGATGCAGCATCGAGATCAGTACTTCCTGTTCGTTTCCGATTTCGATATCAGCCGGCACTCCATTGATCATCGCAGTATTACCACTCAGTAACTGAACTGAAAAGCCCATCCGCTGAATAATTGGGTGGAGTTCTTTCAGAAGCGTATAATCAGAGGCAGACATTTCCAATGTTTGAGCAAAAAGTAGCTGCTGAGTACTGGGTAAAGCCTCTTCTGTGGCATTAATGGCTTTCTCAAAAATGATGCGTTTATGAGCCAGATGCTGATCGATCATACACAACCCGGTTCTGGTTTGTGTAACCACATAACAATCATGTAGTTGCCAGAATGGATTTTCAGTTTTAGTTATTTTAGCGTCTTCATCTAGACCGTGGGTTGATTCTTCCTCATCCGAATCATGCTGAGCAGATTCGGGTGAGTACAGCATTCTTCCTAATTCATCCCCTCCTTTTTTAGCCCCCGAACTATTGATCCGGGATGGCAAATGAAAGCCACCCTGAGATCCCGATCCGGCCCCACGTTGAAATGATCGTGAAGCGGGTACTTTAAAACTAAATCCGGAGTCAAATCCTTTCGAAGCAGGCTCATCGCTCAGATAGGGATCATTATCCTGAGGAATCCCCGGTACTTTAAAATGATTATTTAATGCGCGGTTAACCACCGATCGGGCCAATTGAATTACACTTCGCTCATCTTCAAATTTTACTTCCATTTTTGATGGATGCACATTCACATCCACTTTAGCAGGATCAATTTCCAGGAACAAGGCATAAAACGGATATTCATTATTCCGGGTCCATGCATCGTATAAGCTCAATAATACATGCGTCAGATATCTGTGTTGAAATGGCCGGCCGTTAACGAACAGGAATTGTTCTCCCCTGCTCTTCTTTGCCAGTTTAGGATCAGAAGCAAATCCACGGATCTTCAAATAACTGGTTTCTTCTTCAAACTCGATCAGACTCGCTTTATAGGGACTTCCAAAGATCTGTGTTATCCTATCACTTAACGATTGAGGCGGAAGATTGTAGATAGTTTCGGCATCAGCAATAACCTGAAAACCAATATCGGTATAAGCTAAAGCCGCATACTGTACCGTTCTTAAAATATGGCGAAGTTCAGTCACATCCGTCTTCAGGAACTGTCGTCGGGCCGGTACATTATAGAAAAGGTTACGCACACTGATGTTCGTCCCATTATCAGTGGCAGTTGGTTTCACTTCGCTTTCATTCTGAAGACCACTCCCGTTGGGAGCAAATTCCCATCCATTATCATCTTCCGCTCTTTTCGAACGAACTAAAACCTGAGCAACTGAAGCTATTGAAGCCATGGCTTCGCCTCTGAAACCCATCGTTCTTACCCGGAACAGATCATCGATAGAATTTATTTTAGAAGTAGCATGCCGTTCAAAACAAAGAGGCAGATCCTCGCTACTCATCCCGCATCCGTTATCGATCACCTGTATCAGAGTACGGCCGGCATTTTCAATGATAATTTTGATCTGATCTGCACCGGCATCGATAGCATTATCGAGCAGTTCTTTAACGACAGATGCAGGGCGTTGAATTACCTCACCGGCTGCGATCTTATTACTAATTTCTGGGGGAAGCTGGTGTATTACCGAATTACGGATCTTTGTATCGCTCAACAGTTTTTGGGACGCGCTTTTATAAAATGGTTATCAGATAGACTACGAGAGACAATAGCAGAGCAAAAAATACTACTCTGGTAAATTGTGCAGGTTTAACCCTGTTATGAGTCTGGAATTTAATTCTTTTTCTTCTCTTTTCTTTCTCGTCTTTTTCGGGATCGTAATATCGGAGCGGAAGGTCGAATTGTTTAGGTTTTGGCCGATAGCCAAACATGGGTTTGATCATAGCGATACCTCGAGTTTTGTTAGCCTGCTAGTTAGGGAACGGAGCTAACCATTCAATCGTGCCCAATATACGTTTTTTCTTTGAGTTACCGGAAATTAATCCCGGGGAATCCCCCGTTTTCAATTTAGTTACTTAATACCTGCTCCACCTTATCAAGTAATTCCATATTCCTGAATGGCTTAAAGAAATAATCGTGAGCTCCTAATTCCATCCCCTTTTGCATGTCTGCTTCTCGCGATTTTGCTGAAAGAAACATAAAGTAGAGCTCATTGATCTTTCCACTTCTCTTGAGTTCTTCGAGTACTTCATATCCATCCATCACCGGCATCATTACATCACAGATCACAAGATCCGGATGGGATTGCTCAATTCGCTCAAGTCCCACTTTCCCGTTTTCGGCGACATCGACATCAAACCCACCGATCATTAAAAGATCCACAATGGAGTCCCGCACTAATGCATCATCTTCGATCAATAAAATCTTCTTACTCATAATCCTATTGTTTTACCGGAATGGAAATAGTGATCTTTGTCCCTTTATTTTGTTCCGATTCCAGATTGATTGTCCCGTTTAATCTTTCTACCGATTTCTTTACGATCGGTAGTCCTAATCCTGTCCCTTTAATATTTTCAGTGTTCGATCCCCTCTTAAAGGATTCAAAAATTGTACTCTGATCACTTTTTGGAATACCTATACCAAAATCCTGACAGGACAGATTTAGCATTCCATCTCTGATCGAATAATTGACCAGTATTTTATCAGGTGCCTGAGAATACTTACCTGCATTTTCGAGCAAATTACGAAGGATCAGTTCGATCAGATTTATATCCAGAGAAATAACAGTATCCGCATTCTCTGATTCCACTACCACATCCCTTTCATGTAATACCGTTGCACTCAGGGCTCCAATCATATCATTCAACACATCAGAAAGCCTGAATTCTTTATAATCTACTTTAGTATTATCTGAATCGAGTTTCCCGATCGTCAGCACATCCCTGATCAGGGTGTCCATTTTAATTGAAGAGTTATAGATACGCTGTACACGTTTTTTCAATTCTTCTCCTTTAAAACGATCTCCAAACTGAATCAAAAGCTCAGCAGTGGAATGTATACTTGTGAGAGGTGTTCGGAATTCGTGCGATACCATCGACACAAAGTTACTGTTCAGTTCATTATAACTGCGCTCCGATTCCAAAGCTCGTAACAATTCCCGTTCAGCCTCAATTTTTTCCGTCACATCCCGATATTGCCACACATTACCCATGTATTTTTTTCCATGATATATGGGGATGAAGTCCCGCTCAAAGAACTTACCATTAGCCAGCTCTAGCTGCTCATTAAGCACCGTTTCTTTAGATTGAACTAACTTGTTCACTCTTTCCACAAACTCTTCAGGGTCTTTAAAAGCGAACTTTGCATTATCCAATAATAACGCACAATTTGATCCATAGAGATCTTCCGGGTTGAACACATTCCCGAAAAGCTCTGCAAACCGCTGGTTTGTGTGTACGATCACTCGGTCCGGGTCTTCCATCAACACTCCTGAACTCAGGTTATCCAGTAAAGTGGTTAATCGGGAACTGATCTCAACGAGCTCATCCTCCGCTTTTTTCTTTTCAGTGATATCTCGAAGTATTGTCTGTATGGCCAAAGCTCCATTGTAGGTAACCCGGGTAGAATTAGCCTCAATAAACCGTTCATTTCCTTTCAACGTATGTATCCTGAATTCCAATGGTTCGACATGACCATCTTTCATCAAGCGTTCCAGACGTTCATTCATCTTATCTTTGATCTCTTTCCCGGCAAATTTGAACAGATCATAATTGATCATCTGGTCCAGCGATTCTGCCTCATACAGTTTTAATCCGGCCGGATTTAGATACACTACTTTCCCGTTTTTTGAGATCTGCAAAGCCTCAGGTTGATTGAGTACTAAATTCTGCCACCGTTCTTCACTTTCTTTAAGATTGGCCTCTGCTTTCTCTCTTTTTCCAGTTTCGAGAGCAATTTTCATTTGTGCAGAAGCAATATTCGCTATGGTAGTGAGCATATCCACATGTTCCTGGGTATAATACTCTTTCTCAGGATGCTCGGTATCGATCACTCCGATTACTTTTCCATTTTCAATGATTGGAACCGCTAGCTCAGAGAGTCTGATTTCGTCATCAACCAAATAACCGGGATGCTTCGATGTATCATTTACCAGTATTACTTCGCCCTTCTCTGCCGCAGTTCCTACAATTCCCTGCCCAAGCCTTAATACAATAGAATTGTAGATCTCAAATCCTTCCGGATTCTTTTTACCATGAGCAGCTACCTGATGTAAATACCCGGTATCCTCATCCAGGATATAGATCACGCAATCTTCTAAACCAATCTCCGGAGCGGTACTTTTTGTGATCTGCCAGGCGATCTCAGTAAGTGAATTTTTCCCCAACAGAGACCGTGCCAGATCATTGATCGCTTTAAGGGCTCGTTCCGACTTCTTCGACTCCGTTAGATCTCTGATGTAAGAACTGAACATGTATTTACCATCGATCTTGCTAGGGATAATGGTGAGCTCTACCGGAAATTCTTCTCCATTTTTTTTGATGGCAGGTAATTCGATCCTTTGATTTAAGACCGGACCCTCACCCGAACTCAGAAAATGAGTCATCCCTCTTTGATGTGCTTCCCGATAACGTTCGGGTATGATCGTTTCCCCGAGTTTTTTTCCAAGAGCTTCCTCCCTTGTCCACCCGAAGGTGATCGCTGCCTGATTATTCCATTCTGTAATAGCTCCGCTTTCATCGATCACGATAACAGAATCCAGGGCGGAATCAATTACCGTTCTGACGATCGTCTCACTTTTACGGCGCTGTTCCTCAGCCGTCTTTGCCTTCGTGATTTCCTGCTTCAGCCGGTTAGCAATAGAAAGAATATCTTCCGCAGGTTCATCAGTTTCATTATCTGCGTCCAGAACCTCCAGAGCGTCGTACAGCTCTTTGATGGTTTTATTTCTGATCTTGATATCGCCTTTTAGCTGTTCATTGATCTCAAGATTTTCTTTAAGGCTTACATCCATCGTAAATTCCAGAAATTCACGATCTCTGGTATTCTGTTCGTAGGTATTTTGAATGGCTTTCAAAAAATCGACCATATCTGACGACAAGGCTTCTTCACCCAGATACTTCTTGATTTGTCTTTTCAGATGGGGATTTTGGATATCAGTCTCAAAACTCATTGCAAGCTGTTATATTTCTTTATAACTGGTTAAGGTAAGAGTCTGATTATAAAGTTCGCAGCTCTTTCGTTCCATCTCGGTAGAGATCTCCCCATATGAATAATAGCCCGCTATAACCGGCGTGCCTGCTAATGTATCTGCAACCATAGTAATTTCTTCATCTGTTCTGTGTTCTAATACCAGTTTTCGGCCAACACAGCTAACAATAAAGACAAAATCATGATCTTTTTGTTGCTCCTGAATGATATCGGTGGCTTCTTCAGCGGCATCTATCAGATCTTCGAGTCTTGTTCTCATCAATTTTACAGTTGCCCCTTCGGGCATCATTCCTGCAAAATTTAGAGATTGATCTTTTTCATTAATCGAAAGAATGGTTCTTACTAATGCCGGATCATCGCCAGATTTCATACTCAGTGGAAACAATAAGGCACTACCCGGAAGTTGTTTGGCTTTGGGACCAAGGTATCTTTTGTAAAGCCCCAATGCATTCTGCCCATCAATTTCGTACACCGTATTACCTTCAGCTTTTGTGATCACTCTACACTGTGCAAATTCCTGCCAACCTCCCCGAGCTGAAGTATGCACCTTCAACCGATCACTATAGAACCCAATCCCGACCACATTTCCGGGAGCTAAATCTTTATTCAGTCCCACCCAGGTTTCGTTAAAATCTATTCCATCACCAGCCAATCCCCCTGAAATAATAACCTCGGGATCAACTGCTTTCGTAATCCCGTCCACCAGCGTTGTGCCGTTCACAAACTGACCATCCGAAAAGATCAGAATGTGTTTCAGGTTTTCCGAGTTTAGTTCGCGGGCCAGCGTGCTTCCAAGATCTTCACTATTTTTATGATCACCGACTTTTAGAATGGAGGTCTTTAGTTCGGTATGTTCGAAAGACAATGCGGTCAGGACTAAAGAATTTTCTTTTACTCTGGCCTGAGCAATTTCTCCGGCTGTACTGGTAGATACAATCGCGGCATTCGGGTAATGGTGAATTATATCCTGTAATAACTTTCTGTTTTGCAATAACTTCTTTGAGGCAGTAATTATAACCAGCTGTGCTTTTTCTTCCTCAAAATCTTTGTCCCTTGATACCGTTTTCCATGCTTCATCAAGGTTCATTATACGTTGTTCAATAACCATTTTCCGGAGTGGTACTAAGTGACAAATTTATTATTAAAGTTATTTAATCCATGGGACGATAATCTGCCATGGATGTACGTTTTTCTGCCAACAAAAAAAAAGCCCACACGGGGTCAACCGCATGGGCCTGAGTTTGTCTAACTTAGTATCATATCTGGTAATCTATGGAGTAGCGTACTCCAATTTCTGGTACAACCTGACAGGAAATCTGTCCGTGTAGCTGATTAATGAATGTTTGAACCAGCAACACATCGGTATCCTCTCCCGGGTTATTCATATCAATAATTTCACCTGAATTCACCACTAAGATCAGTTTTCCGATATTTCCCGACTGAAAAGATCGTATGGTAATTCTTGGTGACTCAGCTCTTTTGAAAGGCTTCTTCAGGATCTGATTAAGCAATTCATAAAAGAGCAATCCGAAAGGAATAGCCTGAGCTATATCCAGGTTGTAATGGTCAATTTCTTCAATGGTTCTGATGCCGCTATTTGCCATCAGTTTATCAATGATGTTGGAGATCAGATCACCGGTATCTACCGTAGTAAGCATTTCGCTTGAATACGCTTCTTCATGAACCGAAGCTAGTGCAAAAACTCTGTTTTTGATCGAGTTTATGTAATCAGGTCCTTTTGCAGGATCACCCAGTTCAAAGAATGCTGAAATAATAGCCAGGTTATGTTTTACCCGGTGATGTAATTCTTTGATCACACTTTCTTTTTCCTTCTCAACGAGATCTAAACGCTCTCGTATTATCGCTTCGAATTCATTTTCAATATTCTCTTTACGCTGGTGGAATTTAGTGTATTGCGTATCGATCGCATCCAGTAATTCTTCTCTCGAAAATGGCTTCGTCAGATAGTCATCTGCTCCCAGTTTCATTCCTTTTCGCAGATCATTTCTGTCGCTCAGTGCCGTCAGAAAGATAAAGGGAACCTGTGGTGCTCCTTCAATCCTTCTGTACTCCTCTAGCAGAGTATGGCCGTCCATTACGGGCATCATTACGTCACTGATCACGATATCGGGCTGGTCTGTTTTAAGCTTAGTTAAAGCTTCCATTCCATTTTCCGATTCGCTTACCTCGTATCCTTCCAGGGTGAGAAAATCCATGATTCCCTCTCTGATGGCTTCATCGTCTTCGACTACCATCACTTTTTTTATTGCAGCATTCATTATTCTGTTATTTAGTTACTCCTTAAGCTATTCACCTAGTGGTATACTGATGGTGAATGTTGTACCCTTTCCTATTTCTGAATCCAATTCTATGGAACCTCCTAAAGCTTCCACCGATCTTTTTACGATGGTCATACCAAGTCCTGTGCCTTCAATTTCAAATACATCTTTGGTTCGATAGAATGGCTCAAATATTTTCTTTTGATCTTTTTCTCTAATACCCATGCCTTCATCCCTGACGATGAAGATCAGATTCTGCTCATACTCTGAAAATGAAATCCTGATACGGGTATCATCCGGAGAGTATTTACCCGCGTTGTCTAATAAATTATTTAGTATGTGACGGAATAACCGTTGGTCTGTTTTAAAAGATGGATTTGATACTTCCACAGAAAGTTGAACTTCCCGATCTTTTAAGCGGGTTTGTTTTTGATCTTCAATGATCTCCTCCACCAGCTCCCGGAGATTAATCCATTCAAATTCTGCAGAAAGTTTACCTGCTTCCGCTTTACCCATCAATAATACTTCTTCTAGCAGATCTATTATCTTTTGAGAAGCACTAAGAACACGTTTATTCAGCTCTGCCTTTTTGTTCTCATCCAGTCTGTTGGCATAGGTATTCATCAGCTCAGAGCTTGAAACAATGGCCGTTACAGGAGTTCGTATCTCATGAGAGATCATGGAGATAAACCTGTTCTTAAGGTCATTCAGTTCTTTCTCGGCTTCAAGCGATTCCTCTAACTTGATCTGTGCCTGTTTGATCCTGGTGATATCGTTCATCACACCGATGTATCTGATCACCTTGCCCTGATCATCATACACAGGAAATCTTTTGTTTGCGATATATCGGGTACTTCCATTATCCGGATCGATATATTTCAACTCAAAAGAATCTTCATCTTTCATTAAGGATTCTTTCAACTTACCGAGGTCATCAGAGTGAACATTCTGAGTAAACAATTCCGGATTCTCTTTTATCATATCCACTGAGTATCCGAACATCTTCTGAAAAGCATTATTCATGTATTCCACGCTCATGTCTGCGTTTCGCACATAAAAGACCTCATCTATGGTGTCAGCGATCTGACGGAACATCTCCTGACTCTTTTCAAGCTCTTTATTAGTTCTTAAGCGTTCAAAAGTCAGGCCCATGTTAGAGGCCAGCGACGTTAATACCGCTACTTCATGTTCCGACCATTTATACTCGGAGGTACAGTTATCGAACCCTACAAATCCCCAGAACTTACCTTTAATAGTGATTGGCACTACAAGTATTGAGATGATATCCTGGGGTTCAAGAATCTCCCGCTCTTCCAACGGGAAATTCTTCACTAACCCATTAATAGCGTCCCCTTTGC
The DNA here is from genome assembly GCA_002480645.1 of Balneolaceae bacterium UBA7797. Taxonomy (GTDB): domain Bacteria; phylum Bacteroidota; class Rhodothermia; order Balneolales; family Balneolaceae; genus UBA7797. The sequence goes on from DLCN01000016.1 coordinate 259,715, forward strand.
TCAATGTGTACATCCACCGGGGAATACCCAACTCAAGGGGTACTGCCTTCAGATCTTCATTGTCGATCTGAGGAACGATTGAGTCTTTAGCCCATTCAAGTCTTTGCGTACAAAAAACAGTCTTTGTGTCTTCATCAAAATAATTCTCGAAAACATATACCCGGTCAACATCCGTTGCTTCTCCAATGAGTTTGAAAGCCTTGTATAGTGCTTCATTCACATCATCGTTAGATAGCAGAATATGATTCACATCTGCAGTCGCTCTCAGTAATTCATCCCGGCGTTGCAGTTTTGTGATCAGTTTTTGTTCATCTATGATCTCATTAAACAATATATAAACCCCTGAAAAGTGCCCTTCATCATCGAAATACGAAATTGAATCGATCTTTAAATTAAGTCGCTCGCCATTTGCTCGGATCACTTCCACCTCATCAAAGAATGTAGGTTTCATGATCATACCGGAGAGTGCCTTATCTGTTAATACCAGATGCTCATACACAAGTTCACGGGCATTTTTCCCCATCAGATCTATGGATGGGTCCAACAAATCATTCCCAAAGTCATTGATGTCTGTAACCATTAAATGCTCAAGAATATACTCTCTGCCATCTGATTTTACCCAGGCTTCGTTCAGATCAATCGGTAGATCCATTTCAAAAAGTATAACTCCTTTGGAAGGGTGATCCTTCATTAGTTCGTAAAAGGAGGTGCTAGACATTTCTTTGTGATTAAGTACAGACATAACTTTATTCGTTTTGTTGATTCAAAGTTCGGGAGATCCCGGAACTCAGATTTGCCAACCAGGTGCGTTTCTCTGCCATTGGGTTAGAGATTTTTTATACAAATTGGATGCTATACTCCTGAATATCGAGCAAAAAAAATCCCATGCCCTCTCCAGGCACGGGATATAACTTCAATACGTAATCTTAACACTTAGTTTATGAAAAAAGGCGTTTTTTCAACTCTGAAGCTGCTGTAATTTGCAGCCACATCAATTTGATCGTGCGTTAATGTGGAGTCGAATAATATTTCTTCGATATTTGAACCCGTCATCAATACTTCTTCAAGCTCGGCCATGGCAGCCATAAATTTCTTCTCGCCGCTCACTCTTTTGGCAAATTTACCGGCATCATCATTACTTCGCAGTACCAGATAGACTCCTGTGGTATTTCCGATCTCATCAAACGTATAGTAACTCATTTCAATTTTAACGGGATTTTTTGAACCCGTAACCGGAGATATCACAAAATTTTTGGTTCTGTTTTGGCGCACTATTAATTGCTCCAAAAGATCTGATTCAATTCGAAAGTATTTGAATTCAACTTCAGCAAGTGACCGATCAATGAAAGTTTCTGTATCTGAATTTAGTGTGTAAGCAGCCTGATCATTCATTTCATTTACATGAATGAAATCGGCCAGATACATAGAATCAGAACCATTCAATCTAAGTTGTTGCTCTAAAGCCGGATGCCAACTCAAATAGATCAACCCATGCTGTGGATAAGTGGCTTTTAGTTCTTCAAATGTAAGTCCGGATGCGAAATTATCTTTGATCATTGTCTTGTTTTTTTATTCTGACCAAAGTTCGAAAGTTTTCAGGAAGGGAATCTGCCAGACAGGTACTCATTTCTGCCAAAATGCGGAAAATCAGCCAAATCGCTTTTTATATGCCTTAGAGAAGTGTCTCGGGCTTTTAAACCCAACTTTGTAAGCCGCTTCAGATTTTGTTTTAACCTGATTACCCGACAATAACTGATGAGCTCGCTGTAATCGAGCTTCCCTAATAAATGCCGCAACAGGCTCTCCGGTTAGCTCTTTCACTTTACGGTACAAATTGCGTTCACTTACATTCAGATCGGCCGCAAGCTCAGTAACTCCAAAATTAGATGATTCCATTTTCGAAGTCACTACTTTATACAAGTCTTTCATAAATTCCTTGTCTTCATCATAGGTATCCTCTACAAATGACTCAGACAATAAATTCTGCCAGTTTTTACTTTTAAACTCATCCCGGCTTTTTAAAATATTACGCACCTTAAAAAGCAATTCCTTTGAATTAAAAGGTTTGGTGAGATAATCAACCGCCCCGGATTCCAGCCCTTCCAGCATATCCTGTTCTTCTACTTTTGCCGTGAGCATTATTATTGGGATGTGTGCGATCTCAGGATCTTTAAGTACTTCTTTCACAAAAGTAAACCCATCCATAACCGGCATCATCACATCACTAACAATAATGTCTGGGGTTTCTTCTTTTGCAGTTTCAAGTCCAATCTGACCGTTCTCGGCCTGCAGGCAGTCGTACCCGTACATAGAAATAAGCTCTACCACCGATTCTCTTACTGCTTCATCATCTTCGACAAGTAAAATAGTGTACTCCGCTTCAGCCATAGGTGGAATCTTCGTTCAGATTGTATTGAAGTAATATTTTGAAACTAAGAGAACTAAACATTTCTCACAAAAATATAGTGTTATCATCGGCATAATTTTAAAAAACTCTAGTCCATTTCCTGATTTGTTTTCGATTTATTACTCACAATTTCATAATAATTTCCTGATATTAGGAGTCTGTCAATCAATCTGAACGATAAAATTCAATCAATAACTATTATGAGCGCCAAAGAAAAGATTATTTATACGTATACCGATGAAGCTCCGGCTCTTGCAACCCATTCCCTGTTACCTATTATTGAAGCCTTTACCAAAGCTGCCGGGGTTAAAGTGGAAACCAGAGATATTTCTTTATCCGGCCGAGTTATTGCAAATTTCTCTGATTATCTCACAGAGGACCAAAAACAGAACGACGCGCTCGCTGAGCTAGGTGAACTGGCTAAACAACCGGATGCGAATATCATCAAATTACCGAATATCAGTGCCTCCATTCCACAGCTTGTAGCCACTATTAAAGAATTACAAGGCAAAGGATATGCTCTCCCCGATTATCCTGAAGAGCCAAAAAATGAAAAAGAAGAGGAGATCAAGTCCCGCTACGACAAAGTAAAAGGTAGTGCTGTAAACCCGGTATTACGCGAAGGAAACTCTGATCGAAGAGCTCCGAAAGCAGTAAAAGAATTTGCTAAGAAAAACCCACACCGCATGGGAGCCTGGAGTTCAGATTCAAAAACCCATGTATCAACCATGGGCGAAAATGATTTTGCGACCAATGAAAAATCGGTAACTGTGTTGGATGATGGTAACTTCCGAATTGAACATGTGTCTGAGGATATGGAAGTAACTGTTCTTAAAGGAAGAGCTCCCATGTTAAAAGGTGAGATCATTGATGGAACTTTCATGAGTAAAGATGCTTTGGTTGCATTTCTGAAAGAACAGATCGCAGATGCCAAAGAGAAAGACGTACTTTTCTCCCTTCATATGAAAGCAACCATGATGAAAGTATCTGACCCGATCATTTTTGGGCATGCCGTGAAGGTATTCTTTGAACCGGTCTTCGAAAAATATGGCGATACATTAAAAGAACTCGGAGTAGATACCAACAACGGTTTAGGGGATGTTTTTGCAAAGATCTCTACCCTGCCGGATGAAAAGCGTAATGAGATCGAAAATGAGATCAAAGCTTGTATCGAAAATGGACCTGATATGGCCATGGTCAATTCAGATAAAGGCATTACCAACCTACACGTACCAAGTGATGTGATCATTGATGCTTCTATGCCTGCGATGATCCGTAATTCAGGTCAGATGTGGGATAAGAACGGCGATACCAAAGACACAAAGGCAATTATCCCAGATTCCAGCTATGCGGGTGTTTATCAGGAAGTGATCGATTTCTGCAGAGTGAATGGAGCTTTCGATCCATCAACCATGGGATCGGTTCCAAATGTAGGATTGATGGCTCAAAAAGCCGAAGAATATGGTTCTCATGATAAAACATTCGAAGTTCCTGAGGATGGTACCGTTCGAATTGTGACTGACAACGGACAGGTAATGATGGAGCATAAAGTTAAAAAGGGTGACATCTGGAGAGCTTGTCAGGTAAAAGATGCCCCCATTCAGGATTGGGTTAAACTGGCAGTACGTCGGGCAAGAGAAACCGGTGTGCCTGCCGTATTCTGGCTGGATAAAAACAGAGCCCACGATGCTCAGCTTATTAAAAAAGTGAACACCTATCTGAAGGATCATGATACCAAGGGCCTAGAGATCAAGATCATGTCTCCGGAAGAAGCAACTCGCTATTCTCTGGAACGAGCAAAGGAAGGAAAAGACACGATTTCGGTGACCGGTAACGTGTTACGTGATTATCTCACCGACCTGTTCCCGATCCTTGAACTTGGCACAAGTGCTAAAATGTTATCGATAGTTCCACTCATGAATGGAGGCGGGTTATTTGAGACCGGTGCCGGCGGATCTGCTCCTAAACATGTTCAACAATTTGTAGAAGAAAACTACCTCAGATGGGATTCTCTGGGAGAATTTCTTGCTCTGGCTGTTTCCCTTGATCACCTCTCCGCTACCTTCGATAATCCAAAAGCAAAAGTATTATCTGAAACACTGGATGATGCCAATACCAAATGGTTACAGAATAACAAAGGACCAGCACGTAAATTAGGCCAAATTGATAACCGTGGCAGTCACTTTTATCTTGCCTTATATTGGGCTGAAGCTTTGGCGAATCAGGATTCAGATGCTGAACTGAAAGAACGTTTTGCACCAGTATTTAAAGCGTTGAGCGATAATGAGGAGAAGATCAACGAAGAGTTGATCTCAGTTCAAGGTTCTCCTGTTGAGATCAACGGTTATTATAAACCTGAAAAAGCATTGGTTGATACGGCAATGCGACCAAGTTCAACGTTGAATGAGATCATTTCAGCCGTTTAATAACCTGATCATTTTTGATGATACTGAGCCCGGTCGTTAGATCGGGCTTTTTTTATATCTGTACACCTTCTTTCCCGGAAAACAATCGGATCTGACAGGAGGTCCATGGATCGTTTTCTATTTTACTTTTTAAGAATGCTTCACATTTCATTCAAATGATTTATGTTATATGATGTCTAAAAATCATTTACTCCTATGAAAGCTATAACTCCAATTCTGCTATTTCTATTTATTTTCTTTGTCTCCTTCAGTTCTTGTAATAACAAAAAAGAAGTAAAACCTGAAACCGCTGAAATTTCCGCACCAGTTTATGATCTGGTTAAAGCAGAACAACTGGTAAAAACCTCCTGTTATGCATGTCATGCTCCAAACACACCGGAGGAAAGCAGGCTTGCTCCTATTTTCGAGGCCATTAAACGTCGATATAACATGGATTATCCAACCCGGGAACAGTTTGTAAATGCCATGGCCGATTTCGTAGCTAATCCCACAACCGACAAAGCCATAATGTATAGTGCTGTAGATCGGTTTGGTCTGATGACCCCTCTTCCGTTTCCCGAAGAAGATCTGAAAGCAATAGCTACCTATATATATCAAAATGAAATGGAGAAACCGGAGTGGTTTGAAGAGCATTTTAATAATGATATGCAACAGATGAACAGGCAACGACGACGAATGGGGCAGCAGAATAATTAACGATGTTATAACAAGTAACATCATATTATGGGGTTTACTACTTTTCGGAAATTATTCAACCACTTGGGAATTTTATGAAGAAAGTATTACCAATCCTTGCCTCTGTGATCATTATCGGTCTGATCGCTAATTGTCAGTTTAAAAGTGAGCCTAAGCCTGAAGCCAAACAGGTTGACCCTGCAGCTTATACCATGAAGGGAAAAGAACTGGCTACAGCTACACAAAAAGTGCTTGGTGGCAATTTAAAAGCAGCCATTGAATCTAAAGGAACAGAACACGCCCTCGAATTTTGTAATGTAAAAGCCTACCCACTCACCGACAGTATGGCTGTTGCACTTAATGCTGCCATCAGTCGTGTATCTGATCAACCCAGAAATGCTGCCAATACCGCAAATGAGGATGAACTGGATTATATCACACATGCCAAAAAAGTACTTGCTGAAGGTGGTGAAGTAACGCCGAAATTAGCCCAACTGGGAGATAAAGTGGTTGGCTATTATCCGATCATTACCAATCAATTGTGTATGCAATGCCATGGCAATCCTGATTCTCAAATCAAGGATGCTACCTTAGCAAAGATCAATCAATTGTACCCTGCTGACGAGGCAACCGGATACAGTGAAGGCGAACTTCGGGGCATCTGGGTAGTCGAAATGGATATTGACGGAGAATAAGATCAGAATGGGGTTGATTCAGTATTGAATTCTTCCTCAAACCGGAACCAATGATCTAGTTGGTTCCGTAATTCTTCATTCATTTCGTATAACTCTTCCCGCTCATCGTAGGGTGTTTTCATTAACCGGATCCTCATTCGGTCTTTCAGCTCAATCTCAAGGGTAAACCATTCTTTGTTGATCAGGCCCCGCTCTGCCAGCGCTTTCCCTGAATCGTAATCGGATAATATGAATCGTTCTATTTCACTGAATGAAAGAGATCGACGCATTATTCTGAAATAGCTGAATATTCGTATATATTCCGAAAATTTGTATCGGTCCCCATCAAAATGAAATTCCCGCCTGGTAAAGAGCCGGATTATAATAGCGGCCGCAAAGATCCAGAGGAACATAGCAAAGAAAAACCCGAGTAATAAACAGGCAAACAATGCCATAAAATCGATAAGTGTAAAACTTTCTTCTACACTTAGTATTAAAAGCGGGGCTTCGTATTTCAGAGTGTATCGCATTTTTTAATATATACATTCACCTGCAACACACGTAGCTTTGAAGTAAAAGTTTTATTCTACCTTCAGATTTTGCCAGAAAGAAAAGCCATCATTCGATCCGGTATTTTGTGGTCCTGCTGTGCCTCGTCCACCTTGACCTCCTTTTCCGGAACGAGGAGTTCCTCCTCCCATTCCTCTTCCGCTTCCTCCTCCTTGCGGCCTTCCATCTCCTCTATCAGGTCTCTTTATTTCCGGAGTTTCTATCAAAAAGCCATAAGTATCGTTGTTATTACCGGACGTATCGATCAGGTATTTGGGGATCTTGTATTCTATCATCATCACCCCTTGCTCGGTGATGGATCCATGAGCTTCAATGCCATGATATTCATAGACCTGATCCATATAGAGTTCTTGTTGGTCAATGTCATCGAATTTAAATAAAACGATGTCTTCATTATTTATGGATGCTCTGTTTCCCTTAAACATTAAGTCTCTGTCAAAGTCTCTTGGTGCCTCAAAATTTCGCTCTCCGTTTACCGGCATGCTACTAACAGGAAACTGAATTCCTCGGTCCTTCTTCTTTTTTCCTTTCGCATTCCACCAAATAGTTAAACCACGCATTTCGATCGCTCTGATATCTGTGGGATCAACGGCCTCCAGCATCACATAAATAGCATCTTCTGTGTTGATAAAAGCATAACGAATTCTGTCGCGCATCTTCTGCGTCCCGTCTTCTCTCCAATCATTCAACTCACCATCTACCTGTATTTGTGCTGATGAGACCGGGGTTATGATTGTATTTCTTTTACTTCCGCAAGCAGTTAAAAACAGGAGTATAAATAATAGTAATGTCTTCATTTTTCTCTTTTAAATTAATAATACCAGTAACTAAGACGCTTGATCTTTGTAAATAGTTTAAGCTTAGTTTTTTTATTTAATAACTAAATTGGGTTATTAATTTAAATATAACCAGAAAAAGTTATTATTGATTTTCGCATATAACCATATTAAGTTATATCACTTATAATAACTAATTTCAGTTATATGATTGCAGTACTATCTGGTGATATCATTCAGTCCGGTTCACGATCAACCGTGGAACACTGGCAGAATGAGTTAAAGAACATACTAACAGCACTACAGACCAAATATTCATTATTAGGTTCCGGGGCACAGATCTTCAGGGGAGATGGGTTTCAGCTGGCTACTGATGAACCCGAACACTCATTATTGATGGCAATACTGATAAGGTCCGGTTTACAGAAATCGGAACTAAAACTGGATGCAAGAATTGCTATCGGACTTGGAACATACGATCAGTTGCGGGATAATATCCTGGAATCGGATGGGGAAGCGTTTAAATTATCCGGCCATCTGCTCGATCAACTCAAAAAGGAGAAACTAAAACTGGCCTTGTCCTCTCCTTTCAACGCTTTGAATAATGAAATGGATGTCACCCTGAGATTACTTGGTATCGTAATGGATAACTGGTCGCAGGCAGATGCAGAAACTGTATGGTTAAGCTGGTATGAGGAACTCAGCGCCAAGGAAATTCAGGCACACCTGGACATTTCACAACCAGCCGTTTCTAAAAGAAAATCGAGTGCACGTCTGGATGAAATTCAGTTACTTATCAAGCGGTACCAATATCTAATCCAGCACCTATGACCCCATTCGAAGAACTCCTGATAATGCTTGTTTTCGCACATCTGGTGGGTGATTTCATTTTCCAGCGAACAGAATGGGTCATTCAGCGACAAGAGAAAAGATGGGCCTCTCCTGAGCTTTACCTGCATGGGCTGTTTCATGCGGTATTGTATGAATTGGTCTTTTGGTACCATTCCGTGCTGGAATTCTGGTATTTGGGAATCATACTTGGGTTGGTTCATATACTCATCGATCCATTAAAAAAACAATCATATAAAGCACAGACACTCTGGTTTATAGGAGATCAGCTGGTACATTTAGCACTAATTACGGCTGCTTCATGGTATATATTTTCAGCATCTGCTGATATGTTTTGGCATTCCATTCATCTAGACTGGAAAATAGCCACCGCCTATCTGTTTCTGACGAAACCAGCCTCTATATTCATCTCTTACTTATTACCGGCCAGACCCAGTACATTAGAGAAAGAGACCAACATAAAGGGACTGGGATCAGAGAAAGCTCAAAAAGGCATCACAAATGCAGGTGAGTTCATTGGTATTCTTGAACGATTACTCACACTCACTTTTATCCTGCAAAGCGCGTGGATCGGTATTGGCTTTTTGATCACCGCGAAATCTGTATTTCGATTCAGTGACATTCAACAATCGAAACAACGCGAAGAAACTGAATACATCATGATAGGTACGTTGCTCAGTTTCAGTATCGCCATCTTATGTGGGATCTTACTTATTTAAACCTGCAAAACTCCGGTTTTAAACTCTTCGATCACCGGATTATGATCAGCGCATTCAAGAGCATTGGAAATCTGCTTTCTGGTATCTTCCGGTTTGATGATCGCATCTACCCAAAGCCGGGCTGCAGCGTAACGAACGTCGGTCTGCCGGGTATATCGCTCTGTTATTTCCCGGGTGATCTCAGCCTGCTTTTCCTCATCCACGACCTCCCCTTTTTTCTTAAGAGCAGAAAGTCTGATCTGTGCCAGCGTTTTTGAAGCTGAAGCTCCACTCATAACGGCAATATTCGCCGTTGGCCAGGCAAACATGAACCGGGGATCGTAAGCACGACCACACATTGCATAATTACCGGCTCCGTAACTGTTACCAACCACCACTGTGATCTTTGGCACCGTTGAATTGCTCACTGCATTCACCATTTTTGCGCCATCTTTTATGATGCCGCCATGCTCACTTCGTTTTCCGATCATAAAACCGGAAACATCCTGCAGAAATATGAGTGGGATCTTCTTTTGATTACAATTCATAATAAAGCGGGCTGCTTTATCAGCACTGTCGCTGTAGATCACTCCCCCTATCTGCATCTCTCCGTTCTTTGTTTTCGTTACCGTACGTTGATTGGCTACAATTCCCACACTCCAGCCATCAATACGGGCATAGGCGGTGATCAACGACTGTCCGTATCCTTTTTTGTACTCGGTGAGAGACCCTTCATCCACAATACAATCGAGGATCTCAAACATATCATAGGGTGAAGTTCTCAATTCCGGAAAGATCTTTGCGATCTCAGTAACGTCCTTTTTTGGTTCTTTTGGATCAATCCGGTTAAAATTTGCCCGTTCAAAAGGTCCCAACTTATCCACCAGATCGCGGATGGTATCCAGACATTCCTCATCGTCTTTCATTTTATAATCAGTAACCCCGGATATCTCTGTATGAGTTGTAGCTCCACCCAGAGTTTCATTGTCCACATCTTCACCAATCGCCGCTTTTACCAAATAACTTCCGGCCAGAAATACACTTCCTGTTCCATCAACAATAAGTGCTTCATCACTCATTATCGGCAGATAGGCTCCCCCTGCCACACAACTACCCATAATGGCAGCGATCTGCGGAATTCCTTTTGCTGAGATGACCGCGTTATTTCTGAAGATCCGACCAAAGTGTTCCTTATCGGGAAAGATCTCATCCTGCATGGGCAAATATACCCCGGCCGAATCCACCAGATAGATCAGCGGTAAGTGATTTTCAATAGCAATTTCCTGAGCCCGCAGATTTTTTTTCGCAGTTATGGGGAACCAGGCACCGGCTTTTACCGTCGCATCGTTGGCTACGATCATACATTTTCGGCCGGCTATCATCCCCGTCCCGGTAATTACTCCACCGGCAGGACATCCATTTTCTTCTTCATACATTTCATATCCTGCCCATAAACCCAATTCAAAAAACTCAGTATCCTTATCAATAAGTCGTTCAACCCGTTCACGAGCTGTAAGTTTGCCCTTCGCATGATGACGTTCAATTTTTGATGCTCCACCACCCAGTTTGATCTCATTTTCCTGACGTTGAAAATCCTGCACAAGATCGTGCAGCCAATGATTGCTTTGATTTGTACTCATAGGTTAGATTGCGATGTTTTTGTATACTAGTGACCAACAAAGATGCGTTGAAAATAGGAATTTTACGACAGCATCAAATTCACAAACATCACGATAGAAAAACTTAAATCGTTCCACATGCGTATCAAGCTCGTTTTACCTCTTCTGTTTCTCTTAATTGTACAAAGTGCTTACGGCCAGCGCAGAGCGCGACAAACTGATTTTGTGAGTCTTATAAACCGGGCAAGCGCTCCAAGGATCTTTATTGACCACATTGTACTTCCTGCTGATAGTAACCGATCGGTAATGTCGGTTATTTTCAGGTTCGACAATGATTTTCTCCCCTTCAAAAAGATCTCTCCATCCGATGATTTTGAAGTACCCGCCGGAAAAGAATATTACGTCACGGCACGATTGAATTCAGATGTGTTTAAAGGAAAAAGTAAACAACGGGGCAATCCTGAAGTAGTTTCCAGAGATGCCTGGATCGACACCTTATTTACCAACACATTTGAAGAAACCGAATCCCGAAAACTGTATGCCTCAGGTTCACTTTCTTCCACACTCGATCCCGGAAATTATTACTACGTACTACAGCTTAGTTTGATGGGAAATCCGAATGAAAGGAATTCAAACCGGCGGGATGTTGTAATCCCGGATTGGACAAAGAAAGAGACCGGAGAGATCTATCTGATGGCAGATAACCTCAGCAAAAATAATGCAGTACAAACGGAACTACCGTTGCTGAATATGGAAGACAATGTTCCTTTCGGCAAAGACTTTTTTGCCTTGATCCGAATCCCGGATTATGAACCATCATCGGAATACAGCATCAGGATATCAAAAGCCAGGGCTAACCCGAAAGATACTACCAAAGCTAATTCCGTGTATGAGGAGAGCATCGATGTCAATGATATCCAAACTAATGTATTACCCCAACTTATGGATGGTGAGAGACCCGTTATCACACTAAAAACCACATCCGAGTCATTTACCTATGCACTGGTTAAGATCCCGAATACAACGTTTGAGAATTCTGCTTATGTGATGGAAATTTTGGGAAATGAGAACAAGGTGATCGCCAAAACATTTTTCAGATCTTACTGGCCGGATATGCCTGCGAGTCTGTACAATCTCGATGTGTCTTTAGATATGTTAAAATACATCGTAAAAGAGGAACAGCTTAAAGAATTGAAAACAGGTAATGCCAAAGAAAAAGAAGCCAAATTCAGGGAGTTCTGGAAGTCAAAAGACCCAACGCCTAACACAGTATATAATGAACTGATGGCCGAATATTATCGTAGGATCGACTATGCATTTAAAGAGTTTGGGAATCGTGGCAACCTGAACGGTCAGGACAGTGATCAGGGGGAGATCTACATAAAATTTGGTCCGCCGGATTCTAAGGAACGTCAGTTTCCAACCAATGGTGAAGTGATTGAGATCTGGCAATATCCGAATCGGAAATTTGTGTTTAAAGCACAGTCAGGATTCGGGGATTTTAAACTCATTTCCGCTGAATAATGGTTAGAAGTTTCGCCTAAACCAACTTACCTTTAACCTATGTTGAACATACCGGTTATTGGAATTAGTATAGGCGATATTAATGGCATTGGGCCCGAAATTGTGATCAAATCGCTCTCAAAGTGTGATCTGTCCACTTCTGTGCCGGTAGTATTTGCTCCTGAAGAAGTCCTCTCCTATTACTTAGACAAATTATCCCTCGAACTGGAATATGCAGTTATTACATCCCGTGAAGAACTGAGAGCCGGAATGGTAAACGTATATTCTGGATTCGAACTCAATGAAAAGGTTCAACCCGGCACATTGAATAGTACCGGTGGTTTAGTCGCAATGAGATCGGTTGAAACTGCTATTGAGTGGTGCATTTCAGGCGCAGGTGAAGCTATGGTGACTGCTCCGATCTCAAAAGAAGCGGTAAATCTGGCCGGCTATCACATTCCCGGACATACCGAGTTCCTCGCCGAAAAAACAAATACCGAAACCGTGGTGATGATGCTCGTAAATAAAGGGCTTCGTGTAGCGCTGACCACGGTGCATGAACCTATTCAAAAAGTTGCAGATCTGATCACTGAGGAGCGTATCCTTGAACGACTGCAGATCCTGAATGATAGTCTGATCAATGACTTTTCAATTCCTGAGCCGAAGATCGCCGTATTGGGTCTTAATCCTCATGCCGGTGATGGCGGAGTATTAGGTACTGAAGAGATCAAAATTATAGAACCTGCCATCGAAAAAGCAACCAATAAGAATATAACCGCCCATGGCCCTTTCCCTGCTGATGGTTTTTTCGGGCAGCAATTGCATACTCAGTATGATGCTATTTTGGCTATGTATCACGATCAGGGATTAGCACCGTTCAAGCTTTTGTCCTTTGGGAAAGGTGTTAATTTCACAGCCGGACTTCCGATCATCCGCACCTCACCCGATCACGGGACTGCTTATAACATTGCCGGTAAAGGAATCGCAAATTCATCATCATTCGATCAGGCCTATGATCTGGCTGTTGAACTGGCACTTAAAAGAAGAAAAGAATGAGTACAAAGAGTCCGATCTATTCCAAACTGGCTCCACTTTATGATACCCTGATGGGAGATGTTGATTACGAGTCCTGGGCCGATTTTATAGATGAGATCATTCAAACTCACCACGATGAGGCTGTTTCAGTTCTCGAATTGGCTTGTGGTACCGGTTCTTTGACTTTATCGCTGGCTGAATTGGAATGTTACGAATTAACCGGCACTGATCAGTCTCCCGAAATGATCGAAGTAGCCAAAGATAAAGCAACTGAGTTTGAGGTTGACGCTGAGTTCTTCCCCATGGATTTCCTCAAGTTCACCACCAGCAAAACCTACGATGTTATTTTCTCTGTTTTTGATAGCGTGAACTACCTCAAGATCTACGATGATATCATTACGATGCTGAATAATGCACATGAAGCACTAAACGAACATGGGATCCTGATCTTTGACTTTTCAACTCCGCAAAATTCTATTGAATCCGTCGATTATTTGAATGAAAATGAAGGTGATACCGGGGATTTTCGATATCATCGTGTAAGCAGATACGACCATAACGAACGCATCCATTACAACGAATTTGAAATTGAGGAATTAGATACAACCACCGGAAAGGTGACGAATACCTATTTCGAACAACATACGCAGCGGGCATATTCTCTGCATGAGATGCTGTCAATTGTGGAACAAACCCCCTATCATCTGGAAGCCAAATACGATGGCTTCACCCTAAACGACGCTACCGAAAAAAGCACTAGAGTAACCCTGGTATTACGATGTCAGAAAACACAGTAATTGAACTAAATAACGTATCGCTTAGCTACGAAAACCGACAGATCCTGAGAAATGTAAACTTTAAGCTCAGGAATGGAGAATTTTGTTATCTGATCGGTCCTACCGGTATCGGTAAAAGCTCTGTTTTAAAATTATTATATCGTGATGTAGTCCCTGATTCCGGTTCTGTTCGTGTTACTGATTTTCCGGTCAATAAGATCAGCATGAAACAGGTTCCGATGCTACGCCGACGTATGGGGATCGTGTTTCAGGATTTTCAATTATTACAAGACCGAAACGTGTTCGAAAACGTCGCTTTTGCACTGCAGGTAACCGGTGAAAAGCCAAAATTCATCAAACAAAGAGTGCTCGAAGTATTAGGAATGGTGGGTTTGAGTCACCGACGAAAGAATATGCCAAGCGATCTTTCGGGCGGTGAGCAGCAACGGGTGGTCATTGCCCGGGCTCTTGCCAATGAACCACGAATTTTACTTGCAGATGAACCCACCGGTAACCTCGATCCTCGCGCTACTCAGGAGATCATGGAGATCATGAAAATGATCAATAACCGCGGTACAGCCATTTTACTGATCACTCACGATTATGCGGTAGTAAAAAAGTATCCATATCGTACTGCCCGACTTGTTGATGGCAAAATACAGGATCTTACATGGAAGGGTGATAAATTGGTACCGATCCAGAGTCCGGTGTAACGAACCTCTCGTTACTTAATGCTTAACACCCCCGCAACATATTCGCATCTGATAAAAACCAAAGCCCTTGAAATCGGCTTCGATGCGTGCGGATTCTCCGAATCTCAACGATTGGATACTGAGGCTGAACGACTTGCGGTTTGGTTAGATGAACAGCACCATGCGTCTATGGATTGGATGGCAAAAAACTTTGATAAGCGTATTGATCCCGGCGTGCTGGTTCCAGGAACCAGATCTGTGATATCATTATTAGCCAGTTATCATCATCCCTCTCACCGGTCCTCCCTCACTGAAACGGAAACTCCTCAGATCGCAAAATATGCTCAGGGAAGAGACTACCATAAAGTGTTGAAATCAAAGATGAAGATCTTGTTCAAATACATTCAGGAATTGATCCCCGGGACAGATGGACGTTTTTTTACTGATTCTGCCCCGGTATTGGATAAGGCATGGGCGGTTCGTTCAGGCTTGGGATGGGTAGGTAAGAATTCCAATATCCTCAATAAAAGGTTTGGATCATATTTTTTGCTCGGTGAGATCCTCATCAACATACCTCTGGAATATGACAAACCAACCACCGATCATTGTGGTAACTGTACGGCTTGTATCGATGCCTGCCCGACAGATGCGATCTATGAACCATACAAGATCGACGCGAATAAATGTATCTCCTATCTTACGATCGAACACGACGGAGAAATTGATGAAAAATATCACACAGATATTAAAAACTGGGTGTTTGGATGTGATATCTGTCAGGAAGTGTGCCCCTGGAACAGTAAGGCCAGATTAGCTCAGTTTGCAGATCTCCACCCCCGGCCATACGTGCTAGATGCGGCAGATCGTCATTTTAACGAACTCACAAAACCTGAGTTTGAATCATTATTTGAGGGAAGTCCGGTAAGACGTACTAAATTTGAAGGTTTTGAACGGAACCTGAAAATTGTACAAGAGAATCTACAACGAATGACCGACGACGATTGTATCAATTAAGAATTAAAAATGAGTCCAGTCATCGCTAGGGATGAATATCCCGTGGCGATCTCCTTGTTTCGAAGACAATCCCGAACTTCTGGCATATATACTGAGACCACTTCGTTGTATGCACTCCTCGTGAATGGAACGGTTTAGTTTTGAGTGTATAGTTTAGAGTTTTGAGTTTAACGCTTAGCATGTGAATAGCCGGAATGAGTCATCCAGAAGAAGGAGCGAATGCAACGACTGAAGGATATGCACAAACTATGATCTGGCTGGTTCTTGGTCTTGGCAGACTCTTCGCTCCGCACTGAGTGACTGAAAAAGAGAACAAGTCAAATTATAAAAGTCATCCAGAGGGAGGAGCGTATGCGACGACTGAAGGATCTGCAAAATGCGAATCTAGCTGGTTCTTAGTTTTGGCGGACTCCTCGATTCCTCGGAGTGATTGAAAAAGAGAACAAGTCAAATTATAAAAGTCATCCAGAAAGAGATCAACGAAGCTTTAGCGTAGTTGATGGACTGAAGTATCTGCCCAACGTGGATCTAATTGGTTCTTTTACTTGGCAGACTCTTCGATTCGCTCTGAGTGACTCAATTAAAAAACTCAATCCTCAAAACTGATTCTAAAACTTATCTTTCTTGTCGATAAGGGCTTTGTACAGAAGCTCGCGGGCACGGAAGATATGGGCTTTCACTGTACCAAGCGGTAGATCTAAAGCTTCAGCGATCTCATCATAGCTTAATTCTTCCATATGGCGCATCTGTATTACTTTACGATACTTTTCAGGAAGATTTGCGATGGCATTTTGAACGATCTCTTTTCGCTCTTGCTTCATCACGGGGGCATCCGTAGAGAATGAAGTATCAGGAAGTTGAACTTCCATTTCTCCGTCTTTGGTTTTAACCGGATCATTTATGGAGAAAGTCTGAAGCTTCTTCTTTCTCAGGTAATCGATGGTGTGATTCGTAGCGATCCTGTATAACCAGGTCGAAAACGCATATTCGTTACTGTAGGAATCCAGATTCTTGAAAGCCTTCATGAATACTTCCTGCACCAGATCTTCGACCATCTCTTTTTCCTTGATCATTTTTCTGATATGGAAAAAGATGGGTCTGTCGTATTTGTCTACCAGTTTTTTATAGGAAGCCTCGTTACCGCGCAGCGCAGCAGCGACTAAACCATCGTCCTGAATGCTACTCGCTGAGGCATTCTCGCGTGGTGATGATGATATATCTTGTTCAGTACTTTCCGACATGCAGACAAAATTTTCGTGGCTTAAAATACAAAGCTTAGACTAAATGAAAATTTCATTTTTCATCTTTTTTGGAAAGTAGTAACGCTCCATGCCGGATCCCCCCGGTAGATGCATAGATCTCATCTACTCTGAAGTGTTTCATAAATCCTTCCAAGATCAATAATCCGGCTAAAAATATATCCTCTCTCCCTTTCAGGAATTTCGGGCTTAACTCCAGCAATTGTTCATACGTGTGCAAACTAAAGATCTCTATTCCTTTACTCAGCTTATCACATTCTATCCTATGGCCATTAATCATCCGGGTATCATATTCGTCAAGCTGCATATTGATCGCTGCAAGCGAAGTAACGGTACCCGCTACTCCCACTGCTTTAACCTTTCTGGGAATCTTCATTTTTTTGGATGAGAACTGAGCTTCAATCTCTTCTCTGCAGTGTCGTATCTCTTCCTGAAACGGAGGATCATGGTGCAGGAACCGCTCTCTGAAGCGAACACATCCCATATCAAAAGAAAAGAAATCCTTCACTTTTCCTTTTTCCCCGAAGGCTATTTCGGTACTTCCACCACCAATATCCAGAACAAAGAATGAATCACCGGGATCCGTGTCGATCACAGAAATAGCTCCTTCAAATGTATGACGGGCTTCTTCTTCTCCACTCAGTAACCGAACTTCAAATCCGGTCTCTTCTTTTACCAGATCCATGAACTCTTGCTTATTGTGGGCATCCCTAACCGCACTGGTAGCTGTTACAACTACTTCCTCAATAGTTGGGTAATGTTCTTCTAGTATTCGCTTATAGCTCAGAATAGCATCGATCACCCGTTGCATACTTTCAGGTTGCAGTACTTTATTTTCGTCTACTCCCTGCCCTAAACGTGGAATACGTTGTTCTTCATCGATCACCTTAAGCACGTTCCCTTGCACATCAGCTACAAGTAACAGAACAGTATTGGTACCTATGTCTATAGCGGCTCTCATAATTTAAATAACATCGCTATCCATTCCTGTTGTTGCCGGGTTTCCAGATGTGTTAACGACTTAATACTATCCAGACCCAGTATAGTTTCTTCATCAGCTTCCAGTAAACCGGATAAAAGGATTGTACATCCTTCCTTTGCATAAGTCAATAGTTCGGGGATCAAACTCATCAATGCATTCCGGTTAATATTTGCCAGGATCACATGATAGTTACTACCCTCCGGAATAACCTCGGTGGAACCCAATTCAACTTCAAAAGAATCAATCTCATTGAGTTCCATATTTTCTTCTGCGTTCTCTTTGCTCCATTCATCTATATCGAAGCCAAAGGCGGATGCAGCCCCGCATTTAATAGCAGCAATGGATAATATTCCAGTGCCGGTTCCTGCATCCAGTACGATATCACCATCGTTTATGATCTCAGGGATCCATTCCAGAATCAGTCGTGTGGTAGCATGATATCCGGTTCCAAAAGCCATTTTCGGGTCGATCAGGATCTCCGTCAGGTCATCATCCGTATTCTCAGGAGCCCAGGTCGGACGTACATAGAATTTTCCGATCCGTTGAGGCTGAATGCTCTGCTCCCACTTTTGATTCCAGTTCTGTGGTTGAATGAGTTCTTCACTTACAATATGAACGTTTTTCCCAAACCGGATGAGTATCTGCTCCAACTCTTCTCGTTTGGTGTCATCAAATTGTTTAGCCTGAACGGAAGCGATCAATTGATCCCCCTGTTCTTCGAACCCTTCGAAATCCATATCAAATAATTCAGCTATAAGAATTTCCTGATACTCTTCTGCTATCGAAATCGTAATCTGGAGATAGTCCATCAGATCCTGTTATAAATTAATTCGGCAAGTACCTCGCCTACCGCCTTTAAAGTTTCTTTACTGATCACCGGCATATCGTCGCGGTGAGTGTGCCAATGTTCTGCAAAAACGATATTACCATCTTCTCCCCGGCTGTGATTGATCACATCAATTACAGGAATATCGGTATACTGATCTATGATATAGTGATCATCCAGTACTCCGGCTCCCGGTTCATTCAAAAACAAGTGCCCGTATCCTTTATCCTCCGCAATGCCCCACAGTTCATTCACCAGATTTGGCGCATACATCATAGAATATTCCTCTTTTGGAAATTGTGCTCCCTTTGCACCGACCATATCCAGTAATATGCCAAAACGAGGTTTATAGCCCGGAACAGGAGGATTCTGAGCCCAATATCTGGATCCTATAAAATATTTTTTGATATCACCGGATGTACCGTAATCCTCTCCATCAAAAAGCACGATATCAACACCAACCGGTGGTGGGTTATCCGCCATCAAACGGGCAAGTTCCAACAGTATGCCCACTCCACTGCCACCATCATCGGCACCGGGAATGTAATCGGCGGTTTTAACGGTATCCATATCCGCTCTAGGCCGTGTATCCCAATGCGCACACAGCATGATACGGTCTGTCGCTGAGGTATTGAACGCGGCGATGATGTTTGTAAGCTTCATATCACCGGAATAGCCTTCGGCTGTAAATTCCTGAGGGAAAACAGATTGATCACCCGCATAATCCTTCAATTTAGCCATGAGATATTCCCTGGTTTCAGCATGACCGTAAGTATTAGGAACTCTTGGGCTGAAATTCACTTGTGTTTCAATAAAGTAGTAAGCCGAATCGGCAGAGAAAGTCGGAACATCCCGATCCCTCGAAACAAACTGAAGACCATTATTTTCCGTCTGTTTACAGGAAATGAATAAGAGGATTGATATAAACAGGATCGTAATTTTATTCATCCCTGTGTACCATTTGAGCTGAAGATTGATTTACCGGCATTACAATAGTGTCCATAATATTCACATGTTCCGGGCGATTGGCCGTGAAAAGCACGATCTCTGCAATATCATCCGCAGTTAAAGGATCCATCCCTTTATAAACGGAATCGGCCTTATCCTTGTCGCCATGAAACCTGATCACACTAAATTCTGTCTCCACTAATCCCGGAGAAACCATACTTACTCTGACTTTTGTACCGTGCAGGTCTTTTTTAGTGGACTCAGTGATTGCTTTTACAGCGTGCTTGGTTGCGCAGTAAACTACGCCTCCCGGATAGGCTTCATGTCCGGCAGTTGAGCCGATATTGATGATATGTCCGGAATTCCTGGCTTTCATCTTTGGGGAGATGAGGCGGGTAATCGTTAGCAATCCTTTTACATTGGTATCGATCATTGCATCCCAATCATCAAAATCAGCATCAAAAACGGGGTCGGTTCCACGTGCAAGTCCTGCATTATTGATCAGAATGTCGATGTCATCATCCAGGGTCTCTACAAATTGCTTGCACGCATTCCGGTCTCTGATATCAAATGCCGCAGTACCGATAAGTACTTCAAATTTATCAGACAGCTGATCCGAAATTTCGGAAAGCCGGTCTTCTCTACGTCCGGTAAGGATCAGATCACACCCTGCTTTAGCAAATTGTTCAGCACAAGACAATCCTATCCCGGAAGTTGCACCAGTGATAAGTACTGTTTTACCCTTCAGGCGGTTCTTCATGATTCTCTGTTTTAAGTGAAAAGTTGAACCGAATTAAATGATGATCAATCCAGCATTTCTACCAGTCGGGCAGCATTCAGGATCTTACTTTCCTGAAATGTATCTCCCATAAACTGAATCCCGTAAGGCATTCCATTAGAATGAGTTCCTGCCGGTACACTAACACCACAAATTCCCGCAAGGTTAGCGGAGATGGTATATACATCATTCAGATACATCTGCAAAGGATCATCGATCTCAGAGCCGATATCGAAAGCGGTGGTTGGTGCAGTCGGTGTAACGATCACATCAACCTCTTTAAAGGCGTCGGTATAATCCTGCTTGATGAGTCTGCGCACCCGCTGGGCTTTTCCGTAATAGGCATCGTAATAACCGGCACTCAACACATAGGTACCCAGCATGATCCTGCGTTTCACTTCCATGCCAAATCCTTCGGTACGTGATTTTTTATACAATCGGACCAATGCGGAATCCATGCGCTCTAACTCAGCCTGAAGTTCTTTCTTTTCAGCTCCGTCCGCAGCTTTGATCGCCTTTTTCAGATCTTCTTCTTCCGCTTTCAACTCATCAAGCATGGCATCTTTATCCGTGCGGTGACCATATCGGATACCATCAAAGCGAGCTAAATTACTGGAAGCCTCTGCGGTTGCTAAAATGTAGTACGTAGCAATACCATATTTGGTATGAGGCAGATGGATCGGTACCAGTTCAGCTCCGTCATCTTCTAATTTCTTAAGAGTAGCTTCGATCCCTTCTTTGATCTCAGGATCCAATCCTTCACCAAAAAATTCTTCCGGTACTCCAATCCGAATATTTTTGGTTGGATTCTGAACGGTTTCAACATAGTTACCCACCGGTTCCCGGGACGAAGTATTATCCATTTCATCAAATCCGGCGATCACTTCCAATACCCGGGCGGCATCCTCAACATTATGTGCGAAAGGCCCTATAGAGTCGAAAGAAGATGCATAAGCCACCAAACCATATCGCGAAACACGACCATAAGTAGGTTTAAGTCCAACCACCCCACAATATGAAGCCGGTTGTCGGATAGAGCCTCCGGTGTCGGACCCCAGACTTGCGTTCACCATATCAGCGGCAATGGCTGCTGCGCTGCCACCCGAGGAACCTCCTGTTACTTTCCGGGTATTACGCGGATTCTTTGAAGCGCCATAGCGACTGTATTCCGTCGTAGAACCCATGGCGAATTCATCCATATTCAAACGGCCCACGATCACGGCATCTTCTGCCTTTAGCCGCTCGATCACTGTAGCGTCGTAAACACTCTCAAAACCGGCGAGTATATCCGACGCACAGGTCGTGGGTTTTTCACGCTCACAAATTACGTCTTTGATCCCCATCACAGCACCGGCCATCTTGCCTGCGGTGCCACTCATGATCTTTTCCTGAACTTCATCAGCCTGCTTTAATGCCAGTTCAAAATCGGTATACACAAAGGCATTGATCTCCACATTCTGTGCATCAATTTTTTGCCGGCTGGCTTCTACTACGTCTCTGAGTTTTAATTCTCCTGAAAGTACTTTTGCTCTTACCTCAGCAATCGATAAAGTGGTCAAATCGGCCTCTTATTTGGTTTTTTCTTTTTCTTCGTGATTAATTGCGTCGTCAATATCACGGGAACTTTCTTCGATTTCTTTCTTTATATCCTTAGAAGCCTGGCGAAATTCTTTGATACCTTGTCCAAGACCACGGGCCAGCTCAGGGATACGTTTCGCACCAAAAAATACCAGTACGAAAATAGCGATGATAATTACTTCTGTTGTTCCTATTCCATTAAACATAAAAATAATCCTGTGTGGATTTTGTTGATGTATTTGTGCTAAGATAGCAATATTTTCGGCACGATTTGAGCACAAAAAAAATTAATTGAATACTTGAATTTTTAGTCCGTCAAGTGTTTAATGTATCAAAGCTTTAACCCAAAGATTATAAATCAAAAAGGAAACTATGATTTGGACCGTTGAACTAGCAGCAGCCTTAGACGAGGCTCCATTTCCGGCAAGCCGGGATGAACTGATAGAATGGGCTGAGCGTAACGGCCTGCCTAATCAGGTGATCGTGAATCTCGAAGAACTTGAAGAAATTGATGAAGGCGAAGACACTATTTACGAAGGTATCGAAGATATCTGGCCTGATTACATCAGAAAAGAGGATTTTTTCCATAATGAAGAAGACGAAGGTTTCGACTACGACGACGTTTGATCTTCTTTAATCCACAACTTTTTTGCAATAAGGCTGTTCTCTCTGCGCAGCCTTTATTTGTTTATTCCCTTTGAATCTTTCACACCTCATTAAATGTAAGCCGTTCATTCCGGTAACACTCATCCTGTTACTCGCATCGGCTTTATTGGCTCCACTTCACGCTCAGACCGAGAGCACAGATTCAACTTCTACCGAAAATGTGATCCGGAGAGTACGGTTTTCGGGAAATAAATTTGTGAAAGACCGCACACTGGAAGATCTCGTGCGCACAAAAACCAACCGGGAATTTCTGGCTATACCCCGATTTACGCCATGGTACTTTATCAATAAGTTAACTAACGGGCGGCTGGGTGAAGAACCTTCCCTGCTCGACCGGCAGGTTGTGATCAACGATATGGAGCGAATTGCTCTGTATTATGAATCACTCGGATTTCTGGATGTTGAGGTTGATACCACTATTGTAGAATACCGTAAAGATAAGATCGAAGTATCTTTTATCGTGGATGAAGGCGATCCCTCCCGTATTCAATCCATTGCGTACAGTGGATTTCCGATGCATAACCAACCTGAAATACGCCGGCAATTCTTTCTGTCCAGCCCGTTAACGCGACGGTTGATTGATGATTCAACATTTACGGTTGACCGACAATACAATACTCAGGAGTTGAAAGACGAACAGAACCGCATCATCACCTATCTGAAAAACAATGGATACGCCTCATTAGAACGGGACAGTGTGATCGCTTTTGTAAAGCAAGACTCAGCACATCCCAAAAAACTGGATGTGATGTTTAATATAGTTCCGGGTAAGGTGTACCGTTTCGGGGATGCTGAGATCAAATTAGCCGATGCGAACGAACCCGACATGTATACCGACCGGGACACGCTCATGGGCGCGCCATTCACTGTAGATTCTGCCAGGATCTATCTGGCTAAAGAACCGGAAACCGACACAAAGTTTGCTCTGTTGAGTGATCAGATCCTTTATAAGCCCGGCGACATCTATAATGAAGAACTATATCTGCAGACCGTTAAAGAGTTTCAAAATCTGGGGATGCTCTATACCCGAAGATTCGGGCAAAGTGCCAACAGCGTACGTCCTGATTTCACCAAGTCTGAGATACCCACCTATTTTGATCTGGAGACGCTGACCAAGCACTCCATTAGTACCGAATTCTTTGGGATGAAACGATATGGATTCGGTACCGGTCTTGGAGTTGATTATTCTAACAACAACGTGTTCGGTAAAGCAGAGCGACTTACTATTGGAGCTAATGCCAGCTTTGAATTTGTGAGTGCCTCTACCCTAGACCGGATCGCCCCGAATGATACCGTGCAATCCCAGTTATTCAGGAGTTATGAGATCAGGGGGGAGTACTCGGTACCACGACTTAACTTCCCTTTTGCCTTCCTGGATAACCGGCCATTTTTTACCAGTGCGCTAACCCGATATACTCTTTCGTACAGCCGTTCTGATCAATTGACCTTTGATATTAATTCCGATCTCAGATTCAACTATCGCTATGAGGTTCAACATAATAAGAGATTCACCTCTCTCTTTGATCTGATCGAATTTGACATCATTGATACCAATCCTTCCGAAAGTTTTAAGAACAATCTGATCCGGGAATACGGCGAGAATTCTTTTGAGTATATCCGGATCCTTCAGGATTTTGAGCCTCAGATCTCATCCATCATTCGCTATACATTTCGCTCTCAAAACACGGATCTGATCAAAAGAAATTTTGGGTATTTCAGTGAATACTCTGCCTCGGTCGGCGGGAATATTCCTTATCTGGTCGATCGGTTAATTATCACTCCGGATACGTTGGAAAGTGATCTTCCCTCTTTATTCGGTTTAAGTGAAAACAGCCTTACCTACACACGATTTTTAAAATTCACGGCAGATTACCGCAAATACATTCCGATCTCGAATAATGCAGTATTTGCGTGGCGCTTATTTGGCGGTATCGCACATCCGTTCGGGAAAAATACTTCCATCCCGTTAAACCGCAGGTTCTTTGCCGGCGGTAGCAACGACATTCGTGGATGGCCTCCATTTCAGCTCGGTCCCGGTGCTATTGCTACCGATAACGTCTCTATTAACGGTGGTGAGATCAAACTTGCAGCCTTTACCGAAGTACGCCAAATTGTTCTCAGAGATCTGATCGGGGCCGACTGGCATGCAGCCTGGTTCATTGATTCGGGAAATGTATGGTATGGCCCCCGTAATGATTTCAGCAACGAAAATAATCAGGATCAGTTAAGCCTCGGACGATTTAAGCTGGATGAATTCTATAAACAGATCGCCGTCGGATCCGGACTGGGTATTCGTTTAGATTGGGAATATGTAGTAGTACGATTCGATTTTGCCTTCCGGGTTCACGATCTTCAGTTAGGTTGGTTTGAGAACTGGCACCCCAATTTCAGTTTCGGGATCGGACATTCATTTTAACATTCAAGTGATGGATATGCTAAATAAGATCAAGCGTTTTAAACAACAATCAGATATCGTATTCAAGTCACGATTCTTAAAGAACCTGAATCCGGCTGAGCGCTATGAGTTCCTCCAGCTCTGCCATCGCAGAAATTACAAAGAAGGCGAGTATGTGTTCTACCGAAATGATCCGGGAACCGGAATGTACTTTATCGAAAAAGGCACGGTCGAACTCACTATTAAAGTGAGCGATAAGCAAGTTGAAGGCGAAGACGAAAAAGAAGGATTCTTACTCGAATCCCCCGATAGTTTCGGTGCCCTCTCCATCGGGTATGATCTTCGCAGACGCTCTTCTGCCCGGTGTACCACGGAATGTACCTTACTTGGTTTTTTTAAACCCGATTTTGAAGTGTTGATGGAACGGCATCCTCAAATAGCCGTTAAATTTCTGCAGACCTTATCGAATATTGCCTTGCGGCAATTAGAACGGGCCACGAGTAAGATCGAAGAATTATCCGACGAATACACCGCTGTTAAAATTGAATTTGAAGCCTATTACGAGGAATCAGCTAAATAAATGAGTTTAAAAAAAGGTCAGGAATGTACGCTTACCATCGAAGGAGCTGCATTTAAAGGAAAAGGTGTCGGTAAAATTGATGGAATGGCTGTTTTTGTGAATGGCACCATGCCCGGAGATACCGTTCGGGGACGCATCATAAAACGCAAAAAGAATTACCGCGAAGCTAAATTACTGGAAATCCTCGAACCAAGCCCCGATCGCATTGATCCAAAATGTCAGCACGCTAAAGTTTGTGGCGGGTGCAGCTGGCAACATGTCCCCTATCAAAAGCAGTTGGAATACAAAACCCAGCAGGTTACAGATCATATTCGAAGGATCGGAAAACTGGATACTCCGGTCCACCCTGCTATCGGGTCTGATAATAGTTTCTACTACCGCAACAAAATGGAGTATTCCATCAGTACGCGCCGGTGGTTGACCGAAGAAGAAGTACGAAGTGATGAGTTTGTGGATGACTCAGCCTTTGCGGCAGGCCTCCATGCTCCCGGACGATTTGATAAGATCCTGAACCTGAATGAATGCCATTTACAACGCAGTGAGTCGTTCGAGATCCTTCAGTTCGTTAAGAATTATTGTATCGAACAAGGTATCGAGCCTTTTAATATCATGGAAAAAGAGGGCTTTCTCAGGCATGTGATGATCCGTACATCCTATCATACCGATGATTTTATGGTGAATCTGGTGACCTTCCGTGATGAACCGGAAACCATTCAGAAGTTATCCGATGCTTTGCTAAAGGCATTCCCTGTGATCACCACCATCGTGAATAATGTGAATGATCAGCATAATCCAACGGCAGTTGGCCGATATGAAAAGGTGATCTTTGGCCCCGGTTTTATTGTTGATAAGATCGGTGACTTTGAGTTTAAAATTCACCCAAATGCCTTCTTTCAAACCAATACCCATCAGGCTGAACGATTATATGACGTAGCCCGGAATTTCGCAGACCTGCAGGATGGAGAGATCGTTTATGATCTGTATTGTGGGGTTGGAACATTAAGCCTGTATATGAGCCAGAAAGCCAGTAAAGTGTTGGGCATTGAATTAGTGGATGTAGCCGTTGAGAATGCCAAATTCAATGCTAAAGAGAATGGTGTAGAGAACGTTTCTTTTATTCGCGGCGATATGAAAGATGTGTTCACTCAGGATATGGTGGATGAATTTGGTGCTCCTGATGTACTCATTACCGATCCCCCGCGTGCCGGCATGCATCCGGATGTGGTAGCACGACTTTGTGTATTGAAAGTCCCTAAAATGGTATATGTGAGTTGTGATAGCTCGACCATGGCCCGTGATCTGCAGAACCTTTCCGAAGTGTACGACGTGCTTGAGGTTCAACCCGTCGATATGTTTCCTCAGACCTATCATGTGGAAGCGGTGGCGAAGTTGAGACTTAAGTCAATTAAGAATTAAGAATGTTTCGATGATCAATGGGAATTAGTCATCCAGAGGGAGGAACGTACGTGACGACCGAAGGATCTGCACAACGTATTTCTAGCTGGTTTTTGGTTTTGGCAGACTCTTCTTACTCGACATCACAGGACTGAAGTCCATGCTCACTTATGTTCCAGACAGGTATTGAACTTGAAATCGATAGGACAACAACCACGGGCATAAACAAGCATAGGTTTTAACCCTGCGTTTATGATTATAGGGTTCTACTTCATTTGCAAATATAACTTACCAGAGGCATACACACTGAGATCACTTCGTCGTATACACTCCTAGTGAATGGTCTCGATTATTGAAGGTGAAAAGAAACTTACCTCCATCTGACGGATTTCCCGTCTGATGGATTGAATGGGCTTAAATTCATAACCGTCAGACCGACCCCAGCGGTCAGACGGGAAACCTTGCACTCACAATCGAACCAGTCATCCAGAGGGAGGAACGCAGGTGACGACTGAAGAATCTGCACATCGTGGTTCTTAGTTTTGGCTGACTCTTCGCCCCGTATGCACGGGACTCTGAGTGACTGTTCAATTAAGAAGGATTCGATGATTTACCTGCACTCTTTAAAAAAGGAGCCTCCCTCTCCTGCTGCAGGAGAGGGAACGAGGGAGAGGTCGTTATTTTAAAAATTCCCTTAACTAGTTTTACACAACCCTGAATCCCCTCTTCAGAGGGGACTTTTGTGATTTTACTACAGTCATTTGTCTTTAAAGAGATCACATACCTGAGCGAGAAGTAAGGATCTGCACATCGTGGGTCTTGTATTTGGCAGACTCTTCGCTTCGCCGCCTCCGGCTTACTTGCTCTGAGTGACTCGAAAAGAGAAATAACCAATTTAAAAAAGTCATTATATGGTGGTAGCAGACCTCTCTCTCACCCCTCGATAAGCTCGTGACTCCGAGTGACGGTTCAATGGGGTAAAAAAAGTTCATACAGCTCAGCTTTGGTGAAAATTCTTATCACCGATTCTTCATGGAAAGCTCATCATTACAGAGTATTATTGTGACTTGTAAACCAAATTACAATGTTCCATGAATCCGTTTTATATGTCGATCAGACGCCAACCTATCTTCCTATTAACTTTACTAATTATGCTGAATTGCGGAGCCACAAACAGCTCCGGCGAAGATCCGGTACTTTCTGCCAATGAAGTGGTCATTCAAATGGGTTCCGGTGTAAATATCGGCAATACCTTTGATCTGGATAGTCATGACACCTCTCCTGCTCTAAATAAACTGATCATCGACACCTATATTGATGCAGGCATGGATCACATTCGAATCCCCGTTACCTGGATGGATGGCTATTCGGGCGATCATCTGGCAGATGAAGCCGGAAATATCAATTTCTCTCACCCACGCTTCAAAGACCTGGAAAACGTTGTTGATTACGCACTTTCAAAAGGTCTGTATGTAACCATCAACACACACCACGAACACTGGCTTTTTGATTCGTATGACGGATCAGATGAAATAGATGCTGTTTTCAGCAACCTTTGGACCCAAATTGCTACTCATTTTAAAGACTATCCTCAGAGATTGATCTTTGAAGTATTGAACGAGCCACAGGGGAATTTCGGAGAATGGGGAGGTTCTGTGGTACCGGGAGACGCTCGGGGAATTGCTTTAACCCGACAGATAAATAATGTTGGATACCATGCGATCAGAGCCACGGGTGGGAATAATGAACAGCGTATCATTCAGATCGGTGTAAACGGAATGGGAAATCATTCTCAATTAGACGATGTATACCCGACTATCGCTGAATTACCCGGAAAAGGCTCCGACCCCTACTTAATGATTCAGGTTCATACGTATGATCCATGGACCTTTTGTGGTCAAACCGGAAGAAATTCAGAGTATCCGGGTGAAGCTTCGATCGTACAATCCATAAAAAAAGTTACCGGACATGCATCACAACTTAATGTACCATTGAATTTTGGTGAATGGGGAGTTGGAAGAGATGATAATAAACCGGAAAGAGATACCGACCTCGTTCGAAATCACTATAAATTGATGCGACAAACGATCCTGGCCGAGGGTGCCGCTCCTACCGCCTGGGAAGATCGGGGCTGGTTTGGTTTGATCTCGGTGGATGGTGGTACCGTGTCTTTTACTAATAACATTTTACCAACAATGATGGAAGACTAACGGGATCATTAGTCTACATACAATGGTTCGTGAAAAATTGTAATCGGAAGCCCTTCCCAAAAAATTGTGAATAAATGTTGGTGTATCTTTGTAGTTCACTTCATTCACTCACTCAATGACCTCCACTATTCATCAAAAAGAACACAACCGTGGCTTAATTGTCGGTTTACTCGGCATCCTTACCGCCTTCGGTCCACTCTCGATCGATATGTACCTGCCAAGTCTTCCCCATATTGCGGAAGACCTGAATACTTCTCTGGGGAGCGTGCAGTTCTCATTATCGGCATTCTTTATCGGACTGGCATCCGCTCAATTACTGTATGGCCCTTTTACCGACCGAGTTGGAAGAAAGGTCCCGCTTTATGTGGGAATGACCATTTATTTCATTTCTTCGCTGGTTTGTGCCTTCGCTCCAAATATTGAAACTCTGATCATTGCACGGGTATTTCAGGCTTTAGGTTCCAGTGCCGGGGTAGTGGTAACCCGGGCAATCGTAAGCGATTTATACGACCACCGGGAAGCAGCCCGGATCTATTCCGTTTTGATACTCATCATGGGAGCCGCTCCTATACTTGCTCCGCTTTTAGGAGGACAGATCGCTATAACACTGGGCTGGAGATATATTTTCATAATTCTGGCCGCTATTAGTTTGATCTGTTTAATAGGCATCATCTTTCTACTTACCGAAACCCATGTAAAGCCGGATCATCCTAACAGAAAGATCCTTCGCACCTACAGAAATATTCTAACTCACCGTAAATTTCTCAGAAATACCTTTGCCGGCGGAATTGTTCAAAGCGGGTTGTTCGCCTATGTGACGGGCTCCTCTTATGTTTTCATTGAACTGTTTGATGTACCGCCTGAGCACTTTGGCTATGTGTTCGGAACCAATGCCTTTGGCCTGATCCTGTTTTCCCAGATCAATGGCAGGATCCTGAAATCCAGAAACCCCGATCAGGTATTGAAAGTCGTATTTCCGGCAGTTGCCATCATTGGATTGATCGTGATCATAGCCGGATTTCTGGCCACCGAATTATATCAGATATGGATCCCAATTTTCTTCTTCATGTCCTGTCTGGGCATGACCTTCCCGAATACCACAGCAGAAGCATTATCTGAAGAACGAGCGAATTCAGGGAGTGCCTCAGCTTTGATGGGAACCATCCAATACGGACTCGGAGCCTCAATTTCTGCAGTTATGAGTTTATTCCATACCGATTCTGCGTTACCGATGGCACTGGTTATGGGGGCAACGGCCTTTATCGGAGCTTCTGTTTATTTCTTTGGCAAAAAACCCATTCTAAATCCCCGGTAAATAAACCAAACTGGAATAAGACTACATCACATAGTATCAGGTATGTGCAATCTCTTCAGCATTCTTCAGAAGAATATATACCTGATATAAACTCATTGAGTTTAGTAGTTGAAAGTGCTCTTACCAATCGTTCATCAGCCGTGTATAAGACCGAGTTAGTGACCATTGCAGTTGCCAGATAAAAGGCATCATACAAGGTTAAGGGTAAGCTAACTGATAATTCGAAAGCCAGATCGGAAACCTCTTTATATGAAACTGAATGAAATTGAAACTTCGAAAGAAGTGATCTTTTAGTCTTTGCTTCGTCCTGACTGATCTCTTTAATTCTCTTTTTTTTGGAAATGATCGCATCGATCTCAATACTAAATAGATCCGGTTCATAAACGATGTCGGCCTTATTCAATAATGAAACAGCTTCATCACTACCCGGCTCCCGAAATAGCCATTTCGCTACTACCGAAGCATCAAATACTACCCTGTTCACCGTTCCCGATCCGATTTTATTAATTCGGTACTATCCGATAACGTTTTATTTGCTGCTATATATTCATCCTGTACTTCACGCACAAGATCACGGAATTCGGATAGATCGGTATGTGTGTACGACCGGATCATTTTGTGCAGCTCACTTTGGAGGGAGTGATTATTATCAGAGGCACGTTTTTTAAGTGCATTAAGAGTTTCCTCATCAATATTTCTGATCAATATGTCCGGCATTGATATCAATTTAATTTATATGATATCAATACGATATCATTTTTATTCATTCTAATCAAGGCATTTTAATAAACCTTCCGATATGCATTTTAACAAACATTTTTAAAGGTTTTAGAACCACTTATACAACTGCAACACAACATCAATTTGAAACAGAATCAGCCTGTAATGGTGTACATTTTACCATTGGCATGAATTCGATTTACGAGCTATAATCCCCTATCCTCACAATTACATGAATTACAGCTGTGCGAATCGAACATATTGCCATTTGGGTTCAGGATCCTGAATCAGTTAAAAACTACTATTCCAGATATTTCGGAGCCAGTATCGGTAAAGAATATCATAATCCGGCAAAGAACTTTCGTTCCTGGTTTCTTTCATTTCAGGATGGAGCCCGTATTGAGCTGATGCATAACCCTGACATCCCGCTCACTAAGAATTCAGCCTATCATCAATTTACCGGACTCGTTCATTTTGCGGTTTCTGTAGGATCAAAAGAAAAAGTAGACACTCTCACATCCACATTAAAAGAAGACGGATTTGAAATTCTGGACGGCCCCCGCACTACCGGAGACGGCTATTATGAAAGCGTGGTCCTCGATCCTGAGAATAATCGCATTGAGATCACCATCTGATTCCGGAATCCACCGTTAAAGTCACAAAAGTTACACTCAATCTAATTCCTTCATAATAAGTACATGTTGGAAGGTTACCCTATCTACAAATAACTACCATGGAGATGTGAGCTCTCCTTCTATATCTATTCAAAAAACCTATAATAGAAAGCGTAATAGGGGCAACCCGCTCTCCACAAGTTCTTAACTATAAATTGTCACACAACATGGGAACTGCAGACGACATCAGGAAACTGGTCGAAAATCGCAATAAAGCACGTTTGGGAGGCGGTGAAAAACGAATCGCATCCCAGCATAAGAAAGGTAAAATGACAGCGAGGGAACGCATCGAATTCTTGCTGGACG
This sequence comes from Balneolaceae bacterium UBA7797, assembly GCA_002480645.1. GTDB lineage: Bacteria > Bacteroidota > Rhodothermia > Balneolales > Balneolaceae > UBA7797. The sequence goes on from DLCN01000016.1 coordinate 292,061, forward strand.
ACGGAAGTTTTGAAGAATTCGATATGTTCGTAACCCACCGTACTAAGTCTTTTGGTCTATGGGATCAAAGGATCTTATCGGATGCGGTGGTAACTGGTCACGGAACCATTGACGGACGTTTAGTCTATGTGTTTTCACAAGACTTTACGGTATTTGGGGGATCACTTTCAGAAGTATTCGCCCAAAAGATCATTAAAGTAATGGAACAAGCCATGAAAATGGGGGCTCCGATCATCGGTATCAACGATTCCGGTGGGGCTCGTATTCAGGAAGGTGTTCGATCACTGGCCGGATACGGTAATGTGTTCCAGAAAAATATTGAAGCATCCGGGGTTGTACCTCAGATCTCAGCCATCTTCGGTCCTTGTGCCGGTGGAGCCGTTTACTCCCCTGCCCTCACCGATTTTACCATGATGGTGGAAAATACCAGTTACATGTTCGTAACCGGACCAAAAGTTGCCAAAACCGTTACCGGTGAAGACATCACCGTTGAACAATTAGGCGGACCGGATGTACACGCTACAAAATCCGGGGTAACCCACTTCGTTCTTGAGGACGAAGAAGAAGGATTATTACTCATTCGAAAACTGATGAGTTATATCCCTCAAAACAATCTGGAAGAAGCTCCGCTCACTCCTACCGACGATCCGATCGATCGATTGGATGACGAATTGAACAGCATCATCCCGGAAAATCCACAAGTTCCATATGATGTAAAAGACATCATCTACACCATCGCCGACGACGGGGAATTTCTGGAAGTTCATCGACGATATGCACAAAATATCGTAGTTGGTTTCGCCAAATTTAATGGAATGAGTGTAGGTATTGTAGCTAATCAGCCTAAATATCTGGCCGGTGTGCTCGACGTGAATGCCTCCCGGAAAGCAGCTCGGTTCATCCGTTTCTGTGACGCTTTCAACATTCCGATCGTAACTCTGGTTGATGTTCCCGGTTTCTTACCCGGCTCACAGCAGGAGTACAACGGTATTATCGTTCACGGTGCAAAATTACTGTATGCCTATGGTGAAGCAACCGTACCTAAGATCACCATTATTCTTCGCAAAGCGTATGGCGGAGCCTATGATGTGATGGGTTCTAAACACCTGAATAACGATATCAACTATGCATGGCCATCCGCTGAGATCGCTGTGATGGGCCCCAAAGGTGCTACCGAAATTCTCTATGCGAAGGAGCTTCGCGAGATCGAAGACGACGAAGAACGGGCTAAATTTACTGCCGAAAAAGAAGAGGAATACAAAGATAAATTTGCGAATCCTTACGAGGCAGCTCGTTACGGTTATATTGATGACATCATTGAGCCACGAAATACCCGATTCCGCATTATCCGGGCACTGCAATCTCTGGAGACCAAGAAAGTGCTGAATCCGCCAAAGAAACACGGAAACGTTCCGCTTTAAGGAGGTTACCCTATGTATTTCTTTGAACGACTCACCCAATTTGATCTGTCTCTGATAACCGGTGAAGAGATAAACATCATGTTTATCGGTTATCTGATCGTGTTCATCGTTCTTGCTGCCTTATACATCGTATTTCTGAATGTACCTAAAGTGCTGAATTTTGTTCTCACCACAGGAAAGTCACTCAGAAACAGAGGAAAGAACAATGAGAAAAAGTTAGAAGCAGTTACTGAATCTTCGGTTAAGGTTAAAAAAGCTGCCCTGACCGGTGCAGAAAATGCGGCAATTACCGCGGCAATTCACCTTTTCATCAATGATAACTTTCATGATGATGAAGATGCTATTCTAACTATTCAAAAAGTATCCAGACGATACTCACCCTGGAGCTCAAAAATTTATTCCGTAACGAATTACAGACGGTAGAAGAAAATGAAAAAATACGAATTCGAAATTAATGGTAACCCATACGCTGTTCGCATCAAGAGTTTTGAGGACAATGTAGTGGGTGTAGAGGTAAATGGTACTCCATACGAAGTGGTACTGAAAGAGGAAGTAAAAACAAAGAAAACTCCTCGGTTGGTCCGGGCTAAAACCCCTGCCACCAAAACACCGCCAACCGGTAAAAGTGCAGGCAGTAAACCTGCTCCTGCCCCATCAGCCGGAGCCACTGCAATTAATGCACCCCTACCCGGTAAGATCCTTTCTGTGGCGGTAAAAGAAGGTGACACTGTAGAAAAAGACCAATTGCTACTGGTAATGGAAGCCATGAAAATGGAAAATACCATCAACTCAAGTGTTGCTGGTACGGTAAAATCTATCAAAGTAGCAGCAGGTGAATCGGTTCTTCAGGACGCGGTTCTAATCGAAATCGAATAACCCCTGTTGCAATGAAAGGTTTAGAGAATTTTTACCACTACACTGGTTTCTACAATGTAGAGATCGGGAATATATTTATGATCGTTGTAGCCTTGTTCTTTTTGTACCTGGCTATCAAGAAAAACTATGAACCACTGCTCCTTGTCCCCATCGGATTCGGGATCATCATCGGTAACATACCTTATTTACAGGATGCCGGTTTAACACTCGGTATCTATGAAGACGGCAGTGTGTTGAACTATCTCTATCAAGGGGTAGTAAAAGGGGTTTATCCTCCACTTATTTTCCTGGGGATCGGGGCAATGACCGACTTCTCCACCATGCTTTCAAACCCAAAGCTGGTATTACTCGGGGCGGCTGCGCAGATCGGTATCTTCGGAACCTTCTTTGGTGCTATCGCTTTAGCGTTCAATACCGGAGAAGCTGGTGCAATAGCCATTATTGGTGGCGCTGACGGACCAACATCCATCTTCCTGTCCTCCAAACTGGCTCCGCATCTGATCGGATCCATCGCGATCGCGGCTTATTCATACATGGCCCTGGTGCCTGTGATCCAGCCTCCGATCATGAGATTGCTGACCAACAGTAAGGAAAGAGTGATCCGGATGAAGCCACCCCGCGCCGTTTCTAAGACTGAGAAGGTGCTGTTCCCTATCATCGGGCTTTTACTTACCACGTTCATCACCCCTGCAGCGCTTCCGCTACTTGGTATGTTGTTCTTTGGTAATCTTCTTAAGGAATCGATGGTAACCGAACGATTGGCTGAAACAGCCCGGACCTCGATGATCGATATCGTAACGATTCTGCTGGGAGTTACGGTTGGTGCTTCTACACAAGCCTCCACCTTCCTTACTCCGGAATCGATCCTCATCTTCGTATTGGGTGCTTTCTCCTTTATGGTAGCGACAGCCGGAGGTGTTTTGTTCGCCAAATTCATGAACCTGTTCCTTAAAAGCGACAACAAGATCAACCCGCTGATCGGTGCCGCCGGCGTATCTGCCGTACCCGACAGTGCCCGGGTAGTTCATCACGAAGGATTGAAATACGATTCTTCCAATTATCTGTTGATGCATGCTATGGCTCCAAACGTAGCCGGAGTGATTGGTTCAGCCATTGCTGCAGGTACTTTGATGAGTTTTCTCATGTAGATTTGATCATAACACATCAATCTTAATAAGCCGGATGCCCTGCAAAAGCATCCGGCTTTTTTTATTTCTCGATATCTTTCATAAGCTTTTTCTACCTCAATTTAGCTCAGATTCCATTACTTTCAGTGATCGGTAATTTTTAAATAAAAAGTTTGGAGAATCATGAATTACAGAACACTGGGAAAGACCGGATTTGAAGTTTCAGAAGTATCGTTAGGAACCTGGCAGGTTGGCGGAACCTGGGGATCAGGATTCGATCACGATCTTGCACAGGATATTTTAAAACAATCATTTGATGCCGGAGTAAATTTCATTGATACCGCTGATGTGTATGAAGCCGGTGAAAGTGAAAAAGCCGTGGGTAAATTCGTGAATTCCGTCAGTGACCGTATTTATGTAGCTACGAAATGCGGGCGACAGATCAACCCTCACGTGAACGAAGGCTACACCCCGGAAGCACTTCGCGGTTATGTGGAAGATTCTTTGAAAAGACTTAATCTCGAAACCATTGACCTGATACAGCTACACTGTCCGCCAACCGAAGTGTATTACCGACCTGAGATCTTTGGCGAATTTGAACGACTGAAAGCGGAAGGAAAGATCCTGAATCTGGGGGTGAGTGTGGAAAAAGTGGAAGAAGCACTGAAAGCAATCGAATACGAGAATGTAACTACGGTTCAGATCATTTATAACATGTTCCGTCAGCGCCCCGATGATCTGTTCTATGAGCGGGCCAAAGAAAAGAATGTAGGAGTTATTGTAAGAGTTCCGCTGGCATCTGGGCTACTTACCGGAAAATACAGCCTCGATACTCAATTTGAAGAAGGTGATCACCGTCATGGTAACAGAAATGGCGAATGGTTCGATAAAGGCGAAACCTTTGCCGGTGTTCCATACGAGGTTGGACTAAATGCAGTAGAAAAGATCAAAAAACTCTTCCCGGAAAAAGAAAATCTTGCACAGGTAGCCATCAAATGGATCCTGATGAATGATAACGTATCGGTGGTCATTCCCGGAGCATCAAAATCCTATCAGGTAGATTCAAACATGGCCGCTTCTGCCCTCCCGGAATTATCAGAAGAGCAAATGAGTGCGATCAAAGAGATCTACGAAGAAGATATCAAGCCACACGTCCATCATTTGTGGTAAATGTGTTCAGGGTTCGGGTTGATGTTGCTCCGGCTACTCTGATTTAAATTCCCTTAGACGGATTTAGTACGTTTGATGGACCATGCTTTGGAATCAAAATTCAAACATGGAACAGTCACTCAGAGTCCCGTGCATACGGGGCGAAGAGTCTGCCAAAATTAAGAACCACCCGGATCCATGTTGGGCAGATCCTTCGGTCGTTGCATACGTTCCTCCCTCTGGATGACCAATTCCATTCACGAGGAGTGCATACGACGAATTGATCTCAGTGTATATGCCACAAGATCGGGATTGCTTCGCTCTACTGGCAAATGAAGTATATCGTAATAATTACAAGCGCAGGGTTAAAACCCATGCTTGTTTATGCCCTTGCTTGTTGTCCTATCGAATTCGGGTTAAACACCTGTCTGGAACATAAGTTAGCATGGACTTCAGTCCTGCGAAATTTAGTAACAAGGTTGATCAGGATTGTGCAGATCTTTCGGTCTTCACCTGCGTTCCTCCCTCCGGATGACTCATTCCGGCTAATCACAGGCTAAGCGTTAAACTCAAAACTCTAAACTATACACTCAAAACTCTAAACTATACACTCAAAACTAACCCGTTCCATTCACGAGGAGTGCATACGACGACGTGATCTCAGTATGTATGCCACAAGGTCGGGATTGCTTCGCTCCACTCGCAAATGCCCCATTTATCAGTGAATCATTTTTAATTAGTAATTGAAAAGTCATTTGCCCTCACTTTTTCTATATTCCGAAGTATAACTAACTACATAAATACAGACGATTTAGATGAAAAGATCCCTCTTCCTCCTACTTGCCCTTCTACTTTCGGCATCAAATTCTTTCGCTCAGGATTCCCTCAGTGTAGATATGCTTGCAGACATAATGTGTAAATGTGTATTACCAGCCTCTGAGGACGAGGATTTCGACGAAACAAAACTGGATGAATGCGTTTCAGATAAAGCCGGAATTTCAACGGAATTCATGCAACTCTCTTTCTTCGACAGCACAAAAACCGAGACTGAAAATGAAGCCCATTTTCAGGATGTGATCATGCCTGAATTAATGACTAAAGTGTTTACCAAGTGTCCTTCTATCATAAAAGTGTTTATGGATGAAGCTAATGATGAGGCTTCGGAATCTCTTACCACTGCTCAGGCCGCCTACGAAGCAGGTATTCAATATATGGAGGCCAATGACTATCTGGCGGCAATTTCGGCATTCGATCAGGCGCTGGAATATACCGACGATAAAGACGCCTTTAATATGCGTGGGTTATCGAAGGCCTATTTAGGAGAGTATTATTCCGGATTAAGCGACATCAATAAAGCCATTGAGATGGATTCTACCTTTTCGAATGCACGGCAAAATCTTGGCTTCATCAAAATGAAGATCGGTGACTATAAAAATGCCATTAAAGACTTTGAAATTGCTGTCCGGCTGGACTCTTCAAACTTCCATGCTTACAATAATATGGGCCTTTCCTACACCTATTTGCAGGATTATGACAAAGCCATGGAATTTTTGAATAAAGCTCTGGAGATCATGCCGGATTATCTGGTCGGATATCAAAACCGGGCGTACACCCATATGCAGACCGGTAATTATGAGGCTGCGATCATTGATTACTCAGAAGCCATGAAACTGGACTCCCTGAATCTGCTTACCCTCCAAAACATGGCGTATTCCTATGAAAACCTCGAATTGTATGATAAAGCCTACGAATACTACACCAAAACTATTGATATTGACAGCAGTGTGGCTGCGATCATCAACCGGCGGGGAATTGTCCTTTCCAATCTGGAAGATTATCGAAAAGCATTAAAGGATTTCTCTAAAGCCTATGAACTTGATCCATCCGAGACCACCTATCTCAGCAACATTGCGATTATGTATGAGAACCTGGGGGAATTTGAACCCGCCATAGAACTGTATAATGAAGCTATAGAAAACGATCCTGAGAATCTGAAGCTCATCTATACACGTGGAATTCTCGAGTTTGAAGCTGAACGCTTCGAAGATGCACTCACCGACTTTACGGAAGTACTGAATGTAGAAAAGGAAAATGCAGATATTTACGATTACCGTGCCCGGACAAGAGTAAAACTTGGGGATTATGAAGGTGCGGTTGAAGATTTCAATCAGTCTCTGGAACTCTATCCAAACGACCCGGACATCTACAAAGAACGTGGAGAAGCCCAGATCAATCATGGAAATATCGAAGACGGGTGCTCCGATCTGAACCGGGCCATCCAGCTCGGGGTTGAGGATGCAACGGAACTCTACGAAGCCAACTGTTCTGAAATTGAAGAAGAATAGATCTACAATGAAGTTCTGATCCCCACATGAACCTTTCCGTTACCGGCTCCTTCGTCGGTTGCAACGGCATAACTAAAAGTGAGCCGACCTATTCGGGTGCGGTATGAGATCCCGAATCCCAGTGATTGGAGAAAATCTTTCTGTGAGAACTGTTTATTGACTTCCGTAAATAACTGAGGCCGGTTATAGGTTCCGGCCGCCACGAACCCGAAAATATACGACGAACGATTCAGCAGAAAGCGATACTCCAGATCGCCCCACCAAAGTCCCGATGCATTAAATTGTTCCTCTGAATACCCGCGAAATGAATTCGCCCCACCAAAACGAATGAGATCGCTGTCGGTGAACCTATCTGAATTCAGTATAAATAATTCCGTTCGTACAGCAAGCACAGAACGCTCTCCTACTCCGAAATAGGAACGCAGGCTGCCTTTAAGGTAATTTTGGGTATAGGCATTCAGCGAGTCAATTTCGAGTGATCTGCGGGCACTTCCCAGCATGGCTTCAAATACTAAACCATTTCGTGGAACATCCGGATTGGTAAGAGTGGATATTCTGAATCCTAATTCCGCGAAAGACCTCTTCCCATCCGGCTCAACCAGCAACCCGGAATTGGAACCAGAGGTGGTTTGCGAATTTCCGATACCAAGGATGATCCTGCTTTGTGGACGAACCTGATAATATCCTTTCAGGTCGATGGTTCTCAACTGATAGGTAGAATCATTTTGAAACAGTGAAAATCCGGCTTCTGCTCCCATTGGGATACTTCCCAGCCAGTGTTGCCTCACACCGATGGTAAGCCGGGTATTCTCCGGCCTCAGCCGCTCATAATTTAGATTCAGCCCATTTCCCTGTGCAAGGACATTCCATAACGAAAGATCAAAATCACCAACGATCTGTCCGTTACCACTCTGATCGGGCACATATCCTAGTATACCCTCAAAACTGTTTAAAGCTCGTTCTTCGACCCCCGTTACCAGTACAAAGGCTCCGTTTTCCTCGTATAGGATCGGGGAGGAAACTTCATTAAACAGTTCACTTCCATTCAAAGCGGTCTGAATGACTTGCAGATTGGAATCAGTGACTAATAAGGAGTCCCGGAATCCGGATATTGTTATCAGGTAATCTGCAGAATTTAGCCGGTTTCCACTGAAAAGAAGCTGTTCAGCATAAACGAGAGCTCCTTTTTGTACAGTTACGGATGCATCCACGGTACATGCGAGCTCATCTGTATTCAGATCATAGATCGTGGCTTGTGCAAAATAAAATCCCTGTTCGCGGTAAAGATCCAACTCTCTTTCGATCACCGATTCCAGAATGTTATCAGAATAGGAAGTAGTTACAGGCTTAATGTATGAACCGGCAGGTGGTGTCGAGAAAAGCACCGACCCGAGCTCAAATCTGCATCCCGTACTCCATACCGTATTACCCGAATCGTCATGTTTTTTTACAGCCCTGAAGTACCCGACAGAGTTCAACCAGGAAGCGATCTTTCGATCTGTATCCTCTTCAGATTGTCCCGCTTTATGAAGAATTGAATCAGGAATAATTACCTGATCATTATTTTCATTAATAACGGTAACAGTCTGAGCTTCAACAGGTTGTTGTGTGCATAATACCACTCCAACAAGCAATAGAAAGAGGTAATAACAGTCTTTGAATCTGGTTCGGATCATTTAAGTATTATAACAAATCGGATAGTTTAAATTTCTTTGTTTTCTGAATAAATTTGGCCTGTTTCACTTTAAGCTAACGAATGAAAAACACATACCGAGAACTGATCGAGCAGACCTATTATTTTCCGCAGGAAGGGTTTGATCTCAAAGACGGCTACCTCTCTTTCAATGATGTAGACCTGAAATCCCTGATCAATAAATACGGCACTCCGTTTCGATTATACTACCTTCCCAAGATCCGTGAACAGATTAAAAATGCCCGGGGATATTTTCAAAAGGCGTTCGATAAACACCACTATCAGGGGAACTATGAATTCTGTTATTGCACCAAATGCAATCACTTTAGTCATGTGATACGAACCGCAATGAAAGAGAATGTCTCACTGGAGACCTCTTCTGCGTTCGATATTGACCTTATTGAGCGCCTGCATGACAACGGCCGACTGGATCTGGATAAATATATTGTGCATAATGGGTACAAGACCGATGATTACATCCAAAAGATCGGTCAGTTGATGAATCACGGTTTTAATAATACCATCACCGTGCTGGACAGCGCCAAGGAGATCCCCAAACTGGAAGCACTGAATGTAGAAGGCCCGATCAAGATCGGTTTAAGGGTTTCCATCGAAGAAGAGCCACAAGCCGCCTATTACACCTCCCGGTTAGGCATCAATAAACGGGAGATCATGGATCTGGTGAAGGAGAAGATCCTGGATAATCCAAAATTTGAATTGGTAATGGTGCACTTTTTCGTGGATTCCGGTATCGGCGACAACCTGTATTACTGGGGAGAATTCCAGAAGGGACTCAATCTGTTCACCCAGATCAAAAAGATCGCCCCTACCCTCAATGCCCTGAATATTGGAGGAGGATTCCCGATCAGGAACAGTCTGGGGTTCGAATATGATCATGAGTATATCGTGGATGAGATCGTTAGGAATGTGAAAGAAGCCTGTAACGATGCCGGCATTAAGGAACCGGATCTGTTTACAGAATTTGGAAAGTTTACCGTAGGTGAAAGCGGAGCTGTGATATTTAAAGTGCTGGAGCAGAAGCAACAGAACGACGCAGAGCTTTGGTATATCATCGATAACAGTTTAATGAACACCATCCCCGATGCCTGGTCCATCAATGAGAAATTCATTCTTCTCCCGCTCAATAAATGGGAAAATATGTACAAACGGGTGAATATCGGGGGAATCAGCTGTGATCATTCCGACTATTACAATTCAGAATCACTGAATCAACAGATCCTGTTACCGAGTTTCAAAGACGATGACGAAGAGCCACTTTACATTGGCTTTTTCCACACCGGAGCCTATCAGGACTCCATCAGTGGATACGGCGGCATTAAGCACTGCCTCATCCCTTCACCACGACAGGTTGTTGTGGATGTGGACGAGAATGGTAACATTACCGATCGCCTGTACCGCGACGAACAAAACGCACAAAACATGTTAGATATACTAGGATACAATGAGTAATAAAGGCCCCGTTTCAGATTTTATTTTACACCATTACCGTCATTTCAATGCCGCTTCATTAGTAGATGCTGCAAAGGCTTACGAAGATCAGTTAAACTCAGGAGCTAAGATGATGATCACCATGGCCGGAGCTATGAGTACGGCCGAACTTGGGATCTCACTTGCTGAGATGATCCGGCAGGATAAAGTGCAGATCATTACGTGTACCGGAGCGAATCTGGAGGAAGATGTCTTCAATCTGGTTGCTCACGACCATTACAAACGCATCCCGAATTACCGCGACCTGAGTCCGGAAGACGAGCAGGAATTACTCGACGGTCACTTTAACCGGGTTACCGACACCTGCATCCCTGAAGAAGAAGCGATGCGCCGCATTGAAGATCATCTGGTAAAACGCTGGATCGATGCCTCTGAAAATGGCAAACGCTATTTCCCGCACGAATACTTTTATGATATTCTGCTCAGTGGCGACCTGAAGGATGATTATCAGATCGAACCGAAGCATTCATGGCTGTTGGCAGCCGCCGAAAAGAACCTGCCAATCATCGTTCCCGGCTGGGAAGACTCCACGTGTGGCAACTTCTTTGCCTCCCACTGCATCAACAAAGAAACGGTACCATCTGCGGTAAAAAGCGGCATTGAATACATGATGTTTCTTGCGGAATGGTATCAGAGCAACTCCGATAAAGGGATCGGATTCTTCCAGATCGGTGGCGGTATTGCGGGTGATTTCCCGATCTGTGTGGTTCCTATGCTGGATCAGGATCTCGGCATTGACGCCCCGCTTTGGAGCTATTTCTGCCAGATATCGGATTCAACCACCAGCTATGGTTCATATTCAGGAGCTGTACCAAACGAAAAGATCACCTGGGGCAAGCTTGGAATTGATACACCAAAATTTATCATAGAATCGGATGCCACTATTGTAGCTCCGTTAATTTTTGCGTACTTACTCGGTTGGTAGATTCAACGATCGGATTTATGAGGCTCTGAATCAGGTTCAGGGTCTTTCAGAATCTCCGGCGTTGCCCTGCTGTTTACTCGATCACTTTTACTCATCGGTTTAATTTTCATCTACAGTCGTTGCATCCCTGTTTTTAAACGGGATCAGGGATAATAGAAAATATTGAATTGATCACACCTACTGAAAACATCGCTACTTCCAGAGCTCTTGAACTGTACAGAGCTTTGCTTACACCCCGCAGGATCGAACTGCGGATGCTGAAATTATTACGACAAGGAAAGATCAGTAAATGGTTTTCCGGAATCGGACAGGAAGCTATCTCCGTTGGAGTTACGCTCGCCAGCTCAGAAAATGATTACCTGTTGCCCATGCACCGGAATCTGGGTGTATTCACCACCCGAAATGTTCCGTTCTACCCATTATTCTGTCAGCTTTTCGGTAAAGCCGATGGCTTCAGCAAAGGCCGGGAACGCTCTTTTCATTTCGGTAGTATGGATCATAAGATCGTGGGCATGATCTCTCATCTTGCCGCTATGATGCCGGTTGCCGATGGAATCGCGCTCGCCAAGAAATTAAAACAGGAAGACGCCGTTGCCATTTCGTTCTGCGGGGACGGGGCCAGCAGCGAAGGCGATTTTCACGAAGCACTGAATCTGGCTGCTGTCTGGGACCTGCCCTCCATTTTCATCATTGAAAATAACGGGTACGGACTCTCCACTCCTACCCGGCAGCAATACGCCTGTGAGCACCTGAGTGATCGTGCAGTCGGCTATGGCATGCACAGTATGAATATTGACGGGAACGACGTTCTGAAAGTATTTAACGCCATTGTAGAAGCCCGTAAGATCGCACTGTCCGGTAAACCGGTACTTATTGAGGCAAAGACCTTCAGAATGCGGGGGCATGAAGAAGCCTCGGGTACAGCTTATGTTCCGGAAGACCTGTTCGATGACTGGTCGAAAAAAGATCCGATTCTGCGCTACGAACAGTATCTGGAATCACACCATATGCATTCACAGGAAGACTTTGACCGGATCCGTAAAGAAGTGGATAAAAGCTTTGAATCTGATCTCAAAAAAGCTCTAAAATCCCCGGAACCGGAATTTAATACTGAAAATGAACTGAATGCTGTATTTGCTTCAGCTCCAATAATTAAAACTTCTAATAAATCAGTCAATTCCTCAGAAAAGCGATTTATAGACGGAATACAATCAACCCTTCGTTTTGCTTTTGATGAAGACGAGCAATTTCTGATGATGGGACAGGATATCGCCGAGTATGGCGGGGTGTTTAAGATCTCTGAAGGCTTCCTAGATCGCTATGGTGCTGACCGGATACGAAATACCCCCATTATCGAATCCGGGGTATTAGGTGCTGCGGTAGGATTAGCTCTGGAAGGCTTCAAGCCCGTAGTTGAAATGCAGTTTTCCGATTTTGTGAGCGTAGGGATGAATCAGATCATTCAGAATATTGCTAAAGCTCATTATCGGTGGACTCCCCCACTCAACATCACTATTCGTCTTCCCCATGGAGGCGGAGTCGGTGCAGGTCCTTTCCATTCTCAATCTCCCGAAGGTTGGTTTATGCCCCATGCCGGGCTTAAGATCGTTGTTCCCGGTACGGTTGAAGATGCGCAAAATCTATTGTACAGCGCCTTGCTCGACCCGAATCCTGTGCTCTATTTTGAGCATAAAAAGTTGTACAGGAGTTTAAAGGAGATCACCCCGGATAAACCCGTTTATGAACCTCTGGGGAAAGCAAAAATTCAACGTGAAGGTACGGATGCCACCATTATCACCTATGGAATGGGAGTGCAGTGGGCGCTGGATGCGGCTCATTCCTATTCGAAAGAAGGTATTTCACTGGAGATCCTGGATCTCAGATGTCTGGCCCCGCTCGATCTGGAAGCCATCAAAGCCACGGTAAAGAAAACGAATCGTGTGCTGTTACTACAAGAGCCATCCATTACTATGGGGCCGATGAGTGAGGTTGCGAGCCTGATCAATGAGCATTGTTTTGAACAGTTGGATGCTCCGGTGTTACGGGTCGCCCCTATCGACACCCCTATCCCCTTTAATAAAAAGCTGGAAGAAGGATATATGAATCTGGCCAATCTGGATATTCAGCTTCGGAAATTACTCGATTATTGATTTCTGGTTGCTGTCAAGCATATTCTGAGTCCGTTGAGCGGCTCAACTTAACACTGCAAAACACTCATGGTTTATTCCGCGAAGCGATTGTACATCCTTGAACAAAAGTCATACATCGCTCCTATCATCTTTGATACAACACTACGAAAACACGGAGCAGATACGGAGCAGACACGGAGCTATACCGAAGAAGTCCTGTAGAAAATACAACTAGCTTACTTCGGAATTCCCACATTGGAGCTCTGCTCCAAATCACAATCTGTTTACCACTTTTGAGTGACCCAATCCTTCATCCAGAGTGCAAAGATGGATCCGCTAAACGTTGAACTGGCAAGTACAGACCAACGATTGATGACTATTCTATAACTTAGAAATCCAACTCAAAACTCAACACTAAACACTCAAAACTGCGAAGCATACATTCTTAATTCCGCGCAGCGGTGAGCTCAAAACTTTGAAACGGTCATTGCGAGGGTCGCAGTGAGCGAAGCGAACCGAGCCGCGGCAATCTTGTGATAATAACCCAGAAACAGGTTTTACCACTTTTGAGCGACCCAGTCCTTCATCCAGATCCTTCGGCTGACGGAGAAGCATCTACGGGTGAACAAACTGGTTGATTCCAAAATACGAAGGACCGATGTGCGAGAGACCGATTGATCGATCCGGTCTCCTGCTCAACACTTTGAAGCAGTCATTATATCTGGTTCCGTAGCTCCGCTGCGGAATTCCCCCACAGGAGCTCTGCTCCATTGAACAATCTGTTTACCACTTTTGAGCGACCAAAAGTGGCGCAAAAGTCGCCGGAAGAAATGGAGATGGCGTTATAACCATATGTTGATCGCCTTCCCTGCTCTGAACTACTCCTCCCCATTTCACCAGTAGTCCCGCATTTCTCCCGGAGGTTCATTTTGTAGCTCGTAAATTGAACTTCTTGTTTTTAATTATGTGATGATCTGACAAGAAAAGACCTATGATTGAATAGTGTAGAATCAGCTCAAGCCTCCCATTCTTAATTTTTAATTCATAATTCTTAATTCCGCGAAGCGCCCAACTCAAAACTCAACACTATACACTCAAAACTGTGAAGCTATCCCCAATTCTTAATTTTTAATTCTTAATTCTTAATTCCGCGCAGCGGTGATTGATGCGCATACATAATTCCTTTGTTTTATTTGACATAATTTTATACTCTAGTGTTGCGGACAGCGCAATTCCTTACAAGAAAAGCTGGAATATTATCCGACACAGCAGTGGTTAAAAGTGTCGGATAACATTCCGGATAACAAAGCGGAACTGTGTTTAAAGGGCGATTTTGTCATTTTATCCGACAAAATCAGCAAAAACCCTCGGTCGTATAATAATATGTTATGCAACAAATCCTTTAAATATTTCCCATACTTCGAATATCTTTTCCTCACCAACTTTTCTACCATCAAAGTAATAGGTCAGGAAGTCAAAATAATCATTCCCTAATGGGTACTTAACAGTAATTGAATAAACGCCCCCGCATCTATACTGTATAGTAGTTATTTCACATGTCTTTAATTCTCCACCAATAAGCTGTATTTTTGCCCTTGTTGGCAAGTTGCATAACAATCGTTTCAAGTCGGATTCGCTTTGCTCGTCTGTTTTAATTTCTGTCTCTGTATTCATGTTTCTTGGTTTTTAGTTAATGTTGCTCACCGCTTAAACGAGTACACGTTATGTTGCTTTCCTAAATGAAAAACTCAAATTGGAAAATACCATTTGTTTTTACGTATGTATTAACTCCAATAGCAGTTTTTTTAGCTATCATTTCAGGTGGAGCGGGTCATGGAGACTATTTTTCAGCAAAATTTTTGTTTCCGTATACAATGGCAACTGCTTCAGTTTTTGATCAGATTTACATCCCATTTGCCATATTAGCTTTATTCCAATTCCCGATATATGGGTACATCTTAAAAAAAGCCAACGAGACCAATAAAATTATAAAGGCTAGTCTTATCATTCTCGTACTACATTTTCTTATGATAGCAGTAGTTTTTTCATTACCAAGCAGTTACTTTGGTTAATAAAATTCACAACATAACAAGCGTTTCAAGCGGACTCGGAC
>DLCN01000016.1:307704-310330 GCA_002480645.1 Balneolaceae bacterium UBA7797
CCGCTTAAACGCCGGGTCGTTAGCGTTCTAAAATACATCTTAATTTTTTCTTGGGGTTTTGATTCGAATGTGAATAGAGTAAGGGTTATATTTTATTTCAACATGATTTGAAACCAGACATTACTTTTTAAATGATTGACAACTATATAAACAAAATAATTTGTGGGGATTGCATCGAAGTAATGCAAGAAATGCCAGAAGAGAGTGTCGATCTGATTGTAACTTCACCGCCTTACAATTTGAAGAATTCGACAGGTAACGGAATGAAAGATGGCCGTGGCGGAAAATGGGCAAATGCTAAACTTGTTGAAGGTTATTCTACGTACGATGATTGTATGCCACACGATGATTATGCACAGTGGCAGAGAGATTGCTTGACTGAAATGATGAGACTTTTAAAAAATGATGGGGCAATTTTTTATAATCACAAGTGGCGAGTTCAAGGCGGCTTACTTCAAGATCGACACGACATAATAGAAGGTTTTCCAGTTCGCCAAGTTATTATTTGGCAACGGAAAGGTGGTATTAATTTTAACCCAGGTTATTTTTTACCTACTTATGAAGTCATTTATTTAATTGCCAAACCAGATTTCAAACTTGCTCCAAAAGCTAATGCACACGGCGATATTTGGCAGTTCACACAAGAGATGAACAATCCACACCCTGCGCCTTTTCCAGTTCACCTTATCGAAAGAATTGTAAGTTCAACTGAAGCAGAAGTAATTTTAGATCCATTCATGGGTTCTGGAACAACTGCAATTGCTGCTTTACGACATGACCGAAAATATATAGGAATTGACGTTGCTCCTGAATATTGCGAAATGGCTGAAAAGAGAATTGAAGAAGAAAAAAAACAACTCAAAATTAAATTTACGGCTTAGGCTTACCGGATGGCAATTGAACACGATTTTATTGAGCAAGTAGAAAAAAGGTGGGAAAATGTTTATTGGTTTTCCCGAATGTTGATAAACAACGATAAATATGGTGGCGTTGGCAAAGAGAATGATTTGTTGACAAGAATTGCCAGTAGTTTACGATTAGTCAAAGAAGATAATGACAAGTTAGACCCCTCCGAAACATTAGTCCTTCAAAAACAATCTCTAAAAAATATTCTAATTGATCGGGTTAAAAATGCTCCTGCAAGACAACAAAGAATTGTAAAACTGATTGAGGATTTAGACAATCAAATTACTTCTCAGGAAGATATGGAAGTCTTTTTGTTGACTTGCGAGAATATCATGCTTCCAATTAATAATGCCATTGAAAATATTCCGAGTGATGACAAAGAATTCACACTTTCTATTGCAAAAGCTTATTTGGATGTCAAAGGAAAGGAAGGTTTAGCAACGGTTATAAATTTATGGGATGATTTAGGAGTTCGGGGTTCTTTAACTGCTGAGCGAACAGAAATTGTCAAAGCTTATGCAACTTTGCGTGTTTTATTGGACAAGAAAAATAATCTAAAGGAAGACGATAAAGACATTATTAAAACCGCTTTTGTTCAAGAATTTGAAAGACGTGCTGGTCAAAAAAGAAAAGGTCGTGCCGGAGGTAGTTTAGAAGATGTAACATCATTTATTTTAGAGTTTTTTGGTATTAAACCTGCATCTGCCCCCGATCATTTTCAAGCAGATATTGAAGTTGATAATTGGGTTAAAACGAAAGATAATTGGCTGATTGGCATTTCTTGCAAGCGAACTTTGAGAGAACGTTGGAAGCAAGTAAGTAGCGCTGATTCTTCAATCCTGAGCAAGTTCAAAATAAAACAACTTTTCCATGTTGTAACCTACGATGAGGATTTGTCAGACGATAAGCTTGCACTCCTTGGAGGCCAACGTCATATTTTTTACTTGCCAGACAATAGTCGAAGATTGGAGTATGCGAGAAATCATGTTGGTCTAAAAGAATATGTTCGTCCTATTTCTGAGTTTGTGGATGATCTCAAGAAAGAAATTAAGTGATACGAAACGCTAACAAGCATTTCAAGCGGACACAGACGGGGTTTTATCTACAAATTTCCCAATAAATATCTACTATTACTTTAACAAAGTCATAATCTCTGTGCCGCTTAAATGCCAGGCCGTTAGGCGCTAATAGTTAATTCAAGTATTGTGAGAGAATTAGTTTCTATAAAAAGAGAAAGAATTGATAGAAATAAGATTCAAGGATTCGTATTAGATGAATCAAAAGACCTTATTCTGATTCAATATGTATATGATTTCAATCTTGATGGCTTAATGGTTCTAAGAAAGGACGATATTACATCACTTGAAACCACAGATACTGACAAGTTTCAAACATCTTTATTGAAAGATGAAAATCTTATTGAAAAAATAAATTTCGAGCATAATTATGTGTTAGAATCTTGGCAGAGTTTTATTCATTCAGCCATGAAAAATCATGAATATTTTATTGTTGAAGAGGAAGAATATGAAGAGCCAGAATTCAATATCGGACGGATTTTGAATTTAGAGGAGAAGGAATTCACATTGAGATATTTTACAGGTGTTGCAAGATGGATAGAAGAACCAGTGATAATTAAATATTCAGACGTTACATGTATTCAAATCGAAACTAATTACCTCAATTTTTATCAAAAATATTTCAATAAAAACAGCGCCTAACA
>DLCN01000027.1:0-37968 GCA_002480645.1 Balneolaceae bacterium UBA7797
AGGAGGATCAGGTGCGATTGGTTACAAGAGTATTGGAGCCCCTTTATTTTACTTTGTTTTTTTTAGAGTTGGTAATAAAAAAACTGGGATTATTTTGGTACTTGGTTAAACCGTTGGGAGGTGGTAATGGAAGCTGGAGCTTCCGGACTGCATTACGAACGTCGACGTTCGTAACGAGGGGAATCCCGTTAGAACAAGTCGCAGACTTATTACATCGGGGGGATTGCCCTTTATTAACCATATAGCAAGTATATATGCTATATATAGTTGCTATATAGTTATACCGGATATATCCTGAACGAATAGCAGAGATATGGTCACCCCGGATTTAAATTGAGTTCGTTACGAACGTGAACGTTCGTAACGAGGGGAAACATGTGGACAGCCTGAGTTTTACGATTTATAGGTATTGGGAGTCTGAATACGTTCACATCTGGCTGTTTTTCCAAATAAATCCCGTTAGGACAAGCCTCTGACTTAAGAAATTAGTGTATTAACAGTGTGTTAGAAATTTCGGTACTGTTACTTCTACCCTTCCTGCTCCACTGAGAACACTCAATTTTTATCCTTTCTTAAATCGAAATTCAAAGACCGCTCCGTCGTCATTATAGAACGAGGTTTCGGCTCCCAGCTGCCTGGATAAGGTCTTAATTAGTTTCATTCCCAACGACTTACTTTTCATGAGCATATCACCGGAAGGCAATCCCACGCCATTATCACGGATATGAAACTCCAGGTATTCATCCTTTTGCTTGAAAGAGATCCACACCTTGCCGGTTTCCATCCCTTTAAAAGCATGTTTATAGCAATTAGTAAGGATCTCGTTGAGTAGTAACCCACAGGGAACAGCTTGCGTTACCGCCAGGGTAATGTCCTCCAGATCATAATGAATATGCACCGGACGGGATTCTTTCCTGATGGTCATATCCAGAATATGTGAGAGCTTATGGAGATAGTTCTCTATGTTTATTTCCGATAAATTCTCATTCTGATAGAGTGTTTCATGCACCAGTGCTATGGAGTTTACCCTCATCTGACTCTCCACCAAAACCTCCTGAGCCTCTTCATTATCGGTGCTATACGACTGCAATTCCAATAAGCCGGTAATTACAGCGAGATTATTCTTCACACGGTGATGGATCTCAGCTAAGAGTACTTCTTTTTCTTTCAGTGATTCCAGTAATCGTTTTTCAGAATGCTTGCGGTCGGTGATGTCAACATAGATCCCGTATTTGGCAATGGTCCGGTTTTCAATTTTGATAGGAACCGCATAGATAAGCACATCTTTGAGTTCCCCGGATTTCGACAATCTCTGACATTCAATTTCAGCTACTCTTTCTGTATTGGTTAGAATCCGGGCATTATCCTGTTCACTTTCGGGAACGATCACCCGGTCTATTTCTAATCCTCTGATCTCAAAATCTTCGTAGTCAAAAATATGGGTAAACCCCTGGTTAACCTGCATCACCTCGTTATGAGAATTCAGTAAAATGATCCCAAGCGGTGAGGTTTCGAACAGCTCCGAAAAGAGCAGCTCCCGTTTCTTTAGTTCTTCCTCAGCATCTTTACGATCAGTGATATCCCGTTCTATGAATATCCAGACATCATCCCCAAAATAGGAACCCCGGTTGATCAGCATTTCGGTCGGGAATACTTCTCCATTTGCTTTCTTCCCCCAACCTTCCACTTTAACCTGTTCACGTCCTTGTTCTTTGGTTCGTAAATGGAACATAAACCCCGGATCGAATTTACCGGGAGCTCTTAAAAACTGCTGATCTTTCCCTATCAGCTTTCTTGGTGCATATCCGAACGTATCTTTCATCCCTTCATTGGCGATCAAAATTCTACCTTCATCATTCACCAGATAAATAGCGTCGCTGATCGAATCAAACAGATCCTGAAAACTACGCACACTCTTTTCATGTTCATCCATCACCTTCACTCTTTCCGAAACATCGGTGATCAACGAGTAGGTGGATACTACCTGCCCTTCATGATCATACAGAAATGAATTATACCACTCGCAATGTACGGTCTTCCCCGAGCGTGTGACATTGCGGTTCATAATTTTAGATATAGGAGACCTGCGCTGCACACACTTCATTATCTCCTCTTCTACAAAACTCTGATCTTCGGGGTGCACAATTTTCTCGTAGATCATAGGATCGTTGATCGCCTCTTGTTGTGTGTAACCAAAGATCTGCTCGGCTTTTTCCGACCACCGCAACACCCGTTTCTTTTTGTCCCACTCAATTTCAGCTAATGGAAAATCATGAAAGCCAACAGGACTGGATAACTGATGTTCACCTTTGCCGGTTTGTTGTAGCACCGGGGTTATATCGTGGGCAACAATAACTTTGGCAGGATCTTCCCGAAATCTGATCATGTGAGAGGAGAATTGTACATAGATCTTATCTCTGCTCCCTGTTAACACCCAGATCTCTGAAGAGGATTCTACCCCGTGCGCAGCCAATATTCCCGGGTCAATATCCAGCGATACAGGATTTCCAAGATCATGTAAGGTCTTGTTGAGCAGCTTCTCCCTGTTTAACCCAAGTTTTTCGACGGCTGCTCTGTTGATGTCTAATATTTTATATGATATCTGATCACAAACGAACATCATTTGTGATTCAAAAAAAGTATCTGTCAAACCAGTCTTCTGTAGATTTATTTCGGCTTGGAATATGCATGTTTATACCCACGGTTTCCAATAATTTTTGTAATAAATAATAACGGGTTTTAGCTGTCAGTGAAGGCGATTTTTTGCTATCTTCACGCCTCAAAATAAATGTACAGTTTCAAGTAAATGTCAGAACAATACATCAGGATTACCTTACCGGACGGATCACAAAGAGAATATCCAAAAGGTACGAGCGGTCTGGAAATCGCAGAATCAATTTCATCAGGCCTGGCACGAGTTGCCCTAAGTATTACAGTGAACGGAGAAATCATCGATCTGGATCGCCCGATCAATGAAGATGCTACCATTGCCATAAATACCTGGGATACCGAGGATGGCCAATACACGTTCTGGCATTCTTCTGCTCACTTATTGGCGGAAGCCGTTCAGGAGTTATATCCGGAGGCAAAATTCGGCATCGGTCCTCCTATTGAAAATGGATTTTACTATGACATTGATTTCGGTGAAAAACAGATCACACAGGATGATCTGGAAGCAATTGAAAAGAAATTTCTTGAGGTAGCAAGAAAGAAATCTTCCTTCGAAAGAAAAGAGATCTCTAAAGAGGAAGCCCTTTCCTTTTACAAGGAAAAAGGCAATGAGTATAAAGTTGATCTGATCGAAGGACTCGAAGACGGAAATATCACCTTTTATACACAGGGAGATTTCACCGATCTGTGCCGTGGACCCCATATTCCTAATACCGGGGTAGTGAAAGCGATCAAACTTACCAATCTGGCCGGTGCTTACTGGCGCGGAGATAATAACAGCAAACAGCTGACCCGTATTTACGGTATTTCCTTCCCAAAACAGAAGATGCTGCAGGAATATCTGCATCGAATTGAAGAGGCAAAACGTCGTGATCATCGTAAACTTGGAAAAGAACTCGGTATCTATATGATCGACAGTATGGTAGGCAGTGGCCTGCCCCTTTGGTTACCGAACGGAACTGTTTTACGCAGAACACTGGAGGCTTTCCTACGCGAAGAGCAAGTTAAACGCGGCTACAAAGAAGTGATCACTCCACATATCGGGAATCTGGAGTTATACAAAACCTCCGGTCATTATCCGTATTACAAAGATTCTCAATATGATCCAATTGAAGTGGATGATGAAGAGTACATGCTTAAACCCATGAACTGCCCGCATCACCACAGGATCTATTCTTCCGATTTAAGAAGTTACCGGGATCTCCCGCTCCGACTAGCGGAGTTCGGGACCGTATACAGGTATGAGCAATCCGGAGAACTCAGTGGTCTGTCCAGAGTTCGGGGGTTCACACAGGATGACGCCCACATCTATTGCACCCACGATCAATTGAAACAAGAAATTAAAAACACGATCGATCTCACCAATTTTGTTTTCAATACATTTGGGATGCCGGTTGATATACGTCTCTCCTTCCGGGATGAGAACGATGCAAAATACGGCGGAAGTACAGAATACTGGGATCGTGCCCAGCAGGAAATTCGTGAAGTTGCCGATGAAATGGGGCTGGATTATACCATTGCTCCCGGAGAAGCCAGCTTTTATGGTCCAAAGATCGACTTTATTATCCGGGATGCTATCGGAAGAAAATGGCAGCTTGGAACCGTTCAGGTAGATTATGTAATGCCGGAACGGTTCGATCTCACCTATGTAGGATCCGACAATGAAAAACACCGACCCGTGATCATCCACCGGGCTCCATTCGGTTCCATGGAAAGATTTACTTCCATACTGATCGAACATTTTGCCGGAAACTTCCCCCTTTGGTTGGCTCCGGAACAAATCAAGATTCTGCCGATATCAGATGATCAGAACGATTATGCACAAGAATGTGCTACTAAGTTGAAAGAAATTGGTGTCAGAGTTACAGTAGATGAGCGCAGCGAACAGATCGGCGGTAAGATCAGGGATGCCGAAACGGCAAAAACTCCATACATGTTGATCATAGGTGCCAAAGAAATGGAAAGTGGCACGGTTTCTGTAAGAAGACATCGTAAAGGAGATATTGGAACTTTCAATTTTTCTGATTTTCTTTCCAATGTGAATGCTGAAATTCAGCAAAAGACATTACCTGAAGATTAACTAAACAACGAGGATAACTATCGCAAGAAGAAACTTTCGGGGACCTGTTAAAAAAGACGGGCCCAGAACTAATGGAGAAATCAGAGCTGCTCAGGTTCGGGTTATTAAACCGGACGACAGCCACGAGATCACAACATCTGATCGGGCGTTACAAATTGCCGAATCTTATAATCTTGATTTGGTAGAAATTGCACCCAATGCTAACCCACCGGTGTGCAAGGTCATTGATTATGGCAAATACCAGTACGAAAAGAAGAAGAAAGAGAAAGAAGCGAAAAAGAAACAGCATACTGTTACAGTAAAAGAGCTTCGGTTTCGCCCTAATACGGATGATCATGATCTTGAGTTCAAAACTCGCCATGCCCGTGAATTTCTGGAAAGTGGCGACAAAGTTAAGGCTTCGGTTCAGTTCCGTGGTCGCGATATGTTGTATACCGAAAAGGGTGAATTACTTTTATTAAAGCTTGCCAAAAGTTTGGAAGACATCTCCAAAATTGAGTCTAAACCAAACATGGAAGGTCGAAGAATGATTATGATCCTGGCTCCGAATAAATAATTCGGAGCGGATTGCTTAGCCTTTGTTTTCTGCTTATCTTGCAAGTCTTTAAATTTTCACAAAGCAAGTGGATTTCAAATGCCAAAAATGAAAAGTAATAGTGGTGCTAAAAAACGCTTCAGAGTTACCGGTTCCGGTAAAATTAAGCGTAAGAAAGCATTCAAGCGCCATATTCTTACTAAAAAAAGCAGCAAAACAAAACGACAATTGGGACAAAGTACTTTGGTGACTGATGCTGACGCACCAAAGGTAAGACAACTTATCCCAAATAAATTTTAATCATTTAATCTAAGACAAAATGCCACGTTCATTAAACCTAGTGGCTTCCCGTCGCCGTCGCAAAAAGATTTTAAATCAAGCGAAAGGTTACTGGGGCAAGCGAAAAAATGTTTACACGATTGCAAAAAATGCGGTTGAGAAAGGTCTTCAGTACCAGTATCGCGACCGTAAAAACCGCAAACGTGCATTCCGCAGATTATGGATTGTAAGAATTAATGCGGCTGCCCGCATTAACGGAACTACTTATTCTAAACTTATGCATGCCATGAGTACCAAGAATATGGAGATTAACCGTAAGGTTCTTGCCGATCTAGCAGTTCATGATCCTGAAACGTTTGCTGCCATTGTAACGGAAGCCCACGCGTAATAGCGAACTTGCTATATATTATCGAACCGGTAAATCTTTGTATGTAAGGTTTACCGGTTTTTTTATTTTTGAGACCTAATAACATAGTAGTCAAAGGATTATCACCACTCACATGCTTGACGATATAAAAGCGCTGAAAGAAGAAATAGCCACCTATACGGTAACTAATCAGGATCAGCTTGAAGAATTCAGGCTGGAATTTCTATCCAGAAACGGACGGGTACAATCAATGTTCAAGAACCTGGGTTCGGTTCCTAAAGAAGAACGGGCTTTGGTTGGAAAAGAAATGAATGAAGCCAAAAAGCTGGCTCAACACCGGTTCGACGAGGCCAAAAAGGTACTCGAAGAATCCACACTTGAGATTAAAGCAGCTACCAGCGACATCACACTAACCCCTCCCCTCACTCCGGTTGGCTCTCTTCATCCGCTCACACAGACCATGGAAGAGATGAAAAATATCTTTTACCGATTGGGCTTCACCATCGCCGATGGTCCTGAAGTAGAAGATGATTTTCATAACTTCACCGCTCTTAACTTTCCTCCCAATCACCCTGCAAGAGACGAACAGGATACTTTCTTTGTTCGGAAAAGTGATGATCCCGATATGATGGATCTGGTGCTACGAACGCACACTTCTCCGGTACAGATCAGAATGATGGAAAAACAGACTCCTCCGATCCGTTCTATCATGCCCGGAAGAGTATATCGTAATGAAGCGGTATCACCGAAATCCTATTTCCTGTTTCATCAGGTTGAGGCTTTGTATGTAGATACAAATGTTAGCGTGGCTGACCTGAAGCAGACACTCATCACCTTCGTAAAACTGATGTATGGCAGTGATGTGAAGTACCGCCTGCGCCCCGGCTTCTTCCCTTTTACAGAACCAAGTCTTGAAATGGATATTTGGTGGGGAACGGAAAAAGATGGCAAATGGCTGGAGATCCTCGGTTCCGGAATGGTGGATCCTAATGTGTTTAAGGCTTCCGGTGTTGATCCTGAGAAATATACCGGCTTTGCCTGGGGAATGGGGGTTGAACGTATCGCCATTTTAAAATATGGGATCGACGACATCCGCACCTTTTATGAAAATGACCTACGTTTTTTAGAACAGTTTAACTAAGCGCTCGCTCACAATTTTCTATGAAATTATCATACAACTGGCTTAAAGAATTTGTTGATCTGAAACTTACTCCGGCTGAAACGGCTGAGAAATTAACCCTGATCGGCTTAGAAGAAGAAGAAACCTTTGAATACGGAAGCACCCTTGAAGGGGTGATCGTTGGAGAAGTACTTGAAGCAAAACAACATCCAAATGCTGATCGCCTCAAAGTATGTCAGGTTAATTTAGGGGATGAAACTGTACAGATCGTTTGTGGAGCTCCTAATGTTGCTTCCGGACAAAAAGTACCTGTAGCTACTGTTGGCTCTACCCTTCCTATTAAACTTGATGACGGAAGTTTCCTGAAACTCAGAAAAGCTAAACTGCGTGGCGAAGTTTCTCAGGGGATGATCTGTGCTGAAGATGAATTAGGACTTGGAAGTGATCATGCTGGTATCATGGTGCTGGACGGAGACCTGCAAGTTGGGACTCCGGTTAGTGAAGTTTTTGATCTTTATACTGATACCATCATCGATATTGCGATCACTCCAAACCGACCGGATGCAACCTGCCACCTTGGTGTTGCCCGTGATCTGTCTGCAGCCTTAAATATCGAGCTGAAGAAACCTGAGGTCTCAACCTCGAAAGTCGTTACGGAATCTGAGGATATCACCATTGAGATCGAATCTCCGGAAAAATGCCACCGATATGTTGGTAAGATGGTAAAAGGCGTTGAGATCAAGGAGTCTCCGGCCTGGTTAAAGAATAAATTGATGGCGATCGGTTTACGTCCGGTAAACAATGTGGTTGATGTGACTAATTATGTAATGTACGAATTGGGGCAACCGCTACATGCGTTCGATTATGATGAGATCAAGGGCAAAAAGATCGTGGTCAGGGATTTTGATACAGTTACTGAGTTTGAAACGCTGGATCATATCGAACGTAAGTGTGCACCCGGAACATTATTTATTTGTGATGGTGAAGGTCCGGTAGCCATTGCCGGTGTAATGGGTGGTTTGCATTCGGAAGTAAGTGATTCAACTACCAATATTCTCATTGAAAGTGCGTATTTCGATCCTGGAACTATCCGCAGAACGGCTAAAGCTCAGACGTTACAGACCGATGCTTCTTATCGCTTTGAACGGGGAATAGATCCTAATTTACAGCTCATGGCAGCTGAACGTGCTGCAGCTCTTATTCAGGAAGTAGCCGGTGGTGAATTAACCGATGAGATCATTGATATTCATCCGGTTAAAACTGAGCCTGTAGAACTAACGCTTCGTAGAAGTTATCTGAACCGGTTACTGGGAACTGATCTTACTATAGATGAAGCAATTTCTATCGTAGATGGACTGGAATTAGAAGTGTTAGTGAAGGATGAAGAAACCGTTACCTTCCGAATTCCAACTTTCCGTCCGGATTTAGAGCGGGAAGTCGATCTGATCGAAGAAGTGGGTCGATTGTTCGATTACAATAAGATCGAAGCTCCAAACCATGGTATTTTTGTGAGTACAGATACCTTCTCTGAATGGGAAATACTCATGAGTGAATTAAAAAAATCCTCTGTTGAACTAGGATTCAGAGAGATCTACACCAATTCGCTTATCTCTGAAAAGGAAGCGGATCATATGGGTGCTTTGGATAGAATGATCTCAACATTAAATCCACTCACTAAAGATATGAGCACATTACGCCCTTCTTTATTGCACGGATTTCTGAAAGCATCGGCCTATAATTTCAATCGCCAGGCAAAATCTATACGGTTTTTTGAGACAGGAAATGTATTCTGGCAAAGTGAAGACAGTAGTTATCACGAAGGTATAAAGGAAGAGACTCATATATTATTCGGACTGGCCGGCTTAAGATCAACCGAACACTGGACGGGAAAACCGGTAGAGTATTCGGTGTTTGATTTAAAATCATCTCTCAATGGTCTCTTTACCAAGCTGAACCTTTTGGATACCATTTCAACCAGTGTTGAAGATGAAGATCTGATCTATTTCAGTAATGGTATCCGATTAGGCGCTCTCAAAGTGATCGGCAAAGATCTGAAAAAGATCTATGATATTGAGACTCCGGTTTTTGTGGCAGAATTATCTGTGCAGGCTATTAGTGAAGCGATCTCAAAATTACCTTCAAAAACTTATAAACCGATACCCAAATTTCCGGGGTTCGAATTTGATTTTGCCGTGATCGTGAATGGTTCGGTCACTGCAGGTTCACTTATTGATGCCATTAAGAGCAAAGCTGGTAAAAGCTTACAAAACATTGAAATCTTTGATGTTTTTGAGGGTGAATCTATTGGTTCTGGAAATAAAAGTCTGGCATTCAGGCTCAATTTCCTTGATCCGAACAAAACCTTGAATATCAAAGAAGTAGAACCTATTATTAAGCGCATAGTTAAGTACCTGGAAAAAGAATTTTCCGCTAAACTCAGAGCTTAATTCTTCTGCTATGAATCAAATTTCTCCACATACTAATCGATTTAAGGAACTCCTTGGCGAGATTCAGGATGAGGTAAACAATTTGAGACAAGAGATCAAAGACCTGAAAAGGGAAAACGCAAAGCTGGTCACCAAACTGGAAGACCTGAGAGGAGAACAAACAGATATCTTCTCAGCGATAAGTGAATCTGAGCGACTGGCAATGCGCCAGCAAGTACAGGGCATGCTTAAAAAAATCGATAATCACCTCAATAATCAGGCATGAAATCGATAAAAGTATCTATTCTAGGTAAACAGTATCCATTAAAAGTAGAGGATCATGAAGAAGAAAACATGATCAGTATCTGTAAATATGTGGACGAACGTTTTCAGACTTACCGACAGCAATTGGTAAATCAACCTGAATCCACCGTAATGGTGCTTGCGGCTTTAAGTATCGCTGAAGAATTGTTCGAGGCGAGACAGGACACTTCCGATCTTATCAAAAATGAAGAAGTGATGATGAAAAAAGTAAATAACAGCCTGTCAAAATTACTTGAGGGAATCCGCTCCTGACCCTGAACGCTAATCATAATTCAAATTAAACAAAGGCAGATTTGGCTGAAACCATAAGTATTCTATTTGTTGGAGATGTAGTTGGCGATCCCGGAATAAAGATCACCGAAACTGTTTTACCCAGCCTGATAAAAAAGTATTCTGCTGATTTTGTGATCGTAAATGGTGAGAATTCACATGAAGGTCACGGCATTAATGAACAGATTATAAAAAACTTTCATTCTCTTGGTGCTCATGTAATTACCGGGGGTGACCATTCCTTTGACAAATGGAAAGTGTTTAATTATATGAGAGAGGATAATCGCATCCTCCGCCCTTTTAATTATCCAAAAGGTAATGCCGGCTTCGGCTTCGGAGTGTACGAAGTTCCCGGAAAGAATGTGAAAGTAGGTGTATTGAACATTCAGGGCAGAACCTTTATGAAAGCTATTGATGATCCTTTCAGTTCTGCGGATTGGGCGATCAACAAAATGCGGGAAGAAACAGATATAATATTTGTAGATATGCATGCGGAGGCTACTGCAGAGAAAGTGTCGATGGCCTGGCATATTGATGGACGAGCCTCAGTATTGGTTGGTACGCACACGCATATTCCTACGGGAGACGCCCGGATATTTCCTCAGGGATTAGGATATTTAACCGATGCGGGAATGACCGGATCATATAATTCATCGCTTGGAATGGATAAAAAGGTAGCCATCAAACGATTTGTAACCGGTGTACATCAAAAATATAAAGCAGCCGACGGAGATAACCACCTTTGCGGAGCGCTAGCCCGGGTTAATGTAGAAACCGGAAAATGTGTGCATATTGAATCAGTGATCTACCCGGAATTTAACAGCTCCGTTGAAGAATGAGCAGTGAAATTGTATTAAGTGCGTCCGGAATCAGCAAAAGCTATAAAAGTGAATTATCCGAATCCCGACTTCAGGTTCTGGAAGATGTATCTCTTACGATCAATAAAGGAGTAATTACCTCTATAGTAGGTTCAAGCGGGAGCGGTAAAAGTACATTGCTACACATTCTGGGAGGCTTAGATAAAGCGGATAAGGGCGAAGTGATCTGGAAAGGCCGATCACTCTCAGAGTTCAATTCCGATCAGTTAGCTGATTTCAGAAATAAGAATATTGGTTTCGTTTTTCAGTTTCACCACTTATTACCTGAATTTACCGCACTTGAAAATGTGAGCATGCCCGCACTAATTGCCGGTGAAAGTATAGATAAAGCGTCTAAACGTGCCATTGAATTGCTCGACCGGTTTGGGATCGCTGATCGTAAGCACCATCGGCCTTCACAACTATCCGGAGGTGAACAGCAACGTGTTTCTATGGCCCGTGCTCTCATGAATAATCCCGGTTTGATCCTTGCTGACGAGCCCACGGGAAACCTGGATGATGTAAATACGGGGATCATTCTGGACATGCTGTTCGAACTTCGTGATCAATTTGGAGTTTCCGTTCTCCTGATCACTCATGAACCCGAGATCGCGAAACGATCGGATGTGATCATGGAAATTAAAAACGGAAAATTGAATCCACTTTAAGTTTTGCTATAAGTGGAAACTGCCTTATTTTTGGAGTCTGTAATTATTATCTGTAACGCTATTTAACCATGTCAAAACATCTTTCAAAAGAAGAACTGGAATCTGATCCGCTAATTGAAAATTATAACAAAGCGGTTAGTGTATTTAACGAAAACAAAACAACGATTCTGGCCATCGTGATCGGCGTAGTAGTTGTGATCGCTTCACTTATCGGGTACAATGTATATTCTCAAAATCAGGAGCAGGAAGCTCAGAATTTATTAGCTACCGCAGAAGGTTATTATTCTGAAGGTGATTATGACAAGGCATTAAACGGCGATGATTTTGAATTGACCTACGGATTCGTGTCTATTGCGAATGATTATTCAGGCACTGAAGCCGGAAACCTTGCCATCTATTACGCTTCCGTCTCCAGTTTTAAACTGGGTAATATCGAGGATGCGCTGGATTATATTTCCCGTTATGATGCTCCGGATGGGATATTAGGTGTTGGCGCCATCAGTTTTCATGCAAAATTATATCTGGCTAACGGTTCGCTCGAAAAAGCCGCAGAGACCTTCGTGAAGGCTGCTAATTGGGATGTTAATGACACTACTACCCCGTTCAACTTATATAAAGCTGCTGAAACCTATTATGAGCTTGAGAATATGGATAAAGCCTCTGAACTGGTTGATCAGATCCTAAATGATTACCCGGGTAGTGAAGAAGCAACTTCTACTCAAAAACTTCAGGGGATGATCGCAGCGGCAAAATAGTCCTCTCTCTGCCAAGATCTTTAAAGGCTCCCACCGGAGCCTTTTTTTATTTCCCCTACTGCTGATCATTCAGTGAGCCGATTCATTGCAAAATGATAGGCACCTAATGAGATCGCTTTAGAAGTACCCAATCTGCTTAATCCTATCCCGGTCTTTTTTTCCGGCTGATAGTATACCTTCCTCTTCAGTCGCTTATTAGTTACGATAACGGCATGTTCTGTAGTGGTAAATTCCTGAGTTTGCCATGAGTTTTCAAGGTTATAAACTTTCTGAAGCAACCGGGGTTGTTTGATGCCATTCAGCGAGGTGAAGTATCCATTCATTTCATCGAGCATTGCGCCACTGAACAGATCGTAGGCGCCGCTTACACCTCCTCCAATCACGATCAAGCCATCTACTATGGTGGTTAAATGAGCCAGAGCATCACCTAAAGCATCACCAAACCGAAGAAAAACCTCTCTGGCAGCCGGCTGAACGCCTTCTATTTCTCCTTTTGCAATCCTGGCAAGGTCAACCGGATCCGGAGCGTTCTCAGGCGAAATTGCGATCTGTTCAGCATAGATTCTTTTTAACGCTTTAATGCTGATGGTATCTTCAATGTTAGTGTAATTGAATTGTTTGTTTCTCAGCTTCCATCCCTCCGCAGCGGCGCTATTATCCCCTTGTAAAAGTCGACCGTTGATAGAAATTCCCACTCCGAATCCGGTTCCTAATGTTACCCCCACTAAATTCTTATAGCGTTTTGGATTTCCGGATCTTTCCAATAGCTCATTAACATAGGGTAAGAATCCGGATCTGCTTTCGCCTAACGCGAAAAGGTCACCATCATTATTTATGTAAACCGGTATTTGAAATTCTTCTTCTAATATTGGCCCTAACGGAACGCCCCCTCTGTACCCGGTTAGATTTGGCAGATCGCCAATGATCCCGTGTTTATAATCAGCCGGACCAGGAAAAGCAAAACTGATCGCATCCGGTTTGGTGCCGATCTCATCTATAACGCGATAAAATCCCTTGATCATGGTTTCAATACTCAGATCCAGATCATCTGAGTGAGCATGCAGGGTAAAACTATCGATGAGTGGTTGCTCATCTTGCAATGCAGTAAAGGTAAAAGTGGTTCCTCCCGCATCTAGCGTAAGGATTACAGGTTTTTCATTCATAAAAAAAGTACATCCCGGTTATCTCCCGAAATGTACTTATTTACTAGTATGGATAGAAGTACTTGATCTTTTTATATCAAGCGTGTGTTCTTTTTAATTCTTAGATAATTCATTGATTGAGATCTCCGGAACCATAGCATTTGTAGTTGTTTCTACAATCAATTCTTTCTCAAGGGTAAAGGTTGCAGTCTTCCTGATATCTCTGGAAGAAGCCCCGATGTGGATCTTATAGGTTCCTGCTTCGGCCACAAAAGCATTTCTTTCCGAATCGTATGAGGTTAATAACCGTGGCGTAAGCGTGAACGTAATATTTACATTTTCACCGGGCTGCAGGAGTTTTGTCTTATCAAAGCCTTTTAACTCCATGGCAGGCTTTTCCAGTGTTCCGTCAGGTGCAGTGAGATAGAGTTGAACCACTTCCTTCCCGGCAACATCTCCCGTATTCTGAACCTTAACAGTCGCTTCCAGTGAGCCATCGAAGGTATCTGATGTGAGGGTTATATCACTGTAATCGAAGGTGGTGTACGACAGGCCGTATCCAAACTCATAGGTAACGGGTACATCGAACGTATTGAAATAACGATATCCGACATAGATTCCCTCTTCATAAACAACCTGAGATTCTCTACCTATCGGGAATCCCATATCGCTCATGATCATTTCCTCGGACAGATCTTCTCCCGGGAAATTCTTGGATGATGGAATATCATCAAACTTGATCGGGAAAGTTGTTGGTAGTTTACCAGAAGGATTCACCTTTCCGGTTAGAATATCAGAAACCGCATTTCCTCCTTCCTGACCACCCTGCCAGGAAAGTAAGATGGCGTCAGGTTTACTATTCCAGCTGGTCATCTCAATTACATTACCAATATTCAGGATCACGACCACTTTCTTGTCCTGCGCATGGAAAGCATCAGTAACGACGTTGATCATATCCTTTTCACGTTGAGTAAGATAAAAATCGCCGTCCAGCTCACGGTCAGCAAATTCTCCGGAGTTTCGCCCAATGGTGATGAATGCTATATCTGCTTTTGCAGCCATTTCCTCGGCTAATGCTTTAGAAACTTTCATTTCCGGGGCAGATGGTTTTAACATAAACGGATTTTCAGGTTCCGGAATCTTTGCGTTCTCGATCTCCATATACTCCTGATAGGTTTCCATCAAAGCTTCATCAACGGTAAGACCCGCATTCTGAAGTCCCTCCACCAACGAAACAGTGTAAGCTTCGTTCACATCACCGCTACCGGTACCTCCGGCAATGAATTTATAGGAAGTATTTCCAAAGGCTGCAATATCCGCCAGATCTCCGGAAATGGGTAAAGCATCGTTTTCATTCTTCAATAGGATCATACCTTCGGCAGCTGCTTTACGTGCGGTGATCGCATTTTCCTCTAAACGCGGGTTATTGGAATATTCGTAACCAAGGAATGCAGGTGACCGGAAGATCACATTTAATATCCTTCCTGCATTCAGGTCAATAACTTCCTCGCTTAATTCACCGGATTCCACAGCATTTCTGATCTCTTCCAATTGCTGATCTGTACCCGGCATTAATAACTCATTTCCGGCTTCCATTTGTGCGACTGCATCATTTCCGGCAAACCAATCAGTCATTACCATTCCTTCATATCCCCAGTCTTCGCGCAAAACCTTTTGAAGAAGGTCAGGATTTTGAGAGGCGAATTTACCATTAATCCGATTGTAGGCACTCATTACGGTCCATGGATCTGATTCTTTAATAGCAATCTCAAATCCTCTCAGATAGATCTCACGCAGTGCACGTTCACTGATCACTGCATTAACCAACATCCGGTTGGTCTCCTGATTATTTGCAACGAAATGCTTTACGGAGGTTCCTACTCCCTGAGATTCTACCCCATTTACCATGGCTGCAGTCATTTTACCGGCCAGAAGCGGATCCTCAGAGTAATACTCAAAGTTACGCCCTGCAAGCGGTGTACGATGAATATTTAATGCAGGAGCCAATAATACATCCGCTCCGTATTCTTTAACCTCGTTTCCGAATGCCTTTCCAATATTATTCGCCAGTTCAGTATCCCAGCTGGACGCTACCAAGGTTGCGATCGGGAAAGCGGTACAATAGAAAGTTTCATCTGTACCCTCCCGGGTAGGCTGTATTCGTAACCCTGCAGGGCCATCAGCTAAAACGATGGTGGGTATTCCAAGTGATTCTATCGGATACGTATTTCCGGCCGCACCGGGTACTCTTTCCTCAACTTTCGATTCGGCTCCGCCAAAAGACATACCCTGACCTACCACTAAATTGATCTTCTCATCGAGGGTCATTCTACTGAGTGCATCTTCTACTCTTTTTTCTACCTCTGCATTGTTATCTTCATACAGATCAATAGTCCCGTTACCATTCAGATCACGGGATGGGATTCCCTGATCACAGTTCAGAATAAGAACTGACATAATTATTAGAAGTGAATTTATTAATTTCATATTCCGCAGTAATATTTTCATTGTGTCGTTATGACATATTACAGATATTTCGGTTAAACAGAAAATTATATTAAATGGATTATTTCGAAATCTACCATCCTGGGCTATCTATCGACTGTGTGATCTTTGGTTTCCATGAGAAAGAACTCAAGGTTTTGCTCTTGAAAATGCAGAATATGGATAAATGGGCCGTACCGGGCGGCTTCGTAAAAAAAGATGAAGATGTTGATACTGCAGCAGTTAGAGTATTAAAAGAACGAGCATCTGTTACCGATGTATATTTGAAACAATACCATCTCTTTGGAGACATAACCCGGAATAATTCAGCGTATGTAGATAAACTTGTAGACAAAAAGGTCATCACCGATAAGAGTAGCCTCTGGTTTCATCAGCGGTTTGTAACTCTCGGATATTATGCGCTGGTGGAATTTTCGAAGGTGACCCCTGCTCCTGATCATATTTCTGATAGTTGTGAGTGGGTAAGTCTTTCTGAGTTACCGGAACTGATCCTTGATCATCAACAGATCATTACAAAAGCACTTCATGCTCTTCGAAAACAACTAAAATTCCAACCAATCGGAAAGAATCTGCTCCCGGAAAAATTTACGATGACGGAATTACGGGTGTTGTATGAGACCATTCTTGGTGAAGAACTGGACCGGAGAAATTTCCAGCGCAAGATGTTAGGATACGGAATTCTTACCAAGTTAAAAGAAACCAGAAAAGGCGGCGCTCATAAAGCACCATTTCTTTACTGCTTTAATGAAGAAATATATAACAGGAGTCTGGAAAATGGTTTCAATACGGTGTGGTAAATCAGACAGATGCTTTATTCTTTTCCTTTTCTTCTATCCATTTTCCCATATACCTGCTACTGTTAAGTGAGTGATGCATCATCATGCGTCCCAGAAAATTACGTTCTCGATGAGCAACTAAATTTTCTTTCAGATTTGAAAGTTTGAACCAAAGTTCTTCACTGAGGAGTTTTCCATTGAATAAGTGATTCAGAATAGCTTTTCCCTTATTCTGTTTACTATGCCATAACTCCTCATCCCTATACAAGTCAATGGCTGATTGCGCAAAATTCTGAGGTTCATCGTATATATAACCCGGCCAGTCGGCATCTCCATTCATCCCTTCTGCGCCGATAGAAGTTGTTATACTTGGCGTACCAAATCGCATTGCATCCGCTAATTTTCCTTTTAACCCTGCACCAAAACGTAGCGGTGCAAGCATCACCCGCGATTGCGAGATTACTTCTTTAGCATCCTCTGCCCTTCCTTTCACATGAAAACCGGTATCAGGATCATGCAATTGAAATACTTTTTGTGATGGATAGGCGCCATAAACATGGAGCTCTGCCCCCGGTAATTTGGTATGGATCAATGGCCAGATCGTATTTTTGAGATATAATACTGCATCCCAATTCGGTTCATGCAAAAAATTACCAATAGATATAAAGTGTTTTCTTTGGTGAAAGGGAATCCATTTTTCACCCTCACTATCTGTAACGGGATCAAATAAAAAAGGCAGATAATACACAAGAGAACGATCTACCTGATAGGTAGTCTGGAGCAACTTCATTTCAAAACTGGATATGATCAAAGAACAATCACACCGAAGTATGCTGGCCACTTCTCTAATGGAGTAATCATTTACCAGATCATGATCTGCCATTGGCCTTCCCTCTTTCACCGCGATCTGTCTTGCTGCTCTTAAACCGTGCAGATCTTCTGTATCTAAAATACGCATTGCATCGGGTGCATGTTCTGCCACCCTCCACCCGAATTGTTCTTCGGTCATAAAACGATCGAAGATCACCATTCCGGGTTTCAGTTCTTTGATAAACTCATCAAAGGAAGTATCATTTAGTTTGATCTTTTGGCTTTTAACGCCAATGTTAATGAGATCCGCTGCATATTCACTCTCTCCTGCAGCAGTTGCAAAAGTGATGCTGCAATTTTTCGCTTTAAATAATTTTAGCAGCTGCATCATCCTGGCTCCGGCTGCGGAGGATGTAGGTTCTGGCCAGACTTTTCCGATTATTAATACTTCCTGACTATTAGGCATTCCAAAAGATACAATAATATTTTATACATATACCCTGATTTGCATTAGAATTTCAGGCAATACCCCATAATCTTCTCAAAAACAGATTGCCATAAATCTATTCCATCCTGAATGATCGTCGCGATCTCTATCCGGTATAGTTTTGAAGTATATCTTCAAGGATTAATGAAAAAGCCCCCATTAGCGAAGCTTCTTTACCAAAGCTGGAATCAACTATTGGAATAGCATTTTTATACAACGGCAGGCTCAGGGAATTAACCTTATTACGAATAGAATCTATAAAATAGACCGACTCACTGCCTGCACCGCCTGAAAGCACAACGGCCTGAGTATCAAAGATCTTTACCAGTGTATCTATACTGTATCCGATATAGGTCGCCGCATTTTCAATGACATCCATTGCTAAAGGATCACCTTGTTCAGCAGCTTTAAAGATCTTTTTGATGCTTAGCACTTCTCCTATTAAAGAACTTTCAACTCCTTTTCTCAGCTGTTCGGCCAC
This sequence comes from Balneolaceae bacterium UBA7797, assembly GCA_002480645.1. GTDB lineage: Bacteria > Bacteroidota > Rhodothermia > Balneolales > Balneolaceae > UBA7797. The sequence goes on from DLCN01000027.1 coordinate 18,553, forward strand.
AAACTCCAGGATCGAATAATTTGATGAAAGTGCCTCAAGTGTACCCGATATCCCATCTTTTCCTGTGCGTTTACTACCCGGCTCGACCACAACGTGACCAATTTCACCCGAGTACCCATTCGCTCCATAAAATGGCTTACGGTCTATAATGATACCGGAACCAATTCCGTATTCCAGATTCAGACATATAAAATTGTTTAATCGCGCTCCAATTCCATAATAAAGCTCACCTAATGCGATCAGATTGGCTACATTTCCGATTCTGATCTTCAGGTCCACATATTGAGACAGTGCTTTCTTAATATCAACATTCTTCCATCCCAAAACCGGTGAATACACGAGTTCACCACTCTTTTTATTTACAATTCCAATTACAGCCACACCTATCCCGTGTATCTGCCCGCCTTCAACTTCTGCCCTTTGAATCAACCGATTAATAAGCTCTCCCGATTCCTCCATTACTGATGCAAAATCTCTGTTGTCACCAAGTTGATGCTCAATTTCGTAGATAAAATCACCATCCAGATTTGAAAAAACAGCCTTGAGCGTAGTCCCACCAATATCAAGCCCGATAACGTAATTATTCTTAGAATTAAACCGGATGATCTGAGGAGGTCGCCCGCCGCTGGATTCTCCAACTTCTTCCTGAATGATCAACCCGCTCTTTAATAATCCATCGATAATGCGAGATATAGTAGGGGCACTTAACCCTGTTTTATCAATGATATCGGCGCGGGTAATCTGAACAGAATTGCGTATTAGTTTCAGCACCTTCTGTTTATTAGCTACCGGTGTGGACTGAGAGCCATTGCCCCCTCCAATCGTAGAATTCATCTTTATTTCAACTCTTTGCTATAGTTTTCAATCAACAACAATCGTGACTGATTATAGAGAATTCAAAGATTGGAATACAGGTTTTAGTTTGAATAATGAGATCAGGCTGATCAATGAAAGATTCAGCCGTACTTAATTTCATGATTTTCTGATATTGGGCATGGATCACATATTACGACGATACTGTCCCCCAACTTCATACAAAGCATGAGATATCTGCCCAAGTGATGCCACCTTCACTGTTTCCATCAACTCTTCAAACAGATTTCCATCGTTTCTGGCAACCTCTTTTAATCGTTGGATAGCCTGCTCAGATCTGTCTTTATTTCGCTTTTTAAATTGCTCCAGATTTTGGATCTGTTGTTTCTTCTCTTCTTCTGAGGATCTGATTAGTTCAATTGGTTTGTTCTCTTCATTGTTTTCATTCCCGAAAAAGGTATTTACCCCAATAATGGGTAATTCTCCGCTATGCTTCTTACTCTCATAATACAAACTCTCATCCTGTATTTTCCCGCGTTGATACATGCTTTCCATCGCTCCGAGCACCCCACCACGTTCAGTAATTCTATCAAATTCTTGAAGAATAGCTTCTTCAACCAGATCGGTTAACTCTTCGATAAAGAAAGAACCCTGATTGATATTCTCATTCTTTGCTGTACCAAGCTCTTTGTTTATGATCATCTGAATGGCTAAAGCCCTACGTACCGACTCCTCAGTAGGCGTGGTAATTGCTTCGTCATATGCATTGGTATGCAATGAGTTACAATTGTCATAAATAGCTAATAATGCCTGTAAAGTTGTTCTGATATCGTTGAACTGTATCTCCTGAGCATGCAACGAACGACCACTGGTTTGGATATGATATTTAAGTTTTTGTGATCGCTCATTAGCATCATAGCGGTTCTTCATGGCTATCGCCCAGATCCTGCGAGCTACTCTTCCAATTACAGCGTATTCCGGGTCTAACCCGTTACTGAAAAAGAACGAAAGGTTATGAGCGAAATCGTCCACTTTTAATCCCCTGGCCAGATAATACTCCACAAAAGTAAAGCCATTAGCGAGTGTAAATGCAGCCTGAGTTATCGGGTTTGCTCCGGCCTCAGCGATATGATATCCGGATATAGACACAGAATAATAATTACGCACCTTATGTTGAGTAAAATATTCCTGAATATCCCCCATCATTTTTAAAGCAAATTCAGTTGAAAATATGCACGTATTCTGAGCCTGATCTTCTTTTAATATATCTGCCTGAACAGTTCCTCTAACCACTGAAAGGGTCTTTTCCCTGATACAGTTGTATGTCTCAGTATCGATCAACTGATCACCCGTCACACCCAACAAGCCTAAACCAAATCCATCATTTCCTTTCGGGATATCAATGGCATACTCTGGTGCGTGTACCTGTTGCTTACTGAAATACTCAGCGATCTTTGCTCTTGCCGTATCCCATTCCCCTGATTCCTTCAAATATCTTTCTACCTCCTGATCAATAGCCGTGTTCATAAACATAGCCAGGATCATAGGAGCCGGACCATTGATAGTCATTGATACAGAAGTAGTTGGGGATGTCAGCTCAAAACCTGAATAAAGCTTTTTCATGTCATCCAGCGTGCAGATACTTACTCCGGAATTCCCGATCTTTCCATAAATATCGGGCCGGTAACCGGGATCTTCTCCATACAATGTTACGGAATCAAAAGCAGTTGAAAGTCTTGCCGCAGGCATTCCTTCACTCACGTAGTGGAAACGTTTATTAGTTCGCTCCGGGGTCCCTTCTCCTGCAAACATTCGGGTTGGATCTTCTCCCTCTCTCTTAAATGGGAATACTCCGGCGGTATAAGGAAAATAACCGGGTAAATTTTCTTTGAGAGCAAACTTAACCTTATCTGCAGCCGCCCGGGTTTTTGGCAATGAGACCCGGGGAATTTTTAACCCGCTCAAAGACTCCCTGTACAAGGTATTCCTGATCTCCTTATCTCTGATCTTAACCACAAACTCCTCTTTTGAATATTGGTCGACGATCGAATCCCAATCACTTAATACTTCTTTGGTTTCAGCACTCAGATTATTCTCATGCTTAACTTTTAATTCAGATAAACTCTCTAAAGAATTGCTATCCAGTTGAATATCATTTTCAATTAACTGAGAAAGAGTGCCGGAAATCTGCTCCCATTTTGCAGCCAGATCGGATTGTTGCTCAACCCATTTGTGGTAATTCCGAACTGATTCTGATATCTCAGAAAGATACCGAACCCGCTTACCTGGTATAATGGCTTGTGATTGGATCGAGGTAGCCGGTTCAGATTCCTCATGTAACGTTGTTTGTAAGGTAAGCCCATAGTCTGAATTCATCTTTTCAACAATGGCTTTAAATAGCCGGTTAACCCCTTCATCATTGAATTGTGCTGCTATCGTTGGATACACCGGCATCTCATCCGGTTCTGCATGCCATTGGCCTGAATTCCTTAGCATTTGCTTCCGAATATCTCTCAGAGCATCCAGAGAACCTTTCTTTTCAAATTTATTCAGCACTACAAAATCAGCAAGATCCAGCATATTAATTTTTTCCAGCTGCGTTGCGGCTCCGTATTCGCTGGTCATTACGTACACAGGAATATCACATACATCGATGATCTCCGTCCCACTTTGACCAATCCCGCTGGTTTCCGCAATAATAAGATCAAATCCGGCGGTTTTATAGAGCTCTATGATCGGTTTGAGAGCGGCACTCGTTGATCGGTTAGAAGCCCTTGTTGCCAGACTACGCATAAAAACCCTGTTGGTATCGATGCTATTCATCCTGATCCTGTCTCCGAGCAAGGCTCCACCTGTTTTGATCCTGGATGGATCTACGGACACAATACCAATATTGATCTGTTCAAATTCTTCCAGAAACCGACGAACGATCTCATCAGTCAACGAGCTTTTACCGGCACCACCTGTTCCGGTAATTCCGATAACCGGAATGCTTACATTTTTATTAACTGATACCTCTTCACCATTGCCCAAGTTTAACTTACCGTTGGTATATGATATTATATCAGTATGTTCATTTTCCAGGGCGGAGATATATTTTGCTAACGTAATGGAGTCTCTTTCCCTGATCAGTTGCGGGGCAGCAAAGTAATCATCCAAAGGATCGTAATCACATTGCTCCAGCATAAAATTGATCATTCCCTGGAGCCCCATAGTACTTCCGTCTTCCACGGAGAAGATTCTGGTCACGCCGGCTTTATGCAATTCGTCGATCTCCTCTTTAACGATAACTCCTCCTCCACCTCCAAATACTTTAATACGTTCTGCTCCATGTTCTTTAAGCAGGTCGATCATATATTTAAAATACTCCATATGACCACCCTGATAGGAACTGATAGCGATTCCCTGAGCATCCTCCTGAATGGCGCAGTTAACGATCTCGTGAACGGAGCGGTTATGCCCCAGATGAATCACTTCTGCCCCACTACTCTGCAAAATTCGACGCATGATATTTATGGAAGCATCGTGCCCATCAAACAAACTTGCAGCAGTTACAAACCTTATTTTATGCTTCGCCTTGTACGGCTTCTGTAGTCCTGTATTTTCATTGGTAGAATCTGGTTTTTCTTTACTGATCTCTGAGGTATTGGTGACTGACATGTAGATTGATTTTTCATTTTGGAAGCGATTCCAAAAATAGTAAAATTTTCTACCGATATGTAGTTCCGACTAGTTTATTGAGGGTGGCTCGGCTGTATTCCCCGAGATCCATAAATTTAGCTTATTGAAGGTATCCTCAAATTTAACAGCGACAGGAAAATCATCTCTGAATGGTTCCAGTACCTCTTCTCTTTTATCCAGAACCTGAGTCATTCCCGATTTCATCATTTCTTTTTGTTCGGTAGTTAGAAATTCATTGTTATCGATCTCTTTTAATTCGGCCGACAATCTTGATTTTTCTTCATCAATATCTCTCTGTTCATCTAACGCACTGTAGACCCCATATATCCATTCTGAAAATTCATCCCATTCTTCAGGATCTTTACCCACACTTTCCAGCCATTGGTTCCGGGCTTTGAAGTATGCAACCGGCACGTCATCATACTGATCAGCATTTCTTTTGAATTCCAACTGTATTTTGTTTGTCTCAATTCTGGTTTTGATCCAGTCTTTCATATTCGATTCAGTTAACCTGATATCACTTTCCGGTTGGGTAAAGCCGTTTGAAAACATTAGTAATATTATTACAACTGTACCCTGCATTGCTATTAGTTTATTTGCTATTTTCATAACACCTCTATTACTATTATTCATCCTGATTTCAAGTTGATAATAAAATAATAATCAATCTCTTATGGAACCATTATCTAATTATGATTTTGAAGACCTGTCAAAGCAATTAAAATCTCCGGAAATGCTTGACAAGATCACCGCTTTGGGTTCTGTAAGAACATTCAGGAAAAACGAGGCCATTCTAAATGAAGAAGCTTATATACGTTCTATCCCAATCGTTCTAAGCGGCAGTATCAAAGTGATGCAGACCGATAATGACTACCGTGAGCTCTTTTTGTACTATATCCATCCCGGTGAAACCTGCATAATGTCATTCCTGGGTGGTATTCATAGCGAGAAAAGTAAAGTGAAAGCGATCGCAGAAGAAACCTGTGAAGTACTGCTTATCCCCATTGAGAATGCCGCTAAACTGGTTAAGGAGTTCCCTGAATGGGTAGAATACATTTTCAGGATCTATCATAAGCGGTTTGAGGAACTCTTAGAAGTGGTAAATGAAGTCTCTTTTAAAAAGATGGATGCGAGACTACTGCAATTACTGCGTAAAAAAAGTGAAAATGCCGGCTCAAACGAGGTTAGGATAACCCATGAACAATTAGCAAACGAGTTGGGTACTGCCCGGGTTGTGGTATCTCGCTTACTCAAACAAATGGAAAAAGAGCAGCTTATTGAATTGGGACGCAATCGCATAACTCTTATGTAACAAAGGTGGCTGAAGTCGGGCCAACTAACCTTTATTTTTGGAGTTCCAACTTCCAACAACTAAAAACAAACAGTTAATATGTTTAACTTTTTAAAGAACATGATGCCGGCAGAAGATTCTGTCGACTTAAAGGAACTCTACGAAAATGGTGCAAAGATCATTGACGTTAGAACTCCCGCTGAATTTAATATGGGCCACATCAAAGGGTCTAAAAATATTCCCCTTCAGAATATTGCAAATCACATTAATGAGTTCAATCAGGACGAGCCATTAATTCTCTGCTGTGCTTCCGGAAACCGAAGTGGTTCTGCAAGACGTATGTTCCAGAATCAGGGTTTCTCGAATGTACACAACGGTGGTGGATGGCAACGTCTAAAATACACGATCGAAGGATGAGCAACTATTTACGAGAAACAGTCCTTAGCGGCTGGAACGTAAAACGCTTTATGGGGCTTGGTGCCGGCTTCTTTATAGCCGCCCAAGCCATTATTATGAAGGATTCCATGCTTGGATTCTTCAGCGCCTTTATTCTGTTTCAGGTACTGGCCAACATAGGGTGTTTTGGTTCTGCCGGTTGTGCTGCTCCTCAAAATTATAACGTCGGTGAAAATACACCGGATCTGAGCAACGAAATTGAAATACTAGAGGTAAAAAAATAACCACGATGAGCACTGAGACTAAAGAAATGTCTTTTTCAGAACTAATTAAGGGTGATACCCCGGTTCTGGTCGATTTTTACACCGATTGGTGTGCACCATGTAAAATGATGATCCCTGTTCTTGACGAGCTCAAGAAAATGATGGGTGATGACCTCATTATCATCAAAATTGATGCTGAAAAAAATGCAGATGCCGCCATTAAATATCAGGTTCGAGGTGTTCCAACCCTGATGTTATTTCAGCAGGGCTATGTTCTCTGGCAAGAAGCCGGAGTGAAACAGGCTCAATACTTGAAACAAATTATTGACTCCAAAAGAATTGAATGATGGACGCTGAACACTATTATGATGTAAATCTGGAATGGATCGCTGACCGTAAAGGCAATCTTTCCGCACCTGAGATCAGTCAGGAATTCGAAGTTGCAACTCCTCCGGAGTTTACCGGAGGCATGCCGGATATTTGGTCGCCTGAGCATTTATTTGTTGCCTCAGTAAGCAGTTGTCTTATGACCACTTTTCTGGCCATTTCTGAATATTCGAAACTCGAATATCTGGAACTAAAAGTAAAAGCAACAGGCAAACTGGAAAAGGTGGATGGTAAATTTATGATGAGTAAAGTTACCCTGAATCCGGTTCTTACGATCGCCGATGAAAGTAAAAGAGCTAAAGCGGAACGCATCCTTCATAAATCAGAAGCAGCTTGTCTTATAACAAATTCAGTAAAATCTGAGGTTGTTATGAATCCTGAGATTATTATTAAAGACGAAGAATTAGTGAGTTAGTTCAACGTTGCTCACACCTAATCCTAAGAGCCGGGGTCTGACTCATCATCTGACCGGTTCTTAGGTTCTTTTTATTCTATTTCCGGTTCCGGAATCTCTTCCCTCCTCAAACGCTTTGGACTCTTTGAAAAATCCAGAATGACCTCTGATGCAAATCCTGTTTGTACGGTCACTGTTTCCTGTACGTAATATGGTTCAGGTTCTACAAAAGGTAATACAGTTCCTTTATCCCACTTTCCATTCCCATTAACATCATTATAAATAACCAGTTTGTATGCAACAGGTGGAAGTCCCGTCAATTCAACCTTGCCTGTAAATGTGGTGTCGCGAAATACAGGAACCTGCTCATTTGAAAGACTAAGCTGATACTGAACTGATGAATTAGTATCTGCAATAGCTACTTCTACTGAACCCAATTCCAGCTCATCCCAAATTTCAGGTTCATATAATTGTCTTCGCTGTGTGGCGGGATTCCAAACCAGGAATTGATAATCCACTCCTTCGATCCATTCTTTTTGTGGTGAGATCGTCAGGATGTTTTGATTAATTGAGATCGCAGGCCAATCGGTAAAGGTAACTTCTCCTTCCGCAATAACCAGTGAGTCTACGATATCCCGTTCTTTGATCGGTGCTGCATAAGTGACGATCAGTGACTGTTTGGGAGTTAACCCAACCTGAGAATCCACTCTGATCACACGTTGCAGCGTAGTATCTTCCTGCGAAGAGCCTTCGAACATTGCATTATTCTTATCCAGTTCATTTCCGGCAAGGTCAGTAATGCCCTCAATAATCACCTCATAACTCACCCCTTCTTTTAATAGAGAGTCACTCTGGGCAAACAGTACAAACGGATCTGCAGCCGGGATATACAACGGATAGGCACTGCTGTATGTATTCCCCAGCGTATCGTTTACAGTGATATCAACCGTATCATTTACTTTGATATTTTCATCAAACCTGAGTCTCATTCGATGTGTGGAAAAAAGTCCCACTCCTAAAATTCCCGGTGCGAGTGTATCTACCTGGGGAACATAGATCACATCAAGAGTGTCAGCCGCTCCCTTCTTAAGATCTAAAAATCTTCTGTTGAACGGTTGTGCTGATTCTCTGGCATCCCAGATCTTGTTTCTGTTTCTATCCTCTACATAAAGTGCCTGATAGATACCTTCTCTAAGATATTTAAACCTGAATACTCCCCCGGTATCTGTCTCGGCCTGATAAGTGGCCGGACGTTCCAGATCGATCGGAGAACGATACAATAATACCTTTACCCCATCAATTCCTTTTCCGTTTGAAGCAGACCTCAATCTGCCTACTATACTTCCCTCATCGATCTCATTCCCGGTTGAAACAGCAATCGTGGTTGGCACCCCCATTTTATTATTTCGAGTATCACTGATCTTGGCTCCCAGCGTAACGATCACGGTAGTTGAGTCAGGTAGCGGAGCTTCAAATTCAATAGTGAGCTTCTTTCGTTTCCAGTGCGTCTCAAAATCTATTCCCAGATCAGGTTCGATGGTGATGTTATTAGTTAATGATGACCGGTTTACGAACTCGTTGAACTGAATTTCGATCGTCTGCTCATTAAAATTCGTTGTTCCGGTTTCCGGGATTGTATGTAATATGACCGGCCCTTGTTTGTCAGCCGGACCACCGGTGGGTGGTATAGGTGTTGCACAACCATAGAAGAAGATCAATCCAACTAACACATAAATGTGATATAACAATAGTTTCTTTTTCACGTACTTTGCTCTCGATGTTAAAACTGAATGAATATACTAACGGGATTTCAAATAATTTGGAGTTTGATCAATAATGAAATTGGGTTCTGATCGGTCAACTAATTTAGCAGGCTATTTCTTACTGCTTTTCTTATTCGGTAGTACCGGTTGCCATTCTTATATGCTTGATGATGCCCAATTTGAACTTCGGGATTCTATGACATCTATGAATTACGATGAGTCCCGAGAGCTATTAAACGAACTCGAATCAAAAAACATCTACCGGAAAAAAGATCAGGTTCTATGGAATCTTGAGAATGGAATGATCTATCATTTTACCGGCGATTACGACTCAAGCACGGTATTTTTCAGTGAAGCGGAAAATGAGATCGATGAAGCATACACCAAAAGTGTGAGCCGGGGCGTGGTTTCCCTTTTTAGTAATGATAATAAACTTGCCTATGATGGTGAGCCGTACGAAGATATTTATCTGAATGCCTTTAAAGCGCTGAACTTCATACATCAGGGGGATTGGGATGGCGCATTGGTAGAAACCCGACGGATGTCTTATAAAATGGAAAACCTCGATATCAGGATAAAAGGACTTGCTGATGCTTTCGCCAGGCAGGATACGAATAACCTGGCAGACTGGACTCCGGGAAAACTCAATGTGCAAAACAGTGCCATGTCTCACTATCTGGCAACCATCCTGTATGCAAAATCCGGGGATGTGGACGATTCCAGGATAGAATTCATGAAATTACAGACGGCATTAAATGAGCAGGCAGAAGCATTTGGCTATCCTTCAATCGACACCCGCTCCTTACAATATCTGCAAAATCCCAATGCATATAACCTGTTGATCACCGGGTTTACCGGACAGGCTCCCATCAAAGTACAGGAAGATGTTCGATTCTTTGATGAAACTACGCTTAATCGCTATGTAAAACTTTCGTTTCCGCGAATAGAACTCTATCCTACCGAAGTATACAGAGTACATGTTCTGATCAATGACAAAGAACCCCTATCTCTGAAACTGATCGAAGAAATGGATAGGGTTGCGAAAAGTGTGTATGAAGCAAAAAAACCGGTGATCTACGCACGAACATTAGCCAGAGCCTTAGTTAAAGCCACAGGAACCGGCCTGATAAAAAAGGCCACTGAAGATGAAAGCCGGGCATTAAGAACGGCTGTGAGTGTGCTGAGTTTCTTATACAAAGAAACAAGTGAAAAAGCTGATCTGAGGGGCTGGCAAACCATGCCGGGACAAGCCTGGATGGAAGTGGTTAAGTTACAACCGGGCGTGCACACCATCAGACTGGAATATCTGAATGACTATGATCAGATAATGTATTTCGAAGAATTTGAAGTTGTGATCGATGATCGGACAGAACTCGAACTAATTGAATCAATGTATCCAAGATAAAAACCCTAAAACCAACACTTATGAAACGTACAGTTTATAGTTTACTAGTTGTGATAATGGCGCTGGCAGCATGTCGGCCAAGTAATAAGATCACCAGAATGGATCCCGGAACTACCACCGATCTTTCCGGCAGATGGAATGACACAGATGCCCGCTTGGTATCTGAAGAGATGATCGGTGATGCCCTCACCCATCCCTGGCTGAATCAGTTCAGCAGAGAAAATCAAAAACCACCAACGGTAATTGTCGGTACCGTTCGCAACGAAAGTATGGAACACATAGATACCGAAGTGATCACTAAAGAAATGGAGCGGGCTTTTGTTAATTCAGGATCAGTGAATCTGGTGGCTAGTGCAGCAGAGCGTGAGGAGATCCGGGCAGAACGACTTGATCAACAGGAATACGCCTCTTTTGAAACCACAAAGAAAATGGCTCAGGAATTGGGGGCAGATTTCATGTTGATCGGTAACATCAATTCTATTGTAGATGAATCCGCAGATAGCCGTACACTGGCTGTATTCTATACCGTGAATCTGGAACTCATCAATGTCGAGACCAACCAGAAAGTGTGGATCGGAAATAAAAAGATCAAAAAACTGGTGGAGCGCAGGAACTACCGGGGCTGATCCATCCTTATATTGGCAAATTCTGTAAAGGCTTTCTCATTCAGAAAGCCTTTTTTTATTTTCAGGGAAATCATTTGCCTATGCTTTTTTCACACCCGGCTACTTTTACCGATCTGTACGAGCTCACCATGGCTCAGGGGTACTATTTATCGAACCGTCAAACTGAAACTGCCACCTTCGACTATTTCTTCCGTCGCGCCCCCTTCGATGGCGGATATGTATTGTTTGCAGGACTTTCTGATTTCCTGGAGATGTTGAAGGAATATCACTTTAAGGAAGATGAACTCAACTATCTGAAGGAAAAAGGGTTCAAAGATTCCTTTATAGATTATCTGAGAGACTTCAAATTCACCGGTTCTATTTACTCAGTAAAGGAAGGTGAGATCATTTTCCCGAATGAACCTGTTCTCAGAGTAGAGGGCTCCATCCTCGAAACTCAGGTGATCGAGACCTTATTGTTAAACACACTGAATTTTGAATCATTGATCGCCACTAAATCGGCAAGGATCCGACAGGTTGCCGGCAATAAGACTGTCGTAGATTTCGGCTTACGCCGATCTCAGGGTTTTGGTGGCATTCAGGCTAGTAAAGCTGCAGTGATCGGCGGGCTGAACGGTACGTCCAATGTATTTGCCGGTTTACTGTATGACCTTGAAATAAGCGGCACCATGGCCCACTCATGGATACAGTCATTCGATGATGAACTTACCGCATTCAGAACGTATGCTCAGCACTACCCCGACTCATGTGTGCTTTTAGTGGATACATACGATACCCTCAAGAGCGGAGTGCCTAATGCTATAGAAATAGCAAAAGAATTAAGTAAAAACGGTCACCAATTAGTAGGTATCAGACTGGATAGCGGTGATCTTGCTTACTTTTCCAAAAAAGCTCGTAAAATGCTTGATGAAGCGGGTTTTACGGAGGTAAAGATCGCGGTTTCTAATCAACTGGATGAACACCTGATCAAAAGTCTGGAAGAACAGAACGCCCCGATCGACCTGTTCGGAGTCGGTACCCGGCTCATTACAGCCTACGATAATCCGGCACTGGATGGAGTGTATAAATTAAGTGAGATCAATGGTAATCCAACACTTAAGATCTCTGAGAACGTAGAAAAGATCACACTACCTGCCGCTAAAAAGATCACCCGCTACTATAATAAAGACGGCACATTCAATTGCGATGGAATCTCATTGGTTAATGAACCTACACCGGATCAGATTCAACACCCCTACTTCCCAACCAAAAAGACAGAAGTTGGTTCACTATCGTCGGAGGAACTTCTGGAAGAAGTTGTTCGAAAAGGAGAAGTGATTATTTCGATACCGTCTGCAACAGAAAGTGCAGCCTATGCAGCCAAACAAATAACCCGCTTGAATGCTGAACATAAAAGATTCGATAATCCACATGTGTATAAAGTGGGTATCAGTAAACCATTAGCAAACCTAAGAGACAGAATTATAAATGAGAGAAGTAAGAACGGATAAAGACGCACTCCTTATCATCGACGTACAGAACGACTTTTGCCCCGGTGGTAAATTGGCGGTTCCCAACGGAGATGAAGTGATCGCTCCCATTAATGCCTTGATCCCAAAATTCAGACATGTAATTCAAACACAGGACTGGCATCCGGCAGATCATTCTTCGTTCGCAAGCCAACATAATGCAAGATCTGAGTACGAAACCATCGAATTAAATTACGGTACTCAGGTTCTATGGCCCGATCATTGTATTCAGGGAACTACGGGTGCCGAATTCCATCCCGAGTTAAATACCGTTAGATCTACTGCTGTCATCAGAAAAGGATTCAGAGCAGGAATCGATTCATATTCTGCATTTTTGGAGAATGACAAAACTACAAAAACCGGACTTTCCGGACTGTTGGAATCGATCGGAATTGAAAGAGTGTACCTTTGTGGTCTGGCCACCGATTTCTGTGTAAAGTGGAGTGCATTAGATGCCACAGATTTTGGCTTTGAGACTATTTTGATAAAAGATGCCGTTCGGGGTATCGATCTGGAAGATTCTGTAGCCTCCGCCTTCCGTGAAATGGATGATGCAGGTGTTTCAATTATTCATTCTACAGATCTGAGATAATGAAAACTTATGATTTCGGAATTCTGGGAGCCGGAATTGCCGGCATGTCACTAGCAAAAGAACTCAAAGCGTCGGGTGCAAAAGTATTTCTGGCTGATACTAAAAAAGTAGGCAGTGGTGGTTCTGGTGCGCCAATGGGACTGGTAAACCCTGCCACCGGAAGATATGCCACTTACACCTGGCGGGCAGATGAAGGATATGAAGCGGTGAAAAATAATCTGGAAGTAGTTCATCAGTATACCGGTAAAAACTTCTACAAAATAAACGGGGTCTTACGCCCGGCTATGGATGCCAGGATCGCCTCCAGAATGAAAGAAAATGTTGAACATCCTAACTGGCCTGATGGCTGGATCGAATGGAAGACCGAACAGGAGGTGCAGACGTTGCATCCCGGCATTACCTGTGTAGAAGGAGGAGTTTGGCTCCCTCAGGCCATCACTGTGGATATGGGAGGCTTTATTGATGCATTCTCTCACTACAATACCTCATTGGGTATTGATGTGTTTACTCATATCCGATCTGAAGTTCAGGAAACCGGATCAGATTATCTGATCACCCTAGAAGATGGTGAACAAATTGCCGCTAAAAATCTGATCTACACCAGTGGGTACTACTTACTTCTGACCGATTTCTGGAATACCTTACCATTAGTTCCGGTGAAAGGTCAGTTAGCAATAATGAGATATTTAAAGGCAGAAAATCTCCCCTTCTCTCATTCTATATCTGCTTTAGGCTATACTACCACTTTGGGTGGAAATGAGTTTGTGGTGGGCAGTACGTACGAGCATTCCTTTGAACATGAAGATCCGGATCCAAAAGGATTGGATTATCTGATGAGTCGGTTTGGTAAGGTATTACCGGACATAAAGACTCATTCTGAGGTGATCGGCAGATGGTCAGGTATGCGGGCTTCTACTCCAAATCGTAAGCCGATCATGGGTAAGCATCCCGGGAAAGAAAATCTTTATGTATTCGCCGGACTTGGTTCAAAAGGGCTTCTTTATGGGGGAATGTTAGCTAAAGATCTGACCGATCATATGCTGGATAATACGCCGCTTCACCCGGATATTGACATTCAGCGATTGTTTACATAAAAAAAGCCGATAGTTGGATAACTACCGGCTTTATAAAAAGGTAAGTCAGGTTTTTAGAATCTGAATAATAATCCGCTAACCGCAACGGCGGCAGAACTACCATCACTTTCAGAATTTGCCACGGTTGCAGCAGAAACAGAAAGTTCAAGGAATCTCAGATCGATACCAATACCGGCCGAATATGCAGTTGAAGCATACCCTCCAATTCGGGTTCCAACCCGTAATGGGATGAAGCCAAGGAAACGATATTCAGCCCCTAAGGTAAGAGTACTTCTCTTACTGTTAGTTCCGTAATCGTTGAACCCTACTCCATAATCGAGTGTGGTTGTAAGCTTACCCATGATCAGAGCCGCACCAAAATTGTACATTCCCGGCAGTGTGATCTTCTTTCCTTTGGTGGATTGAGAAGAAACTGCTCCGTACACATGATTTTGCAAACTATCAGGTAATGCATCGAAATAATCACCCGGACTGTCATCTCCCAGATCTGCGTTAAAGATGAAAGCATCATCAGCGTAAACACGACTGGCATTTTTATCATAGGTAATACTTCCAAGATCTGTAGCCGACATACTTATACGTAGTGTCTGCTTCTTAGACAATACACTGATTATTGGAAGTGAAACATCTAATTCTGCGGTAACCCCAAGATCCCAGGCAAAACCGGAACCCACTGAACCAACATCAGAACCATCATATTCACTGATATAATCATTTAACTTAACATCGGCCGGATTAGAAGCACTGGAATGATCCCTGGCAAATCTGCTCAGTTGTTTTGATAGATCACCATAAGAATAGATGCTGTAGTCGAAATCGTGTGTTATGCTGTTTCCAAATTGATCAGCAGGATCGATCTGCAAGGTTGAGTTAAAATCAAACTCAGCAGATTGTAATCCTACCAGGTATTTAGGAGCCACACCGGCATATAATTTCATATCGTTTATGAAAGGTAATGCCGTAAACACCTTCTTCAATGGTACAGGAAGACTTCGGGCATATCCCAGAGAAAATTCCATGTATCCCACGACCTCTTCTGTCATATCCAAAGCTACAGGGGAACTGAATTTATCAGAATCCAGACCATAGAATAAGAGTTCGGCAAATCCTTTACTCAGAGACATATCATTGATCACGCGAGCTCTCGCTGCCAGACCAATAGCCTGCTTACCTGCCCGTCGTGAGAATCCGAAAGGAACGACATCCACACTGGTGGAGAATTCTTTCATATTTGAAGATTCTGCTCCGAACCAGTCATTCAGCATATTCTCACGGATCGTTCCGTCAATGGTCAAACCCTTGGTGAGGTATTGATTATAAACAGAAACGTTCAGGAGCGAACCACCTGTGCGAACCCCTACCCCGCCAACCAGACCGAGCTGAGTTTTTGGGGTTCTGCCATCATCCAGCATAAGGTTAGCCGGATTTAAAAAGTTTGCATGGTAACCGTCAATGATTGCGGTACCTCCACCCCCCATACCAAGTGTACGGGAATTATAGTGCCGACTCTGAGCCACTAATGTAGCAGCTGAGAGCCCAAAACAAATCGTAAGTAATATTCTTAATGTTTTCATGCTTCTGCTGCCTTATTTTTCTGTATTAATAGTTACTTCAGCGGCGATCTTAGCGCTCACACTCAGTTTTATCTTATCTGTTGCCCTCAGTTTTACTTCACTATTACTAGTGGTATTAAGAGTAGCATTGATGATCACTGATCTGGTCTTATACAGTTGATCCAGATCATCCTGATCTGTAATAGATATAATTGCTGAATTAGTATTTGCAACAGAGGCAAATCGGGTAATCTCGTCTACTGTTGCTGCTCCCAGTTCAATTGGGTCGTCAGTTGAGTAAGGAATAGATACGATCTCTGATCCCAGTCCATCCAGGAAGGTGATCTCGAGTCCAAACGCAAGAGGTAATCCATTTTCATAATTGATGATCAACTCCATGGAAGTAACCCGCTGATCATCACCTTTAAGTGGACTTGGCAGGTCAGACAGATCATCAGTTTCAGTAGTATCGGTATAGGTAGCAGCCGTTGTGGTCTGGAATGCTAAAGGCAGATCTACATTGAACTTTGGATTGAATTCCAGTGGAGTGCTAACCATAGCTTCTTCACCTGATTCATTCACCACAGCCATACCAATAAAACGGATATCACTTGGCAGATTATTAAGGAATTCATTTACGTTCGTGGTAGTACTATCAAAAATAATAGCACCGGTTCCATCCGGACCCGGGTCGATTGAGAACTTTACAGCCTGATCAACAGAAATTGGTTGACCATTGTTATACAGGCTATCGATCTTGGTTTGGTCGGTTACAATGTAGTCAGACCCGGTTCTACCTGTCAGATACACTTCTTCACCTTCCCCGTTCACACCAAGAATGGCTGCATAAATAGTAGTCGGGATGTCTATGTTCGTTTCGTAAGTGATGGTGAGTTGTGCATTTGTGAACTCCAATCCATCTACCTGGTCGGATAGATCTTCGATGCCATCAATTTCGGTGATCTCAGCTTCGGTTTCGTTAAACAGGTCGATCACATTATCCCCGTTTGAAGGATCATCATCACCGAGCAGTACAGTTTGTGGAACAACCTCACCAAAAGCAGTTCTGACTTTAAGACCGGCAATATCTACTGATGCAGCAATTTCCTGATTCTCATTGATCACACGATTCTGATCTCCGGCAGGAGCATTCTGAGTATTTTCAGTTACTGCAAAAATATTATAGGTGATCTCATTATTTAAAGCATACAGGCGAACATCCTCAAGAGAGATATTCTTTTCTGTGGAAGAACTGTTTCGCAAAATACGTGCATCCTGCCCGCCTAAAGCGGTACTGTCAACATACCGGATCACAAGTGAATCAGCCGGTGTATACGGTGCCTTCAGGATATTCGGGAATGAGATCTTGAGAGTATCGATATCCAGATCAAGACCGTTTTGTATCGGTGCGATCTGAATAGTACCGGATTCCAGTTCAACATAATGATCCGCCTCAGTAAATTTAAATTCTGAGTCACTGAAACTGGTAGTATTGGATGTTGAAAAATCCTGCCCTTCCAGAGCTGCGGTTACCTGTGAAGCAACAAGATCCTGGCCTTCAATTCCTTCCACTACCAATTCACCCGGTTCTGCTGAGGTGGTCTGGGCTGACCAGCTTACAGATACATCTACATTCAGGTCGATCAACTGATCCCCCTGATTGAAAGTAAGAATATCTGAAACTGTGGAACCGTGATTGGCATTATTGAGATTCAGTGTGCCAAGTACGTTAGAACCGGCTTTTACATCCACGCCGATCACATCAATATCAAAACCAAGATTATTGGTTACTGTTAACTGGATGCCTCCACTTTTGATGGTTGCACTCACAAAGAAGTCGGTATTATTACCTACCCCGATATTTACCGGAGCCGGAGTAGAACCACCTGGGATAGGAGTACCAGCAGGCACGAATGAAGGATTTAATCCGGTAAGATCCTGGAAATTCGCTGTACCCAGATTTCCGTTTCCACTGGAAAAGCTTCCAACTTCGAGTTCACCAACTTCTGAAGTAAAACTGGTGCCTTCGGCATCGATCTCAGGAATGGCATCATTCAGATCCCCGAATTCAAATTCTTCTTCTTTTGAAATTTTGATCAAACCGGCATTGGGGCCATCATTTACAACTGTAAATAAGGAATCAAGCGATTTGGTTGTGTCAATTAGTGCATCGATGTCTCCACCGCCGCCAAGAAACTGAAATTCTTTATCATATAATAAAGGAACTTCGACCTTGTTTGATGTTTTGAAATTTGGCTGTTTGGGGATTTCGCAACCGAAGATTGTGAAGCCAACCAATAACCAAACTGTTAACAGCTTAAAATTACGCATCTGTTAGTTGTTTGTGATTATTGTTTATAAGTGATTTTTAAACTATAAAGGAAAGTGATAATGAAAATTAGATTCCCATTAAATCAACTGTGCCACCGAAAATTGTAGAATTTAGTTGAGCATTATACCTGTTTGGTTCAGGTTTAAAGACACATAAATATACTTAATGAAATCAGGAAATCCTCTGTTTTTTTATGATTTGATTTTCAGTCACAGAGAACATTATCGGAAATATGAATTTATACTTAAACTTCAACTAACCTGATCTGAAATCATCATATTTATACCAGCCTATCGTATAAGAAACAAGGATCTGATTGTTCACTAAACACTTAATTAGCAACGCTCAAGTATTCAAGAGGTGTGCATACAACGAAGTGATCTCAGGATTACGGGCAAGATTGCAGATACAGAGACTTCTTTGCTCCACTCGCAGATGTCCCAATGATCATTGAATCATACTTAATTTTACATTGACAAGTCGCTCAGAGCGCCAGCGAAGAGTCCGCCAAAACCTAGTTCTAGCTAGATCGTATTTTGTGCAGATCCTTCAGTCGTCGCGTTCGCTCCTCCTTCTGGATGACATTTTCCGGCTAATAACATGCTAAGCGCTCAACTCAAAACTCTAAACTATACACTCAAAACTAAACCATTCCATTCACGAGGAGTGCATACGACGAAGTGATCTCAGGATTATACACCCTGCAAGTCCATGTAGTAAAATCAGAAAGTCCCCTCTGGAGAGGGGATTTAGGGGTGTGTTGTATTGGTTACGGTAACTTACTATTTAACGACCTCTCCCTCGTTCCCTCTCCTGCAACAGGAGAGGGAGGCTCCTTATTAAGATTTCAGGTAAATCATTGAATCATTTTTAATTCTTAATTGACAAGTCACTCCGAGGAACCGAGGAGTCCGCCAAAACCAAGAACCACCCAGATCCACGCTGGGCAGATCCTTCAGTCGTCGCATTCGCTCCTCCCTCTGGATGACTCATTCCGGCTAATCCCATGCTAAGTGTTAAACTCAAAACTCTAAACTATACACTCAAAACTAACCCGGTTCATTCCCGAGGGGTGCATACACCAAAGTGATCTCATGATTTCGGGCAAGATTGCAGATACAGAGACTGCTTCTCCGTCAGCCGACGGATCGCAGATGTCCCAACGATCATTGAATCATTCTTAATTCTACATTGATAAGTCACTCAGAGCACCAGCGAAGAGTCTGCCAAAACCTTGTACCATCCAGATTCTCAATGTGCAGATCCTTCAGTCGTCATCCCGAAGTATCGGGAATCCTCCCTCTGGATGACTCATTCC
>DLCN01000027.1:38383-57405 GCA_002480645.1 Balneolaceae bacterium UBA7797
TGCTTCTCCGTCAGCCGACGGATCTCAGAGCGTACCCAACCTTTAATTCTTAATTTTGAATTCTTAATCCCGCGAAGCGATAAGCGATATATCTTACGGTATAAAAAAAGCCCTGAACAGCATTACTGTCAAGGCTTTGATTCTTACTGCGGAGAAGGAGGGATTCGAACCCTCGGTACCCGGGTAGGGCACACTCGCTTTCCAGGCGAGCCCGTTCGACCGCTCCGGCACCTCTCCTTTCATATGAAGGGCGCCAAAGATAGAATTATTCTAACCCGTTAGCAATCATCAAAAACCAAATGTGAAGATATCTCTCGCATAGGCACCAACTTTTTCCCCATCTTCTCGGGCCGGACTGAATTTCCACTTCAAAGCAGCGTCTATCGTTGCCTCCAGTAATCCATACCCGAGGTCTTTTACCACTTTATATTCACTCCCTCCTCCTTCATACAATCGGATCTGATCGATATAGGCATCAACTACGATTCCTTCATCATTTACGGTAAAATTCACGTAGATCATCGCTTTGATCCCCGCTTCTTTTGCTTCTTCAGGTACCACAGGCTCCACGATCTTGATCACGCGAGGCGGCCGGTCCGGGTTTCCTGAAATACGAGCTTCTCCCCCGTCCGTTCCGGTACTGAAACTCTCTCCTAAAGCATCACTCTGCAAATACGTATCGATATCCGGGAATTCCAGATAGTCTTCTTCAATGATCTCAAACTCCGGGGCAATGATCGCCACACTTGGTTTGGGTGGGGCTGCTGCCACATTGGGTTGACGGGTAGCTACGATCTCTTCCACCACTATGGCTTCTTTGTCAAATTGCATGGGTGGAGCCGGCTTTCGTTCAGAATCCGGCCAGAATTTAAATACAAAGATGAAAAGAATCTGAGACATGATGACCGCCCCCATTACCCGGTGATGGTAATGGGTTTCAGATAAAAAGATATCAATATCTGAGCTAGTCACTCCTTCTTAATTCTTCCAGTTTTTCGATCAACAGATTCCTGCAATGTTCCTTTAATTCGGCCATACCCGAAAAGTCCGCCGGGTTCACTGCATCCAGAACTTCCATTTTAAAGTTGGCGTTCGGACTCAGATTCGAAGACCCCGATTGTAACGTTTCATGGGCACCGTCTATTACAATGGGCTGAATGGTAAATCCATGCTCCATCGCTAAGAGGAAAGCACCGTTTTTAAAAGATCTGATCTCCCCATCCAGCGATCGTGTTCCTTCCGGGAATATCATAACCGGAACAAGATCTTTTAGCGGTCTCACCAGATTAGACAGCTTTTTCAAAGCCGATTTACTGCTTCTGTTGATCGTGAGTTGTCCGGTCAGTTTTACCATCCACCCCATAACAGGAATATAGGTCATGCTATGCTTCACCACCCATTTCATTTTCCAGGGTAATTGGAAGATAAACGGGATATCCATGAAGCTCTGATGATTAGCTATGAAGATCGTTGGCTTTTCGGGATCGAATCTATCTACTCCTTTGATGGTCTGTTTCCACCCGGGGGATACTTTCATCATCAGTGTAGCCATAAATCCGAGCTGGCGATTGGTGATCTTCCGGTATCGGTCGAATGGAAAAGTGATCAGAAAAGTGAGTGCAATGATCACGAAATAAACAATGAACAGCAGGACAAAATAGGTCCATGCATAGATACTGAATAATGTCTTAGCCATTTCCGAATGCAAGTAGTGCTTTTCTAATGAAACCATTATGCTCAGCAAGCATATCTTTCGCTGCGGTAACATCTAACCCGGTATGCGCCATAACAAGAGCTGTCTTAACATGACCATCCGCTGCATTTAGTAATTCCGTAGCCTTGTCGTAATCCACATCACCAAGAGTTACCAGAATACGTTTTGCCCGTTCAACCAGCTTCTTATTGGTCAGCATCAGGTCAACCATCACATTCTCATACACTTTCCCCTGGCGGATCATTGCTCCGGTTGTGATCATATTAAGTACCATTTTTTGGGCCGTTCCGCTTTTCATGCGGGTACTCCCCATCACAACCTCCGGACCTACCGGAACATCGATGATCACGTCTGCTGTAATCGTAAGTTGTTCCGCACGAACGGTGGTAACAAATACCGTTTTTATACCTAATTCTTTGGCGGCATTGATCACCCCGTGAACATATGGAGTACGTCCACTCGCTGCCAATCCGCAAACCACATCCAGTTTAGTAGGATTCAGTTTCATCAGATCCTCTTTCCCGATCTCCGGGGAATCCTCTGCTCCTTCCTGAGCCACGAACATAGCGGCCTCACCACCGGCTATAAAGCCCTGAACATCTTCCGGTTTGGTTCCGAAAGTAGGCGGACATTCAGCCGCATCCAGCACTCCAAGCCGGCCACTGGTTCCGGCACCAAAGTATAGCAATCTGCCACCGGCTGCTATCGCATCGGCTACCAGATCTACCGCTTCAGCGATCTGAGGGATCTTTTTTTCTACTTCATGAGCTACTTTCTTGTCCTCATTATTGATCATGGTCACAATTTCGGTGGCATCGGCCAGATCAATGGACATAGTCTCCGGATTACGCTGTTCTGTATCCAGAGTATTCAGCGTATTGAATAGTTCTTTTTCAGTTGTTGGCATATAAAAATTATCGTCGGTTATTCCACCAGTCAGAATCCTGAAAGCCTCCCTGGGGTTCGATCACTGCTGTATTTTCATCCTGTATGTTCTTAAGCAGGGAACCAACCAAAGCAATGACTTCGGCATCGGTTTGCTCATTCAGTTTTTCAGGAGAGAAGTGATCAGGCACGAAATGAGTATCGTATTTACCTGAGGTGAAAGCTTCATGATTAAGGGTGAATTCGCAGAATGGAATTGTAGTTTTGCATCCAACGATCTCATATTCCTTGAGGGCACGCAACATACGTTTGATCGCATCATCACGATCACTGCCATGCACACTCAGTTTAGAGATCATCGGGTCGTAGTTGATAGTTACAGACTGACCTTCTTCTACCCCGGCATCCACGCGAACGCCGGTTCCGGAAGGAATTCTGTGTTTGATAAGTGTTCCTGTACTTGGCAGGAAGTTATTCTCAGGGTCTTCAGCATAGATCCTGCATTCAATTGCATGACCATTCTTCTTTATATCATCCTGAGTAAAAGGAAGTTCTTTACCTTCGGCAACTGCGATCTGAGCAGCCACCAGATCGATCCCGGTGATCATTTCAGAAACGGGATGTTCAACCTGTAAACGGGTATTCATTTCCAGGAAATAAAAATTCAGATGTTTATCCACCAGAAACTCTATGGTACCGGCTCCCACATAATCACAGGCACGGGCCGCTCCGATAGCTGCTTCCGCCATTTCTGCCCGTAATTCATCGGTCAGAATTGAACATGGAGCTTCTTCGATCACTTTTTGATGCCGACGCTGAACCGAGCACTCCCGGTCATACACATGCACAATATTTCCGTGGGTATCGGCCATGATCTGAAATTCGACGTGACGGGGCTGTTCCAGATATTTTTCGATATAAACACGGTCATCCCCAAAGGCATTCTTTGCCTCAGATTTCGCCGCTTTAATGCTGGATTCAAAATCTTTGGGATCGTGAACGATACGCATCCCCTTACCCCCGCCCCCGGCAGAAGCTTTGATCAGGATCGGATATCCGATCTCATTGGCCACTTTCTCGGCCTCTTCAATGCTTTGTAACGTACTTTTCAAGCCCGGAGGTGTCGGTATACCTACCTCGGCCATCAATTCACGGGCGGCGGTCTTATCGCCCATAGTTTTAATGGCAAATGGTTTTGGTCCGATGAAGATGATGCCCTCTTCCTCGCATCGTTTGGCAAATTCGGCATTCTCACTCAGGAACCCGTATCCCGGATGTACAGCATCTGCTCCGGTGGTCTTACAGGCATCGATGATCTTATCGATCACTAAATAACTTTCTGATGATGCGGCTTCACCAATAAAAACTGATTCGTCGGCGAGTTGTACATGCGGTGCAAAAGCGTCCGGCCGGGAGTACACTGCCACACTTTTAATACCCAGTTCCTTACATGTATGAATAACCCGTACTGCGATCTCCCCTCGGTTGGCGATTAAGATTTTGTTTATTTGGCTCATAACAACAGATGTTAAATTCATCTGTATAGTATCAATTTCAGTACTCAGGTACCAACAAAAATCCTAACTCGCGCGGTTCATTTTAAGGAGTATCCGGGGGATCACAGAGAACTTCTCTAATTTGTTCAAATATGCTCTCTGCTTATACACCTGATAGTTATTTTCCTCAATTTTATCGAGGATTCGACTGTAATTATAACGGGCCAGATAGACCGGAAGTCGACTGTCTTTATCAAGTTTTAATATACCCTGATCGGCTTTTTCATAGAACGTTCGGGCACGCTGAACCTGAAATTTCATGAATTCCGTGAAACGCTCATCCAGTACATGATCAAAGAGATCCTGTTCGGTCAATCCGAACTGTTCGAGTTCGTCCGCGGGAAGATAGATCCGGTTACGCTCGAGATCTTCACCGACATCCCTGAGAATGTTGGTCAGCTGCATGGCAATTCCCAGATCCACGGCATATTCCAATGCATCGGGATCGTCATAGCCAAAGATACGGCTGGTCATTAACCCGACTACCGAAGCCACCTTGTAAGAATAATCGTACAATTCCTGAAAACTTCGGTATCTCTTCTTGTTGATGTCCTGCTTAACACCGTCGATCATCAATAAAGGAAGATCGATCGGAATATGATATTTCCTGATCGTATCGAGGAAAGCAGTAAGGATGGGATCGCTCGAAACCCCCTGATTATACACTCTGATCAAGGAATATTTGAAGCTGTCGAGCTTATTCTCCACTTCAGAGCAATCAACCTCTTCGTAGTCTATAAGATCAATGGCGTCATCTACTACATTATCAATATAGCGGCAGAGCCCATAGACTGCGAAAATGGCCCGTTGCTTTTCTTTTGGCAGAAACCGCGTGGCCATATAAAAGGTCTTGGCATAATACCTGGTGATCTTCCGGCAATGGATGTATGCCGGTTTCAATTCCTGTTCAGGAATCTCCTCAATAACCGCCCGGTGAAATGAGGTCTTTTCGTAGATCGGGCGGATCATCGAATAAGGTATTTTGAGCATTTCGTTCATGCCTCCATAAATGCTCAAATAAGAAGCAAACGTTCCCATGTGAACAAATAAATATTTTTTTACAGGAGAATTACATATGAATTCTAAGATGATTATACTTATAACTGCATGAGATTAAATTGACTACAGCAGGCAGAGTTCGAAAATTAGTGTGATTGTCAGTCATTATTTTTAAAGACCTATGAGCAAAAAAGTAACCATCTACGAAGTAGCTAAAAAAGCAGGCGTAGCTATTTCAACAGTATCCCGAGTACTGAATGACTCTCCAAATGTTTCTGAACAAACCAAAACAAAAGTTCAGAGCGCGATTGATGAGTTAAATTTCCGTCCGCAGGTAAGCGCCCGTAAGCTGGCAAGTAAAGAGCCACAGATGCTGGCAGTCGCGGTTCCTTCTTTCACAACCCCTTTCTTTAACGAGGTATTAAAAGGAGTGAAAGATGAGCTCAAAAAAATGGATCTCGATATCATTCTTTATAATACCGGCTCCAAAGATCCGGAAGAAGCGGTAATCAATTTCTTCGACCGTGGCACGGCCGATGCCCTTATCCTGCTTTCTATCGATGTAAGTGAGAAGATCCACAAGCATCTTCAATCCACCAATGTACCGATCGTATTGGTGAACTCATCGCATCCATCCTACAACTACTTTATGGTCAATGACTATCAGGGTGGATATATGGCCGGTGAGCATCTTGCCACTCAGGGTTTTGAACGGATCGGAATGATACAGCCACCGGTTAAAACCAGAACTTCTGTTGAGCGCGAACGCGGATTTAAAGACGCACTCAAAAGCTACAACATCAATATCGATAAAGACTTCTTTATTACCGGAGATACTACCAAACATGCCGGTTATACTGAAGAAGCCGGTTTCGAGGCTGTTTTCAAATACGACAAACAGAACAATTTCCCGGATGCTGTTTTCTGCGGTAACGATACCATGGCCCTGGGTGCGGTTCATGCACTCTCTAAATTAGGCATGAAAGTACCGGATGATATCGCCCTGATGGGATACGATAACATCAAACTGAGTAAGTACCTTGATCTTACCACCATCGATCAGCAGATGCATACCATTGGTGTTCAGGCTACTTCCCGGTTATCAGCCATCATCAACACACAGGATGACAATCTCTTCCAGACCTCGATCAATCCGATCCTGGTAAGTCGCGGATCAACCATCAACAAAAAGTAACCGACGGTGTTTAGTAATTTCAGCGAAGAACAGGCTTTAACTAACTGTATTACTGAAACCAGGATCTCTTCGCTGCCCGAGCCTTATAAAGGTAAAGTGCGGGAAGTGTATGAATTGCCCGGGAATAAACTCGGGATCGTTGTCACGGATCGTATCTCGGCTTTTGATTACATCATGCGGCAGGCCATCCCGTTCAAAGGTCAGATCCTTAATAAACTGGCGGCGTTTTCTTTCGAAAATGTGAAAGATATTGTACCTACGCATATTGTGGATGTCCCCCATCCCAATGTGACCATTGCAAAGAAATGTGATCCCGTTCCCATTGAAGTAGTGATCCGTGGATATTGCACCGGACATGCCTGGAGAGTGTACAAAGCAGGCGGTCGGGAACTATGCGGAGTTACGCTGCCCGAAGGATTGAAAGAGCACGATAAATTTCCCACCCCCATTCTAACGCCGGCAACCAAAGCCACGGAAGGTCATGACGAAGACATATCGGAAGCAGACATCCTGAAGCGGGAAATTGTGGATCCTGAAATTTGGGCACAGATCAGAGAGATCGCTTTTAAATTATTTGAACGCGGTACCAAGATCGCTGCCGAACAAGGCCTTATTCTCGTAGATACGAAATACGAATTCGGATTGTACAATGGCGAAGTAACCCTTATCGACGAAGTACATACCACCGATTCTTCCCGCTATTTCTACCTCGAAGGCTACGAAGAACGTCAGTCCAGGGGTGAAGGACAAAAACAGCTCTCGAAAGAATTCCTTAGGGAATGGTTGATGGAACATGATTTTCAGGGACTGGAGGGACAAACCCTTCCCGATCTGCCCGATTCCTTCCGGCTGGAAGTCTATCAGCGATATGCCGAGTTATTTGCCATGCTGACCGGTTCTGAGTTTGAACCTCAACTGGTTACCGACGCAAATACCGAACTTGCTTCGATCTTTTCCGACTTTTCCTGATCCCTCTAAAACTATTCTGATTCAGCTATCGTCATTTTGACACAATAGGGCTATTTTACGGGCCTCACTTAACCTCAAAATGACTCAGCAACAATGAGCAAAAAATCATTACACGTCACCATGAGAGCGCTGCACCGGGATGTAGGCTTCTTTATGGTCGGTCTTATCATCATCTACACCCTCAGTGGATTAACCTTAGCATTTCGGGATTCTGAATTTCTTAAAATGGAGCAACAGATCGAGAAAGAACTGGAGCCCCAACTCGATGCCCAACAATTGGGTGAAGCGTTACGGATCCGTGGATTTAATGTAACCGAAGAAAAAGACGGCGTACTCTACTTTCAGAACGGATCTTATGATTCCGCGACCGGACTCGCATCCTACATGATCAAAGACTATCCCGCACCCATGAATAAGTTCGTGGAAATGCATAAAGCCATCGGTCAGAGTAAGATCAATAAAGTCTTCAGTATTCTGATGGGAGCTTCTCTCCTGTTCCTTTCCGTTTCCTCCTTCTGGATGTTTAAGAAGGGATCTAAACTGCTGAAGCGCGGACTCGTATTCTCTGCGGTTGGAATTCTGGTCACCATTGGACTAATGCTGATTTAACAGTTGCAGTTCAGGATGTGAAGCATTTATGTTAAGGCTGAAAATTTTCAGCCTTTTTTTATTCTATCATGATACGACTTCTGCTTTCTGTTCTTATTCTGATCTCACTTCTGTCCTGTTCCGGGAATAAAACAACCATTCCTGAACTACACAAAGAAATTGAATCAGAATTCGAAGGATTGGAAGGAACGTTTGCGGTTGCCTACCTCGGATCAGATGGAACGACCAACATCCTCATCAACGAAAATGAACGGTTCCATGCCGCGAGTACCATGAAGACCCCGGTAATGATCGAACTATTCAAACAGGCGGAGTTGGGAAACCTCTCCCTCGATGATTCGCTTATGGTCACGACCACCTTCTCGAGTATTGTAGACGGATCTCCGTTTTCCATGGCCGTTGATGAAGAAAGCGAGCCCGAACTTTCAGCACTGGTGGGTAAAAAGACCACTTACCGGAATCTGAATGAGCTGATGATCACCAAAAGCAGTAATCTGGCCACCAATATTCTTATCGGTAAACTGGATGCGAAAAAAGTAACTCAGACCATGCGCACTCTCGGGGCCGACTCCATCGAAGTGCTACGTGGTGTGGAGGATATCAAAGCCTTTGAAGCCGGACTCAGTAATTCCACCACTGCGGCTGATCTGCTGGCGATCTTCACCTCATTAAAGTCCGATACGCTGATCTCAGCACAGGCCAACAAACAAATGATCGAAGTGCTGAAAGCTCAGCATTACAATGACATGATCCCCGCAAAACTACCTGAAGGTACAGAAGTGGCTCATAAAACCGGCTGGATCACCGGGGTTCATCACGATTCGGGGATCGTGTATTTACCCGACGGACGTTCTTTTGTACTCATTATCTTATCTAAGGAAGCACCCGATCGCGAGGCCGTACTAAATGCGGGAGCAAATATCTCACGTATGCTGTACGAATTTGAATTGAAGTGAAGTGCAGTAACCTAAGCTCAGACCGGATCGATCTCACCGCCCTGGGGCATCAGATTGATCTCTTCAGCTACACTTCTCGGACTTAGTCGGGAGAGCGATAGAATTATCCGACCCACATCTTCCGGGTCGATGAGTTTTTCCTGATCAACGTCAATATTCTCCCAGGAGGTGGAATAGGTCTGTCCAAGATTGATGGCCGAAACCGCGATCTTCGTATCCTTTAATTCTTCCCGAAGCGAACGGGTATAACCCAGCAGGGCATGTTTGCTCATACTGTAGGCTCCGCAGTCCCCCACTCCTTTCAGCGCTGCTTTCGAACTGATGTTTACAATAAGTCCGCGGTCCTGCTTTCTGAGGAACGGCAACACCTTTTGCGTCAACCGGAACGCTCCCATCACATTAATATGAAACTGATCCTCGAATTCCTTTTCTGTGGTCTCTGCCAGTAATTTATACAGGAAATAACCGGCATTATTGATCAGTATTCCCGGCTCATACGCATTGAAATCAATGGAATTGATCTCTTCGGATGTGATGTCTGCGGGGATGATCTCCACCGAGGCAGCTCCGGCATCCAGACATTCCTGTTTCGCTTTGACGAGATCGTCGGTACTGCGCGAAAGTAATACTAAAGGACGATCGGTCTCCCTGGCGAAGACTTTGGCGATCGACAAGCCGATGCCTTTACTTCCTCCGGTTATGATCACACTGGAATCGGAATAACTCACTACGGTACGTTCAGAAATTTATGGGTTTGCAGGCTGATGCCCCACTCAGGATGATCCTTCACATAATTCACGATCAGAGGAATGGAGTCCGGGGTGTCCCATTCAGGCTGCAACAATAAACGGGTGGAATCCGGACATTTGGCGGCATTCTCTTCGGCCCATTTCAGATCTTTATTGGTCAGCACCACCACTTTCAGCTCATCCACATACGGAAAGATCTCGTCCAGTGGTTTCTTAAAGCGTTTCGGGGATAAGGTGATCCAGTCGAAATGGCCCGATACCGGGGAGGATCCGCTCGTTTCAATGTGCGTGGCAATCCCTTCCTGTTTGAGAGCAAGGGTGAGTGCATCCAGATCATGCAGCAACGGCTCGCCACCGGTAATCACCGCCATCTTTGCACCGGATTCCTTCACTGCTTCCACCAGTGTTCCGACCTTCATTTTCGGGTGTTTGCTTTCATCCCAGCTGTCCTTCACATCACACCACCAGCACTGCACATCACAGCCACCGGTCCGGATGAAATAAGCGGCCCGGCCGGTGTGAGCGCCTTCTCCCTGAATGGTGTAAAAATGCTCCATCACCGGATATTCCACTTCCAGCAATCCCTTCAGATCGGTGCGTTCTTCCAACATGTGTTCCGTAGATCTATACATCCTGATCGGTGTATTCCACCCAGCTTGTATCTGTTTCCCACACGGTAACGGTAAGGTCGATGCCTTCCGGAATTCTGCGCTTGGTTTCGGCATGAATGAATTCCGCGATCCGCTCGGCTGTGGTATTCACTTCCAGTAATTCGTTTAGTACGCCGTGATCGAGTCCGCCTTTTTCACTGTCTTTGGCCGCCCACTTCAGTTCGCTGAAATCACATACCATATCATCTGTATCTAAATAGGCCGACGGATTGAGTTTATGCGACTTTGCGGTCACCTTCACTTTATAGGTATGCCCGTGCATACGTCCACATTTGCCATTGTATCCATCGATATAATGAGCAGCGTCAAATTTAAATTCGGTATTTAAGATCCAGGTTGGCATTCAATTGATGATATATATTCAAAAAAAATCCCTGACCGGAAATCGGACAGGGATGCAAAAATACGGTTTTTTTCGGCAAAAATTAACCCACCCGCTTAATAGAACAACCCAGCGACCGGGTCTTTGATTTACTAAGTGATTCACCGGCAATCATTTGTTCGATCGCGTTCCTGATATAGAATTCTTTAACTGCCGCCGCATCATTCGCATTATCGTCGATAGCGCCCACATACACCAGCTCCATATCGCCATTAAAGAGGTACACATGCGGGGTGCGGGTAGCGCCGAACGCATCGGCCAGTTTATGATCCTTATCCAGCACATATGGGAATGTATATCCGGCTTTCTTCGAGCGCTTGATCATATCTTCCATTCCGTCGCCGCGATCCCGATAATCCTCATTGGGATTCAGCGCGATCATCCCCACGTTATTGGTGCGGGCAAGATCTGCCATCATCGGATAGCGGTCTTCCCATTTCATCACCCAGGGACAGGTATTACAGGTGAAAACCACCAGCAATCCGTTCTCACCGGCAACATCATTCAGAGAAACCATCCGGCCGGAAACATCCTCCATCTTCACATCCGTTAGTGGTGCCGCAGCACCGATCGTCAGTTCCGCTTTCTGCTGAGCCGGAGTAGTACCCTGCATTATCAATACCGCAATTACTCCCAATACCATTATTCTTATCGCTTTCATGATCACCCTTCGTTTATAACTTTGAGTAGTTCTGATTTAAATCGTTCGAAATCTGCTTTTCCTTCCCAGTCGGCCACTACCGTGCCCTGCTCATCGTAGATCACAGTATAAGGAAGTGCTCCGGTCCATTCATCCGAAAATGTAGAAATAAATTCGTTATCGCTCCCGGTCTTAAAATAGGTGGTAAAATCCACGCCCTGCTCCATCAGGAACTCCCGGGCCTCGGGTTTGGCTTCTTCAAAATCACCGGATACAAATACCAGCTCAAATTCATCTCCGTATTGCTCGTGCAACTGCATGATATACGGAAATTCTTCCACACAGGGAGCGCACCAGGTCGCCCAGAAATTGACCAGTACCGGTTTTTCGGGATGAGCTTCACTCACCATTTCAATAAGTTCGGGCGCGGTCACATCCACCAGTATCTCCTGCTCACGTTTTGACGGAGAACAGGCCATTATCACTATAATGACTAAGATCGTTAATGCTTTCATACCTCTGTTAATGTTGCGGGATCCCAGAAATGCCGGGACATATCCACCGTATAAGGTTCAGTAAAAGAAACGCCTTCCTGCTCCAATCGTTCACGCATGGTATCATCGCCGAAATAAGCACGTCCGGTAAGCTGTCCCAGCCGGTTCACCACCCGGTGTGCCGGAACATGATATCCCAGATCAGCGGCCAGGTAATTATTCAACGCATAACCGACCATCCGGGCACCGGATGCCACCCCCAGATAGCGGGATATAGCTCCATAGGACGTCACCTTCCCTTCCGGGATCTGCGCCACTACCTCGTACACTTTCTGGTAGAAATCGTTGCTACCGGCTTTCACCCAATACCTGCTTTAGTTGATCGGTTAACTCTTCGGAATGGACCTCTTTCACCATTTCAAGAGTAAATACACCCAAATCCCGGTATAATTTCAACAGTCCGGGACGGGTTTGCAAAAGTTTAACATGTTCGCGGACGGTATCCACATCGCCCCGCTTTAGCGGACCGGTGAGCGCTTTGGCAGGTGATGAAGCATTAAGATTCCCCAGAGTGGACTCCATTAGTGACAACAACGCCTTTTTCATTTCCTCCTGTTGTCCCGACTCTGGTCCGGCGATCTGAATGGCAGCTTCCGTCAGCGTGACCAGATAATTCGAGGCTACCACCGCCGCAGCATGCAATTTCTTTTTCTGATCGGAATTCACCCTCAGTGTCTTTGCTCCCAGGTATCCGGCCAGCAGTTCCAGCTGTTTCAGCACTTTTGGTTCCCCTTCGATATCGAACCAGCTGTGATGCAGGGATTCTGCCTCTTCGGTGATCGCTTTCATAGGATGAAAACACCCGATTCCCGTCCCTTTATTCGCCAGTGGCTGTAAAACTGATGACGGCAGAGTTCCCGAGCAATGGATCACGATCATATCCTCGCCATGCTCCACGTTCTGTGCCAGTTCCTCAGCGACCGCTTCGATCTGTTTATCCGGTGTACAGATAAACACCAGCTGCGAATACTCCGGCAATGCCTCCTCCCGCTTGATGACATTCAGATCCGTAAATCCGGCCGACTCCAGCGAGCGGTGCATCAGCTGCCCCACCCGGCCGTATCCGATGATATGTATCGTAAGATGTTTCATACCTGCCTATTTTACGGGTTTCGGAATACAATTGGCAAATAGCTTCGCGGAATTAAAAATTCAAAATTAAGAATTAAAGATTGGGTGTCCTCTGCGATCCGTCGGCTGACGGAGAAGCAGTTTTTAGTATGCACTCCTCGGGAATGGAATGGTTTAGTTTTGAGTGTATAGTTTAGAGTTTTGAGTTTAACGCTTAGCATGGGATTAGCCGGAATGAGTCATCCAGAGGGAGGAATCCCGATACTTCGGGATTGTAGAAGTTAGATAATTCGATGACAAAAATTATTTTTGTTGATGCGAATAAATACCCAAGATCTGACCCTGGTTCGCAACTACTTGCAGAAGTACCAATTTCTGTTTGCGGAATACGAACTCATAAAAGCCAAACAACACCCGAAGTATCGCTTCTTAGAGGAGTTTTATCGGGCTCATGATACCGACCGGCGGCATTTATTAAAGTATTACCGACGCTTTAAAGACGCTGGCGGGGATCTTGCGGCGGTGCTTCCCGGCAAGCGGGGCCCAAAGTGGAAAACCAGGCGCACGCCCGGGTTTATCGAACAAAAAGTACTGGCCTTGCGGGAAAAGGGCATTAACCGCTACGAGATTTTTGATATTTTGCGACCGACCCTCAAAAAGCATACTCCTAAGCCTTCTACCATTTATGCCATCTGCAAGCGCCATGGAGCCAACCGGTTAACCCCGCCCATGAAATCCTCTAAACAACGCATTATCAAAGAAAAAGCCGGACAACTCGGCCACATCGATACCCATTATCTAGCCAAAGGCATCATCGCCGGGGATTCCAGGCGGTACTATTTACTAGGGCTTATTGACGCAGCTACGCGCCTGACCTGGGTAGAGATCCTGCCCGACATCAAAGCCTTAACCGTTATGTTTGCCACCTTGAAAAGCCTGAATATGTTTTCCGGGGAATACCAGATTAAGTTCGAAGAGCTTCTAAGTGATAATGGCCCTGAATTCGGGCCTAAGCCTTCTACAACTAAACAAGACCATCCGTTTGAGCGGTTGTTGATGGAAATGGGGATCACCCACCGTTACATTCGTCCCTATCGCCCACAAACCAATGGCAAAATTGAACGCTTCTGGAAAACCATCGAACAGGATTTACTGGCGGGCACGTATTTTGAAAGTATGGAGCACTTACAACAGGAACTTACCGAATATATCTACTACTACAACCACCATCGCCCCCATCAAGGAATCGGAGGGGATAATCCCGCTCATTTTAACCAAAACTGTCCGCGAATTACCTGACATCTACAGGGATGACGACTGAAGGATCTGCACATTGAGAATCTGGATGGTACAGGGTTTTGGCAGACTCTTCGCTGGCGCTCTGAGCGACTTGTCAATCTAAAATTAAGTATGATTCAATGATTTACCTGCACTTTTTAAAAAAAGGAGCCTCCCTCTCCTGCTGCAGGATAGGGAACGAGGGAGAGGTCGTTCAATGATAATTTACCTTAACCAATTCAACACACCCCTGAATCCCCTCTCCAGAGGGGACTTTTATGATTTTTCTACATGGACTTGCAGGGTGTATAATTCTGAGATCACTTCGCTTCGCTCGTAAATGTTCTTTCCTGTTCACAAGTAAAACTACTCCTGATTCTTAATTGATCAATGATAAGCAATGGCAAGGGTGTGGTCTTCGAAGTGGAAGCTGACAGCCTGCATGCCGGGTTCCTTATTGATCTGAATAGTGAAGGTATGATCTCCTGTACGGGTCATTTCCAGCTCTTTAAGATTGGTCCGCAGTCCCGTTCCCAAACATTTAACGCCGGCTTCTTTCACCGTCCAAAGAGTGATCGGATCGTCTTCTCCCATCACTTTCCACTCGTTCTCACTGAGAATTCTCCGAACAATTTCGGGATTCACCTGCCGTCGGGTGAGTTCAGAATCAATGCCCAGATCTACTGTTTCGGATAATGCCGCAAATACGGTGTGCTGACTATGACTGAAACTCACATAGCGGTTCTCCTTTCCGTTGGTGAGATAAGGTTTGCCGAGTGGTTCTTTTTCCAGTCGCCAGGTGGCCGGGTCCCACCCAAGCTCCAGCATCATGTTTCTTAGTAAGGTACGGGCAGTGAGAAATTCATGCTTCCGCTGCTCACTGCTGATCTTTTGGTATTCCGTAAGGCCGTTTCCGCTTAGCATTTCAGGAGAAAGTCCGGGCGTGATCGGCTGCCATCCCACCAGAACGGAAGCAGGCAGGCCGGGAATGTAAGAGGCCGGAATGAGGTTCACGAGTGAAAAATTATCGTTAAGGTTAATGCCACAATTTTCTGCACAATTCGGTATTTTTGCAACCTTCGATTCGCATCAAAACCAGAAAATCAAAAATTTATATGTCGAACCAGGAAATCTCCCTGTCTGAACAGGAAAGTATTCGCCGGGAGAAACTAGCACAACTTAATGAACTTGGAGTTAATCCGTACCCTTATTCTTTTGACGTAACCCACAGCAGTAAATCGGTGAAGGAAAACCCTGCACTGATCCGGGATGAAGAGAGCAATCCGGAAACTGAGACCGTGGCTGTGGCCGGACGGGTAATGACCCGCCGCATTATGGGTAAAGCAGCGTTTTTTAATTTACAGGATGCCGAAGGCACCATTCAGATCTACATCCGTCGCGATGATGTGGGTGTGGAGAATTACAACACCGTATTCAAAAAACTGGTTGATATCGGAGATATCGTGGGCATCAAAGGTTTTGTGTTTAAAACACGTACCGGCGAGACCACCATTCATGCCGAGGAGTTTGAGTTCCTCACCAAGACCATCCGCCCTATCCCCATCCCCAAAGAAGTGGAAAATGAGGATGGCGAAAAGGTAGTGCACGACGCTTTTGCCGATAAAGAATTGCGTTACCGCCAGCGTTATGTGGATCTGATCGTGAATCCGCAGGTGCGGGATACGTTCAGAAAGCGAACCCGGCTGGTTCAGACCATGCGGAATTTTATGAACGACCGTGGTTATCTGGAGGTGGAAACCCCGATCCTGCAACCGGTATATGGCGGTGCTTCTGCCCGTCCGTTCGTGACTCATCACAACACGCTGGATATGGACCTGTATCTCCGTATTGCCAATGAATTGTACCTGAAGCGACTGATCGTGGGTGGGTTCGACGGAGTGTATGAGTTCTCCAAGGATTTCCGTAACGAAGGTCTCTCCCGCTTCCATAATCCGGAATTCACCCAGGTGGAGCTTTATGTAGCCTATAAGGATTACAACTGGATGATGGAATTCACCGAGAAGATGATCGAGCAGGTGGCTATGGACCTTCACGGTTCTACCAAAGTGACGGTTGGCGAGCACGAAATTGATTTTAAAGCTCCGTGGCCGCGCGTTCCTATGTTCGAGGCCATCGAGAAAGAAACCGGACACGATCTGTACGGCAAATCTCTGGAAGAATTGCAGGCTGTTGCCAAAGAACTGCATATTGAAATTGATGAATCCTTTGGTTCCGGTAAGATCATTGATGAGATCTTCGGGGAATTTGTAGAACCGAAATTAATTCAGCCTACGTTCATCACCGATTACCCGGTGGAAATGAGTCCGCTTACCAAAAAACACCGTTCTAAAGAAGGTCTGGTGGAGCGCTTTGAGTGTATCTGCAACGGAAAAGAGATCGCCAATGCCTACTCTGAGCTGAATGATCCGATCGATCAGCGTGAACGTCTTGAAGAACAGGCTAAATTGCGTGCCGGCGGGGATGATGAAGCCATGGCTGTGGATGAGGATTTCTTACGCGCTATCGAGTACGGCATGCCTCCTACTGCGGGAATCGGAATCGGGATCGATCGTCTGAGTATGATCATGACCAATTCGGAATCTATCCGTGACGTACTGTTCTTCCCGCAAATGAAACCTGAGAAGGATTAGATCATTCAATATTCTACATTCAGGTAACCGGCATTCACCTGCTTGTTACCTGACTGTTTCTTGTTGAATATTGACTATAGCTGCATGAAATTCGAATCCTATCTCGCACTACGATATTTCAAGGGCACCCGGAAAGGTGCCCGGTTTTTATCGTTCATCAAATCGATGACCATCCTCGGAGTTGCGATCGGTTCGGCCGGATTGCTCATTGCCCTGTCTATTGTGCATGGATTTAAATCCACCATCAACGAAAAGGTGCTGGGTTTTGCCCCTCATATTACGGTGACTTCCTTTATCGGCGATCCGCTGGACCGTGCCGATTCCGTGCTCACTTTTCTGGATCGTTTTGATGAGATCAAAGCCAAACAGATCGTGGTGGAAGGTCAGGTGATGATCCAAACCAAAGACGGCATCACCGGTACCTTGCTGAAGGGTGTAAATGAAACCGGAGATGTGTCCGGCTTATCGGAATATGTGGTGGAGGGATCATTTGACCTCACGACGCCCGATGACGGTTTCCCCGGTCTGGTAATCGGAAAGAAGCTCGCGCAGCAGTTACAGGCCGATATCGGCAGTGTGATCACCGTGTACACCGTGAACGGGGTTCCTTCGCTCATCAATTCTCCGGAAATACAACAATATCGCCTGACCGGAGTCTATCAGACGGGCATCGACATCTTTGACGGCTTGTATGCGATCTCGGCCCGCAAGTACACGAGCGACCTGTTCGGACTCAGCCCGCAACAGGGTCATGGCATTGAGATCAAACTGAAGGATGCCAATATTGCACATATCGAATCATTCGACCGTGAGCTGGATAAACACCTCACCATCCCTTATTACAAGGAATCCATCAAAGCCCGCTATGGAAATATCTTTGCATGGGTGGAATTGCAGGAGAATATGATCCCGCTGGTGATCAGTGTGATGATCATTGTGGCGGCTTTTAACCTGATCGGAACCGTACTTATGATGGTGCTGGAACGTACCCGGGATATCGGCATCCTGAAAACGATCGGCAGTCGATCGGGCATCATTCGCCGGGTTTTCTTATTTGAAGGGATCCTTGTTTCACTGATGGGACTGGCGATCGGTATCGGGATCTCTCTCCTCTTTGCATGGCTACAGATCAATTATCAGCTGATTCCGCTTTCTGAGGATAATTACTACATGAGTTACGCACCGGTGGAACCTCATATGATGGATTTCGTGATCGTTTCCATTGTTACGATCGTGCTTTGTGCCCTCGCCTCATGGCTTCCTGCCCGCATCGCTGCTAAGACCGATCCGCTGAAGGTGATTTCCTACGGGCGATAGTGTTACCGCTGCGCATCCGCTTCGCGGAATTAAAAATTCAAAATTAAGCATTAAAGATTGGGTACTTGCTTCGCCTTCGCTCAGCATAATTAGGGATTTAATTAGGATCTGGTACCATCTGCGAGTGGAGCGAAGCAGTCTCAAGGTTCTATCCTCGACATGTGTTCCTGAGATCACTTCGTCGTATACACTCCTCGTGAATGGAATCGATTATGGAAGGTGAACAGGAACTTATCTCCATCTGACGGATACCCCGTCTGATGGATGAACAGCCTCACAATCAAATCCGTCAGACCGGCCCCAGCGGTCAGACGGGAACGCCTTGTTATTTGACTTCACAGGACTGAAGTCCATGCTCACTTATGTTCCAGACAGGTATTTAATTCGAATTCGATAGGGCAACAACCACGAACATAAACAAGCATGGGTTTTATTCCTGCGCTTGTAATTATTAGGATCTACTTCATTTGCTAGTGGAGCGAAGCAGTCTCAAGGTTCTATCCTCGGCATGTGTTCCTGAGATCACTTCCTCGTATGCACTCCTCGTGAATGGAACGGGTTAGTTTTGAGTGTATAGTTTAGAGTTTTGAGTTTAACGCTTAGCATGTGAATAGCCGGAATGAGTCATCCAGAGGGAGGAGCGAATGCGACGACCGAAGGATCTGCCCAACGTGGATCCAAGTGGTTCTTAGTTTTGGCGGACTCTTCGCTTGCGCTCTTTTAGACTTCAGCTCGAACTAATGGATATAATTTTGTTAGTTCTATAAAATAACTATCGAACCACCGCAGGCAATTTATGCTGCGCTCTTTTAGACTTCAGCTCGAA
>DLCN01000009.1 GCA_002480645.1 Balneolaceae bacterium UBA7797
TAACGTGGAC
This sequence comes from Balneolaceae bacterium UBA7797, assembly GCA_002480645.1. Taxonomy (GTDB): domain Bacteria; phylum Bacteroidota; class Rhodothermia; order Balneolales; family Balneolaceae; genus UBA7797. Next base: position 11 of record DLCN01000009.1, read on the forward strand.
GACCCGAATTGCGGGCTCCCGTACGACGTGATCGAAGAGAATGTATTCGCCAATTGTTTTGAGTTCAGGATCGGGGGAGTAGATACTCTTCTTAGCATTGAAATTCCGGATTCAGCCAGCGTTTGGCCAACTATTCCTGCTGATGGGGTGAGCCGGCGTTATAATCGAACACAAATCGAAAATACAATTGAAGAAATTGTGGTGAGTTTGACTTCAGGTGAAGACCCGTTGGAAAGCCAGGAAGTAATAATTTCAACAGCCTGGATTGACGGTTCCGGAGGACATGATCATGGGGCAGAAAATGACCTGATTAGTCTGCCAGTACAGAGAATGGGATGGATTGTTAACACGGAAGAAAATGATTCTTCCCACACCTATCTCGAAGCTGTTACAGATGAAGAAGGAGAAGTACGATTACGTTTCCGCGCCCCTGAGTTTGGTGGCAAAATAGAAATATTAGCTCAACATATTCTAGCTTCCGATACACTTGAAGCCCGTGATACTCTTACCATAACTGTTCCTGATTTGGTGTTACTTCCGGCAAGCACAGAATATCAAAAAATCGGCGGCACTGCTTCTCATAATGGTCCCCCACTTCATACAACAGACAACAATCATTATGGAACTCAGGAGTTTGTAGACAGCTTGCTATCAATTGCTCAAGCTTGGAATAATCTTGCAGATCTTGATAGCATTGATGCCGATCAGGCTCCACTCAGAATAAATGATATGAGTTTACCAAATGGAGGTAAATTTGATGTATATGGAAGTTGGAACAGTCCTCATAGTTTTCACCGTGTAGGTAGAGACGCCGATATTAGAACCACAAGAAATTTACCAGAAAATGGCGGGCGAATTGGGGTTCTTCTTTCAAGAAGAATAATTGCAGGAGAAGTACAATACACCAATTTGGTTTTTGAAAACTTATGTTCAGAAAAAAACGCAACGCCCCAAGTTCACTTTACTTTACGAAATAACCAAAGAATTGGTGAACATTATCATTTATACTTTTATTAAACAGGTTAGATATGAAATCAGTACTAATTAGTTTACTCTTCATCTTAATCCCGACTTTCTTGACTGCTCAAACGGACTCAGAGATAATTATTTATGACGGCCAAAAGGGAGTTTACTATGTAAAATATTGGAGTAATATTGATACAATGTTTTATACTATCCCCCTTTTCCCAGGAAATAAGATTGATCCCAAATTAAGGGCGAAAGTTATAAATACAGATTCAACTGGATTACGATTTGAATATTATTTATCCAATAGTTCCAGTTCTCTTAGAGAACTATTTAAAATAGAATTATCTATTGATACCAGAATATCCGATTTAAAAGCGCCAAACCGTGAATGGTCAAGTCAATATCAAAAGGGCATTAGGAGTATTAAATGGGCTAATATATACTCACAATCTGAAGTATTAGGAATATTACCTGGACACGAAGTACGAGAACCTTTTTCATTTACATCCACTGGGTTACCGATTCCAACTCTGTCCAGCATCGCAAGTTACTCAGCTCTTGGTAATACCCGTGATAGTGGGCCGACTGGTAAACTTCGGGCTAAAGTTGATTCCATCTTAATCAATGAAAGCCATATAATTCTTCCAACCCTAGGCCCGTGGCTCCCGGATTCTTCCTTGAGCTTCATCGATTTCACTGACACCTTAGAAACCTTCCGCTTTCGTTCGTGTGAGGAATTGGACTGGGCCACCGACGCCGGAGTATGTGGGGAGCTACAGGACTATCTTTCAGAAGTAAAAACAGCTCTGGAAATGGAGGATTCCTTGTCCGCGGCCAATGCCCTGGCAGAGTTTATCGCGCTGGTGGAAGCAGAAAAAGACGCCAGCCTGACAAGTGAGGGCTACGCGCTACTGTATTTTAATGCGGAGTATCTGGCGGATCGGCTAACAAAGCCGAAATAATGGAAACAGAGCTTCGGAACGAGTGAAAAAGGAGAAGTAATCTCAGATTTATAACTAAATGATCTGAGACTGCTTCTCCTCCGCTTGGCGGATCGCAGATGGATGCTTTTTCATATTCAAAAACAGAGAACCAGCTGCATTCACGAGCGAAGCGAAGTGATCTCAGACTTTCCATCCGGGGCGGGCGTCTGACCGCTGTGGACGGTCTGACGGATGGATAAGTCAGAACACAACTTCACACAGAATAATATATAATTCACAAGGAGAGTAAGAGATGAGGTAACCTCAGAACCATAACCAAATAACCTGAGACTGCTTCTCCGCCGCTTGGCGGCTCGCAGATGGATGCTTTCTCATATTCAAAAACGAACAACGATTTCCATTCACGGCGGAGCGAATAGTAAAAGTTAATACAGTTCAAATATCTATAAAAACATCAAGAACTTTTTACCCCTAGACCAATGAAATCGAAATTTATATTAGGATTAATTCTTTCGCTCTCAGTTTCAATTGCCGGTTATGGTCAGACCATAGAAGATATTGAGCAACAAGTAAAATCAGAACTGGAATCAAAATACGGGATTTCTTTTTTGGTAGATGTGGATGCCTTTGATGGAGGAGATGCATATACCTACCAAGACCCTTATTTCACATTGTCAGGAACTTATTTAATTATGGCTTCCGGATTGGAGTCCGACAAAGATTTAATTGGTGTCTATAAAGATGGGGCTCTTTTGTGGACTACTGAACCAGAACTAATCAGTTCTACCTATCGCCATTTTTTGGGTTCGAGGGAATTAAACAGTGATGGAAAAGTTGAACTGATTATCGGATGGAAATTAGGGGTAAATCCCAGAGGTTCATTTTTGTGGATTATATCCTGGGATGGTAGTACCGGACAAATTATTAACAAGACTGATGAAAGAGGTCGTCCAGAAGTTTATTCTGGAGGAGATGTTATTTTTTTTCCTGATTTTGAAGGAGATGGCATTTATGAGATAATGACATATGATTTTTATGATGGAGATGAAGACGATTCCAATGATCAATACTTTCTGTTAAAATGGGATGGTACTCATTACTCGCTATATCAAAAACTTCAACAAAAAGATCTAATATTATCTCAATTTTATAGAAAAGGGTTCTTAGTTGATGTAAATGCACAAATCAAAAAAACACTTGGAAACAATCTATTTCAGTATGATATATTTAATGAAGCAAATAGCCAAAAAAAGATTGAGCATATCCATCTAGCATCCAACATTTCGAGCTTTAAAAGTATTTCGATCCCACATGATAGAGATTTATTTGACTCACGATATGGATTTATAACTCTATTCGCAGAAGGACTTGACAAGGAAAAAACATCTTTAGTTCCGGGAGATAGTCTTTCCTTTTCATTTTCTACAAAATCATTAATTAAAATTTCAAACTATTATTTACAATCGTTCAACGACGTTCCTCCCTCTGCAAGTCTAAATGCATCAGATGAAGAACGTATAGCTGATATTAAAACTAATTCTGTTTCGGGCTACACCCTCGGCCCATGGCTCCCGGATTCCTCCCTAAGCTTAGTCGATTTCACCGACACTCTCGAAACCTTCCGCTTTCGTTCGTGTGAGGAATTGGACTGGGCCACCGACGCCGGAGTATGTGGGGAGCTACAGGACTATCTTTCAGAAGTAAAAACAGCTCTGGAAATGGAGGATTCCTTGTCCGCGGCCAACGCCCTGGCAGAGTTTATCGCGCTGGTGGAGGCTGAAAAAGACGCCAGCCTGACCAGCGAGGGCTACGCGCTGCTGTATTTTAATGCGGAGTATCTGGCGGATCGGCTAACAAAGCCGGAATAATGGAAGCAGAGCTTCCGGCGAGCATTCCGAAGCAGGAGCTTCGGAACGAGTGAAAAAGGAGAAGTAATCTCAGATTTATAACTAAATAATCTGAGACTGCTTCTCCGCCGCTTGGCGGATCGCAGATGGATATTTTTTCATGATCAAAAACAGAGAACCAGCTGCATTCAAGAGCGGAGCGAACTCAGACTTTCCATCCGGGGGGGCGTCTGACCGATGTGGCCGGTCTGACGGTTGGGTAGACAGAACTCAGATCATTGAGTATCCTGGGACTGTGTTGTTTTACTCACAGACGATATCAGAAGTTAACTCACCGCTTTTTTCTTGCCGATCAGATGATCCACAGAGAATTTCCCCGGACCGGTAAACAGGAGAGCCACATAACTCATCAAAAAGAGAAGAGCTTTTTCTTTTCCTGAGAAATCATCTCCAGCATGAATAATAAATACAGCAGTAGACATGGTGATAACAAGCGGAATAAGTGACCAGCGTGTAAATAACCCAATTGCAAGCAAACCGGAACAAATTACTTCCGCAAAAACAGCCAGAACAAGTGAAATTTCGGGTCCAACTCCAAACGGGTCAGCGAATTTAATAGGATCTGAACCAAACAGGCGTTCCCCTTTACCTAAACCGTGCCCGATGATCATTGACAAACCAAAGGTGAGTCGAAGCAGCAATAATGCAATATCTGTTCCGAAAGGCCATGTAGCTGTATTAGAGAAATATTTTTTCATTGATGAGTGTAAATTGAGTTAAATAATTAAGTAATAGATATAAAAAAAGCCGGAGACCAGCCCCGGCTTTGTATAAACAGATCCAGTCTATTTTTTCTTTGTAACCACACCGCCTTTTGCACTGTCAACCATGATGGAATACCTTTTTCCACCACTTATGATCCAGCGTACGGTTACAGAACTCATCCCCGGAATATTCCGAACTCGAAGTATAGCCGGATTATTTTTCTGCTCCGTAGTTTGATTCAGGTCACGGTTATTAACGATCATTCCGGCTTCCACATCGGCACCTTTAATGCTAATGTAATTTGGCCGCGTGATATTATAATCGAGGTCGATACCGGCATGAGTCGGGATCATACGCTCGTTGGTAATTACAGCGGTGACTTCTTTTAACCCGCCACCGAGATCTTTTTCGGTAATTTCATCAATCACTAATTTTGGAGTATGGTACGCATGGAATAAGGTGAATGCCATATTACGGTGGGCCATTTGTTCGAGCAGGAATCCGGGGTGAGCCCGCGTATATCCTTTCTTAGCTCCACCGATCATGATCTTACCGTATTGCGGATGATCATAACTGCTCCATTTAACCAATCCGTCCCCAAAGAGGAGGTCTCGGTTAAATTCGTTGTACACTTCATCAAAACCGCGGCGACCGGGTTCATCATCGGTATTGTACATTTCAAAATTAGTGAACAATTCGTTAGAGTAAGTGAACACCCCTCTGATCCCGTAGAACCAATCAAGCTCGCCTCCAAACACAGTGTAGAGGTCATCAAAGACTACAAAATAATTATAGCCGGGGATCAGGCGCTCACCTTTTTCCCCAATGGCATCGTATACCCGAACGTCTTCGCGGGTATAGGTGCCGCGATCTTCCTCAGCTCCGGGACCCCTAAGGATCATGCCTCCGCGATTGTGATAAGTTTGGGCAGCAGCAATATTCGGATGCTTCATCGCAAAATCTTTAATATTCCTCATCTCAGGTAATGAAAACGGATATTTGTAGGCTCCGCGTTGAATGTAATCGGGTTGCCAGTTCCATCCCCAGTCCCGGTTTGGATCATAGCTGAAAGCAACCCCATCTTCGTTTATGCGACCGTCGCCATCATTATCTAACCCTTCGTAGCCCAGTAATTCATATTCCCCGAATTCATCAGGTCCCACACGTACCAAACGGTCCGGGTATTCCGGGTCGATGCGATAATCACCCCGGGGATTTTTACGGATCATGAATGTGATATTACCGTCTCCATCCAGATCATCATAGCCGTCTTCATCCACTTCACCATCCCCGTCGTTGTCTATAGGAACCATGCCGGCACGGGGTGAATTTGGATTGTTAGGCTTTTTCATGAAATGTTCCCGCGCATCAGGGCTGATGGTCGGGATGATGTAGAAGGTTTTATCATTCAGTAATTCTGTGATGAAATCGATCTCGCCAAAAGCTTCAGTAAGATACCAGGCCGTATAAAGCGCTACTTCCGTACCCTGAATTTCGTTAGAGTGAATATTCCCATCGATATACATGGCCGGTTTTTTGTCGGCATCCCCTTTTTTGTAATTGGTGATGGTAAGCATCCACATTTCACGGCCTTCGTAGCTTTTTCCGATCGATGATCGTTTTACCAGATCGGGATGGGCATCAGCAATCTTTTCGGTGAGTTCGGTAATGCCCTGATAATCGTAATAGTGATTCCATGTGGCATCTACTTTGGGGTTTCCCGGAGTTCCCACAGCAGGAAAAACTCCGTCGGTTAGCTGAGCCGAAGCCGCTACAGGCAGAAGCGATCCGGCAATCATACATACTAAAAGGACGATCTTGTTGAGTGTCTTCATGGCTTCGGTCATTTAATAGTTTCGGTTTTGGTTGCAAATCCGGCTTGCGGGGCACCTGCCTTCAATGTAAAAGTACCTTTTCCGCGAACCAGCCAGCTGTAGGTCTCAAAACCATCGGCAGCGATCGATTCCACATAACTTCGCTTGTTACCGCTTACAAATTCAAGATCACCGGAAAGATCTGCGTCGATCATCACATCCCGTACCCATGAAGTTCTTGTTCCCAGATGTGAAGCAGTAGGTAACAATCCCGAATTGTAGACATCCACTGTGATCCGGGTTAGATTTTTCCCGGTTTTCTCCCTTTTCATATTCACCAGTTCGATCATAGGTTTTGCTTCACCCACTTTTATTAGAAAATCGGTGTGATCTTGGGCCAGTGAATCTACCATGCTGTATGGAGGAAGTCCGCTAAATGGTTTTAGTCCACCAATTTCGACCTTCTTTCCTTCGAAATCAGGGTGGTCTATCTCTTGCCATTCAACAAAGGCATCGATCCCGTTTGAATCGGCCCACGCCAGATAGTGCGCTTCTTCGGTCTCAAATTTCTCACCGCTGATCTCAGGAGTCCACCACCCCGGTGTACTGAAACTGAACCGACCATAATGGTAATACGCCCATTGGAAGAGATCTCCCTGACGGGCATCACCTGCCGGATCTTTTCCCAGATCCGTAGCATCGTTGTAGTAGCCGGAAATGAGTTCGTTCACTTCTACATCATCTTCGTACCAGCCCGAAACAACCCGTTTGCTTACTGCTCCGCGGTTAAATTTCAACGCTTTTGATAGATTGTCGGCCGGACCAAATGAAACCACGGCGAACACATTACGGGCTTCATCAAAAAGGAAATCCATCAAGGCTATGTTCTCAGGTTGAGAGGCCATGTTCTCACCCGCACCCGCTTCGAAATAAGGAAAATCGAAGGTAAAGTTTTTGTTGATGTTCACTCCGCCCTCACCATCTTCGTTAAAATGACCGTCGCTGTCGTTATCCCGACCTTCGGTAAATAGCAGGTACTCCCCATTCTCACCGGGTTCTGCTTTAACCATTACCCGGGGATCTATATCGCTGATTTTCCAGCTCCCGGTAGGATCCTGAACCCGCATCATAGTTACGAGGCCGTCTCCGTTCAGATCTTCAAACGGATCTTCATCAAAAGCTCCATCCCGATCATCGTCGGTTTTGGTGCCATTGCCACCGCGCTCGTAGGTTAACGTTGCGAAATATTGCTGCGCTGCGTCCGGATTTAATCCAGGAACAACATAGTAGGTGGTGCTTTCGAGCAACGATTTAATCTCCGGAGAATCACTATTTGCGAGTAATTTTTCAGCAAATCCGAGAGCCAGTTCAGTTCCGAGTAAATGAGCGCCTTCGGCTCCTCCGATAACAGCTACTGCCGGTTTAGTAGAAGTATCTCCGCCACCGATCGTGAGTAGCCAGATATCATGACCATTCGGAGACTTGGTGAGTGAGGAAAGGGAGACGAGTTTTCCATGGGAACGCTCCAGTGCTTTTAATCGCCTGGTAACGGAATTGTGATCACTGTAATCAGATTGGGCAAAACCATTTGCCGAAACAAGTATCCCGATTACAACCATCACAATTCGTGTGATGAGCTTTTTCATAGCAGATTTGTGTAGTTAGGTATAAAAATATATTGCTCGCTAAAAGTGAGCAGACTACACTTTACCCGCAATCCTTGGCCTGTAAAAAGATAATAACCGAAAGCGGATCGGCTTATGGATTATCAAAATCGTCTTCTTCGCGGGCCATACCTTTGGCTTCGGCCAGTGTACGGATCTTGATACCTGCATAAGCAAAGAGGATCGACATAAAAGGGCTCAGAATATTGAAGAAGGCGAATGGAGCGTAAGCCAGAGTTGAAACACCCAGCACTCCGGAATGGTAGGCACCGCAGGTATTCCACGGAACAAGTACAGAAGTAACGGTTCCGGAATCTTCCAGTGAACGACTCAGGTTTTCAGGCGCGAGTCCCTTTTCCTTAAACGTTTCGGCGTACATCCTTCCCGGAACAACGATAGCCAGATATTGATCGGAGGCGGTTACATTAAAGAATACGCAGGTTCCAACGGTGGATGCGACTAACGATCCGGTGCTGTTCACAACCGATATCACAGCTTCAGCAATTCGTTTCAGCATACCGGATTTTTCCATCACACCTCCAAAGATCATCGCTGAAATGATCAACCAGACAGTTCCCAGCATGCCGTACATACCGCCGGAGCTGAGTAAATCGTCGACGATCGGGTTGCCGGTTTGAATGGCTACATCTCCGTAAAAAGCGATCATAATGCCCACATAACTTGATTCCCAGCTCTTTACATCATAGCCGGAGACAGAGTGTACCACATCAGGTTGAAAAATAAGGGCAAATATTCCGCCCAAAATAGCTCCAATCAAAATGGCCGGAATTGCGGGTATTTTTTTCACAATAAGTCCGATCACAATTGCCGGTACCAAAAACAACCACCCGTTAATATTGAATTTTGCGGAAATGGCATTCAGAATTTCATGAGTATCCACTCCGGTTGAACCATGATCCATTGTGAATCCAAGGATCAAAAAAATGATCAGTGTAATGGTAATGGAAGGAACCGTGGTGTAAGCCATGTATTTGATGTGCGTGAATAAATCGGTACCAGCCATTGCCGGAGCGAGGTTGGTAGTATCCGATAAGGGCGACATCTTGTCTCCGAAATAAGCTCCTGAAATGATCGCACCGGCAACCATGCCAGGGTTCAATCCTAATGCAGTTCCGATTCCAACCAATGCAATACCTACAGTGGCTGCGGTAGTCCAGGATGACCCGGTGGCAACCGATACAATGGCAGAAACGACGACTGCCGCAAACAGAAAAATAGTCGGATTCAGGATCTGTAATCCATAATAGATCATGGCCGGAACCACACCACTGATAAGCCATGTGCCCGCCAGTGATCCGATCAGTAATAAAATGATGATAGAAGCCATTGCCGAACCGATGCTTTTCACAATACCATTTCTTAGTTCTTTCCAGGAATAACCCAGCCTGAAAGCAACTAAGGTGGCTACTGCAGCAGACATGATCAGAATAATTTGATTAGAGCCATCAAGGGCCGCATCGCCGAAAATCCAGACATTGGTAGACAGAGCAGCGATGAGAAAAATGATGGGAATCAGGGCCTGCAGTAACGTAGGTTTTTTGTATGTGTAGGTCATGTGAAAAGTTTGATTCAGCTTTTAAAGGCGGTCAAGATAGTGAAATATTGTTTATTTAATCATTCGGTTAAAAAATGCTTACAAATTGAAGGAGATCTCAGAATACTCCGAAGGATCGTGCAGGTCAAATTTCCTTTCCACAAATTCTATGGTGCCGTTCATATGAATCAGTAACACAGTGGATGAACGGGTTCCGTAATTGTCCGTTTTTATAAAGACCGGGGAAATTGCTTGTTCAAGTTTCAGAGGTATCCCGGTTGAGGGGAGATCTTCTTCCGGGGCTTGTTCAGAATCACTTAATATGGAGAACAGATCTTGTGTGGTAAACCCGGTGGACAAACATTCTTTAAGACGCTCTTTGGTTTTGTCCAGTTTGGGCCACGATGTATTCAATAGTGCATTACTTACCCCATGAACTCCCGGTTCAATCGGAGTGATTGAGTTAGAGATGTTGGAATAATGGAAAAGATCCTGATCATCCCCGCTGAGTACATTAAAGCCATTGTAGAGATCCGCATTTGCATTGAGAGCTTTCAGATATTGATGCGGTCCGACCTTTGAAGTCAGATATTTCAGGACGATATCACCCCGGCTGGGTGGATCTGTTCTTTGAATGGATGGATCCCGATAGTTGGTTAATGCACTAAAACGACCATCGCTGTGAATTCCCATCCACATACCTCCGGCTTCCAGATCTTTACCACCAATTATATCCGGGTGCCCCTCATCCTTCCAGTATTGAGCACTGCGGGTGGGGCGGTCATAGAATTCATCACGATTTGCGATCAGGACCAATCTGTATTTGGGGTGAGTTTTATACGCAAATGCGATGAGGCACATCAGAAACGGGAATTTTTTTCAGTTTTAAAAAACAAACGAAACTACGCATATTATCGCAACCATTTGAGTTAAATCCGTATATCCCCCTCATGTTTGCAATGTACGATAAACGCTTTAGGGACTTACTTCTGTTGTTTCTTGGTTTCTTCGGGGCAATTTGGTTTTTCTTTGATCTGGGAAATCATCACCCGGTCAATTCACTGAAGCTGCCTCTTAGTGATACTGAGATCATCCAACGGGCAGATTCCGTTTTTCTGTCGTGGCAATATCAGCCCGTAAATCTCAAAAAAAGGGCATTGGTAAAATCGTATGGTCGTTTAATTGACGATCTGCAGGAAAAATGGGATCCGGATTCGGTTGTCGCACAGCTAAAAGCAAGAAATGGCCATACTTTGCCCCTCTATTTCTGGGAAGTGGAAGAGTTCAGGATCGACGACAAGCAGCGCGAAACTATGTTTAAGTACCATATGAGTGGGGATGGAAGGGTCATTAGTTTCTCGGTGGATGATAAGCTGATCGCAGAACAGACTCCTTTTAACCGGCAAATGGTGCGTTATGGCTATTTAGGGGGGAGGAATATTCCCAGACAGTATGAAGATTCACTGATCGCAGCACTGGTCGATTTTCAGCATTTACGTACAGAAAATAGCCGTTTCTATAATATAACCGGCGACGACGTGGCCTCGGAAAGACAAACGAAAGCGATCTGGCGGGGAATCGAATATTACCTGAAGGGAACCTACTGGAAAGACTTCGACCTCTCACAGGACTCCTTGGAGTATAATGATGACGGAACCGTTCGTTATGTAACAGCTTTTATGAGTTCCGGAGACACGCTGATGGGAGGTGTAGTCCCAAAACTACAGATGGATGTACTTGCGGCCGGAGTGATCAGAAATTTAAAAGTGGATCTTGGGGAGGAATCAGCCCGACAGGATATGAGATTTGGAGTCCGCTCGAATATCCTGCTGGGGGCTACTTTTATGTTTATAGTATGGATCCTCTTTTCCTTCTATTTGCGAATTAAAGCACGTTCGGTTGATACTCGTCCGGCACTGATCGTAGCTATCATCAGTGGTTTTATGATGCCCATACTGCGTATGCTGGAGATCACAAAAAGTCTGGGGGTAAATCCTGAACTAAATGAGATCTCGGAAGTATTTAACGGATTAATGGCTTTTAGTGTGATGGGGGCTGCCGTAGCTACCGGATTTTTTGTGGTAACTGCGGTGAGTGATTCGGTAACCCGGCAATACTGGCCGGACCAAATGCGCAACTGGGATCTCGTTCGCCGAGGTATGTTCAAGAATAAACCCATAGGCTGGGCTATTATTCGGGGTATCAGCATCGGGGCATTTCTGGCGGGTTTTATGGTATTTCTTATCAACTTTGTACCGGTATATATTAGTGGAAAGGTTTCCTTTGCCGAAGATGTATATTCCCTGGCACCCATCGCCAATATTATTGTTACGCTGTTGTTAGGCGTTGGATTTGTAGCTGTAGCATTTCTGGTACTTGGAAATCAACTATATGCAAAGACATCAAAAAAATGGCTGGTTCCTTTGATCAGCGCTGCTCTTTTTGCGTTGGTGGATCCGCTTCCCATGGATATTGTGACGGATCCATGGTTGATCTACATGAATCTGATCATCGGGTTTTTGTTCGGAATGTTTTACATCACCTTCGATTTTGTGACCGTTGCTCTGGGTTTTGTGATCTTTTTGAATTTCTTTTCTACGGCACCGGGTTGGCTGGTTAGTGGATCTCCGGACGCAACACTATTCTATGGTTTTATTATCACTCTGCTGTTGCTGGCAGGTTCGGCATTGTACTTTCTGATCGTTGGCGAAGAAAAGGATAAACTGCCGGAATATGTACCGGAATACATCGAGGATCTGGCAAAAGAGCAACGTGTAAAGCAAGAACTGGATATCGCACGCAGTGTTCAGATCACCTTCTTGCCCAATACCACCCCGGATGTGCCCGGTTTTGATACGGCGGCAAGTTGTGAACCTGCACAGGACACCGGCGGGGATTACTACGATATTATCTGTCTGGATGATAAAAAAGCAGCGGTGGCTATAGGGGATGTTAGCGGTAAGGGAATACAGGCGGCCTTTTACATGACCTTTGCCAAAGGGGTGATCCATAGTCTGAGCGGAATATTCCCATCCCCCAAAACACTTCTGTACCGTACAAACAAACTGTTTAATGAAAATGCAACCCGTGGAACTTTTATCTCTATGATCTATGGGGTTCTGGACTCAGAAAAGAGAACTTTTACCTATGTTCGTGCGGGTCACAACCCGATCTTATATAAAAAGGCGAATGGGGAAATTAATTGGCTGCAACCTAAAGGTGTAGCCGTGGGGATGACCAAAGGAGAGATCTTTAACAAAGTGGTTGAAGAAGATACCATACAGTTGGAGAAGGGAGATATATTGGTTCTATATACGGATGGGATCACTGAAGCACAGAATGAAAATGAGGAATTCTACGACGAACGGAGACTTAAGAATATTGTAAAAAGGGTAAAAACAAAGTCGGCAGAGGATCTTAGGTCTATAATTATCGAAGATGTTCGTACCTTTATGGGAGATGCGCTACAATATGACGACATGACCTTAGTTGTGATAAAAGCGTAATTCAATCAAAATATTATTACTTAAATCATGAAAAAATTATCATTTCTGGCGATAGCACTGCTTGTTAGTATTTCGGTAGGCAGTATATCTTATGCGCAGGAAGCCATCCCAAAACAAGCAGAGATCAACTCCGGTTTTGATTGGTACACCCTGAAAGATGCACAGCAATTAGCTGCTAAGAACGACAAAAAAATCTTACTGTTCGGTTATGCCGATTGGTGTACCTACTGTCTTAAAATGAGGAAGGAGTCCTTTCCCGATCCGGCGGTGATAGCCTCCATCGAAGAGCATTATTATCCGGTTCAGATCAACGGACAATCAGCAGAAGAAGTTGAATATAACGGCCAAAAGTTAAAATCTTATGAGCTGGCTCAGTTTCTTGGAATATCATCGTATCCGACTCATTATTTTATTGATGCAGAAGGTAAAATTCTTGGTGCACAACCAGGATATATCGAGCCTGATATCTATGCACTGATCCTGGACTTTGTGGGTACTGATGCCTACGGGGAGATGGATTTTGATGAATATCTTGAAAAAAACGATACCAAATAAATGAGATTAAGCCAGGCGCTTGAGGATTATATTAAAGCCATTTACGTTCTGGAAACGGAAGGGGATAAAGCCACCACCAACCGTATTGCAGAATATCTGAATGTCTCATCGGCTTCAGTTACCAATATGCTGAAGCGTCTGGCTGGTATGAATCTCGTAGATCATCAATCGTATAAAGGAGCCACTCTTACCGATGCCGGTCACAAGATCGCAATGGAAATAATCCGGCATCACCGGTTACTGGAATTATACCTGAAAGAAATAATGGGCTACAGCTGGGATGAAGTGCACGATGAGGCAGAACATCTTGAGCACCATATTTCTGAACAATTTGAAGACCGGATCGCTGAGTTATTAAATCACCCGACACACGATCCGCATGGCGACCCTATTCCTACCAAAGATGGGTTTATGCCGGATAAAGCCACTCTGCCCATTACCGAAGCAAACGTGAATACCTCATATATCATTGGCCGGGTGAGAGATCAGGACCCTGAGTTATTGAGGTATCTTGAGAAGAACGGATTACTACCGGGGGTGAAAATAAAGTTGCTGGAAAAAGCTCCTTTTGATGGCCCGGTTCGTATTCTTGTTGAAGATGAAGAACAGACGATCGGATTTGGGGTTGCCGGACAGATCTTTTTAGTTCACTAGAGCCTTTTTCAACAATACTCAGACAACTAATCGCCAGAAAAAGGCCAGAGCAGCCAGAAAGGTTATTCCAAATCCAATGGGCAGAAGCGTAGCAATAGTAGTCCACTTAATACTTTTTGTCTCTTTGTAAATAGTGTAGATCGTGGTACTGCATGGATTGTGCATGAGGCTGAATAACATCACACTGATCGCCGTTAAAGTGGTCCAGCCACCGGCGGTTAACAGGTTTTGAAGGGTTCCCATATTTTCCGTTTCGAACATAACTCCGGCTCCTGAACCCACGCCTGTCATTCCGGTTGTAAGCACAGTGAGCATTAGTATCGTCGGGATAACGATCTCATTCGCAGGAATGGCTACGATGTAGGCCAATAGAATTACTCCGTTCAGCCCGATAACCCAGCCGATAGGGTCCATAAAGTTGATCATGTGAACTGCAATACTTTCACCGCCGATCATGATATTTGCAGATAACCAGATCGCAGCTCCCGCAGGCAGTGCAAACACAATAGCTCTCCAGAGTACAAAGATCGTGCGGTCGATCAGGGATGTATACAAGGTTTGTAAAATACGCGGTGGCCGATAAGGCGGTAATTCGAGGCTAAAGGCTGATGTTTCACCTTTAAGAACCGTGCTGGATAATAGCCAGGATGTAACAAAAGTGAGAATTACTCCCAGTCCGGCAACGGCAACTACAGATAAGGCAGTGGCAAAACCCGCAAACCATGCAGGAGCCAGTGCGCCGATAAAGAGGCTGGAAAGAATGATAATGGTTGGCCAGCGACCATTACATAAAGAGAAATTATTGGTGATGATAGCGATTAGTCGTTCACGCGGACTGTCAATAATCCGGGTTGAGATTACTCCGGCAGCGTTGCACCCAAAGCCCATCATCATGCTGAGAGCTTGTTTGCCGTGTGCCCCTGCTTTCTTGTAGAGACCATCCAGATTAAAGGCCACGCGTGGCAGAAATCCCAGATCTTCCAACAGCGTAAATAATGGAAAAAAGATCGCCATAGGCGGCAGCATCACCGAAATTACCCAGGCTGTAGCAAGATACATTCCGTCAATTATCAATCCGCTTAACCACCAGGGCCAGACTGATGTCCAGTCTTTTAACAGCGGGTAAAGTTGATCTAGGAACAGGGTCGCCAACATAGATGAGGGCACATTTGCTCCCCAGATAGTAAGCCAGATCACCAGCGTGAATAATGCGATCATCGCCGGGAACCCCCATAATTTACTGGTCAGGATCTTGTCTATCTTCTCATCTTTAAGAAACCGTACGGTACTTCGTTTAACTGTTTTCCGGGATATAGCAGCGGATCGGACAAAGAGTTGTTGTACAAAAGTATCATGTACACTATCTCCAAGTTTTTTGTGTAACTGATCGGCTTTAGCCAGTAATTTTTCAGTTGTAGCTGCATCCGCCATATCATTCTTTCTCATTCATTAATACCAGCTCTTCATGAAGGTCTAAAGGTGGCTGGCGGTACAGTTTTGATAGATGTTGCAACTCTCCGTTGTCCAATGCCTCCCTGATTCTGACATCACCTTCTAATAATCGTAAAGCGATCCAGCGGGTATTTGGCAGATCCGGATAGATCTCTGCCAGATCTTTTTGTAATTCATCGATCGCATCGTTCAATTCTTCAGAAATATTGATCGATGAATCTACGTTAAATGGACGGGGATTCTCAGCTACATTTTCGATGGCAGCAAGCAGTTGATCAATTCCTTCTCCATAGCGTGCGGTAGTTGCTACCACGGGAATGCCCAGTTCATTACTTAATTCGTAGGTATCAATGGAGATGCCTTTTCTGCGTGCCTCATCCATTAAATTGAGGCAAAGAACTGCATTTTGAGTGATCTCCAGGATCTGAAGGGTCAGGTTCAGATTGCGTTCAAGACGTGTGGCGTCGGCCACGATCAATGTAACATCCGGCTGACCGAACAGGATGAAATTCCGGGCAATTTCCTCATCTTCACTCGTCGAAAGCAGAGAGTATGTACCGGGAAGATCAACTATCTTGTAGTTTTTGTCCCGGTAAGTGAAGCCACCCTCTGCCCGGCTTACCGTTTTACCCGGCCAGTTACCGGTATGTTGTCGCAATCCGGTAAGGCTATTAAAAACGGTGCTTTTCCCGGTGTTTGGATTGCCGGCCAATGCAATTACATGATCCCAGCTGTCCAGCTTTACACCAAGTTTGGTGAGCTGTTTCAGACGGAATGTTTTATTAAGAAGTCCCCGGTCGGATGGGAACCTGTTGGTATTCTCCTGTGTATCTTTCATCGGAGATCAGTTTTCCGACATAAAGATCTTGTCGGTTTGTTCTTTTCGTAGTGCGATCACTGCACCTAAAACTTCATAGGCTTTGGGTTCACCGGTCGCACTATCAAAACAATGAGTAATGGTTGCCCCGGGGTAGATCCCCAGATCTAACAATCGTCTTCGTTGCTCTCCTGTAATACTCTCATCCAGTTTTTTTATTACCGAACTCTTTCCTGATGATAGTGTCGTTAATGGTGCCATAGTTATTTTATTTAATCCGGTATAAATTTAGCTAAGGCTAAAAATAAAATCAACATCTAATAAAAATGATTTTATAGATAATGTATAACGGGTATGAATAAAAAAAGCGTGACCGGAATAACCGGCCACGCTTTTTAAAAGAGTCGTGTATTATTAGAAGTCTAATCAACCCAATCGGCAATAAATACATTGGTTGAGCGATCGCCACCATTAAAACGATTGGACGAGAAAACGACTTTGGTTCCGTCGTAGGAGAACATTGGGAAGGAATCGAAGTTGTTGTCGAAAGAAATCTGTTCCAGTCCGGTACCATCCACATTAATCATGTAAATATTGAACGGGAATCCGTATTGAGATTTGTGGTTGGATGAAAACAGAATTTTCTCACCGGATGGATGGAAATAAGGCGCCCAGTTGGCGTTACCCAGATCTGTGATCTGCGTCATTTCAGTTCCATCAATATTCACAGTAAAGATTTCCATATCGGTAGGTTCTACTAAGCCTTCTTCAAGTAACGAAGTATATTTTTCAACTTCTTCCGGTGTCTTAGGACGGGATGCTCTGAAAACCAATTTCTTCCCGTCGGGAGAGAAGAAAGCACCGCCATCATAACCAAGCTCGTCTGTGATCTGCACTACATTGGAGCCGTCTACATCCATAATGAATAACTCAAGGTCGCCGGTACGCATGCTGGTAAATACAATTTTGGAACCGTCAGGAGAGAGCGTTGGCTCTGCATCGTAGCCGGGAGAATCGGTGAGTTGTTTGGTAATATTTCCGTCTAAGTCGGCAGTGAAAATATCATAACCCTCATAAATCGGCCATACATATGCTCCGTTAGGACCTCGTTCCGGAACTTCCGGACATTCCTTACTGTCCAGATGGGTTGAACTGTATACGATGGTAGAGTCTCCGCCCATGAAATACGAACAGGTGGTACGCCCCATTCCTGTGCTCAGCATTTTTGGTTTGAAGTCTTTTGAATCCGGAGTTTCAGCTTCCATGGTAAAGATCTGATCACAAGTGGCTCCCCATTCAGGATTATCAGACTGGAATACAAGTTTGGTGTCGTCAAAGCTCCAGTAAGCTTCTGCATTATTTGCACCAAATGTTAATTGGCGAACATTTTTAAAATGAACTTCCTGCTCATATCGCAAGGTGTCGGCAGCAGGATCGTAGGAATCTTTTTTTGATTCTGATGAACAGTTGACCAGCACTAGTGCTGCGAATAAAATTGATAAATATTTCATGTTTTTTGTTGGTGAAAATTTCGCGAGAACATCTCGTTCTAATGTGAAGATTTGATGAAGATACCGGTTTTTGAGGCATCAGTGAAGGCTATATCATTAATAATCGAAACAAAGTTCCGGGTTTGGCCTTCAAAGGTACAAACAGAACAAAAATTAACGTTTTTATGAATTTAAGAAGCTTTTTTACACTAATTGTACTTTTTGCAACCGTAGGTTTTGCCTGTTCAAATGAGACAAAACAGAATATGAATGAGATGTCGGAGAGTGCTGAACAAACGGTACAATCTGCCACTGAAAATATGAAGATGACCAAAGATGAGTTCATCGCCAATGCACAGGATCAGCTTGACGAGATCAAGGATGAGATCGACGATATTGAAGCAAATATCAAAGACAACGGTACAGATCTGAAAGAAGAGACCAAAGAAAGATGGGAAGATCTGAAAGGTGAGCGCTCAGAACTTGAGAAGAATATTGATAACCTGAAGGATACTTCTGAAGAGAACTGGGAAGAAGCCCGCGAGAATTTTTCCGAGAACATGGAAGACTTCAAAGATAACTTCAATAATTTTTTAGATGACCTGAAAATAGGTTGATCCCTCTTCCATAATCCCACAATGAATCCTGCATTCAACAGTGTGCAGGATTTTTTTTATTGATGCTGATTGTGACCTGTACTCAACAATTCAAACATGTGCTGGAATACTCCTTTACCGATCTTAAGAAATCGCTCCTGCCCGCCAAGCGACAGATAGCGTAACACCAATCGCAGTTCACTCAACAGAGCGGGTGGGTGAGTTACCAACGAATCTTCGTTGATAATGTGGTCCCAATCGATAGGTTTTTGGAATTTAACGCCTGCCCGCAGCATCACATCACGATACACATTCGCCATTAATCCATACCCGATGGTAGTGGGATGGATCCCGTCGAGACTGAAAATTCCTCCTTTGTACACTTTCCGGCTTTCTTTGTTAACACGAATAAAATCGGTGGAGAGGGTAACATCTCCGTTATCATCTACAAAGTGAGCAGTGAGCGGATTCCGTTTCAGGGCTGCAATAAAATCTTTCGGGTAACTTCTCACTAACTCTCCTCCAAGTCTTCTTCTCGCCATGCCGGCCACATTCTTTGCCATCGGCACCACATGAAATCCGAATTCACGTGCAGTTTTTCTGATGATGGAATTGTATTCATCTACTGTAAAATCAAGCTGAATAGCCTGATCTTTGGTTAAATGCGGATGTTTTTCCGGGTCGAAATCCTCATCCCAGATCCAGAAACGAGTGTAATAATCGTAATAGCCCAAATGATTGGCTGAATACTGCGAATTGACCCCACGACAGACCGGTGCGATGGTGGGGTAGGGGATAGTTGGTACAAATACTCTCTGCACTCCGATCCTTGCTATGCGTTCGGCAAACTTCCGGTATTCGATCTCAAAATGTTCCGGACGGTATACCGAATGCTTTCTAAAGGCCATAAAAGTCTCGAGGTCTTCCGGTTCCGACCATTTGAATTGCATATTTACTACAGCGCCTAACGCATTATTATGCCCGATGCAGGCAATGAGATTCTCAACACCACCATCCTGATGCAAGGCTTCAATATTATCGATCTGCGAACGCTCCTGTAAGGTGGGATCGAAGGATGGGTTCAACACCATTCTTGCGGTCGTATACTTGGCATGCTCGGGCAGCATCCCGAAAACAGAATATCGCTCTTTGTGATCTTCAATAAATTCCCGGCTGTTCTTTTCATTTACCATCCAGGTGTCATTTACCGCAAATCCCCATACAGCCTGATTATGAAACGGTGTATCACGTAGTACCCGGAGATCTTTTTTTTCTCCTTCCCAATAACTTTTGATCCGTTTCAGTGTTTTGATGGTATGGGAAGCGGCACCGGAATATTCATCCCATTCAATGGTGGGGCCGAATTCATCTTCCAATCCCCGAAGAATAACGTCCAGATTCATCGGGATGCCGGCCTGTGCAGTAAACAAAGGTTGGTCGAAATCCGGCCGGGGATTGAAACACCTTCGGATAAATGATGGGAAATTAATATCGGTACGATAAATTCCACCATTCTGAAAGCCTTGTGCGAGGCTGTCTCCGATGACGGCTAGTTTATGTTTTGGCTGCTTTTTTCCGAACATTTTATGTCCACTCTTGAGAGGGGATTATGGGCTGTGTACCTTTGGGGTCAATTTTCAAATCGTAGCAAATATGTCAAATTCATTCGACAAAAACCGTCTTGAACTATTCCGTGAAAAAAGAGCGGAGCAAAACGAAAAAGTACTGGGATTGGGTCACCTGGGGATCAAACGATTCTTTAACATGGATTCGAATACCTACCGGGAGGGGGCGCTCGACTCAAAGACGAAAGAGCTACTCGGGTTGGTTGCTTCGGCAGTGCTCCGCTGCAACGATTGTATTGATTATCACCTTGAACAATGCGCCAAAACCGGATCCAACAAAGAAGAGATCATAGACGCGCTGAATGTATCCCTAACAGTGGGAGGAAGTATTGTGATACCCCATCTTCGTCATGCAGTGGATACCATCGAAATGCTGGAAAAGGAAGGTGCATTCGATCCTCAATGATCAGAGGTCATTACTCTGGATATTGACTAATTGAAAAGTGATCATTTAAAATTGACCAGTGTGACTCCGGCACCACCGAAATCTTCATTTCCAAGATTAAAGCTCTTGATCTCGGAACGGCTTTTCAGGTACTTATGGATCTGATCCTTCAGAATACCATCACCTTTTCCGTGTATGATCTCAACCTGATGCATTCCTCGAAATACCGCCCGGTCGATATAATGAGTTACTTCTTTGATCGCTTCATCAGCCCGTTTTCCGCGCAGATCTAAAGAAGGCTGAACCAATTCCTTCATGAATTCGGTATCGCCAACCATAACATTAGAGCGGGCTTTCTTCTCTTTATTTTTCTTTGGAGCTTCCACTTTGATCAGGTTCTTGTACTTAGTTCGCAGCCGGAGTCCGTCGGCTTGAACCACGGCATTTTTACCTTTTAATTCTATGAGTTCTCCGGTGGTATTGCCATCCAGAAAGCGGACATGATCTCCCACTTTGGGAGGTTTTTTACTCTTGCGGAATTGCGCCTCACGCTTCTCTTTCACCTTTTCAAGATCTCCGGCAATATCCTTTTTCTGCTGCTCAATTTCCTTCCGGATAGTTTTGATCTGATCTTTATCCGTCTTTTGATTTACCCGGATCTGTTCAACCGCCTGTTCCACTTTCTGGTTGGCAGTGTCCATGATGTTTTTCGCCTCGATCAGAGCCTTCTCACGGATCTTTTCTTTTTCTTTATTTATGCTTTCCAGCTTATTCAGATATCGATTCCGATCCTTTTCTGCTTTATCCTTGAGCGCACGAAATTTCTCTTTGGTTTCGGAGGCTTCCTGGGTTTTTGCTTCCAGTTCAGCGATCAGAGACTCCATTTTATTTTTGGCCTCTCCGAGTAATTCCTTCGATCTGTTCAAGATCCCTTCATTCAGTTGCATACGTTGAGCGATCTCGAAGGCATAACTGCTTCCGGGAATTCCTTTCTTGAATTTATACGTTGGTGAAAGCGAAGACTGATCAAACTCCATGCTACCATTTACCGCATTGGGGTGCTCGTGCGCAAAGACCTTCAGCGAGCCATGATGGGTGGTCACGATCACTTTACAGTCGTAGCCAAGCAGATATTCAATGAACGATTGAAACAGAGCCCCACCTTCTTCCGGATCAGTTCCGGCGGCAGCCTCATCGATCATAACCAGACTTCCGGGCTCAAATTTCTTTTGCGATTCCCGCATCCATTTCAAACGGCTGGAAAAAGTACTCAGATCGTTTTCAATGGATTGATCATCTCCAAGATCCACAAAGATTCCGGGAAAGACAGGAAGTTCCGAAGTCGGGTCAGCGGGGATAGCATAGCCGGTTTGATTCATTAACGCACAGATGCCAACCGTTTTCATGGCTACTGATTTTCCCCCGGCATTGGGTCCGGTGATCATCAGGCAGCGTTCATCTCTATCCATATCCATAAATAGAGGGATGATCTCCAACCGTTCTTCTTTTTTCAGATCCAGATTTTTGAGCCGCAGATTCGGATTAAAGGTTTTCTTTAATTTCAGCGTGCCATTTTTAGACAGGATAGGAATATCGCCATCCAGCTTGATGGAAACCTTAGCTTTAGCCGCGATCATATCGATATCCGCGAGGCATTCAATATTCTGATACAGATATTGCGTATTTACCCGAACATGATTGGTAAGTTCTTTAAGGATGCGTTCGATTTCCTGCTGTTCTTCTACTTCAAACTGACGGATCTCATTATTAAGATGTAATGCCTCAACCGGTTCAAGATATACGGTTTGGCCGGTAGAGGAGACGTCATGGATGAAGCCTTGTATCTTACGTTTATGCTCTGCTAAGATCGGGATCACCATGCGGCCGTTTCGTATGGTGGCACCTTCATCACTGGCCATTCCATCTTTCACAGCCTGACGCATCTGTCGGTTGATGGTGCTCCGCAGTTCGTTACGCTTGGCATTCAATCGCTTTCGGATAGCCCGGAGTTCCGGACTTGCATCGTCTTTTAACTCTCCATTTTCACTTACTTTAGCTTTGATGGAAGCCTCAAGATCTTTCAGCGGGATCAATTCTTCCGAGATCCCATAGAGCACAGGTTTATGCTCTGTTCGGGCTTTAAAGAATTTCTTAACATTTCTTGCCGTAGAGCAGATCGTGAGTACCTCTCTGAAGATCGGAAGCGGGATAATGCTTCCCTGAACCCGCGCTGTTTTTAAATATGCTCTAACATCCGGTAATTCACCCAACGGAAATGGATCCGGATCACGGATGACCTCCATCATCTCCCGGGTTTGTGCAAGGCGAACTTCAACCTGCTCAACAATGCTGGTTGGTTGTAATCCCTCAATCAATTCACAGGATCGTTCAGATTGAGCGGCATGTAGTGTAGCCTCGCGGATCTGTTCAAAACCTAATTTCTCTAAAACGTTGTTGGGGTAAAATTGCATGAATATATGTTGAAGCATTTCAGTACTGGAAGATAAACTGAATTAATGTGTATTTCGATTCTTGTTTTGAGGAAAACCCTGGGTAGCATGCTGCTTTGCCATTGTTATAATATCCTTTGAATACCACACGAATCGCTCTACCTTGTTCATGATCACTAATAAACCTGAGTATTATGAAAATCCCCATCTTTCAGGCCGATGCATTCACAAGTGAAATGTTTAAAGGAAATCCGGCGGCGGTTTGCCCTTTACAGGAATGGTTAAGTGATGATACTCTGCAGGCCATTGCCGCGGAGAATAACCTTTCCGAAACAGCTTTTTTTGTGAAAGAGGGAAATGGATTCAGATTGAGATGGTTTACTCCGGTTACCGAGGTGGACCTTTGTGGACATGCTACTTTGGCAACAGCTCATATTCTGTTTGAGGAATTAGGTTATAAAGAAGATGTGATATCATTTCAATCCCGGAGTGGTTTGCTAACGGTAGAAAAAGAAGGGGATCTGCTTAAAATGGATTTTCCTTCGGACCCGATGGATCAGGTGGAAGCTCCCGCTGTTCTGTTTCAGGCACTGGGTATTCAACGGACCCCTTTTACGTTCAAAAGTGATGATTATATGGTGATCCTTGAAACAGAAGACGAAGTGGCGGCATTGAATCCCGATTTCCGATTGTTAAGCGAGGTTCCGGCACGTGGGATTATTGTTTCAGCAAAAGGGAATGATGTTGATTTTGTATCCCGGTTCTTTGCTCCGCAATCCGGCATAGACGAAGACCCGGTCACAGGGTCTGCTCATACAAAGCTTACACCATATTGGTCGGAAGTGCTGAATAAGAAAGAAATGACTGCCCGACAGATTTCAGCACGCAGCGGGGATCTGTTGGTCAGAGATAAAGACACCCGGGTAGAAATTCTGGGTAAAGCGGTAACCTACATGAAAGGAGAAGTGTACCTGTAGTGGAAATATTATTTCTTGTAATTATTGGAGTGGCAGCCGGTATCCTGGCCGGATTAATGGGAATTGGCGGGGGCATTATTTTTACTCCGGTGTTGTTTTTTCTATTCGAGAAAGCAGGAGTGGAGCATTCCGTTACATGGTCGGTGGCTTCCGGACTTTTCTGTACATTGGTTGCCGCAGGAAGCAGTGCCATCCGGCAGGCTATTGCCAGGCATTTATTTTTAGCAGAAAGTATTAAGCTTGGGATATTTGGTGCCATCGGGATTACGGCGGGTAAGCTTTTACTTACCTCCCCATATTATAACAGAACAGAATTTGTGCTGTTTTTCAGCGCTTTATTATTGTATACCGCTTACCTGATGTTTCGTCGCGGAAGAGATACTATGAGCGAAAATGACCGGGAATTTACCGATCTGAAGGCGGGACATGCCTTTGTAACCGGAGGAATTGGAGGCTTTGTTGCTTCACTTGCCGGAGTTGGAGGCGGAGGGATCATGGTTCCGATCATGAATCTGTTCTATAAACAACCTTTTCGGAAAACGGTGAGTATTTCCCAGCTGGGGATGGTCATTATGGTCTCTGTAGGAGTTATCCAACTTGCACTAAGTCAACCTGCTGAATCAGGGATTACCGGATTTCATCTGGGGTATGTTGATTTTGGTGCAGCACTTCCTTTATCGATGGGTGGATTAGTAGGCGCTTATGCAGGAGCCTATTTCAATCACCGGATAAACCGGAAATACCTGCAATGGGGATTTGCTATTCTGGCTACGATCATGGCCACCCGATTGATCTGGGGCATAATTTGATGAGTGGAAAGCGAAACGGTAGGTGTTAACACCAATCTTCGCAATTTAACCCGGCCTCATCCCGGTTTAAATGAGGAAGGGCGGGAGCTTAAGTTCCGCATTGGTTTAGTGTTTGGGAACCAGAGGTGCCTTTTAAATTCTATTCTAGCATAAATTCGCGAAATCAATAGGTTCCCAAACTAAAAAAGAAGCTCCCGTTCAGAGAGCTTCTTTTGGTTTGTTAGCAATCTATAGCCTTGCCGTCTGTAGGGCCGGTCCGTTTCAAAACAACACCACGAACCACGGCTATAATCCAGTAAACTAAATCCGGCTAAGAGGTACCATTCCCATGGCATGCTCTGGGGAAAGCCGGAATGTTGGGGAATTTAATCCATGATCTTTCGCAAAAATGCGGGTTGATCTGAATCATCTTTTCTAATGCGCTCAGTTCGGCTTTGGAACGGAGCCACATTTGAATTTTCCTGTTGTTCGTTAGCTGGTTCCTCAGCTTTGGGCTCATCCTTTCGAACATTGATCTCCCGGCGCTGGAACGATGGAGTATCCATGCGTTTCAGATTATTTTCACCTTTATAGAAATCACCGGTATGGCGGGTAAATCTGGTTGGGATATCCTGTTTCGGCGGAGTTTGAGCCGTAGCAGCATTTTCAGCAGCTCTGTTCATTTGCTGCTGCTTCGGGGCCACTTTAGCTGAATTTCTGTCTTCAGCGAGATCAAAACCGGTAGCTATTACAGTTACACGGATCTCATCACCAAAGTCCTCATCGAGAACGGTACCGAGAATAATTTCTGCCTCGTCACCGGCTTCCTGCTGGATGATACTTGTTGCAGTAGTTGTTTCACGCATTCCCAGGTTTGAGCCTGCAGAAATGTTAACCAAGACATTGCGTGCACCGCGAATACTTACTCCATCTAACAATGGAGAGTTGATCGCTTCACGGGCAGCAATTTCGGCACGGTCGGGACCGGACGCGGTAGAAGCACCCATTATGGCGGCTCCACCATCGGTCATGGTTGTGCGCACATCAGCAAAGTCAAGGTTGATAAGACCCGGCATTAGAATAAGGTCGCTGATACCACGGGTTGCGTTATAAAGTACTTCATTAGCCAGAGCAAAAGCCTCAACCAGCGAAGTGTTTTCGTCTGCGATATCAAGTAACCGTTCGTTTGGGATCACAATAACGGTGTCGCAGTTCTTTTTAAGTTCGTTGATACCTTCCAGGGCATATTTCTTTCTGATCTTACCTTCACACTCAAATGGTGTGGTGATAATACCTACGGTAAGAATGCCTTTACGTTTTGCCATTCCGGCAACTACAGGCGCGCCACCGGTTCCGGTACCGCCACCCATTCCGGCCGTAACAAAGATCATGTCGGCACTTTCAAGTGATTCTTCAATTTCGTGACGATTCTCTTCCACGGCTTCACGACCGATCTCTGGTCGGGCACCGGCTCCAAGTCCGCTGGTTAATGCAGAACCTACCTGAATTTTCAGGTCTGCCATGCTGTTTTTTAGCGCCTGAGCATCGGTGTTCAGTGCAATGTATTCTACACTGTCGAGCCCCATGCTGATCATATTATTGATAGCGTTGCCGCCACCGCCGCCAACACCAATTACTTTAATTTTGGCGTTATCCTGGCTTTGTTCATCGAAAAAGAATCGAGTATTAGGGTTAGCCATGTTTACTCCTCGTTATTTGTCTTGTTTACTGGATTTATATTCTGTAGATGTTATTATCAAAGTTCTTTGAACCAGCTTTTCATTCGATCGGCGATCTTCGCCATCACTTGTTCTACACTGGTTACTTTGGCCTGCGATTGCATCATGGTCTTATTGGTAGATGTGCCGGTTTTCAGCGCATGTACCACCAGACCAACGGCCGTTGCATAGATCGGGCTGTTTACTTCTTCAACCAGCCCTCCTGTAATGCCCAGTGGAATTCCCACCTTGGCATCCATTCCTAAAATTTCATTTGCCAGCGGACAGATATTTTTGATCAGAGAACCACCACCGGTAAGAACTACTCCGGCGCTTAGTGAATCTGAATATCCGCTACGTTTGATCTCTATACCGACGATCTCGAGAATTTCTTCCATTCTTGCCTGAATGATCTTGGCCAGTATGCTTTTGGTGATCTCTTTAGGAGGTCGACCCGCAATACCCGGCACAGTGATCACTTCTTCTGTCTCGATCAGATCAGCAAAACTTTCACCGTGATTTCTCTTCAGATTTTCTGCCTGATCATCGAGTACACTTAAACCCAACCGGATGTCGTCGGTAACTTTTTGTCCGGCTATGGCGATAACTGCTGTATGTCGGATCGTATTTTCCTGGAAAATGGCTACATCCGTAGTTCCACCACCAATATCCACTAAAACCACCCCGGCTTCTTTCTCCTCGTAATCGAGCACCGAATACGAAGAAGCCAGCGGCTCCAGAATAATATCTGCAACCTGATAACCGGCACGTTCCACACACCGGTAGATATTTTTAGCGGCAGAAACCAATCCTGTAATGATGTGTACTTCAGCTTCCATCCGCATTCCACTCATACCCACCGGATCGCTGATACCATCCTGACCATCCACCACAAATTCCTGTGGGATCACGTGCAGGATCTGCTGATCGGTGGGGAGCATGATGCGCTGGCAATCTTCCAGCAGACGCTCTACATCCTGTGCCGTAATTTCATTGTCGCGGTTATTGATGGTGATCACCCCTTTACTTCGCATACTTCGGATATGATCGCCGGCAATACCCACATTTACCGAATTTACCTCTATGCCTGAAGCGAGCTCTGCCTGGGCAATGGCTTCTTTTATGGCGCTTACGGTTTTATCTATATTTACCACTACGCCACGGTTTAACCCGTCGCTGGGAGCCTTACCCACACCCAGAATGTTAATGCGTTCCTGTTCGTCGATGGAGGCTACGATCGCGCAGATTTTTGTGGTCCCAATGTCGAGACCGACCATGATGTTTTCTTGTTCAGACATGTAAGTACCGCTGGTTTGATTGATTGCTAAAAATATTTGCTGTGTTATGTTTACGGGTCAGTAACATCGAGACAGTGCGATATAATGGGACTGAGATCTTCATTACTGCTCCCTTGTTACTATTTGATTGGTGAACCTCAGATCAACCTGTTGCATTTTCTGAATACCTTTTGTGGCGATCACTTCCCCATAAAAAACTTCCCAGTTTTGCAGTTTTATAGGAAAGTCGTTGTAGCCAAAGATCATTTTAACTCCGTTTTCATGACTCAGAGCTACTACGCCTTCTTCTTTTGTAAATGCAACTTCGCTGATGGTAGACCATCCGAATTTATTTGCTTTTGCTGCGAGCAGAAAATCTCTGATCTGCTCAAATTTCTTTCCTTTTAAAGTATCTGAATGCTGAATTGCGCTAAATCCATACACCAGAGGGAGATCCCGGATCTTACCCGGCAGGATGGGGAGTCTTACTCCGTCGCGGTCCACATAAATTTCATCCGGGCCATTAACCAGCAGTGCAATTGGCCACCGTTCGCTGATCTTAAGATCCAGATCACCATTTGGTTCGATATAAGGAATCACAGATTTTACATAATCCAGCGATTCG
Organism: Balneolaceae bacterium UBA7797; assembly: GCA_002480645.1. Classification (GTDB taxonomy): domain Bacteria; phylum Bacteroidota; class Rhodothermia; order Balneolales; family Balneolaceae; genus UBA7797. The sequence goes on from DLCN01000009.1 coordinate 28,484, forward strand.
ATACGGTTCACTACCGTTTCCAGATCCAGGCTATCAGGTTTTACACCCATCGGGATTGCAGCCATTTCGATCACTTCTTCAGGCGTAGTAAAAAAAGTACCACGTACTTCAATTTCATTTACCCGAACCAATTTATTCCAGTAAATGGCAGCGATCACAGAAACCCCGACAACCATCAGGATGGCAGTGATCCAGGGAACCAGCGTTCGTTTTTTAGGGGTGATATGTTCCTGAGATGTACTCAATCTTATTCTGATACCTTGAAATTTCCTGATTCGATCTCATCCACAAAGCGATCACCAGATTGGTAGATATCACCCGCTCCCATTGTAATGATGATATCTCCGGGCTTAACGATTTCCTTCAGTTTATCTGTGATCGAGAATTTGTCTTCCACATAGATCACATGTTTATGTCCATATTGTTCAGCTGTGTCTGCGATCAGTTTGCCGGTTACGCCTTCGATCGGTTTTTCACGGGATGGATAAACATCGGTGACCACTAACACTTCGGCATCGAAAAAGGAGAGACCGAATTCTTTATATAATTCCTGCGTGCGCGAATACAGATGCGGCTGAAATACGGCAACTACTCTTCGATCGGGCCACCCTTCGTGAGCAGCATTCAGTGTAGCCTGCACTTCAGTGGGGTGATGGGCATAGTCATCGATCACCATGATCCCATTCTCATATTTCATCTGGAAGCGACGGAAAACGCCTTCAAAACTTTCCAGCCCTTCTTTGATCTGTTTAAAATCGATATCCAACTCAATACCGGTAGCGATAGCAGCCAATGCATTCTTCACATTGTGTTCGCCGGGCGAGCGTAAAGTGATCACACCAAGTTTTTCACCATTGAACATCACCGTGAACGTACTGGTGAATTTATCCATACGAATATCGGTAGCCCTTAACTCTGCTTGTGGAGTTAAGCCATAAGTGAGCGTTCGCCGGGTAAGATCAGGCAGAATACTTCTTACATTCGGGTCATCCAGACAAACGATCACGGCACCATAGAACGGAACTTTATTCGCATAATCGATAAATGCAGACTTCACATCTTCCAGATCATCATAAATATCCAGATGTTCTGCCTCAATATTGGTAATGATTGCGATGGAAGGTGTAAGCCGAAGGAATGTGCGATCAAACTCATCGGCTTCAACTACAATTACATCACCTTTTCCAACTACCGCATTGGTTTTGTCGAAGCTATGCACTTTTCCGCCCACCATTATGGTTGGGTCGTAATTTCCTTTTTGTAGTACCAGGCCAACCATGGTAGTGGTAGTTGTTTTACCGTGCGTACCGGCAACCCCAACTCCATACTTCATTTTCATAAGCTCTGCGAGCATTTCCGCACGTTTAATTGTGGGGATGCGCTGTTCTAAAGCGGCTTTGGTTTCTTCATTTTCTTCCGCTTTAACTGCACTTGTGTAAACAACCACATCTGCACCTTCAATATGTTCGGCAGCATGACCTTCATAAACGGTAGCACCGATATCGGTAAGGCGTTGCGTGGTTTCGGAGAGTTTACCGTCAGAGCCGGTCACTTTATACCCGCGATGCAGCAGAATTTCAGCCATACCACTCATACCAATACCACCGATCCCTACCATGTGGATGTGTCTGGTATTTCCAAAAACGGGTTGGGTTTGAATTCTGTTTTCTTTCATTAGTTTGCGAGTTCTAAAATTTCGTTAGCAATTACATGTGCTGCATTCGGCTTTGCCAGACTTTGTGCAGCGATATTCATTTTCTGAAGTTTCTCCTGATCACTGATCAGACGGGTAACAAGTTCCGGAAGGGCATCAACCGCATCTTTATCCGGTAATAATTCAGAAGCGCCGGCCTCAGCCATCGAGCGAGCATTTTGAGTCTGATGATCTCCGGCCACATTTGGCGAAGGAATCAATACACTGGGTTTACCCAGGATCATAAATTCGGAACAGGAACTTGCTCCGGCTCTGCTAACTACCAGATCTGCAGCGGCATAGGCTTCGGGCATATTATGGATGAATGCCATTAACCGAAGGTTCGGGTAGTCTTCCGTCTCGATCTCCTCTGCCAAAGCATCATAATATCTTGAACCGCATTGCCAGATGATCTGAAGTCCCGCATTATCGTGCAGTACATCCAGGTTTTTCCTTACCGCATCGTTTATGGTCTTAGCACCACCACTGCCACCCATTATGAGCAGCGTAGGTTTAAATAATTCGAACGTAAAGGAATTCTGTCCTTCTTCTTTCGATACCTGAGCCAGTGTACCACGAGTCGGATTTCCTGTTAATGTGATCTTATCTGCTGGCAGATAGTTTTCTGCTTCTTTAAATGCGGTAAAGATCTTTTTCGCTGATTTTGCCAGCATTCTGTTCGTGACTCCCGGGAAGCTGTTCTGCTCCTGAATAACCACTTTTACACCGGTTTTTGATGCTACCCAACCCACAGGACCGGCAACATATCCACCACACGATACCATCACCTGTGGTTTAAAATTGCGAATGATTCCAAAACTCTGAAATACGGAAGTGATCAGTTTGATCGGGAATAAAAGATTCTTCAAGGTCAATCGGCGATGGAAACCACTTATCCATACATTACAGATTTCATACCCGGCTTTAGGTACAGCCTCCCATTCCATGTGGTCACGCGTTCCCACAAACATGATCTCGGTCTCCGGATCAGCAGCCTTCAAAGCATCCGCAATTGCAATAGCCGGATAAACATGTCCACCGGTTCCGCCGGCAGCTATCAAAATTCGTTTTTTAGCCATAGAAGATCTGCCTCCTTTCCCGTTGGTGTTTCGAGATATTGAGCATAATGCCCACCAGAATGCCGGCAAATACCATGTTGGTACCACCATAGCTGATAAAAGGCATAGGTAATCCGGTTACCGGAAGCAAACCACTGGCGACCGCTGCATTCACAAATCCGTATAAAACGATCGAAAGTGTACAGCCAACAGCTAATAAACTGCCTAGCGTGTCCTCTGCTTTTCGTGCGATGAATACCACTCCCCGTATGAGGATTAAGCTGAATAATGCGATCAGTGCCATAGCACCTGCAATGCCATATTCTTCAGCGATAATGGCAAAAATGAAGTCATTATATGGGGTTGGAAGAAAATCGCGCTGCGTACTTTTCCCGATTCCTACACCGAGTAATTCTCCTTTAGCAATTGCAATATGAGCCTGCTGAGCTTGCCGGCCGGTTCCATCCAGAATGCGTTCTGTTTCAATATCTTTTATCTGTGTTAAATACTGGTCGATGCGATCTTGCCGGTTACCGGAAGCGTTGATGAGAAGCACCCCGCCTAACACTGCAATAGCTACCATGGTGCCAAGTTGCAGTACACTCACTCTGCCAATAAACATCATGATGAGACAGATGCCCATCAAAATTCCCGCACTACTGAAATCCTCAATTCCGATCAGCCCACAGGTTACGGTAACCCAAACCATGATCGGCAAAAATGTTTTTTTGAAATCTTTGATGTAGTCCTGTTTGTCACTTAAAAGCACGCTAACATGTAGCAGTAAGGCTACCGTGGCTACCGTTGACGGCTGGAAGCTAAACCCGCCCAGACTCAGCCAACGTCGTGCACCAAACTCTTCAGTACCAAAAATCATTACTGCGATCAGCAACAGAATGCTTCCAACCATGGCTAAATGACTGAATTTTGCCAGAGTATGGTAATTGATCTTGGAAACGATCAGCATCACAAAAAAGGCAATACCCAGCTTAACGATATGGCGCGTTACAAGACTGAAGGCAGAGGTGTCGTTATTTTGCGCAAAGAAGGCAATGGATGAATACACCGCCAGCACCCCAACCATCATTAAAATGATGATGGCCATGAGCAGGATTCGATCACTTCCGCTTTTCCGTGTATCGATCTCATCCGGGGTGGTACCCAGTACGCTAGAAAGGTTGCTATGTGGAGAGGTATAGATCAATTAGATGTGTCAGGTAAGTTTATTTACTTCTTCTTTAAATACTTTGCCCCGGTGTTCGTAATCATCAAACATGTCGAATGAGGAACAGGCAGGACTTAAAAGCACGATCTCACCGCGCTTGGCTACTTTTTTGGCGGAACGAACCGCATCGCGCATGGAGTCGGCAAAAACCAGGTTCGGTATTACGCCATCCAGCTGAGCTTTTATTTTTTCTTTAGATTCTCCGATCGCGATGATGGTATGCACTTTATCCCGAAGCTGATCTTCCAGTTCCGAATAATCATTCCCTTTATCCCGACCACCCAGAATAACGGTCATTGGTACATTAAAGCTGTCGAGTGCAAACCATACTGCATTCACGTTGGTAGCTTTACTGTCGTTGATGTATTTAACCCCATCAATTGAGCGAACCAATTCCAGACGGTGCTCAACTCCCGAGAATGTTCTCAGACTTTCACGGATCGCTTCGTTTTTAATTTCGGCAGCACGTGCAGCTAACGCTGCGGCCAGTCCGTTTTGGATGTTATGTTGACCTTGTAATCCTAGTTCGTACACGGGCATTAGGGTTTCGTCGTTATTATTAAAGCGGAAGATGATATTATTGTCGCGAACAAAAGCTCCTTCAGGTACTTCGTTTATATTCGAGAAGGCCCACAACTGCGGGTGATTCGCTTGTTCTTTTAAAGCTTCTACATGTTGTTTTATCAGCGGATCATCAAAATTGAAAATGAATCGGTCTTCTTCGGTTTGATTTTCCGTGATCCTGAATTTTGATGCTGCATACAACCCGATCTTATGTTGATAGCGATCCATATGATCCGGAGTGATGTTCAATAACACACTAACAGCCGGCTTAAAACGGGAGTTGATATGGTCGAGCTGGAAGCTGCTCACTTCGAGAATGTGAGTGGCCCGGGCGGTATCTGCTTTGTCTGAAAAGGCAAAACCGATATTTCCGGCCAGATTATATGGCTGTTTAGCCGTTTCCCAGATATGTCCCAGCCAACTGGTAACGGTAGTTTTTCCGTTACTCCCGGTAATTGCAATGATAGCCTCATCCGTAAACCAGCTGGCTACTTCTATTTCTGAATATACTTTCCTGCCGGATTTCAAATAAAACTGAACAATAGGTGCTTCGGTAGGTACTCCCGGACTAACCACCGCAAAATCTCCCTGTTCAGCGGCAGAAGTATGTCCGTTTTCTTCAAATGGTACACCTGCTTTTTTTAATATATTTTTACTGTTTTCAGGGACGCTTCCAAAATCTGATACAAACACGTCAGCTCCGTTTCTTTGCAGAAGGAGTGCCGCAGCTACCCCGCTACGGGCAGCACCAATAACCACGATATGTTTATCCTTGATCGCTTTCATCGGATCTTAAGGGTTAGCAAGCTTACAATGGTTAACAGAATGGCAATGATCCAGAATCGTACCACGATCTTTTGCTCCGACCAGCCTTTTTTCTCGAAGTGGTGATGGATAGGTGCCATCAAGAATACTCTCCGTCCTTCCCCATATTTTCGTTTGGTGTACTTGAAATAAGTGGTTTGGATGATCACAGAGAGTGTTTCGAAAAAGAAAACACCGCAAATAAAAGGCAGTAATAATTCTTTGTGCAGTGCTAAAGCCAAGGCACCAAAAACTCCACCTAAAGCCAAAGATCCGGTATCTCCCATAAAAACGGAGGCAGGATTGGTGTTATACCAAAGAAAGCCCATGGTGGCACCAACCAGTGATGCACTGAATACGGTTAATTCTCCTGCGCCAGGTAAATACATGATGGAAAGGAATTCGGAGAAATCGAAACGCCCGGAAACATAGGCGAAAATGGCAAATGCCAGCCCACAGATCGCTGATATTCCGGCAGCTAAACCGTCCAAGCCATCTGTTAAATTTGTTGCATTACTGGTGGCTGTTATGATGAATACTGAGACCGGTAAATAAATGAGCCAGCCCAGATTTTCACTGAAATAGGCGTAATCGATATTCAGGTTCTTGGCAAATGGAACCGTCGATAATGTATTAAATGCTTCAAAATCAGGATGGAAATACAATACAGATCCAAGTACCAGGCCAACGATCACCTGGCCGGCGATCTTAAATCTGCCCGCGAGTCCACTTTTATCTTTCTTTACTACTTTGATGTAGTCATCAATGAATCCAACAATTCCTAAAGACAGCATCACAAAAAACAAGAGCCATCCGTAAACACTATCCATTCGAACGAACAGGAGCGAGGGAATCAGTGTTGCGAGAATTATGATCACACCTCCCATTGAAGGTGTACCTGATTTTACATAATGGCTGTCGAGCCCAATATCATCACGGATAACTTCTTTAAGCTGCATAGAACTCAGCCACTTAATGATCTTTCGTCCGATGATCAGACTGATCAATAAAGAGGCGACCGCGGCTAGCGCTGTTCTTGTGGAAATAAAAGCCATTGCGGATGCCCCGGGTAAGGCATAGGTTTTTTCCAACCAATCGAATAATTCGTATAGCATCAGGCAGTCCCCCCGGATTTTAGTTCAAGGGCTCTGCGTGCTTTAACACGGTCATCAAATGGATGTTTAGTTCCTTTCACATCCTGATAGTCTTCATGTCCTTTTCCTGCGATCAGGATAATTTCTTTAGCGGTAGCATGTGCGATTGTTTCTGCAATGGCATCTTCACGGGATATGATCTTTGTTACCGATCCCGGTTCCCTGAATCCTTTCATGATGTCATCAATAATTGCAGCAGGATCTTCAAATCGCGGATTGTCACTTGTAACAACAACGTTGTCAGCTAGATTTTCGGCGGCAATGGCCATTTCAGGTCGCTTCATCGGGTCACGGTCCCCACCTGCTCCAAAGATCACGGTAAGTTGCTGATCATCCTCTTTAAGTTCCGAAAGGGTGGATAGAACATTCTCTAACGCATCAGGTGTGTGGGCATAATCCACGATCACAAGCGGTAAGTCATCGCCTTCAACCTGTACCGTTTCCATGCGTCCGGATGCTCCTGTAGCTTCTGATAAAGCCTCTACGATCACATCCTGTTCAATGCCTAAAGCCTGACAGATTAGGAAGGCTTCACCCACATTATATGCGTTAAATGTGCCAACTAACGGACTTTTAATGTGCACGCCATTTACGATGAGTGTTAACCCATCTGCTGAATTCTGTAGGATGTGATTACGTTCGTTCTTGAAACCAAATTCGATCACCTCAGCTTGGATGTCAGTACCCATGAAAGGTCCATATTCGTCATCCATATTAATGATGGCAGTGGCTGAATCATCCAGCTTTTCAAACAGGATCTTTTTCGCTTTGGCGTATTCTTCAACTGTGTTGTGATAATCGAGGTGATCGTGACTCAGATTGGTAAATGCTCCTACTTCGAAGTTAAACCCAGCAACTCTGGATTGGGCGAGTGCATGGGAGGAGACCTCCATTACCAAAAATTCACAATATGAATCCACCATCTTTTGCATATCCGAAGCCAATTCGATGGGGCCGGAGGTGGTTAGAGAGCTCTCTAGTTCCTGATCTAAGATCTTTTTAGAGACCGTTCCTAATAACGAAGCTTTTTTACCGGCTGCCTTTAACACCTGATAAACTAAGGTGGCCGTTGTGGTTTTCCCGTTTGTACCGGTTATACCTACAATCCGTAGTTTCTCACCGGGGTTATCAGCGAAGGCCTGGGCAAGTTTTCCAACAATCGCTCTCGTACTCTCCACTTCCATTACGCAAACTCCGGGCGCATCTGTGTAATATGATTCTTCACAGATCAGAACTTTTGCCCCCTGATAAATGGCATCTTCCAGAAACATATGTCCGTCAACTTCGGTACCACGGATGGCAATAAATGCACAGCCTTCCGTAACATTTCGGGAATCCTGAACAATGCCCGGTATGTCCGCATCAGGTCTGGTGCGCGACACATGGAGCGGGTTTACAAGTTCTATGAGTTTATTGATATCCAAATTCTTAACTATTCTGAGGAAGTTTGAGTGAGTACTTCTAGTGATTTTGCTTTTCCGCGAATGGTAACCATGCTACCCGGTCGCATAGCTGCACCGGCTTTTGGAAATTGTGCGAATACTGTTCCGGAACCGATCCTTTTTACTTCGAGTCCAAGCGAGCTTAACATGGCGGTTGCAGCTCTCATGTTCATACCGTCGAGGTCAGGAATGGTGGTTAATTGTGCGTTCGCACTTGCACTATCGGCCGGCGCAGTTGTTTCCGATAAAGTGAGGAATATTTCTGCACCCGATAAAATACTGTCACCGGCTGCGGGCTGTTGATCCAAAATTAGTCCGTTTTTGCCTTTCAATTTAATGGAGAGATCAAATTCATCTGCCAGCGCTGTGGCCATGTCCGGTGTTAGTCCTTTGAAAGACGGCGCCAGGACCATCTGTACATCTGTATTTTTATTTTCAATGATGTGACGCTGAAGATCATCATCCAGCCCGGCAATACGTGTAGCAACCTGCCGAAAGATCGGCCCGGCAGTATATCCGCCATAACCAACCGGCTTGGGTTCATCCAGCATGATAAAGCAAACATATTTGGGATCTTCAACAGGGAAGAATCCAACAAAAGAACCCCGGTAATTACTGGTATAACGCCCGTTAACTACTTTTTTGGCCGTGCCTGTTTTCCCGGCAATACGTAACCCTTCAACCTGTGCAAATTCTCCGGTACCGGAATCTGATACTACACTTTCGAAGATGGGGAGTAGTTTTTTCAGCGTTTTTTCTTTAGCCACTCTGCGGATCTTAACCGGCTCGTGCTGGCTGATAACATTCCCCTCCGTGTCTTCGATATGATCGATCACATAAGGGCGCATCATAATTCCGTTATTGGCAAAAGCGGCATAGGCCTGAGCTACCTGAATCGGAGTGGCAAGTAATTCATATCCGTGCGACATCCATGGAAGACTTACTAAGCTCCATTCAAAAGGTTTGGCCATTCGCCCGCTTTCTTCCCCGGCGATATCTATGTACGTGGGAGTTCCAAAACCCATATTTCGCGCATATTGGTAAAAATCATCGTCATCCATACGCATGGCAATTTCCGCAGTAGCCACATTCGATGAGTTCATGATCACCTGCTGGAAGGTCATATTTCCTAATGGATCATGATCTCGCAAAGGCAAACCATGGATCACGATCTCACCGGATTCCGGAGTTTCAAAGATCTCGCCATCTTTTATCTTATTCTGCTCAACCGCAGCTATGGCCGTTACCAATTTGAATGTAGAACCCGGTTCAGCCATGTCTGAAATGGCAAAATTACGACGGTTCTCATCATCATCTTTACCCGGGAAGTTGGGATCATAAGTAGGATAATTAGCAAGTGCTTTTATGGCTCCTGTGCGGGGATCCATAATAATGGCAGTACCGTAATTGGCTCTGAATCTATTTACGCCGGCTTTAAGTTCATCTTCCAGAATGGCCTGAATGTAAGAGTCGATCGTTGTGTGTAATGAATAGCCGTTTCGGGGTAATTTTTTAGGAGCACCCACATATTCAAAAACCCGGTTTAGGGCGTCTTTTCTAACCTGACGAACTCCATCCTCACCTTTTAACTCATCATTATAAAAAGCTTCGATGCCGGTCCGGCCGTCCATGTTGTGATTAACAAACCCAAGAGCATGAGCTGCCAGGCTTCCAAAGGTGTACTTTCGGCGAAATTCTTCTTCAATGATCACTCCACGGATATTCAATGCGGCGATCTCGTCTTTTTGCAGGCCGGAAAGATTTTTTGCGAGTACTACATACCGCGACCGGGAAGGTGCTTCATCTACTTTCTTCAGATAGGTTGATCCGGGCACTCCGGTAACTTTGCCCAGTGTATTGGTTAACTGGACGATCTTCTCCCGGGTCAGATTCTCGATCTTTGGATCCAGAGCGATCTGGTAATCAACGGCATTTGTGGCCAGTAAGGTGCCATTTTCGTCGTAGATGTTTCCGCGTTGGGCAGGAATAGAGATCTCGGTGATCGCCTGCTTATTCCAAAGTTTGCGTAATCCTTCTCCTTCCACATAATTAATGCGGAATAACTGGAAAGCCAATGCTGCCGGGAGCAGGAAGAGCAATCCCAGAATAATGAACATGCGGCTTATTATGGCGGTTCTGTACTCACTCATTCTTCGATCACCAGTACTTTATCTGCCGGGCCGCCATTCACAAAACCCTGTTGTTTTGCTTTTTCATAAACCTCGGCAGGACCGGCCATGCGATCATAGCGTAGCTTGAGTTCATCATGCATTTGCCGGGCATTATTGTATTCTTTTTCCAGCTGTTGTACTTCTTTAAGCAATTGCTGGGTGGCAAATACATGGGTGAGATACATAAAGCCGAAAATGCCGATAATTATAGCAGCCAGAATTACTCTGCCTGGTCTGATCGAAGGTATTCGTTTACCATTACCGTTTCCGGATGTGTTTCTCTTAGAAGCCTGTTTGTTTTTTGGGGATGTGGATGATATGTCAGGCTTTGGGACTTTTCGGAGGTTTGGCTTCACTTCGTTTTTTCGCAGAGGAGATTGAACCATCATGAGCCGCCTCCGTTTGTTTTCTCAGCAACCCGCAGTTTAGCGCTTCGGGAAGCCGGATTTCGTGCTATTTCGTCATCAGTGGGGGAGATGACATTATTAAATAGCGGTTTTATTGGAGAGATTACGTTACCGTAAAAATCTTTCTCGACCTTACCGTCAAAATTGCCGGCTTTAAAAAATCTCTTAACTAACCGGTCTTCCAAAGAATGGTACGACATTACCACCAGGCGACCACCGGGTGCCAAAACTTCTAAGGATTGCTGCAATACCTGTTTCAGCATTTCCAACTCTTGATTCACTTCAATACGGATAGCCTGAAATACTCTGGCCAGTGATTTTACCAGGAATCGGGGACTTACAACTTCGGACACTACATGCTTTAGCTGACCGGTAGATTCGATCGGGCGTGCATCAATAATAGCTCTTGCGATCTTACGGCTGGCTTTTTCCTCACCATAATGAAAAATGAGGTCCCGTAAGGGTTCATAATCATATTCGTTTACCACCTGATAGGCTGATAAGCCTGTTAAGTTACCCATCCGCATATCAAGGGGACCGTCTTCCTGAAAGCTGAAGCCTCTTTCGCCATCTTTGATCTGATGAGTGGAAACGCCTAGATCCAAAAGGATTCCGGTTACCCGACCGTGTACTTGGGGAGGTAGAAGGGTTGACAGGTAACCGAAATTTCCTTTTAAAATGGTAAATCGTTCGTCATTGCCGATACGTTCTGATGCTGCTTCAATAGCTTCATCATCCTGATCGATCGAAAATAATTGTCCGTCAGTATTTATGAGCGACAGAATTTCTTTAGAATGCCCGCCACCACCAAGGGTTCCATCAATATAGATACCGGACGGATCGGTGATGAGATGCTCCATGCATTCATTTAACATAACCGGGATATGCTCGAAATATGTACTCATATTAATCAGCATCGGTGGTTGATCCGCCTCCCATTACTTGTTCAAAGATCTCTTCGAAAGCATCGGGATCCAGGTTTTCATCCGCTTGGTTTAGTTTTTCAGGGGACCAAACTTCGATGTATTGACCCATTCCAATAAATACAGCTTTGCTGTCTATAGCAGCATAGGTGAGGTGATCGGCGGGGATTCCGATCCTGTTCTGTTTATCCAGGGAAACATCTTCTGCGAAGCGCAGGAAATTACGTTTAGCGATTCGGCCGGCACGTGTAAAATTATTGGCCTTAGACAGGGCGCTTTCAACGTTTTGCCATTCATTTTCCGGGTAGAGGTAAAGGCAGGATTCGATTCCGCGTACTACTACAAAGCGGTCATGAGCGTCTGGAGAGAGAAGCTTGCGCATTTTTGCCGGAAAAGAAACACGTCCTTTTTCGTCTATGCTATGCTCATATTGGCCTTTAAAACTATACACGGTACCCGTAGGTAGATTAAATGATTGCTAAACGTCTAGAAAAGAGAGTAGTCCCCACTATCTCCCACTTCATCCCACAATGTACCCTAATTCCCCATATTCTGTCAAATAATTTCCACTACTTGGTTAAAAAATATTTTTATGCGAATAAAACGCTTCTGATCGAAAGTCCTGAAATCAAAAAAACCGACAGGTGCCGGTTTTTAAAAATGAGTTATATATACGGAGATGCCAGCTGGTCAGATCACCGCTTTTGTTTTTTCGAAGAATGCGTTCAAGTGTTCATTGAGCTGATCAAACTCAATGAGAAATGCATCATGGCCATACGGAGATTGAAGCTCGTCATATTGAGCGTTTGGAATAAGGTCGGCCAATTCCTGCTGTTCGTTGGTCGGATAAAGCACATCAGAATCCATTCCAAGTATTAATACGGGTATGGTAAGATTTCCCAGAACTTCTTCAAATGATCCACGGTCCCGGGAAACATCATGTGTATCCATACTTTTTGTGAGGAGTACGTAGGTAAGAGCATCGAATCGGTCTACGAGTTTCCTTCCCTGATAATCCAGATAGGATTCAACTTCGAAGATGTCTTTTGTTTTATTCTTATTCCGGCCAAACTTTTGCAAATAATTTTGAGGTGTGCGATAACTAACCATAGCCATAGCCCTGGCGGCCGCAAGTCCTTTAACCGGCGGATTTTCTGGTTCATACCACCCATTATTCCAGTTTTCATCAGCATAAATGGCCATGCGCTGGGAATGCCCGATAGCAATTGCCCATGGATTGTGAGATTTTCCCATCCCCATAAAACAGCCACGTTTGATCCGGTCGTCCATGATCGCAAATTCCAGTGCGATCATACCGCCCATAGATGGACCCAACACGATCTCGATACCTTTGATGTCGAGTTCGTCTAAAATGATCTGCTGAAAACGGACAATATCCCGTATTGAAAAAACCGGGAAATCTGCCTGATAAGGTTTATTGGTCTCCGGATTTATCGACCACGGATCAACGGATCCGTAACAACTGGCCGGATTGTTAATACATATCAGGAAATGTTCTTCCGGATTATATATACTGTTTTCATTAAAGAGTCCGGGGAACCATGCTTTTACATCCGAATTACCCGAAAAAGCATGACATACCAACAGTACGTTATCTCGGTTTTCATTGAGAGTACCCCAGGTATGATAGGCGATCTGAGGTTTAATTAATTCAAATCCGGATTCTGTTATAAATCGCTCAGCTGTAAATAATTTTAGGTCTGTCATTAATGGTAATTTTAAAAAAAGATCAGTGGCACTATAAAGATAGCACCACTGATCGCGAAGTCACACTATGAACTTCGGTGTGTGAGTGAGTTTCTTGTAAGGGGTAAATAAATTCAGGCTGGAACCGGAACCGTTTTAAAAGCTTCTTCAAAATCCTCAATAATATCTTCGATATGTTCAATACCAACCGATACACGAATGAGGTCAGGTTTTACACCACTTGCAATTTGTTCCTTTTCGCTTAATTGCTGATGGGTGGTACTGGATGGATGTATCACTAAGGTTTTTGCATCACCAATGTTGGCGAGATGGCTGGATAATTGTACGTTATTGATGAATGTTTTGGCAGCATCATAGCCACCCTTTACGCCAAAGGTCAGAACGGAACCAAAAAGGCCGGGAGTCAGGTATTTCTTTGCCCGCTCGTGGTAGGGGTGCTCTTCGAGACCGGTGAAATTCACCCATTCAACCGAATCATGGGATTTCAGGTACTCTGCCAGCTTCAGTGCGTTTTCATTGTGTCGTTCGATTCGAAGTGATAAAGTCTCCAGTCCCTGGAGCAATAAAAAGCTGTTGAATGGCGATTGAGCAGGACCAAAATCGCGTAAGCCTTCCACGCGTGCCCGTATAGCAAAGGCGATATTTCCAAATGGACCATCTTCGCCAAATACTTCCCAGAATTTTAACCCATGGTATCCCTCCGATGGCTCTGTGAATAATGGGTAACGACCATTTCCCCAATTGAAATTACCTGCATCAACGATCACTCCGCCAATCGAAGTACCGTGTCCCCCGATCCATTTGGTGGCAGAGGAGGTGACAACATTTGCGCCAAACTGAATCGGTTTGACCAATGCGCCCGCTGCACCGAATGTGTTATCAACAACCAGTGCAATGCCATATTTACTGCCAAGTGCAGCCAGGCCTTCGAAGTCAGCCACATTACCGCGAGGATTTCCTATCGATTCCACATAGATCGCCTTGGTGTTGTCATCAATCAGTTTTTCAAATTCTTCGACAGTATCTTCTGCCGCAAACCTAACGTTAATGCCTAACCGCGGAATGGTAACTTTGAACTGATTGTACGTTCCTCCGTAGAGATTTTGAGTGGCTACAATATTGTCTCCTGCCTGGGCAAGATTGGTGATAGCCAGAAACTGAGCGGCCTGACCGGATGAGGTGGATACAGCGGCAACACCGCCTTCCAAAGCCGCAATTCTTTTTTCAAAAACATCATTTGTCGGGTTCATGATCCGCGAATAGATGTTCCCAAATTCCCGAAGTGCGAAGAGGTTAGCGGCGTGTTCGGAGTTGTTGAAATTAAATGATGTGGTCTGATAAATTGGAACCGCGCGTGACCCGGTAGTTGGATCCGGTTCCTGACCGGCATGCAGTTGTAAAGTTTCGAATCGTAAGTTTCGTGATGTTAATTCAGTGCTCATTTTTTTTTGGTTTTTTATATAAGTGAGTGTTTAAAACGTGGTCTCATCAGAAGCTTTTTTATAAAAAAAGCCTCGTCAGAGATGAATCCGAACGAGGCTTTAAACCAAAATCTTTTCGAACTCATCTGTCCCGGTCCCCGATATTCGAGTGCCGAGCAGGATGTAGCACCTTTTCCAAAACATGAGCTTATGCTCCGGACGGTTGCCAAGGCTTCACAGGACCTGATCCCTCCACCTTTCTTAATGAGAATGCAATAATTGTTAAAGAACGAATGAGATTAACTCCCAACAAAAAAGCCCTTCTGTTATTGCATTCAAAAGGGCTTTTCAAAAACGTTATACCGAAGCCCTTCAGGTGCGCATCATGCACATCTGCATTCGCATGTTCATCATTGAACAAGCAGGCATTTCGTTGGTATGTGGGTTTGAAAATTTCATTGAGTATAGCTTAAGGGTACTTCTTCTATCAAACAAGTGTGAGTGAGATTTTTTTCGGTCATATTAGTTGTGACTTAAATATGATTAGCTAAGTCACTATTTAATAGACGTGATTTTATTCTTTAGAGTGGGTGAAAACGACATTAAAAAAGATGAAATGTCAAAAAAAATATATATCAACAGAATTAAATTCTGTGCGAGCAGAGTAGAACCCCATAGATTTACGATCGATATTAAAGCCAGGTGCAAAGTTTTGTGAATGAGGAGAAGAGTTTAAGCCCGATACCCCAGGTTTCTCACCATATTTTCATTTTCGCGCCATTTCTCCCTGACTTTGACATGGAGGTCCAGAAACACTTTGCGATCTACAAATACTTCGATCGACTTTCTGGCTTCCATTCCAAGCTTTTTAATGGCTTTGCCCCCCTTGCCGATGATCATTCCTTTTTGCGAGTTTCTATTCACAATGATCTCAGCGTTTATGTAATCCAGGTCATCCCGTTCTTCATATTGAATTACCTCAACAGTGCACGAATATGGGATCTCTTCGTGATATTGCAGAAATAGCTGTTCACGGATCAATTCTGAAGCAAAAAAGCGTACCGGATGTTCGCTTAGTTCATCTTTGGGATAAAAGGGCGGGCCGGGCTGAACCAGCTTGGTGACCATGTCGAGCAGATGTTCAATCCCTGAATTATTGAGTGCAGAAATATATACAGTCTCAGAAAAATTAAAACGTTCATTTAGTTCTTCTGCTGTTTTTGCAGCCGATTCCTGTTCGGTCTTATCGATCTTATTTAAAACCAGAATCACCGGTTTTTTTAAATTTCGTAATTGCTGAAATGTATCATCCGGAAACCGGGTATCATCAGCCTCTGCAATAAACAGGATCACGTCCGCATCTTTTTCAGCCTTTTCCACGAACTTCATCATGGCTTTTTGCAACTCATACTTTGGATTAATGATGCCCGGAGTGTCAAGAAAGATGAGTTGCGAGTGTTCGTCGGAATGAATACCAACGATCTGATGCCTTGTTGTCTGAGCTTTATGAGTAGTAATGGATAATTTCGTACCAAGGATCTGATTCATCAAGGTTGATTTTCCCGCGTTGGGCTTACCAACAATAGCAACATATCCGGATCTGTGCTGGATTGAATCTTCCATTATTTTACATCCCGGTGAATGCTTAACAATTCCAGATATTCCTGAACGGTATCCGGCAATCCTTTAAATAAAGCTTCACTAACCAAAGCATGGCCAATACTGATGTCGTTTAAATGCGGTACATATTCGAGCAATAAACTCAGATTCTTCAGATTTAATCCGTGGCCGGCATTTACTTTCATACCGAGAGAATGAGCCATTTGTGCAGCTTCCCGTAGTCGTTTTAATTCATTGATGCGGCCATCATCAGATTTTGCATTTGCATAAACCCCAGTATGTAATTCAATAGCATCACTCCCTAATTCATGGGCCAGTTCAACATCCCTCGGGTTTGGATCAATAAACAGGCTGATCTCAATATTTGTCTCGCGTATTTTAGGAAAGACCCGTTCTTTAAAATCATCATAAACAACGGACATATTTAAGCCACCTTCCGTAGTCAATTCTTCTCTTCCCTCTGGAACAAGGGTTGCGAGATGAGGATCTGTTTCTATCAGAATGTTCAGCATTTCATCGGTGGCAGCCATTTCGAAGTCAAGTGTTCCTCGTACCACCTTTTTTAATTCTACGACGTCTTCATCTTTAATATGTCTCCGATCACCACGTAGATGAAATACGATACCTTTGGCCCCGGCATCTTCACACACTCTGGCTGCTTCTGCAGGTACGGGATACCCTTCTCCTCGTGCATTTCTTAAGGTGGCAATGTGATCGATGTTTACAAGTAGATTCATTATGTAAGCGAAATTATTTCTTTGAAAATCCTGAGAATATTATTGCATTCAAAATAGATAATTGCACTAAGTGTTATATGCTTATCTTATCGAATGCGGCATTTTTTAATTTTGATACTATCCGGGGTGCTACTTTCTTCTTGCGGAATGACAAGAAGAACCGGCCGGGTTTCCGACGGGGCTTCCGGCTCGGGGCGTATACCCACCGCAATTTCTACGACATCTGTATCCACGTCAAAATCTTCGGTTTCGGTTAAACTCGATCAGGCTTATAAAAAATGGAAGGGAGTGCCTTACATTTTGGGCGGATCCAGTTATAAGGGTGTGGATTGTTCCTCTTTTATGCAAATAGTTTATAAAGACTATTTTGATATAATACTGCCTCGAAATACACGGGAACAAATGAAGACAGGAAGGGCAGTTAAACGGAGAAATATAACTCTTGGTGACATGGTGTTCTTTAAAACCGGCCGGAATACATTTCATGTAGGCGTAATGATTAATACTGAACAGTTTATGCATGCTTCCACCAGCTCGGGTGTGATCATTTCAAACATTCAAAACAGATACTGGGCAGACGCTTACCTCACCGCCCGCAGGGTATTATAGTTTCTGATTTTAGCTAAAAGATTACTAGACATCGGTATAGAAATTTTGTACAGTATGTTATTGAAATAATTTGGCTGTTTGTTGTGCATCTGTAATTAATAGTAGAGGTGATATTATGATGCCGTATTTGGTCTGGGTAAGTATACTGGCAGGGAAAAATTTTATGCCACATGGCATGTGTTACCAATGGGAACCTGTAACTCTTTGGTCTAATGTTATTGGTGACGGGCTTACTGCGTTAGCCTATTTTTTAATACCAATAGGCTTGATCTATTTTGTCAGGAAGCGAAAAGATTTTGATATGCCGGGTGTTGTTTTAGCATTTGCAGCTTTTATCATATCCTGTGGTGCGGTACATGCAATATCTGTAGTAAATGTCTGGGTTCCATTATATAGAGTTTCCGGAGTTTTGAAAGGTGTAATGGCGGTAGCTTCTTTGGGAACGCTCGTTATGTTGTACATAAAAATGCCACTTGCTTTAAGTATACCGGCTCCCTCCGAACTCCAAAAAGTAAACAGATTATTATTAGATCAGATCAGAGAGAAAGAACTCCTTCAAAAACAACTCGAAGAAAAAGCAGCTAAGCTGGAAGAAACAGTAAAACTGCTGAACGATACGCAAGAGGCTGCGAGCATAGGTGCGTGGCGATTAGATCTTAGAAAAGATGAGATGTATTGGTCGGATGAGGTATACAAGATCCATGAGGTGGATAATAGCCAGGAAATCAGAATGGAAGAAGGGATCAATTTTTACAACGAAGGTTGCCGGGAAGATGTAATTAACACGGTTGAGCAGGCAGTATCTGATGGGAAGTCCTGGGATAAAAACTGGCTGTTAAATGTAGGTGAAGATAAAACTAAATGGGTTAGAGCAATTGGATATCCTGTAAAAGAAAATGGAGAAATCATAGCTCTAGAAGGGCTGTTCATGGATAAGGATGAGCAAATACGAGCCGAATTAAAGTTGATCGAGAGATCTGAAAAGCTGGAGGAGAAGAATAACGAATTAGAAGCGTTCAGTTATTCGATCTCCCATGATCTCAGGGCACCTCTGCGTTCGATCAACGGTTTTGCAGATATCCTGAAAGAGGATTTTTCAGATAAGATCGGAGAAGAGGGGCATCGATTACTAACTGTTATAAAAGATAATGCACTTAAAATGGGGTCGCTGATCGATGATATCCTACTTTATTCAAGGGTGGGAAGGCAGGAGCCTAGTTCATCAGAGATCGATATGAATTCGATGATGAATGCCATTATCAAGGATCTTACACTGGCTTATAATAATCTTGAGATCAAGGTAGATATTTCTGAGCTACCCACCGTTAATGGTGATCTTATTTTGATTAAGCAACTGTTTCAGAATCTGATCGATAATGCGATAAAATATTCATCAAAAAATGAAGAAGTGCATATCCGTATAGGTTATGAGAATTCGGAACAAGCCCCTGTTTTCTTTGTGAAAGATAATGGGGTTGGTTTTGATGCCAAATACCATGATAAATTATTTGGAGTGTTTCAGCGCCTGCATAGCAGTAATGATTTTTCAGGTACCGGAGTAGGGCTGGCAATTGTTAAAAGGATAGTTGAAAAACATAAAGGAAAAATTTGGGCAGAGAGTACTGAGGGAAAAGGAGCCACATTTTTTGTAACAATTAATGGAGACAGGAATGAGCATAAGTGAAAGTAGTCCCATAGATATTGTACTGATCGAAGACAGCGACGAAGATGCTGAATTAACGATCCGTGCACTTAAGCAAAGGTCGCTGGCAAATAAAATTGTTCGTCTTAAAGACGGGGAAGAAGCCTTGGATTATTTACTTGGTGATGAGGATGTTCAAAGTAATGTTCACTTACCAAAGCTGATATTACTCGATCTCAAAATGCCTAAAATAGATGGATTAGAAGTATTAAAGGCGTTAAGAGAAAATGAGCGGACTAAGTATCTGCCTGTTGTAATGCTTACCTCCTCTAAAGAAGAAAAAGACATTGTAGAAAGCTACGAGTATGGGGTAAACAGCTACATCGTAAAGCCGGTTGATTTCTCAGCGTTTATGGAAGCAATAGATGAAATAGGCAAATATTGGCTGGTTTTAAATGAAAAACCCAACTAACAGGGCATTATTATGGGGTTAAAAATTCTGATCCTGGAAGATTCTGAATATGATGCAGAATTGATAAGGTACGAGTTGAATAAGAGTCTGACCGATCATACCTGCAAAACGGTTCATCAATTCGTGGACTACAAAGATGAGCTTGAACATTGGCAGCCGGACATGATCCTGTGTGATTACAATTTGCCGGAGATCACGGGTGATGAAGTACTGGAATATACCAGAAGTCATTATCCGGAAGTATCCTTTATCACAATTTCCGGATCCATAACTCCCGAAATGGAAGTTGCCTTATTAAAGGCTCAGGCCAATGATGTGCTAACGAAAAATAGTATTTCCAGGCTACCGTATTCCATTCAAAGAATTCTACTCGATCAAAAGAGAAAGCAAGATCTGGAAGAACAAGCCCGTTTTCAGACAACGCTTTCAGAAATCTCACTAATTTTCAATTCTCTGGAAAAGTTTGACGTAAAAGTAAATAAGGCCATAGAATTGTTAGGAGAGGTTGTGGATGTTTCTCGGGTATATGTGTTTGAGGACTTTGCAAAAGGGACCAAATGCAAAAACACCTATGAATGGTGCGCTCCGGGAATTGAACATCAGATCAATAATTTACAGGAACTTCAATATTCCAGCATACCGTCGTTTAAACCTCTGCTTGATGAGAATTTAACGATTGATGCAAACGACATATCAGATCTGCCTCAGGACCTGATTGACGAGTTTGAACCACAAAGCATTAAGGCGGTATTGATATTCCCGATCTTTCTTAAACAAAAATATATTGGCTTTATAGGATTTGATGAAACTAAGTTTCATAGGGAATGGAAAGAATCGGAGAAGAAATTACTTAATACATTCTGCAGTATTTTTTCAAACGCATTGAGTGAAGAAAAGGGAAAGCAGAAATTGATCAGAAGTAATAAACAGCTTCAGTTTTTGGTAGATGAGAAAGAAACTCTGGTTCAGGAGGTACATCATCGGGTAAAAAATAATCTGGCATTGGTCTCAGGTTTTCTATCACTGGAAAGGTTTAGTCACGACGACCCTCAAACACGTGATGTGATAAACACCAATTTGCTGCGAGTAAAATCTCTGGCAATTATTCATGAATTATTTTATCAGGAAAGGCGCTTTTCAAGAATAAATATCTACGATGCATTACTTAAGATCACCGACGATCTAAGTGTACAGAAAGAACACAGAGAAGCCCGGTTCCATATTCATGATAGTTCCGAAAAGTTGATATTGAATGTAAATCAGGCTATTCCATTTGCCCTGTTATTTGTTGAGCTCTTTGATAAGCTTATCCATACAGGTCCACATCAAAATGAAATCGACTTTTCAGAAGTGATTGAGATCTTTCTAAGAAGAGAAGATGATCTTTTTGTGTTAGAAATTAAACAAGATTCAGTTTTTGACCTGTTTACAAGCTTCGAAACCGTTTCTGATTTCGGTGAGATCACTCAGGCTTTATGCCAACAACTGGAAGCCACCATCAGAACTAATAAGGAAAATAGAACATTAAATATCGAATTCAGGAGTAATATGGATCTTAAAGGACCGGCAGGTAAGTTTATCAACTAACTCAGTTGGATCCCTTTTCCTGTTCGTACAGAGACCGGATCATTGACTCATATTCGCTATTCATTTCAACTGATCTTCTCTTCATCATGGCTTTCATAGCGGAAATTGCCTTTTCAATTCTGTAATCCATGGTACCATTATCACTTAACCATGTAAATGACGGGATAATAGCAGGAGTAAATTTTGAGCTAAGTATGTTCGTTGATACTCCACATACCGTACCTGTATTAAGCTTGGTATGAATGGCTGTCTTTGTATGATCGGCCATAACAGTTCCGAAGAACTGAACACCACCCTCAAAATATTCTTTAGTCTTCCAATTCCTGAGACGAACGGGATGATAATCGTTTTTAAGATTCGAGGTGATCGTATTTGCCCCAAAATTACACCATTGCCCGATGATGGAGTTTCCAACAAAACCATCATGACTTTTGTTAGAATATGAATGGAATATTGAGTTGGTTATTTCTCCACCTGCTTTACAAACCGGACCTATGGTTGTTCCATCCCCGATTCTCGCAGAGGATTTGACGATCGCATGATCGCAAATGGCTACTGGTCCCCGTATTACGGAACCTGCTTCAATAACAGCATGATCACCAATAAAGATAGGCCCCTCATCTGCAATAAAAGTGCAGTTTGGCTCAATCGTAGCTTTTTCCGATATAAATACATTATCCGGAGAAGAACCAAAATACTGGGTGGTATCTGTTTCAGATAGTTTTTTAACGTTGAAAAATTGCAGATCAGCCTCAATCTCTGTTCCGTTATGAATAAGCATGTCCCAGAAATGGGTTAATACTACACCGGATCCCGAAACTTTATTTCCTGAACATTTCGGTACCTCATTTGAATTGAAATGTGAAGCGGATGTCGTTCCATCTGACTTTAGTATTGCCAGAGTTTCCCCTATATAAATAGCGTCTCCGTTTTTTAATTGCTCGATCCTGTTGATCAGTTCCTGATTTGGAAGAACCCGGCTGTTGATCCAAAGACAATCAGAGTTTATACGGATTTGCCCTTCTGGAAACTCTCCTGACAGATATTCAACTACCAGCCTTGAGTAGTGGTTAATCTGTAGCCAATTCAACCATTTTTCTCGGATGGTCAGTATTCCAATTCTAAGATCATCAACTGGTCTCGTCAGGGATAACGGCATGAAATTTTGCTGCCCGATATGGTCGGTAAAAATGCAGATTTGCATAAAAAAATGGCTATGAATTTATATGGAAACATTGCTGACTATTGGCTGTAAAATACGTTAATTTGGCGCCCTATTACTAAAATTATCGTACTTTATAAAAATTGTAAAATGTGTGGAATTATTGGATACATTGGTAAAAAACAAGCAAAAGAAGTTGTAATTCAAGGGTTAAAACGGCTGGAGTATAGGGGGTATGATTCGGCAGGTGTTGCATTTATTAACGGAGGATTAAATGTTAAAAAGTGTAAAGGAAAAGTTTCTTCCTTAGAATCGCTTCTACATGAGAGCGAAAATGGACATATCGGAATAGGGCATACCCGATGGGCAACGCATGGTGAACCTAATGATATAAACTCGCATCCGCACACAAGCTCGAATGGAAAACTAGCGGTAGTTCACAATGGCATCATAGAGAACTATAATTCGCTAAAGAAAAAGCTCGAAAGTGAAGGATATAAATTCTATTCGGAGACAGATACCGAAATCTTAGCCAAACTAATTGAAAGCTTCTTAGATAAATATCCTGAGATAGCATTAGAAAAATCCGTTCAAATGGCTACGGCTCAGGTATCCGGAACCTATGGACTAGCCGTAGTTCATGAAGAGGAGGCCGACAAGATAGTTGTTGCCAGGAAGGGTTCTCCGCTACTTATCGGGGTTGGCGAAGATGAAATGCTGATCGCATCGGACGCTTCTGCTGTAGCAGAATACACGGATAAAGTGATCTACCTGGATGATGGTGAACTTGCGGTGATAACAAGAGATAGTTATCAGGTGCTGAATTCGGAAGAAATTGAGTTATCAAAGGAAATACATGAGTTGGCAATGAGCCTGGAAGAGATTGAAAAAGGTGGATTTCCCTATTTTATGTTGAAGGAGATCTTTGAACAGCCAAAGACCATTTCAGATAGTTTACGTGGAAGACTCAATGTGGGCGAAGTTTCAATAACATTGGGCGGACTAGAAAATGTGATGGAGAAACTTGTAAAGGCTAACAGAATTATAATTGCAGCCTGTGGAACAAGCTGGCATTCCGGTCTTGTAGGGGAATATTTATTTGAGTGGTTGGCTAAAGTACCGGTGGAAGTTGAGTACGCATCAGAATTCAGATATAAAGATCCTCTGATCAGAGAAGACGATGTTCTGATCGTGATTTCGCAGAGTGGTGAAACAGCAGACACATTAGCAGCACTACGTGAGGCAAAAGAGAAAGGAGCTACCGTACTAGGTATTGTAAACGTAGTTGGTTCTACCATTGCAAGAGAAACTGACGCAGGAGTTTATTTGCATTCAGGTCCTGAGATTGGGGTTGCCTCTACCAAAGCATTTACGGGGCAAGTAACCGTCCTTACATTAATTGCACTAAGTCTTGGTCTTCAAAAAGGCACCATTGATAAAGCAGAAGCCGGGCGTATTATCCGTGCTTTGTCAACAATACCCAACAAGATCGAAGAAATATTGGAGCAAAGCCTGAAGATCAAAGAAATTGCAGATCTGTTCACTTATGCTCCCAACTTTTTATATTTGGGGCGGTCTTATAATTTTCCGGTTGCTCTTGAAGGAGCCCTTAAATTAAAGGAGATCTCTTACATCCATGCTGAAGGATATCCTGCTGCAGAAATGAAACATGGCCCAATCGCATTGATCGATGAGATGATGCCCGTAGTAGTAATTGCAGCAACTGAACATACTAACGATAAAATGGTAAGCAATATAGAAGAGATCAAAGCTCGGAAAGGTAGGATCATAGCCATTGCTACACCTAATAATAACGAAGTGATGGATCTTGCAGAATTCAGTATCACAATACCGGAGACAGAAGATGTATTAAGTCCGTTATTGAGTGTTATACCTCTTCAATTGTTATCCTACTACATAGCTGTGAATCGGGGCTGTAATGTGGATCAGCCAAGGAATCTGGCAAAAAGTGTTACCGTTGAATAGTCCTTTACCCGAGTAGATTTAATATTCGTCGGACTTCTAAAATAAATGTGTAAAATATTTAGGTTAATACTTGTTATTGGATTAAAAATTCATTTTTATCCACATCTATTCTGAATCTCTGTGCTAGAAAAAATGAAGAACTGGAAGGCAACAATTTTAAAGATTGTCGTAGTCATTATTGTGGCTATAGTCATATTCACCGGCTAGAAGGCCGGGCTTATTATTAAAAATCTCATAAATACTGCGTTTAATGCAGTCTTAATGAAAAGTGTGTATTTATTTTTTTACTTTTTGAATTATTGCTGGGGAACACTTTTAGCTAAATATTATTATTGTGATTGTAGATTTAACCCTTCTTAAGAATGTGGTCGGTGATGATCGGGAGATGCTACTCGATATGTTGGATCTTTTTGTTGAAGATATACCGGCTCAGGTTTCAAATATTACCACCTTTGCAGAGCAGAGGAAAGCCGTTGAACTAGGAACTGAGGCTCATAAATTGAAAGCCACGCTTCAATATGTTGGTTTTTTTGAAATGTTTGAAGTCATTAAACAACTGGAAATGCTTGGTAAAAGTGGGAATTACACAGATGAGATCACTGAATTGGTTTCCAAATTGAATGATCAGCTCCAGGAAGGACTTCCATTGTTAGAAGAAAAACGAAAGGAACTGGCGGGTTAAGCATTCTCAGTTTATAGCCATTTGTATATGGTCGATCCCATCTACTTCGTAGATCTCCCCCTCTGCCTTAAAGCCGAATTGACCATAATATTTCAATAAAGCAGCCTGAGCTTCAATCCGAACTCCCATTTTGGGAAATTTGGTCTGGCAGTAATCTATCCCGGTTTTTATAAGGGTCGGACCTATATTACTACCACGATAGCTTTTATCTACGACAATTCGACCTAAGGCTGCTTCTTCAAATTTAACACCGGGCTCAAAAACCCGAAGATATCCGGCCAGATTTTGCTCATCATACAATGCAATATGAATGGCCTTATCATCAAAGCCATCAATATCGGGATAAAGACATTGTTGTTCTAAAATGAACACCTCTTGTCTTAAGTAGAAGATGTCATGTAACTGACGGGGAGTGAGTTCATCGAAATTTGAGATTAACACATTCATCTTAAAAAGCTGGTAACAATTATTAAATCTTTGCGTAAGCCTGCTTCAGAAATTTAAATCAAACAATGAATATTATGATTTGGGCCTGGCTTATAAATAGTGTCTCCGTTTACATCACCGCAAAAGTATTAAGTGGTGTGGAAATTAAGAATTTTTGGGCAGCCGTTTGGGTAGCTGCAGGTTTATCCATAGTAAATGTATTACTCAAACCAATATTAGTAATACTAACAATCCCATTTACCATTCTTACTTTTGGCCTATTCGTTTTTGTGATTAATGCCATACTCATAAAACTGGTAGACGAATTTATCGATGGGTTTAAAGTAAAGACTTTCGGATGGGCGATCGCATTTAGTTTTGTATTAACTATAATTAGTTCTGTACTAATGCGTTTGTTTGGATAATGATATTGTATTAATGTTAGTTAGTGGATAGAATAAGGCTGACCCTGAATTAGGTCAGCCTTTTTTTTATCAAATATTATCGCAAACGGCTTGGGTAAAGGTAGATGTAGTACCTTCGCCACCAATGTCGGGGGTACAATAGACCTTCCGTTCCACCAGTGTTTTGTAAACAGCTTTACGAATATTTTCCGCAACCTGCATTTGGTCGATATGTTCAAGCATCATTAAAGAAGAGAATAATAATGCAAGAGGGTTGGCTTTATTTTGTCCGGCAATATCAGGAGCTGAACCATGAACAGCCTCGAACATTGCAGCATCATCACCAATATTTGCTGCACCAGTTACGCCAAGACCTCCAACAAGTCCCGATGCAAGGTCAGATAAAATGTCACCAAATAAATTGGTCGTTACAACTACATCAAATCTCTGTGGACGCATTACCATTTGCATGGCCATATTATCTACAATAAGATCTTCGAATTCGATCTCGGGGAATGCTTTGGCCACTTCACGACCCACCTCCAGAAATAACCCGGTAGTGAATTTGAGGATATTTGCTTTATGCACCAGTGTTACCTTTTTACGATCGTGAGCTCGGGCATATTCAAAGGCAGAGGTAATGATTTTTTTACTGGCTTCTTCTGTAACCACCGCTATACTTTCTGCATGATTCTTCTCATCCTCATCCACCCATTGTTCCTTGCCGATGTAAAGCCCCTGAGTGTTCTCACGGAAGATCACCATATTCACATTTTTAAAAGCGCTGTCGATGCTAGGCAGTGTCTGAGCAGGGCGGATGTTACTATAAAGATGGAATTTTTGACGTAATGCAACATTTACTGATCGAAACCCGGTGCCAACAGGAGTAGTGAGTGGACCCTTTAAGGCTACTCTATGCTCTTCAATCGCCTGAATGGTTTCTTCAGGAAGTGGATTTCCGGTTTCCTCATAGGCAGATAATCCGGCGGAACACTCCACCCAATCAATTTTGGCTTCCGCTTTTTCAAGAATGGTTACTACCGAATTAGTGATTTCTTTGCCAATACCGTCTCCAGGTATCAATACAACTTTTTTCATGACTACAATTACAATTAGTTAGATCTGAATTTGATAACAATATAAGCATTTAAGTAAGGCTCATTGTTTAAGAATTATGAATTATTCTATCAAATCCATTAAATGGAATCATTTTGATAGATCTGGCATTTACCGAGCAAAAAATACCATGAAAAAGATCCTTGTTTGGTTTCGCAACGACCTGAGAATTTCTGATAATGAAGTGCTTTACACCGCTTCAATGGAAGGAGAAGTGCTGCCGGTGTACATTTTTGATCCGCGTGATTTTGGTAAAACAACATTCGGGTTTGATAAAACAGGACCGTACAGAGCAAAATTTCTGATCGATTCGGTTCAGGATCTCAGTAACAATCTTAAGGATTTAGAAGCAGAACTTTTAACCGTTGTAGGTAAACCTGAATTACTTTTACCTGAACTGGTTAAGACCTATCACATTGATGAACTCTATGTTAACCGGGAGGTAACCATTAATGAGATTCAGATTGAAGGAAAGGTGGAAGAAGCACTTACCATACCAGTAAGAAAGTTTTGGGGGAGTACTCTTTTCCATATCGATGATCTTCCCTTTGATGATATAAATGATATTCCGGATGTGTTTACCAATTTTCGTAAGAAATGTGAAAAATACTCAGAAATTAGAAGATCTTATCCAAAGCCGGATACACTAAACTCCATCAAACCGCATCAGGTAAAAGAACCTGACCTGAACGCTCTCGTACCTGAGATGAAAGCTCCGTCTGAAAAGTCAGTGATATCATTTAAAGGAGGTGAAAGCAATGGGTTGAAAAGACTAAAAGAATATATTTGGGAGAAGGATCTGCTGAAATCGTATAAAAAAACCCGTAATGGTTTGCTGGGAGGAGATTATTCCACCAAGTTTTCAGCCTGGCTGGCTAATGGGTCAGTATCGCCCAGAACGATCTATGAGGAAGTAAAAAGATATGAGGATGAGCGGGTTAACAATCAATCGACCTATTGGTTGATTTTTGAATTGATCTGGAGAGATTATTTCCGGTTTTCTGCGTTTAAATATGGGAGTGATATATTTAAAGCCGGAGGAATTCAAAAGAAAGACAGGAGCTGGGATGTAAATGAAGAGTTATTCCATGCCTGGGCCAGCGGTAAGACCGGAATTCCATTTATTGATGCCAATATGAGAGAGTTAAATGAAACCGGATTTATGAGTAATCGAGGAAGGCAGAATGTTGCGAGTTTTCTGGCTCAGAATCTCAATATTGACTGGAGGATGGGGGCAGAATATTTCGAACAGATGCTGATCGATTATGATCCGGCATCTAATTATGGGAATTGGGCTTATAATGCAACAGTTGGACATGACCCCAGAAATCGTTATTTCAATATATTGAATCAGGCCGAGCGCTACGACAAGGATGGTTCATACACAAAATATTGGCTGGATGAACTAAAACACCTGCCAAATGAGTTTATACATGAACCAAATCGGATAGAAAGCGAACAAATAGAGAATAGCGGAATAGAACATAAAATAGATTATCCGAGTCCGATAATAAATCTGGAGGTAAGTTATGAGCAAATCAAAAGCAGAGAATAATGCAAACATTATCCGTTTGCCGAATAGCAGAACAACGTCTAATCGATTAACATCAGAGATAACCCGAAGTCTTTTTTCCGATACCTGGCGAAATTATCTCGACGAAGTATACATGGTTGCCATGAAGATCAATAAAAAGGGGATCATGAAGATCACTCCGGATCCGAAATCTGAAGGTACCACTGACAACAGTACACATTCTCTTTATACATCAGGGGAATAAATCGGGGTAGCCGACTATGGCCCGAATGAGAAAGAAATCTGAACTACCTTCGAAGGTCTGTCCGGTATGTGAACGCCCGTTTAGCTGGAGAAAAAAGTGGGAAAGAGATTGGGACAGGGTAAAATACTGCAGCGAACGATGTCGCAGAGAGGCTAAGTCAAAATCGTAAGCGGTCCCAGACAAATTGAGGAACCAGCTTTGCCACCCAGGCAAGAAGTCTCCATCGTTTTGTGATGTACACATGATTTCTGCGCTTATCGATAGCCTTGATCATCTGTTTAACAGCCTTTTCTGTGGTTGCCAACCAGATCATTCCACGATTTTTCCGGGTCATTTCTGATTCTACCCAACCTGGTCTGATATCCGTAATAGCGATATCCAGATCCAGACGGTGTATTTTTTGCCGGAACCCTGTCATATAGTTTGAAATAAAATGCTTTGATGCAGTGTATGCAGAGGCACGACCTGAGGCGAGCAGGGATGCGATTGATGACATTCCAACGATGTGGCCATGACCTTGTTCTTTAAAATAGTCGAACGCGAAGTGCATACCGTGTGCAAAAGCCATCACATTTACATTAATAGTTTGCTTATCAGATCGCCAGGGCATTAGCACACTGTCTCTGCCAACACCCGCATTTAGTATCATGATATCCAAGCCCCCCATCTGGTCGATGAGCATTGAATAAACACGCTCTGCTTCTTCGAATTGGGTAACATCTAATTCCTGTATATAAGCATTTTCACCAATCTGTGCTTTTAGCTCTTCCAGTCGGTCCAGTCTTCTTCCTACTAAGCTTACAAGATCTCCACGTTGTGCAAATTGTATTGCCAGTTCTTTCCCAATGCCTGAAGTAGCACCGGTAATCAGGATCTTTTTCATTGAATTTGTTCGAGCGATTTTGACAGGTAGTTAACTAGTGGTTGCTTATTTGGGGCATCAAAAGTAAAAAGAAAATCAATGAATTGGTCAATTACCCGATATTTGGCATCGATCAGGCGCTCATTTAATTTAGAAATAGCGATCTCTAGTTTGATCAAAGTGATTGGGTCGTAATCTTCCGACTGCATCAACGTTTGGCGTAACTCTTGTAATCCCAATGTTTCAACTTCATCCTGAAGCCGTTGAAAATGGGAGATAGTACTTTTTAAATATTCAAAATCGATGAGTTTCGCTACAGAATCTCTGCTTTGTTGTTGAGCAAGATCACTTTTTAGTTCCAGTTCATCAAGCGTACGCTCAGCGATCTGAGGTTTATTCTTCTTGAAGATGGGGATCGTTATTCCGGCAGAAAATCCAAATTCTGAATCCCGGTTTGTAAAGGGGAAGTATTCACCTTGAATGAATCCAATATCGAAATCTGCTTTCTCTTTGCGGGTTTCCTGTCGGGCAACTTCCTGTTGGGCCAAAATGTATTTGTATTCTGTAGATGGAAGTGACACCTGAGCGATGTGATTACTTATACTATCGATTTGAGCTATCTCAATCAATGAGAAGCCATCCCAGTTGTACTCCGAATTTCCGAGTATCGAAGAGATCTCGAGCTGGTTTTTGGTAAAGGAGAGTCTCAGATCGTCCATCTGCTCGATCTCATTTACTACATCCAGTTTGGCATCTACGAAATCTTTGGGATCGAATAATCCACTTTCAGGATTTTGTTGAAAAATATCAGCGAGCTTTCTATTCAGTTCCAGTTGTTGATTCGAATAGAAAAGGGATTCCTTAAGATACAAAAAGCGAAGGGTTTGCTCGTAACGGGATACAAGTGCATCTTTAAACTCGATCGATTGTCGGGCTGTCAACTCTTTTCGG
Source organism: Balneolaceae bacterium UBA7797 (assembly GCA_002480645.1). Lineage (GTDB taxonomy): Bacteria > Bacteroidota > Rhodothermia > Balneolales > Balneolaceae > UBA7797. The sequence goes on from DLCN01000009.1 coordinate 59,108, forward strand.
GTAGCATTGAACAATGCATTATTTCTACGTACAAGCCAAGGATTAGAAGGTCGAAGCCTAAAGGCATATTGTACATCTTCATAGATCAATTCATCATTTCCAATTCTGAGTTCCACTTCATCGATCCATGGAATTCGGTAGTTCCTGCCTTTGATAAAGCTGATCTGATTATCGTATCCGGTAACATCCGAATCTTCAAAAGCCGTAAGCAGAAAATCGGATACCGTGACCTGTGCGCTTGCAATATTGAAACATGCCCCGGTTATAAAGAAGAGAAGGACTGCTCTGATCATTTTACGATGATCTTTTCACCAACTGGAAGTGGATTGCTTTCAGGGATCTCCAGAAAAACTTCTAATCCAAAAGCTTTTACAGCAGTAGATTTTTGTAGGATGTCAGGGAGTTCGACCACAGAGCCAAATCCAATGATTTTTGCGGTGGTTGTTAATTCTTTATGTTCCAGGGAACTGATGATCACTTCTTCACCAAGTTTTTTATCCCGTTCTTTTTTACCTACTAAATATCCAACTACCGAGGTGGGGTGTTCAGGGTTTATGGAAACTAACGAGGAAAACGCCTCAACCTGCTCACCGGCCTTTATATACACGTTTTCGATCACACCGGGAAACGAAGCATAGCGGTTCAGGTTATTCTTTTCTCTGAGTTTCCAGTCCAGCTCTTGCTGTGCCAGATCAATTACAGCCTTTTCCTGAGCCAGATCAAATTCATATTCCTGTTTGGTATCTAATACTTTTATGTCGATCTCATCTATTCGTTGTTCTGCTTTTTGACGAATTGAAATCAGTTCCAGTTGTAAAGCAGTTAATGAATCTTCAACATTGATGTTCTGATTGAGTTGAGCAGTAAGTCTGCGATTCAGATCGATCTTATTCTGAATTGCAGCCAGTTCATGATCTCTGTCGGTCTTTATCATGGTTCTTTCAGCCTCATACAAAGCCAATTTCGAACTCAATAATTTATTCCGTTCTTCGATCTTGGATTGTGCCTGCTCGATCTCCTTATGCAGCTTTTCAATTTCCAGATCTAATTCGCTGCTACTTAATTGCACCAGCAGATCGCCCGGTTGTACAGCCTGACCGGGAACCACATATACATCTTCTACATAGGCGGCCCGCTCGATATTTATTTTGTATTCCCGGGCGTAAGTGATCCCCAGAAAAGATTTGCTGCCTTTAAAAAATTTAGTGTTGATGGCCATTAGTGAGGCAAACATCAAAAATATAAGAACGTAGAAAGAGTTTATTTTTTTCATGATCACCTCTAGTTGTTCTCAACCATATCTTTATAGGTGATGCGAACCCGGGTTACATTTTCAAGCGATCGGAGTTCTTTTACAAACTCATCGTTATCTGCACCAAGTTTAAACTCGATGAAGTATTCGTATTCAAAGCGGCCGTTATTTCTTGCTTCGATCTGCACATCGGTATAATCGGAACAAAACCGGTCAAGGATGGAAAGGACCTGACTCAGATTTTCACCATTCTGCAGTCGAAATTGTAATCGGCCTCGTTGTCCGACTTTTGTGCTGAATGGTGAGAAATGCAAAACCAGTGCCATAGTGCAAAAAAGAAGGGTTCCTACAAATGCGATGGTATATCCGAAAACCCCGATTGCGAGTCCGACGCTCAGAGATGCAAAAAGAAAGATGATATTTCTGGCATCCTGAATTCTTGTTCTGAACCGAATGATAGCTAATGCACCAAAAGCACCTAATCCACGGGCGAGGCTATCACCAATTGCCATCATAACCATGGCTCCTACGATCGATCCCAAAGCCATTGCCTGAAAAAAGTTTTTAGGATACTGATGACCACTAAAGGTGATCTTATGAGTAATGGCAATGAGAGACGAAAGTACGAAAGCCCAGACCAATGAATAACTTACATTGAGTAACGTTGGGTAATCGTAAACCGGTTGGTCCGGAAAAAGTTCAAACATGGCAGAGAGGTAATCCCCGGTTAGGTGCTGATCATTATAGTTGGGTTGAGTATAAAACTCTGCGGTAACTTTAAGAAACCTATTTTATTGTCAGATCTTTTGCAGAGCAGGCACATTTTGTTTTGCCAGCTCAAAACTGCCAAACAGTGCCCCGGCATATACAAGGTCTCCCAATACAGTATTATGGAAGAACGGAATAGCCATGTCGTAACATAAAATCAAACCGGAGAATGTAAGCGGATAATCAGGGTCGCTTAGCCAAACACCAAAGTTAGAAACGATAAAAAAGATGAGAGAAGCAGACAGTGCTCCACCAATTACACGGGTTACATTAACTTTTTTCATGATGAAGAATCCCGCAATAACGATGAGCATCATTGCGCCATAGGTCCAGCCGAAACCGGGAGTGAATAACGTGAATGAACTGTAATAACCTGAATACAGAATGTTATTGATGAGCAGATCGCTGATAAATAAACCCAAAATTGGAAGTAAGAAGGCAAATTTCTTGTCGGTGAAATAGGCTGCGCCAAAGATCGACATTGCTCCGATGGGTGCAAAATTATAAGGGTGAGGAATTAAACGGGAAATTGCTGCTGCCAGAATTAAACCTGAAAGAAAGAGAAAACGCTTGTTCATTGGTAGTCGTGAATTTTTAATTGGTCAGTTAAAATAAAAAAAGCATCGCCTCAAATGAAACGATGCTTTGTAAAGATTGTACGAAGTTGACCTATTTTTGAGAAGAATGGAGCTCAAGGTTCAACGTTACATCCACTTCGTTACCAACAACTGCGTCAGAAACCCAATCTCCGGTTCCTACACCATAATCGTTACGTAGTAACTGAAAATTAGAAGTAATACCTGCTACTTTGGTATTCTCACGCATTGGGTGATCTTGTACACCTAATAAGGTGAATGGAAGATCAAAATCAGTGCTTGTATCTTTGATCGTTAATGTGCCATGAGCAACAAATTCATTGTCGCCGGTCTTTTCAATTTTTTCGCTCACGAAAGTCATAGTTGGATATTCCGGAGCATTGAAAAAGTCGGCTGACTGCAAATGGCCATCACGGCGTTCGTTTTTAGTATTTACCGATGCTACCTGCACAGTTGCGTCGATGCTGCTTTCATCCAGATTAGCCGGGTCAAATTTGATGTCAGCTTCATATTCTTCAAAAGCACCGTTAACCGGTGAGAAGAAGTGACGGATTTCAAAGTTTACGCCACTATGTGTTTTATCAATATCCCATGACATTGCTTCGAAAGCAACCATGGCTACAGTGGAAAGGCCAAAAATAATGGCAAAAGCACTTAAAGCTAGTTTTCTTGATAATTTCATTATCCTGATGGTTTGTTTTTGAGGTTAATGGATTACTCTAACAAGGAGTTGTTATAAATAATTCGTTCAATGTTAAACTATTTTTGTTTAACATTAAAATTAATTTTTGCTATCGCTTTGATAGTCAATGTACTATTACGAGGCAGGGCTGGTAAAAGGATTGCCTTTGAGCCGAAAACGCCAGGGTAAATTAGCATCTTCGCCGGCATAATCGATACCTACCCGTTCACTGGCAAGAATCTCATCTGGATTAAAATCATTCCCATGATCTTCCACCCAGATCACATCCCCGAAAAGATCTTCTCCATAATGCTCTGTGGTGATTCCGAGGGCCGAAGAAACGATACCGGGGCCCCCACCTACCGATCGTTGTAATTTCTTTTTATTTCTTCTCTCCAGAATCTTGCTTACCCCTTCGATGGGTTCGATAGCACGGATCAAAACAGCGTCAGCTTTTCCCTCCGAGTTTGTAACTATGTTAAATAAGTGATGAATACCGTAGCACAAATAGATATATGAGAATCCCGGTGCGCCAAACATCACTTTATTCCTTTCAGTTAAGCCATGGGAATACGCATGACAGGCATTGTCGCAACTGCCATCGTAGGCTTCTGTTTCAACGATCATACCTTTGGTTATATGGCCATTGATGTTGGTACAAAGCACTTTCCCGATCAGTTCCCGGGCAATTTCAACAACATCATCTCTGTCATAAAAACTACGTGATACTTTTTTATAAGCCATCAATCGAGTGCAGCGTATGGATTGGATTCAATTGAGGATTTGTCAGGAAAATAGGTTTCTCTGGCGGCACGGGTCAGTATCACTGTTAATACGAAGAGCAGAGAGGTATAGAAGGCCCATATACCAATGATCACAAAGATCGCGTACCCCTGATAAAAATACCGGTATGTACTGAAAGCATAGCTGAGGTAGAAACTCACAAAGAATTTAGCGAGTTCAAAAAGCATAGTGTAGATCGCTGCCCCGATCATTGCGGTGCGAACCGATATCTTTCTTTCGCTCACAAACCGAAAGATCACAAAGATCAGGAAAAAGGTGAAAACAATAGGTAGGAGGAAGTCGAGCACTTCGTACACCCAGGGAAGCCGGATCACAATATCGGTATAGGGTATTTTGATCACACTGAGATCAAATAAAGAGATCAGAGAAATTGTAAGGCTGAAAAAGAGAAAAACAGACCCCAGCACTCCAAAACCCAGAAAATTGTAGATAATATCCAACACAGGGTGAGTTTTGGTGTCTATATCGAACACATCGAAAAGCACGTGCTTAAAACTATGAAGAAGGCCCTGAGTAAAGAACATTAAAATGATGAGACCTGTTATCCCAAAAACAGTACGTGCGCCGACCAGAGGGCGAAGTATATTTTCTATCGTCTCTGCGCCTTTTATCACATCTGTTTCGGTGGCTTCGAAAGTGAACACAGGAATGAGCTCGCTTCCATAGCGAATGATCTCATTAAAGGCTTCATCATAAGAAAGAATATACCCTATAATGGAAATCAGAATAAGGGTGAAAGGTATAGCACAGATAAATAAATTGAAGGTAATAGCAGAGGCGTTGAAAAAAATATCTTTTTCGCTGCTTAATGAGAGAACCTTCTTCCAATAACTTTTAAACTTTTGCACAGAGAGTGTGAATTCGTTCGGTAGAAAATACACGGGACAGTTATTTATTCAAAACAGGAGAGTACTTAGTTTTTAAGCGCATACATTGGTATGTTTGCACCTTTAATGAGTTCGATGTTAAGAAACCTGAACACCGAACTAACCAGAATTTTAATAGCAGAACTACTGAATGGCAGCGAAGAAACAAACACCTTTAATGAGGCAGTACTTTCAGATCAAGGAAGAACACCCGGGTACCATATTACTTTTCCGGGTAGGGGATTTCTATGAGACTTTTTCTGATGATGCCATACTGGTGAGTAAAGAGCTGGGCATTACGCTTACAAAACGAAATAATGGAGGGGATCAGACTCCCTTAGCCGGATTTCCATTTCATTCGCTGGATTCTTATTTGCCCCGTTTAGTTAAAAAGGGATATAAAGTAGCAGTTTGTGAGCAAACCGAGAATCCCGAAGAAGCAAAGAAAGCCGGCCGTAAAATTGTTGAACGTGAAGTTACTGAGATCACCACTCCCGGAGTTACGCTGTCTGAAAAGTTGCTGGAACATAAACGTAACAACTACATCGTATCCTTATACTGGAAGGGAGATGTGATCGGCGTTGCATTTTCTGATATTTCAACGGGAGAATTTGCACTGAGTGAAGTGCTGGAGCAACATCTGGACAGTCTGTTGGCAGCTATTCAACCTTCCGAGATCCTGGTTCAGTCGAAACTGAAAAACAAGCTCGACGATGATTTTATGCACTACAACCTCACTTATATTGAGGATTGGGTGTACGAAGGGGATTATGGCTACAACCAGCTTACCGACCATTTTAAAACGCACTCACTAAAAGGTTTTGGAGTTGAAGAGCTTAAGGTGGCTCAAATAGCTGCCGGTTCGTTACTGCACTATATGCAGGAAACCCAGAAAGCCGCCTTGCGACATCTCAGAAGGGTGTATGCGTATGAGAGTAATGAGTATATGTCGCTTGATCCGGCTACCAAACGCAATCTGGAGCTCACTACCAGTATTCAGGAAGGTGGCACTGATGGCACTCTCATTTCCATTATGGATGAAACCATTACGGCAATGGGTGGCCGCTTGCTGCGAAGATGGATCATGCGACCGCTTAAAAAACTCAAACCCATTCAGCAACGCCTGGATGCTGTTGAGTTTTTAAATGATGGGCATGACATCCGAAATACCCTGCGCGAGGAATTAGATCAGGTTGGGGATCTTGAACGCCTGATATCAAGGATTTGTGTGGGGCGTACCAATGCGCGGGATATTTCTCAGATACAACTTTCTTTAGCTCAGATCCCGAGAATAAAATCTCAGATCGCTTCTTCCGGTGACCCCTTACTGGAGAATATCTCGGGTCGTTTGAAGCTGATGGTTGAAGTGCAGGACAGGATCCGCACAGCCATCAATGATGATCCGCCTGCGAGCATCCGGGACGGAAATATGATACGGGATGGTTTTAATGAAGAGTTGGATGAGTTACGGGATATAGCCAGAAACGGAAAAACATATATAGCCCGGATCAAAGATCAGCTTTCTGCCGAAACCGGGATTACTTCACTCAAGATCGGGTATAACAAAGTATTCGGTTATTACATTGAGGTCACGAATTCCCATAAAGATAAAGTGCCGGAGCATTTTATAAGAAAGCAGACACTGGTTAATGCCGAGCGCTACATCACACCGGAATTGAAAGAGATCGAAGAAAAGATCTTATCTGCTGAAGAACGGAGTAAGACACTGGAGTTTGAACTCTTTGAAGAGATCCGTTTGTATGTGGCAGAATATGCGGATGATATCCAGCAAATAGCACAGGCTATGGCCGAATTGGATTGTCTGCAAAGCTTTGCAGAGGTTGCCTTCAGAAATAGTTATACCAAACCTGAAGTGAGAGATTCGGATGTGGTAGATATAAAAAAGGGTCGGCATCCGGTGGTGGAAAAATCCTTACCACTGGGTGAGCCATTTATCCCGAATGATATTCTGCTGAACAATGCTGACCAACAGTTAATGATCATTACCGGACCGAATATGGCAGGTAAGAGTATCATTTTAAGGCAGACGGGGCTGATCGTTCTGTTGGCTCAGGTCGGTAGTTTTGTGCCTGCCGAGGCTGCTACTATTGGTCTGGTAGATAAGATCTTTACCAGAGTTGGAGCTTCAGATAATCTGGCAGCCGGTGAATCGACCTTTTTAGTGGAAATGAATGAAGCTGCAAATATCCTTAACAATGCGACTCCACGATCATTGATTTTACTGGATGAAGTGGGGCGTGGTACAAGCACCTTCGATGGATTGAGTATAGCCTGGTCATTGGCTGAGTATTTACACAATCAGGCTTCTGTGGCTGCAAAAACGCTATTTGCGACTCATTATCATGAGTTGAATGAACTGGAGCAAATGTATGAGCGGGTTAAAAACTTTAATGTGCAGGTGAAAGAACATGACGGCAAGGTGATCTTTCTAAGAAAACTCATCCCGGGCGGAGCGGATCACAGTTATGGTATTCAGGTGGCCAATATGGCCGGGCTACCGGAAGTGGTGATCAATCGGGCGAAAGAAATATTAAAAAATCTGGAAAATCACAGCCTCGACATCACCAACAAAAACGGCACGATCGAAGGAAGAGCTTCATCACAAAAAACGGCGGCGAAGAATTTGTCGCAAAAGGTGGAAAAGCAAAGTGAGATCGATCAGATGAGTTTATTCAATACGCATATTGATCCCAGGGTAGAAACGTTGATGAATAAACTCGAGGCCACCGATGTAAACCGAATGACCCCGATCGAAGCTCTGATGTTGGTTAGTGAATTGAAAAAAGTGTTGGGAAATTGATCGCTTACATTCCGAAAGCAACTCCCAACTCAAATTGAAACAGATCGGTACTTGAGGTTTCCTCTGCAAATTGTAAAGAACCATTATTTATGGTGATAGAACCGGGCTTTAAATAGGTAGCTTCGTTACCAAAGAGATACCGGCTTTTAAGGTTGAGATAGATATTTTGTTTACTGTTCTGAGCCAAACGGATCTTTAATCCCGCCCCGAAACCATAACTGAGAGCAGTGTCGTCAAAATTGGTGTCGGAAGCGATCGTATCGTAATTATTTGAATCTCCGATCTTTGTTTCGGTGAATAAATACTTGAAACCAAAAAGACCATCCAGGTACGGTTTTACGCGTCCGGTTTCTGGCTCAAAGCGAAGAAATAGGTGACCTGTTAAAATATCATAGCTGGTTTCAACAGTAACGGTAACTTCAGGGATATTAGGATTAAACGGCTCTTTTCTCTCATCCATGCCGTAGGTCATGATCCCGATCTCAGCACCGAACTGTACAGGAGTATCAGGAAATTTAAAAGCGCCGGCAAAATCGATCCCAACTGCAGCCCGATCCAGATTATCCTGAAAGTCGTTTTGTGGAGCTCCGATAAACACATTGATGTCGTAAGTGATCGTTTCAGAGATAGGAGCAGATTCATCCGAATTGAATTGAGCATTTACTGCATGTGGCAGAAAGGTCACCACCAGTAGAAACCCCGAAAAGATTTGTAATGCTTTCATTAGATCATTTGATTAATTATTGATAGTTGAAAGTAAGTTAATGAATCAATTTATAATAACGGCACAACACTACGGATTTTCCTGCTTGCTTTGCGCATAAAGTATGGCGCATTAAACCGATGCCCGAAAAAAAGTTCAAAACTAACTCTGTCGTTAAAAATAGCACTACCTGAATTTCCCTGAAATCGTTCAGATTCAGCCCCGTACAACACAAAACCGGCGAAATATCTGCCATTATCGAATCCGGTTGAAACGGAAGCTTGCCCCAAATAGATCTTTGAAGAATACCCGCTATTGTACCGTTCGTAAAAATATCTGGTTGTAAGGTCTGTATCGGTGAAGCCTCCGCCAAGCAGGATGGTACCTGAAAAATAAAAATTCCGGCTAACCACAAAAGTGTGGCCATATCCAACGGATAGAATATATTCCAGATTTTGGCTCTTTTGGCTGCTGCTGTTTTCGGTGAGCTTCTTTCTGTCGTCAATTTTATATAACCGGTAGGAGAGGTTGATAAGTGGACTGCCTGCAGATCTGATCTGTCGTAAATTAGAAGCCACAGTGGCAAAGAGGGAGTAATCCTTATTCAATTTATACGTAGTGTTCCCTTCCAGAGAAGTATAGACAAGCTTTGGGAATTGAAAGTAAGGGTCTCCGTAAGTCCATGAGGGATCAAAGTCAGAGGAATTCTTCAAATAAAAACCACTGATCTTTTTAAAACCAAGATATTGGATCAGATGATCTCCGAGCGCAAGATTTGTTTCCAGTAGAAAAAAGTCAGAGTCTCCTCTTAATTCGCTGTCACTATTCATATTCAAAAAATCAGGACTTGTTGAGACAGAGAAGATCAGAAACTCGAAACTGAATTTAGCAGATAAGGCCAGATCTGTGTTGGGATAGAGATCAAAGTTTAAACCGGAGGTACGAAGTTTAAAGGCTTCAATTTTATTATTAAGATCGAGAGAAAGGGATAAGAGATCGGAATAACTACGTATGAACCCGGTATTTTCCAGAGAGTCGGTAATCTGCTGCGACCACACTTTGGTTGGCAGGAGCATGGGTACTGCGATTGTAAGAACAGTTATCAAAATGAACTTCTTCATTACCAAACATATTCAAATACCAAATAGGGCAAAAGTATATTCTGTATTTGATGAATAGAATCATAATTTATACAGATGATAAGTTCACACAGTTCTCCGCAACATCTATCAATCGAAAGTATAAGTAGTTAAAAAGACACACTGAAGACTTCCGCTAAATATATCGCAGACAGAATCAGGTTGATGATTTCCACCAAACAATTTCAGGTGGGGGAAGTATTGCCCTCTACCAGAGAATTGGGACAGCAACTGGAGGCCAGTTTCCATACCGTTCGGAAAGCCTATCATATTTTGGCAGATGAGGGACTCATCACCGGAGAAAAAGGAAGAGGATTTGTTGTAAACCGGCAAACTTCGTTAATGGATAAAGAAGAACGGCTGCAGATCGGCGGAGAAAAAGTGCAATCGCTGGTTGAAGAACTAGTGGGCTACGGACTGGATGACAACGAGATTGAATTACTGTTTCAGGAACAGCTGGACTATATGGACTGGCCGGATCGCATTCAAACATCCGCCAGCGTGGGTGAAAATGAAGAACTCGGAGGCATGCTTGCCAGCGCCATTAAAAAACAGGTGGGCGTTAAAAGTAAAGTGATCGATATAAACCAGTACGAGAGTGCAGCCCAATACGACGCATTATTTGTGCCGGCAAAATATGCGCATAAGTTCCGGTCGCTCAGCGAGTCCATCATGATCATTCCTATTATTTACAGCTACGACCCGGATGTGGTGTTATCCATTGTGGATCGGTTTGCCATCCAAACCATCGGGTTGGTAACGATGGATGAAGAATCCATCCCTAAGATCATCAATGAGCTGAAACCCGTAATTCCATTCGAAGGATCGTTTGTGGCAGGGAGTATTTACGGAAAATCACTTCCGCTATTTGTAAGAGATACGGACCTGATCCTATATACTCCCGATAGTGCACGATTGGTAGAGCAGAAAGTACCCGAAAAAAACCGTATAAAACTGGAATATCGGTTAGCGGACAGAAGTGCGGAAATGATCCGGTCAGAACTGTGGGAACAATGAGTAATAGAAATTAAGAATCACGAATTAAGAATTGGTTCATTACGAATACCTGTTTTGTCATTTTGAGCGAAAAAGAAGAATCGACCAGATGTTAAATTTGGCGGATACTGATACGGCAGCTTACAGATCAGGATGACTCAAGCGAGCAGTTCTTAATGGATAATCGAACATAGAATCATTGGATATAAAAGAAACGATAGACAAAGCCATTTCGGCCATTGGTGAGGAGATTAAAGCAGTTCGGGAAACTCCATCCCACGATGTATTAGTAAATGGAGAAAAAGAGAAAAAAGCCGGGCATCACGTTTATGTTTTTGAAACTACCAATCAGGGATTACGCTTTGCCGAGGAGATTAAAGCCCGTATTGATGGAGGCAAAGAGCAAAAAGTAGAGGAGATCGATTTCAAGGGTGGAAAGATCTGGCTGGAATTCGATAAAGATCAGGGCATGAAGATCCCGGAAGTATATCTGGAATGGGAAAACGACTTCGTGTTACGCCGCATAGAGGAACACTTGCTCACTCTAGAAGATAAGTGGGAAGATGTACCCATGTTAAAGGCTTTATTAACTCCTGAGGAAGTATTTTCGGAGTCTGAGATCAAACCCGAAGCTGTTGTTGATGAACTGAGGAACGAAGCACAGCTCGATGCGATCCAAAAAGCACTTATCAATAATATACTGTATGTGTGGGGACCTCCGGGAACCGGTAAGACAGCTACTCTTGGTTTCATAATTGCGAATTTGCTGGCCGAAGGAAAACGGGTGTTGTTTGTATCCAATACCAATCGCGCAGTAGATGTGGGACTCTTGAGCGTGATGGATGCTTTGTATGAAGTAAAACCTGAATTCAGCCATCAGTATACCACGAGATTTGGAGAAGCCTGGCTGGAGGATGAACGTCTGGAAGGTGTGTTATTCGAAAATCAGGTTACGGAAAAACTGGAGTCCCGGAAATCGGAAGCCATTGAATTCAGTACTTTATTGGATCAGTACATTGCCATGCAGGATCAGGTAGACGAACTGATGACCAGTAACGAAGAGGTGCCTCAGGCGCTGGATCTGCAATGTCAGTTGTTAGGGGAAAAGATCGATCGCCTGGGAGGACCTGATGAGGTACAGGAAAAGATCGATAAGTTGTTGAATATAAATGAACGCTACGAACTGAAGAAAAAACAGCTGGTAGCCACAACTATGGCTAAGGTCTGCACCTCCGAATTATTTTATGGAATCAGTTACGATGCCGTGGTGGTAGATGAAGCTTCTATGGCAGGGATCCCATACATGTTGCTGATGGCAGCCAAAAGTAAAAAGCATTTAGTAGTTGCCGGCGACCCCATGCAGTTGCCTCCGATCTCTATCACTAACGATCAGGAAGCGCGAATTTTTCTGGAACAGGATATTTTCTCATTTGTTTCCGGGGCTGATTCAACCGATGCACTCTTCAAATGGCATGACGATAATCCGGAGTTTACTTCCTTTTTTGATACTCAATATCGCCTGCGATCTGATCTGGCTGAAGTGATAAGTTCGGTATTCTACGACGGACGATTAAAAAGTGGTGCAGAACAAAAGAAAAAGCGGAATTCAGCGTCTTCTGTAGCATTGCTGGATTCATCAAAATACGGTCCTTTTATTGAGCAGGAGAAATCGGAAAGAGGATTTAAGCCCATCAACCGTGTGCATTTTAAGCTCATAGAAGAAAGTGTGAAAAAGCTGAAGTTGAAGCACCCATCCGATCATATCGGCATTATCGTACCATTTCGCAGTTCCGTGTATTCAGTGAGAAATCACCTCAGAGAAAAGGGGATCAAAGGTATTGAAGTTGGAACGATTCACACCTTTCAGGGCCGGGAAAAATCGGTGATCATATTTGATACGGTAATGAGTGGGGAAGCACAATACGGACAGATCCGGCATTATTCTGTGCGCCCGTTTGATGAGACCAAGAACGGACTCAGTGTGCCGCGATTATTGAATGTAGCCTTTTCAAGAAGTAAAGAATTATTGGTTGTGATCGCTGATATGGGACATGTAGAACATGTTTACGGAAATAAATTTCTGGGGAAGTTATTGAGATCGGTAAAAGAGATCTCACTTTGATGATCACTGATGATGGATCCAGTCGGTTACGAACGCTATGCTATCAGGATATACTCTTACTTCACGAGAGTACATTTTAGATGGGCCATCCCCGCCAATATGCACAACCGCATTAATTCCCATATAGGTGTCATGTCCGGAAATTAAGACAATAAGATTTCCATCCTCAGATCTGCAGGTCTTCCCGCTGGAATCATTCACTACTCCAAAATCACAGCCAACATTTCCAAAATTTACTTTATTCCAATGGTGCCCGCCGCCGCCAAACATTTCCGGCTTTTCGTAGGTAGCTTTAAACGATTGAGCGGTATTCAATAAGACCTGCTGGTAATCATCCTCCATAAATTCTACGTATTCAGTTTTGAGCAATTGGAGGGCAAGTATCGTTCCCAATCCTACTATGATAACCACTAACACTAAAATGATAATTTGTTGTTGCCCCATGATCCCTGTAAAGCATTTTGTTAATTATGATAATTGTATGAAATTAAACTTAAATCATTTTTATCAAAATACATGAAGAGAAATATTGAAATTATTGCCTACCACGGTTGGGGAATGAGTGCTCATTTTTGGGAGCAATGGGATGATCTGTTCCCGGAGCATGTAACCTTTAAGAAAAATGACCGGGGATATTTCAGTGAGCCATCAGTTCAGCACTTCCATGATGATGAAGCTATCAGAATATTATTTGTACAGGGATTTGGAATGCATTGGGTTTCACAATCAGACTGGGCCAATGCTCATGTGATCGTGTTGTTCTCTGCGTTCAATAACCTGAAGGAAGTAATGAGTAAGAACAGAAAGCTGGATTATGTGATCCATACGCTTCAGGATGAGATAAAGAAGAGGCCAAATTACACGCTCGATCTGCTTTGGGAAACCATGTTTAAATCGGGCGAGCAGGTTGCAGATACGGAACGATTCAGGATCCGCGATCATCAATTACTCATTAATGACCTGGAAACATACTATCATAATTTGGTGCAAAGTGTTCCTATTAAAGAAAAAGCAAAGGTCCTGCTTTATGAAACTGAATTCGATGACCTTGCCGTATTTTCTCAGGTCAGGCAAATGAAGCAATTGTTTGGGAGACTCAGTTACTATAAGCAATTTGATTTTGTGGGGCATGGATTCCCGTTTAACAGAGCAGAAGCATGTTTTAAGGATATGGCAGAGCATCTTAAAATTTTCGATTAATCAGTACTGCTGCAGGGATTTTCAGCAGGAATAAATTGTGGCAAACACTGGTTTTTAAGCTGCTATTAAAATAGATTCCGTTTTTGGAACAACCATTTGTGATATGAAGAGAGTTTTAATTCCCATTTTAGTGCTGATATATCTTACTTCAGCATGTGAAGAGACACCGGTAACCGGTAGCGAAGATGTGAATGTGATCTCAGATGTAGAGATCACGGTAGATACGACCTATGTTTTTGGTGATGAGTTCCGGGCAGAGGGTACTATCCAGAATACCGGGCGAAGCACCATTACTCCGATGTGGTATCTGGAAATGTCTGTATTCAGTAACAGTAGTAAAACCTTTAAATTTGGCGGGAGCAACACCTCATTTAATTATTCGTTGTCCCGGGGCCAGGCCACCGGTTGGCAGATCAGGTATTCAAATTCCCAATATCAGGGCAGTGAATATCCCGATTTTGCCGTAGGTGAGTTCAGGGCTTTCAAGTACGCCGATTCAGCTGAATAAGCAGGCCGGAAATTATACCGGGTAAATAAACCGGATTTTTTGAAAAAAGGGTTGAATTGTAAGTTGAAAGCGTCTTATATTTGATGCCCTCCCAAAAGGGAGGAACTTATTGAAATGCGAGAATAGCTCAGTTGGTAGAGCACAACCTTGCCAAGGTTGGGGTCGCGAGTTCGAGTCTCGTTTCTCGCTCTAAGGGCAATCAGATTTATTTGGTTGCCCTTTTTTTATTTAACTGATCGTGTAAACCTTAAAGGTTAGCTCAGTTGGTAGAGCATCCGCCAGCTGGCGGACCAAGGTTGGGATCGTCCCGCAGTGGTGGGAAGTCTCGTTTCTTTTCGGCCTGTCAGTTTTAGTTCCGGGAGGTTTTTCCGGACCTTCATTTTAGGTCGATAGGTGTTAAGTAAATTTATCACGATACATTTAGTGAGTTTTAAGTTCGGTAGAATTCTTATCACGGTTTTCCAGTCACGTTTTGGGTATACTGATTTATAGTAAATCAACAATCAGCCCCTCTCAGATGCATACAGCCTACCCGGTTAATAGAGTTACATTTTTAAGTACGTTCTTTCTGTTTTTCTTCGTCATTTTTCAGCCCGATAGTAACGCACAGCAAGTTTCGGTGGGTGCCGGTAGCTACAGCACCACCCTTCCATCCGGAGCCGTAGGTCCGCAAAATTCCAGCGGGCAAAGTATTCTTCCCAAAGTTTCGGATTCCTTCACCCAAAGAGTGCAAACTAACGACTGGTGGAGCAGCCTGATCTTTCCTTTTTTTGGTAATCCTCATTCCGGTAAACTCATCGCACATCCGCTATCCATGCAGGCAGTGGCCGAAGGCTTGCAGCTCAATTATACCTCGCAACATGTATTTGCCACGGCTGCACCCGGTACCGATTACCTGTACCCGTATTATCCAGACGGACAATTAACGGTTGGTGTAGCAGCACTAAACGCCTCCGAAACTACTACGCATGCCTACGACGACTGGACGGTAACCGCAGAATGGGTGGATGGAGATAAATCTATGCTGGCAACCTTAGGTCACGGACTGCCCTTCGTGTATTTCGAAATTTCCGGTGGGGATGCCGTTATCAATTTCAATGGAAATCCAACGGTTTGGTATAACGAGGGAGGCGTACTTGGTGTCACCATTCAGGGGCGGCATTATGGAATTTTTGCCCCAACCGGTTCTTCCTGGAATTCAGGCAATACGTACACCACTGATTTAAATGGAAAAGATTACTTATCCGTTGCCTTGCTGCCTGATAATTCTGAGTCAACCCTGAATGAATTCAAAGTAAGAGCCTATGCGTTTGTAACCAGTACACAGGTAGACTGGCAGTACAACGAGACTACCTCAACGCTCACATCCACCTACAATTACGAAACGGTACTTAAAGATTCGGCATCCGGCAACGTCAACGAAACTGTGTCAGCGTTGTACCGCCACCAATGGCTGAATGTAAATGAGGCACTAACCAACCATACCTATATATCGCCACGCGGAGAAATGAAGGTGTTTTACGGCAACTCATTTTCCACCACATTGAAATTTCAAGGAGTACTGCCGACGCTTCCAAACGAGGGCGATTACAATCCGGAGGTACTAAAAGGGTTGGTTGCCGATGTTGCCACAGAGTCACTTAACGCCGGACCTTCCTATGAAAATGGAAAAGCAATGGCGCGCTTCGCAAATCTGATTCATATTGCCGACCAGTTAGGACAGACTACGGAGCGGGATTTTTTCTTAAACGCTCTGAAAACCCGACTTGAAGACTGGTTTACAGCAGGAGGGACGCAAGAGTATTCCTACAACGATGATTGGGATGTACTTACCGGCTATCCTTCGGGCTATGGCGCTGATACCCAGATCAATGATCATCATTTTCACTCCAGCTACGCCATAGTGAGTGCAACTACTATTGCTCAATATGATCCGGAGTGGGCCGCCCAGAGCGAATGGGGTGGAATGGTGAATATGCTTATTCGTGATGCCAATAACTGGAACCGAAACGATCCGCTGCTACCGTTTTTACGATCGTACGATATTTATGCAGGGCATTCCTGGGCTGCCGGGCACGGAGATTTTGCGGAAGGCAATAATCAGGAATCCAGTTCAGAATCGATGAATTTTGCTTCCGCAGTAGTACTTTGGGGAGAAGCTACCGGTCAAACGGAGATTCGTGATATGGGCATTTTCCTGTATGCCACCGAAACCAGTGCGGTTGAACAGTATTGGTTTGATGTGGATGAGGAGGTGTTTCCGGAGGATTATCCCCACGAAGCGATTGGTATGGTTTGGGGATCGAAAGGGGTACATGCCACCTGGTTTGGGGGAGATCCTGAGTTTGTTCACGGGATAAATCTGCTTCCGATCACCAGCGGATCGTTGTATCTGGGTCGACATCCGGAGTATGTAGCAAAGAATTACAACGAAGTGGTTGAGGAACGGAGTGGTCAGCCGGAAGTCTGGAAAGATATTTTCTGGCAATATCTCGCGTTGTCGGATCCCAATCAGGCGTTGTCGTATTATTTTGCTGATCCTGATTACGCACCCTTTGATGGAGAGTCGCGTGCCCACACCATGCACTGGCTCTATAATCTGAAGAAAATGGGGCAGGTAGACACGGCGGTGGTTGCAGATATTCCAACATATGCCGTATTCAAAAACGGATCAGATAAAACCTATGTCGCTTACAATGCTGGCTCCAGTGAGCGGGTGGTAACTTTTTCGGATGGATATTCGCTCACGGTTCCGCCCCGGGAAATACTCAGTCAATCCACGTCACAAACCAATGAAGATGCTCCCGTGGTTATTTTAACTGCAGATAGAACGAGTGGAAAATCACCTCTTACCATTCAGTTTAAAGGAAGCAACAGCTTTGATAGAAACGGCTTGGATTTATCTTTTAAATGGGATTTTGATGGAGTAGGAAACAGTTCTGCCACCGATACTACCATTGTATTTACGGAAGTTGGAGCATATACCGTAACGTTGACAGTGACCAATACCGATGGCCTGGCCACAAAAGATAGCGTACAGGTTGAAGTGCTTCCAAACGGCACAGCCTATGGTGGAACTCCGCCTGTTGTTCCGGCAACCATTCAGGCCGAGAATTATGACGAGGGCGGCGAAGGGATCGCTTATCACGATCTGGATGCCAACAACGCTGGCTTGGTGTACCGACCTGATGAAGGGGTAGATCTGAGTGCCGATGGAGGTTCAACACATATTTATTTCATCATAGCAAGCGAGTGGGTAGAGTACACTTTTGGGGTGGATGAAGCTGGTGATTATTTGTTTAAACCCTATATGGCTACAGTGCCCGGCTTTGGAAACTTTACTTTGCTTATCGATAATGTGGATGTAAGCGGCAAAGTTCGGGTGAACGGAACGGGCAGTTTCATCAATTTCCAGCCATTTGAAGTGGATCCGGTGAGTCTGGAACCCGGCACGCACATCATGCGCTTTGAATTTGATACCGATTTCGATTCCGAAAAGAAAAACTGGCTGTTCAGTTTCGACAGAGTGGTGGTAGAAAAAGCAGCAGGAACCTCAAACGAGCTTTCCACAAGTCTTCCATCAGATTTTGCTCTGCAACAAAATTATCCGAATCCTTTTAATCCTACTACTGTGATCAGTTACCAGTTAGCCAAAAATAGTTTGGTGGAATTGAAGGTGTATGATTCGATGGGGCGGAAAGTAGCAGTATTAGTCTCCGAAAGGAAAGCAGCAGGAACGCATTCGGTGAATTTCGATGCATCTAATCTATCAAGTGGTGTATACTTTTATACCATTGATGCGGGAGCATTCAGGCAAACCAGGAAAATGTTGCTGATAAAATAATAAGAATCCAAAACAGCATCAGGTTCTCCGTTAATACGTTAGTACTTGATGCTGTACAGGCTTATAAAATCTCAGCGAATATTGAGAAAGAGACTTACTAAGCATCTTTTCGGACAAAGAGGAGCTGTTCATCCACTTCCTGCATAAAACGCCAGTCTCCTTCATCCAGAATATATACCAAATGGTAAAAGCGGGAGTCAGTGTCTTCAACTACGTAATGCAGATGTTTAGTAAGCATTACATTTTCCATGTGTCGGGTCTCGATACTTCTCACTTGTATAGAGTGTTTTCCTCTCAAAAAACGATAGGGTTGCTGGCGGTCAACTAATGCCGGATCGATCGGCGAAATAGTATCCAGTTTGTTTTTGGGAATAAGTTCAAACCGTAAAGGGATCATTCGGTGAGAGTCGGAGGGCAGATGTTTATGTCGCTTAAAGTATACCAGCAATCGGTCTACAACATAGTGTTGAAATGGTTCTTCAGGTTCCAGTTCCCAAAGCATCTCTTCCTGATCCAGAGAAAAATTCAGGATCTCTCCTTCTTTTGTTTCTATGGTATAGAATGACTTCTTGATGCCTCCTTCCATCTTACTATGGCTGGAGCGGACCCGTTTTGTGTGGCGTACAAATTCCTTTCTCCAAACCGGCTTTGCGAGCCGGCTGTACCTGCAAAAAAAAGCGACCATTTCTACCAGGGGGAATTTATTCATAGACCAATCGGGTTTGGTCATTTTAAACTATACACATATTTTGTACATATCAATAGAAAAGAAAAAATAAATGCCTCAGAAGAAAGGAAATCCTGCCCATCCCGAACGGGATGTTCACCGAATTACCCTCTATAATACCGTATATCCGGAGCATCAGCACCGCTCTGTAAAAGACCGGCTATATCTGCATTTCGATTTTGCCTGTTATTACGCACAGGTAGAACAACTCCGGAAACGATTATATGGCATACCGCTGATCATCGGGGGATGGAGGAAGGAGAATGGAACGGTGAAAGGGATCGTGGCTACTGCCTCATACGAAGCCCGTGCTTTTGGCATAAAAACCGGAATGAGCGCGCTTGAAGCATACCAGCTTTGTCCATATGTGTGCATGCTTCAGGTTGACTATGCCACTTACACGGCTATTTCAAAACAAGTACACCATATTATGAAGAAGTATTCGCATCAGGTAGAGCGTTACTCCATGGACGAATATTTTATGAATGTGAGCTTTCTACTCAATAAGTCCGAAAAAGAGATCATTCGTTTTGGCAGGAGGCTTCAGCAGGAGATCTACGACAATACAGGATTGTATGGCGCTATCGGGATCGCCCGTTCCAAAACCTATGCCAAGCTATCAAGTAGTTTGGATAAACCGCGCGGAGTAAGTGTGACAATTACGGATGATGATGAGCATGCCTACATCCATCCATTGCCTCTGAACGAAGTATGGGGGGTAGGAGGCAGGCGATACGAACATCTTAGAGCCGAAGGATATCAGTTTATCGGAGATGTGGTGATGAAAGGAAATATTCGCACATTTATGAGGTTGTTCGGCTCAAATTTCGGACGCATGTTATTTCAAACCATCACCGGGAAGGATCAGGGGCGCATACTGGAGGAGAATGATGAGTATTCTCCGAAATGGGGAGTTAGTTACGGCCATACGTTCTCGGAAGGAAGCTGTGATATTGAACGTATTAAAGGTGAGTTTGCGATCGGGATAGAAATGGTTTGTTACCGGATGCGTGCTTATGGCATACGGGCGAATAGTTTTGGCGGGATGTTTGGATTCAATAACACGGATATTCCCGGAGTTGGGTTCCGGTTCGTGACCGATGGTTTTACCAACATCGACCGGTATGTGTATGATGCCTGTATGAAACGAATTCTTCCGGCCATTGAAAAAGCTGCCTCCGAAGGAATGGAGATCCGTAATATTATGATCGGTACTCATCAAATTGATAAAACCAGCCAAATGAATCTGTTTTTTCAGGATGAGGCCGAATTAAAAGCGCGGTGCGAAGCTCTTGATGAGATCAACAACCGTTATGGAAAAGGAACGATCACCACAGCAAGAACTATGTACCGTGTGGAGGGAAATACTCACTTTCTGGAGCGGAATGTTTCCTAAATGCGGTTACCCTTTACCGGTCAGTTTTTTATAACAGCGCTCACTTTCGGCTAACAGGTCTTTTAAATGCTCCGGAAATGGTCCTGTTTTTGGGGTGTAGGGTTGAAATCCGGTTGAACGGTGCACATTATGATACCAGTGTTTGGCCCATATGCCATCTTCGGGTCTGGCACCGGCGGCCCAGCTCAGCATGCCTTCATCAAATGGAATGTCCACATAGGCACATAGTTCTCTAAGTTTCCGTTCGGGATCCATCAGCACGTCTTTAGAATCAACGACCAAGGGCTGCTGACCTAAGGCCTGCAGATATTCCTTCAGCTCCAGATGCGCGGCATAGCCTACATCTTTCATTTCAGGTTCCGGGATCTGATGTACGATAGATCGCAGCATATCGTTGGGATCACGTGTTAAAATTATGTTGATGGTATCTTTAAGAAATCCCAGATCCAGATCCACTAAGTGATGGGTCATATGTTTTATAAAGACCACGGGGGTGTCGTATTCACCGAAAATGACCTGATCAATTACTTTCTGCCCATCATTTTCCTGATCGGCGATCACTTCCCCGGAGCCCGGGTGGTATTCGCGGGCCTTTGTTGAAGTGAGGTAATGAGCGTATAAGGGTTCATCAATTACCGTGGTGTCGGCGCGCTGAGCAAAGGAATACATCAACGCTGTAGAAATATTTCGGGGGCCACTCCAGATGCATACTCTTTTCGTCATATTGTTGAATTTACCGGGGATGATTACTGATCTGTATCGTTAGAGATCGCTTGTTCATACAAGTCTTGAAGCCTTTTTACCATAGGGCCGGGAACGGATCCCGAAAGTATCCTTCCATCCACTTCGGTAACAGGGGTGAGTCCACCAAAACTTCCGGTCACAAAAGCCTCATCGGCGCCATATACGTCAAACAACGAAAAATTCTTTTGCCGGCATGGGATGTCGTGCATTTCACATACTTCAATCACCTTAGCCCGGGTTATTCCGTTCATACAATACTGACCGGTACTTGTCCAGACTTCACCCTTTGTGACCATAAAAAAATTAGTGGCATTACATGTGCTTACAAACCCGTTCACATCCAGCATTAACGCTTCATCGGCTCCGGCCTCTAGAGCTTGTATAAGAGCCTGTACTTCGTGCAGTTTACTATGGCAATTCAGTCGGGGATCCAGATAGTCGGGCGAACCCCGGCGAATGGTGCTGGTGAATAATTTAATTCCACGATCTCTGCTCTCAGGATCAGCGGTTTTATGTTCGGCAACGATCACGATGTTCGGCCCTGAGATCGTGAGGCGTGGATCCTGGCTGGGTGTTTTCTTGATTCCTCTGGTGATCATCAGCCGCACATGAACCCCATCTTCCATCTCGTTCGCGGCTATAACCTTGAAAATTTCTTCTTTTAGTTCGTCCCGGGTCTTTCCAATATCCATCCCAATGGTGGCCGCTCCCTGATACAGGCGATCCATATGATCATCCCAGAAGGCAAGTTTTCCATGATGGAGTCGCAGACCTTCCCAGACTCCATCTCCGACTAAATAGCCGCTGTCGAATACAGAGATCTTGGCTTCCTCTCTCGGAAAGAGTTCCCCGTTGATGGATATAAGTACCGATTTGTTTCGTGGATCTTCGAGTGCGTTGTGTGTTCCGTGAGTCAAAGGAATGGGGTATTGTTAATATTTCAAAGTATGGAGAGTAGTAATTCGGGGAAGTGTTATCAATACACAGCATAAAAAAACCCGAAAAGCATAAGCCTTTCGGGTTTGAAGAATATAATCTGATCCGAATTAGTGGGTAATAATCGGATCTGCATTTCCATCAGGGTCGTCACTTACGGTACCGGAAGTACCTGCATTGCCAAGCAAGAGTACACCTGCGGCATGTGGAGAGGCCATAGATGTTCCACTAATAGTGTTATATCCACCATCTTTCCAGGTAGAAAGAATAGAAACACCTGGTGCGCAATAATCTACCGGTGGGTTTCCGTAATTGGAGAAATACGCCCATACGTCATTGCTATCCATGGCGGAAATGGTATAAATGTTAGTTCCATTTACGCGGGCAGGTGAACTGTTGTTAGCGTCGGTGCTTTCATTACCGGCAGCCAGAGCAAATTTGATTCCCTGTTGAGAAGCAGCGAGAACAGCATCGTCGAGGGCCTGAGAAACAGGTCCGCCTAAACTCATATTGGCTACATCACCGGTACTACCGTTAGCAGCTACGTGATCCACACCTGCAATAACACCGGAATAAGATCCGCTTCCACGGCTGTCGAGTACTTTAACAGGAATAACTGTTGCCCCGGCAGCCACTCCGATCACACCGATCTCGTTATCAATGGCGGCAATGGTACCGGCTACGTGAGTACCGTGTCCGTTTCCATCATCCATGCTCCTGCCGTCTTTACCTTTTGTAAAGGCATTAAATCCTCTGGAAGCATCTACGTTTAGATCCGGATGATCCAGATCGATCCCTGAATCAATAACCCAGGCTACATTACTTCCGGTGTATGTTACACCGCCATTTACACGGGTAATACCAAATGGTATTTCTTCGGCAGGATCAGTTCCGCCACCACCACCATCACCGGGATCGTCGCAAGGACCACCATTAGGTGTTCCGCATGGAGGAGCAAATTGTACAATTCTGTCTTTCTCGATGTATTCAATATTAGGATCACTCTTCAGGCGATCGAATTCGTCTTTAGTAAGTTTCACTGAGAATCCGGCAACGGTGTTGTTATATCGGGATAGAATATTACCGGCGTCAATGTTTTTAGTAGCTAATATTTCCTGACGAACCGCTTCGATCTGTTCTTCATTTCCCAGTCGGAATTTACCTTTTTGCTGACTCAAAACTACGATATACTGGCCATCAATGATTCCGGCTTGCAGTTCTTCAGCAGGTTCCTGATCGGTAGAAGTGATTTGTCCTCCATCCTGACAGCCATACATAGTGAATGCCATCACGAATAGAATTAAGGTTAGCTTTCTAAATAAAGTAATTCTCATAATACCTCATTAATTAGTGATTAATTTTTGATGCAGCCTCAAAATCCCTAAAGAAAATTAGTTAAGCTTATAGCATTATTTGCTGCATCACCGATGCGAAGATATATTAATGAAGTATTTGTTACAAATTGTAAACAAAAAACAATTTAAATGATTGAAAATAATGAGTTAAGAATCAAGGTATTCCCGGATAGCCACTCTGAGGCGGGTAAAGGTCTGTTTAAGTAGCTCTTCATCTTCTTCCAGTAAAGTGATCCTGAATCCTAACAGATCTGAGCAGAAAGAAGATATTGGGACCACACAAATTCCGGTGGCGCCTAACAGATAGTACACAAACCGAAAGTCGAGCGACACCCCTTCCACCCATTCTTCAACCAGACGCTTCACAGTTGGATTCGATATATGGAGCGTTTGGTCATTTCTAAGAGTGCCTTTTTTAAAAACTATAGTATTATAGAAGGCTCCATATGTAGGATTGAAAGTAAGTTCCGGTACCTCTTGCAGGGTATCTGATATAAAGCTGCTCCTGCGGCCGATCTTTTCATTAAGATCGTTTCTGTAGGCTTCAAAACGGGAATCACCCAGTATTTTCGGAATGGCCAACTGTGGGAGAGTAGTGGAGCATACCTCGATCATTTTTGCATCATCAAGGGTTTTACACAGCCGGTCAAATTCGTCGTCCTTGCCCCGGTTGTAGCATTCTATCCACCCGCATCGTGCACCCGGCCATGGTAATTCTTTAGAAATGCCTTTCATGGCTATTCCGGGAACATCATCAATGATCTCGGCTAATGCGTAGGCTCTTGCCCCGTTGTATGTGATCTGATTGTAGATCTCGTCCGAGATGAGAAACAGATTGAACTCTTTTGCCAGTTCAACAATCTCTTCCAGAATTTCCTTAGGATACACCATGCCGGTAGGGTTATCCGGGTTAATAAGAAGTATGGCAACCACATTCGGGTTGTACTGAACCTTATTTCTGAGGTCTTCCATATCCGGATACCAATGGTTATCAGGATCGAGCCGGTAGGTTAGTGGCTGGTGATTAGCATGCGCGGCTTCAGCTGATGAGTGGGTGGAGTAAGCAGGGGAAGGGCCAATAACTCTGGTTGTTGGCGTTAGATAGTTATACAGAGTGGCAATTGCGTCCCCTAATCCATTAAAGAACAGAATATCATTCGCAGTGATCTTAGCACCGCCTAACCGGTTTGTTCTTTCTGCCAGAAATTCTCTGGTCTCCGGTTCACCTTTCGAATCGCAGTAGCCGTAAGTACGGTCGTCGAGTGAAAGATCAGTAACAATTTTTTTGATCCAATCCGGGATACGCGCATTCTTCTGAATCGGGTCCCCGATATTTTCCCATGAAATAGAAACGCCTTCTTTTTCCAGAATTCGGGCTTTTTTTACTATTTCACGGATTTCATAGGTCAGTTCATTGGCACCTTCGTGTAGCAGCTTCTGACGCATCTGTATATAGGTAAAATGAGTGAGTATTAGCTTTTACCTAATGTAAAGTATTTATGGGGAGTGATTCACCTGTTTTATCTCATTCCTCAAAAATTAATGCCTCGGGATCGGCACCAAGTTCTTTCAGGTATTCCATCATTGCTTCATTAAACGGCATCGGTCCGCAAACGTAGAAAGGTTGATCGAAATCAGAGATCTGATCTTTCAGAAAATCTTTATCCATAAATCCATCAAGAAAAACAGCTTCTCCAGTCGGCTTTTCATCTGTGATCACATTGATGAAATTGTCACCAAGCATCTCCCTGAACTCGTCTTTAAGGATGACATCCTTTTCTGTTTTATTAGAAAAGATGAGGGTATTATTACCCAATTCTCCTTTCCTGTGAAGATCTCTGAAGATGGCGATAAACGGTGTTACACCTGCTCCGCCGGCTAAGAAAAGGCCTTCACCTTTATATTCGATGGTTCCCCAGGGTTCATCAACAAGTAATGAGTCTCCGGCTTCGAGTTTGCCAATCTGTTCTGTTACCCCGTCGTGATCCGGGTAGATCTTGATGGTAAATTCCAGGGTATCATCATCGGTCAGTGAGGTAAAAGTGAACGGCCGTTTTTCCTCCTTCCAACCTTCTTTATTGATAGCAACTTCGGTTGCCTGACCGGGCTTAAACTCATAGCCATCCGGTTTCTCAAGTTCAATTCTCTTTACATCGTGTGTTAGAAATTCGGTTTGTAAGATCTTTAAAGTATGCACCATGTTATTATTTATTTAACAGTTACACACTTCTAACCGGATCCGGACTAAAATGATTCGTCAATTTTTGTTAATAAACGAGCGTAAACTTACCGCAGCCTGTCTTTGTACTTTCTTTTGGAGGAAAGGAGTCCAACCTAATAAGATGCCCGGAATCCCAAATGCCTGAACAGACCATCTGTAGAAGCTGAAATGGTCGGTATGCCTGATCACTTTTCCATGTTCAAATTCAAATTCTGCATGCACCACATTTCTTACCTTCCTGCCGGTTGCAGAAAAGGTATATTCGGCTATCCAGTCAACACTGCCTGTTTTATGATCTGCCTCCACATTTTTGAAGGTGATCTTCAGGTCGGTTCCACGTTCGCATAACATATGCCACATCGCACTGATCTCTTTCCCTTTAAGCTCAAAAACAGGGTCTTTAAAGTGGGAATTTTCAGTGTACATGAGATTCATTGAGTTGTAATCTCTTAATTGAAATGACTTATAGAAATCAATAAGAAGGTCGCGGCTCATTAATATTAGATTATGTTTTTCGTTAATATAGCCCTCAAATAAGTTCTATATTAACATATTACTGCTATTGCGTCTAACTTAGCATAATCAAAACTATTTCAAGAATGAAAGCAACAAACGAGTATGTATCTACTTTGTTTGAGTTAAAAGAAGCTACGATTGCAGAAAATATTGTCTGGAAGCGATTAAACAAAGATACATACACCTACAAAGTAATGAATGATGACCTGGAAGATCTCATCATTACCATAAAAAAAATATCGGATAAAGCACCCGGTCATTTCGTACTAAGTCTGGTTAAGAAAGATTTTGAATCCAGTGAGTTACTAATGAATCTGGATACAACTACAACCAATGAGGATCTCAGAGATCAACTGGAAGAACTCTATGAGTTTATCGAATACCATGTGGATCTCAGAAGTCTGGATGGATTACGTTCGTTTATAGATGTGGTGAACGATCCTAAAACAAGAACATCACTGGACTAGCTTCCCGAAATCCGGCTGCTGAGTAATCCAACTACGACAACGGTTGCTGAACCTAAAAGTGTGTATAAAGGCCAGGCGATGATCAGCCCATTCCCCGGAAGGAGAGCCTGAACGGGACCATTTACAATAAAAAGAAGAAGTATTAATCCACTAAAAAAACCAATTAGTGCATCTTTGGTTATGGGACGCTGAGAAAACAAGCCCAGTAAAAATACTCCCAGCAAGCCACCGTAGGTGTAGGAAGCAATGCCCAGACCAAGTTCCACTATTGCGGGACGTTCTCCTTCAGAGAGCTGAAGCCAGGCAAAAGATACCGCGGAAATCGTAAGTACAGCTCCCCAGATAAGAGTACTTGCTCTGGAGATCTTCAGTTCATTATGGATCTTATTTTTATTCCAGTACGGGATGATCAGATCATAGGTAGTAGTTGATGACAGCGAGTTTAGCGAGGAGCTTAAACTGCTCATGGCAGCAGCAAATAATGCGGCTACGATCAGGCCGGAAATACCCGTGGGTAATTCCTGAACGATAAATTGGGCAAAGATCTCATCGGTAGTCGACAGTCCTAACTGCTTGGCACTCATTCCCTGATAAAAGGTGTAGAGTAAAAGTCCGATGATAAGGAATAATGCAAACTGCATCATAGCGACGATCCCGCTTCCTATCAGGGCTTTTTGCCCGGCTTTAAGATTACCGGTAGCCAGTAAGCGCTGAATGATGAGATGATCCGTTCCGTGAGAAGCCAATGAGAACACCGCACCGCCAATAACCGCTACAAAAAAGGTATATGGCTGACGAATATACTCCTTGAACGGCAGATCAAATCCCCAATCAATGATCCTGGTTTTATGTTCAGGTCGAACAACATCGAGCATTCCATTCCACCCGCCATCAATATGCTGAAGAAGTACAAATACCGCGATCAGAGCACCTCCCAGGTAAACACCCAGTTGAATTACATCCATCCAGACTACCGCTTTAATTCCTCCGAAATAAGTATATACCAGTGTGATGGAAGAGATGAGCAGAATGGCTGCCAGATATAATTGAAGATCACTCCATTGGTTGAACGATCCGGTCATGGATAGGATGATAGCGAGGGGTATGGCAGTAGCAAACAACCGGACACCATCTGCCAAAAGCCGCGTGATCATAAAGGTGGAGCTAGCCACAATCCGCATAGAATCTCCGAAACGGCGTTTCATAAAGGTGTAAGCAGTAAACATTTCACCTTCAAAGAATCTGGGTAGAAAGAATAAAGCTACAAAAATACGTCCCAGCAGGTAACCGATCGTGATCTGAAGAAAAGTGAGGTCGCCTCCATAGGCTACTGCGGGAATGCTGATAAAGGTAAGTGTGCTGGTTTCAGTAGCTACAACAGAGAATAAAACGGCCCACCAGGGAAGACCGGTTCCCCCTAAAAAATAATCTTTTGCGGATGATTGTTTGCCTGAAGCGCGTAATCCAAAATAGGCCACACCCAGCAAATAGACCGCCAGCACAATAAAATCAACTACTCCAAATTGCATGGGTAGATGTTAGCTGAATACCACAGAACTACCAAATATCAATCTGCTTTCAGGTATTGAATGAATTTTTGAACAGCCCTGCCGCGGTGACTGATCTCATTTTTGACCTCAGCAGTTAATTCGGCAAAGGTTTTATCAAAACCATCGGGCAAAAAAACCGGATCGTATCCAAAACCTTTATCACCGCGCTGCTCTGTTATGATCTGACCTTTACAAATTCCGTGAAACAGATGTTCGCCGGTTGGCGTAACCAAAGCTACTACCGTGCGAAATTGTGCTTTTCTGTTTTCAACCTGTTCTAATTCAGCTAATAATTTAAGCACATTATCCTGATAGGAAGCATTTTCACCGGCGTAACGGGCAGAATATACGCCGGGAGCACCGTCAAGTTCTTCTACTTCCAGACCTGTGTCGTCGGATAAAGCCGGAATCCCGGTAGCCTGAAACACATATCGTGCTTTTTTAAGCGCATTCCCATCCAGCGTGGGTTGATCTTCAACCACTTCTTCCAATTCGGGAAAATCCGCCGTTGATAGAACCTGAATATCGAGATCACTGAGAATTTCACTCATCTCCTGGATCTTATGCTTATTTCTGCTAGCGAGAATCAGTTTATCCATTGGATGTCCTTGGGAAGAATTTATAGTATAGATTTATGCCACTACCCACGGTAAGGAGTCCGTTCAGTACCAGAAATACCAGATCGTTACCCAGATAAGAGTAAATTGTGAGCAAAAAACTGGACATAACATACAGTAGAATAAACGCGATATTCATTTCAGTTTTACCTGCTTTTATGGTGTCGTAGGTTTGCGGAACCCATGCAAGTAGCAGAAATGCTAATCCAACCCAGCCAATAATTTCCGTCATATTCATTTCAGATGATTTAGAATTTCCTGTACTTCGTGCCATTTCAATCGGGGACCGTACTGGCTAACCACTTTTGAAGATGCAAGACTTGCCAGCTTTCCGGAACCGGCATACCCGAACCCATGAGTTAATCCATATAAAAAGGCTCCTGCATACATATCGCCGGCACCATTGGTATCTACTGCGTTTACTTTGTAAGGCTCAATATCTATGAAGGTGTCTCCATCAAAGATCATAGCTCCGTTTTTTCCCTGCGTTATTACAAATCGGCGGGCGTCTTTCTTTAATGCTTCGCGAGCTTCCATCAGGTCGTTGGTCTGAGTGTAAGCCAACGCTTCTTCTTCATTACAGAACAACAGATCAACCGAAGCACCGATCACTTCCGAAAAACGATCTCTGAATGCTCCTACAATGGATGGGTCGGAAAGTGTGATCGATGTATTCACGCCATTTTCTTCCGCGATCTTCTTGGTGAGTTTCATCGCTTCGAATGCAGAATCTGAAGTTACCAGATACCCCTCCAGATAGACATATTCCGAATCTTTGATGTCGGCTTCGCTCACTTCCTGAGTGGAAAGATCGGTTGTGATGCCTAAAAAGGTATTCATGGTACGGTCAGCATCGTCAGTGATCATTACAAGGCAACGCCCGGTAGTGCCATCTTCACGGGTTATGCCATCCAGATTAGTGGTAACCCCCGCGTCTTTCATGTCGGTTAAATAAAAATCTCCGAACTCATCGTTAGCTACTTTGCAGGAGTAAAAGGCTTTTCCCCCAAACTGACTCACTGCGATCACGGTATTAGCCGCCGATCCGCCAGACTTCTTTTTTGTTTCATGATGATCGATCGCACTAATTAGTTGGTGCTGTTTTTCATCATCTACCAGGGTCATTAGCCCTTTGGGCACTTCATTCTCTTCAATAAACTCATCCGAAACCTTAAACTCCAGATCGACCAGGGCATTTCCTATGCCATAAACATCAAATTTCTTCATTCTAACAGGATATATTCTTTTCTAAAATTCCAGCCCGGAAAGGTACGCACACTCAGGCGTCAATAAAAACCATAAGCGTACATTTGAGAGGTATTATATTTTTGATTTCGTTTAAGCTTTTTGGGATTTATATCTACCTTTGCTCCCAGTAAAATACCATCTTAATAACCCCATGCAGGACAGGCTCCTACAATTCGTACTACCTAAGATCAAATTTGCTGCCACCTCGGCAATCGCAACAGCGGTGGACTACAGTATTTATCTGTCGCTGTTCTATCTGGCCGCATTTCCGCCAACGCTCAGTAATGTGGTGTCTTATTCTATTGGAATGGTGATCAACTTCATCCTTCAAAAAAGATTTATTTTTGATCTGAAAAGAAACTGGAAAACAGCTTTTGCTATTTCCGTTACGTTCTCCCTTATCGGGCTTACGCTGAGCACCTTCTTTATCTATTTGCTATCTCTGAATCCCTTTCTGTATACGCATCAATACCTCACAAAAGCGATGGTGACCGGCACCATGTTCTTATATAATTTCTATACCAAGAAATTTTCGTTCGAAAAATCGGTGTAAGCTTATTTTACCTGATCCTGTTGTTCAACTTTCCAGACACTAACCGGACCTTTTATCTCTTCGATCCAGGTTCTGAGTTCGCCCGGTTTTGTTTGTTCCGTATTCTGATGAGGCTCTGATCTGTACATCAGGGAGAATTCAAATCCATTCCAGGTGATTGGTTCATCGTTCTTCATTTTCGGCCAGATCCAAAGTGTTTTTGAATACGAGGCTTCAAAAGCAACGATGTAATGGATGTTCTGCGCCTGCAGGTTATGAGCAACTCCCATCTCGTAGTCAGAATTGGAAGGGGCGAGCTGATCGGATG
The DNA here is from genome assembly GCA_002480645.1 of Balneolaceae bacterium UBA7797. GTDB lineage: Bacteria > Bacteroidota > Rhodothermia > Balneolales > Balneolaceae > UBA7797. The sequence continues at coordinate 90,046 of DLCN01000009.1, forward strand.
AAAAAGCCCGGGCAGGATCTATATCGGCATAGTAGATGATGGAGGGTTCATCGATCCAAAGATTCCCATCAGGTTGAAGTTCCTCCAGATATTCACCAACCTGTATGAATTTCGTCCACGTATAACTCACATACCGGAAGGCAAACATTTGGATCACAAAAACCAATACAATGAATAGTGAAAGTGCGCGGTTAATCCATCGGGTATTGAACTCCTCAACATTCCAGATCAGTGAAAACCCAACCACAGCAAGCGGGAGCGAAATAATGTAATAGCGGGGATCAGCCTGCGAGAAATACTGAAACTGTGAGATCAGCATGAATACCCAATGAGCCCCGGCTAAAAGTATGGGAGTGTAAAGTTTCCAATGTTTTCTCTGTTTTTTGATGCTGCCGGGGATCAAAAAGAATAACAACAACGGAAAGGACTGAATCATGGAAAAAATGGGAAAATACCAGCTTCGTTGCTGCCCGTAAGTTTGCATCTGGAATAAGGCGTCCCAGCTTAACCCGGCACTTTTCGCGGTAAGCCAGAATAACGGATCTCCTGTTTTATGAAACGACCACCACGACCAGATTCCCAGCCCGATCAAGGCACCGGTTAGTAATGATCCTGAGAGTTTCCAGTCTCTGCGGATCAATGAAAACACGCCAAACATCATCAAAATAAATGTGAGCTCATATCGGGTTAGCACACTGATGGCAGTTAACAGAACCACCAACGCCCAGTTACTTTTGTATGCCTGCATCACAAGAATAAGGACCAATAATCCCCCGAATATGTTGGGTAGATTCATGGCAGAATATGCAATGTGCCAGGGCAGAGCAGCCATGATAAGTCCGGCTATCAGTCCCATGGTTTTTCCTCTGAAAGTCTGAACAAAAAAGGCGGTGTAACTTGCTGTAACTGAGCCAACCAGAATGTTAAAGACATGCCCCAACATGAGTCCGTTCGATTTAAAAACAGCCATCAAACCAGCTACGATATACCGGTAAAACGGTAGCCAAACCAACTCACGCCCTTTGTAATCGCTATATACCCAATCATGTTCTAAGATGGACCAGCTTATGTACCAGTTGTGATAGGAATCACCCCAGAAATCGGGAATCCTTAATCCTGCATATAACAGGCGGAACAATAATGCCACCAAAAACGGAAGCCACAGGTAGCGGTATAGAGTCAGTGTGGTTTTTATTTGATGTACTGTTTGAGTGCCCGCCATGTAGAATGTAGGTCTTGCTTTAGAACTTGGGTTTTATGCAGAGTAAAATACTATAGTTCACAGATACCTTTACATAAAGTCTTGAATTTTTTTTGAGCTACTAACCTACTCTGTATCAGGAATGTTTGTATGGGAAAGCAGGGTTAACTAAGTTCAATGCCTTCAGATTTTTAATTAAGATCAGCGTGTTACTTTTTAAAGATTTTCTTTCACAACGGCTTCAAAGATCATTACCGGGGAAAGAGGCTCAGAATTTGATGAGTCCTTATCCTAACGGAACGGATCCATCTCAATTAACTCAGGAAATTCCTGAGCCGGAAGAATACAGAAATAGCAGTGTACTGGTACCTATTATCTGTGAGGGGAACGACCCGGAGATCATCCTTACGTTGCGTACCATGGGAATAAAACACGGCGGACAATTGAGTTTTCCGGGAGGGGGAAGAGAAGGGGACGAAACGTTTGAGGAAACGGCCCTGAGAGAAAGTCGGGAAGAGATCGGATTGATCATTGAACAAGTCGAAATTCTAGGGTTGATGAGTCCTTTGTATGTGAATCACTCCAGAAATATGGTAACCCCGGTGGTTGGGATCATACAAGAAAGGCAGGAATTCACTCCCAATCCCAACGAAGTAGAAGAAGTTTTTACCGTATCATTTTCTGAATTACTGGCAACAGAGAATAAAAACCTGGAAGAATGGGAACTCAGAAACCGAAAATTTCAGGTCCCGTTTTGGGATATTCATCATGTGCCGCTTTGGGGAGCCACCGCCATGATGGTAAGCGAACTGATGGAATTGTATAAAGAATTTCTGAGGATCAAAGAAAGTAATTAGGCTTATTATAGGTGCGATACGGCGTTTTTACCCAACTGCATTCCAAGTGCCACTCCCATGCCACTCAACCCGGATACCAATAACGTTTTGTCAGAGATTGGTTCTATAAATGCAGATTTTGTTGGAGTGAAGCCCATAATTCCACTCCATTGTTCACCGATCTCCCAGCCAGTCGGTAAGCCGATCACCCGGTTTGCAAAGTCGATAAGATAACTTCGGATCTGCTCATTCACTCCAAAATCCGGTGTGTTTTCACCTTCCGCATCCACGTGGCGGGCGCCACCAAGTAACAGACGGTCATTCCCGATATTGCGGAAATAGACGTAGCCTTTATGAAAGTGAAAGGTACCTTTCCAGGTAAGATTTTTAATAGGTTTTGTCACGAAAACGAATCCGCGTCCGGGTTGTATCTCAATGCCCGGCAGTAATGACCTGGTGAAGGCATTGGTTGCTAAGACGAGATTTTCTGCCTTTAATTTCATTCCAGTAGCCGTGCCTACCGAACTGTGTTCTTCATTCAATTCTGTAACAGCTGTATTCCAGCGGTATTCTATTCCCAGTTCCATATTTAAGCGGATCAATCTGTGGATCATTTTTCCGGGATGGAGCATTCCTTCCTGAGTTTGTTTTATAGCCGGATGACCATTATATACCGTTTCGGAGTACATTACAGGTTCTCCGATCAGATCTTTCATCCATCCGTTAAAGCGATCGATACTCTTTGCAGCTTGTTCAAATTCCTTTTTATCTGTGAAGATCTCATGAGCTCCTGAGTGGATGTAATCCATATTTTCATCACCGATCACCGACCTGAGCAACTGCAATCCCTGAAAGCGTTCTTTGATACGGGTTTTAACTTTTTCCTCACTTTCTATTTCCAGATCTGCGAGATGTTCGCCAATGGTTCCGATACAGGCAAAACCCGCATTACGGGTACTTGCTCCGATCGGGAAACTACCCCTTTCAATGATCAGTACCCGGGAATCGGGGTGATCTTTTTTAAAGAAATGGGCTACTGATTGACCGGTTAACCCGGCACCGACTACGATCAGATCATATTCCTGCTCATAAAGTGCTCTTTCCCAATACGACCGTTCAGCGTTGATCATGCTAAGTTATTGACTGTCGTTTACTACCAGAGATGCCACCAGCGGAGCTGCTACATCAAAAAAGCGATCATCTACATTGTATTTAGGATGATGCCACACATACTGTGAATCTGATGCTTTACTTCCGCTACCTACGAAGAAAAATGCTCCCGGAAAATGTTCCTGATAAAAGGCGAAATCTTCTCCGGCCATGACGGGTGCTGTCATTTCAATGACCGAATCAGAACCAAATAAAGATATCATGTTATTAAATACAGCATCTGTTTCCTTCACTGAGTTGAGGACTGCCGGGTAACCATAATTGTAATCGAGTTTATAGGTGCCGCCGGCAGCTTCCGTGATCCCTTTCAGAATTGCATGCAGACGCCGTTCAATCAGTTCGGCATTTTTCTTAGTAAAGGTTCTCACGGTTCCCCATAATTTTACACTTTCCGGAATGATATTATGCGCCGTACCACCTTCGATCCGGCCAATAGTTATTACTGCTGAATCGGTCGGGTCAATGCTTCGGCTAATGATACTCTGAGCGGTTGAAACAAATTGAGCCGCTAATACGATGGGGTCTACCGCTTCATGCGGGCGGGCTGCATGACCACCAACGCCAAAAATTTCAATTTCGATCTCGTCAGGGGCAGCCATCATCGATCCTTTTTTTGAGGCGATGGTACCGGGATCATGCGAAGGCGAGGTATGTAACCCATAAATAGATTGAACCCCTTGTTTGTTCAAAAAACCGGATTCGCACATTAATCTTCCGCCACCCGGAAGCTTTTCTTCACCGGGTTGGAACAACAGTAGTACTTTACCTTCAACATGCTCTTTTAACTCCGTAAGTATATGAGCTACGCCCAAAAGATTGGCAGTATGGGCGTCATGACCGCAACAATGAGCTGCACCGGCATTTTTCGATAGAAATTCCTGCTTAGCTTCGCCTTCTTCGGTCATGGCTAACGCGTCAATATCAGCACGCAGAGCTACCACTTTGTCGGAAGTGATTCCACCTTCAAAGATCCCTACACATCCAGTTTCAAGAGGGGATTCGTATGGAATACCCAATTTATCCAGTTCTGATTTAATGAATTTCGTGGTTTCAAATTCTTTGTAACTCACTTCCGGGTGCTGATGCAGATACCGTCTGGTCTGAATCATATAGTCTCTGTATTTCCCCGCCAGTTCTTTTACCTTTTGCTGTATACTCATAGTCCGCTTTAATTATGTTCTGCAAAGTAAGGTTTAATTCTCTTTTGTGTAACATCGACATATAAACCACGTAACGGTTCGGAGTTTCAACTTTATAGCTATAGAATTATGAAAAGATTTTCGTGGGAAATCATTCTTGCCGGTTTTGTTTTTATTGCGATATCCGCATATCTGATCAATCTTGCAGATGAACGTAACCGGCATTCCAGAGCTGAAGCTCCCGCTCCGCCGGCTCCTCCAACACCCGAAGAAGTACGGGTAATTGATATGCAGCAATTGAGCGAACTGGAAAAATTAAAAGAACTACGCGAGCTCGATAAACTGAACGATGCAGAAAAACTGGAAAGCCTTAGGAGTCTTGCCCGGTTTATGCCGGAAGATGTGAGAGATGAAGTGCTCACAGAAATTGATCAGGTGATCAGAGAGCTTTCGGAGGAAGATTTCAGCATACAGATCGATACAAACGATAACCTGGTAATTGTGAACCGGGATTTCAAAGTGGTGGATGGAGAATGGAGTAAAACATCACCCGGTGTTTATACTTTTCAGAAAGAATTCGATGCTTCTGCCTTGAACGATCTTGTGCTTGATTTACCATTTGGTTCTATAACTGTTATTGGCGTCGATTCCGATAAGGCTACATTTACTTTACAAGCCTCAGGTCAGGTTGATTCAGAGAGCGATCTGAGAGAACAACTTTCAATACAAAGTGATATAAGTTCGGATGAAGCAGCCTTCGAGATCGTATCTAAGCGAAGCTGGAGTATCCGACAAAACATTCATTTGCAGGCAACCATATCAGTTCCTGAAAAATTAAAGGTGGTCGCCCATACTAAAGGGGGGCACATCAAGAGCACAAATATTGAGGGAGATCAGGTATATGAGACGGCCGGAGGTCACATCACTCTCGATCGGTTAACCGGTGAAGTTGCTGCGAAGACGCTAGGTGGCCATATTTCAGTTACAGATTCCGAAGGAGAGTTTTCCATTGAAACCAAAGGAGGACATTTAAAAGCAACGAATATTCGGGGTAAGACTGTGCTTTTAACCTATGGAGGTAATATCGATGTGCAGGCAGTTGATGGCGAGATCGTAGCTGAAACCAAGGGCGGAAATGTCACAATCAACCAAACAGATCAACTGCACGAAATATCCGCAGAAACTTTCGCCGGCAATGTAACCATAATCATGCCATCAAATAGCAGAGCAGAGGTAGCTCTTGAAGCTAATAGTGGGGTTGAACTTAATGGATTCTCAGTGAATGGATCTGTTTCTAAAAATAAAGTTTCAGGAACCTTAACTTCCGGTGGCGGGCCCAGGGTGGCTGCGTCTACGAAATATGGTAAGGTAATTCTGAAAAGCAATGGCTGAAACTCCCGGACACCATCTGTGTAAAGATGGCTCCTCCACGATCTATTCTTCCACATTCCATCAGTTCTATCACAATCCGAACGGAGCGGTAGCTGAAAGTATACACGTATTTTTTGAGCAGCCCGGACTACTTGCAACACTGAAGTCATCTCCGGAGGCTATTTCAGTTTTTGAAATGGGATTCGGTACCGGGTTAAACTTTGTACTACTTGCAGATCTGTACCTCCGGTTTAATGCAGCCTTTCCATTGTCCTTTTTTAGTGTAGAAGCTTTTCCGATCACACCCGATGAAGCCGGTGAACTTAATTATGGTGATTTTCTGGACCATCCTCATCTTATGGATGGGATCCCTGAGATTTTCCAATCATTAAAACCGGGTTTGAATCAATTTAATCCTATCCCTGGAAAGCAGATCTCACTTACGATATATAACGGATTGTTTGAGAACATAGAACGGGGCGAATTTCCGGAAGAAGTAGATTTCTTCTTTCACGATCCTTTTTCCCCTGAAGTGAATGAGTCGCTCTGGCAACCGGATACGTTTGCGAAATTGCGGTTAATGGCGAATGACCGGTCTGTACTGGCAACATACAGTGCAGCGAGTAAGGCCCGCGCCTCAATGGCAAAAGCAGGCTGGAAAGTGGCTCGTGCTTCCGGAGCTTTAGGGAAGCGGGAAATGACCCTGGCTTCACCAAATTCAACGACTCTTTCCGGATTTAAAAGAGTAAACGAAGATCGGTTGATAGAAAGGTGGGATTCCGGGGACTTTAAATAACCGGCAGCCGGATCCTGGCCAGCCACCGGTTTAAAAATATTGAGAACCGATCAATCCAGAGAGATGTATCTCAGGTTGTCAATGCCATCTAACGCAGAGATCTTAGATACCTCGTCGTTGCTTAATTGCTTATCCACACTAAATGCGGTAATCGCGTTATCGCCTTTTCCGGATCGGCCAAGACTCAAGCCACCAATGTTGATGTTCATCTCGGCTAAGGTACCACTCACTTTTGCTAACCGGCCCGGTTTATCCTCGTTTTGATAAAGAATGATATCGCCTTCCAGACGGAGTTCAATGCCATAATTATCGATCTCAACGATCCGGTAATCCCCTTCACCAAACACAGCCGCACTAATGCTGGTATATTCAGCACCTTCCTGCAGGCGGATAGTTACAAGATCACTGTACAGCTTCGACTTACTCGTTGTAGTCTCTTTTACAGTGAATCCCCGCGCATCGGCATATACCCGTGCGTTGATAAGGTTGATGGATTCCTCTACATATTCGGAAAGTATTCCTTTGAGGATACCGTCAGTCAGAACATCCGCGAATTTGGCACTTTCACCCGAATACTCGAATTCAAATTTATTGGAATGGTCAGGCATCAACTGAGCAACCATTCTTCCCAGATTCTCTGCCAGTTTCAGATAGGGCTGAACTTCTTTGTTAGTAAGAAGTGAAATAGATTTACCGTTCAGGCTGCCTTTGTAATTCTTATTCTCAAGAGCATCGGCCATTTGAGCTGCAATTTGTTCAGCTACTTTTTCCTGAGCTTCTTCGGTTGAAGCACCGAGGTGAGGCGTACAAATTATCCGGGGATCAGCCAGTACCTGATACAATTCTTCGGTGGGTGGCTCAGAGCTGTACACATCTAATGCAATGGCTCCCACTACTCCACTTTCCAGTAATTCAGGAAGATCAGCTTCTTCATAAATGCCGCCTCGGGCACAATTCACTAAACGAATTCCTTTTTTGATCTTATCTGCAGATTTTTTTGAAACGAGTCCTTTAGTTTTTTCTGTAAGCGGAGTGTGTACAGAAAGATAATCTGAGGAGCCCAGAAGCTCATCCAGTTCAACCAGTTTTACGCCCATTTCACCGGCGTGTTCTTTAGTTGCGAAAGGATCATAGGCCTGAATTTCCATTCCAAATGCGAGCATTCGCTTTGCCACTTCAGAACCGATCTTTCCTAAACCTACAATACCCAGTGTTTTGCCGTGTACTTCGGTTCCCATGAATTTCTTACGATCCCAACCCCCTTCTTTCACTTTAGCCACCGCCTGCGGAATATTTCTCGAGAGAGCAATGATCATTCCACAAGTATGTTCTGCGGTAGAAATGGTATTACCATCGGGGGTATTCATTACAAGCACACCTTTTGCGGTGGCTGATGGGATGTCAATATTATCAACACCAACTCCTGCCCGGCCGACAACCTTCAGGTTAGTAGCTTTCTCGAGCAGTTCGGGAGTTACGGTGGTTGCACTTCGAACCACCATTCCGTCGTATTCCGGAATTTTTTCAAATAGTTCTTCTTCTGTTAGCTTGCCGGGTTGGTCGGCCTGAATCCCGCGTGCGGCAAAAACTTCGCCACAAACCGGATCAACGCTATCGAGTAATAAGACTTTAAAAGACATGATTTTGATTGAGTGAGTATGTTTGTGATTATTCTTCGATGAATTCCATAATTAAGTCCTGTACTTCTTCGATACCCGCTTTGTTATCGGCTGAATAAGCCAGAATAGGTACTTCGATATTCATGGAAGCAAGGACCTTCCGCACATCTGCTTTTGCTTTCGACCCTTTATTTTTTGAGATCTTATCCGCTTTTGAAAGCAACACACAAAAGGGCATTTCATTCGCTGCCATCCAGTAAAAAAAATCTTCGTCGAGTGCAGTTGGTTTATGCCGTGCATCTACTACATGAATGATAAGACGCAGGGCTTTTCTGTTCATCAGATATTCCCTGATATTTTTTCCCCAACGTTCCCGCTCTTTTTTAGGAACCTTCGCATATCCATAGCCCGGCAGATCCACAAAAAACGCGGTTTCCCCGATAGAGTAGTAATTCATTTGCTGCGTTTTCCCGGGCACATTTGATGTACGAGCCAGATTCTTGCGATTTAACAACGCATTGATAAGAGAAGATTTTCCAACATTTGAGCGGCCGGCAAAACAGATCTCCGGCTTACTATCGGGTGGACAATCTTCTAATCGTGGAGCACTGGTAATAAAGGTTGCGGTTTCATTAAACATCAGACCAACTCGTTCTCTTCTTTTTCAACGCCAAAATTAACCGGCACCGGATATTTGGAAGTGAAGCAGGCGGTGCAGTAATCATATTCTGAAGGATTAGCTGCTTTAACCGCATTCACCAGACCATCCGGAGACAAATATCGCAAGCTGTCAACTCCGATCTCTTTGGCCATTGCGTTAATATCACGATCGTACTTATTAGCCATTAATTCTTCCGGGCTAGGGAAATCCATACCATAATAACATGGACTGATAATAGGAGGTGAGCTCACCAGAAAATGAATTTCAGCCGGATTACAAGACCGGATCATATCCACCAGATACCGGGAAGTGGTACCGCGAACAATAGAATCGTCCACTATAATTACGGACCGGCCTTCGATCACACCGCGTACCGGATTGAATTTAGTCCGTACTTTTTGCTCTCTGGATTTTTGGCCCGGTGAGATAAAAGTACGTCCCACATAATGATTTCGGATCAAGCCGATATCATATTTACAGTCGTATCCCAGTTTTTGGTTTTCACTGGCATAACCGATGGCGGCCGTATTACTGGAATCAGGAACTGAGATGATCACCGGTTTTTTGCCGGTATCTTTTTTAACGATCTCGTTGATCGGATGCTCTTTTGCCAGCCTTTTTCCAAGATTCCGCCGGATCTTATCCACCATCTCTCCAAAGATCTTGCTATCAGGTCGGGAGAAATAAACGTATTCGAAGATACACTGACTGGTAGAAGTGCCTTGCTTCGGCTCCAGAAAATAGGAGACAGGCTCACCGTTATCGGAAGCTTCCTGATCGATCACAACAACTTCACCGGGTTTTACATCCCGTACATATTCTGCTCCAATAATATCAAAAGCGCAGGTTTCGCTGGCTACCACAAATTTACCATCCACCTTGCCGAGCGATAACGGACGGAATCCATTCGGATCGCGAACAGCGATCAGCTTATCATCGGTGAGCAACACCAGACAGAATGCGCCTTCGATTTGTTGCAGAGCATCCATGATCTGATCCATTTGATCCTCTTTCTTGCTCTGAGCGATCAGGTGAAGTATCAGTTCCGTATCTGAGGTACTCTGGAAAAGCACCCCATCCCGCGTAAATCGCTCCCGGATCTGTTTGGCATTCGAAAGGTTACCGTTATGACCGATCGCAATATTGCCTTTCCGGTAGTGTACCCGGAAGGGTTGAATATTGGCCGGGTTTTTGGAAGATCCGGATGTACTGTATCGGTTATGACCAATTGCAGATCGACCCTTCAAAATTTTGTTCAGAATTTTGGGCTTGTCAAAAACACTTAATACCAGACCGAAATCCTTATACATAGGCATGACTTTTCGGTCTTTTTCTTCATCAAACGAAGAGGTCACAATTCCGGCCGATTCCTGCCCGCGATGCTGAAGTGAGTGTAATCCGTAGTAGGCTAGCAGCGATGCTTCCGGATGGTCAAATACTCCGAAGATGCCACAATACTCGCGTGGTTTATCGCTCATTAAAACTATACTCTGTGATTTAGTTGTGAGGAAGCGAAAAGATAATAAATGATCGGCGGAACTAAGAATTAGAAGTGGAATAATTAACGGATGCTCACAGGTATTTTAATTTTTAGTTTTTAAATGCTTCAATTACATTCTCGCAAAATCAATCACAAAGTTTTTATTCATTATGGCGGTTACCGCAGTACAAAACTGGTACAACACGAATTGGATCATAGATAAACGAACCGACCTGATCTGGTTCATTGGCGGAGCACTTGGCGGGTACTTGCTCATGTTCATGTATGCAGGCTTAGGCTGGGATATGGTTACCATCTGGTTTTTCTGGGTGGCATTTATCGACAGTCCGCATTTTTTTGGTACATACAGCCGCACTTATCTGGATAAGCAGGAATTTAAACATCGTAAAAAGCTACTCACTTGGAGTTTACTTTGGTTTCTGGCGGGTCCGGTAGCTATTCTTCTCTCCTACATGATGTACAGTCTGGGCTCAGGGGGGTACGAAACTCCGTGGATCTTATTTACCTCTTTATTCGGTTTATGGGCGTACTGGCATGTGGTCCGCCAACATTATGGTTTTCTGGCTTTGTATAAAAAGAAAAACAAAGAACAAGTTAAATGGGATTATTACCTTGATTCTTCTCTTCTCTATGGTGGTTTGATGTTGCCATTTTTAGTGTTCATCGTGCGATTCCCGGAAACAAACGCATTATTCGCTCCCGTTCTGGATTGGGTACTTGCAACAACCGGGATCTCTGCTGTAACAATCGTTTCAACATTTACAACCAGTACCATCATTGCACTGGCTACCGCTTATATCGTAAGGCAATATTTTCTTGTACGGTCAGGTAAGCAGGTGAACATACCCAAAGCATTATTTTTGCTTGCAGTAATTCCGTTGCATATTTATATCTGCTATTCGGATGCGGTACTTGGTGCCGGCTTGCTCGGATTTGGAGCCTTTGTAACGATTTTTCATGATCTGCAATATCATGCGATCGTCTGGTTTCATCATAAGAACCGATATCGAAAAGCAGAGGATACTACTCAATTCGGGCTCTCGGCTAAATTAACCAAATCACTGCCCAGATATATCATAACAGCAGTTTTGATGGGGGTGGTTTTCCGGTTGGTAGGGTGTACATTTGAAGTGCATCCGGGCTGTATTCCATTTATGGTGACCAGTGAGAAAATGCTTTTCGCAGATTTTGGAACCGATAAACTTCTGCAGGGATTATTATTAGGGTTTGCACTGCATCATTATTTCCTCGATCAGTTTATCTGGAGAACGAGTAAAGACAAGGAACTTGCCAAAGATCTGAAACTGGACGAAACGGCCGGATAAAAGAAAAGCCTCTCAGAAACTGTTCTAAGAGGCTTTCTAATTCTTTAGTCAGGCTACTTATTTAAGGGTAGCTTCCAGTTCAATATTTGGAACAGCTAATGCACGTGAGATCGGACAAGCCACTTTTGTAGCCTCTGCGATCTCCTGAAATTTATCTTCATCAATTCCCGGCACCTCAGCTACTGTTACCAATTTAATAGTAGAAACTGTTGGTTTGCCGTCAACCGGTTCCAGAGTTACTGTTGCTTCTGTTGAAACACTCTTTGAGTCGAAACCGGCTTTATGGAGTTCATTTGAAAAAGCCATTGAAAAACAGCCGGCGTGTGCGGCTCCTAGTAATTCTTCCGGATTACTTTTTCCTTCATCTTCAAATCGGGAAGCAAAAGTAAAGGCTGCTTCATTAAGTACTCCGCTTCCGGAACTCATGGTTCCGTTTCCTTCTTTCAGGTTGCCGTTCCAAACGGCGGATGCTTTTTTGTTTGGCATGAATATCTGTTTTTTGATTTAGGATTGATCTGTTGATATAACTCTAATCAAAGTGTAGGAATTCCATGTATCGTAATCAATTAGCCAAAGACTGATAAAACAAATTTTACCTGAAGTATCACCTAACGTTGTGCACAATACATACACAGATGAAACAAAAAAGGCGCCGTTAAGCGCCTCTAAGTTGGGTCAGCGAATGATCGTTTCGCTTCGTTTTGGTCCGGTAGAAATAATGGTGAATTTCACACCGAGATACGTTTCTACAAAATCGATGTACGACTTCGCATGGTCGGGAAGCTCATCGAAAGTCGTCATTCCGGAGATGTCTTTATCCCAGCCCGGAAGGGAGGTGTAAACAGGTTCTGCTGATTCAACATCATCCAGGCAGAGTGGAAATACTGATGTTTCTTCGCCTTTAATTTTATATGCAGTACAAACTTTGATCTCCTCGAAACCATCCATTACATCCATCTTGGTGAGCGCCAGTTCGTTCATGCCATTCACACGAACAGCATATTTGAGGGCAACAAGATCAAGCCATCCACAACGTCGCGGGCGACCCGTGGTTGCACCGAATTCATGACCTTTTTTACGTAGCTCTTCACCGGTTTCGTCCAGTAATTCGGTAGGGAAAGGTCCATTTCCAACACGTGTGCAATATGCTTTGGTTATCCCCATCACTTTGTCGATGGCTGTTGGCGGAATTCCAGATCCGGTACAAGCTCCACCAGAAGTAGGGGAAGAGGAAGTTACATATGGATAGGTTCCATGATCGATATCAAGCAGACAACCTTGTGCACCTTCGAGCAGAATATTCTCACCGTCTTCGATAGCTTCGTGAAGCATATTTGAGGTGTTGCAGATATATGGTTTCAGTGCTGCGATGGCAGTATCCAGCTTACTGATCATATCATCGGCATCAATAGTAGGCTCTGAATACATATTTTCGAGCGCTCTGTTAATGTCTTCAATATTGTGTAAGAGCTTTTTGTGAAGAAGGTCCATATCAAAGAGATCGATCATGCGGATGCCGATCCGTGCAATTTTACTGACATAAGCCGGTCCAATTCCCCGACCGGTGGTGCCTATGGCATCTTCAGCTCGGCGACGTTCCTTCATCTTATCAAGCACTTTATGATAGGGCAGGATCACATGAGCGGTCTGGCTGATGAATAAACGGCCTTTGAGGTCGATACCCATTCCTTCTACTTCTTTGATCTCATCGAGCAGAGCGAAAGGATCGATCACAACTCCGTTCCCGATCACGCATTTTGCATCACCATTAAAGATACCGGAAGGAATAAGATGGAGAACGACTGTTTTGTCATCAAATTTGAGAGTATGGCCGGCATTTGCTCCACCTTGAAAGCGAACCACATGTTTGGTTTGATCGCTAAGCAGATCAACAATTTTTCCTTTACCCTCATCGCCCCATTGGGCCCCGATTACTACTCTTACAGACATAACTTTATACAATAAAAAAGGGGTGTAGTAATCTACACCCCTTCAATTACAAGATTTGATGTGCGGAATTACTCTTCATTGAAAGATTCAACAGCTTTGTCAACCGAATCGAAGTGCTTAAACACTGTGATCAATTTGGTAACAATAAGCAGACTTTGAATCTTATCGGTTGCATTGGCAATACGAAGGTCACCACCAGCTTTACGCATTGTGGTGAGAGCACCGATCAGCATACCAAGTCCGGAAGAGTTCATGAACTTCACTTTTCCCAGATCAACCACAACATTGGTTTTGCCCGCGTCGATTAACTCATGAAGTTTCTCATTCAGGCTAACCGCGTCAGGTCCACCCATTACGTTACCTTTAAATTCGATAACCACACTGCCGTAGCGTTCTGCTGTATTAAAGCCCATAATTTCCTTGATTTAATTCGTTTATATTATTTGGCGCGCTTGTCGAGTTCCAGTACCAACGGACTTGCTACAAAGAGTGAGCTGTACGTACCTAGAACTACTCCGATTATAAGGGCAAAGGACAAACCTTTCAACACCTCTCCTCCGAAAATAAACAGCACAAGTACTACAAACAAGGTTGTAAGTGAAGTTATCACAGTTCGGCTAAGCGTATCATTAAGACTTTTGTTTACCATCGGTGCGTATTCCATACCTTTGTGAACAATGCTGTTTTCACGGATACGGTCAAATACTACCACGGTATCATTCAGCGAATAACCCACAATGGTGAGGAAAGCCGCGATAATATTCTGGTCGATCAGTAAACTGAATGGAACAAGATCATTCAGAATAGTGAAGATACCGAGAGTGATCACCACATCATGCAAGAGCGCTGTTACCGCCCCGGCCGAGAAGGTCCACTTACGGAAACGGATCAGGATATAGATAAAAATGATCACAATGGCATAGATCACGGATTGTGCCGCTGCACTTTTCAGATCCTCGGCAAAACGAGGCCCGATAGAATCACTTTTTTCATCTTCAAACCCATTGCCTTGCAGATTTTGGGCAAAAGCGGTTTCGATCGCTGTTTGTACTTCATCAGTTGAGCTTTCATTATCGGTCCGGATCAGGATCTCTGTCTCGGATCCGAAGAGTTTTACCTCGGGCGTAGACCCCAGTGGATCGGTAAGCATATCACGGATATCTGTTGTGTTTACCGGCTGGTCAAATTTGTACACAAATTCTTTACCGCCTCTGAAGTCGATACCGTATTGCAGTCCTTTAGTGAAAATTGCTCCGAGCGACGCAATAAATAGAATTGCAGAGATTGTATAGGCTGCTTTTCTCTTGCCTACAAAATCAATATTTGGTGTTTCAAACCATCTCATAATAGTTCCTTTTAAGTCGTTTTAATTTCTTTTGAGTGAATTACCCGAAGCTGATAGCGTCGGCGTTGTTGCGGGTTAAGTAATCGATAACCACGCGGGTGATCACGATGGCACTAAATAGCGAGCAGACAATACCTGCAAGTAGTGTTACCGCGAAACCTTTGATCGGTCCAACCCCAAAACTCATAAGAATAATGGCTACGAAACCGGTAGTAACGTTCGCATCAATGATCGCACTCATAGCATTTGCGTAACCGGATGAAATTGCGGCACGCATTGTTTTACCACCTCGCTGTTCTTCACGTATACGGTCGAAGATGAGTACGTTCGCATCAACCGCCATACCAATGGTAAGTACGATACCGGCCATACCAGGTAAAGTAAGCGTGGCATGGAATCCTGCCAGGATCCCCAGAATAAAAATGATATTTAACAACAGTGCCAGATCAGCTACAGCACCACCTGCACGGTAGTAAACGATCATGAAGATGGCTACAACTACTAATCCGAATAGTACAGATTGAAGTCCGGCCTGAATAGATTCAGCACCCAATGTGGCACCTACGGTTCGTTCCTCAATAATTTGTAAAGGAGCAGGCAGCGCACCAGACATAAGAATGTTAACCAGATCTTCTGCTTCTTCCACACCGTCTAATCCTGTGATGGTAGAATTACCGCCGGAAATCTTTGTCTCCACATTAGGATAACTAACAACATAATCGTCCAGAACGATGGCAATTGGTTTTCCAATATTCGCACCGGTCACACGGCTCCAGGTTCTTGCACCATCGTTATTCATACCCATGGCAACTTCCGGCGCATTGGTGGTTGGGTCGAACTGAATACTGGCCGATTCAATAACTTCACCGGTAAGTTCTGCTTCGGTGTGTACTCCGTAAAGAGCAAATTGATCAGGACCTTCTTGTCCGCGCAGCGGGTAAGCAGCCCAAAGAAGTTCGGTGTTTCTTGGTAACATACGTACAATATCAGGAGCTGTAACAAGATCCATTACAGCAGCAGTGTCTTCAGCGGAAGCATATCCAAAGATGTATGGATATTGAACAAAAGACATCAGGTTAACTAATTCGTTACTTGGACCTGCATTCAGAGAAAGACTATCGGATGTATCTGCTTCCACATTATAGAACTCGATGGCACGGTTTCTGAAGTTGGCGAAGTCCTGAGCATCAGGTCCGGTACGGAATTCCAGACGGGCGGTACCTTTAAGTAAACCACGTACACGCTCTTCGTCATCAACGCCGGGCAGTTCCACCACAATACGGCTTTCACCCTGCTTCACGATAGATGGTTCGGTAACACCAAAACGGTCAACACGTGTACGGATGATCTCAATAGCCCGGTCAAGCGCAGCATCCCGTTGTGTTTTCAGGTAAGCCACGATCTCTTCGTTAGTAGATCTACGAGTGATATCATCAGCTTCACTGCGGTAATACCGGCTGAGGCGTGCGTTAGGGTCGCGGGCTTCAAATTCAGCCAGCATTTCATCTACGAAATCAGTTTCGTTGGCATCCGCTCTTTCACGGGCTACCCGTACTACATCTTCGAGTTGCTCATCTTTATTCTGTCCGGCCAGCTCTACAATTAATTGAGGAGTACCAACTTCGAGGGTAACGTGCATACCACCCTGAAGGTCAAGACCAAGAGAGAGTATGTTTTCACGGAGAGATTGTAATTTCTCCATGTTTTCACTTTTGTATTCGGCGAGTTCAGTGTCTGATAACTCCGCCATTTGCTTCTGCTCCAGGTTCCAGATAATGGTTGGATACAGGTAATAAAGGGTTAGTGCCAGGAATGCAACAATGACACCAATTTTAAATCCGTTGCCTTGCATATTATTTCAATTAAGAATTAAGAATTAAATAGAATTTGTAATGGATCGGGACATTTCCGATCCGGTATGTATAAGAGAAAAGTGGGTGTTCAATGAATACAAGTCATCGAAACGCAGAAAAGAGCTAGGGTGCGTTTATCGCTGTTCCGCTCTTATGTGGAGAGAGGGTAAACGTTGAGATATAACGAAGGTCACTTTCGATACTGTTCAGATCGGCACGAGCCATTGAAAATGAGCGACCGGAAAGAGCAGCAAGCTGCAGGTGTCCATCGTTATGTAAGATCGATTGCGGTTTAATATTTTTGATGAATACCGCATTACCCATGGTGTTACCGGTGGTCTGGAAATAATTCCATTCGGTTAACAACAGGGTGTAGAGTTCTTCCGGAGTGGCAGGAGCTTCTTTTGAGAGTGGAAGCTCGAAATCATCAGAGTTATCAGAGATAAGTTCTGAGGCTTTTCGGATAATAGTATCCAGTTCGGTGCTGTCATCATTCAAAGAATGAATTTTTAGCAACATAGAATCGTCCTGGGACTTCAAATGTGACCCCAACCAACTGGTAAAGGCACTTTCAGTCACATCATTCGCTGAAAAACGAAATAAGTGAATGGCAATGGCAAATACCAAAATGGCCAGGCCGGAAGCCTGAATTCTATGTGATCGGAAAAACTTCATCAGACCATCAAAATAAGCAAGTACTGCCTAATCTATCAATCTTTATTATGTGGAAATTTCGGGGTCACTTTCCAGAGGAAGTGTGATCCTGATATGAACTCCGGTGTTTGTTGAATGGCTTAGTTCAAAAGAAGCATTCATTGCCTTTGAACGGGCTCTCATATTTTTAAGACCATTTCCGGATCCTTTGATCTCTCCATCTTTAAATCCTCTTCCGTTATCCGTGATGTCAATGATCAATTGATCTTGATGATATGTAAACAGCACCGTAAAGGTTGTGGCTTGCGAATATTTACGGGTATTTGTTAATGCCTCCTGTACGATCCGGAAGAGATGTAGTGATTGCTCGGGTTTAAGATGTACCTCTGTGCTGAGTTTCTTATCCAGTTTGATCTTTGCATTCAGGTCTTTCAGGAAAGGCCGTTGGGCATTAAGGTAACTGCTTACATGATCTTTGAAATCTGCTAACGATACCGCGTCTTTATCCAAAAGCCAGATGGTTTCCCGCAGCTCGCTCATAGCATGGCGAGCATCTTCGTCCAGAATCTTCAGCAGTTCGACCGCCTTATCCTGCTGATCCTGCCGTACATGCAGGTTACTGACTTCAATGCCGGCAATTAGACTGTTGATATGAGCTCCTACATTATCATGAAGATCTTTCGAAATGCGTTCTCTTTCTTTGTGGATCTTGTTGGCCAGTTCAGCCTCTGCCAGCTGTAACTTTAATGCGTTTTCCCGTTTCAGGTTCTCTTCTTTGATGTTCTGCTGACGGACATACAGGAACCCGATCACCAGACCCGAGAACAAGATCCCGGCCAGAGAAATTAGAATAAAAGTGCGTTGCTTAACTTTGAGTTGTTCTTTGCTGAGTGCAACTTCTTTAATAGCCAGTTCTTTTTCTTTTTGTTCGGTCTGGAACTTCGTTTTTAACTCGCCGATCAATTCCTGATTATCGGCGTTGTAAATGGAGTCGTTCAATACCTTATGCATTCTGAAATGCTCGTATGCTTTTTCCGAATCTCCCTCATTAAAGAGTATTTCAGCAATTTCTTTATTAGCCAGCGATTGAATGTGCAGATCTTTAGCCATTTTACTGTACTTCAAGGCAGAATCAAGAAGCGCGAGATTTTCCAGATTATAGCGTTCATCTTTTCTTGATTGCGACATATTGTAGAAGGTTTCGCCCATTCCCTTATTGTATTCAAATACTCGCAGCAGGTTTATGGAGGCGTCATAATAGAAAATGGCAGAATCTGGTAAGCTCAGGTCTTTATATATATTTCCCAGATTTTGATAGACCGTACTTAAGCCACCAAAATTATTTATTTCTTTAAATAAAGGGATCGCTTTATGACAGTAACTTATACTGGTCTCATAATTTTTCAGGTTGTTGTTCACCGTACAGAGATCTGAAAAGCTGGAACCGACAACAAGCTTGTTTTCGGAATTTTTTACGAGTTCATGAACCTGTTCAAAATATTCCAATGCGGTAGAATCATCACCATTCATGGAATAAACTTTAGCCATCTCACCTGTAGCTCTGGCCATAAGTTCTGTCTCACCCAGTTTCTCAAATATCTCTCTGGACCTGGTACTGTTGATGAGTGCACTATCGAAACGGGCTTCAGCAAAATAAACCATACTGGCATTCATAAGTCCCTGAGCTGCAGCTTTCGAATCCGGTAGCTGAATATTGAAGGAATAGGACTTTTTGTAATAGTAGAGGGCGCTGTCAGTAGCTGATTTAAGGTGATAATAAATACCTTTCCGATTCAATGCATCGGCGTAGGCTCTTTCTAATCCGGTACGTCGGTAAAGTTGAATGAGGGAATCGGAATAGATCAGATTGGAATCGGGATGAGAATAATAATAGGCCCTGGTCAATTACGAATAGGTTCGATACAAAGCAGAATCCTGAGCCGTTTGCGCCTCTAACTTTGCTGAAGATAATCCAGCTAAAACCAGAATGAATACATAGAGTTTTCTCATCTTCTGTCCCAAATTCCCCAAATAAGTGACATAGATACCAAAAAACAGAGAGATCTACACTTTTTTTACAGAAAGCCGGTCAAATTCCTGTTTTAAAAATCTGCCGGTATAAGAATCTTCGATAGCAGCAATATCGGTCGGGGTGCCATATGCAATGATCTCTCCACCACCTTTTCCACCTTCGGGGCCCAGATCAATGATCCAGTCGGCAGCTTTAATGAGGTCAAGATTGTGTTCGATCACCATTACCGTATTTCCTTTGTCAACTAATTGCTGAATCACGCTAACCAACATGCGCACATCCTGAAAATGGAGTCCCGTGGTGGGTTCATCCATCACGTAAAGGGTGTCCCCGGTTCCGATCTTTGATAATTCACGGGCAAGTTTAATTCGTTGTGCTTCTCCACCTGATAGAGTTGTACTCGACTGGCCAAGGGTAAGATATCCCAAACCTACTGAAACCAGGGTAGAGAGGATCCGGGAAATTGCAGGCTGGGCATCGAAGAATTCTACCGCTTCAGAGATCGGCATTTGCAGCACATCAGAAATGTTTTTGCCTTTGTAATAGATCTCCAGAGTTTCCCGATTGTATCGTTTTCCATTACAGGTTTCGCAGGTCACGTATACATCAGGCAGAAAGTTCATTTCAATTTTTCGAACGCCATCGCCCTGACAAGTTTCGCACCTGCCGCCCTTCACGTTAAAAGAAAAACGCCCCTGATCGTATCCCCGTATCTTGGCTTCCGGAAGTTCCGCAAACAATCGGCGAATGTGATCAAACACTTTGGTGTAAGTCCCGGGATTGGATCTCGGAGTTCGCCCGATCGGGCTTTGATCGATCGAGATGATCTTATCCACATTATCTAAACCTTTTACCGCATCGTAGGGCAGGGGCACACTTTTCGATTTATAAAAGTGATTGGAAAGAATGGGAACCAGAGTTTGATTGATGAGCGAACTCTTTCCGCTTCCGCTCACTCCGGTTACAGAAATGAAAGTTCCTAAAGGGATCTCCAGATCGACATTTTTCAGGTTATGGCCACGGGCATTCCTGATGGTGATCTTTTTGCCGTTTCCTTTCCGGTATGTTTCCGGCAATGCGATAACCTCTTCATCACGCAGGAATTTCGCAGTCATGGAGTCTTTCTCAAGTTCTTCAGGTTTTCCTGATGAAACAATATGGCCACCATGTACTCCGGCACCGGGGCCAAGATCAACCACATAATCGGCATGTTCGATGGTCTCGCGATCGTGTTCTACCACTAAAACACTATTTCCCAGATCTCGTAAGGTTTCCAGCGATCTGATCAATTTGATGTTATCCCGTTGATGCAGCCCGATACTGGGTTCATCCAAAATATAAAGTACACCCACTAACTGAGTACCGATCTGAGTGGCCAGCCTGATCCGCTGAGCCTCCCCTCCACTCAGGGTTTGAGCTTCCCGATCGAGGTTGAGATAATCGAGCCCGACATTCAACAGAAAATCTAACCGGTCGCGGATCTCTTTCAATACCTGATTTCCGATCAATTGCTGGCGTTCAGTTAACTTGATGGAATAGAGCGTGTCCCTCAATCCCTGAATATCCATTTTTACCAGATCATGGATATTGTAAGAATCAATTTTGTAGGATAAAGCCTCTTTATTTAGTCGGCCACCATCACACTCGGGGCAAACCACCTTGCTCATAAACGCTTTGGCTTTCTCGCGTTGTTTAGGAGATTTGCTGTTTTCGTATTGATCGATGATAGTGTTTCTCAGTCCTTCAAACTTATGCTGGTAAGTGACCGTGTTGTCTTTAAAATCATAGCTCACGGCGTATTTCTTGTCGCCGCTACCATGCATAAGTACATTTAAAGCTTTTTCAGGATATTTTTTTAAAGGAGTATCAAAATCCAGATCAAAGCTTTCGAGTACTGCCTTAAGCTGTTTAAAGGCAAAAATATCCCGGGGGGCGCCTAAGAAACGGATCGCGCCATCATTTACACTTTGGTTCCGATTGGGCGTAAGCAACTCCCAGCTAACATCATAGGTGTGGCCGAGACCATCACATTTGGGGCATGCTCCATACGGGGAATTGAAAGAAAACAGATTGGGCGCCGGGTCTTCATAGGCAATGCCGCTTTCCGGGTCGAACAGTTTCTGCGAGAATAATCGGTCTTCGGTTTTATCCCCGTCTTTCACTGCGAGGATCACATTTCCATCCGCCATTTCCAAGGCTAACCGGATACTGTCAGCAATACGTTTTTCACTCTTTGGACTGATCACGAACCGATCGACGACCACCTCAATATTGTGGGTTTTGTAGCGATCCACCATCATTCCATCTTCCAGTTCGGTAAACTCTCCGTCAATCCTGGCACTCACAAACCCTTGTTTCATGGTTTGCTCAAACAATTCCCTGTAATGGCCTTTTCGCCCTCTTACAACCGGCGCCAGACAATAGGCTTTGGTTCCCTGAGGCAGATCCATAATGGTGGCTACTACCTGATCTGCAGACTGCTTTTCCATTTTATTCCCGCTAACATACGAGTATGGGATACCTACGCGGGCGTACATCAATCGCAAAAAGTCGTAGATCTCGGTCACGGTTCCCACGGTAGATCGTGGATTCCGGTTTGTTGTCTTCTGGTCGATGGAGATCACCGGTGAGAGTCCGTCAATGAAATCCACAGCCGGGCGTTCCATCATGCCCAGAAACTGACGGGCATAAGCAGAAAGGGATTCTAAAAAACGACGTTGTCCTTCCGCATAAATGGTATCGAAAGCCAGAGATGACTTGCCTGAACCGGAAAGTCCGGTAATTACCACAAGTTGATCACGAGGAATATCGAGGTCGAAATTTTTAAGGTTGTGTTCGCGGGCTCCGCGAATAACGATGTGCTTTTGCAAGTGAGTGTTCTTTAAGCATGAAAAAAGTCAATTCGGAATGTAAAGAACACGATCGAGATTTTCTTAATTCCAGTAATAAAATAAATTCATAATTGGTCTTCGGTTCAGAGGAACTTCAGATCATTATCGTCATCAAATTCATTTTGATGCTGCTTTGCAAGGTGATTGTATTGACGAATGAATAACCGGTTTGGGTTGATACCGTATTCATCTTCAGAATACTCTGCCTTTATCCGGTTGAGGTAATACATGGGAACAGCTCCGATGTTTTTCGCATTGATCTCTCCTCGATATTCACAATCAAAGAACTCTTTTACCCGCTCGTACGTAGATTCGGTAATATTAATGCGATTAATTTCTGAATTCTGCTCCATTCTTGCAGCAAGATTGACAGAAACTCCCCAAACATCGTAAGCAAATCGTTTTTTACCGATCACACCCACTACAGAATTACCGGTGTGAATTCCGATCCTGAGCGGGAAAAATGGAATGCCCTGGGGCGTTTCTTTTTCGAGCGACCGAACAAAGTGTTGGATCTTCAATGCAGATAAGGCGGTGTCAATCGGGTGTGTGTTATTTCGATCAGGAATACCACCGGTAGCCATGTAGCTGTCGCCAATGGTTTTAATCTTGATGAGATTATGCTCTTCCACGATCTGATCAAAACGGTCGAAATAGAAACTCAGGCTTTCGATCAAGTCTTCCGGGCTAAGGTCCGGAACTTTTTTGCTGAATCCTTCAAAATCAGTAAACATGAATGTGGCATCGGTATAGCGCTCCGGAGTTACCGTGCCATAGGCTAATAAACTTTCTGCGATCTTTTTGGGGAAAATATTTTGAAGAAGGTCTTCGTGCTCCTTTTTGGTGATCTCGAGTTCCTGATTGGTCGCATTTAACCCGTGCTGCATTTTTTCGAGGCGGGAATTCTGCGCCAATGTATTCTTATAGGTAGATAGTAGCAGGTTCACTAAATAGGAATAATCAGCTTTAACCTGGTATTCTTCCTGTTCAATATTTACAGTAACTGTTTCCTCAACATCGGAGGTGGTTATAGGGTTATATAGTAATTCATGTACCTTATTGAACAGGGTTTCATCATCGTATGGTTTGGTAAGGTAATTATCTGCACCAGCCTCAATACCGTGCATCAGGCTGGAAGTTTGAATCCTGGAGGTAACCAATATAACCGGGATCTTTCTGAATTTAGGATCTCCTTTTATGCTTTTACATAGCTCATACCCATTCATGATAGGCATTTCAACATCTGAGATCACAAGATCAGGGTATTCTGTCTTTACGAGTTCAAATGCATCATGGCCATTTTGAGCCGTTATTACCTCGTACCCTTGTTTTAATAATTTATGCCGGGTGATGGTTACCAAAGCTGGATAATCATCCACCACAAGTATTCTCGGTTTAGTAGCTATCATATTATTTAATGTATTAACCCCTCGGGTAGCTATAGTAAAGATATTATACTACAGCTTTAGTTAAAAAAACGTAAGTTTACGGCCCTCAAAAAACTCACGAATACATGGAAGATACGCTGAAAAACAACTGGAGTCCTGTAAGCTGGCTCGAAAAACCCATCCAACAACTGCCGGAATACCCGGATAAGAAAAAGCTGGATGAGAGTTTTGAAGAACTTAAGACCCTGCCCCCGCTGGTAACCTCCTGGGAGATCGAAGCTTTAAAAGAGAAGCTTGCTCAGGTTTCCCAAAGAAAAGCCTTTTTATTACAGGCCGGCGATTGTGCAGAAAGTTTTAGCCTTACACGTTCGCCCAAAATTGTGAATATGGTAAAGGTATTACTGCAAACCAGTTTTATTTTGATCCATGAAATGGGAATTCCGGTTGTTCGTGTTGGCCGGATGGCGGGACAGTATGCCAAGCCACGCTCAAAACCATTTGAGACGGTTAATGGGGAGCAGATACATAATTATCGAGGCGATCTGATTAATAGTGTTGAACCAAATAAGGAAAGCAGGATCCCAGATCCGCAGCGACTTCTGGAAGGATATCATAAAGCCGGACTTACGTTGAATTTTGTACGGGCATTGGCAGATGAAGGATTTGCAGATCTCCATCACCCGGAACAATGGGAACTCGATTTCATGCGAAATAACGAGTATTACAAAGACTACGAAGATATGGTGCGATCCATCACCCGGGCGGTAAAGTTTATTGATGCGATATCCGACAAACGTATCGCAAATACCCAGAAAGTAGATTTTTATACTTCACACGAGGCATTGAATTTGTATTATGATTCTGCCCAAACAAGAAAAGTACCTCGTAAACCCGGTTTCTATAATTTAAGTGCTCATATGGTGTGGATAGGAAACCGTACCAGGGCATTGGATGAGGCTCATGTAGAATATCTGCGTGGTATCGAAAATCCCATAGGGATTAAATTAGGACCTCCGTTCACCGTAGACGAGTCGCTACGACTGATCGAGAAACTGAACCCGAACAATGAAGAAGGAAAGATCGTGCTCATCACCCGCTTCGGGAAAACCAATATTGAGGAAGGATTACCGGATTTGATCCGTGCCGTGAAACGAGAAGGATTCCCGGTAGTCTGGAGCTCAGACCCTATGCACGGTAACACCTTTTCTGCCTCCAATAATTATAAGACCAGAAATTTTGAACATATACTGGAAGAAATGAAATCAGCATTTGCGATCCATCGTGCCGAAGGTTCCTATCTGGGTAGTGTTCATCTCGAATTAACCGGAGATAACGTTACAGAATGTGTAGGCGGTGCGCAGGGATTGGATGAAGCAGGACTTGATCTGAATTACGAAACATTTTGCGATCCACGCCTGAATTATGAACAATCTCTGGAAATGGCATTTCTGGTAGCCAAAGAGTGGAAACAAAGCTACCTGGATTGACCTGAACTCATATCGATTCAGAATTTGAAAGACCGTATGATGACATGCGGTCTTTTTTTTTCAAAGATCAGATACTGTCAAAATTTACCATCCTCACTGACGGCTCGTCAAACCCCGGCTGACAACTTTTCCCGGTGGCAGAAATTGGTCTGAAAAAATTTCAAGGCTGCTTTGCCGCGATGTCAGAGCCTGTTTTATTCTGCCTGTTGGCACAGCCGTTGCAAATCTACGAGTGATTTTTGAAACAACTTCAACAAAAAACAAAGAGGATCAATTATGGCACTCGTAAGATATAACAGACCAAACACAGACGTTTTTTCACGTAGCTTTAACGATTTCGTAGATGAATTTTTTAACATCGGCGAATATCGAAAAGACAACTTTATGCCTAGTGTAGATGTATCCGAAACTGAAACTCAGTTTTTGGTATCCGTTGAATTGCCAGGTATGAAGAAAGAGGAAATTAACGTAGATCTTGAAAAAGGCAGACTCACAGTAAGTGGCGAAAGAAAATTTCAAAACGAGGAAGAGGGTAAGAATTATCACCGGTTAGAAACAAAATACGGCAAATTCAGCCGTTCTTTCTACCTGCCCGACTCGATTGATGAAGAAACTATCGCCGCTAAATATGAAGATGGTATCCTTAATATCACCATCAACAAAAGTGAGGATAAAGTTAAAAAACAGATAGAGATCGCATAACGAGATCATTTACTCCGGCCTGAAGTCCATGAACGGGCTTCAGGCCTTTTGTTTAAAGTAAGAATATGTAAAGGAGCACAATTTTAAGGTTGTGCTTCGTTGTTACAGCTGCTGAAAGAATAAACATTCATCATAAGGAAAATGAAACCATGAACACCTTTGTAAAAAATGCATTCGGTTTAGCGGCAGCAGTGTTAGTGCTGCTTGGGGTAAATAAGATCAGTGATAATGCATTGATCACTATGCCGAATTACGATACTACTGTTACCACAGCCGAGAACCGGCCGGTAGCTTCCCTTAAAGACCTGAACGATTCTATCGTTGATATCGCAGAAAAAACGAATCCATCTGTCGTAACCATTACCACAGAAAAAACCAGCGAAGTTCGCTATATGGATCCTTTTTCCATGTTCTTTGGTCGGCCGGGACAACAACAAGGCGAGACTAAAGAATATGTGAGAAGAGGCCTGGGTTCCGGGGTAATTGTATCGGAAGAAGGATACGTGCTGACTAACAATCATGTAATTGATGACACGGATGAGATAAAAGTAAGGCTCTTTAATGGCGACGAAGTAACTGCTGAGTTGGTAGGTACCGACCCAATGACGGATATTGCCGTATTAAAAATTGATGTAGATAATTTACCTGCTGTTACGATGGGTAATAGCGATGAGGCGAAAGTGGGTTCGTTTGTGCTGGCCATAGGTAGTCCGCTAAGTGAGGACCTCGCACATACGGTTTCATTCGGTATTGTTAGTGCGCGAGGACGTTCACTAAATGATCTGACCGCTTACGGAGATTACATCCAAACAGATGCGGCAATTAATCCCGGAAATTCCGGTGGCGCACTTATTGATATGAATGGCGAATTGGTGGGAATTAACTCTGCTATCGCTTCCCGTTCCGGTGGAAATGATGGTATAGGTTTTGCTATTCCAATCAATCTGGCGAAAAGAATTATGGATGATCTGATCGAAGATGGAGCAGTATCCCGTGGTTATTTAGGTATTTATACTGCCGGTGAAGTGGATCAGACTATGGCTCAGGCTTTAGGTATTGGAAATAACAGAGGCATTATTGTAGGTCGGGTTGAGGAAGACGGACCGGCTGACAAAGCAGGATTAAAAGAAGATGATATTATTGCCAGCGTAAATGGTGAACGGGTGGTGAGTTGGGATGCTTTCCGCACCAAAATCGCCAGTATGAAACCCGATACTAAAGTAGAATTTGGTATAATCAGGGATGGCAAAGAAAGAGAAATCACCGTAACTTTGGGCGAGCGTGATGAAGATAATCTAATTGCCGACTCTAAAAAAGTAGAGGACATTGACGAGAAACTTGGCTTTGGTATCACAGAATTAACTTCTGATATGAAACGGCAATTACGCTTAACGAATGATGTTAGTGGAGTAGTTGTTAATAGAATTGAAGAATCATCTAACGCGTACGAACGTGGTCTCAGAAAAAATGATGTGATCACCGCTGTTAAAAAAAGTACCGTCGAAACGATCGATGAGTTTTATAAAGAAGTGCAAAAAAGTGTCGATAACGGAGACAAAGCAATTCTTTTAACCATTGAGCGAAATAATATGAAACAATTTATCGCGTTTAGACTTTAAGAAATTGTTGACCATTTATTGTACCCCGAAAAAGCCAAAACCCAGGTCCTGATACGATCTGGGTTTTTTTATTTAGTTTCGGTCATAGTAATACGAAATCCTTCTCAGGGAATAATGGGCTTAGATCTTCAGGAGGAGGAAAATGCTTATCTCTGAAGTCATTCATAAACCCAAGTGTTTTGTTGCTTACCAATTTAACGATCTCATCAATAGCATCATCGGCGATCATAAATGGGGTGTTATCGAATAGCATCAGGTCACCAAGAAAATATCCATAGATCTGGTATTGTCTGGTTTCGGATCTTGGTTTGCCGGAGAGGATACATTTGGATAACCACTGCTCAATATTCTGACTTCCTTCTTCAATTAGTTTTTGCTGAAGACTGAAATCAGCGTGGGTAATAAAGTATTCATCTATTGCCCGACGTGATTCTTCGGAATACTCCGATTTCAACGATTCTGTGCATTCCTGACAGATCGCATATTCCCAGATGAGATCAGATGTATTTAGTTCCGGATAATTGGAATATGCTTTTTCTATTAAATAGGTACAGTCCTTAAGCTCACGCTCGCATAACAGACACTGCTCGATGGGCGCTCCTGTCTCAGAAGAATAGAAAATGCTTGGAATTTCCCTGAAAGTGTAGGAACTCATGGGTTATTCATCCGATGGCACATCCAATGTCAGGATCTTATTTAGCTGCATATAAACATCGCGGGCAAGATGTTGTTTGTATTCCTGAGGCATCATTTGAGGTTGATCCTCCTCGTAGATCCTTACCTGAGTTTTATATTCATCGATCTTTCGGATCACGATCTCTGCGGTTACCGCAGAATCTCTGTTTCGCTCGTCTACATCAAAACGTGCCAGAAAATATTTAACATAATAGTCTCCGTCATCCTGTAATTCTGCTTGCATTACTCTCATACTCGCATTCTGAAGAGCCTTATTAACCCCGGCAATGGTCTCATCAAATGTATTTAAATAAACGTGTGGCTCATTAACCCCCAAGCCTGTTGTGCCACAAGCATTGAACATTATGATTGTTAGAAAGAGAATAGAATAGATAGAGTATTGTTTTAATTGTACCATGAGATGAATCGAATTTATTTATTGGATGAAGCTATTAAAGTTGAGTAACAAAAACATGTAATTATTTGTTGCTACTAAGTATTTGTTAATGGTCATTATTAGAATGGCTTCACCATGTTATTTCTGCCCTGCAATTCCGTCAGTTCTAAAATTCAGGCACGGTTTTGGTCTTTATGGACTCAGAAATGAAAAAAAGGAGAAATTATGAATCTGAATAAATTTACGCTGAAAGCGCAGGAAGCCGTTCAAAAAGCCATAGAATTGGCACAGTCCGGGAATAATCAGGCATTGGAACC
The DNA here is from genome assembly GCA_002480645.1 of Balneolaceae bacterium UBA7797. GTDB lineage: Bacteria > Bacteroidota > Rhodothermia > Balneolales > Balneolaceae > UBA7797. The sequence continues at coordinate 118,975 of DLCN01000009.1, forward strand.
TGAGCATTTGATGAAAGCATTTTTACTGGATGGTGATAACATCATCCACACACTGTTAAGTAAACTTGGAGCAAATGAGCAAGTAATTGGTCAGGTAACAGATGCTGCATTGGGGAGATTACCCAGAGTGGACGGAGCTTCAGTTTCAGGTCAGTATTTGTCTGCTACTACAAAAAATATCATGGATACCGCCCAAAAGGAATCCACCGATATGGGGGATGAATACATCAGCTCGGAACATGTGCTGCTTGGAATTGTGCAGGCCTCTGGAGATGTGCCCTCTATCCTTAAAGATCAGGGTGTGACAAAAGAAAATATACTTAAAGTGCTGAATGATGTGCGAGGTGGACAAAAAGTTGATGATCCCAATGCGGAGAGTCGCTTTGCCGCACTAAAAAAATATGCCCGAGACCTGAATGAGTTAGCAGAGAAAAATAAATTGGATCCCGTTATTGGCCGTGATCAGGAGATCCGGCGTGTAATGCAGATCTTAACCCGCAGAACGAAGAATAATCCGGTACTGATAGGGGAGCCCGGGGTTGGTAAAACAGCAATTGCAGAAGGTATGGCCCTTCGAATTGTACGTGGAGATGTTCCCGAAGGATTAAAAAGTAAGCGTATACTGGCTCTGGACATGGGAGCATTGGTTGCCGGTACAAAGTTCCGCGGTGAGTTCGAAGAACGATTGAAAGCTGTAGTAAAAGAAGTGACCGAATCTGACGGGGAACTGATCTTATTTATAGATGAGATTCACACTCTGGTTGGTGCCGGGAAAACAGATGGCGCCATGGATGCAGCCAATATTCTAAAACCGGCACTCGCACGGGGAGAAATGCATGCGATCGGAGCCACGACCCTGGACGAATACCGCAAATACATCGAGAAAGACAAAGCACTGGAGCGTCGATTACAAACGGTACTGGTGGGTGAACCTTCGGTCGAGGATACGGTTTCCATCTTGCGTGGTCTGCAGGAACGTTACGAAGTACATCATGGGGTTCGGATTACCGACTCCGCCATTGTTGCAGCTGCGGAACTCTCTCACCGGTACATTGCCGACAGATTTCTACCGGATAAAGCCATTGACCTGATTGATGAAGCGGCCTCCCGGTTACGGTTACAAATCGATTCGTTGCCGGAAGAACTGGATGCCATAGAACGACAGATCCGTCAGCTGGAAATTGAACGGGAGGCCTTAAAACGTGAAAAAGATCAGTCTAAGATCAAGGGAATCGAAAAGGAATTAGCTGATCTTGAAGAACAACGCAAAGGTATGCGCGTGCAATGGGAGCAGGAGCGTGATCTCATCCAGAAAGCACGTGAACTAAAACTTGCCATTGAGACTACCCGAAATGAAGCGGATAAGGCGGAACGTCAGGGTAATTATGAAAAAGTAGCTGAACTGCGATATGGTACCATCACACGTCTGGAAAATGATCTTAAAGAAGCTCAGGCTAAACTTGATGAGATGCAGCAGAAAAAATCACTGCTTAAAGAAGAAGTTGAAGCAGAAGATATTGCAGATATCGTTGCCCGCTGGACGGGGATTCCGGTTAAACGGATGTTGCAAAGTGAACGGCAAAAATTACTGCACCTGGAAGATGAACTGCATAAACGTGTGATCGGGCAGGATAAAGCAATCGAGGCTGTATCGAATGCCGTACGACGATCACGGGCCGGGCTACAGGATGAAGACCGACCCATTGGTTCCTTTTTCTTCCTGGGTTCAACGGGTGTGGGTAAAACCGAGTTAGCCCGGACTTTGGCAGAATTTCTGTTCAATGACTCCAATGCTATGATCCGCATAGATATGAGCGAATACATGGAAAAACACAGTGTGAGCCGCCTGGTCGGTGCTCCTCCGGGTTATGTTGGATATGATGAAGGCGGGCAATTAACAGAAGCTGCACGTAGACACCCGTATTCTGTAATTTTGCTGGATGAGATCGAAAAAGCACATCCGGATGTTTTTAATATTCTGTTGCAGGTGCTGGATGAAGGCCGACTCACTGACAACAAGGGGGTGACGGTAGATTTCAAAAATACCATCATCATTATGACCTCTAACATTGGTTCTCATCTGATCGTGAACGAAATGGAAAGATCGGGTGGTGAATTGGATGATGAGAAGTACGTAGAGTTACAGAACAAACTGATCGATCAGCTTAAGAAAACCATTCGCCCGGAATTTCTGAACCGGGTTGATGATACCATCGTATTTCATCCGCTAGGTAAACAACACATCCGTTCTATTGTGGATATTCAGTTACGCCGGGTTCACCAGTTACTGGCCAGAAATCAGGTTGTTCTAAACATTCCGGATTCAGTGAAAGACTGGCTGGCAGTTCGTGGATATGATCCGGTGTACGGAGCCCGCCCGTTAAAACGGGTTATTCAACAGAATATCACCAATACGTTGGCAACTCAGCTCCTGAAGCGGGATTCGGAAGGTCCGGTTGAGTATGAAGCAACGATCAGTACAGATGGTGAACACATTGAATTTGCTGAAGTGGTAAAAGACCCGGATGAATGGGTGGAAGCAACGTAAAGTGGCTAGAATATGATCATAACTGAAAGGCGCTCCGGCGCCTTTTTTTGATTCTTCAGGATCCTTCGGGTTCGTATTGATGAATTGACTGGCCAATAAGTTTCCATGAACCATTAATTTTTTCCAGCATTCGTATCTCGTAAGAATAAGTTTTGATTCCATCCGGAGAGATAGAAACCTCATTATGGCTAACGATCGCACTATTCCCGTTAATTCCGATCTTGTAATCAGAATTACTCGATGTCCCGCCATTTCCTGCAACCCCCTCGGGTGGATTGATCATGAATTGCGGAGGAAGATCTATGACCTGACCATCCAGTGTTGAAATGAGAATCCGGCTATAGGGTTTTATCGCCCAACAACCGGCATGCGCTTCAATATCACCGGAGCGCCAGGTTGCAGATTCTTTTTCGAGTAACTGAATAATAGCTTGTTCGTCGCTTGTTTGTGCCGATACTATGCACGGTATCATCAGTAAGCAGAGCAGGAATATTACTTTTCTCATAATCATTAAATGTAAGGGTAACTATTTAACCAAAGGATTTGCCTCAACTCCCTTGTTGGTCATTACAATTGGTTTGATGAATCCGTTTTCATCAAAATACATTCGGTCGATGGCTACTTCCCGGTGATGCGGATCATCAGTATTGAGCGGACGTCGGTGATAGACCATGTAATAGTCTTTTTTGTCGGGAGTAATGATCACAGAATGATGTCCGGCGCCACGGGCAATAGTTGAATCCTGTTGCAGTACTTTCCCGATTCGTTGGAATGGTCCAAGCGGGGAATCCCCGATCGCATAGGCGACACTGTAATTAGGTCCCATCCAGCCGCCTTCCGACCACATGAAATAGTATTTTCCGTCCTTTTTAAAAACAAAGGGGCCTTCTACATAATTATCCGGGGTGATCTCTTTGTAGTATTCTCCGTCTTCAAATGGTTCGAGACTAAGCAGGTCATCGCTGAGCTTTACCACATTGCAATGTCTCCAACCTCCATAAAACATATAGATCTGACCGTCATCATCCCGGAACACAAACTGATCGATGGGCTGTGCTCCGTTATGAAATTCGTTGATCAATGGCTTTCCGAGCGCATCTTTATATGGGCCTTCCGGTGTGTCTGAAACAGCAACTCCAATCCCTCCATATTCATCATTACTTTGGATGTCATTAGCTCCGAAAAAGAGATAATATTTATCGTTTTGTTTAATGATAGAAGGTGCCCACATGGAATAGGAAGCCCATTTAACATCTTTGACATCGAGCACATGCGAATGCTTTTGCCAGTTCACAAGATCTTTGGAGGAGAAAGCATCAAAAAAAGTCTGTATCAGATATTGTTCGTTGATAGCCTGAGCCCGCACAGCAAGTTGTTCTCCGGTGAACGCGGTGGATGTATCAGGTTCTCCAAAATGATCGGAATAGGTTGGGAAGATCCAGTACTCATCATCAAAAATGATACCCTCAGGATCGGCATACCAGCCTTCCAGCACGGGGTTTCCTGCGTATTGTTCAGATGTTGCAGAGCGTTGACATGCATTGAGTCCAATGACCAGAACTACGGCTAAGAAGAGATATTTCATGAAGTACTTTTTTTATGAGTCGCGAGAATCTACGCTACTGAATCTTCATTGACAAGGAACCGGGTGTCCGGGAAAATTTCTTTACACCTCGTTACTTATCATTTCCCTACATTCTTCCCGAACCAAATACTCCGCAATGAAACGAAACCTTCTCAGAGCACTCCTCATTTTAAATTTTTCATTTTTCATTTTTCATTCGGCGCTAGCTCAAATAAGCGCTGAGCTGCTAACTGTTCCTGAAAAAACTCAATACACCAAAACCTCTTTGTATGCAGATGTGATGGATCTTATTTCGGCATTGGATAAGAGCTCAGATCTTGTGTATGTAACAAAAATGGGAACGAGTCTGGAAGGGAAAGACATCCCGGTTGTGGTGATGGCGAACCCAAAAATCACTACACCGGAAGAAGCAATAGCCTCCGGAAAGCCGGTGATGTATGTTCAGGGAAATATTCACTCAGGCGAAGTAGAAGGGAAAGAAGCCCTTCAGATCTTAATGCGGGAGATCGCTTTTGGAGATAAGAAACACCTGCTCGAAAATCAGATCCTGTTGTTTGCCCCCATCTACAATACCGATTCTAACGATAAACTTGGCGTAGAAATCCGACGCTCTCAGGAAGGGAGCCCGGAGCTGATCGGAGTCCGTTCTAATAGTCAGGGTTGGGATCTGAATAGGGATGGTATCAAAATGGAGGCGATCGAAACGAATGCACTTATTCAGAATGTGATCATGAAATGGGATCCGGAGATGTTGGTCGATCTTCACACCACCAACGGTACCTGGCATGGATATTCCCTTACATGGGCGCCGAGTTATCATTATGCCGGGGAAAAAGCACCCTATGATTTCACCTGGAACAAATTATTACCTGAAGTAACCGATAAGGTGTTGGAGAACTACGATATTTATTTAGGTCCTTATGGATATCATAATCTGAGAGCTGGATGGCCGGTAACAGAGATCTACACCTATAATCATCATCCCAGATATATTGTAAATCAGATGGGATTGCGGAATAAGATCGGGATCTTAAGTGAAGCTTTTGCCCACGAGCGATTATACCAACGTATGAGTTCTACCCACGCTTTTGTGACGGAGATCCTGGAATTTACGAACGACCATGCTCAGGAGATCGCACAAATAAATGATGAAGCAGAAAAAGCAGCCATCGATCTGGTGAAGGAAAAAGCCGGAAAAGTTAAAAAAGGAGTGCGCTTTAAGATGAGTTATCTGGAAGATATCCCGGCATATCGTAGCTACGAATATATTCCCTATCAGGAAGTGGATTCGGCCGGTGGTTATTTGAGTATGGATGATGTGGGGTATGCCCCAAACCGTGATAAAGTAAAATTAGTGCGGGGAACCCGGATCGTGACCTTAGAAAACGTGAAGAATTACAGTGCTTTTGAACCGGTAGTAGAAAGTACGCTGCCGCGAGGATATTTGATCCCCGCTGAATTTGCTAATATCGCTGAACACTTAGAAAAACAGGGAGCGGTGGTAACTAAGCTTGAAGATAGTATTACAGCAAACGGGGAAGTGTTTGAAGCTACATCTATGGAAAAAGGACGTAGAAAATTTGAAGGTCATTTTATGGTTCAGCTCGAAGGAAGTTTTAAGCCGGCAACCAAAACCTTCGAAAAAGGGGACTATTGCGTAGATCTTGCCCAACCACTGGCCAATTTGATCTTTTATATGCTCGAACCCCAATCAGATGACGGACTGGTTACCTGGAATTTCTTTGATCATTATTTTGAAAGACAGGGGATAAATGAAAGTCCTGTTCAATATCCAGTGTTTAAATATTTTAAACTCGGGAAGTGAGAAGAAGCAACTTTGAGTCGGGCCTAAGAAGAGGTGCTTGTATAAAGACCATTAAAAAGGTTCCATCTCCTTTCAGAAATGGAACCTTTGAAACCAGAAAATCAGACTAATGATCAGGAAACGATCTTAGATAGGATCACTCCCTTATATTCTTTCAGCATTAAAAAGGTGCCAACGATGGCACCCGTAAGCATCGCCTTTGCTCCAATCATTACCACTGAATTTGCCGGATCCATGCCTCCGATAATTCCAAAAAGGGTGACACTTGCTACGATGATAAAAATGTATTTGGCTATTTCCATGAGATTACCTCTGAAGATTTTTATTTCAGATGACCACCCCTTTGACGCACCAGAAACAAAAAGGTTGAGTGATTTATACCCAGTTTTACAAGGTGTTACTTATCAGTAATCTTGCCATTGATCTCTGATGGTGAAATCTGCCAATCAATCAGTCCATATTATTCAGATCGGCAGGATCACAAATGTCTTCGTAATTTTTGTCGACCGGTTCCCATAATTCAACTTTATAGCCATTTGGGTCCATGATCCAGCCGAATTTGCCATAATCATACGATTCCATTTCACCTACGATTTCAACGCCTTCGGCTTTTAGAGTGTTTAGCAGTTCCTCCAGATTTTCCACCCGATAGTTGATCATAGCATCCTTGGTGCTGGGATTGGTGTATTCCGTGTCATTCTTAAAAATACTCCAGGCTGTAAATCCAGTCTTCTCCTTGTTTTCTGCTTTTCTCCATTGAAAGGTTCCTCCCCATTTTCCGGATTTGATGCCCAGATGTTTACTATACCAGTCTTTAGTAGCTTCAGGGTCATCCGCTTTCAGAAATATTCCCCCAATTCCGGTTACTCGTCGTTTCATGGCTATTGATTATGTTGATCGAATAATATTTGGTTTCCATCCGGGTCGGCCAATGCGAAATGGCAGGGCCCCTTTTCCTCATGAACGGTGGGTGATTCCATGAGAAACCCAATGCCTTTATTTTTTAGGTCACGGTAGATCGATCTGGCATCGGTAGGGTTAAAGGTGATGATATTTTCCTCAAACATATCCTGAAATAAGCCGATCTTATAATCCCCCCGTTGTAAAATAAGCCATTTATCCTCAATCGACCCAAAACCACCAATGGGCTTAAAACCCAGTTTTTGATAAAATTCAAGAGACTTTTGGATATCCTTTACGGCGAGTGATAAAGAGTGTGTTCCGTATTCCATGGTTATTTCCTGTTAATGACAGATTCATATGTTTGGATCCACTCATCCGGGGTAACTTTAGTGGCTAATTCTGCAATCAGATCGACGGGGACCTTCTTAGGATTTTTAAACCGGATACAGCTTTTCCCCATATCCAGTTTGGTGGGGACCCGTTTGGCATATTCTTCCCGAAACCAATTCATGAGATCTTCATCGGCGTATACGCATGAGTGATACACCGCTATATGATTTTTTTGAGAGGCCAGATTAATAAAAGGAAGAGGCTGATTCGGGTCGACATGATAGCCTTCGGGATATTTTGAATGAGGAACCACGTAGCCGATCATGCCATAATTCATGGTTTCCTCAAATCCTTGTGGTAAATTATTTTTGATGGCATCTCTAAGCGCACTCATAACTTCTTTTCTGTCTTCAGGTACTTTAGACAGATATTCATCCGGGGTAGTAGCTTCTATTTGCATGATCTTTTCTGAATGGTGATTCCGTTATCGCATTGGAGGTGAGTTCCAATACAATACAACGTAAATCACAGAAATATGCAAATAGTTGGATTATTACCGGCGCGGTTTGATTAGTTAAATGTTTGTATGGTAATTGATGAATCCTGTGGGTACACAAATAATACAGGGTCTGAAATGATCATTCTTTCTGAATTCCCAATATGGTGATGACCGGTAATTCCACTCCCCATCCACAAGTAAAGACATGATCTGTTGGGGAATAAGTAAAAGCGACTTTCAAACTATCCACCAAGTAGCTTTGGGGCAGATCGTTTGGATGTACCACTTTATTCTCAGGCAGTTCGATCACCCAGTCGCACCCATCAACCGCAGGAGCTCCGGTGAACCGGATGAGTCCGGTTTCGGAAAAAACCTCCGGCTCCACGATCTTGTCGGTGCAAGAAATGACCAACAAGATCGCCAAAAGTAAAATGGGTGTGATTCTATTATTCAATCAGGAAAGTAGGTTTTCAGGATTCAATCCTTTCAGGTCTTCAGTCACAAATTCACGCCCTTTTCTTATCAGTTCACCATCCAGGTAAACATCAGCACCGATACAAACCAGGTCCCAGTGAATGTTGCTGGAATTTCCGTTAGGGGCAATCTCATAATCTTTGCCTAAGGTAAGATGGTTGGAGCCGTAGATCTTTTCATCAAAGAGAATGTCATACATCGGACTTTCGATAACCGGGTTAGTTCCGAAACTGAATTCACCAAAACGTCGGGCTCCTTCATCGGTATCCAGGATGTCTTTTAACGCATCATTATTGGATGAATCAAAATCTACTACAACACCATTCTCAACGACCAGTTTAACAAATTCAAAAGGCTTACCCTGATAAACAGATGGCGCATATGTGATGGTTCCGTTCACAGTATCACGAACGGGAGAGGTAAAGAGTTCTCCATCAGGGATATTATGAGCTCCGTAGCAGGGCACCCAATTTTGCCCCTTCACTGAAAAACTGATGTCGGTACCTTCACCTTTTAAAGTGATCATGTCGGTAGCTCGGAGTCTTTTTTCCAGTGGCTCCATAGCGGTTTTTAGTTTGGCATAATCTACCAGGCAGGCTTTGTAGTAAAACTCAGTAAACTCTCGCGTTGGGAGTTTTGCATTCATTGCAAAGGCCGGAGACGGGTAACGCATAATGCACCAACGAGTGTTATTCACTCGTTCCTCAAAATGAACCGGGTGCAGAAAATGTTCACTGTAGGCTTTATTCGCCTCTTTTCCGGCTTTTGAATTCTCATAGATATTTTCAGAAGCGCGGATACCAATAAACACATCCATTTGTTTCATTAGGGGAAGTTGGTCCACTTCAGCCTGATTTTTCCAGAAAGCCTCGTCCCCATTTTCGATGAGCAAACGTTGTGTCTCAGTGTCTTCGATCTGAATAAATGGATGAGCTCCTTTCTCTCTGATCTGCTCCACGAGTGCCCGCAGAAGGTTTATTCCATTCAGTCCGATCAACTGAACCATTACATTTTCATCTTGTTGGAGTTTGGTGCTGTGCTCAAGAATGAGCGTTGCCATTTCCTGATCGTTTTGTGAAATCACGGTAGAACCTCGGATTAATTCGTTTTTTATTTTTGATCCAAAATAATGGATTTCAGACAAACTTCGAGTACGAAAGAACGGTAGTTTAACTATTCAAACGGATCACCTGATCACACAGATCGATCTCTGCAGGATCATTAGAAGCGATGATCACCAGCTTGTCTTCTTCTTTTTGCTGAAATGCGATGGACTTCACGAGTTCGTGTCCTTTATCATCCAGATTAGAACCGGGTTCATCTAAAAACAGAATATCCGGATTTCGTAACAAGGCTGCTGCCAGTTTGATCCTCTGTTGCTGGCCGGTAGAAAGCTGTTTGAATAATTGCTGTTTAAACTCACTCATCTGTACAAATTCAAGCAGTTCATCCAGCTCAGGGTGCAGTGTGTTTCCGGTATTCAGATCTGCGATAAACTCAAGATTCTCTAAAGCCGTCAGTTCTGCATATAAATTGATATAGGGAGCAGCATAACCGATGCGAGGCCTGATCTCATCCTTCTGCAACTCATTATCATGTTCTTTCCAGGTGATTGTTCCATTTGAAGGACGAGCCAATCCAGCCAGGCATTTTAGCAATGTTGATTTACCACTACCGTTATATCCGGCAATACCCAGAATTCCGTTAGAATGGGAAAAACTCAGGTCCTCAAAAATGACCCGTTTATTATAGGTTTTGGCCAGCTGTTCTGCCTGCAATACGATCATGTCGGAAATTAGTAAGTAAATTGATCAAACTGGAATCTAATATTAGTTTGACCGCAACAAATATTCACAATAAACTGTTTGTATTGGCTCAGGGCAGCTTTTATTTTCCCGTTGTAATCCTAACACTTCATGCAACAAATAATAGACAAAATTACTGACCGCCTGGTAAGTCTGGTTAAGAGCGATAGGCCGGTGTATACCCCAAAGGAGCTGCTAAAAGCTGGTATTCCTTCGTTTGTTGTAGAGCGTATTCGCATGGTTCTGGAAGATAAAGTACGGGAAGAGATCCAGTTACCCTCTGCTCATTGGTACGATCAAACATCCAGATTAGTAATGGATGCCTGGAGTGATTTTGAACAGAATGCGGTAAGTAATTCTTACATACCCGCTGAAGAACTGTACAATATTGTAAACCATGTTACCGGTGATGTATTACGAGTTTTTATTGAGCCGAGAAAGAACATGGCAGAGTATATTTTTCGCGGTGAGGATGAGTTAAATCTGGAAGAACTCACATTTCGCGGAAATCAACTTACCATTTATAAGCACTTTGGAGCGGCGATCCCTCTTTACATGAAGAAGAGAGAGTTGGAAACTCTAACCAAAGAGCGATGCGAGCAACTTATTCGTAAGCTGGATGCCAAGTTAGTTGCCTCATACACTCCGGCAGAATGGGCAAAAAAACTGGAACAATTATTCGTTTTATTTGGCGGAAAAGTTGAACCCGGATTACTGCAACGATTCTTTGATGATAAAGGCTTAAATCAATTATCAAAAAGATTTGAAGGGTATAAAAGCGAGGTTTCGCAGGAAGATTTTATTTACATTATTTCAAGTGATGATGCGGATGAATTGATCACTGAATCTGAAGAGCCCGAGATCACAAAAGAAGATATCGAGAAAGCCGAAGCGAGTGTCAAAGATCTGTCAGAAAAAACAGATACAGAACAATCACTGATCGAGAGCTTTTTTGGAGACTATGATTACGTTCCCTACGACGAAACTGAAGAAGGGGATGTAAATGCCAGCCTTGCTGAGAGCTACGTGGAAGGTAATCTTACCGAAGAAGAGATGGATGAACTGCTTACTGATATTGCCAGTGAAGGGGTTATCGAAGTTGATGAATACACAGATTTCAGCTCTTTGAACAGTATGTTTAGTGTAGATGGAGCAGAGGATGAGGAAGCCGAAATTTCGGAAACCACCAGTGATATTGCCGACTCTATTAAAGACAAAAAACATCGGAGTTCCACCGAAGACCTGCAGGAGTTCAGAGACAACCTGACTTCTATTCTTGAAGATGCCAAAAGTTCGTTTGAGGATATTGAACAGGAAGAAGGAGATGAACTCATTGAAGATTCTTCGGTAGATGAGCCGGAAGATCCTCCGGTACTGATTGCTGAAGAACTTGACGAGGAAGAGGATCCGATCTCGGATAATGAAGATGAACAACCCATGTGGGCCAAGTTTCTAAGTGCCGATCAAATGAATGTGATCATGGGCGGGGAACGCAGCAAAGAAAGGGAAATAACGAATGGGGAAGAATCGGAGAAAGAGATCGACCTCACCGAGTTTCAGGATGATGAACCTATTGACGACCTGATCTCAGTGGATGAGGAAATTTCGGTAAATGATGATGGTTTTATTGATGACTCCATTCCCGGAACCCCTAACAAAGATATTTTACTCACAGATATACTCATCGACCGCAAAGCTGAATTTATCGAATTACTGTTTGCAGGAAGCGAAGATGCTTACAACTCAGCAATTGATACAATTCAGGAATTTGAAAGCTGGAAAGAAACCTCCGCATACATTCATAAAGAAGTCTTTACGAAAAATGATGTGGATCTCTTCACCGGAGCAGCCGTTGATTTTACTGATCGCATGCATCGGTATTTCAACGGATTACTCTAAAAAAATATAGGAGTCGTATGGAACCAAATAAAAAGGTGGAACGCCTGATTAATCTTCGAAAAGAAGCACTTAAGGGTGGAAGCGAGGCAAGAATTGAAAAACAGCATAAGAAAGGGAAATTAACCGCTCGTGAACGAGTGGATCTGCTGTTGGATAAAGGCACCTTCGAAGAGATCGATAAGTTCGTAACTCATCGCAGTACGGCCTTTGGTCTCGATCAACAACATATTTTGGGTGATGGCGTGGTTACCGGTTTCGGGAAGATCAACGGAAAACCCGTGTATGTTTTCAGTCAGGATTTTACAGTTTTCGGGGGCTCACTATCCGAAACTTATGCTGAGAAAATGTGCAAGATCATGGATCTTGCCATGAAAAATGGAATTCCTGTGATCGGACTGAATGATTCAGGAGGTGCCCGTATTCAGGAAGGGGTTGCTTCATTAGGTGGCTACGCCGAAGTTTTCTGGCGAAATACCATGGCTTCAGGGGTAGTTCCTCAGATATCTGCGGTAATGGGACCATGTGCCGGTGGTGCAGTGTATAGTCCGGCACTTACTGATTTCGTGTTCATGGTAGAGAATACCAGTTACATGTTTGTAACCGGACCGAATGTGGTTAAAACGGTTACTCACGAAGAGGTGACATCAGAGGAACTGGGAGGAGCACTCACGCATAATTCCAAATCAGGTGTGGCTCATTTTCTTATGCCGAACGATGCGGTATGTATTCAGAATATCCGAAAACTGATGACCTATATCCCTCAGAATTGCGAGGAAAAAGTGCCTGATATTGAGCCAAAAGCTCCCAATAAAGTAAAAGCAGCTGCACTTGATGAGATCGTGCCTTTAAACCCGAATAAACCTTACGATATTAAGGATGTGATCAACGGGGTGGTAGATGAAGATTCTTTCTTTGAAGTGCACAAAGAATATGCAGAAAATATTGTGGTGGGTTTTGCCCGGCTTGGGGGTAAAAGTGTAGGTATTGTTGCCAATCAACCTTTGTCTCTGGCCGGGGTGCTGGGAATTCGTTCCTCGCTAAAAGGGGCTCGGTTTGTTCGTTTTTGTGATGCATTCAATATTCCTTTGGTCGTATTTGTGGATGTACCGGGTTTTTTACCGGGTACCGATCAGGAATGGGGTGGTATCATTAAACATGGCGCAAAATTGTTGTACGCGTTTTGTGAGGCTACCGTACCAAAAATGACCGTGATCACCCGTAAAGCCTATGGTGGAGCCTATGATGTGATGAATTCTAAACACATTCGCGCTGATTATAACGTAGCCTGGCCAACGGCAGAGATCGCTGTAATGGGAACGAAAGGAGCCGTTGAGATCATCTTCAGAAAGGAGATCGCCGATGCAAAAGACCCAGTAGCTAAACAGAAAGAGCTGGAAGAACAATATGCCGAAGAATTTGCGCATCCGTATAAAGCAGCTGCCAGAGGTTACATCGATGACGTGATTCTTCCACACGAAACACGTGAAAAGTTGATTCACGCTCTTGAATTTAGTCAGCATAAGGTAGATTCAGTGCCGAAGAAAAAGCACGATAATCTGCCGTTATAAATTTCGAATACCGGATCTGTAATACCTAACAGGTCCGGTTTTATAACCTGCGAGACATGATATAGGCGTTGGTTAATCCATGATCTGAGTGTTGGAAGGCATCCGGAATTTCACCGATCACATCAAAACCTAGTTCTTTCCACAGATGGATGGCTGTCTCATTAGTTTTCACTACTATATTGAATTGTATGGATAGAAAACCAAGGTCACGGGCAACATTCAACGAGAATACACCCAATTGCCGGCCTATTCCTTTACCCCGGTGATTTGGCGAAACCATATACGATGCATTTGCAACATGAGATCCCAAACCCGGATGATTTTCTTTTATGATGAAAGTCCCAACAATTTCTGATTCAATTTCAGCCACATAGGTGATATCCGAAGTTTCCATCCAATAGGCCTTCATTTCCAGTTCACTGGAGTCTGGGGCGTAAACGTAGGTGTCACCGGTTGCGATCACAGCCCGTATGATAGACCATATCCCGGGCCAGTCTGCCTCAGATGCTTTACGGATCAGCATGAGAAAATATTGAATTAGCGTTTATCGATGATAGCAAGAGTACATCTCGATGAACAAACCAGTTTTCCCCGCTCGTCGTTTATTTTTGTTTCCCAAACCTGCATGGTACGTCCGATCTGTAAAGGCGTGGCTACAGCAGTCACTTTTCCCCCTTCACGCACAGAACGGTGGTGGTTTGCATTGATCTCGACCCCGACAGCTGTTTTACTCTCAGGAATGTTCAGCCAACCTCCCACCGAGCACAAAGTTTCAGCTAACGCTACCGAAGCTCCACCATGAAGAATTCTGAAAGGTTGCACTGTACGATCATCAACGGGCATTTCTGCGATCATTTCATCTCTACTGATTTTCAAAAACTTAACCCCCATTTTGGTGGCCATATTCTCTGATTGATTGTCTAAAAACCATTCAACTTTTTCGCGGATTGTTTCTTCGATCTCGATCATTGATTAACAGTGTTAAGTTGTGTATTTATTGGTTGGAATCGCTTTCATAATTACATTAATTGTTAAATAAACAAAAAACGTAGTCTTGCTGAATGTATGAATTATAACCCTGCTGTAGTACCTCTGTTGCTCGATGAACGGATGAAATTCAACAGGCTTGGAATTTTAAGTGCGGTTAAACGAAATGGAGAATGGATCGAGACTTCTGTAGAAGAGTTTAGGCAGAAGGTTCGTAACCTTGCACTTGGATTGTATAAGCTTGGCATCCGTAAAGGAGACCGTGTATCCATCCACTCCGAGAATAGTACGGAATGGATGATCTGTGATCAGGCGATATTATCGTTGGGTGCGGTTAATGTAGCTATTTATACCACACAACCAGCCGATCAGATCAAATATATCCTGGAGAATTCCGAGACAAAGATCCATATGGTCTCTACTGACGACCTGTTCAATGAATCTGCGGATATGATTCGCTCAATTGAAACGGTTGAGCATATCATTTCAATTTTATCAACCTCTCACGATGATTTATTGAATTTTGAACAGGTCATGGAAATGGGTAAAGAACTGGATGAAACGGAACCGGAACTTTTTGATGAGCTGCGAAATGCGATCGATCCGGAAGATCTGGCAAATATAAATTATACCAGTGGAACAACAGGAGTTCCAAAAGGGGTGATGCTCACTCACATGAATCTTGCATCAAACGCCATTGCCACCATTGAGCGTCTTCCATTTTCATCAGATCGCGAAAAGAATCCAAAGGTAATTTCTTACCTGCCATTAGCCCATATGTTAGAGCGTATTGCCTCCTATACATTTGTATGTTCAGGCGCTTCTACCTATTACATTGAAGATGTGCAGGATATTAAAACAGATCTGGTAACCGTAAAACCAATGTATTTTGCCACGGTACCTCGTTTACTGGAAAAAATAATGACCGGAGTTAAAGTTCGGGGGCAGAGTTTTACGGGTCTTAAAAAGACATTGTATTACTGGGCTATTCACTTTGCTGAACATTACGATCCTGAAGATCCGCCAAAAGGATTGGATAAGTTGCGATGGAAATTTGCAGATAAGCTTGTCTATTCCAAGATAAGAGAAGGAATGGGCGGTAATCTGATCGGAATGGTTTCGGGAGGAGCGGCACTTTCACCGTCAGTCATGCGGTTCATGAATGGTATTGGGTTGAATTGTGCAATGGGATACGGTTTAACCGAAACGTCTCCTGTTATGACCACAAGCTTACCGGATCAGGTGCGGATCGGTTCGGCGGGTAAACCTCTTGAGGATGTGGAAATCCGAATTGCAGAAGACGGAGAGATACAAACTAAAGGACCGAATCTGATGAAAGGGTATTACAAGATGCCGGATAAAACGGCTGAGGTAATGACTGAAGACGGTTGGTTTTGTACAGGTGACATTGGCTATCTGGATGATGAAGGATGGCTATTTATCACCGATCGAAAGAAAGCCATGTTCAAACTTTCAACAGGGAAATATGTGGCACCTCAGCCCATCGAAAATGCACTTATGAACAGCGGTTTCATAGATCAGGTGATGGTGGTTGGAAGTCATCAAAAATTTTGTGCGGCTGTCATAATCCCCGATTGGGACAATCTGAAGAAACGATTTAAACAAAAAGGGACGAAGTTCCCGGATAGTGATAAAAACACAAATGCTGATGTGCTTAATGTTATTCAGCAGGAAGTGGATAAAGTAAATAGAAAACTCCCGCACTGGGAAAAGGTTAAGAAGTTTGTGCTGCTTGAACATGCCTTTAGCATTGAAAGCGGCGAGCTCACCCCTAAAATGAGTATCAGACGAAGTGTGGTTCAAAAGCACTTCGAAGATGAGATCAATTCCATCTATCAAAAAGAAACAGAAGAGTAAACGAATGCAGAACATACGAAGAGTTGCCGTATTGGGCTCAGGTGTAATGGGCAGCCAAATAGCGGCGCATTGTGTAAATGCCGGACTGGAAGTAACCCTTTTGGATCTGAAAAGTGACGATCCTGCAAATCCAAATAAGATCGCTGATGAGAGCCTTAAAAAGATCGCCAAAATGAAACCGGCTCCGTTCGGCTTACCAGAATACGCATCTCGCATAAAGACCGGAAATTTTGAGGATGATTTTGAATTGCTTGAACAGGCCGATTGGATCTGTGAAGTGGTGATCGAAAGAATGGACATTAAAAAACAGATGATGTCGCGGATCGATTCCATAAAAAAAGAACATACTCTTGTGAGTTCTAATACATCCGGGCTGCCAATAAGTGAGATCTGTTCGGATTGTAGTGATGAATTTAAAAAGCGATTTCTGGGTACCCATTTTTTCAATCCACCCCGTTATATGAAGCTTTTGGAAGTGATCCCGACCAGGGAAACCCTCCCTGAGATCACCGCAAAAATGCGCACTTTCTGTGAGCGGGTTTTGGGTAAAGGAGTTGTGGAATGCAAAGACACCCCGAACTTTATTGCTAACCGGATCGGAGTTTTCTCTATGGCCTCGATCTTGCCGTATTTCTTTAATGGAACATTAAGAATTGAAGAAATAGATGCTATAACAGGCACTCTTACCGGATATTCTAAATCAGCTACTTTCAGAACAGGTGATATGGTTGGGTTAGATATAATGGCCCACGTATCAGAGAATATTTATCCTGCAATTCCTGGTGACGAAATGCGGGATGTTTTTATAGTACCTGACGGGCTGAAGAAAATGATCGGGGTGGGATTGAAAGGAAATAAGAGTGGAGCCGGTTTTTATAAAAAAATACAGACAGATAAAGGACGTGAATTCCACGTTATAGATCCGGAATCGTTGGAATATGGTCCTCAAAAAGAAGTGGATAGTGAGGTTGTTTCATCAGCAAAAAAGATAAAAAACCCTGCTGAACGATTGAAATTCCTGAGTTTTAATGATAGTGATGTCGGTATGTTCGTTTGGGAAACCCAAAGGGACCTGTTGTTATATGCTGCTAAAAGAATTCCGGAAATTTCTGATTCTATTGAGTCTGTGGATCGGGCTATGAAATGGGGCTTCAATTGGCAAATGGGACCATTTGAACGATGGGATGCTCTCGGAATTGATGAAGTAGTACTTCGTTTGAATGCAGAAGGAAAAGAAGTACCAGAATTGATCCGGGATCTGAAAGCAGCCGGTTTTGATCGTTTTTACGATGGTGATCAGGTGTACGATCCAATTTATAAAACGATGGTTGACCGGCGACCAAAGGCAGAGGGTGAGGTTACAGTTAATTCCTTAAGAAAAGATTCGGAGCCTGTCTTCGAAAATGATTCTGCTGCTTTGCATGATCTTGGTGAAGGTGTGGCATTGTTCGAATTTAAAACCAGGAATGCCACCCTTGGTTTTGAGTTGGTTCAGTCATTAGAGCAGTCACTAGACATCGTTGAAAAGAACTTTAAGGGATTGGTGATCAGTCACGACGGTGATAATTTCGCTTATGGAGCAAATTTAATGGAAGCCGGAATGGCTTTGAAGAGCGGGAACTTTGATCAGATCGTTCAGGCAGTTACAAATTTTCAGCGAACAGCTTTGAAACTTAGATATAGTTCATTTCCGGTAGTATCAGCTCCGTTTGGCCGCACACTGGGTGGAGGAACAGAGTTCGTGTTGTACTCAGACAGGGTGGTAGCTCACTATGAATTATATATGGGATTAGTAGAAGTTGGGGTTGGATTGATACCGGCAGGTGGTGGTACAACAGAAATGTTGAAACGCGCAATGCAAAAGGTCGATTCTGAAGCTGATCCGCTACCATTCATCAGAGAAGTTTTTAAAACTATTGGGCTCGCTTCAGTTTCTGATAGCGCAGATAAAGCCCGTAAAATAGGATTTCTTAGAAGTGATGATGTGATCATTATGAACCGGGACCTGTTGATTCCAACTGCTAAGGAGCAGGTTTTGTCATTAGTGAATGCGGGGTATCAGCCTCCGGTAAAAGAAACGCATTATGTGTTGGGCGAAAAATCCCTGAGCGTCATGAAAACCATGTTGTATGTAATGCATGAAGCAGGATATGCTACGGATTATGATCGGGTGGTTAGCGGTCGCGTTGCCAATGTGCTGGCTGGCGGGCCATTGAGCGAACCACAGTTTGTTCCGGAAGATTATTTAATGAGACTGGAAAGAGAAGCTATTCTAACCTGTTTCAAAGATGAACGAACCCATTCCAGAATGGAGCATATGCTAAAGACTGGAAAACCACTTAGAAATTAAGAATCAAAAAAGTAATCAGTCATGCGCGAGGCATTTATAGTAGAAGCTAAACGAACAGCTTGTGGAAAGGCAAACAGGGGCTCTCTCCGGTTTACCTATCCGGATACCTTAGGTGGAGAAGTTGTAAAAGACCTGTTGAATCACACTCCGGAGCTGGATCCTGCTGAAATTGATGATGTAATTATGGGGTGTGCATTTCCTGAGGCTTCCCAGGGATTAAATATAGCCCGCCAGATCGCATTGTTAGGCGGTCTCCCTGAATCTGTTCCGGGTATGACGATAAACCGTTTCTGTTCGTCCGGTTTGCAAAGTATCGCGCTGGCAGCCGAACGTATAATGAGTGGAGGTGCCGATGTTATTATTGCCGGTGGGGTGGAATCTATGAGTATGGTGCCAATGGGAGGACTTTCTTTTCAGCCAAATCCGGAGTTGGTAGATAACCGGCCTGAGATTTATATCAGCATGGGGTTAACGGCCGAGAATGTTGCAAAAAAATATGGAGTCAGCCGCGAAGATCAGGACGAGTTTGCATACAGGAGCCATAAACGGGCTATTTCGGCATGGAAGGCCGGTCGATTCGATGATCAGATCACTCCACTCGAAGTGGTTGAGAAAAAAGTCACAGCCGATGGTGACTTGGTAGAAGATTCATTTACGTTTAGCAAAGATGAAGGGCCAAGAGCAGATACAACCATAGAAGTTTTAGGAAAATTAAGGGCCGCTTTTAAGGCCGGAGGTTCTGTTACAGCGGGAAATTCGTCACAAATGAATGATGCAGCTTCTGCTGTGTTGGTTATGAGTGGCGAAAAGGTAAAGGAACTTGGGGTAGAACCTATGGCCAGATATGTGGGATATGATGTAGCAGGTGTTGCTCCCGAATTGATGGGAATTGGTCCGGTAATAGCTATTCCAAAAGTGTTAAAAAAAACGGGATTGAAGATTTCAGATGTGGATCTCATTGAGCTCAATGAAGCATTTGCAGCACAATCATTGGCAGTAATAAGAGAACTGGATTTAGATGAAGATATCACAAATGTAAACGGGGGAGCAATTGCGATGGGGCACCCGCTTGGTTGCACAGGTGCAAAATTGACTACTCAAATTCTCCATGAGATGGGGGCTCGTAACTCAAAATATGGAATGGTTACCATGTGTATTGGTGGTGGAATGGGAGCCGCCGGTATCTTTGAAAATCTTTAATCACATCACGAACAAATAGTAGCTTACATCATGTTTAAAGAAGATACTCTATCAAACAAAACAATATTAGTGACAGGTGGTGGCAGTGGGTTAGGTTTGTCTATGGCGAAGGGGTTTGCCCGAACAGGCGCTAATGTTGCAATTTGCGGACGAACTGAGGAGAAACTCTTAAAAGCTGTTGAGGAGATCAAAGCGATACATAGTTCCGTTAATGTGCGGTCATATATATGTGATGTGAGAGATCATGATGCTGTGAGCGAAATGATCACCAAAATGGTATCTGATTTTGGTTCAATCGAAGGCCTGGTGAATAATGCAGCTGGTAATTTTTTGTCGGCTTCTGAAGATCTAAGTCCGGGTGGATTCAAAGCGGTCGTTGATATTGTGTTGCAGGGTAGTTTTAATTGTACCCATGCTTTTGGTAATTATCTAATTGCCCAAAAAAAGGAAGGCTCAATATTAAATATTGTTACGACCTATGCTGAAAATACAGGATGTGCTTTTGTTTTACCGTCGGCATGTGCTAAAAGCGGGGTTCTAACAATGACAAAATCCCTCGCTTACGAGTGGGCGGAATATGGAATCAGGGTTAATGCAATAGCTCCGGGACCTTTCCCAACTGAAGGTGCCTGGCAACGTTTAATGCCGGATAAGAGCTTTGAGCAAATGTATCTGGACAAAATTCCAATGAAAAGATATGGCGAGCATAAGGAATTAGTGAACTTAGCTATATTCCTGATGTCTGACCTGGCACCATACCTGACCGGTGAATCCGTTGTCATCGACGGTGGAGAGCGGTTACAAGCCGGTCAGTTTAATTTCTTAAACAATCTGATGCCTCGTGAACAGTTGAAGCAGGCATTTAAGATGCTGAAAAGCAAGAAGTAATCAGGGTCTGTCTACTACTTCAGATCACAAGATTTCCAAAGACCAGTACGAAAGCGATAAGCAGGAAATAAAGAATTTCCGTGCCTTTTCTGGTTTTATGGAGACCCATAATCTTCTTATTTATAAAATGTTCGAAGCCGAGTTTATAGTATTTATCGTATAATCCAGTTTTCATTTTTTACCTCCTTCTATCTATCGGAGCATTCTCTGATGTGAACGTCTAATTTTCTAATTCTTCTATTTTCTTCTCTAATGCTACAATTTTATTCTGTAGTCTTTTTACAGTAAGATCCATTTTATCAACACGAAGTGGTTTCCCATCAACCATGGTTTCAACCCAAAGTTGTTCTCCGGTATCATAACTGGCAGTTGTAACAAGAGCGAAAGTATTACTATCGTAAAGTTTCCAGATACCATGAGGTTTCAGAAATTTATCTTCCACTTTTATATAGTGGCCTTCCTGAAGTATGTTGCCATCTTCGGTGACAAAAACTACGTCATAGAAATTACCCGCCACATGAGTGACGATCTTGTTGTTTTCTGTATTTACAACCTGTTGTTGTGCAAATGTGTTGCCTAGCGATGCAACTAATAGAAACGCCAGTGTAACAGTTAATTTTTTCATAGCAATACCTCTCTGCTTTAGTACATTTCAATGTTACCAAATTGTTAACAGAAAGTAAAGTTAAGATTAATCGAATGTTACCTGAGTATTAATCTGGCGTTATGTGAATTGCTTAAGTCTTTGATTTACTTTATCGATGTGAAGGGCAAGTCTCAGTGCGTCATAACTGGTGTAAGCGGTTTCTTTATTTAGTTGTATAGATTTTAAAAATAATAACGCAGCTTTTTCGGCAGCGGTGGAAGGATCAAATGACTTCTTTTCAAAAAACAGATGGTCTGCATTTCCTAAAGTACCTAGTTTGATCTGTTGATCAGGAACATTGCATTCCAGAACGGCATGTTTGTTGGCGATCACTCTTTTATGATTGCTTTCTGAGGCACCGGTATAAATATGGATAGAGGCAGAGGCCCCATTATCAAACCGGAGAAAAAGCTGAATAGCAATTGGTTGTTTGTCTCCTATACGAATCGCCTTTGCTTCAATATTATGAACACCGCTGTCAATCCATTTCAAACAAAGCCCAAACTCATCGATCCAGTGATTCTGGAATTCCATTTCGGCATTAATTATTTGTGAGCGACTGATCTCTTTATTGATGTGAATATAGGTAGGCCGGGTAACTTTGGTCATCATCCATCGAGTGGCCGGGGCCAGTGTTGGCCAGTGGGCAAATTGTACTAATACTCCAGCTTCTCTGGCTGCACGGTGGATTTTATCCAGTTTATTAAAATCGGTTGGCTGCCGGGCAATAAAGAAACAATTGAATCCTTTTTGAATGGCTTTTAAAAGGGTGTCCAGATTATCATCGGATTCATCAATGAGAAAACAAGCGTCTACTTTATCAAGATCGTCAAGGGTTGGGCACAATTCTACTTCCCGAACGATGCTGTGTGGACGTAAATGTTGTTCCCAGGCAACCCCACGTGTTGCATCTCCTACAATACCAACTTTCATAAGCGTTTAGTTTAGTTGGCATAAGATGCAAACGGGAAGAGTTTTTTCCAAGTTGTGGAAAATTGGAACTCAATCGGGCATTACAAGTGCCAAAATAAAATAACCAATCAATCCGAAGCCGTAGTTAATGGCTAAGATTATAAAAATGATTCGTACGATGGTTGGGTCCCAGCCAAGATAATTTGCGATCCCCCCGCACACTCCAGCAAGCATCTTGTCTTTTCTTGATTTTCGTAATTTAGCCGGCATATAAAAACAGTTTTATTTAGTACTGTGTCGACTATACGCAAAGGAATACCGAAAGGTTTCAAAAAAAATCAAAAAAATAAAAATGGGGCCGTAGCCCCACCATTACTATTAATTCTGACTGGTGAAATCAGAATCATTTAGTTTGAACAATACAGGCAGTGAATATTGAACTCTGACTGGTTTTCCACGTTGAATACCGGGCTTGAATTTTGCTTCAGAAACCGCAGCAAGGGCAGCCTCATCGCAGCCACCGCCAATTCCACGCACAATTTTTGGATTCTCAACTTCTCCGTTTTCATTTACTATGAATTGAACTGTTACACGGCCTTCAATTCCGGCTCGAAGTGCCATTTCCGGATATAACACTTTACTTTGTACCGATTTTAACCCTCCAATAAGCTCAGGCATTTCTTCGACAACCACGAAGAAATCACCGCTTTCATCAGTAAACGTGTCGGCACGAAATTCCGGTCCTATTTTGTCCAGAAATGAATTATCTCTGAGTGATGATGCATTCAAATATGTTACCCTTGTGCCAGCAGAGAATCTGTTAGGAAAATGTGCAGCCCAGATCGTTATTTCGCCTGAATCTATAAAATCAGATTCATTCACGAACTCGAATTTAAGACCGTTGGTTTGGAAGTTAATTTTATCTCCATTCAGATAGGCCAACTTTCTGGCGCCTTCAAATTCAGTACCGGAGAAAATTATAGTCCCATGATTTTTAGCGCCAATAGATATACCATTTGATAAGGGCATTTTATAAGGCTCCATTGTCGGAAGTTTTGCAACTTCAAGGCTGTTTATTAACAAAACAGGATTATTAAAAGTGACTGATGTGTTTATGATTTCTTCTTCAGATAATCCATCAGAAATTTGCAAATCAGAACAGGCCATAGGTATGGTAATTCCGATGATCATGGCGAAGAGCAAAACGAGGCTTCTCTTCACCGAATTTTGGTAGAGTTTATGGTATTGCATGGTTTCGATACGTTTGTGTAATGTTGATTTTTGCACCGCCATAGAAACCGAAAAACTGCTCAGGCCCCGATGCTGAGGTAGTAATTCGAATAACATGGCTGCGTAGTTTTTTTGAGAAATTCCGGAGGTATTCAACACTTCCTGATCACAGGAAATCTCTCGCCAGGTTTCAATTTCGCGCGAGCCCAAATGAATGAGCGGGTGAAACCAAAAGAGGGACTCAATCACTGATAAAAACAGTTGGAGCGCGTAATCCCTCCGTTTAATGTGAATGAGTTCATGTTGAATAGCCATCCGGGTTTTCTCGGGGTCATTCTTAAGATTCTCAGGAAGCACAATGACCGGGTGCCTCCATCCAAAAGTAAAGGGAACCATTGGTTCCGGTTGAAATGCAAGGGAGACATTTTCATAATTCTTATCTGCAAAAAAGTGTTGCTGACTAAGAGGATGTCGTGAAAGAGTATTTCTAAAGCGATGTAATTTCAAATAACCGATCAGTAAGCGGAGTATAAAAATGACTCCGATGCTTAAAATTGATAGAGTAGCTGCTCCAATCAGAAAATTGGGTTCCAACCAGTTTAATGATGCTTCATTAGTAGTGCTATTTGCAGAAACCATCATGGTATAAGGGGACTCAACAACAAAAATAGCCGTATCAAATTGATCAATACTGGCCCAAAGTTCACGAAGTTGTTCCATCCCCATATAAATCATCAACCCAAATGGAATAGCGGCTATTGTCGCTGCTCTGAGGTGGTAGTGGTATAGCGGGTTTAGCCTTTTGAACAACCTTATTGAGAGGAAGAACAAACCAGCCACAATGCTCCAAACCAATAACGGAAACCAGAAAGTATCCGCACTTTGTATCCCTGCACGCTGTAAGAATTCATATATCTCAAACATATCAATCCTCCAGTTTCTCAATCAGTTTTTTAATTTCAGATCGTTCCTCATCACTTAAATTTTCATTCTGTACTAAGGTTTGTATTAATGCAGATGGAGAACCCTTAAACACTTTATCAACTAGTTTACCGATCAAACTGGATTGTACTTTTTCCGGTTCCTGAGCAGCAGAATACACATACGTAACCCCTTCTTTTCTGTACTGTAGATATCCTTTTTCGTATAGATTTTTCATGATGGTCATTACGGTGGTATAAGCTACTTTACGCTCTTCATTAATGCGTTCTTTTACTTCGGAAACTGTAGCCTCTCCCAGATCCCAAACATGATGCAGGATCTCCATTTCAGATTCGCCAAGAGGTGTAAGTGATTTTTTCATGTATATACGATTTAGTTAATACTAACATAATAGTATTAAATTGAGATGCAAAATTAAATTTCAGAAAAGGAACGTTTGGTCGGTCGAAGGAGATTTTCACAACATGAGCTACCGAACATATCTATCAGAGATCGATAAACATATTTCAAGACCGGATGGAAATAACCATAAAAAGGCGGTCTTTATACTTCATGATCAGCTTAATCTTAATGTGTTTCCGGATTGGGTGAACGAAGAAAAACCACTACTGATCTTTATTGAATCGAAGGCGAAAGGAGCGTCTTTACCTTATCATAAAAAGAAACTGATCTATGTGCTTAGTTCGATGCGACACTTCGCACTTGAATGTCATGACGAAGGCTATCCGGTATTATACCATTCCACTACCGGTCATTACGATGATGGACTCCGGGAAATTCTAGGATTGTTTGAAAAGCTCGAGATCACCTTTATGAAGCCGTCCGAATGGGGGACAAGAGAAAAAATTCGGGTAGTTCTTGGCGAAAATGAAGACCGTATAACAGAGATCCCGAATTCCTTTTTTCTGGCCGATGCTGAAGAATACAAGAAGAATATTGCACCCGGATATCGCATGGAATACTTCTATCGAGATATGCGAAGAATGACCGGTTTCCTGATGAATGGGAGTGATCCTGAAGGTGGCGAATGGAATTATGATGAAGACAACCGAAAGAAGTTCCCGAAAGATATTCAGTTTCCTGAGCACCCATCTACAGAAATAGATGAAATAACCCGGGAAGTGATCGAAATGGTAGAGGATTATTTTCCGGATCATTTTGGTGATGCGGATGATTTCGACTATGCGGTTACCCGAAGACAGGCACTATACCGACTCAATGATTTTATTGATAATCGTCTCGATCTGTTCGGCCCCTATGAAGATGCTCTCGCAACAGGTGAAGACATCGCATATCATTCTCACCTTTCTATGTATTTGAATAATGGTTTAATTTTACCGGGTGAAGTTTGTGAGAAAGCAGTGGAAGCCTACGAAAATGGAAACGTAAGGCTGAATTCTGTGGAAGGGTTCATCCGGCAAATAATCGGGTGGAGAGAATTTATCCGGATCTACTATGAAGCCAGAATGCCGGAAGTTAGAGATTCCAATCATTTTGGTTTTGAAAATGCCTTACCAGAGATGTTCTGGACGGGTGAGACAAAGATGAAATGTATGAGCGAATGTCTGCGCCCCGTTATTAAAGAGGGATATTCTCACCATATTCCACGTCTGATGATACTTAGTAATTTCAGCAATCTTACTGAGACAGACCCCGGGGAATTAAATAAGTGGTTCTGGTTTGCTTATGTAGATGCTTATGAATGGGTTGTGCTACCAAATGTGTTGGGAATGAGTACCTTTGCGGATGGAGGAGTACTAGCGTCGAAACCTTATGTTTCCAGCGGTAATTACATTAATAAAATGAGTGATTATTGCCGAAAGTGCAGCTATAAGGTCAGTAAAAAAACCGGAGAGGAAGCCTGCCCGTTCAACTACTTATATTGGAATTTTGTGGATCAACAACGAGAGACATTTTCAGAAAACGGACGCTCTAATTTTATAGTAAATATGTTTGATAAGAAGTCAGAGGAAGAAAAAAAGGCGATCAAGGAGTCAAGTGAGCAATTTATTGAGAATCTGATTAGAGAAACTAATAGTTAACATTAAAAGGATATGGACACCTATGAAAAATAATGTTCTAATAACATCAACATGTCATAGTTAGCCAGGAGTGAATGCTACAAATTCTTCGTAGCAACGTTAACAAACATGTCGGGCTATGAAAAAAGGGATCATATTTTCAATTATCGGGATCATTGGATCCACAGTAATACACGCCCAATCTTTTAATTTCGATATAGCTTTTGCCGTAGGAGCACCTCAAGGCTCCTTTCAGCAGACGCTGGATAGAAATTCTTTTGGGTTAGATGGGGCATTCACTTATCAGATCGCGGATCTTCCTGTTCAGATCGGAGCAGGATTAGTTTACCAGAATTTTGGCTGGAAGGAGCGATATGAATATTTGAGCCCGAATATTCCCGAAGTTGATGTACGGGTTAGAACAACCAATAATATGGTTACTCCGCATCTTATCCTGCGTTTTGAGCCTACTCGCGGTGCTGTTCGCCCATTTGTAGAAGGTACATGGGGCTTTAATTATTTGTATACAGAAACATCGGTATTAGACGAATGGGAAGATGAGGAAATCTTCAGCACGATTAACTACGATTACTTTACCTCAAATATTGGGATTGGTGGCGGAATGAAGTTCAATCTTTGGGAAGGATTTGATGAGGACGGGGATTATTTCAAACTGTCGTTGATCGTAAAAGCAAGGTATATGATCGGTGGGGAGGCATTGTATATGAAGGAAGGGGATCTGGTTAACACCGGTGATGGAGTTGAATATAATATTAGCCGTTCAAGAACCGATCTGAATACATTCAATATAGGTTTCATGTTTAGTTTTTAGCACAGATAACATCTGGTAAAAACAGTAAGAACCCTGCTTTTGAAAGAGCAGGGTTCTTTTTATGTGAACAAAATCTGATGTGATGGTACACGAATTATTCAAATTACTGATCGTTCTAATTGGGATAATTTTGGCTGTACAGAAAGGGCAAGCACAAACCTTTGGTATATAGTGGGGATATTCTCATCAAATGTCCAAAGGAGAACTTAAAGAAGAATTTACAGAACCGATCGAAGGAGTAGATCTTTCGTTTATCTGGTATCCAAAAAAGGAAATACCTGTCCAGATCGGTTGGGAATTCGAATATTCAGAGTATGGGATGACTACCTTCAACAAAGATTATGGCACCTACTGGTTCGATCGCTCACTCAACGTTAAGACCAAAAATAAATTATTAGCCCAGCAATTAGTGCTGCGGGTAATACCTGATCGAAATAGAATCACTCCTTTTGCAGAAATGATCCTGGGGTTAAATCATTTCCACACAGTTTCGGTACTTAAAGAGCAACAAACCGTATTCGAATGGTTTGATACTGAACAACGTCCCCGATATAGAAATCTGGATTCGTTTGCTCCACGATTCGGATTAAAAGGTGGTTTTCAAATTACTCTCTGGAAAAGTGACGACTGGCACGATAATATGAATGCTCTCTCACTGTATGTAAAGGCAGGCTACATTCTGGGTGGACAAGCTGATTATTTAAAAGAAGGAGATCTTGCCCTGGATTCAGAAGGTCTTACTGGAAACTATTCGCCATTCAAATTCGGATCTGATTGGTGTTAATGCCGGGCTCATTTTCGAGTTTAAATAACTTTTTTAAATAAAAACTGTTTAACTATATTCTCGGCTTATGGTTAATTAATATTGAAGATATGAATAAAAATTTGATGTTTATGGTGACTAGTGCTGCCATAGCAACTTTGGGGTATTTAATTTCTGTGTATTTCGAAAATATCTGGCTCGGGTATTTTATACTGCTCGCCGTTTCAACGGTATTTATTGCAACCTTAATGGGAAGAAGTAAAGCATATTTTGAGTCCATAGTTTCATATAGGGTAGTAACAGGGCTGGCGTTTTTACTTATTCTTGCTCATGTGATCGCATTTGCATTAGATTATAACAGACGGGATTTCCAAAAAGAGTTGGTTCTTGAGATCCGGCATAGAATCGATGAAGGAGTTGCAAAATCCGAAATTCAAGGGAGCCTTTTATATGCTTTAAGCCGGTATAAAGTGGATGAATATTCCACTGTAATGGAGGCTTATAAAAGTGAGTATGGGGAGCGATTAGCTGAAAACGGTGTTTATTTATCAGACTTTGATATCGAAAAACCTGAGGGGTTTGACGACGACGAGATGGATTACTACTATGAAATTGATGAAGCCAATGATGAGATCACGATTACCGTGGCAACGATTGTTTCCAATGGGGAAGATCCAGAATTTCAAAACAAAAATGGTCAAACAGGGAAATACGAAATAGCATTTACACTAAATAAGCAGGGGGTTAATTATGAAGTCCTTAACTAATAAAGTGAACAACTTTCTTATCGTAATTTTAGCTTTTTTAGTACTTAGTGTTGGTAGTGCACTCCTGTTTAACTCGATGGATATTTCAACGGGTAACATCTCGTTTATTGCACCAATACCAACGACAATTATTATTGGAATTGGTACAGTAGATGCTATCAATTTATTTTCCGGAGAACCTATAACAGGGTATGGAATTGATGCAAAAACACTCAGCATTTTAAGCAGCATAC
Organism: Balneolaceae bacterium UBA7797; assembly: GCA_002480645.1. GTDB lineage: Bacteria > Bacteroidota > Rhodothermia > Balneolales > Balneolaceae > UBA7797. Next base: position 148,060 of record DLCN01000009.1, read on the forward strand.
TTATATACCTGTTTCTAGCACCATATTTACTGTTTGCAGGATTTAAAAAGGCGAAAACTACCGGCAAAACCTTTATGCCTTGGTATTGGTATATCGGTGGAGTATTGATGATCGGTGCATTTTCTATAATCCCAACACTGATCTTGAATGTAGTGGTTCGAGGAAACATGTTGGAATCTGCTGAAAAAAGTCGAACAATGGATAAAATGCGTCAGGAATTAGCTGATGTAAGCTTAAAACTGGTTGAATATGAACTAGTTAGCGATGGGATCAATCCTGCTTTCACAATTAGTGATTTGGATATTGATGGGCTTAAGTATGATTATGAGATCTATGAACTCTCAGGTGATACGCTGGTAAAAATTTCGGCAACTAACGAGGTTTACCCTGATCAAAAAGTGGACGTATTTATCCGGCCTTACGAAAAGAACAATGTGATTGTAAGGAATTAGGGCGGCTTCAATTTGGTTAGGGTGCAAAACGCAATCTTAGCCTGAATGAAGAATATCAACAGTTACCGAAAATTTGAGCGAAACGATAAACAAATCCGGGAAGATGGTGAATATGTCCTTTACTGGATGCAGATAAATCGTCGGTTCCAATACAATTATGCGCTGGAACTTGCAGTTGCCTACGCTAATAAACTGGATAAACCACTATTGATCTATGAAGGGTTGAATATTGATTATCCGTGGGCCAGTGATCGTATACATTCGTTTATGATGGAGGGGATGAAAGAAAATTTGGATTTCGCCCGATCTCATTCCCTCAACTTCCACAGTTATATTGAAAAAGAAAAAAACGCGGGTCGCGGTTTATTGTATAAGTTGGCAGAAAATGCTTGTGTGGTTATCTCTGATGAATATCCGGTTTTTATCATTAGAGATCACAATCAAAAAGTAGCCGACAAGCTAGAGATTCCGTATATCACCGTTGATTCGAATGGGATCATTCCTTTGGGTATCACAGATAAAGATCCTTATTCAGCTTATTTATTCAGGAAAGTGATGCAGAAGCATTTCGTGGAAGCCTTCACTCAACCACCTCAAAAAGATCCTCTCGGGAAGCTGGTAAATAAAGATAGAATTGAGCTAAGCGAAGATTTTTTAAATAAATATCCGCAGGCTGATGACGCATTATCAGGTATCCCGGACACCATCCATTCACTGGATATTGATCACTCGGTAAAACCTGTGCCGGATATGACAGGAACCAGGCAATCAGCCCTTGGTAAACTTGGACATTTTATCGCACATTCATTGTTTCAGTATGATGATCAACGGAACCATCCGGATGCCAATAAAGCCAGCGGATTGAGTCCATGGCTGCATTTTGGTAAGATCAGCGAATATGAAATTGTGAAGACAGTGCTGGATCATCAGCCGGAAGGTTGGAGTCTTGATTCCATCACACCCAACGGAGGTAAAAATTCAGGGTTTTTCAACGGGGATCCTAATATTGAAGGATTTCTTGATGAGGTAATTACCTGGCGTGAGGTAGGTTTTCACTTTGCTCATCACCGGGACGATTACGATCAATATGAAAGTTTACCTGATTGGGTGCATCAAACGATGGAAGAGCACCGTTCTGATGAACGCGAATATGTTTATTCGCTGGAAGAACTGGAATACTCCAAAACGCACGATGAGATCTGGAATGCTGCTCAAACTCAATTAAGAGAAGAAGGGATCATCCACAATTATTTAAGAATGCTGTGGGGGAAGAAAGTGATCGAATGGACACCGGATTATAGTACTGCGCTCGATTATCTGATCCATTTGAATAATAAGTATGCCCTGGATGGTAGAGATCCGAATAGCTATTCAGGTATTTTCTGGTGTTTTGGGAGGTTTGACAGAGCCTGGCAGGAGCGTCCGGTTTTCGGGAAACTCAGATATATGACGAGCGAAAGCACAAGGAAGAAGGTAAAACTCACTCAATACCTGAATAAGTACGGATCGCAAAAGACGTTGCTATAAGAAATAGCTCATTTGCGGTATTTGATTCCTCAAACTTTTTTCCATATTTGCATACTCCTAACGGGTATAATAAATGAGGAAGAAATTAACAGGCTTAATCTTATTGGTTTTTGGGGTGCAACTCACTGTTATTGCGCAGTCTGGATTGTATTTTTATACCTGGAATGCAGACGATGGGTTAGCTAGTAATACCTTTACCGTTACTCAGGATAAAGACGAATTCATTTGGGTAGGTACAATGGATGGTATCGCCCGGTTTGACAGCTTTACTTTTGAATGGATCAGAGCCCAGGATGACGATTCGTTAACCATTCCCAGTAATCCAACGCCGTTCCTTAAAGTAGGTCCAACAGGTAAAATCTGGGCCGGCACCCGCGGCGGACTGGCAGTAATTGATCCGGTAACTCTCAATGTTATAGCCCGGCATGTTTTGGATGGGGTTGAAACAGTGAATAATCTTCATGGAGATGGCGATGTAATAATCGTTGAAACTGATTTTGCACTCTACGCATTTAATGAGTCCGGAGAAGTACTTCAAAAAAGAACGTTTTTGTCGAATGAGGTTCCTTTTTTGATAAACGACCATCGGGGATTCCAGAAAAGGGCGGATAAAAGTTATCTGGTTGCACTGGATTGGGAAAAGGGATTTGCTATTACAGATAGCGTTGAGATCAAAGAAACCGGATTGTTCTCATTAGGCGCAGATAAATGGCAAAATGATTCTACGGCCTTTCATTTAAGCGAATCCGGAGAATTATATAAAAGGAACATCAGTCTTAAAGATGGTACTGTACGTTCTATAAAAATAGCAGAGGGGCTTTCAGAGACAAATATATACAGAATGACATTTGAGAAGGATGGGTCATTCTGGTTGGGGGCAAATCCCGATCTCTACTATTTTCAGAAAACAGAAGCTGACTCATACGTCCACACATTAATCGAAGCTGATCCGGATTCTCCGTATGGCAGAAAGGTGACCGCTTTTAATCGTATGATGATCGATAGCTCTCAACGCCTTTGGATGACAAGCAACGATAAAGGGTTGTCTATGATGGATACCCGTCAGCTCACATTTAAATATTTCGATGTTACTAAGTCTGGTTTAGGAGAATTTGATCGTGATATGATCTGGAATGTTAATGAAGGAGACGATGGGAAGATCATAGTTGGAGGAAGTCACGGTGCTTTTTTATATGAGTTCAATCATCCGGATGCGCTTGAGAGATTTAAATTTCTGGAAGCTGATCAGAAGAGAGTGAGTCATATAAGTAAGAATAAAACTGCGGTAAATACTTTGTTTCACAATGGTGCTTATTATTATTCTCTGTTTTTCGATGGCATTTACAAAGTAAGACCACAAAGTGAGCCGGTTAAGATCTTTCCGAAGGTTATGGAAGGTGATTTTGATCAGGCTATGATCAGAAATATGTCTCATACCGTACTTAACGATAGTACGATACTATGGGCGCGACTTGGTGGATTACTTCTCCACAATACAAACACGGATACATTTCAGGATATTTCAATAACTATCAATGGTACCGATAGTTACGAATTCGACATCTATAATGTAAAAGTAAAAGATGCTGGTATTGATAGATGGACGGTGTATCTATCTACCTCCATTGGGCCGATGTTGTATCAATTTCCGGATTCTACGTTTCAGCGATTCATCCCTGATTCTGTTAAAAATGACAGAGTAGGCTCCACGAATATGGTAAATGAAATACTGGGTGATGAGATCTGGATCGGCTACCTTGAAAAAGGTATAGAAGCCTGGAACCCTGAAAACATGTCAATGAGACTGATAAACGAGGATAACGGGCTGTCGAATGAGGGGATTCTGGGAATGATAAAAGACTACAAAGGCAGGATTTGGGTATCTCACGGTTTTGGTATCAGCTGTATTTTCCCTGAAACAGGAAATGTTGAGAATTTTTATCAGGTACATGGAATCAGGACCGGAGAATATGCCCAGAATGCGTTCTCTACGTTCAGAAATAATTATTTAGCCTTTGGCGGGCATGGTGCGGTCTTTTTCCACCCGGACTCTGCCTTAGCACTTAAAGCGTACAGACCTCCTCTTATATTTAATCGTTTACAATTCAACCGTGTAGGCGAGAACGTACCTGAAACCACCTACCTGATACCAAAAGACGAGATCAAAGTTAGATATGATGACAATAATTTTGAGATCGGGTTCACTGAATTGAATTATTCAGTTCCCGAAGAAGTGAGCTATTCCTATCGGTTATTAGGACAAAATGAGGATTGGATCGTCTCATCACCAAAAGTAAGAACTGCTTTTTTCTCTAACCTGGAACCTGGAAAATACACCCTTCAGGTTCGCACTAAACGAGACAAAGGGGAATGGGAAGAGCCGGCGCTAAATCTGGGAATTGAAGTAGTACCTCCGTTTTGGCTCACTAATTGGTTCCTGACGGTTACTTTTTTTGTCGGGTTCTCCATGATCGGTTTTGTAGCTATGAAAGTGTCCGGTTTTTGGTATCGACAACGTATTAAGCGGCTGGAAATGGAACAAAAAGCGATGAATGAAAGAGAGCAACTCTCCCGGGATCTTCATGATAGTATCGGCTCACAACTCAGTTTAATAGCCCGCCACCTGGAACAAGTAAGATCTGTGGATGAGGAAGAGAGCATAGTCCGCCTAGATGCGGCCAATCAAACAGCCCGGTATACTATCTCTCAGCTTAGAGAAACATTGTGGGCGCTAAAGAACGAAGAAGTACATATATCACGTCTGGCAGAGCGACTCAAAGAACTGATCAATAGAATGCTGGTAGGTACTGGCATTAATCTGGTAACAGTATTTCAAATTAACCGGGATAAGAAACTACAGCCAATTGTGATACTGCATCTCTTCAGAATTGTTCAGGAAGTAACCAATAATGCGATCAAGTATAGCGAAGCAGACGAGATCGAGCTTGAAATTACGTCGAAAAGTACATCCAGCTGGAGCCTCAGAATTAAAGACAATGGTGTAGGTTTCGATATTAATACGTTAAAACGAGAAGAGTCATATGGGTTACAACATATTGAGCACAGAGCTGAAGAGATAAAGGCTTTTGCCCAGCTTAACAGCGAACCCGGTAAAGGCACATCCGTAACCATAACATTCAATACATAATCTATGATTCAGCTGGGTTTAGTGGATGATAACAGTCAATTATTAGAGCTTCTTTCTTTCGATCTTTCAAAAGTAGAGGAATTCAACATCGTATTGAAAGCTGCTAATGGCGAGGATTTTTTGAGAAAGGTGAGAAGCCTTGACGTTGTTCCCGATATCATTTTAATGGATGTTGATATGCCCAGAATGAATGGTATTGAAGCAGTTGGTGAAGGGAAAAAACTTTTACCCAATACGTATTTCATAATGTTTAGTGTGATGGATGAGGAAGAAACCTTATTTAAGGCTGTTCGGGCAGGCGCACATGGCTATATATTAAAAGAAGATCCAATCGACCGGATCATTACCCGACTGAAAGATGTGATGGAGTTCGGGACAGTCCCCTTTAGTCCGGCAATGGCTACCAAGGCACTCAATCTTGTTAAGTGGTCGGTTCCACCTGTAAATGAGGAAGAACAGATCCTTACCGATCGGGAAAAAGAGATCCTGCAGTTGCTTTCTGATGGGAAAAATAGCAATGAGATAGCCGATGAGTTATTTCTAAGTTTTCATACGGTTCGCAAACATATTCGCAATATTTATGATAAGCTTCAGGTGAGTACACAAGCCGAGGCAGTAAAAAAAGGTTTTCTGAAGCGGTGGCTTGGGTTTTGATCGTTGGGATTGTGTAGGCTAAAAACATATCTTGCACATATTTGAATTAACAAGCCCGTATGGATCTTTTTCAAGAGAACAAAAGTCCCGGATTTAGTAGAAGCGAACCAGGCAAGAACGAATATCATCAACCTCTGGCAACGAGAATGAGGCCCGATTCATTGGAAGAATTCGCCGGGCAGAAGCATCTTGTAGGGGAAGGAAAAATGCTTCGAAGAATGATTGAGAGTGGTGTAATAGGTTCTCTGATATTCTATGGACCTCCAAGTTCTGGTAAGACAACCCTTGCTCATGTGATTTCGAAAGAGATCAAAGCTTCATTTCAGATCATAAATGCGGTTCTGGATGGGATCAAAGAGTTGAGAAATGTGGTTGAAAAAGCAGAGAAGCTTCGGCAGTTAAATGGCAGAAAAACCATCTTGTTTGTTGATGAGATCCATCGCTGGAACAAAGCCCAGCAAGATGCCTTGCTTCCTCACCTGGAATCCGGAGTGATCACGCTGGTTGGGGCAACCACAGAGAATCCGTTTTATTCTCTGGTAAACCCACTATTATCCAGATGTCAGTTATTTGAACTTAAACCACTGGAAGTAGATGATGTAAAATTAATGATACATCGTGCACTTAATGACGAGAAAGAGGGGCTGGGTGGTAAGAAAATAAACCTAAGTAATGAGGCACTAGATCATCTTGCGGATTATGCCGGTGGTGATGTCCGGAATGCATTGAATGCTCTTGAAGTAGCTGTATTATCTTCTAAACCCGATGAAGATGGGGTGATACAAATAACCCTCGAAATTGCTAAGGAAAGTATTCAGCAACGAAAAGTGCGATACGACAGAACGGGGGATGAGCATTACCATTATGCCTCCGCATTCATTAAATCTATGCGGGGTTCAGATCCTGATGGAGCGCTGTATTGGATGAATGCGATGCTGGAAGGAGGGGATGATCCAAATTTTATTTTCAGAAGAATGTTCATTTTGGCCAGTGAGGATGTAGGACTAGCTGAGCCTAATGCAATTACCATTGTTAATTCCTGCCATGAGGCGTTTATGAAATGCGGTATGCCGGAGGGAATGTATTTTCTGTCTCATGCGGCATTGTATCTTAGTATGTGCCCAAAGAGTAATAGTGCCGGTGCCATTTTTGAAGTAAACAGAGAGATAAGGGAAAAAGGAGTCGGAGCAGTGCCACCTTATTTAAAAGATAAAACCGCCAATAAAATGTCGGCGCAGTATCTGAATTTGAAAAATGATTCAGAGGATTATAAATACCCTCATTCTTATCCAAATAACTGGACAGATCAACAATACTTACCGGATGTGCTGAAAAAGAGAACTTTTTATCAGTCGGGTACAGAAGGCAGAGAGGGTTTATTAAAGAAAAGGATGGATGCTATCAGAGAGCATCAAAAAAAATCAGAATAAAAAAAACAGGCGAAGAGGATCAGCACTTCGCCTGTTGTTGTTGGAGTCACTAATACTACCGGAAGGTGAATCGCAGCCTAACCAACCTGATCCCCCCGGCTATGTATTAGGCGGAATAAAACATGAAACAAATAAGTTCTTTATCTGTTGTTGTTGATTCAAAAATACGGACATTCACGCTTAAATCAAAAAATAATTAAGTTAAATTATTGTTTCCTTCTAAATAAAGTGAAGTAAAATAAGAAAAGCGCTTACAAAATTAGTCATTTCTAATGTTTGAAATATATCAAACGAATATAACAATGGTTTATTATGTGATTACTACGCTATTGTTAAAAAATTAATCCCCGCTTAGTAGAATTTGTAAAGGGAGCAGTTTTGAAGAAGGAAAACACATTTTTCCAAAGAAAGTTCCCTGAACTAAAAAGTTCGTTATCGATCTTTGTAGTTCAGGGATTCAGAATCAGTTTGTTTTTAAGAGGTACCCAACACCATGCAGTGTGATAAGATATCGTGGATCGTCGGGTTGTTGCTCAATTTTAGCTCTTAATTTAGAGATGTGAACATCCACGGTTCTGGTGTTAGTACTGAATTCATACCGCCATACTTTTTCCAGTAATTCATCTCTGGAAACGGGTTCGCCTCCGGCATTTAATAGATATCGGATAAGTTCAACTTCCCGTGCTGTAAGTTCATTTACACTTCCATCCGGAAAAATAGCTTCCGATTCAAGCAGATCTATCTTTACAGAGCCTAACTGCAGGATCTCTACATTGCCGGAGCTGGAATAGGTTCCTGAGCGTCGTAAACGGGCCTGAATACGTGCCAGAAGTTCTTTTACGCCAAATGGTTTAGTTAGGTAATCATCTGCTCCCAGATTCAATCCTTTCACCTTATCGATCTCCTGATCTTTAGCGGTAAGCATTATTATCGGGAAGGTATATCTGAGATCACGCACCTCCTGGCAGATCTCGTAACCACTTTTGCCTGGTAACATTATATCCAGGATCATAAGATCTGGTGAATGCTCTTTAACTAAGCTAACAGCATGTTCTCCGTCTTCACTAACAATTACGCTGTACCCTTCACTTTCCAGTGTATCTCTAAGTGTGAAGATAAGACTGGGTTCATCTTCAACTACTAGGATCTTAATTTCTTTTTTAGACATATTCAGTAGATTCTACAGTATTTTCGCCTGAGATTATGCGATTTTTCGATGCTTTCAAAGTTTTTTCTTCCCTAACCAGGATCGGGAACTCTAAGGTAAAGGTGGTACCTATACCAACTTCGCTTTTTACAGAGATCTTCCCTGCATTGAGTTCCATGAGGTTATGAACAATACTAAGGCCTAATCCGTGCCCTTTAGTTTTAGCATTTAGAGAATCCTCTACCCGATAGAACTTCTTGAAAATGTTTTTGAGATGCTTTTTGGGGATACCAATGCCGGCATCTTTAACATGAATCCGGGCAAGGTCGGTTTCCGTTTCAACTACTATACGGATAGCTTTTTTGTCAGCACTATATTTGATAGCGTTCTCAGTCAGATTATTAAGAATGGTCTCGATCGAGTCCAGATCCACCATGATCAACGCAGAAACAACAGCCGGTTTAAAGGTGAATTTAAAACCTTTTTGCTCAATGTAATCTCTGTTTTGTTGTACATAAGCGCGAACAAGATCATTGATCTCATGAGGTGCGGCTTTAAGCATGGTTTGCCCGGAATCTGTTTTTGCAACATCCAGTAACTTCTCGATCATACGTCTTAGCCGTACTGACTCATTGTAAATATGATTGCCATATTGTTGCAGCCGTGAAGGCTCCGTTACCCGACCATCAGCAATATTTTCTCCTGCAGCCTGCATCACTGCTAATGGTGTTTTCAGTTCATGGGTTACATTGGCAAGAAAGCCGGCTTGTCGTTGATAAAGTTCTCGTTCTTTTTGAGAGGCAAAAAACATGAAGAACAAAGCTCCCAGTAAAAGCAGCACTGCGAACCCGAGTACAACAATATTCTTTATAAATGTATCGCCATACATGCTTGCAACCTGAGAGCCTTTAAAACCGATCTTCAGGTTCCAATTATCAAACATTCGTCCAAAACGGAGTCGGGTTTCAACCAGATCAGCATCATAGGTGATTCCTTCATTGTTAGTGGCTAATACATTGTCGTTTGCCCAATCATACAGCCATACCACTGTATTTGTTTTTGTGGAATCAAAATAAGCATCAAGATATGGAGCGATCACATCATTAATGATATACTCCCGGTTCATGGTTGCCGTGAGATATCCGATCACGCGGTTTTCTTTTAGGTTGATGAAGCCAATATTCATCGTGCGGTGGGCATCAAACTCGGTATTGGTATTCCATCGATAGTCGAAACTGTTTAACTCGATCCGGGCTTTAGTTCGGGCAAGTCCAACTCCATCACAGATAGTGGAAGGATAATCTGAAGTGAGATTCAGGCTGTTATCCCGATAATTGAAGGCATAGATCTGAGTATTATCAATACATGGATCAACTCCTTCAGGTGTGTAGTAGATACCGTCAAATAGCGGACTTTGAGCCGCCCCCATAATTTTTTCCTGTACCTGAGCCGGGAATGCTCCATCCTCTTTTACGGTATATTCAATCGGTTCGAGTTCCAGTTTATTAAAACCTCTGAACGGACTATAGACCTGGTCCCTGACTTTATCCACGATCTCTTCTAATAAAGCTACCTGGCGTTTTTCTTCTCCGTCTTCCATGTTGTGCCGAATGTCATACAACATGTACACATTGATCCCGGTTAACGATAAAATAGCTGTCACTCCTACCAGTAACAGTATCCATCGAAAGGCTTTATTATTAAATTTATTTTTCACTTTGGTTTTCACAACGTATAAAAATACGAAGCCCCATCTTTGAGATAATAAAAAGTTGGTAAAAGTTGAACGTAGAAGTCACCCTCCGGAGAAGTGCGATCTCGTTATTTTTCCCATTTATTATTGCTGCGATCTGTATCAGGAAAATATCCGGTACGATCAATTTCTACGAGAATGATCGGTGATGATGCCGCAACTTCTATTGTTGTTGAGGTTTTCCCTTTTAACCATTCATCGACCGGAATTCTGATTTCTTCGGATGTTCCGTCCTCAAACTTTATGAACAGATCAACAGGCATTGGAATCCTACCCAGATCCTCAATAGTAATTTCACCAATACCATCAATGGTCTTTACATCTGAAACGGATTGGTCGAGCGTCCAGGTTTCAAAGTACCAGCTGCGCCAGAACCAGTCCAGATCTTCTCCGTATACATCCTCAAAGGTATTAAACATATCGTACGGGGTTGGGTGTTTGTAAGCCCATCGGTCGATATAGGTTTGCCATGCTTTATGAAAGGTTTCTTTTCCCAGCAAACCTTCTAGCGCAATAAGCACTGATCCGGGTTTTGGATAGGATGCAACCCCATAAGCAGGTCCGGGATAATGATAGTCCGACCATCGCATGATTTCCCCTTCTGCTGGAGATCCCGCAATTCTTAAGTAGCCATTAAATTCCTGGGTTAAGTTGTACGACCCGGGGAAATAATCCCATCTTGCCTGAGCTTCATGAAAGGTTGTTGATCCTTCATCCATCCATGCGTGCCGGCGTTCGTTGGTACTTACGATCATCGGGATCCACATGTGAGCTAATTCATGTGCTGTCACATCGTACAGTGCCCTGGCTCCTGCATTATTGTATGATCCGATGATAGTGATCATTGGGAACTCCATTCCTCCTCCTATGATCCCATCTGCTTCCACCGTGGTCATATGAGGCCATGGGTAGGAAAACCCGGTATACTCTGATAAATATGAAATGGAATGTGCAGCGTATTCTGCACTTTTATTCCATAAAGGAGCAGTTTCTCTCCAAAATGCATTGATTCGGGAATAATCTGTCTTCCCATCATTATCAATATCACCAACAGGGGTACGCATGCCATCCCAATTCGATTCTCGAACAAAACTATAGGCGACATCCCGCACATTTTCGGCAGTAAAATTCCAGGTAATCGTCCCTGTTTCGGTTTGATGTGTTACGTTACCGAAATCATTTTTTGTAACTATCTTTACCGGAGTATCGCTGGTACCGGCGTTAATGTATCTATCATAGATGAGTTCAGACAATGTCTCATTTGCATTGGTTAATTCACCGGTTCCCATAACTATCCATTGTTCCGGTGCAGTAAAAGTAACCTGATAATTTCCATGATCGTGGTAAAACTCGGCGTTTCCGGTAAAGTTATCAGTAAACCAACCATTCACATCATCAAGAACAGAGACACGTGGATACCAATATGCCAGGTGATATAAATTGTCTTTGTTATATCCCATTCTGGCTGAGGCCCCTCTCTTAGGAATTTTGAATGAATAATGGATACTAACAGTACCAGTTTCCATTGAGGGAATAGGTTCATTCAGAACAATCAACATAGTAGTGCCTTCAATTCCGTATGCAGGTTCACCCGGGCTGAGGCGGGATCTTTGAGTGAGCGTGTCGCCATTTGAAGTAACTGTATGAATATTAAACCCTCCGGTTACCTCAACTTCTTCATTTCGAACAACGCCTTTAGCATGTAAGTTCTGTGCTAATTCCAGAAACAGGAATCCAAGATCGTTGGGCGAGTTATTGTGATAAGTTATCTGTACAGAACCGGTTACGAGTGTATCCTCAGGGATTATTTCTGCATCGATCATATAGTCTGCACGTTGTACCCAGTAGTTTTCCCCGGGTTCTCCGGTAAGCGTTCTGGTGCCCTTATTAACAGCATTTATAAATTGCGGAGGCAGATCGATGGGATAAGGAAGAGGGCGTTCTACAATAAATTCCTGTACTTTCTCGCTTTCAAATTGGCTGGTTTCCCGGGTGGTTGTGCAGGCACTTAGATATACCAATGCCACAAGTAATACCTTTAATAGTACTTTCATGGGATAGTCTCAGATTTTGTTAAAATTAGCTGGTATGACCGAAGTTTCGTTCTAAAGAATCTTTCAGGTCATTGAACTCGATGGGCTTAACAAGATAGTCGAGGTAATCCGTTTCTTTAGCTTGTTGAACGTGATATGGATCAGAATTTCCAGTGATGTATATGACGGGGACATCCGAAAATTTCCGAATCTCTTTCATAGCATCAATTCCATCCATTTCACCTTCAAGAGAAATATCCATTAAAATCAGATCCGGATTAATTCGTCGGGCTACTTCAATTGCTGTTTTACCATAAACCAATTCTCCCTCAGCATCGTAACCTAATTTTTCCAAATAACTCTCATAGAGCAAATTCAGTATAAGATCGTCTTCAACGATCATTACTGTTTTTCTTTTGTTATTATCCATGTCCTTAAGTTAGTCATTCCACCATTACTGGTAAATGTATAATAATAGGTTTAAACGTTAAAGAAAATTGTTAAACAAAGAAAATTGCTAATTACTATCAAAGGGTTAGAAAATAATTAGCCATAGCACTATTTTGACCTTACAAAATTATAAATATTAGCGAAAGATGTCACAAGAGATCCAACGAGTTAAAGAAGTGTATAATCAGCACTTTACAGACCCACCTGTAATAGTCACCTCACCGGGAAGAGTTAATTTAATAGGAGAACACACCGATTATAATGATGGTTTTGTGATGCCTGCCGCTATCGATAAAGTGATCGTTCTGGCCATGTCGAAGAATGATTCCAATAAGATCGAGGCCTATTCAGTAGATATGGATGAAAAGTATTCTGCTGATCTGAGCAGGGATCTAGAGGAACCGGATCTTCACTGGGCGAAATTCTTTAAAGGAATAGTTTCTGAATTAAGTGAAAGAGGAATTAGCACAGGTGGTTTTAATGTCGTTTTTGGAGGTAATATTCCCATTGGCTCGGGACTATCTTCTTCTGCCGCACTGGAAGGCGGTATTCTTCTGGGATTGAGCGAACTTTTTGATTTTGAACTGAGCCGTATTGAAATGGCCAGGGTAGGGCAATTGACCGAACATAATCATGTAGGGGTGCGATGTGGAATTATGGATCAATTTGCCAATTTACATGGGGAATCTGGTGTTGCTTTGAAATTAGACTGTCGTTCTCTGGAATTTGAACGTATCCCATTTAACCGGGACGATATTCAGATCGTGCTGTGTAATTCTAAAGTGAGTCATAACCTGGCTTCATCCGAGTATAACGTTCGCAGGGAGCAATGCGAGGCCGGAGTGGCTGTGTTAAAGAAGTATTATCCAGATATTTCGAACCTGAGGGATGTAAGTATCGATATGCTAAGAGCTCACGAACAGGAATTAGATGAACTTATATACATGCGATGTAAGTTTGTTATTGAAGAAAATGAGCGGGTACTCAGAGCCGGAGAATATCTTGAAAACGATGATTTTGAGGAGTTCGGACAACAAGTATATGCTTCCCATTATGGGTTAAGCAATGAATATGAAGTAAGCTGCGAAGAACTGGATATACTAGTAGAACTGGCTAAAGGACAACCCGGAGTGCTGGGTGCACGTATGATGGGTGGCGGATTTGGGGGATGTACGATCAATTTTGTGGAACAAACAGCGGTAAAGGCTTTTACTGATCATATTACCACAGCATACAAAGAGAAGACCGGTATTGATACTGAGATCTATATTACCCGTATTTCTGAGGGTACTCATTTAAATTAGATCAAACCTTTTACTTGACTACGAGATGTTAACAAGGTAAAATGTTATCGTTAACATGATTGAGATTCGGAGTCTGAAAGTGGCTGGAAAAGTTACCTTAAAACATATTGCTGATGAACTAGGCGTATCTGCTATGACGGTTTCCCGCGCATTGAATAATAGTGGAAGCGTTCAGGGAAAAACACAGGAAAGGATTCTTGAAACGGCACGGCAAATGGGGTATCGGCCCAATCACATAGCAAAAAGTCTGGTTTCCCGGCGGACTTATACTCTGGGTGTTGTGATTCCGGAGATCAGCCATTCCTTTTTTCCTGAAGTGATAAGGGGTATTGAGCAGGTTGTTTATGACAAAGGGTATCAGATCATTTTGGCTCATTCATCGGAAGATGCGGTCAGGGAACAGGAAGTAGTCGAAATGTTACTTTCAAAAAGGGTAGATGGAATTATGATCTCCTGTTCACAGAATACGGAGGATGCCTCTTTCTTCGAAAATATTGCAAAAACAGATACCAGAATTGTTTTCTTTGACCGATGTATAGAAGATATTGGGATCAGTTGTATCGGTGTAAATGATCGGAATGCAGCCTATAAGATCACTGAACATCTTATCAATCTTGGTAAAAGAAGAATTGCTCATTTGAAGGGGTCGGGGAAGGTATCCATTACCAAAAACAGATTGCTGGGGTTTGAAGAAGCGCTGCATCAAAACAGAGTTAATACGTTTAGCGAACTGATTATTGAAAGTGGATTCCAGGAAAAAGGTGGATACGAAGCGATGAAGATATTACTGGATTTACCCACTCATAAACGACCCGATGCTGTGTTTGCAGTGAATGATCCCGTGGCTTTTGGTGCTATGGAAGCCATTAATGAAGCTGGCTTGAGAATACCGGAGGATATGGCCTTAGTGGGATTTTCAGATGATATAAGATCCCCACTCATGTCGGTACCGTTAACTACAATTCATCAACCGGCGTATGATATAGGGACAAAAGCAGCTTCGAAATTAATACGGTTGATAGAAAACGATAAAGAACTACAGGAGAAAGTAATGCTGATTAGTACGTTAAAAGTGAGAGAATCCTGTGGGGCGAATCAATAAACAGAAGTTGATATGAAAAGACTGATTTGGTTGTTACTTATTTTGATAGGCGGTATATCACCGGCAATTGCACAGAGAATAGTAGTGAATGAAGCCGGAGTAATGATAGATTCACAAACCGGAGAGGAGCAGAATTTTTTTGGGGTGAATTATTCCACACCATTTGCTCACAGTTACAGAGCCATAAAAGAACTGGGATTAAATCATAAACAAGTAATTGACGAGGATGTATATCATTTTGCCCGATTGAATTTCAATGGATTCAGAATTCATGTCTGGGATACCGAGATCAGTGATAGTTTAGGAAATTTACTCACTAACGAGCATCTGGATCTGTTCGATTATATGATCTGGAAACTGCAGGAACGGAATATCAGCATAATTATAACTCCCCTCACATTTTATGATAATGCCTATCCTGACGGGGCAACAGAAACACCCGGTTTTGCAAATTACATTTCCAAGGAACAAGCTCCGTTAAATAAAGAATTCTACCCGGTGATCAAGAATTACTTAGAACAGTTCTTAAATCATAAGAATCCTTATACCGGAAAGACCTATGTGGATGACCCGATGATCATAGCGACGGAGATCATCAACGAGCCCACCCATTATGGGAATGAAAATGCTATAACCGCATTCGTAAATGAGATGGCGGAACATGTCCGGTCAGTCGGCTGGGAAAAGCCGGTATTTTATAATGTTGCACAAAATCCTGATGTGGCTGATGCGGTTCTTAAGGCTGAGGTGGACGGATTAAGCTTTCAATGGTACCCTGCAGGCTTAGTGGGTGGCGAAACGATGGTTAAAAACTACGCTCCCCATGTAAATGATTATCCGATCTCTTTTTCGAACAGAGCCGGTTTTTCAGGAAAAGCATTGATGGTGTACGAATTTGATGCAGCTGATACCAAAAATGCCTATGCCTATCCTATGATGGCCAGAAGTTTCAGAGAGGCAGGTTTCCAATGGGCTACGCAATTCGCTTACGATCCGACAGCAATTGCACCCTATAATTCAGATTATCCAACCCACTATTTAAACCTCCTGTATAGTCCCAAAAGGGCGTTATCCATGATGATAGCCGGTGAGATATTCAGGTCGGTTCCCCGAAACACTACCTTCAGTTCATATCTCACTGATACTACATTTTTTGATGCTACCCTGGGAGTTCTGAGTGATCGGTCGATATTTAATGATGGCGAGAAATTCATTTATTCAGGAAGCAATGATCATAATCCAAAAGATCCGGAAGCCATTACACAGATCGCAGGAAGAGGCTCATCGGTTTTAATAACGTATGAGGGCACCGGCGCCTATTTTATGGATAAGGTTCGGGATGGAGTGTGGCGTTTGGAAGTGAATGCAGACGTGATTGAATTAAGTGATCCATTTGAGAAACCAAATTTCAAAAAACAGATAAATCGGTTAGAAAAGAATGCACATGCAATTTCTATTCATTTACCAGACCTGAGTGAAAAATTCTGGGTTCGGTCATTGATCAAAGACAGGACTCCCATAAAAGCTGACAAAGGAAGTTTCATCATCACACCAGGTGTGTATGTTATCAGCAATAAAAAGATGCCGGTCGATCTGCCAAAGAGTATTGGGAATGGAAAGCTCGGTTTTAGTGAGTTTTATGATAGAGATGGTCATAAAGTCGAACTTCCTGAAGTCGTTCATCATCCTCAAAACAATTGGATTGAAGGTAAAGATCATGTGCTGAAAGCAAATATTCAGTTGCCGAAAAAGGATATGCCGGTGCAGGTTGTGCTGGCTCCCTATGGGAAACGGGGGAGAGATATACAAATGACGGAAGTAACTCCGGGTAAATTTGAAGCGGTGATACCCGGTGATTTTTTAGAGCAGGGGAAAATTACGTATTGGATCACAGTTGGCGACCGTGGTAATCAGATCACATTCCCCGGTAGTTATAAGGGGTACCCCTGGGATTGGAATTATTACCATGATGAATTTTGGAGTGCAGATGTTCTGGCAGAGCACACACCGGTGGTTCTTTTTGACGCAGATAAGGATTTCAGAAAGGTCGATTTTTCTTTTGCAGCCTGGCAAGGAGAGTACGAAAGAAGGATTAAAAAAAGCGATTCTGATGCAGAGACCGAGTTATTGATCTTCGGAGATTCCCTGAAGCAATCAGAGAAAAGTGCGTTGGGTTTCAGTGTTGAAACTACCGGGATTATTCCGTCTGGTCTTACAAATACATTCTCTTCCATGATCGTATCAGCAGACAGTTATACTAAAGAAGAGCAGGATCTTACGATAGTATTGATTGATAAGTTTGGATTGCCGTATTCACAGGAAATCAGAATTACGAAGGGAAAAAAAGCATATGAGCTTTCGTTGAGTGATTTTAAGGCTGACCGTATGGTATTGCTGCCCAGACCGTATCCCGTATTTCTTCCCTTTTGGTTTGAAAATGAAACCGATTTGAAACTGGATGTAAATTCTGTTCAGGAGATCCAGTTCTTGTTACTCCCCAATGATGATCAGAATATAATTGGAGAAGCTAACGGCTTTTCAGTTTCCAAAGTGATTTTGAGATAAAATAGCCGGATCTGTGGGATCCGGCTTCAACCTTTGATGTATTATCTGATCTCGATGGTTTGCTTTGCTCCTTTTAAACCATCTGCTGAAAGTGAAATGGTAGCTTTTCCTGTTTCTTCTGTAGATCTGATAATGATCATGGCCTTACCGTAGAAGAGATCTACCCTATCATCCTGAAAAGGTTCAAAGGATTGGGGATCACCATTCCCGGCTCCCGCCAATATTGCCTTCCCTGAGACTTTTATCGTTACTTGTTGATCAGCGAGTGGATGGGGATTTCCATCTTTATCCACTGCCTCCACGAGTAGGTAAGAAAGATCCATACCATCAGCATTTAGTTGTGTTCTGTCAGCGGTGATCTTTAGTCGATGTGCCTTTCCTGTTGTACTAAGTGTTTGTTCGCCGATCTTTTCTCCTTCTTTATATGCAACAGCTTTGAGTGTGCCGGGCTCATAGTTAACCCCCATCCACATTAAACGAAACCGATCTACGGAAACCATGGAGGTTGGATTTTTGCATTTTTTACCCTGTGATTCATTATTCAAAAAGAGCTCGGCACAATCACCATTGGTATAAACAAATACCGGTAAAGTATCCTGTGCTGATGATTCCCAGTTCCAATGAGGTAAGATATGAATGGTCGTTTCCTCCGGTTTCCAATAGCTTTTGTATAAATAGTATCGATCCTTTGGAATACCAACAAGATCCACAATTCCAAAATATGAACTTCGGGAAGCTTCTTTATCGGTGAACCCCATCGCCTTTACTGATTGATTATCATAAGGGGTAGGTTCTCCAAGATAATCAAAGCCTGTCCATACAAACTCACCGGCCACATACGGTTCGTCTTGTTGCCACATAAAGTCGTCGTCAGATATTTCCGCCCACCAGGGAGCATTAAGGTCATAGGAGCTAACCTGTAGTGATCTTGTAAAGCTTGTATCCGATTCGGGTAGCGGGAATTCATAGAAACCTCTCGTACTAACGGTAGAAGCAGACTCACTGATGATAACAGCTTTGTTCGGTTCCATTTGTCGCGCAAGGCGATACCGACGACCATAATTCCAGCTTAACACATCGTAATAATCCATGTGCCGGAGCCGGGCGGCATCTACATTATCATTAACGAGAGTGGTTGGTCGGGTTGGATCGTATTTGTTCACATAATTAACCATCGTATGCAGTCGGTGATATCCATTGTTAATATTCCATTGCACATCACCGATCTCGTTACCAACACTCCAAAGAAATACAGAAGGATGATTTCTGTCGCGCACTACAAAATTTCGAATATTACGGTGTGCAAATTCTTCAAAATCTGTTTCTTTCAGGATGTCAGCTTTTGCGTCGTATTTATCAAAGACCTCATTAAAGAACAGGATCCCCATCTTATCACATAATTCAAGCAACTCAGGAGCAGCAGTATTGTGACTGTTCCTAACTGCATTTACTCCCATACTCTTCATGATCTCCAATTGACGCTCCATCGCCCGTGGATAAAAAGCTGCACCCAACGGGCCGTGATCATGGTGTAAGTTTACTCCCTTTAACTGAACTCGTTTATCGTTCAAATAAAATCCATCATCCGGAGTAAAGCGGATAGTTCTCACACCAAAAGTGCTTTCATAAGAATCAGTTTGCTCTCCATTTGAGAATACCGACGTAACAACTGTATAGAGGGCAGGGTTATCAATATCCCACCTGACCGGGTTGGTAAGTGTTAGGGTGGATTCGAATAAACTTTGTTTTCCGGAGGTTACGTCCTTTTCCTGATCACCCTCAGCAACAATATTTCCATTTGGCGCTTTGATTTGCTGCTTAACCCTGACGGATGATGTTTCACCGGAATAATTGTTGATGGTAGTTTGAATGCGAACATCTGCCATATGTGGTTTCACGACCGGTGTAGTAATATAGGTTCCCCAAATATCTACGTGAACCGGGTTTACTGTTACCATTTGAACTTTTCTATAGATACCGGCACCAGGATACCATCGGCTATCGTGATCGCGGGTGTCGGCATGTACAGCTAGTGTATTCTTCTCTCCAGCAAGGATCTGATCAGTCACATCCAGATAGAATGAGTTATAACCATAGTCCCACGTACCGGCAAGTTCACCGTTTACGTACACCTTGGGAAATGCCATGACTCCGTCAAAGATCAAATAGATACGTTTATCTGAAAATGAGGCGGGTATATCTAAGGTAGTTCGGTACCAACCCTGACCTTTCCAGGGAAGTTTAGCGGTACTGCCATTTCCGTTCGGATCAAAGGGGCCGGAGATCGCCCAGTCATGGGGTATAGTAACCGATTCCCAATCAGAATCATCTATTGATTTATCTGCACCGTCGGTTTGTTCCCCTTTTATAAATTTCCAACCGGTACGCAAATTTTCAACGGTCCGTAGGTCGGTGGCAGATTGTGAAACACCTTTTCCAGGTAAAGCGAACACGAAAAATAAAGCCAGTAATAGTAGTTGTAATCGATTCATTGTATGAAAAATCAGGTTGGTAATAGAATGGATAAATACCGAATGTTAACGATAACATTCAAGCGTAAAGTTCATACAAATTGCTAAGAAATGCTCAATTATTTAAAGATCGAGCTTAATGTTTGAACGAGAATCCGGTAGCTGTTTACATTCTTTTCTACTACAGCTGCAGCTTTTTGGCGAATGATGGTCGCTTCTGCATTACTTAAATTTTTCCCGGTATAAATGATTACCGGGATATCCTTTAAATGATGTTGTTGCTGCAAGTGTTCAAGAACCTGATGACCGTCACTGTCAGGCAGGTACATGTCAAGGATAATGATATCAACAGCTTTTTCTTCAAGTAGTTGATAGGCTTCTGCCGCTGATTCCACACTTATGCATTCCTTTACGTGGAATTTCAGGAACTCATTTAGCGCCAGATTGTGAGTGGAATTATCATCAACCAGTAAAACAGAGATCTCATTTACCGGTTTGGGTTCATTGATCTGTGGGAGTGGTTCCCGGGTTTCTGGATATTCTTTTTGGGTCTTAGTCGGGTAATCGGTGGTCAGGGGTAACGACAGGGTAAATGAACTGCCTTTGCCAACTTCACTATCAAGGTAAATATCGCCTCCAAGCAGCTGCGCAAGTTCTTTGGAAATAGTGAGCCCCAGTCCGGTTCCTCCGAATTTTGACTGGGTGTTGGCCCCGTCAGCCTGCATATAGCTTTCAAAGATCAATGAGCGTTTATTTTTAGGGATTCCGATTCCCGTATCCTGAATACAAAAAGTGATGACAGATCTCTCCGTTGTCTTAATGGTAGGATGTGCAGATCTGTTTTCGATTTGTATTGAAACGGTAACACCCCCATTCTCTGTAAATTTGATCGCGTTGGAGACCAGATTATTTAAGATCTGTTGTAACCGAATAGAATCGGTAATAAAAGTATCCGGGACAGCATCAGAAACTGAATAACTTAGTTCAATATTTTTAGTGTGCGCAATAGGTTGATGGAGTTTGATCAGCTGTTTTATGCCGTCACGAATATTAATAGTGGAATAGGAGAGGTCTATCTTGCGGGAGTCTATCTTACTTAGGTCGAGTACCTGATTGAGAAGCTGAAGTAAATTATCCGTGGCCTTGTGAATAACCTGAGCTTTCTCTTTTTGTTTCTCAGTAAGATTCTCCGAGTTTCGCTCTCCCAGGGTCTCACTCAGAATTAGAATGGAATTGAGCGTGGTTCTCATTTCATGACTGATATTCGCAATAAACTCCGATTTATATTTATTGTGAGCACGTAATTTTTGTAACTCGGAAGCGTCTTCATGCTGTTGACTGTCGTTGATACTCAATCCGATCAAATACTGTTTATGTAATTGATGATAAATCTTGAAGTGAGTAGTTACAGGGTATTTGCTTCCATCTTTTCGGATATGATTCAGACTCAGGGTTATGATCTCTGAATGTTCATCCTCGGCATGTAGGGCTAGTCTGTTTTTAAGATTACCGGATTTCAGGTTTTCAATGATGTCATCCAGATACAGATCTTTAAAAGTTTGATCGGTGTATCCCAGATTATCCATCAGGGTTTTGTTAGCATAAATGAACTGAAAATTATTCAGGTCAGCGATATATAACTCACCGATATTAGATTTTTGAATCAGATCCACGACTTCAGTGAGCTCATTACTTATAGAATGAGAGGCAGAACGATAGGATCGTAAAAATTGATAGGATCGGGCTGCTATACATTCGGTACAATTCCTGTCTATGTAATCTGCAGCACCTTGGTCAATCAGTTCCAGTGCAATATTCAGTTGGTATGAGCTGGAAGTAAAAAATACAGAAGTAGCCGGGAACTCATCCTGAACAGTGGCAAGGAAAGTTCGGGCAGAAACGGATAGAGAATGAATATCTGCAATGATCAGGTCCACCAGATTTTCGTGTAACTTTTGCCTGATAGAAATATCATTAATACATAATAAGACTGTAACCCCATTAAGGGTGTCCTCAAGCTCTTTTTTAAGCCTGGAAGAGTAATTCTTCGAACTATCTATTATTAATATGGTCTTTAGGGTGCCCATCTTCTGTTTTAGTACAATACGTTATTATGTATGATTAAACTAAAATTGTCAATTTTGCTGTAGTGTAAGCTTTCTCACGCACAGAAACGGGCTGAACCGAACATTAAAATTTAAACGTTAGAGGATTTTAATAAACATTAAGATCCTCTAATATTGAGTTTTTGGTATTCCTTTGGTCGTTTAACCTTCCCTTATCGGCGATGATAATTATTACTTAAATTTTTTTTAAAAATATTTCCACCTGTCTATATTTCTAATGGTTAGAAAATCTTAATGAACATTAAAAATCATTAATGTTTTATAGCCGGTTTCGAGGATACAGAGGATGCAAAAAAAACGTGAGCATCCGGGGACATTAAAATCGAGTATGAATTATGACATTAGCAAGAAAATTAGATGCGTTGGTAAAAGAAAGAAGCCAGAATAATAGCGGCTTGTATAAATATTCCAATAAGGAAGTTGAAACCGACATCAGGTTGCAGCAACGTTTTCATAAACTAAGAGGTGTTAGTAAGCTTCAAAAAAGTATTGTTCGTCAGAACATGCATAATGCAATGTCTCCTCTTAGTGCTATTTCAGGATATCTGGAGTTGATCAACATGTCGCTAGGTTCTGAAGAAAGTGCTGAAAAGATCGGGTATTATAAAGAACAGATCGAACATGGTATCCATGAAGTAAACAGCATACTTGAGCAGCTACACGGATTATACACTGATGAGACTGATACAACCGATCAGGAAGAGGATGTTTCCCTGGATGTAGATATAAATTGGTTAGTGAATGAGGTACTCAGAACGGTCAATATGCATGCAGAATCATATGAAACTGAACTGACTGACTATCCACTTTATGTTTCTGTGGATCTCTTTATAGCGAAACTTATTGTTTTTGAGCTAGTTAATTATGCCAGAAAATGTTCTATGAAGTCTGATTCTTTAAAACTGATGACACACCAACAAGGTAAGTTTGTAAACTTTACCATTCAGTTTAATACTACTGAGCAGAAAAAATCAGAAATTGCTTCTTTGATTGCAGATATAAAAAATGAAGATAGCGAGATCAGTAATTCGTTCAATGAAGGGCTTATCTCAAGCAAAGAATTGGCTGGTCAGTTAAACGGCACCTTGAGTTTTCTGAGTGTTCAGGATGGAGAAGCAAGATTAACGCTTACACTTCCAATTTCTTTTTGATCAGGCCCGGGCGTCTAACCAATCACCCTTAGGATTGGCGAACTTGATCATTTGATCAAAGTAACGTTGGTGCTTTGTCGCCGGGTTTTTAGTTGCAGCAGTTTGTTCAATATCTGCTGAGAAATATCTGGAAGTATGTAACCCTTCAAGCCTATCAACACCTGATTTATACTGATGAAATAATTGATGCGATAAATTCGAGTATTCTATTTCTTCAATTACCTCTGCCTCTTCAATCAGTTCGAGTTCAAAATTAGCAGATACACTCTCTTCACCATATACATATTCAACTTTTTGATCTGAATTACGCTGAGAGTTTTTTCTTGATATAGCAAGAACTTTTCTCTCAGAATCAACAGCCTCAGTTGTATGAATAGGCTTGTCAGTTCTGGTGTAACCTACCAGACGGGCTTTATTTGAATTATTGATACGCATTGAAGTTCTGTACCCGCTATATGCGGTTCAATGAAGATATGAATAGCAGGCGAGTTAGATTTATTAGATTATTTTAACAAAAGGAGCTGTAATCGAAAGGATCTTATCCGGATTTAATAATAAATGGGCGTTTTTAATTATTTATATAACAGTCTCTTATAAGAATT
The DNA here is from genome assembly GCA_002480645.1 of Balneolaceae bacterium UBA7797. Lineage (GTDB taxonomy): Bacteria > Bacteroidota > Rhodothermia > Balneolales > Balneolaceae > UBA7797. The sequence goes on from DLCN01000009.1 coordinate 171,975, forward strand.
TATGCTAAAAAAACAGTTGGGGGTTCTTAAGGATATTTAAGAGGTACCGATAAGACAATAAGAATGCGACAGAACCCTGTTGGGTATAAAAAGAATAATTGAATAGCGAAAAGGATTTCAGACAGATAGGAGATTATAATGAGTACAATTAAGGCACTTGTAGTTGATGATTCAAAAATTATGAGAAGTCAGGTTAAGCGGGCCTTGGACCAACTGATGATAGCTGAGTTTGAATATGAAGATGCGATGGATGGCCAGGATGCTCTTGAAAAATTTAATGATGATATCGAGATCTTATTTGTAGACTGGAATATGCCAAAGATGACAGGGGTTGAATTTGCCAGAGCAATCAGGGATAAAGGCTACGATAAAATACCGATCATTATGGTAACGGCTGAGAAGTCGATGGGAAAAGTGGATAAGGCATTAACCGAAGGCGGGGCAAACGAATATATTACAAAGCCATTCACAGCAGATAAAATGCTAAAAGCGGTTAGCAGGTATATAGACGATAAGGGACAGATAATTAAAGAAGAAGAAGAGCAGGAAGAAAAGAAAAGCTTCTTTAGCAGCATTCTTAAATCATAACAGGATAAGCAATGATAACTGAAGAATTAAAAAAAGCAGTACATATTCCGGAACAGATCGTAGAGATCGTGAAAGAATCAGTGATCAATACATTTGAATCGATTTCGGGGGAAGCACCGGTTTATTCAGACTATGCAGAGCCTGACGGGCCGCTGAATGGAATGATCGGAAACATAGCCGTATTCAATCCTGATATCACATTCTCTTTAATGCTGGCAATCCCTAAAGAGACAGCAGTTAGTCTTTCAGAAGTATTTATTGGAATGGAACTTCCTTTTGAAAGTGACGATATGGGGGATTTGATCGGAGAGATCGCAAATATTTTAGCCGGAGATGTCGCAGCTAATATTGAACAAGTTGGTTTCAGAGGGCAGTCATCATTACCAACCGCTACCCGGGGGAGTGATCTCACCTTATTTATGCCCAATAAACCTCCCACAGTAAAAATGAAATTCGATAGTGCTAATGGCGAATTTCTTTTAACAATGGCAATGAGTGAATCCAGATAAATAAGCAGAGTTATGAGTACAGATAATAAAAAAATCATAGAAGATCTTGAGTCGATCATACGATTGATGGCTGATATCTGGCCCAACGATCGTGATAACGTGGCAATTGCAGGGGCAAAATTTGAAGAAGTGGTTACTTTACTTGGTAACGATTCCCGCCAACTGCAGAAATTAGTGGATCTCTCCTGGGAAGGTCTGAAACATCTGTACGAAAAAGATGATTTTTATATGACCGTTAAAGCTGCTTCGATGCAGGCGGTTAATACCATCCGGGAGTTCATCATCCAGGAAGGAGAGATCAAGGTAGAGGATTTTGAGCGGGCATACGATACGCTCGATCATGCTCTTCATGGAAATAAAGAATCCGCGGATACCGTGATTGAAATGGATGAGGTAGAAGAGCTAAAGAAAAAGGCCGATGAATTGGCTAAAGCTCAGGAGGGAGAGACGGTTGATGATTTTGAGTTTCAGGAAATTAAAGAGGCTACTCTCGATGATCTGGCTTCCTACATCATTTCGATAAATGAAGATCTTTTATCGGAAGAGGAAGTTCAGCATTTGATCAATCTTATAGCCTCATTGATAAAAAATCACACAGAGGTTTATAAAGAGCCGCTGAGTAAAGCATTGGTAGCAGTAGTAAACTACCAGAAAGGAAATATCACGGATGAAAGCTGGTTAGAGGTTGTTTCACAGGCAGCAGAATCGGCTATTGAAGTGGAGAGCGACGAAGAATTTGAAATGTACCGGGATTCTGACGTTCCGGCTGAAAAGTCTGTTCAGGAAGATGAGCCTGTGGCAGAAACTACCTCTGATGATGGCAATGCTGAACAAACAGCGGAGCCTGTAGTAGATGCGCCGGAAGATGAGCAAAAAGAGGAGTCCGTATTTTATATCCCTCTTGATATTGAGTTGTCTATGGTTGGTGAGTTTATTACCGAGTGTAATGAACTTATTGAAATGGCTGAAAGTGCACTGCTGGAACTGGAAGAAAAACCGGAAGATGATGAATTGATCAATACGGTATTCCGATGTTTCCATACCATAAAAGGTACTTCAGCCTTTATGGGATTGGAGCCCATCACAGAATTTACTCACTCTGTTGAAACAGTATTGAGTATGGTTCGGGAAGGCGATCTTTCTTTCGATCAGGCCAATGCGGATATCAATTTCGAGTCTATTGATATCATAAAAAAACTGCTGGCAGTGGTAGAGCATGCCCAGGGTGGCGATCCGTTACCTAAGCCCGATAAGTACGATAATATGATGAGCGTGCTTTCAAAAGTGTCGGACGATAAGCAAACCCCGGCTGATGCACTGGCAGAAGTTATGAATATTGAAGCGGCTCCGGCTATTGCAGAACCGGTTGAAGCTAAAGAGGAGATGGAGGAAGAAGCAAAAGAAGAAACTCCTCAGGTAAAAAATTCGGAAGAACAGGCAGAGCAAAAGAAAGAAGAACCTGTTAAAGCCGAAGAGCCCAAGGTTGCAGAAAAACCTGTTGCAAAGCCAACCGTGGTTGAGAAATCTAATGCTAAATCTGAATCTGAATCATCGGTTAGGGTAAGTGTAAACCGTCTGGACCGTCTGATCGATATGGTGGGCGAACTTGTGATCGCACATTCAGTAGTAGCTCAGGATAATAACATCCCTAAGGACTCAGAATTACAGAAGAAAGTAAATCACGCCACAAAGATCATTCGCGAGTTACAGGATACCAGTTTAACACTTCGAATGGTTCCGTTACGGGCTACTTTCCATAAAATGAATCGATTGATCAGAGATCTTTCCAGAAAAGCAGGCAAACCGGTCAAGTTTACCACCTTTGGTGAAGACACCGAGATCGATCGTAATATGGTGGACATTATTAACGATCCGTTGATTCACATGCTTCGGAATTCTTTGGATCATGGCATTGAGGATCCGGAAGAACGTGCAAAAACCGGGAAATCTGAAATGGCTAATGTGACTTTACGGGCTTCTCAGGAAGGTGGTAAAGTGATCATCCAAATTCAGGATGACGGTAGAGGCATCAATAAAGATGTGATCCTGAAAAAAGCTATTGAAAAAGGCTTAGTTGATCCGGAGAAAAAACTAACCGAGAATGAGATCTATAATCTCATCTTCCTGCCGGGATTCTCTTCTGCAGAAAAGGTTACGGATCTTTCCGGCCGTGGAGTAGGAATGGATGTGGTACGCCGATCTATTGAGCAGCTTCAGGGTAAAATTGAAGTGAGTTCAGAACTCGGCAAAGGCACTTTGATCAGTCTGGAATTGCCATTTACTCTTGCCATAACCGACGGAATGCTTATACGAGTAGGCGAGCAGAAATTTATCGTGCCTACCATAAATATCGACACCACATTCCGTCCAAGAAAGAAAGACATATTTACCGTTATGGGAGATGCAGAGCAGGTAATGTTCCGCGGAAATTCGATTCCGGTAATACGGCTACACCGATTATTTGGTATTGATGGAGCAAATGAAACCCTGGAAGACGGCACTATGCTAATTATCAGCAATAACAATAGCTGGTATGCGCTCCTTGTAGATCAGGTGATCGGCCAACAGCAACTGGTGGGTAAGTCAATCAATAATATCGCTAAGACCAATCATATTTCGGGAGGAGCCATTTTAGGAGACGGACGTGTAGGTCTGATCCTTGATACCTCCACCTTAATTGAAGCGGCTGCTTAAGAGGGAAACCATGAGTATGTTCAGCACACATCCGTCACCGGCCTCGCTTAAGCTTCAGGATGAAGACTTCCAGAAAGTGAGAAAAATGATCCATGATTATTGCGGGATCTTTATTCAGGAAGGGAAAGAGGCCTTGGTACGTAGTCGATTGATGAAAAGAATCCGTCGGGTGGGCGTGCAAAGTTTCAGTGAGTATCTGGAATACGTGGATAGTGATTCCAGCGGGCAGGAATTTCTTGCGCTGGTTGATGTAATAACGACCAATAAAACGAATTTCTTTCGGGAAGTTGGTCATTTCAACTACATCAAAAATAACATTATGCCAAAAATGAAAGGTCGTGATGTTAAATGGTGGTCTGCGGGATGTTCATCGGGAGAGGAAACGGTAACAATGGCCATAACCCTCTTAGAAGGAAAACAGGAAACTGCCTGGCGTTCGGTTAAAATACTTGGCACCGATATCAGCCGGGAGATACTTCAGACAGCCAAAGCCGGGGTTTATTCATCGCAAAAAATGATGGATGTACCTGAGCATTTAGAAAAAAAATATTTCACCAAAGTTGGAAATGGTGAGTACAAAGTAAATGATGAGATCCGCAGGATGATAACCTATGGCCGGTTAAATCTAACCGAGAAATGGCCATTAAAAGATGGATTTCATGTGATCATGTGTAGAAACGTGATGATCTATTTCAACCGGGAAACCCAGAGAAAATTGATCAATAGATTCTATGAAATGTTGGAGCCGGGCGGGTACCTGTTCATCGGGCACTCAGAGAGTATTCCATCAGATAATAACAACTTTGTTTATGTAGCTCCTGCAGCGTATCAGAAACGATGATGAATAACGGATAAATGAAAAAAGTAGTAAGTGTTAGCGACATAAAAGTGTCCAACAATCCGGACGATCTCATTATAACCCATGCGTTAGGGTCATGCCTGGGCATAACATTATATGATTCAGTGGCTAAAGTTGGTGGTATGGCACATGTGATGCTGCCCATATCTAAAGCTGATCCGGACAAAGCGAAAGCAAATCCGGCGATGTATGTGGATACAGGTTTTGCGACCCTGCTGAAAATGATGTACGAACTGGGGGCAAAGAAACAGAATTTTGAATTGAATGTGGCCGGTGGCGCAAGTATGAAGAGAGGCCCGGGTGAGGATTATTTTAAGATAGGGCAAAGAAATTTCACTACGCTCAGGAAATTGCTCTGGAAGAATGGATTTATGATCAGTCACCAGCAAGTAGGTGGTAATATTTCCAGAACCATGACGCTTAATATTTCAGATGGCCTGGTCACCATTAATAAAGAACCATTGAACGCCAAAACACACTGTGTAGTATAATGAGAACGAGTTTGAACAGAATGATCGAAGAGCAGATCGCAAGCACGCACAGGTTGATGGAAAAATCGACGCACATGTCGCACGCACTATTATTGTTGGCTAAACAACATAAAGATATACTCGATCATGATAAATGGTACCAAATGGCATCTATTATGGATCTGGAAGGTGTAGAAAAACAAATGCCTGATTATAAAGAATTATAGAAGGGTGTCGATAAACTGAAGTAATTCAATACAGCACAGTAAGTGCAACAAGCAGATGAAAGAAACAGAATTAAACATATTACTTGTAGAAGATGAACCTGCGATTCGTGTGTTTCTAAAAATAAGTTTAATGAAAAGCGACTTACCGATCGGACACGTATTTGAAGCCGAGAACGGTAAAGAAGCGCTGGAAATACTTAAATCGGTTCAAACGAACTTCATTCTAACCGATATAAATATGCCGGTAATGGATGGGGTAGAGTTTTTGACGCGCATGCACAGTGATCCTGTGAACAAGGATATTCCGGTAGTGGCGGTTACATCAGTAAAAACAGATACAGTGAAGAATATGCTCCGGTTTTGGGGCCACGGTTATCTGGAAAAGCCATTTATGATCGGTGAGTTGAAAGAACAAATTCAGAAACAACATTCAAAAAGCAATGAGTATTATTTATACGGATAAAATTCACGACATCGCTCTGAATACCTTCGAGATTACCTGTTATATGTTTCCGTTAGAAGATTGGGAGCTTGAAGATATTGGAGGCGAACAGGAACCATCAGGTGTCACAAAATCTGTAGTTGCCTTTGATGGTGCAGCGGAAGGTGGAATGGTGATAAACCCATCCGACACCTTACTGGATGCTATTGCCAGTAACATGTTGGGGGTAGATGAAGCCACACAGGAAGATAAGGAAGGAGCGCTATGCGAGATCGCAAATATCATTTGCGGAAATACCGTTCCGTTATTCGCCAAGGATGACAATATCTGTGTAATACGACCACCCAGAATTGCAGATAAAAATGAAGATCTGAATACCTTATTTGGCGGTATGGTTCATGAGCAGATCAAAGTAAATCTGGATGAAGGGTGCGCTGAAATTTCGATCTATTATAAAGCGGAGGCCTGATCATGATTAAGGTGTTAATTGTAGATGACTCAGCATTTGTTCGAAAATTATTATCCGAAGAGCTTAATAAGCAGCAGGATATTGAGGTTGTTGGCACTGCAATGAACCCTTATATCGCCCGTGAAAAGATCGTAAAGCTAAAACCGGATGTGCTTACACTGGATCTTGAAATGCCGCGTATGGACGGTCTATCATTCTTGTCAAAACTGATGAAGCATTTTCCGATGCCGGTTGTAGTGGTAAGTTCTTTGACTCCCAAAAATAGTCAGAATGCCATTAATGCATTAAGATTGGGTGCCGTTGAAGTTTTATGTAAGCCGGGATCAGCATATTCCACCCAGGATATAACCAAAGATATTGTGAAAGCAGTACGGGTTGCTGCTCAGGCTAAGTTTGATAAAACAGTACATACTCCGTCAGCCACAGGTGATGTAAAGAGAAGTAAGCCTCAGCTGATAGAAGAAGCTTCGCTGGTTCATACAACAAATAAACTACTAGCGATAGGAGCTTCCACCGGAGGAACCCGGGCATTAGAAGCCGTACTTACTCAATTGCCTGCAAATATGCCGGGTATTGTAATTGTACAACATATGCCGCCGGTATTTACCAAGAGTTTTGCAGAACGGCTGGACAGCATCTGCAATTTAAACGTGAAAGAAGCAGAAGATAATGACCTGGTGAGGCCCGGACAGGCGCTCATTGCCCCGGGAAATTATCATATGCTAGTCGATAAAGTTGGAGCAAAGTATTATGCCAGAATCAAGCAGGGACCTCCGGTACATCACCAACGCCCAAGTGTGGACGTGATGTTCAATTCTATTGCACAGAATGTGGGAGTGAATGCTATGGGTGTGATCTTAACCGGCATGGGCGCAGACGGTGCAAAAGGTTTGCTGGCCATGAAACAGAAAGGCTCTTATACGATCGGCCAGGATGAAGAAACATCAGTAGTGTATGGAATGCCTAAGGAAGCATATAAACTCGGAGCAGTTGACGATGTGCTTCCTTTGCAGAAAATTCCTGACGCGATTATAAAACACATGAAAAAGCAAACTTTACAACCAACTTTGTAATACAGCGGAGAAAGAAATGGCAATTAATATTCTAGTTGTTGATGATAGCGCAGTAATGCGGAGTATGATCAAGAAGACGATAATAAACAGTGGTGTGGAAGTGGAACAGATCCACGAAGCATCAAATGGTCAGGAAGGTCTGGATGTGCTGGACCGGGAATGGCTCGATATTCTTTTCATCGACGTGAATATGCCTGTTATGGACGGTATGGAAATGCTGGAGCGGGTGAGAAATAAACCTGAAACCAGAGATATTCCCGTATTGATCGTATCAACAGAAAGCAACAACGAACGTATTAAATTAATTAGTAAGCTAAGAGCAGGGTTTGTTCATAAACCATTTACTCCCGAAAAGCTGAAGGATAAGATCCTCGAAGCTTTGGGTGTAGTAGAATATTAATGAGAACGATCTTTTTGTAGATAGTTTGCTTTTAAACTTCTTGACAAGAGAGGTGTATCCTTTATTGGGTACACCTCTTTTTGTGTTAATGACGAAAAAAGACTGAGAAAGATTAATTTTTTTTAATAAATGTGCGATAAGACTTTTGAAGCGGAGGTATTACCCGCTGAAAGAAAAAAATACGTTTTAGGTTTAAGCGGGTGTCAACCGTTTTAGGCATAGCATAAAGCTATAGTCTAACTTTAAAGGGAAAGAGATGTCTGGTAAATTTAGCTTAGGAGCACGGAGCAAAAGGGGAAAAGAGCGCACAATACGGGAGAAAATTCTGATATTGAGTGCCAGCGTAATTGTAATAACTCTGATATTAAGTTCATTCGCCTTGTTTGAATTCAATCAGATCAATAAGAACACAAGTCGGTTAGTTGAGGCCTACATACCCGAATGGGAAATGGCTGAAAGGCTTGAACAAGGGATGCGCGAAGCCGGTTATTACCGAATGCGTTATCAAAAAGACAAGTCGGAAGAGACCTACACTAAAGTGACCGATAATTTTGATGTGGTAGATCAGGCCATTGATGAATTAGATGCACTAAGTACAGAAAAGAATTTACCTACACTTCAGCGGTTAATTATTGATCTGAAAAATGACGTGGGTAGCTATAGAAAGGCAGTTGATCAATTTCATACCTACGAATTGAATATGATCAGCAATAAAGAAGAACTGGAAATTACGGACAGTAAATTCGATGTAATACTTGACGACCTCAATTATAATTCGAATGAGTTGTCGCAGGAATTAGCAGAAAATGTAAGTTTGGTACATGAGGTCATAAATGATTTCTGGCGCACAGATGCCCGTGAGGACTACGGAGCGTTGAGATCGATCACGATAGAACTGAAAGCAACCATCGAAAAGATCAGCGTGTTGAAAGAAGAAGTGGTTGTTACTTCGAATACTGAATTATCGGATAAACTAAATAAGCTGTATTCCCAACTAAGAGATTTTGAAACACATGCCGAATCATATATTAAAGCATTAGAACAAAGAGAAGAGAACGAAAAAGTAGTGTACACAGCTTCTAACGCAGCACTCGGCCGGTCACTTGAATTATCAAAAGCCGCACACGCAGGGGCTGTGGATCTTGGAAATGGTACAGCCAAAGCCGGGAATAATGCGATCGTTTTTGTTCTGATAGCTTCAGTAATTGTTTTGGTTGTAGCCGGCGGTTTAAGTTTTGTTACCAGCAGATCGATCAATAAAGCCTTGAAAGAAATCATCGATCGGCTTTCAGCAGGCTCTGAGCAAGTGAAAGCCTCCTCCATTCAGTTAACCGGATCAAGTCAGGATCTGGCAGAAAGCGCCAGTGAACAAGCGGCAAGTGTACAGGAAACCACCTCTTCCCTGGAAGAAATGGGGTCGCAGATCACCCAGACAGCAGAGAACTCTGCGGAAGCTGAGATGGCAATGAACGACGCAAAGCCGATGGTAGAAAAAGGTGTAGAAGCGATGAAACGTATGAATCAGGCCATGAAAGAGATCAATGAATCTAGTAATGAAACTTCCCGCATCATTAAAACCATCGATGATATTGCCTTTCAAACGAATTTATTAGCATTGAACGCTGCTGTAGAAGCGGCCCGGGCCGGTGAGGCCGGAAAAGGATTTGCCGTTGTGGCGGAAGAAGTTAGAAATCTGGCCCAACGAAGCGCTGAAGCTGCCAAGGATACTTCCGATCTGATACAACGTTCTCAAACAAGTTCAGTTCGAGGTACCAGCGTTGCTGAAGAAGTGAGCGATAACCTGGTAAAAATTGAAGGAAGCATCAATAATGTAAGAACATTGGTGGTTGAGATTTCGGCTGCTTCCCGGGAACAATCGGACGGGATAAAACAGATGAACTCAGTAATGCAGGAAATGGATAATGTGGTGCAGAGTAATGCCTCTTCTTCCGAAGAATCGGCAAGTGCTGCAGAGGAACTATCATCGCAAGCTAATGAACTGAATAGTATAGTAAGTGATCTTGCCATACTTGCTGGCATTGGTTCGGCAATGCAGGAAATGAGAACATCCTCAACCTTTTCTGAGTTCAAAATTGGACCCGATTCCACCGTTACACCTAAAAAGAATAGAACGGAGAAGGCCACATCACATAAAAAAGAGAAGTTTGAGGAACTGATCCCATTTGGGGATGAGGATGACTTCGGCGATTTCTGAGTTCTAGTTAACTCATTTAAAAAGGAGACTTCCGGGTCTCCTTTTTCTTTTGGTGAAAGAAAATTTCCTGTGATCTGCTTTTTCGATTTAAGCAACTCTCTGTTTTTCCGATAAGTAGTATGTGAGGTGAATCAGGTTTTAGTAACAATTTAGTACGTGGTTAAGAACGGAATAAACAAATACGATGATGAATACATTATCTGAATCAAATAGTTCAGCTGAAGGGATTATCTCTGTGGAAGGAGGTAAATTTCTGAGCTTCTTCCTGGGTGAAGAAGAGTATGCTATTGAGATACTTAAAGTGCAGGAGATCATTGGTGTAACTGCCATAACTCCGGTTCCCAAAATGCCCGCGTTTATCGACGGGATCATCAATTTACGGGATAAGATCGTACCGGTAATAAATCTGCGAAAACGATTCAAGCTTCCTCCCGCCGATCATACCGAAGACACGGTGATGATAGTGCTCAGGCAAGGAGAGGAACTTCGGGCAATTCTGGTTGATCGGGTTTCGGAAGTCGCGGATATCAAAAAGGAACAAATAGAGCAAATTGAAACGGCCTGCAGTAACATCGAAACCAAATTTCTACTGGGATTAGGAAATATTGAAGGTGTTATTAAACTCATTTTAAATGTAGAAGTCGTTGCTTTTGGGTTTGAGATCTGAGCCGGTCTAATACCAGTATAAAATAGAGGATTAAGAATGAGATTTATAAAGTGGCTGTCTGACTTACTAATAAACATTTCCGGAATGGATAAATGGACCATCGGTAAAAGGATCATTTTCTTATCGGTGGGTGGAACCATCATTTTATTGGCTGTAGGGCTGGTTGGGATGTATGCTTTGTTTCAGATCAATAATTACTCCAATACCCTCGTAGATCAGAGTCTGGAGGGATTGAAGATTGCAGGAGCCATTGAAAGTGATACACGGGACCTGGGCCAACATCTGACAAATTTCAGCCAGAATTTTGATGAAAATGAGTGGAGTGAGACAGAACAGCTTTTAGAACAAATAAAAACAGGTGTGGATTCTGTAGGATCGCTTTCTGAAAGGTTCGAGCTGGAAGAAGTGAAGGCAAGAACCATTGAGATGGATAGCAGTATAGTTCAACTGGAGCGATCTATGTACAGCTTCTATGGCGCATTTGTGGCTTTGTTAACCTACCGGGATCTTACCTACCAGTCTACTCAGGATTTTATTGCCAGTGTACATGACTACCTGGAAGTAGCTAAATCGGGACTTCCGGCTCTAAATCCAACAGAAAAGAGTGAGGAGCAGGATCGCATCTATAAGGCACAGGAATTATTGGTTAAACAGGGAGTGGAAATTCAGCGGCTTTGGAAATCAGAAGCTGAGAATGATGCTGTACAACTACAAAATATCGAAGAGAATCTGATCGCCGTTCGTCAGGATTTTGGGAAGCTGCTAAACGGCGTTAGTTCCGCTGAGGGAATGATGTATTTACAGATCGCTCTTGGAACACTGAATGACAATGTGTTGACCGTTCGGGCAATGATCGAGTCACGAAAAACGGTTACAGAGCAGGAGAACATACGTCTGAAAGCGTATGATCAGATCCTTGCAAATTCCATAACACTTGCCGAATTAGCTGAAAATGATGCCTATGAACAAGGCAAGAATACAAATACAACAGTAGCTACCTATGTTTGGATACTTGGAGCTATTGTGGTCGGGAATGGCATATTTGCACTGCTTTTCGGATTGCTGATCGGTCGGTCAATAACCGGTACAATGACCAAAGCCATTAAGAATATTAACAACGGTGCTGAAGAAGTGAACACCTCATCCGATCAACTGTCAGAATCGAGCAGAGAACTGGCGGAGAGTTCCACGCAACAGGCTGCACGGGTGAAGGATACCTCAAATTCGCTGGATAGTATGGCGCTTCAGATCAAACAAAGTAATGAGAGTACGAGTGCGGTAGAAAAGGCGATGATGGAAACCAGGAATCTGGTTAGTGAGGGGGTTGAAGCTGTAAGTGAATTAACTCAGGCCATGACGGAGATCAGAGAGGCGAGCCTGGAGACTTCCAAGATCGTAAAAACGATCGATGAAATTGCTTTTCAAACGAATTTACTCGCATTAAATGCGGCAGTTGAAGCAGCGAGAGCCGGTGAGGCCGGAAAGGGATTTGCGGTGGTTGCCGAAGAAGTTAGAAATCTGGCACAACGAAGTGCGGATGCCGCCCGCAATACCACCGATCTGATCAAAAAATCGCAGGAAAGTTCGGAACGTGGTTTTGAGATCGCAGAACTGGCTTCCGATAACCTCGACCAGATCCGAATCAGCTCCGGAAGCGTTGATGAGATGATCGCTGAAATGGCTGCATATGCTAAGGAACAACTTGAAAGCATAGACGATATGAGTTCGGTGATCAGCGAAATGGAAATTGTGGTGCATAACAATGCCACCAATTCAGAACAATCGGCCAGTGCTGCAGAAGCATTATCACTACAGGCTGAGTCTCTGCATAATGTGGTTGGCAGATTATCTGAATTAGTAGGGAGTACCTCTATTCGGTTACGAAGAAACAAAAGAGGAAAAGCAGTATCAGAGATCACTTTCCAGGGAAGTTCTGCTACCGGGAACCATCATAAAAAACAAGATGCGGAAAAGGCACCGGTACAAAATTACGAAGAGCTGGTACTGCTTGATGATGGTGAACTGACGGATTTTTGATCAGCGGTCAAAAAAAAATGAGTCGGTCATTTAAGTACCGATGTTTTGATGCGATAACCTAAGTAGTACAGAGAGTAATTATTGATTTAACAGTAGCCTCTTCTAATCATGGAGGCTGATACACAATGGTTATCTCCCACAAAGGTTAGGTTAGAGCATCATCTTGAAAAGCTGATGCTCTTTTTTTTTGAGAATAATTATTCATTAAAAAACATTAAGGAATTTTAATGTTTGCCGATAACTGAATCATCTTACCAAATCAACTTAGTACATGAAGTATGAAAACAATTAAAAATTACAAGACGTTAGCAATGGTGTTTGTTGGTGTAATCCTGGGAATTACTACCAACGCACAGGCAGGGGAACTTACCGATGGCATTGTGCTTAATGCTGCAAATGATACTACTGAGGTTTACGATGTAGTGGATCAGATGCCGGAGATCGTAGGTGGTTTACCTGAAATTTATAAGCATATCAAATACCCAAGCAAAGCCAAAAATGACCGTATCGAAGGTCGGGTATTTATCCGTTTCATCGTTGATGAGAATGGGAAAGTACAGAGTCCTCAGATCCTGAAGGATATTGGAGGCGGATGCGGACAAGCCGCGATCGAAGGTATTCAGAAGGTGAAATTCAAGCCCGGATCAAAAAATGGTACACCCGTTAAGGTATACTACTCGCTTCCGGTGAACTTCAAGATCACTTTCTAAAAAAATACTGAAACACACAGAGAGAGAAATTTCTTTACGTAAATAACAAAGGTTAAGACCATGAAAAAAGTAAACAAAATAATGATGGCTGCGGGGATAATGTTAGCAAGCAGCCTGATACTAAGCGCAGTAGCAACAGCAAGTACCAGTACTTCAGTTAGTGATGAAACAGTAATCATAACTCTGGCCGATACAAGTGAGGTGTATAACGTAGCTGAGAAAATGCCGGAACTTATCGGTGGCCTGGCTGAGGTATACAAAAATATCGAATACCCAAAACTGGCATTACAAAATAACATTCAAGGCAGAGTTTTTCTGAGATTTATAGTGGATGAGAACGGACAGGTTAAAAACCCACAGATCCTGAAAGATATCGGAGCTGGTTGCGGACAGGCTGCGATCGAAGGTATACGAAAAGTGAAATTTAAGCCGGGCGAACAAGGTGGGAAAAAGGTAAGTGTGTATTATTCACTACCGATTAATTTCCAGATCAAAGGATAGATCTCATCGAATTTTATTAAAAGCACTGCTGATCACCCGGCAGTGCTTTTTTTATGGATTCATATCGTAAGTATCAAAAAATACTACCCAAATTTTGGTCGAAAAGCACTTAAGGAAACCCAAGGTATTACCGATAAAAAGGGAAACAACTCTAAAATGGATATGAAATGGAAGGTTTAATGGTGAAAGAAAAAGCAAAAGAGAGCAAAGGTCACAATCTAACAGGCGGAAAGTTCCTCAGTTTCTTTTTAGGTGATGAAGAATATGCCATTGATATTTTGAAAGTACAGGAGATCATTGGATTGATGCCGATCACTAAAGTGCCAAAAATGCCCGACTACATTGAGGGAGTTGTGAACCTGAGAGGGAAGATCATACCGGTAATGAATTTAAGAAGCCGGTTCGGCCTGCCAACCATCGCTAATACCGAAGAAACTGTGATGATCGTAGTTCAGGATGGAGCACGGTTAACTGGCGTTCTGGTAGATAAAGTGTCTGAAGTGGTTGATGTAACCGACGCCCAGATAGAAGACGTGCCAGAATTCGGAATTCCGATCAACGACAAGTACCTGGCAGGTATTGGTAAGATCAATGAAACCGTAAAAATGATTTTAGATGCACATCGGGTGGTCTTTGAAATGCCCGAGCACGAAAAGGATACAGAAGAAATAGTAGCATAAAGATACAAACAGGATAGATATGGCAATCACAAAATTAAAATCAAGTGTCAATAAGTTTCAGTCGGTGAGTAATGACTGGACGATCGGAAAAAGGATCATGGTCCTTACCGCTGCTTCAACCATCATAACTTTGTTATTGGGTTCGGCCTCATTCTTTTCACTAAGAACATTAAAGAATGAATCGAAACTATTGTCAGATGCCTATTTGAACGAATGGGGATCAGCCGCAGCGTACGAACAAACTCTTCGCACAGTCGGCTATGAGTATATGCAATTCAGTCATACCCACGACAGATCCTACATGGATAAAGCAGTAAGTCGTTTCGATAAATTAAATGGCGAGATCGAAGAATTAAAAGGATATATCGTAGAATTTGATCTGCCCGTACTGGAAAGTCAGATTGGGACATTCTCGGCTATAAATGATCAGTATCAGGAAACGATGCTGGAGTTTCTTGAGAATAATATGATGATCAGTACTATTAAGAATGAAGCTCTGGTGACTTCCAGAAAGCTGAATGACCGTCTGGATGATTATTTGAGTGATATGAGTGCGGACCGGATCAGTGAAATCGCCGGTATACAGTTTCTGATCACAGATTTTCAAAAACCATTACAAACCGAAGATGATCAGGATCTGAGTCAGTACCAGTCCATAATTAGTCAGTTGCGTGGTGCAAATACCAATCTGGCTACCATTCTGGCGACTACTTCCAGTTCATCCAGCACCTATGAGATCGTAAAAGACTCAAAAGATCTGTTACAAACCTATGTAGACCAGTTTGAAAATCTGGCTGATTACCGGGCAAGTGAAATTGAATCAGAGGAATTACTGATCAGAAAATATGAGGAAATCCTTGCTACAGCGATGGAAGTTAGTCAGGCCGCTGAAGATGCAGCCAGAGAAACAGCGCTCGCATCACAAAATAAGGCGAGTACCTTTAATTCGATCATCCTGATCATTGATGTTGTATTCGTGGTTGCTGCATTTGTTGTCGGATTATATACCCGTAACAACATCAATAAAGTTTTGGCCGGATTGATCGAGCGTCTATCTATTGGTTCTGAGCAAGTGAAAGCGTCATCAACCGAACTCACCGGCTCCAGCCAGAGTCTGGCAGAAAGTGCCAGTGAACAGGCTGCCAGTCTTCAGGAAACTACTTCCTCTTTGGAAGAAATGGGATCACAGATAAAGCAGACCGATGAGAATTCTACCGAGGCAGAGCTTGCCATGAATGAGGCTAAACCACTGGTAGAACGAGGGGTGGAAGCAATGGTCAGAATGAACAAGGCCATGAAAGAGATCAAGGATTCTTCCGACGAGACGTCCAAGATCATTAAAACGATCGATGATATTGCGTTCCAGACCAACCTGCTTGCCTTGAATGCCGCAGTAGAAGCAGCACGTGCCGGTGAGGCAGGAAAAGGATTTGCAGTAGTTGCTGAAGAAGTTAGAAACCTGGCTCAGCGAAGTGCTGAAGCCGCCAAGGATACTTCAGATCTGATCCAGAAATCACAAACTAGTTCTGTTCGCGGAACCAGCGTTGCAGAGGAGGTGAGCGACAACCTGAAACGTATCGAAGACAGTATCAATTCGGTGAGTACGTTGGTGGTAGAGATCTCTGCAGCATCCAAAGAACAAGCTGATGGCATACAACAGATGAATTCGGTGATGCAGGAAATGGATAATGTGGTTCAGAGTAATGCTTCTTCATCTGAGGAATCAGCCAGTGCAGCAGAAGAGTTGTCTTCTCAGGCAAACGAATTGAATGCCATTGTGAATGATCTGGCAGCCCTGGCAGGAACCTTAAGTAAACGGGATCATCGTTCATCATTAAGTTCAGTTTCTGTAAGTGGTGAAAATGCCCCGGTTGATGCGAAAAAGTGGGCAGATTCCATAGCCAAAAAGTTCAACAAAGGATTTAAGAGATCTGCGGAAGTTGAAGAACAAACAGCACTGGCAGAAGTGGAAAACAGTATACCGGAACCCGCTAAAAATGGATTAAACGGTCATCATAAAGCGAATGGAAAATCAAACGGTATTGCAGGGTCTGACCTGATACCTTTTGATGATGACGACGATTTTGGTGACTTCTAGCATAGTTTTCGGGATGGATGGCAGTCTTTGAGCGAGATGCTGCCATCACCGAAAACATCACTGAGCTGATCAGTGTTCGATCAGCAAGGTTTTGACAGATTGAGATAAAAAGAAACTATGGTCAAGAGAGGCGCATGAGCCAAGGCCAGATAGTGAGGAAATTACACTCACTATCTGGTTCCTTTTAACAAGTAAACAAGAACCCCATGTATAAGACACATCACATATTATCATTATCCGGTTACAGGGATAGGTGTGCCTTAGCAAATAGAAACAAAGACCTGGTTCTCTTTATAGCAGACAAAGACACACGAGTTAATAATGTAAGAAACCGGAGAAGAGGTCGTGAAAGATTCATCTAAGAAGAAAAAAGAGCGGGCTGATGAGAAGCGAAACGAACGGATCTCGAAGGAAAATAGTGAACGATCCGGGTTAACGCTGATCAGTAAGAATCAGGAAGAATCAGCAAAGAAAATGATACTGGAGGGAAGAAAGAACTGGGAGGAACTGGCCCAGGGATATTCGCTAATGGAGGTATTAAGCGAATCAGTATCAGAGAAAAGGAGCTCAACCACGCAAATTAAAGGTATAAATACCAAGAGAGACAGTATCCATAAATTCTGGGAAAGATTAGAAGAGGCGCTAGATACCATGAACAGCGATAATGAATACACCACGCTTCCGTACAATGAGTGGGAAGAGGCGGATGTGATTCAGCGTAAACTGATCAAAGCAGTTGAGTTGAGTCCGAGTAGCGTGATCATAATCAGCCGTGAAGGGTTGATCGAGTATGTAAACCCACATTTTCAGCAATTATCCGGTTATAGCATGGAGGAATTGCTGGGGAAAGAAATCGGGGTGCTGATCTCAGATCTGGTTTCCCATGAAGAATATGAACAGATCCTGCGATCTATTAAAAACGGATTGTCCTGGTCGGGTGAACCCATTAACCGAAAGAAAAACGGGGATTGGTTCATCTTTTCGTCCAAAATTGCACCGGTTCAGCAATTAGACGGCACCATTATCAATTTTGTGATGGTGGGTGAGGACATTACACCGTTCAGAGAAACAGAAATTCGACTGGAGCAGGCGATCGAAGAAAAATCGTTATTGCTTTCAGAACTTCATCATCGTGTAAAAAACAACCTGGCTATTGTATCCGGCATGATACAGTTACAGGCTATTAGCGAGGAAGATGAATACGTGCAGGACAAATTGCTGAGTAGTGTGAGCAGGGTGAAAACACTGGCTTCGATGCACGAACAACTTTTTGAATCGGGCAGTTTTTCCCGACTTGAATTCAGCCGGAACATCCGTGGCATTGTCACAAATATTGCCAGGGATTATGAAGAACCCGGCCAGCACATTGAGGTAGATTTTGACCTGATCCCTTTGGTATTGAACATCAATCAGGCTCATCCCTGTTCACTTATAATGAACGAAGTGATCATCAATATTTACAAACACTCGTTTAAGGATATTGAAGAAGGAATCCTGAGTATTAAAATGAGTCTTAAAGATTCAAAGATCACCATAATTGTTGGTGATAATGGGAAGGGATTCCCTGAGGGATTTCATGAAGGTGAAGAGAATAAGCCAAATCTGAGTTATCAGTTTCTGAAAACTCTGGTACGGCAACTAAATGGAACATTTTATTTTGATACAACTCCGGAAGGCTCCCTTTTCTTCCTGAGTTTTGACAGACAGAACATAAAAGGAACAGCTAATGCAAAGCTGTTCTGAGTAGTGATAAGCTTTCATCTTGTTGATGATAGTTGCAAAATGGTTAGAGGCTTAGTCAGGCATGGCTAAGTCTCTTTTTTTGTCCGCAGAACAAGCTACAGAACTTATATCTAAGGTTTGTATGTACAAAGCTACTCTATCCACTCTTTCAGGCAACATAGGCGTGAACACCATGACCGTTGAGAGAGGTTGAAGGTCGGGCGGGAGAGAGGATGATTAAGTAAGATGGGCGTGAGACTCAGATGAGTCTCACAATTCGTATAGATAGATCAGGCGTGGATCAGATGTTCATTCAGCTGGGTCAATCGCTCCGAGATATTCGTGTAAAGAATGGCGATATCCTTATTGTTATACACCACATCTGACAATTGTTTGAGGTGAACCTCGGTAGATTCCACTTCACGGATCAGTTCGTCGAACGTGGTGCCAAATGACTCGAAATTAGATTTCATACGCGAGATCTCCACCTTTCCGGTGGTATGTATAAATCGCAGAACCATCAGAAATTTCTCAATATTCTGCACCCCATACACAATTTCTGAGAGGCATTCGGGTAAAGCGCCGATCTCTTCCAGGATCTGCTTTATTCTTGGTTTCAAGGCATCGATAAGCTGAACGATCGCGTGCTCTTCGCGATACATAAAAGCTTCAGAGCTGATGCCGTCATCAATTTCCTTATAGAACATAAGGATCATTTCAACCTGTAGCTTAGCCACTATGATGTCGAAATTAAGCTTAGAGGCCAGCGTATTCAATTCTTTGATATTTTCACGCATGATCTGGAGCTGTAATTCCCCTTTCTGACTTTGCTCGCCCATTTTTTCGGCCACTACTGAGAGTGATATATCGCTCTTGTCGAGTTTGGTGGAGCCGATCTGGGCATTCAGGGAAAGAAGAAGGATCGACTGGGCCAGATTCAAAATATATTCGGCGTGCTTATCCAGTGCCTGTTCTATGGTTGAAAGGTTATGCAGCGAATGGCAAACCTTTGTAAGATTATTGGCAATTGGTAGCAGCGAATTCGGAGTGATGGAAGTATCATACACATCCAGCGTGCGATGTTCTGATTTAAGCACATCCTCCCGGTGACACATTTCTGCCTGAAGCGCATATACCATAAAAGCTTCGTAGGATTCAAATCCCAACTTATTTAACGCATCAAGAGCGAACACCTCAGCCGCCTCCATGGCTGACTGCTTATCCATCTGTTGCTCCATCTTCTTTTCGTATTGCAGAGTTTCTGCGTACAATTTTTTTGCGGTTTCAAAGACTTCGCTACCGGGTTTTAACCGGATGGATTGGTAAGAATTTGCCCAGGGGAGTGCCAGGGTCATAACCCAATAATAACTGCCGTCTTTAGCCAGATTCTTTACATAAGCGGCTACCGGCCGGTTATTTTTTAAAAAGGTCCAGAAAATATTAAAAATGGAGCGGGGCATATCCGGATGTCGGATCACTTTGTGTAATTGCCCGGCCAGGTCAGATTCAGAATACTTACTGATCCGGCGAAAGATCTCATTACCATATTCGATGAATGATTTTTGATCAGTGATGGAAAAGAAAAGTTCATGATATAGAAAAGCACTTTCCTGATCGGTTGGTTCAGGTTGCTTAAGATCTTTGATCTTCTTCTTATTCCTGTGAAGTTTTGTTTCTACCATCTGTCCCATTTAACTCATAAAAATTCAAAAACCGGTTCTGAAAGATGTTCTCATCCATCAGAACCCAAACACCCGAAAAGCAGTGGATCTGAGGACTTAACCCCGAACTAACTCTTCAAATAGCTGAGCCAGTTGCTCACTGATATTGGCATATACATTGGCAATGTCTTTGTTGCTCATCACCACATCCGATAACTTTTTTAAATGTACTTCAGCCGTTTCAATTTCCTGGATAAGATCATTGAAAGTGGTAGAAAACGAACTTGAATTATCGTTCATTCTGGCGATCTCTACCTTACCGGTAATATGGATAAAACGAAGAACCATCAGGAATTTTTCGATATCCTGTACGCCGGTGATAACATCGAGCAGATAACCGGGAAGTTCACCAATACCTTTAATGATCTTTTTTAATCTTGGCTGAAAGGATAACACCAACTGATCGATGGTTTGCTCGGCACTGTACTCGAATCCATGATAGTCCGCTTCTCCGTTCTCGATCTCTTTATAGAACATGAGGGCCATTTCTATACGAAGTTTGGTATAGATGATCCTGAAATTCAGTTTTGATCCCAGTTCGTGCAGCTCGTTGATGCTGTCCTTCATGGTGAGTAATTGTTGCTCACCCATCATAGATTGTTCACCCATTTTTTCGGCCACAACCGACAGCGAAATGTCTTTTTTATCCAGTTTAGTTGAACCGATCTGAGCATTCAGCGATAACAAGAGAATGGAATGCGCCAGATTCAGGATATAATCAGAGTGTTCGTTTAAAGCATCCTGAATACGATTCAGATCAGCCAGAGATTGGAAAAGTGTAGTTAAATGCTTCAGTATCCGGATAAGCGATGTAGGGGCATTTTTTGCGTTACAAGCCTCCACGGTATATGAGCAACCTTTCAAGTTTGACTGCCGGTTCGCCATTTCTACTTGCAGGGCATGCAACATGAACGCATCGTAATTCTCGAATCCTTCTTCTTTCAGAAGTCCCAGCATATATTTTTCGCTGGCTTCCATGGCTTGCTGCTTATCCATCTGTTGCTCCATGTTCTTCTCATAGCGCAACGTCTTATCATAGATCTGCTGTACTTTGGCAAATAACGGACTTCCCGGTTTCAACCTAATAGACTGATAGCCGGTTGCAGTGGGAATGGCCAGTGCGATCACCCAATAGTAGCTGCCATCTTTAGCCAGGTTTTTCACATAGGCTACCACCGGTTTGTCATTTTTCAGATAATCCCAGAAAAGTTTGAACACAGATCGGGGCATATCCGGATGGCGAATAATTTTGTGCAGTTGTCCGGAGATCTCAGAAATATCGTACTTACTTAATCGGATAAAAACATCGTTACCAAATGCTATGCGGGATTTTTTATCCGTGATCGAAAAGAAAAACTCCTCATACTTAAAATCACTTGCTTTATCGATGGGGGTAGGGCGCTCAAAATCTTTAAACTTTTTGGCTGTTTTTTTCCCATTTAACAAACTGGACGTTTCTTCACGCTGTCCTTCTTCGATAATAAGATCTTCTGTTACCATATAAGTACAATTCTAATTCCGGTTATAATGTGCTTATCGGAGTAAAAAGCAGAATCATAAGCAGGTAATCGTATAAAAAAGTAAATACGTACTATGTTGGCAGAAAAAAGCGGCTTGGGTATTCGATCACTTAAAAAGCACGGAGTTCAGATACGTTAATTTATCAGATAGATCAGAATACACATTCACGATATCCTTATTTTCAGAACTTACTTTTGATAACTCCTTTACATGCATTTCTGCATTTTCAACTTCTTCGATCAATTCCGCAAAAGTAGTAGAGAACGAATTCGAATTATCTGACATCCTTGCGATCTCAACCTTACCGGTGATATGGATGAAGCGAAGAACCATCAGAAATTTCTCAAGCTCTTCGATCCCGGTTACAATTTTCTTGATCACTTCAGGTAAGCGGGCAATATCATTAATAATATTCTGCAGTCGAGGTTTGTATGCATCTAATACCTGCTCGATCATTTCGGAATAGGAGTACATAAAATCGTTCGATTGTTCTGGAAATTGCTCTGATTCCTGATAACACACCAGGGTTTGTTCTGTTTGTATGGTGGTAAGTAGAATATGCATGTTCAGGTTGGTTCCAATCTTATGCAATTCATTGATGCTTTCTTTCATTTCCAGTAGTTGTTTCTCACCCACCAGCGATTGCTCGCCCATTTTTTCGGCCACTACCGAAAGAGAAATATCGCTCTTGTCGAGTTTAGTGGAGCCGATCTGAGCATTCAGTGATAACAGGAGAATGGAATGGGCGAGATCCAGGATATAATCGGAGTGCTCGTATAATGCTTTTTGAATACGATTAAGTACTCTTTGCTGAATGCATAGCGATTTCAAATGACGGGCGATATCGATCAACTCCGGAGGGGCAGCTTTACATACGTATCGTTTTAGGTTAACGCCCTTTGAGTTGAGTTTATCTATTCTGTTATAGATCTCTGACTTAAGCGCTTCAAGTAGAAATTCATCATAATCTTTAAAACCGGCCTCGTTTAACAGCTCCAGCATATAATCCTCCGATCGGGCCAGTGCAGCTGCTTTACCGGAGACCTTTTCTTCCTTCTTTTCGAACTCGAGGGTTTTATTATAAATGACTTTTACTTTCTCGAAGAGTTCGCTTCCCGGCTTTAAACGTATGGATTGATAGGTGCTTCCATGAGAGATAACTACGGCAAGTACCCAGTAATACGTGCCATCCTTTGCAAGATTCTTTACATAGGCCACCGCCATTTTATCACTTTTAAGATAATCCCAGAATATTTTGAAAGCCGCACGCGGCATATCGGGGTGACGGATAATAGAATGAAGCTGACCCGAAAGTTCGTGATTTTCATATTTACTGATGCGTGTAAATATTTCGTTGCCAAATTCAATGTGCGATTTTTTATCGGTGATGGAAATGAAGAGTTCTTCCAACCTGAAATCACTTTCCTGCTCTCTGGGAACCGGCTTAACAAAGTCTTTTAGTTTTTTGCCCGGGCGACGTGTTTTAGAGGGTACTTCAGCCAGACCTACGTATTCTTTTTCCATACCAGTTAGTTATGGTTAATTGTTCACTCCTTAGATTGTTCAGACAGTTTTCTCTAATACTTTTTTATTTTCCCAGATATGGTACTGTCTGCTTGAGTTATCGTGCCGGACAAGCGTGAACTTAATAGGGTAGTTGGTTTCAGCTTCTTTACTTATAGAATCAGAGATGCTTCCTAAGCAGTAACTGAATGTTACCGAGTAAGATAGCCGGTAATAGCTGAAATATTAGAAATGCGATCTGTATCTATTTAGGAAAGCATAAAGAGAACGAAATACCTTCCGACGCAGAATTTTCCGTTAAAAAGATGGCCCCGCCGAATTGTTCGGCGTGTAGCATGGCCGTAGTTAAGCCAATGCCCAGATTCTCAGCTTTGGTTGTTACAAACGGACTAAAGATCCGGTCAACTACCTCATCCGGAATTACTCTTCCGGTGTTTGTGATCTTGATAAATGTATCGGGATGGATCTCAATAAAGATCTTGTCCTCTTCTCCGGTGGCGTTATCAACCGCATTCTGAATGAGGGCTTCCAGGATCTTTTCAACATTGATCTTACTGCCGCGAAATGAAGCGTTATCCTTCGACTGATAAAAACTGATCTTTTTTCGGATGTGAGCCGGATAATTTTTCAGGATCTGGTAGATGATCTTCTGAATGTCGTTGCTTTGAGGGCTCTGGTCCTCATCATTCTCTTCAATATGATATAAGGTCTCCAATTCATCGAGAATAGCGATAAGCCGATCTACCCCACCCTGAATACTCTCGATGCGTTTGATCAGATCGGGATCCTGATTTTCTTCTTCAAGTAAATGAAGAAATCCTTCTACCCCCGTTAATGGGGAACGGAACCGGTGTAACATTACGGAGATCATACTTTTCCAGCCATTCAGTGATTGGCGGTCTGGAATGATGGTCCGCGGTTTCAGTTCAAATTTCGTGTGACGTTTATTTTCCCAGAGAAAGGGTGTTTTGAATACGGAGTACCATTTTCCATTAAAATAAGCGACGGGCTCCTGTGCTACTTCTTTTCCAAATAACTGAACGATATCACCAATTGGTTTGCCAAACATGGGTACATCAAGATCAGCAGCAGGATTGAAATACTGGATCTCTTCAGTGATGCTGTCGACGATAAGAACCGGATGTGGAATGTCGGATATGAAGGTTTGAATAATATCCATCTGCTCAGATTTGGTATCAGGCATATAGTAATCAAGAAATTGCTCAGATTCCTGAATTAATTCCTCTTCAGGCCAGGCATGTAGCTGCTGCTTTAAAAGTCTCATAAACATCGGTTTTCTAATGGGTCACAACAGTGGTTATCAGCCCAAAATGGATTTTCTTAAGCGATTTACAGAAAAAAACAGCGGAAAATTTTGCCATTTCGGTGGTCAATAATACTCCGGTTCTAAAAGAAAGATCCCGTCATTTAATAAAAAGAAGCATAATGAAGGCGAATACGTGAAGGTGGCATATTAATTGCGTTTCGGCATCTGAAAAACTCAAACGCTGAAAGAAATCATGAAATTAATAGACAATAGTCACAGTCAGGTTCTTAACAATGCAATGGATGCGTATTCATTGCGGCAGAAGATCACTGCTACCAATATTGCCAATGCCGACACACCCGGATATACCCGTAGAGAAGTCAATTTCGAAAATGAACTACAGCAGGCACAGTCATCCGGTGGAGCCGGCGCAATGAAAGGCACCAATCCATCTATTGAGATCACTGAAGAATCCGTGATCCTGGAAAATGAAATGATCGAAATGGCCGATACGCAAATGAGAGTACAGCTTGTGACCCGCTCCCTTCGCCATCATTTCGATCTGTTAAGAACCGGAATTACAGGTATTAACCGATAATTGTACGAATAATGATCGCAGATAGAATTTCATCCACTTTTCAAACCGCCGCACAGGGCTTAGCCGTTCAACGCGAGCGCATCAATATCGCTTCGCAGAACATTGCGAATGCCCGAACTTCATCACCCGTAGGTTCTACTAATGTTTATCGGCCCAAAACCGTACAAACTATAGGGCCGGAACAATCTGATTTTATGAGTGTGCTGAAGGAAAGTGTTTCCGGCTTAAAAACAACGAATTCCAAACACCTCGGATCGAACGCAGATCTGCTGAATCAGGATAAAGGCCCGGTGGGACTTGGCCCTGATTACGTAGTAGCTGAGGAAGAACGATTCAGATATGAATACGATCCAAATCATCCTGATGCTGATGAGAATGGGATGGTTCGTTATCCGGATGTGGACATGGTACAGGAAATGGCCGAATTGGTAAGCGCGAACCGACTGTATGAAGCAAATCTGAGCAGCATTCAGGCAGAAAAAGAAATGATTAAACGTTCAATGGAGATCTAAAAAATGACACCGATCAATACTGTTCATCCCCAGCAAACAATCACACAACTAAACCGGGTTACCAACCTGAGACAGGCCGCCGCCTCACCTGATATTCCAAAACTTACACAGGATGAAAGCAACCTGATCCAGGAAAAATTCATGCCGGCAAAAGACATGAATCTTTATACCAACGATGGCCGCATTAATGTGCAACCGCAGGCACGTGGCTTAAATATAGACACCAGAATTTAATTAAAAGAGTAGCGAAACAGGAGCAACATCATGATCTCAAATCCGGCAGAAATTTCAGGCTTTTTAGGAAATTTACAGCAGCAGGCAGTGGGTAATGCGCGGAAAGCAATGAATGGGGATATGGGTAATTTTTCCACCCCTGGGCTTATCAATCGGTCGGGGCCATTAACAGGAAATCCGGAAAGTGATTCCCGCCATTTTGATATAGAAGTAGGGCAGGTTGGAGAGTCATTCTCTCAGGCACTTCAAAAAGCTATTCAGGGAGTAGATAATACTATGAAGACCTCAGATAAAGGGGTTCAGGATTTTGTGTCCGGAAAAACCGACAACATCCACGAAGTGATGATCAATATGCAGCGGGCCCAGCTTAGTTTCCAGCTTCTCACTCAGGTTAGAAATAAAGCGATAGAGACCTATAACGAAATAAGCAGAATGCAAATCTAGGACACCTAAATGAACAAGTTTTTAGAACAATTTCAGGAATTTTTTGGCCCCTTAAGCCCGGCTCAGCGTGTCATGTTTGTCGCGCTGATCTTGTTGATTCTATCCATCATGGGTGGTGTGTTGTATTGGTCGCAACAGGAAGATGAGATGCTGTTATTCGGCTCCCTTCAGCCTGAAGTGGCACAACAGATCATTGATGAATTAGACAATCAGGGGGTTAAATACAGAATTGGTGAAGGCGGAGATGCCATTTATGTACCGGCGAATGATGTACACGAACTACGTCTTGCCATGGCACCGATCACCGGTGGAGCTGGCTCTGATATAAAAGGGTACGAGCTTTTCGATACCAACGCGTTAGGTATGACCGATTTTATGCAAGAGGTAAATAAGAAGAGAGCATTGGAGGGAGAACTGGCACGATCTATAAATAGTCTGGAGCAGGTGGAATACACTCGAATTCACCTGGTATTGCCTGAACGTTCTCCTTTCATGGAAACGGCAGTGGAAGCATCCGCATCTGTCATCCTTAATATTAAACCGGGCAAATCACTGACTCCCGATCAGATCGACGGGATCACTGCGTTGATCGCCGGTAGTGTGGAGGAATTAGAAGCCGGGAATGTAACGGTGATCGATCAGGCCGGTAACCGGTTAACCGAAGAAATAGATTACGATTCAGAAGTAGCTTTTGGAACCACACAAATGCAGCTCCGTCAGAAAACGGAAGCGTATCTTACCGAACGAGGTCAAACCATGCTGGATCGGGTGTTAGGTGCCGGGAACAGTATTCTCCGGGTTTCTGTTGAACACAATTTTGACCGACTGATCCGGGAATCAGACCTTATTGATCCGGACAGCCGTACCATCATTTCTGAAGAAAAGAGAGAACAGAGTAATAACGATGAAGTGATGGAGCCGGTTGAACGAAATGAATATACCCCGATAACTCAGCAAAACGCAGCCGTTGTGGTGGCAGCGAATGACAACCAATCACTGGTTCAGACCCGGAACTATGAGGTAAACCGAACAAGAGAAGTATTTGAAAAAACACAGGGAGAACTAAAAAATATCACTGCTTCGGTATTACTTAACTACAAAGAAGTACCCGAAGTGAATGAAGAAGGAGAGGAAGTAATGGTGCAAACACCATATACAGCCATGGAGGTTGAAGAATTCAGAGAGGCAGTTTCGCTGGCACTGGGTATAAAAGAAGACCGTGGTGACAAACTCACCATCAAACAAGTGGAGTTCTATGAACACCATTACGTGAGCGGCGATCAGTTTATCATGGATCAGCCTACCAGTATCAGCAATATCATCCGCTGGTCGGTCATTGGTGTAACCTTCCTGGTGATCGTATTTATGATCAATGGAATTCGCAAGAAAGTTGGTCAGGTTGATGATCTGACGATCATGAGCGACTTCGATCCGGGTGAAGAACAACTAGATGCAGCACCGGAACCAATTTCGTTGCCGGATATGAATGAGCCAGAGCCTCAACCGGAAATTGCTGCCGCTGAGCCACCTCAGGAAGAAGTGAAAGTATATAGTAAAACTGAGATCAAAGATTTTGTTGAGCTGAAACCAGCCCTTGCAGCTGAGATAATGAGAGCAATGGCCGACCCGGAAGCTCACTCCTAAGTACAGAATTGGTAAATAAACAACGTCATGAATACCATTGAAGATTTAACCGGAACCCAAAAAGCAGCGATCCTCATAATGAGTATCGGCTCCAAATCGGCTGCAGAGATGATGAAGTCTCTCACCGAGAAAGAGATCGAGAAGATCACACTGGAGATCGCCAGGATGCGCTCTGTAAAACCTGAGATCGTAGATGCGGTACTTCAGGAATACTATACCCTAATGGAAGTGAAAAAGTACATGTTGAAAGGGGGTATGGAACATGCCGAAGAACTGTTATCCCATCTTGGAGCCGATAACGAACAAATGCGTAAACGACTGAAGGCAGCTTCAGGCAGTAAAGTATTTGAAGAGTTTCAGGAAGCTAAGATCACACAGATCGCCAGTTTTATACAGAACGAACATCCACAGGTGGCAGCACTTATTTTTTCCCAGCTTCGAGTGGAAAAATCTGCTGAGATCCTGTCGCACCTCACTCCTGAATTACAAACCGAGATCGTGTATAGATTGGCAATGATGGATAAGATCTCGCATGAGGTAATTGAGGAAGTGGAAGAGGTGATCAAAGAATACATGGGTGGTATGGATACCATGGGCGATCGTGTGAAAAGTGGTACAGCCATCGTGGCGCAGATGTTGAACGGCGCAGATATTTCGGTAGAACGTAATGTACTTTCCGGTATTCAGGAACGTGACGAAAATGTAGCTCAGGAGATCAAAGAACAAATGTTCATGTTCGAGGATATCCTGCAATTCGACGATCGCACCATTCAGGTTATCATCGGCGAGATCGAAAAAGCAGATCTGGTTATGGGTCTGAAAGGGGTGATGGAAGAACTGGTGAACAAAATTCTGGGCAATATGTCGAGCAGAGCGGCAGACATGCTGCGTGAAGATATGGAAGCACTTGGGCCGGTGCCGCTTAAGGAAGTTAAAGACGCTCAGAACCGTATCATCAAAAAGATCAAAGAACTGGAAGATAAAGGTCAGATCACTACCCGTAAGGCTGGTGAAGAAGAAGTGGTTGAGTAAGCACTATGGGCTCGCAACGTATTTTAGATAACACCCAGGTTAATTGGTTCGAAGGAGACGTGAACCGACTCAGCTACCAGATGATCTTCGACGATCAGGAGTTTGAGGAGCCGGTTACTGAAGAACAACCCGTAGAAGAGGAAATCGATGTTGCCGCATTACTGGAAGAAAACAATGCAGAATGGCAACAAAAACTGGATGAGGCCAAAGAAGAATATTATCAAAGTGGTTTTGATGAAGGCTTTGAAAAAGGACTGGCAGAGGCACGGGCAGAATTAGATGCCAAGCTTCAGGTGTTGGCTCAGGCACTGGAAGCCGGACAGAAAAAATGGGAAGAACAACAGAATATGCTCAATTCCGGTATGATGGAAGTGGCATTTTCAATGGCGGAGTCGATCCTCAATGTTCCCGTCGAAGATCCGGCTGTAAGTGCCCATCTGGAAGAAAAGCTGGGAAGGTTGTTACAGCAAGTTGACGAAGTGACCAAACCGGTCCTCATTATCTCAGAATCCGACATGGAGATGATCGGGCAAATTGTTAAAGAGTATGCACCGAATACCAACATAGTGATCCGGGCAGAAAAACAATGCAACCCGGGAGAATTTATACTGGAAACCAATGAGGAAACGCTGGTATTTAAATTCACGGAAATGCTGAAAGAGTTTAAATCCACGCTAAATCTGCCCACATGGAAAGCGTAGAAAAAACAACAGCGCTGGCCACTAATCTGGCATTGGTAAAACAACAATTGGGCAGCAACATCCGAAAGGTGAAACGCTACGGAAAACTTTCATCCATTGTAGGGAATATACTGGAATGTACAGGACTGGAAGCGAGCGTGGGCGAGATGTATGGAATTCATACCATTATGGGAACCATAGTTCCTGCTGAAGTTGTCGGCTTAAAAGATGGAAAGACGTTGCTTATGCCTTTTGATCGTGTGGTAGGAATGAAAGCCGGGTGCACGGTGGAAAGTATGGGACAATCTCTGAATGTACCGGTAGGTCCCGGATTATTGGGAAGAGTTGTTGATACCAATGGAGATCCGATCGATGATAAAGGCCCCATCCATGCTCAAACTACTCAACCGGTTTACAACGACCCGCCTTCTCCACTCGACCGCAGCCCTATTGATGACATCATGTTCACAGGAGTGCGTGCACTCGATGCTTTAAATACTGTCGGTACCGGTCAGCGTATTGGTTTATTCGCAGGTTCCGGGGTAGGAAAAAGCGTATTGATGGGAATGATCGCCAAAAATTCATCGGCAGATATAAATGTGATCGCGTTGATCGGTGAACGTGGACGTGAGGTTCAGGAATTCATTTTTGATACGCTAGGTGAAGAAGGTTTGGCTAAATCTGTGGTTGTAGCGGCAACATCAGATACAGCGGCTATGAGTCGGGTAAAAGGGGCTTTTACCGCAACAGCGATCGCTGAATATTTCCGGGATCAGGGGAAAAATGTACTATTGATGATGGACTCGGTTACCCGTGTTGCAATGGCGCAGAGAGAGATCGGGTTAGCTTCAGGTGAACCACCTACCACCAAAGGATACACACCAAGTGTGTTTACCATTTTACCGAAATTACTAGAGCGTCCCGGAAAGACCAGGAAGGGAAGCATCACCGGTCTATATACCGTACTCGTTGATAATGACGACATGAATGAACCGATCGCAGATGCAGTTCGCTCCATTCTGGATGGCCACATCGTACTTTCGCGGCGTCTGGCTCATAAAAATCACTACCCGGCGATCGATATTTTGGAAAGTATTTCTCGTGTGATGGCAAAAATTGTCACTAAAGAGGAAAGAATGATCGCTATGAAAGCCCGGGAATTACTGGCTACCTACCGCGAAGCAGAGGATTTGATCAATATTGGGGCCTATGTGAAGGGTTCTAACCCAAAAATTGATGAATCCATAAAAAAACATCCGGCTTTGGAATCATTTTTGATACAGGATATGAACGAAACCGACTTCAGTGAAAACCTTTGGGCCAAGCTGAAGAGCATCATAGACTAACAGAACTTGTACCATGAAATTTAAATTCTCGCTGGAACCTGTATTAAAAGTTAGAAAGCATCAGGAGCAGTTACAGAAACAGAAGCTGGCTGAGCAGGTAAGTAAAAAGAATGAGATCAACCATCTCAGAAATAATGTTCAAGGGTCGTTAGAGGAATACCTGAATACATCGAATGCTGCAGAGGTAACGAACATTCAGGTGATCAAACGTCATTCCACCCATCTCGAGCAGGTACATAAAAGAATGGAAGACCTGCGGGTACAAATGGAAAAAGTAGATGAGAAGGTTTCTGAAGAGCGTCTGAAACTCGCTGATGCTCACAAGAAGCTACACATCTTGGATAAGTTGAAAGAGGGCGAGCACGCTAATTATATGACAAACAGCGCCCGTGAAGAACAGAAATTTATGGATGAAATATCCTCCCAATCGTATAGCAGGTAATAGAAATGGATAAAGGAGATATCATAAAACTAGCCGGATTATTAATTGTACCCGTGATCGTATTTACGGTAGCCATGTACTTTTTGTATCCGGTGATCAGCAAAGATAAATACGAACGTATAGCAGAGAATTTTGAGCGCAAACAAAACGGGTTGCCACCACTGCCGGATGTAGATTCGCTCGTGGTTTCAGATTCACTAAATGTAGATGGCGAAGCAAAACCGGAGATCAACAGCGATACGTTAACGGTGGATATGCTGGATGCGATTCTGGCCCAGCAGGAAGTGAAACAAAACAACCCGTTGAAACCTGTTGTAGATAGTTTAAATGCCGTAATTGCAAACCTGGAGAAACAACTGGAAGAGGAAAAAAAGAAAGCCAGTTCGTTAGTGGAGGAGACAAAAAATCAGGAAGAATTTGCCGTTCGGGTAAAAAGTCTGCTGAATCTGGAAGAAAATGAATTAGCTCCCATCCTTGATAAAATGAGTAGTAAGCAACTGGTGAAACTGTACAACAGCGGCGGGTCAACTCAAAGAGAAAAGATATTACGATCGCTGAACAGCGAAAAAGCTGCCCGGCTCATGACTGAGGTTATGTTATGATAAGCCAGCTACTGGCAAATATCACCCAGTCCGGTGCAACGAATAATGCATCTGCTCATAGTTTGCTGTCCCATAATGATGAAGCAAAAGACAGTGTTTTCGGGGAATTACTGAAAACTCTGAATGGGATCAAACAGGAATATGAAGAGGGGGAAGGACAGCAGCAACAACCCCGGAAAGCTTTGAAAGAAGAGCTTACTCAGGAAGAAATTGAAACCAAAAATAGTGGAGTAAAACATCTTCAATCCAACAAAAAGGTGAAAACCGGGCAACTTCAGCATGCAGTGCCCACAACTGGTGAGCTGGAAGGCGCTAATCCGGGAGTTACCCCCGAAAGTGAAGCTCCGGGCGATATTCAAAAGCCATCAGAAACGGAAGAGCCGGCCTCAATACTTGAAGGAATGGAAGAAGCCGGTGTTACGATGATTGCTGATAACTCTGCTGCTGGTTCAATTTCCGGTAAGGACGTTGAACAGCCCGTTCAAAGTAACGGATCTTCTGAACAAGAAGAGATCGTATCCAACACAGAGACCAATACCGAAGGAAAGAATGTAACATCGAAAACCGAGGATATCCCGTCTGAGAATAGTTCCACGAATAAAGAACCGGTTAGTAACACAAACAGTGCCTCTAACCATTTTGCACCTGTCTCAATAACAAAAGATGCCGGTTCTGTTATTCAGGAAAATTCTGATTCACCATTAAATAATCCCGAATCAGATAAACCTGCTTTCAGTTCAATTACACCGAAGGAAGCCGAAAATTCAGGGGCTAAGATCGACACACAAACTTCCGAAGAGGAAAAGATCGGAACCGTACGATCTCTTCGTCAATCCGGTTTTGTACGATCAGAACTCAATACAGAAGTACATTCCCAAAATACTATCGGCAATATTCTGGATGAGGAGAATACTTCGAACGTAAACTTGACTCCAAATAAAGTCAGCGATTCACCTAAAGCTGAGGATACGCAACGGGCAGATATCGGAACTGCCGGTAAAGCGATCAAAACTCCGGAACAACCGGATTTGGCGTTTCCCGGTAAGGGACCAAAGTTTGCGCAATCATCGGCCCCAATCCCTAAAGAAGATCAGAAAGCGGCCAAAGACTTCGACCTGAAAGATGCTCAGACATTAGATTCTAGATCCGGTGAAGCATTTGTGGGAAGAAGGATCTCGACTCTGGATCGCGAGCGTCCAATTGTAGATGCGGATTCAGCAAAGATCCCGGAGCAGAAATCAGCATTGCTGAATGAAAATGAAGGGTCCGTACCCCACGATTCTAAAAAAGATGTATCCATGGCGGATACCGGATCTGCTGATGGGAGAATGCAGGAAGGATCTCAGGTGATCCTGAATTCAACAGCAGCAGCTGAAGTACATGGAATGATGAAGGTCGGCGTTAAGCGAGGTGCAGGAAAACGAAACGCTGAAGGTAGTGAGCGACCGGTATTGGAAAGTGATCCGGCCAGGAAGGAAAATTCTTCCGCTTCGATAGAAAGACCGGTAGTTGCCGGTGCGGAAACGACTTCCGTTTTTCAAAAAAATGAAGCCGACGCCTTGAGTGAAGAAAAAGATCTGATGTTCAAGAAATTTCTCACCGACATAGAAACTGAGACGAAAGAGCATCAAACAGAGGGCACTTCAAGTGATTATGCCAGATTAAGTGAGATTTCGATCCATAATTCCGGCCTCAGACGCAGTGTTTTGCCCGGTTTGGTACAAGTTGTGAATCAGGCAGCTTCTGAGGAGAAGCAGGTTCGGGAAAACTGGCAAAAGCATTCATTTGAATTAGAAGATGGCAATAAGGTAAATCTCTCTACCCGGGAAGTAGACGGGGTGCTTCAGGTAAAACTTGCTGTTTCTAATGTGGAATTGGCACGATTGATGCATCAGTATGAACAGGAGATCAAAGATCATCTCCTCAAGGAATGTAACATCAATATCGATCTTCAATTTGAAGATCAAAACAGTAACGGAATGGAAAACTTCTTTCAACAAAACAGCGGCAGTTCGAACGGTAGTAATACCGGAATGGCCGGTACTTTATTGGAAGACGGTGATCTCATTCAGGAAGACATCACCCCAAAAACGGCTGTTCGGAATTTCGGGTACAATCGAAATGAGTGGACCGCATAAGGATTTGAATCATGGATGTAAGCAGTATTAATTCTCAAACCAACGCAATGTACAGCCAGCAATCGGCAGGCAGTGGCGAACTTGGTAAGCAGGAATTTCTGCAATTATTAGTTGCTCAGATGCGGAATCAGGATCCGATCAATCCACTGGATGGAACTCAGTTTGCCACACAGCTGGCTCAGTTCAACTCGGTAGAACAGTTGATAAATGTGAACGACAGTCTGGAAACATTACAGATGAGTCAGGAACTGATGAGTGCAAGTTTAACGAACTCACTGGCCTCATCGCTGACCGGAAAATATGTGAAGGCATTGAGCAATGAGATCGATCTGCAAGCCGGTGGCGAAGCAGACATCAACTTTAAACTGAATACTTCTGCGGATGAAGTGGAAGTGATCATCAGAACAGAAGGTGGCACAGAAGTGCGTCGCGAAACACTGAAAGGTGTTGCTTCGGGCGATAATAACTGGACCTGGGATGGATACGATAGCAACGGAAACCCGGCCGGAGAAGGAAATTACACCGTAGAGGTAGTAGCAAAAAATGGTGAGAATGAATCGAATGCACTGGTTTATACCCAGGGATTAGCAAGTAAAGTGCGCTATACCGCATCCGGAGTATTCCTCACTGTGAACGGAATTGAAGTTTCAATCGGCGATGTCGAAGAAGTCGGCACAGCTGAAGAATAACCTAACCATTTAAAAGTAAAACCAAGAGCGGATGATAACCGCCGGCAGCTTGCAGCTGTATTTTAACAAGGAGAAATCATGGCGTTAGTTAAATCACTAAACTCAGGCGTAAGCGGTCTTAATGCCTTTCAAACTAAAATGGATGTTATTGGTAATAACATCGCCAACGTAGAAACCGCAGGTTTTAAATCATCCAGTGTTTCTTTTGCTGAAATGATGAGTGAGAGACTGGCTCGTGCAGGCAGTGCTTCCGATTCAGCTCCTCAGCTAAGTAATCAGGTTGGATTAGGGGTTCGTGTTTCCTCGATCAATCGCGATTTTAGCCAGGGTGCAATGCAATCTACCGGAAAGGTGACCGATCTGGCCATTGAAGGGGAAGGATTCTTTCTGGTTTCGGATGGCGGGGAACAATTGATGACCCGTGCAGGAAATTTTGTATTCAATAAAGACGGAAATCTGGTAGATCAGGGTGGCCGCTCTGTACAGGGCTACATTGCAGACAGTGCCGGTAATATTCTGGGTGGAGGTGCCGCCGAAGATATCCGTATAGATTTTGAAAATGCGTTGCCGCCAAAGCAAACGCAGACCATCAAACTGGCCGGTAACCTGAATGCCAGCACCAGTACCAGTTCTATCATACAGGCACAAAGCGGATTTACCACCGGTGAAAGTACGGCAGCTTTAGGAACTGATATCAACGATATGAATCAGACACTTTCACCATTAACCACCGGTGATGTGATCACTTTTGATCTCGTGTTGAATGATGGTACCACTCAAACCATCACTCATAATTATACAGCTGGTGATACGGTGGGTGATATGATCAACAGTTTTAACACAGCGCTGGATCCTGCTGAAGGTGAAATGGCTCTGATCGATGGAATGTTAACCTTACGATCTGCTCAATTAGGCGAAAGTGATATGGCGATCTCTTCTGTTTCAGTAACAGGATCCGGAGATATCAATTTCCCGAATTTCACAACCACTCAGGAAGGTCAGACCGGTTCACAATCAATGAGTACCACTGTATATGATGACCTTGGACGTGCGCACTCGCTCATGCTCGAATTCACGCAAACCGCTGCTAACGAATGGAGCTACGAAGCTAGTTTCATGGATGGTGAAGCGATCACATCAGGCCAAACCGGAACACTCAATTTCGACAGTACCGGTAAATTGTCTTCTTCCAACTTATTGAACCTGGCATTTGAACCGGGCAACGGCGGAAGTACCACCAGTTTCACCGTTTCACTGGGAGATTCCGGTACCGGAACATTATTCACTCAGTATTCCGGTTCTAACACCGCAAAAGTGATCTCTCAGGATGGATATGCACAGGGTCAGTTGATCGACATCGCTATTGATGGTGCGGGTCAGGTTCAGGGAATTTACGACAACGGAAGCAGTATGGTGCTGGCTCAGTTGGCACTGGGTAAAGTTCAGAACAACAATGGTCTGGAAATGGTGGGATCCGGTTTATACCGGGCAACATCAGCTGCAGGCGAAATGTTTGTGAACACCGCTGAAAGCTTTACAGGTACCAGTATCAACTCTGGTAGTCTCGAAGGCTCCAATGTTGATCTTGCCAAGGAATTTACTGAAATGATCACCTCACAGCGTGCTTATCAGTCGAATGCGAGAGTGATCACAACTTCAGATGAGATGCTTACAGAAGCAGTGAACCTCAAGAGATAATCGTTGAGGTAGAATAACCGATTTCATTTCATGACGCGTAGGTTGAGCTCCACCCTTCAGCCCGGGAAAAACCGGCAAAAGGGTTGGAGCTTTTATTTATGATAGCGATGAAATTGCCGATAACCGATCTACCAATTGGTGCAGAAGCGACATAAGATTTTTATCAGTGCCGTATCTAAGTAATGATAAATCAATAGGTAATCTATTTACACAATTATGTTAGACAAAAGTTCGCTTATCGGATTTATTTTAGGATTTACACTCATTATCGGCTCCATCCTAATGGAAGGTAGCCTTGTGGTATTTGTGAGTGTTTCGTCCTTCATTCTGGTAGTTGGCGGCCTGTTGGCGGCTACTATGATCAATTATAGTTTTAAGACCATAAAGATAAGTTGGGAGACATTGCTTCATCTGATGAAGTCGGCCGGAACCGATATGCGTACAGATATGGAAGTGATCAATCTGTTTGCGCGCCGTGTTCGCACCAATGGGTTGCTTATTCTGGATGAAGATGTTCAACACCTTAATGATGAGTACCTAAAATCCGGGTTGCAACTAGCGATCGATGGTTTTAAAACAGAAGCTCTGGAGAGAATTTTAAGTGATGAGATCCAGAGTCAGGAACGGCAGGGGGATGTAATGATCAATGTGATGTTATCCATGTCGAATTATGCACCGGCATTTGGTATGATCGGTACCGTTATCGGTATGGTGCTTATGCTTCAGAATATTTCGGATCCCGAATCACTTACCGCCGGGATCGCTGTGGCACTGCTGACTACTTTGTATGGTAGTGTGTTCTCAAATATGATCCTCACCCCACTTGCCGGAAAGCTGGAATACCTGAACGAAAAGGATATAAACCGGAAGCAAATGTTCCGGGTTGCCATACTCTCCATTGTAGAAGGGGAAAATCCGAGGATCATGGAGAAAAAGATGCTGGTTTACATCGATCCTAAAGACCGTGCAGAATATATAAAACACCACGAAGAGCTTAAGATCATAAAAAAACGTGACGAGAAGTTCTATAAACTCTGGAAAGAACAACAGAACCAAGAATGGGAAAACCTAAAAAAGATTCTGGAACCTGGTTAATGACCTATGGCGACCTGGTAACACTCCTGTTAGTGTTCTTTGTGTTGCTGTATGCATTATCTCCGGGCGTTGAAAAGAAAAAGTTCAACGCTTTTATACAATATTTCCAGCAATCGGGTGGATTTTTTGATGATAATAATGTGGCCCCGCCACAACCCCCACCGGGTGAGACAGCTCCAAGTCCTGAGGAAATGGAAGAATTCATCGAGGAACAACTAACCCGATGGGTGGCCTTGAAAGATTTTCTGGACGAGCATCAATTAACCGATGAGGTGGATATCAAGCTGATGTCGGATGGGTTACTGATCACATTAAGTGACTCATTGACCTTCGAAAGCGGGTCAGCACAGTTGTTACCCAGAGCTCAGAAATTGCTGGCCAGGATCTCAGAAAGTCTGGCCAATGATGTGGTAGAAATTGAAGTGCAGGGGCATACCGATAATGTGCCTATTTCAGGAAACGGATTGTATAAAAGTAACTGGTATTTAGGTGGAGCCAGAGCCGTTTCGGTGGTTGAATATCTGCAACAAAACGCGAAAGTGGATCCCAAACGATTTAAAGCAAGCAGTTACGGTGAATATAAACCTGTAGCTGATAACGACTCTCCGGAAGGGCGTAGAAAGAACCGAAGAGTAGAGATCTACCTGAGGGATAAGATCCAGAAATCAGAGCCAAAAGATCTGATCGGATTCCCTTCTGTTGAAGAACCGGAAGAATAAGAACCGAAGAAATAAATAAATGTAGCTATGGCTGAAAAAGAAGAAAAACCCAAAAAAGAAAGTGGCGGTGGTGGCTCGTCAAAATTTCTATCTATTGGAAAATATTTCCTGCTACTCATTATTCTGGTTGGTCAGGCAGTAGTTGCCTACACCATAGTGGATAAAGTTTATCCGGGAATGTATGAACGCTCCCATGCCGAAGAACCCGGTGAAGTTGGCACGTATCAGATGGAACAATTGGTAGTCAATCCTGCAAAAACCAATGGTAAACGGTACCTGATGGTCGAAATATCGCTCGAATTGAAGAATATAGAGCATATTCCGCTTATCGAGGCTAAGAATGCAAAGATCCAGCAGCAGATGCTTGATCTGCTTTCTGCAAAAACGGTATCGGAGTTGACCGACGTTTCAAAGCGCGATGCAATGCGTAGTGAGTTATCTAATATCGTTAATGATGCGATTGGCGAAAAAACGGTACAGAATTTGTATTTCATCAAATACGTAATGCAATGAATGTAACCAAAAACCTTCGCCCTAATGGAACAATTGCCAACAAGGCCTGTACCGCGAAAAGTTAAGTACGTTGAATCGTATGATTTCAAGCAGCCCAAGCTGTTCAGTAAGGAGATCATGCGAACGCTACGGCTTATTCACGACAGCCTTGCCCGAAATTTAAGCCGCATAATAAGTAATACACTGCGGTATAAAGTGGATGTATCGCTGAAAGATATTATTCAGCAATCTACTCCGGAGTTTATACAGGGCATTTACAGCCCATCCGCCATTTATATGTTTAAGTCGGATGATATTGTAGGAGATCTGGTAACTGTATTACCAACCGAATTGTGCATCCATATCATCGAACGGCAGAGCGGAGGACCCAGTAAAGAGTTGGGTGATCCTCGTGCACTAACTCAGATAGAAGAAAAGATCATCAAGCGCTTGATGAAGCATGTGCAATCAGAGATCGTGAGTGCTTGGGAACCTTATACTGATTTCACCCTCAATTCAATGAATTTTGAGAGTAAACCCGAGAATCTGCATCTGGGCGCTGTAGATCCTACGATATCAGTAAGTATTAATGTGGACCTGGAGCATATTCACAAAGAGATATTATTCTCTTATTCGTACAGTTTCCTCAAAAAAGCGCTGAATGATATTCTGATGGATTCCGGAATTCGGGGAAGAACTGAGTTTTTAAGCAGTGATGAATATGAGGGCTATCTGCGAACCATTAAGGATGCCAACGCGAGAATTCAGCCTTTACTGGGAACTGCACATATATCGCTACATGATCTGCTGAATCTGAAAGAAGGCGACATCATCCCGCTAAAACAAAAATGTGACGAACCTCTGGAAGTTCGTGTGAACGGGGTTAAGAAACTGAGTGCCTACCCGGGTACCCGACAGGGGCACAGAGCCATCAAGGTATTTGAATTCATTGAAGAAATTAACGAACAGGAATTGGTATAACCATGGAAAATTATAAAGAACAATTACAGAATTATCTGAAGACCATAGAGGAATTTCTTACCTCGGTATTGTTGGAAGAAACCGACATCACCATTTCAGATTTTGAGCCCAAAGAAGCCGAGGCTTATTTCGCTGAGCAAAATAAAGATGACATCTACCTGTTCGCATACGATGCAAACCGGGAGCAGGATGTGATCGCCATTCTGGATAATGAATGGTTTGGGTTGTTATCGAGCATCATGCTTGGGGTTGAAGAAAAGACCTTTAATGAAGTGACCAAAGATCTTTTGGAGAAATTCTCTTCCGAGCTGTCCGGTACATTGATTAAAAAACTTACGGAAGACGGTATTGAAACCGCAGTGGAAAAAGTTGAGGTCACCCAACTTAAGAAACTTCCGGAATTTATTACCCATACTGCCTATTTCGAGGGAAAAATAGAGGTAGAGGGGCTTGCTGACGACAAAGTTAAAGCCAGGATCCTGATCGGAGATCCTGAGGCAAAAGTAGTGATCGAGGAACCGGAAGAAGAGCCGGAAACTGAAGCTGCTGATAAAACAGAAGAGAAAGTGCCGAATGGAGTTCCTGAAGAAGTGATCAGTGGTAAGTATGTTGAGTTCGATGAATTTGATGAGACCACACTTCCTATCAGTAATGAAAGTGGGAAAAGCATGGACGTGCTTAAAGATGTGGAAATGGATCTTTCCGTGGAATTGGGTCGCATCGAAATGCCATTAGGACGAATTCTTCAGCTTACGAAAGGTTCCGTAATTGAGCTGGAAAAACTGGCCGGGGAACCGATCGATATTCTGGTGAATGGCTTACGAATTGCCACGGGTGAAGTAGTGGTGATAGATGAACATTTTGGAGTTCGGGTCTCTAACCTGATCACAACCCGTCAACAATTAGCTAAACTGAACTAATGGATTTCGAACGCATTTTAAGTCATTCCACAAAGAAACCTAAGAGTATCGTAAAGATCGTGGTCTCATTCGGGATCACTCTGCTGGTCCTCTGGATCTTCGTGGTTTCCAGAATGGAAGTGAAACAGGCACCTAAAAAAGTATTTGTGAACGATTCCACAAAAACCACGATGAGTCTAAAGGAAAGCTTGCTGAGTGGCAATTCGATCAGTATCCCGGCCGACTCTACTGAGAGTACATCAGAAAGTGAATCTATAGCCGCTATATCAGATCCCGGTGAAAATGAATCAACGGGAATTTTCCAGAATGCTACCACCACTTTTGTAATTCTGGTTGGACTGTTAGGCGGTGTGCTGTTCTTCCTGTCCCGCAAAAAGAAAAAGGGAAGTACCCAAAGCGGTGATGTTACCGAACTGGGTGGGCATGTAATTGGTCAGGGAGCACAGTTGAAATTCCTCGAGATCAACAACGAGGTGTGGGTGATCGGATTAACTCCTGGGAATATGAATCTGATGCAACGCATACCCAAAGAATTCTGGAATGCCCATAAGGAGTTTGAAGAAGAACCGGAATCAGATGATGATGGAATTTCATTCAACGATTTCATGAAACCATACTACAAGAACTTCAGAAACTGATCATGAATTACTACGCGTCAATAGGTAAGAAAGTGAGTTTGGTTTTGAGAAGCAGTCTTTGGCTTATCGTACTTATCGGTACATTTACTCAAACACTTAAGGCAGAAATGCCCGGAAATTCAGTTCCGGTGCAAACAGTATCTGTGGTAGCTCCGGCAGTCATCACTTTTGCCCAATTAAATATCTCAATGGGAAGTGGTGGAAGTGCCGAAGAAGAAGATTTTTCCATCGCTATTCAGGCTCTGATCCTGATCACCGTATTATCCTTCGGGGCTGCATTCATCACCATGATGACCAGCTTTACCCGGATCATCGTAGTGTTTTTCTTTCTTCGGATGGGAATGGGAACTCAGCAATCACCACCCAATCAGGTATTGATCGGGCTGGCACTCTTTTTAACCATCTTCATTATGCGGCCAACGTTCGATACGATCAATGTGCAGGCTATTCAGCCTTATATCAACGACGAGATCACCCAAATGGAAATGCTAAAAGCAGCTGCCGGACCACTTAAGGAGTTTATGGTAAAACAGACTTCAGATAATGACCTCTTGTATTTTATGGATATGGCACAAGTAAGTTCGGTCTCTGATATTGATAATCTGCCTCTTCATGTAGCAGTACCCGCCTATGTGATCAGTGAACTTCGGATCGCATTTCAGATCGGATTTATGATCTATATCCCGTTTATGGTGATCGATCTGGTAGTAGCTTCTATCCTACTGTCGATGGGTATCATGTTCCTTCCGCCTGTTATGGTTTCCCTTCCATTTAAGATCCTGGTATTTGTTTTGACTGATGGCT
Source organism: Balneolaceae bacterium UBA7797 (assembly GCA_002480645.1). Classification (GTDB taxonomy): domain Bacteria; phylum Bacteroidota; class Rhodothermia; order Balneolales; family Balneolaceae; genus UBA7797. Next base: position 214,077 of record DLCN01000009.1, read on the forward strand.
GGTATCTGCTGGTAAAATCATTGATCGAAAGTTTTAATTAATACGCATTATGAATTTAGACACCGCATTATATTGGCTACAGGAAATGCTCACCGCAATCGTGGTACTTTGTACTCCGCCATTGGTGGGAGCTCTAACCGTTGGTTTGGGAATTGCGATCTTTCAGGCGGCTACATCCATTCAGGAAATGACGCTGAGTTATATACCCAAAATGGTGGCTGTAGTAGCCATTCTGTTTTTTGCTTTCTCTTTTATGCTGCAGTTCGCGGTGGATTTTATGAACCGGATCTTCGAGTTCATTCCACAGATCGCGCAGTGAAATAAGCGGGGAGAGGTAAATTAACGCGATCGGTTATGGAAGACATCACCATTGATATGATCCTATCTGCATTCCTGATCTTTACCAGGGTAGCAGCTGTTTTTATGACCGCTCCGTTTTTCAATAATGGTGCATTTCCGCGACAGATCAAACTTTATGCGGCCGTTGTTACCACCGTAATGTTGTTTAATGTGATTCCGTCCCAGGGGGCATTCATCTCTGCAGATTCCGGGACCATGTTCGTAATTACCGCCGTGATCACAGAAATTCTTGTGGGAGCTGCCATGGGATTGATCGGTCAGCTTATTTTTGCAGGACTCGAACTTGCCGGTTCCCTGATAAGTATGCAGACTGCGCTGAGTTTTGCCAATATGGTAGATTCGACCACCCAAAAACAAAATATGGTGGTAGGTAACATATTAAACATGCTGGCAGTAATGGTTTTCTTAATGCTCGATGGGGACAAGATCTATTTATCTGCTATTGCCAAGAGTTATCAACTTATACCGGCAACCGAAGCAAGTCTTCATTTAGCTGGTCCTTATATGTTGGAGGCTGCAACCTATCTATTTATTGTCGGGGTTCAGATCACTTCTCCTTTTCTGATGGTGATATTCATTCTGGATCTTGCCCTGGCCATTTTTGCCCGTATAATGCCTCAGGCTAACATGATGTTCATTGCCATGCCCTTCAAATTTGGGGTTGGTATTGCGGTATTGATGATGGTGCTGCCCTATCTGCCAACCGGGTTTGAGATCCTCTTTCAGAATATGTTCAATTATTTAGGAGAGCTTTTGGGCGAGATGATGCCGGTTTGATAATAAAAAAAAGAGCCCGATACTACTACCGGGCTCTCCTTAAACGATGACTACTATGTAATTACAGCTTTCGTTACTTGATCAGCATCATTTTCATAGATCGGGTAAAGAAGCTGTTATCTTCGCCACGTGCAGTAATGCGATATACATACATACCAGTGGCAAACTGTGAAGCATCCCAGGTTACATTGTAATTACCGGCGGCATAACGTCCATCAGCAAGTACACTTACTTCTCTGCCGGTGATATCATACACGCGGATGGTGATAGAAGAAGAAACCGGGATCGAGAATTCAATATTTGTAGCCGGGTTAAACGGGTTCGGATAATTATTTTTGATCTCGAAGGATGTTGGAATTTCCAGCCCATTAGTTTCAATAGAAACACCTGAACCGGTGATCGTTTCCCAAACTTCGGCTTCGATAAATGCATCGGCAATGATCTTATGGCCGGCATCATTCAGGTGCGTACCATCACCGGAATCCAATTCCGAACGAACAGTACCGGTTTCTGTAGCAAGTGTATCGAAAATATTGATAGCATGATCACCGTAAATTGCCAGAATGGAATCCCGCATCTCAATAAGATTTGCACGTTGAGATTCGGTGAAGTTCCTTGGTTGTGTAGTGGTTACCCAAACAGGAACATCGGCACTTGCTGCAAGATCAGTAACTGTACGCATGTTAAATACTTGTTCGGTAATGGTATAATTACTGGCAGCATCGTTACTTGGCAGATTGATAAGAATCGCAGTTGGATTATAGGTCAACGCTTTGGTGATATTATGCTCGGGTTCCGGTGCCGGTCGGTTACTTGGCTGAGTGAAATCACTTGGCATGATATCGTAAGAATTGTACCCGCCAACAGCCAGATTTACGACATAGGCATTCCGATCTTTTGACTGAACATAATGCCGGTATCTGCCCACCCACGAACTATCCGATGAAGATGCTCCGGATCCGGCTGCGGTTGAGGATCCTAATACCACGATGAGTGGACGATATGTCCCATCTAATGGATAATCGATGCTGAACACATTATTTGATACATCAGAAATGGCCGCATTTTCTGAGTCAGACACACGGACCAAAGCCTCGTCGGTATCAATTTCAGGCACGGTCCATGTATAAGAACCATCGGCAGCAGAGGCAGTACCAATGGTATTCCATGTTTCCCCGTTATCGGCTGAATATTCAATGGTTACATTATCAATACCACTGCTGGCCCAGGCAATTTCCTCTTCGGTGCCTTGAGTAAATACTTCCCCGCCATTAGGATGAGTTACGGTGATATTCTCACCGGAACCACCCTGAGCATATGTAACTCTTAAAGCATTGAGGTAATAGAATTTATAGGAATTGGAATTATTTTCACCGGCTGAAACAATAACATTTATCGTGCCTTCTGCCGTTGGCATAGCAGTTAGAGTTGCAACATCGGTGGAATTATTTGCTGCATCAAGGTATACCGAATCGGTAGCTGATCCCACTAATTTGTATTTGGTTTCACGATTGTCGGAAACTCCCATTCTGGAGGCAAAAAACTCAAAGGTATACTCCTTTTCGGCAGAAAGTCCGGTAAATACCATTTCAGCAGTAGGTTCTTCTCTGCCGGCCCATGTTGAAGTGTTACCATAATATGAACGAGAAGAAACGGAGGCCGGGATTCCTAAATTAGCATCCGGAGTAGTCGCCCCATTGGTATTGATGCCATTAAAGCGATCGATCATGTTTACTCCAATACCAGAGTAAGTGCCCGAACTATTGATCAATGCAGCTATTTCGCCGGTACCATCAGCTGCGGTAAAACTATTCCAGCCTTCAGCCGCTACATCTGTACCAAAATCAATGTTAACAGTATCGTAAACCAGTCCGGTAGAAGGCACAATGGTAAACACAGAATCACTTTGGTCACTTGCGGTTCCTGAAACAACCTGTACCAGACTGGTAGTTGAATTAACATCCGGTACGGTCCATGAATAGGTGGTTTCTGTCTGACTTACTGTAGCGATTTCATTCCATGTAGATCCGTTATTGGTTGAGTAACTTAAAACAACATCATCAGTTAGATTGACCGGGCTCCAGGTAATACTGTAACCACTTTCTCCGGTTAATTCTTCTCCGCCATTTGGGCTGTTCAGTGTGATGGCAGGTGGTAAAACAGCTTCCTGCTCATAGATCATTTTGAGCGCACCCAGATAATAGAATTTATAACTGTTGTCGTTATTCTCACCCGGTGATACGGTGAGATCGATGGTCCCTTCGGCAGTAGGTTGCAAAGAAACAGTAACGGTGTTTCCGGTGTTATTCGATGGGTTAAGTGAAGCTGAATCTACCGTTGCACCTGTAAATTTATACTTGGTCTCGCGATTATCACTCGCTGAACGAGAAGCAAAAACTTCGAAGGTATATGTTTTGGCAGGATTCAATCCGCTGATCAGCATTGCACCTGTCGGCTCAGTGTTGCCGCCAAATGCCACCACATTACCGAAGTAACTGTCGCTGGTTGCTGTAGATGGAAAATCGAAGGCAGAATCCGGGGAGGTTGTTCCTCCTGTATTAATACCGTTGAACCGGTCATAAACATTGATTCCAATACCGGTAAATAAGTCACGCGTATTTTTCAACATGGTTAGTTCACCTGCACCGGTACCGTCAATGAAATTATTCCAGGTACCTTCAGACAAACTTGAGCCAAAATCTACTTTTACGGTGTCATATACGGTAGTTTGGGCATATCCTACCGTGCTTGCTAAGAGAAACAGACACAAATAGATTGTGGTTTTAATTTTAAGAGACATGAGTCGCTCCTTTGTGTTGGTTAGCTTTTTGATGATTTGATCATTCTGGAAATAATGGGTGTTGAAGAGGAGTATCGAATACGGATCTGATCCAGACCTCAGTAGTTTCATGGAATGAAAGTAACCGGATGATCAAGTGTTTTAGGGTGATCTGAGTTTAAAACCGATTCGAGAAACCCAACATCTGATACCAAATGCTCAGTACCGAGTTTTCTTCACGCATTATTTGGTTTTGTTCAGAGCGTTAATAGAACGGGCATTCCGTTTTCTTTGCGCTCATTAACCCTTCCATAGGTAAGCTAAAATGATAATTCCAACACTGTCTGATCTAGCGCCTAAAGTGAGAAAAGCTTTTCACTAGTGCAATAGATAAATAAAAAAAAGATGATGTGGCTTTCTCGTTAGGCGGTTGCACTGAAAGGAATCAATACGACCGGATAGAGTAGGTTCAGATCGTAAGATCTATCCGATCTCCAACCCCTTCCTTTTTGGTTGCAGAAGTACGGGGTGGTTCTGCGGGTTTTGCCTTTACTTTTAGTTCTTCCAGAGGGATTGAATTGATGACGGCGCGGTCTTCAATCTCAAAATGTGCAGCTTCCCGGTTCTCATCTTTGTCGCGTTTGGGGTTATCTCTTCTGCGACGGTCGTTCTTTGCCTCTTCCTCTTCTTCCTGCTTATGCTTGAGAAGCTCGGGGATCTTATTAAGTCTCACTATTTTGGAAATGAGGTCCATAAGGCAAGGAACCTGAATTACATTGGGATTTAACTACTTCGTTATCGGTAGTTCCCTCAGGTACATAAGTTAATTACTTCAAATAAACGACCACATCCGGTCGCTTTCTCCATTATGAAGCGTACTCAACTTCCTCGTTGGTGAGATCGTGACGTAATTTGATGAGCAATTTACCAACGATCTGAGAAATCCGGGCCTCGGTAAGTTCAAGTAAAAGAGCAATTTCACTCATGGTCATGTCTTCATAAAAATAAAGCATGAGGATGAGACGGTCACGTTCTTTCAACTCCCCGATCTTTTTCATAATGGCAGCGGTTCGCTCTTTTTTCTCGAGGTTGGTATCCGGTGTTTCACTGTTCGGATCTTCCTGAGTATCGTAATGCGAGCTCGCGTTATCTTCGTAAGCAGGACTATCTAATGAAAGTACATTTCGTTGCTGCACATTTGAGAGCAGTTTATGATAATCCTGAACGGTCATTCCAAGTTCTTCTGAAATTTCTTCGCTCGAAGGTTCACGTCCCAGTTCCTGATATTTGCGGTCTATAACCTGCTGGATCTCTCCGTAATTCTTGCGTTGTTTTCTCGGTAACTGATCGATACTGCGCAAGTAATCGATGATGCTGCCCCGAATCCGGTAGTAGGCAAAAGTATTGAATTGAATGTTGCGCGAGCAATCGTACGAATCCATGGCTTGTAGTAAACCGGTTATGGCTGCACTCTCCAGATCTTCGATCTGAGAAAGAGGCTGATTCGGCCGGTTGATCTTCCCTATGATACTGCGTATCAACGGCATAGACTTACTTATGATCGTATTCCGGAGACTCTCAACAGGACTCGCGCAATACAAGTCTACTAATTCCTGTAGTGATTTGTCTTCCATCATAATTCGTTGCTATGGTCTGTATGGTGATCGCCCGGAACACCCATGTGGTCTTGGTCATTATTATCCTTAAGGATATTAAGCAGAAAAATTGCCAAATACACAACTCCGAATAGTATCATAAAAACAAGGATACTTCGGTATAATGCCACATCGATGTTAACACCAGAAATCATAAGTAATAAGAAAATGATCAACGTAATTACTGTGATTAATCGAAATAACATGACGTTTATCCTCTCTGATGGTTAGTAGCTGGTACTAGTTCCTGTACCGCCTGATTTGCGAATGAGATCACATTCTGTGCGATAAAATCGAATTCAACGATCACCGGATCTTTACCGGACAGCTGTCGTAACGTTTTTTGCTTTTGAATTGATTCCCGAATACTCTCGCTAACCGGAACAAAGCCCAGATAATCAGTTTTTTGTTGTAAGAAGTAATTCAAAATGGTGTTGAACCGGGAGAAGGTGCTGTCGGCAGATCCTTCGGAGTCGGCAAAGTTTACAATACTTCCAAAACGGTACGCCGGATCGATATTCAGTACGTATTTACACAAACGATACACATCGGAAATGGCTGTGGGTTCATCTACAATCAGCAGTGCTCCAAGATCGGCACTGTCCAAAGCCCATAAAGCCATTTCTCCTGCACCGGCCGGAGTATCAATGATGATAAAATCATGATCTTCTTTCAATTTCATCATTACCTGATCCATCGCATCCATGAAAACATCGGGTTGAATGCTTTGCTGCGATGGGTCATCAGCCGCTGTTACCAGAGTGAATTCAGGTAAACGATGGGGTAAATGGTCCAGACTACAATCTCCATGGATCCATTGTCCCACCGTAGAGGTCACCTGTTCGTTCAAAAGAGTAGCACAATTTGATAGCCCGATATCAGCATCCAGAATAGCTGCCCGGTAACCGGCATGATTTAAGGATGAAGCCAGGTTCACAGCGGTCATACTTTTTCCTACGCCGCCTTTACCGCTGATAACGGCTAACACAAAGGGTTGATGTAAATGATTTTTCTTCATGACGATTTCTAACTTTCTTGTAATACCTTACGGGCGAACCATTGAGGATCGAAGGCTTTAAGGCCGTTTTGGGTTGAATTTCCGGTGCCGAGATAGCGGGCGTTACATCCCATCTGCTGCATGAACGGGATCACAGGGCCCCATTGCGATACTTCATCGAGATGAGTGATGGCCACAAAATCTGGTTGCAACGGGTGATGGGCAGCATTCGAGTTCTTAAAATAGAATCGGTTCAATGCCGCATTAACCACATAGTGTACTTCCATATCGGTGAATGCGGTTAACCACTGTCGGATCTTCCAGTATTCCCTGAACGATTGTTGCTGCTCTGTGTTCAGCGATGGTGTGTCGATAAGTACATGGTCGTAGCTATCGAGTTGTTCAGATAAAGCAGAGATATCTTCCCCAACCTGTAAGTCAAAGAAGGGGATGTCGTGATCGTTGCAAAATGGTTCCAGTATGGAATAATAGAATGGTTGTTTTGCTTTATCCGGACGGATAGAAATTACCGCTATACTTTTATCGGCTAAATGGTCACCACTTTCTATCAGTTTGATGATCGTAGTGGTTTTTCCGGCACCTGCCGGACCGACAAATAATAAGTTCTTCTTAGGATCAGAATCCTGAGTTTTTCCCAGCGAGCCACGGATGATGGCCGCCAGTTTGGCCATGAACTGATCCGGTTGCTGGTAGGGATCAATTCCTTTCTGAATGATCTCGCTGAACCAACCGGCAATTACGCTGGTGTTGATCCCGGTCTTCACCAATTGCTGGAAAGCCGGATGAGACGCGTAATCCAGATTAGCAGAGATCATGGCGGAATCGAGCAGGGATTCGATCTTATCAAATCGTTTATGTAATGCTTTGATCTCCCGCTGGTCGCTGCGTTGAGAAGGTGCAGTTTGCACGATAACCGTTGGTTCTGCGGTTACATCTTTAAATCTTGAATCATTAAAATGACGAATAAATCCTTTCGACGGTGCAGGAGTTTCGGTCGCCTTAGGTTCAACCGTAGTTTCATTGTTTACTGACTGTGAGCCTTCTACTTTATTTTCTTCTTCGCTGGTAATGGAAGGCAACACTTCTTCCTCAGCGTTATTCTCTACAATTTTTGTGAAAGGATCTGCTTTTGGAGCATCTACCAATTGTTCTGCTTCCTGTTCAATTTCCTCTAGTTGTTTTTGAAGTGCTGCGATCTTAGAGGGCGAATCCTCTTTGGTTTCTTTATCAATAAAATCGTCGCGGATCACCATTCTTTTTTGTTGTTCTTCGCGGCGAACTTCTTCTTTTAGTTGTTGGCGGATGGCGGAACGGGAATACATTTTAATGGAAGGTTTTTCCTGAGATGCAGGAGTTCTTTCCTCATCCCGGCGGTATTCTTTTTCTCCGGCATAAGATTCCTGAAAACTATATTTCCCCTGATTGATCTTTGGATTACTTAATTCCTGCTCTTCGGCATATTTACGAAGAGATTTCAATACAGGGCTCACATGTTCTGAACTGGCTTCTGCTGATGCGAGTGAACGTTTAAATTCTACACCGTTTGAAGCTCGTTTTCGGGGTTGTTGCTGTTGTTTTCCCTTATTCTTTTCCTGGTCAGAAAAGATGGTAATTCGGGCTTTATCGCCTTTTTTAGCAGCCTCAGCACTATCCAGTACCAGAAAGTCTTCCCCGTAAATAGCACTGGCGCTTTTCTTAGCGGCCTCGATGGTTTTACCAAAAATATTCTTCAGTATCATGCCAATTCAAATTCTTCAGAGTTATTTGTCACATCTGCATTATCGCCGTTTGGACTTTCTACCCGTTGCTGAGTTTCAATTCGTAACCGGTCGAAGGTTTTGAACTGAATGTCCTGGCTGATGTCGTTGTATGACAACACATTTATATCTGGCAAAATCGGTGCCAAAAATTCGAACAGGGTGAATCTCAATATCGGAGAGGTTAGCAAGATAGGTTCGTAACCTTGTGTGATCATTGCATTAAACACTGAGGAAGCACTTTGGTAGATCTTCTCCACATTATCCGGGGTAAGACCTAAGGTATTGCTGTTAAGCGTACCCTGCTGTGCCTGAGAGATAAGGTGAGATTCGAGGGCTGATTCGAGCATAACCACGACGATCTCATGATCGTTGGTAGAGAACTGTCGGGTGATGGTTTCAGAAAGAGAAGCCCGGCAATACTCGTTCAGCACATCTGTATTTTTCGTCTGCTGGCAATAATCGGCCAGTGTTTCCAATATGGTAACCAGATCTTTGATGGGAATTCGTTCACGTAATAATCGTTTAAGCACTTTCTGGATCTCCCCGATCTTCATACCATCCGGCATCAATTCATCGACCAGTGCAGGATGCTGCTCTTTGATGTTATCGATGAGTTTTTTCACCATCTGTCGATCCACGAGTTTATGCGCATTCTTCTTCAGCACTTCCATCAGATGAGTGGTGATCACAGCTCCGGCTTCAATTACAGAGAGGCCATATTTTTCCGCCTGGGATTTATTTTTTCCGCTCACCCAAATGGCATCCATTCCAAAGGTTGGGTCTTTGGTCTCAATTCCCTGAATATCGGGTTTAAAATCTGCCGGCAGTAAAACCAGATGGTACCCCGGTAATAACTCGCCTTCACCCTGAATGATACCTCTGAGTTTTATGGTATAGTGATTGGCATCAAGTTGTACATTATCTCTGATCCGGATCGAAGGAATGATAATACCCAGTTCCGCAGCGAGTTGTTTTCGTAGCGAGGTCATGCGTTCCAGCAGATCCCCTCCCTGATCAGATTCCACCATCGGTATTAAACTGTAACCGATCTCCAACTCAAGGGCATCCATTAACAGGTAATTCTCTACCGGATCTTCCTTCTTGGCTGTGAGCTGTTTGCTTTGTTCAGCCTGAATCTCCTGCAATTCATCTTCTTCTTCCTGTTTAAAAGTGGTGAACGCAAGGAATAACAATCCACCGCCGATCATCCAGAAGGGAACAAGTGGTAAGCCCGGAACTAATCCCATAAAAAACACAAAAGCAGCACCGATCACCACGGTTTTGGGATTTCCCAGCAACTGGGTGGTAAGTTCTTTACTGAGGTTTCCATCACTTGCAGCACGGGAAACGATCATACCTGAAGCGGTTGAGATCAACAGCGCAGGGATCTGAGAAACGAGACCATCACCAATAGTCATTAACGTGTACTTGGAAGCGGCCTCGGCGATAGGGAGTCGTAATTGAAGGGTTCCGATCACCAGTCCCCCGATAATATTGATGAAGGTGATAAGTAAACCTGCGATAACATCACCGCGAACGAATTTACTGGCACCATCCATAGCTCCGTAAAAATCAGCTTCGCGGGCAATTTCTTCCCTTTTCTTTTTGGCCTCCTGATCGGTGAGTAATCCGGCAGCGAGGTCAGCATCGATAGACATCTGCTTACCGGGCATGGCATCCAGTGTAAATCGGGCGGCAACTTCTGCTATCCTGGTGGCACCTTTGGTTATTACTACAAAGTTGATGATGATGAGAACTGCGAAGATGATGATCCCGATCACGAAATTCCCTTGAACCACAAAATTACCAAACGATTCGATGATGGAACCCGCATACCCTTTACTAAGGATGAGTCGGGTAGTGCCGACGTTCAAAGCAAGGCGGAATAAAGTGAGAATAAGCAACATCCCGGGGAATACGGCAAATTCGAGAGGCTTAAGCGCATAGAAAGCTACTAACAGAACTATAAGAGAAAGAGAGATATTTAAGGCCAGAAAGAAATCCATCGCAATGGATGGAATTGGCAGGATCATGATCAACAAGATGCCAATGACACCGGAGGAAATAAGAACATCAGTCTGGAAAAATGTTCCTTTTAATTTCTTTTTATTCAGTCCGCCAAGGTTCATACGGTTATACTTTAAGATCTTGTTTGAGTTTGTAAACGTAGGCTAATATCTCTGCTACAGCCTTGTATTGCTCTTCCGGGATGTATTCATCCACTTCGGTAGTGGCAAATAATGCACGGGCAACCGGTATGTTTACTACAATAGGTATGCCATAGTGGTTGGCGAGTTCTTTTATACGCTCGGCCCGCAGTCGTTGACCTTTGGCCATCACGATCGGAGCGTTGCCATTATCGGGATCGTACCGTAATGCCACAGCAAAGTGAACCGGGTTGGTAACCACAACATCTGAGGCAAGTACAGAGTGATCGAGTCTGCGTTGCCGGCGTAATTTCATCCCAAATTGTTTTCGCTGACCTTTTACATGAGGATCACCTTCCATTTGTTTGAACTCGTCTTTGACCTCCTGCTTGGTCATCTTTAATTCTTTTTTCCATTGAAAGCGCTGGAAGGCCGCATCGGCAACCGAGAGGAATAACAAAGCCCCGATTATTTTAATGAGGAAAAGCAGGATGAATGATCCCATCTGGGTGAGACTGTATTCCAGCGGAGATATAACAAAGGTTACAAAATGAGTAATGTCTTTGTATACAGCTTTATATCCGATCCAGAGAACGATCGCGAGTTTTAGCAGGCCTTTGGCCAGTTCCACAGTACCTTTAACGGAAAAGATCTTTTTCAGTCCGTTGATGGGATTCATCTTGCTTCCTTTAAAAGCCATTGCTTTAATTGAGAAGAGCATTTTTGTTTGGCTGAGATTCACCAGAAGCACAGTTACCATTAAAGCGATCATTAACGGCATGAGCACTTCCAATCCTCCCCAAAGAGCTTCCCTGAGATGTCCGATCACTTCTTCTTTATCTTCAAAACCTCCACCGGCTTTTTGGAAAAAGGATTCAAAGATCTCTTCAAGGCGGGCATATATTCTTCCACTGCTTCCCACAACGGTCATGATCGCAGCAATAAGCAGAGCCACGGATGAGATCTCCTTACTTAAACTCACATTCCCATCTTCACGCGCTTTCTCCAGCTTACGCGCCGTGGGTTCTTCGGTTTTTTCCTGATCTGAATTTTGGTCTGCCATACCGGGCATTACTCAAAAACAATACCACACTATATATAAGGGATAAAGCGCGTGTATGAGGATTCAGGTGATCCGGGAAAGGACAAAAGCTACCGTGCTGCGGAAAATATTTCACCCGATGGAATCACATCATTCCGCATGATCAAAGAGCTTTTGAATAAAAATTGCCGGGTTGAGAAAATGTAAAATCAGCCTTAAAAGAGCTAAAAAGGCATAAAACGGGCAGTTTGGATCGTGATTAACGATTCAGAGACAGACCGATGGCATAGAATTTGGTTATAGGGAAGCGTGCGTAGCTAACCCTATTCGGTTATCCGCGCCTTTTTGAAATACTTAAACAAAAAAAGTCGATTTCTTAAAAAAAGTTGTCATGCTAGATAGAATACATATGCAAATGCAAGCCATGCAGGTCCTGTCCCGATCACAAGAGGTGACAGCTGATAATCTGGCGAACATAAATACTCCCGGTTTTAAAGGGAATAAGGTGTTCTACAACTTGCTTAAAGAAACCATAAATGGAAAAGAAGTTTCTAAAAGCGTGCCAATGCAACACATTAATCTGGATCAAGGCATACTGGAACCTACCGGTAATCAATTCGACCTGGCAATTAATGGCGACGGCTTTTTTATGGTAGAAGAGGATGGGGAAAGATTCTTAACCCGCGACGGAAGATTCCATCTCAGCGCTGATGGTAACCTGGTGAATAGTTCAGGGGCACAGGTTCAGGGTGATGCGGGCCCCATTCAGTTAAGTGAACTGCTTCAGACAAAAGACGAACACGGTGGAGCAATCACTCTCGAGATCGCCAAAGACGGAACGGTACGGGTAAATGATTCAGTGATCGACAAGATCCAGGTAATGAAAGTTGAAGATCCTTCTGATCTCACCAGAAAAGGAAATACCTACTTCACGGTAGAAAATGAAGACCTGCTCAGCGATGAAGAGACCGGAACAGTAATGCAAGGCTACTTCGAGAAAGGAAATGTACAGCCATTGAATGAAATGGTAGATATGATGCGAAGCAGCCAGATGTTCGAATCGCAACAACGCGCCATGAAAACCACCGACGAAATGTTGTCGTCTGTAACCACCACATTAGGAAGATTTTAAACAGTAAAAACTAAGAAACAGAACCCATGTTCAGAGCATTAAGTACCGCCGCACTCGGAATGAGTGCCCAGCAACGATCAGTAGATAACATTGCGAATAACCTGGCTAACGTTGGTACCACAGGATATAAAAGAAGTACCATCGCATTTCAGGATCTGTTCTACGAAAATATTGCCTCATCTAAACACGGCGGTAATGCCAGCCAGAATAATAACGACGGACCTGCACTACAGATCGGACATGGTTCAAGAGCGGTAGCCACCATCAGAAATTTTATGCAGGGCTCCGTGGCTGAGACCGGTAACGCACTGGATCTGGCGATCAGCGGATCAGGATTTTTTCAGGTAGAAATGCCCGATGGCACTACTGCCTATACCCGTGATGGTAATTTCAGCCGGGACTCTACCGGTGTGTTGGTAAATAATTCCGGCTTACCGTTGGCAGCAAATATTGAGATCCCAACCGATGCAGTTGCTATCGAAATAAGCCAGGAAGGATACGTGAGTGCACTAATGGCAGATAATAATACCACGGTAGAACTAGGACAGATCGAACTGGCAAAATTTGCCAACGCTGGTGGACTTGAAGCGCTGGGAGATAATTTATACGCCTCCACCGAATCATCTGGAATGCCATTCTACGGCTCACCGGGTTCGGAAGGATTCGGAGTGGTTCGCCAGGGCTATCTCGAACAATCGAACGTAGATATTGTAACCGAAATGGTGCGACTGATCGAAGCGCAGCGGGCCTATGAGACCAATTCTAAGATGGTACAGACTGCCGAAGATATGATGTCGACCACTAACTCCATCAAACGATAATTACACAGAACCGTGACTCTGTTAACGCTCATATTATTTTTTAGCTCAATTCCAGGTCTTACCGGAGAAACAGCCTCCACCTCTCTTGACACACGTGAAGTCATCGCTCAAATGGCTGCTCAGGAAGTTGAATCCCGGTTCGACCAGGAATTATATCGCTTTGAAATGGAGCCGAGATGGATCCCGGCAAGTTTACTGAAAGTAACAGCATCTCAGATCAGATCGGTTGAATTGACCGGCAACATTGAAACCTACACCAATTTCGAAGTGGTGTATGTGAGTGCACATCGTACCAGAAAAACACAGATACAGATGAAGATAGAGGCTGAGCAACAGCTTCCCGTGCCGGTAATGCGGATGGTAAGCGGTTCTCGGATAGATAAGGACGATGTGGAGATGAGATGGATTCCCATTCAGCTGGGGCGTGATAAATGGGTACAAACGCCTGAACTGCTGATTGGGAAGGTATTGAGAAGAACGAAGAATGCCGGCGACCCGATAGCGGAAGATGATATTTCAGAAACCCTGTTGGTCGAAGCCGGCGACGAAGTTCAGATCGTATTTACCGAATACGGTATTGAGATCTCTGTAACCTGCGAAGCACGGCAGGATGCCAGTGCCCACGAACAAGTTGTGGTGTATTGCAAAGAAACACGTAAAAAATATCTGGGTGAGGTAACTAACCCGGGAGTAATTCAATGGATAAAAACACTATAAGTAAAAAACGAGCATTTACTCTGTTGGCCGTCTTGTCGATGCTAGGGCAGGTGGCTTTTGCTCAGAACTCCTTATACAGCGATGTGAAAGCCAAGAAAGTTGGCGACATCATAACCGTGATCCTAAAAGAAAGTACGACCGGTAGTTCCTCATCCGATTCTAAATTACAAACCAGTGCCGACGGACAGGCTGAAGGTTCCATATCAGGGAATTTCCTGCCGTTCGAGCCGGTATTCGGTTCCGGGGCGAATGTTAATTTTGGTTCCGATCAAAAGAACAGCTCTACACAACGACAATTGCTGGAAGGCTTTTTAAGTGTGCAGATCATTGAAGTAACCCCCACCGGAGATCTGATCGTGAAGGGCTCGCGCCTTACCGAAGTAAATGGCGAAGTACATGAAATGAAGATCACCGGAACTGTTCGCCAAAATGATATTGACGGGAACAATATGGTGATGAGCTACCTCATCGCGAATGCCAATATCAGTTACATGAAAAAGGGTGGAATCAAAGACAAGAAAAAAGACAACGGCTTTCTTAAGAAAGTAATGTTCGGCGCTGTATCTGCCGGACTAACAGCCGCTGCCATCCTTAAAGGTTTGAACAACAATTAGGCAAGATAATGAACACCAGTACAACCTACAGAACCAGCTTTTTAGTAACCGGAATTGTGACTTCGATGCTTGTTATGCTATGTTTTGGAGAAAACATTCAGGCACAGTCACGTCTCTCCGATCTAGTAGAGATCCAGAACGCACAGCCTATGGAACTGATCGGATACGGATTGGTCACTGGTCTGGACCGAACTGGTGACCGATCCATGAGTAGCAGAGGGGCCGTATTTACCGTACAGTCTATAGCGAATATGCTTGAAAACTTCGGCATAACTGTAGACCCGGAAAAACTGCGAACCCGGAACGTTGCTGCCGTTATGGTAACAGCAACCATCAGCCCATACCATGCCCCGGGCAGTAAAGTAGATATAACTGTTTCTTCATTGGGGGATGCAAGTAGTCTCCAGGGTGGTGTACTACTGCAGACTCCTCTTTTTGATCCTGATAACGAAGATGTTTATGCCAAAGCTCAGGGGGCATTGGTTGTGGGGGGATTTACCGCCGAGATCTCTGGTGCACGTATCAGCAGAAATCAGACGTTGACCGCAAATATCCCGGGCGGAGCTATTGTAGAACGAAACCGTGAGTATACCTTATCCACCGACGAACCCTTAGGTCTGGTATTGCGCGATCCTAATTTTGCCAATGCACGAAGCATCGTGGAAAAGATCAACGAAACGTTCGACGAAGAGATCGCCATGATGTACCACCCGGGCCTGGTAAAAGTTGACTGGCCGGATGCCTTTCAGGATCAGGGTGCCATGAACATCTTTACCAGCATTATTCTGGATCAGGAAATTGATGTGGAAACCATTGCCCGGGTAGTGATCAACGAACGCACCGGAACCATTGTGGCCGGGGGCAATGTGATCATAGACAATGTGATGATCTCCCACGGGAATATTCAGGTTCGTACTCAGGTAACTCCCTATGTGAGCCAACCGCCGGCTTTAAGTGGCGGAGAAACCACCGTATTAAATGTGCCTGAAGCCGGAATAAGCGAACAGGCCGCACAAACCATTGTATTGGAACCGGAAACCACGGTTCAGCAACTGGCAGCATCATTAAACACGCTGGGGTTAAGTCCCAGAGATATCATCGCCATCTTTCAGGCTCTGAACAGAGCAGGAGCCATGCGCGGAGAATTAATAGTGATGTAAGCCCGACCACCAAAGAATTTTCAAACACAGGAAACCGAAACCATGAAGATCGACTCAACCCTGGCATTAGCAAGAAATGAGGTTAGCGAAGCCCGAAAACAAATGTTGGAGAGGGACAAGGCAGCAACCGATTTCGAGGAGATTTTTGCACGACATCTGGTCAAGGAGATGACTAAAAACACCTTTAAGATGGAGAGCAGCAGCGGTGTTTACGGCAACTCGGCAAATATGTATCGCGAATTCATAAACGATGCATTGTCGCAGGAACTGGCTGAACAACGCAAACTGGGGATGGCTGATCTGGTAACCAGGTATTGGAATCAACCAACAAAGCCTTAAAAATAAATCATTAAACCGAATAATTATGTCAACGGATCATACCACGAATACACCGGCTGAAATTAGCAACATCGCGGATAAGGTAGAAATCTTACATCGCAGTTCTCAGCAAATGATTCATTTAATGGAAATGCAAATTGACGCGATCATCATCGCAGATCCTAAAAAGATAGAAGAACTGTCTGATCTGCATGCGTCTCTTTCAATCCGATACAGTGAGCACGAGAGAGAATTTATCGAGGAGTTAACCAAAGTGCTGGGATCTACCGCCGGTAGAGAAGAAAAGGTAAAACTGGCCACGCTAAAGAAATTGTTTCCAAAATCGGCAAAACTGATCGATGCCTGGCAAACTGTTCTGAATCAAAATCTGATCACTTTGCAGGAAAAGCATCAGCAGATCATGGAACTACTGGAATTTGCCCTGAATCGCAATGCCCGCATGATGCGCAATATCTACACCGCTCATAATGAGAAGAACACTCATTATAGTGCCAACGGAAACCGATCAGCTGTGATGCCAGGGGTTGCTGTTAATCAGGAGGCCTGAACATGAGATCGCTACTCGAAATATCGAAAAGTGGTTTAAAGAGTGCTGAACGATCGCTGGCGGTTACGTCCAACAATATTATAAATGCGGATACTGCCGGTTATACCCGTCAACGGGTGGATAAAACTCCCGTTGGAATGCAGATGTCGGGCTATAGTACCGGGCTTGGGGTAAATATTACCACAGTTACCCGGATGCGAAATGCCATGAACGATGAACTGCTGAACGAGAAAAGGCAGGATATGAGCTACATGCAGAGTAAAGCAGCCGTCTATGAACAGATGGAAGCCAGCATGGTCTCAGATTCCGGCTTCGATATAGATATGAGCATTAGTAATCTGTTGGATGCTTTCTCAGACCTCGGTACCGATCCTCAGGATATCAGCGTACGAAATACGGTATTAAGTGAGGCTCAGCAATTAACGGCAAAGTTCGCAGATATTAGCAGTAATCTGAAACGTACCAGCGAACTAACGCGGGAATATGCCACACAGAATCTGGGAGAAGTGAATGATCTGCTACAGGAAATTCATACCCTGAATCAGGCGGTGGCTCAGGCTCAGGGGGCCGGAGATCCTGATAATGCCAGTTTGGATCAAAGGGTGAGAAAGCTTCAGGAACTCAGTGAATTGATCAACTTTGATAGTCAGGATGCCGGAAACGGTGCACTTGAGTTAAGCGTGAATGGCATAAAAGTGCTGGACGTAGATAAAGCGTTTACCCTGAAGACGGAGATCGATGAGTCCACCAAAGGATTCAATATCCGTCTGGAAAGCGGCAAGCTGATAGACATTACCGGTGGTGAATTAGGAGCTCAGATAGAGATGTACCAGCAAGGTATTCCTGATATTCTTGGCCGGCTTGATGATCTTGCCGGAACGATCGTTAGTGAGATCAATGCGGTACATGCTGCCGGTTTTGGTTTAGATGATTCGGCAACCCGTCCGTTCTTTGACCCCGCTTACTCCGATGCTGATACGATCCGTGTAAATTCGGTATTGCTGGAAAATCCAAGACATATCGCCTCTTCGGATACTGCCGGAGAAGCCGGAAACGGAGAGATCGCGGCTCGAATCGCTGAACTCAGAAATGATGAACTGATAGATGGCAGAAAGCTTGTCGACTATGCTGTTGATATCATAAGCACTCCGGGGACACTTCTCAGTGGTTTAAATAACCGGATCGAAGCCCGGGACTCAGAGATCCAGATGCTCCAGAATCAACAGGAGCGGGAAGCAGGGGTAAATATCGATGAGGAGCTCAGTCTCATGATCCAATATCAGAATGCGTACCAGGGAGCTGCTAAGATCATGCAGGCTGCCCAGGATATGTACGATACGTTAATCACTATAGTCTAACCAAAAAAATTATGCGAGTTACCCAACAAATATTGTTCAGCAACTTCATGCGCGATGTGAGTAGCAATCGGGCACAGATGGGAGAAATTCAATCTGATCTTTCCAGTGGAAAATCGGTACGGGTAGCTTCACAGAATCCGATCAATTTTCAGCGCAGCAGGATCCTGGAAGAGAATATCCGAAAGGAAGAGCAATATCAGAGTAATATCGACAGCGGGTTACGACAGGCCCGGTTGGCGCAGGAATCACTGGATGAGACCATTGACCGTTTGATAGATCTTAAAGGTATTGTTGTTCAGGGTTCTACCAGTTCGGCTGGTGAAAGCGTGATGAAAAATATGGCTCAGGAAGTAGCTGCCATGCGCGACGGTTTGATCAACACGCTGAATCTGAGTTATGGAGATCGTTATCTGTTTGCCGGTACAAATAGCTCCGAAAAGCCATTCGTAAAAGATACTACTGCACCCGGCGGAGTTGCCAATAACAGTAATGACACAGCTCCAACCGTGTTGGTAGGCGATGCTGTACGGGTTGAAATGACCGTCGCCGGTACCGAAATAACCGATACCCCGGTTGGGGATCTGTTTGTGGTATTAGAAGATATAGAACAGGCCCTTCTAAGTAATGATACCAGCGCGGTAAATGCTCAGCTCGAAAATGCCGACGCTTTGATCGAACATGTTACAGATGTGACTGCCCGCCTGGGTAACAACATCAACAACATGGAATTTATGTACGAGCGCTACGAATCTTTCAGGATTACCCAAAGAAGTGATATTAGCAGTCTGGTAGATACAGATTTCGCACAAGCCTTTTCCGACTTACAGCGAACTCAGGTAGCCTACGAATCTGCCATGGCGGTGCATTCCACCATGTTTAAAAATACACTGCTTGATTACATCTGATAGTCCGGAAAGCAACCATCAGTAAAGTGGGAAATAACAATGAATAAGAATGAAAAAATGAATACAAACCAAGAGAAGAAGGACGTTTCATGGCTGGAACTGGTGATAGATCTATCAGAGCTAAGCCAACTGGATAAGGAAATGGTTAACCGATATGCCTCCGTATTCGGTAAGGTGACCATAGCATCCGAAGCAAGTCGTCCTGACCATATAGACTCAGCGATAAACTGGGTAAGAACCCATGCCGATCAATCGAGAACCCAACGTTGGAATGAGTTACTGAATGCTGCTGAATTGAACTGGATGTTGTTCCTGAACGGAGATGAACGGATCGATATCGGACATTTGCCTTCAGAGAGTGAATTAGCAGATAAACTTTGGGCTCCGGCGCTTATCCAATTCACCCGGGATGAGAAATTATACCAGTTCTACCAAATGAGATGCGTGCCGGCTACGACCGGAGTGGAAGCACTTTTTGATGGAAAGGAATTACCCGATTGTACCCGTTATATCACACAAAATGAGATTTCAGTTGCAATGAATCCGGTATTTATTGAGAGTAAAGTACATCCGTATGAAGTACTCGATACCGATGATGAAATGAGTGTGTTTAATTATTCGCCACAGGTGTATCTGGTAACCGGAGACCGTTATCTTAAAGATCGAAAATATGTACACTCTGCTGCTCAGTACCGGCAATTACTTAAAACAAAAAAGCTGTTACCCTTCGATCGTTTGGCGGCAGTGAATGGACTGGCCAGTAGTTTAACAGAACAATATAAATGGGAACAGGCGTTGGTTCTGGCAGATAAATCACTGGAATCGGAACCGGTGCAGAATATTCCCTATCTCATTCAGTTCAGGATCCATCAGTTAAATAAGCATTGGAAGAAAGCTTACGAAGCCCTGAGAAAGTATTACGAAGTACAATTCTATGAGAATATCTATTTATTCTCGAAAGCGAACTTCGAAGTAGCGATCAGTCGCGAAGTAACTATCATGAATCTCGCCGATCTGGCATCCAAAAATGGTAATCTGGAGCAAGCCTTTGATTATCTGGAAGAGATCTATGAGATGAAGGGTGGATTAGTGAGTGAAGATACCATCAAACAGCTGTTGGTACTTTCCATAGAGATGGCCGACCATGATAAGTCGGTGTTGTACTTCCATAAACTCTTCGGAGATCCGGTTCCAAAAACATTGAGTGAGAGTGATAACGCCGAACTCAACGATTACATGGATATGTTTATGAAGAATAAATGGTACGACCTGGTTCACAGTGTATACTCGAGATTATATGTGGCGCATCCCGAAAATGACGAATACCGTCGCAGGCTGATCGTTACACTTCTGAAAACCAATCGTATTGAACAGGCACGTGATCTGGCTACAAAGGTAGCCTGAACGCAGAGGCCTGATTAATCTTCGTCCAGATTTTTAAGTTTATTACGGATCGTTCGGTCGGAGATACCAAGCAATTTCGCCGCTTTTTTCTGATTGCCCTGGGTATGTTCCAGGGCTTTTTGTATCAGCTGTAATTCCATTTCTTCGATCGGCATTAGTGGCAGATCCTGCTCGGCCATTCCACCACCGTTCAACTCTTTATTCAGGTTGTCATCCACACTCGAGAACAGGTTATTATCGATGTGTTCAGGTTTGATCTCCTCACTGTCCTGAGCAAGAATAACCCCGCGATGGATCTTATTATTGAGTTCCCGAACATTACCACGCCATTCCTGATTCATCAGGAAATCGAGCATTTCATCAGAAAGTTCTTTAGGCTCAATTCCGTATCGCTCGGAATACATATTTACAAAATGCTGAGCCAATAATGGAATATCCGACTTGCGCTGTCGAAGAGGGGGGACCTCAATGGGAAACACATTCAGGCGGTAGTAAAGATCTTCCCGGAACATCTTATCCCCGATCGCTTCTGCAATATTCCGGTTAGATGTTGCTACGATCCGCACATCCGCTTTGATGGGTTTTTGGCTGCCCACCCGGTAAAATTCATTTTCCTGTAAAACACGCAGGAGTTTTGCCTGCACATTGATATCGATCTCGGTGATCTCATCCAATAATAAAGTACCGCCCTGAGCGGCATCAAAAGCCCCTTTTCGATCCGATACCGCTCCGGTGAACGCTCCTTTAACATGCCCGAATAACGTGCTTTCTACCAGTTCGGAGGGGAGGTTCGCACAGTTTATTTTTACGTATTCTGCATTGGCTCGGTTGCTATGCTCATGAACCTGATTGGCAAACACTTCCTTACCGGTTCCGCTTTCCCCCTGAATTAGGACCGGAGCCATATTTTTTGCGATCTGCGGGAGGATCTTCATCAGGCGTTGTATCTGGGGATCCTGCCCGATAAACGCATTAACCGGAACGGATTCTTTCGTGGTCGGGCTTACGGCATCTTCTTTAACCGGTTCTTTTGAAGTGGGTTTACCAGATGCCGGTTTTCTCGCAGGCATATCTTCCACATCTTCATCAAAGAATCTACCGACTCTGAATAAGATCTCTTTGGCTTTGAATGGTTTAGTGATGTAATCAAAGGCACCCTTATGCAAGGCTCTGACCGCATGGTTGATATTTCCAAAACCTGTGATCAGGATCACGCCGGTTTCCGGGCGGTGTTCTTTAGTGAAAGCAAGAACTTCGTCACCGGTCATCTCATTCATTTTAACATCTGAGATCACCAGATCCACTGCAGATTTTTTTAAAAATTCAGTGCCGTCTACGGGAGAATTAAAAGCATGTACTTTATATCCTTCTTTGGTAAGGATCTCCTGCAGGAAACCAAGCAGCAATTCATCGTCATCAATAACAAGTATGGTAGGCTCCATAGAAACTTATAAACTGAATTTTAGGATCTGAGCTTAATAATTGAGCTGTTTAAATACCGACTCAGGTATATACAAAAAAAGAGAGCGTTTTGCTCTCTCTCTTGAGTACTTATTATAAGGGAATGGTTAACAGATAGAAAGCTTATTCAGCAATTTTCTCTGCCATCTTTGCCCAGACATCAGGGTTATTGAGCATTTGCCCAATTTCGGTGTTTGCAGCAGCTTCCGGAGACTGTTCTTTAGCTGCTTCGTACGCATTCAGTTTCGATTTATAATCCTGAAGTTTATTGAACGAAGC
The DNA here is from genome assembly GCA_002480645.1 of Balneolaceae bacterium UBA7797. GTDB lineage: Bacteria > Bacteroidota > Rhodothermia > Balneolales > Balneolaceae > UBA7797. The sequence goes on from DLCN01000009.1 coordinate 236,352, forward strand.
TTTGTTCAGTTTATCCAATTCTGTTTTGGCAAACTGCTTCTCACTTTGTCGGGCACTATTCAGGGTTACTTTATCATATTCAGTTGCCTTGGTTTGCTGAGTTTTGTTAACAGCAGCGGCATCCTGAATCTGATCAGGAGCACTTTTATTAGTAGTGTTAACCTGAGTGTTTATGTTGTTTTGAAGTTTACTTATATCCATGACGTCACACGATTATTGAGGCAGCTCAAAATTACGAAAATTTGTAGCTGTTTGAAATTTTATATCCTTTAACGGCTTTTCGTTGAGTGGCAGCTGTTTCCAGCTTCTCTCTTTGTTTCTCTAGTTTGGCCTTTAATGTAGCCTGAATTTTTCTATTTAGCTCAACAAATTTTTCAAAGCCCAGCCGCAGGCTTTCCTGTTCCTGAACTTTCAGGGTGATGATCTCATTATTGGAGGTGATCACCTGAATGTCATTCACATATTCTTCGCGACGGCGCAATTCCGTTTGTATCCAATCCAGCGAAGGTTCTTCCGAATCCAGTTCGGTGATAATTCCCTGACTGATGGTGTTTAATTGGGTTAAGTTGTCGATTATTTCATTCATAATTAATACGAGTAACTATACAGACTGTTTACAACCTGATCAAATTGCGCCTGTCCTTCTTCTAATAACAGATCCAGCTGATTGAAGATCAATCGCTGTTTTTCTTCATATTCACTTAAATATTTTTCTTCCTTTTCGATCCGCTTATCTAAGCGATCGATGGAAAGATCTACACCTTCTTCCAAGGCTGCTAAGATGCCATCCGCTTCCGTGTAAGATTCGGCCTGAGCCTTCATTAACTGGATTGGAGATGTTTCATCCGAAAACAAGGCATATACTTCATCCGGACGATCATTCAACGCCTCTTCGAGAAGATCAGAATCCTCGATCTTCATAGTACCGTCATTTTCGAAGGTGATGCCGATGTCGGATAATTTGCCCAGGTCACCATCTACGGTCCCTTCTCTGGCTAGTAAGGCTGTTTGCCTCAGGCTGAGCGATAGATTCCGAATGGACCGCATTCCCTGTAACGGGCCTTTATTTCCGGTATCAGGATTGATGAAGGTTCGTTCTCTGATGGTTTCATTTACCTCATTGAACGAGTTAATAAAATCCGTGATGTTGCCCTTTGCGGTAGTAATGTCTCTTTCTACCGTCATGCTTTCTTGCTCGGTGGTTTCTTTCAACAGAGTGAACGATAAGCCATCAATTGCATCGGTTACCGTATTTTCGCTGCGTTCGAAGGTCACACCATCAACAGTAAACAACGCATTGAGTTCACTCTCTGCGGTTAAGCTGCTTACGTTATCAGTAATCTCAGCCAGAGCACCGGTTGCACCACTTATCTGAATTCGGTTATCATATCCGGTTGTAAGACTACGAAGGGATAACTGTATTTCACTATCGTTGGTGTTGAACAGGCTCGCGCTTACTTCACCATCAAACAGGGAGTTAACTTCGTCGGCAAAAGCCTGCATGATCTCCTCATTGGTCATGTCGATGGTGCCGCCACTTCCGTCATCTTTAGTTGTGGCAATGCTGATGGTTTCTGTTTGGTCACCAACGGTGATCGTAACCTCTCCATCACTAAATGCGGCCAGATCGGAATCTGCTCCGGTCATCACCTGCGATAATTTGGTGTCGTAACTTGCAGTTCGGGTAACATCAATTTTGTATTCGGCCGGGCGATCCAGTCCGGATGCAGAATTGATCTTAACTGCTGATTCGTTACTTGATGTCGTAGTGAAGGGCTCAAGAGCGTTATTGGTTGGACTTGCCAGCTCTTCAATTTTACTCTCGAACGCAGAGATAGCCTTGCTTACAGCTCCGAGGGCTGTACGCTCTTCTTTACGATCGGAAAGTGAGACCTGAAGTTGATACTTCTTCTGACTTTCGATCTCGACAAGTTGCGATACGAAGGTTTCGTATGAACTTGTCTGACTCATAAGACTGGATATGGTGGCCATATTATTCCTTTTGGTTAAAAGGCAATCCTATTTAATTAAGCGATCTTTGCGGTTTGTCGGTTATTGGCAACTTCGTCCCAGGTGTCGCGCAGCGGTTCAAGGATCTCGCGGATCTCGTTGAATCGTTTTTTGCGGGACAGATCCTGGCAATAACGATAGATCTCAAATAATTGACCGGCAGGTTCATAATCGAAATTAAGCCCCTGAATTAATGCCGATAACAATTCCCTCAGTTTCTTGTCATCTTCGCGGTAAGATGCCTGGATCACGAGGTCGTACATTTTTACTACGAGCTTCAACGGAGAAGCATCCATTACGGATTGTTGCTGATAAACAAGTTGTGGATTTTGCATTGTCATATCGATTTATGAGAACATATTTTACCAATTCTACATCGCTTATCGGCGACCTTAAGCAGTTACTTAAGGAGAATTGCATTACATAAAAATCTTCTAATGTTTTCGGTTCGCACCTTTCGGTGTGTAAGATCAGGTACAAGTTCAGTGCCAAATACAACAGCGGTTCATTTCTGCCCGGTCAAGGGGATGCTGGAATACATGATTACAATTTTTTCCATACAGGGCGGAAAATTCTTCTTTGGCGGAAATTTTGTTCCTCCTGCTCAAAACCGGTCTTAAATCATTGAAAGAGAGAGTTTAAGTGGGTTATTTCGCTGTATTAGTGGTTTTTCAGGAAATGGGGAGCGCCTGAGCGTTGTGCATGAGTATTGAATTTTCGGTGGCATTGTTTTTGAGAATAGAAGGCAGAAAGCAAAAACCGGAACGTAATCGTACAGAGTTTTGAATATCGAAATAGCCCGAGCCCAATCATTACTGGATCAAAAGCAGCCGGATCCTGATAAAGCCATCAAAACGTTAAAGCCTCTTTTGAAAAGAAATAAAGTTTCGTGGCTGGTCTATCATTTTCTTGGCGTAGCCGAAATGATGAAGGGAAATTATCATGTTGCGATCCGGTATCTGCAGAAATCAATTAAAAAAGGCTCGTCTGAACCGGTTACGTATCACTCCATTTCAATTTGTGAATATAATCTCGGTGAGTGGGAAAATGCGATCGAGAATGCTAAGATCGCAGTCGCCAAAAAAGTTGATTTCTTTGAAGGCTGGTTACATCTGGGTACAATTTACCGGGCACAGGCTAAATTAGATGAAGCTCTTATCTGTTACCGAAAGGCGAATACACTGGATCCGAAAAGTGCGGCAGTAGCATTTAAAATTGCAGGAATATATGCGGATCAGGGCGATCTGGGGAAAGCGATCGAGTTACTGGATATCACGATCAAATTGAATCCGGATAATGATGAAGCCATTGGAATGCGTGGTCAGTTGTATATGAAGCTGAGAAAATTTGAAGAATCCCGGGAGGATTACGAAGAGTTGCTGCGGCGCAACGAAAATATGCTGATGGCCCATGTCGGGCTGGCTGATCTGAATAAAGCACAGGGAGATTATGATGCCGCGATCGAGATCTATGAAAACATCCTCAAAAAAAACCCGGCAAACGCTGCCATTCGGGTTAATTATGCTTTGTGCCTGCAGGAAACCGGTCGGTTTGATGAGTCTGAATATAACTATCTGAAAGCGCTGGATTCGGAACCCGGTCAGATCGAAGCTCTGTCTAATTATTTAATGGGTATCCATTACAACCCAAACAGAACTAAAGAAGAGATCTTTGAAGCGCATAAGCGGTGGGACGAGACTTTTTCTTATAAGCAACAAGGTAAACGTCCGGTTCCGGCCGATAAAGATCCAGACCGAAGATTGAGAGTTGGATTCATTTCAGGTGGATTTAAACGGCACCCAGTAGGCTGGATGGTCACAAAAGCACTGGAGAATTTACCAGCCGATCAGTTTGAAGTGTATTGCTATACTACCAATAACGTGGTGGATTCGGTAACCAAGAGAATTAGTGAAAGAGCTGATGTATGGCGGTCAGTGATCGGATATAAAGACAGTATCACGGCTTCAATAATCCGGGATGATGAGATCGATATACTGGTTGAGCTTTCCGGGCATGCAGCAGATAACCGCCTGCGAATGGTTACCATGGAGCCGGCCCCGATCATCGTAAAATGGGTGGGTGGATTATTCAATACCACCGGAATTGAGTCCATTGATTATCTATTGAGTGACTGGCATGAAACTCCGGCTGGAGAGGAAGAATTTTATACAGAGAAGCTGGTCCGTCTACCGGATGATTATATCTGTTATCTGGCTCCTGATTATGCCCCGGATGTGGCAGAATTACCCATGCAAAAGAACGGATATGTTACTCTGGGCTGCTTCAACAATCCGTCTAAGATAAACCCGGTGCTGCTAAAGCAATGGGCGCGGATCATGCATCAATTACCTGAAAGTAAGCTCTTTTTGAAGAGTAAACAGTACGGAACTTCTGCATTCCGAGAATCCATAAAAGAGCAAATGCAGGAATTAGGTATCGGGGGAGAGCGATTAATATTTGAAGCGGAATCCATGCACGATCAGTTAATGGCAACGTACAACCGGGTGGATATCGCGTTGGATCCCTGGCCGTATTCCGGTGGATTAACTACCTGCGAGGCATTATACATGGGCGTTCCGGTAGTTACTTATCCCGGACCTACCTTTGCAGGTCGCCATGCGGTCACTCACATCATGAATGCCGGAATGGAAGATTTTGTGGTCGACAGCTGGGATGCCTATGTGAAAAAAGTAGTATCGCTGGCAAGTGATCCGGATGAGTTAACACAAATCCGCGGGAAATTAAGAAGTCAGGTAGAGAACTCCCCCTTATGTGACGGACGCCGCTACGGTGCGCATTTAAGTGTAGCATTCAGAAAGATGTGGCAACTTTGGGTGAAAGGTCAGGAAGAAGGAAAACCGGAATGGAAAGAGCATATCTCTGTGGAGACGTTGAATCAGGAGGAGATCGAGCGTCTGGTTCCCGAAGTGGTAAAACCGAAGAAAGCAAAATCGCAGGTTAAAAACAGATACCTAAGGAGAGAACAGATATCGGGTAAAACTGATAAGAATTCGGATCCCATCTTAAAAGCTTACACCAGAGACGGGATCGCTGTATGTCTACCCAATGATAATAAGGTACTGAGTTCTTATGTAATGAAAGAAAAGAACGAATGGATCGATGCAGAAGTAGAGTTTCTGAAAGATTATCTGAAACCGGGAATGAAAGTGATCGATGCCGGTGCCGGTTACGGTATGTATGCCCTGCCTATGGCCGCTCAGGTTACCGAGAAAGGAACCGTGTATGCGTTTGAACCCGCATCGCAAGTGAGGGAGTTTTTAGAAAGAGGGAAGGATCATAACGAATTCGAGCACCTGCAGATCATAGCACAGGCCTTATCTGATAAGAAAGAGAACACCAGATTATCAGAAGCTGAAAGTCCCGAATATGGAAGTACGGGGGCGGAAGAAGGGGAAGAGGTCGAATCCATTACCCTGGATGAATGGTGGAAGGCGTTGGGAGAACCATCAATTGATGTATTAAAAGTAGATGTAAACGGAACGGAGTATAAGGTGCTTAAAGGCGCGTCCGATCTGTTAAAAAATTGTCAGCCGTTGGTTGTTTTCTCAAAAGGTGATGCCAATTCGTTCTTATACATCTCAACCCTTTTGATGAATGCCGGATATTCCTTTTATCAGTACATCAACGGGGCAAATATACTTACTGAACTGGATGGCGAAGCCGATCCGTATCTGAGAAATATTATTGGTGCCAGTCCGGTTCATAAAAAGGAATTAGAGGAATTACGTTGGCTTTACGGGGTGCAATTAAAAGAGGAACACCCGAAAACAGGAGTATGGGCACAATGGTTTAAGTCCTTACCATGGACCGAGCCTTTTATGGCACAATGGGAGGCAGAATTACGTACAGAGGTGAATGCACCATACCTTGAGGCATTGGATATGTTATGTGAAGCTGATTCCATCCAGATGCAGGAAGGAAACATGATCCGTAGTCGTCGCCCCGAAAGTACCAATCTGTATCTGAAAGCTGCACAGATCCTCATTGATCTGTTCAATAACGGTCAGAACCAATTGCCTGTAGCTTTAACCCTGGCCAGAACATTGAATATTCTGGGAAAACGGGGACAGTCTGTTCAGATCATGAAAACGGTATTGGAAAATACTCTGATGAATAAACAACCCATGATCGTAAACCTTCCGTTTATGCTCCCGCTTGCCATTCAGGATGAAGCCAAATTGAATAGTGGTGATCTGAAGAACTGGCTTAAAGTACGAATAGCTGAAGCCTGGGTGCTATTGAAAGATGAAACAACCTATTTCAGTAACATCAACGAAAAGAAGATCCTGAAGGGGCTGTCCGGAAATCCGGATATGATGCCATTTCTGGAATCCGTTGCCGTTGATCTGATTTCTTTAGAAGAGACTATTCCGGAACCGGACATTCAACCAAAAGAGATGTCGGGGCTGGAGTTGGTGGAACAGGCCAGAGAAACGGAGTCTGGTAATCAGGTTCCTGACCGAATGTTTAGTGCAGAGTTTTGGGAAGAACACCTCACTCCGCAGAAAGCGGTGGGTGTGGTAGAGTTTTTGAAAGAGTTCACCGCGTATGATTTCAACGAAAAGATGTTGGAAAAAGTAGTGGAAGAGACCTTTGAACGAATGCAGGAAGAACCTACCGATAATCTGGCATTCTATATTCAGGTACATGCACTTTTGAGTATGCCCTATTATAAGGTGCAGAATCCGGAGTTGATCCCTCAGCTGGAAGAAGCGCTCGAAAAAAAGAAATGGACTCATAAAAAGAGCTTATATGCTTACTGGCTCAGTGCTGTTGACCTATCCGGATCTGTACCTGATAGCGAAGTTTCAGCAGTAATAATCAGTAATAAGTTCAACAAGAAATCGGTTGAGAACCTGAAAAGACTGAGTGAACAGCTCCGCGGAAAAGGAGAGATCGTATTTGTGAATAACGGAGCAAATGATGAAGACTTTGATCAGTTGCGTCCTTACATAAATACCTGGATAAAACTTAAAGCAAACTCAGGAGCGTATCTTGCCCGAAATATCGGTTCACTGTTCGCAAATGGGGAGTTTCTGTTGTTTGTAGATGATGATGGAATTCCGGATGAGGATTTTGTTGATGCTCATTTAAGAGTTCACCGTTCTATGGATATTCTGGCATCTCGTGGTGTGTACTATTCAAATAATATAGAGGAAGATCCAAAGCATTACTGTATCGCCGATCATATGCGTCCGGCCGTGACCATACTGGAAGGTAATGCCTTCTATAAAGCCGAATCATTCTTTAATGTGAATGGCTGGGGTGATTATATCCTGTTCGGGCACGGCGGAAAAGAACTCACCTATAAATTACAGAGTATAGATCCTGATCAGGAAAAGCAGATTTTTATTCCGGAATCCCGGTTAAATCATAAATATGTACGCGGATTCATCCATCATGTAAATAAAGAGAAAAAACAGACGCGCTCTTTGAACCTGTTGAAAGCCCGGTACCCGGATTTTATTGCGAAGACCAACAACTGGCCGGAAGAATTCACCGAAGATAAATCACCGAAAGCAGCTGAACAGCCAACAGTTTGGGTACTTGACCCCGGCTTCCAAAGCATGATGGGTCACCACTCTACCTATTCACGGGAATTAAGGGAATACTTTAGAGACCGGGAAGAAAATGTAAAGGTACTCATCAACAAAAGACTGGGGAATAAACTGATCGATGGCCTCGAGACGGTTCCGTTGTTTACGGCATCTCCATATATATTCGGAAAGGATGTGGAGAACGATATTAAAGAAGCCAATACCACTACTTACTATGAATTGAAAGAATACCTGGATGAAAAGATCAAACCGGGCGATAAAATAGTAATGCATACGACCGGCTTAAATAACATGCTGGGAGTATTGAATTGGTATAAAGAATTACCGCACCAGCCGGCCATTGAAATGCGGATGTGTTTTCAGGAATCGATGCTCAATCGTTTCACAAAAACCAACTCTTTCATAGAAAAAGCGGAGAGAAGACTACTGGAGTATGCCGCACGCTTTTACCCAACAGTAAAGATCACTTGCGCTCCGGAACCACTAAGCGATGTCTATGGTGAAGTGTTGAATTATAAACCGGAAGAAGTGGGCTGTATGATCAAATCCAGTTTACTGGAGACAGAAAAACCGATCAGAAACCACGGTAAAGAAGAAGTGCTCTATATAAGTAGCGGCCGTGAGGTGCAGGGGGTCCGGCAGGTAATGGAGCTGGCGTTGAAGCTGGCTCAGGCAAAGAAAAGTACGTACCGGCTTACCGTATTTGTTGGATTTATGGAGCAGCATTATAAAGAACGGTTTAGAAAACTGGCCGGAAAGTATGTGAAGATCCTGGATAAGGATGACGAGCATTACAGCTATGAACAGGCTATTGCAAACAGTTCGGTAGTGTTACTGCCATACGAGCCGATCCACTTTAAAGATAAATTCTCTGGAATCCTGCTGGATGTACTTGCGACAAAAACTCCGGTGATCACAACGGCAGGTACTTTTTCCGACCGTTTCGTTCAGGAAAGGTTTGCCAGTCAACCCGGAGTTTCCATGAATGCCTATACCAGCGAAGCTCTTTCGGATGCGATAGACGAGTTCGTAAAACAACCGGCTGTGTACAAAGCAGCCGCTGAAAAGGCAGCAGAATATGTGAGAGAGCGATACAACGCCCAATCAGTAATTAAAAATACCATCGCCTGAAATTATGAAAGCAGTAATACTTGCCGGCGGATTAGGCACACGTTTAAGTGAAGAAACATCTACAAAACCCAAACCTATGGTTCGGATCGGAGGGTATCCCATACTGTGGCACATCATGAAAATGTATTCCAGCCATGGCGTTAATGATTTTGTGATCTGTGCCGGCTACAAAGGCTATGTGATCAAAGAATACTTTGCGAATTACTTCATGCATATGTCGAACATCACGTTTGATATGAGTAATAACGAAATGATGGTTCACGAAAATAATGCAGAACCATGGAAAGTGACCATTGTAGATACCGGAGATGAAAGTATGACCGGCGGTCGCCTCAAAAGGGTTAAAGATTATCTGGATGGGGAGAGTTTCTGTTTTACTTATGGTGATGGAGTCAGCGATGTAAATATTCGGGAAGTGATCAAATTCCATAAAGAAAAGGGAAAATGGGCTACGGTAACAGCCGTTCAACCTCCCGGTCGCTTTGGTGCCATTAAAATGGATGATACTACCATCACTTCTTTTGTAGAGAAACCCAACGGGGACGGAGGATTTATCAACGGTGGATTCTTTGTGCTGGAACCCGAAGTGCTGGATCTGATCGAAAAGGACAGCACTATCTGGGAACGTGAACCCATGGAAAAATTGGCGGAATTACGGCAGATCGAAGCCTACCGACATACCGGCTTCTGGCGACCTATGGATACGCTTCGGGATAAGAACTATCTGGAAGATCTTTGGAACTCAAATAAGGCACCATGGAAAGTTTGGTAACAAATCCGGATTTCTGGAATAAAAAACGTGTATTTCTCACCGGTCACACCGGTTTTAAGGGTAGCTGGTTATCCATATGGCTTACAGAAATGGGTGCCATTGTTACAGGGTATGCTAAAGATATTCCTACAAAACCATCATTATTCAAAGCGGCCGGATTATCCTCTAAACTCAATCATATTGAAGGAGATGTCCGGGATTTTAAATACCTGAAAGAATGCATGCTCAATGCCGATCCGCATATCATTATCCATATGGCCGCTCAGCCTTTGGTTCGGTATTCGTACGAACACCCTCTTGAAACATATGAGACCAATGTGATGGGCACGGTAAACCTGCTCGAAGCTGCCCGTGTTCTGCCATCTCTACGGTCAGTGGTAATAGTTACCACCGATAAGTGTTACGAAAACCGGGAGTGGGAGATCGGATATAAAGAGACGGATCAAATGGGAGGCTACGATCCGTATTCAAGCAGTAAAGGGGCCGCTGAATTGGTGGTTTCGGCATATAACCGGTCTTATTTTCAGCATACAGAAGTGATGGTAACTTCAGCGAGGGCCGGTAATGTGATCGGTGGTGGAGATTGGGCTGAAGACCGTCTGGTACCGGATGTGATCCTTTCACTCACCGAAAATTCCCGGGTTCCGATCAGAAATCCATTGGCCACCCGACCCTGGCAACATGTGCTGGAACCATTATCAGGGTATCTGCTCCTTGCTGAGAAAGGTTTTTACGGGCAGGATATCAGGGGAGGCTGGAATTTTGGTCCCGAAATAGAGGATGCCCGCAATGTGCAATGGGTGGCAGAGACCATCGGCGATATCTGGGGCATTAATGATGTGTGGTTCAAGTGTGGCGATGAACATCCCCATGAAGCAAATTTCTTAAAACTCGACATCACCAAAGCCAAAGAGCAATTGAACTGGTATCCAAACTGGGACGCCCGCAAAGCGCTGGAAATGACCACCGGCTGGTACAAAGATTTTTATAACAACCGAAATGAAGATCCACAGGTGATTTATAACCGCTGTGTGGAAGACATTAACCATTATGCAACTATCTACGCAAACATCCACTGAAGAAGAAGTAAGGCAAAAATTCAGAGATCTGATCCCGGAATACTTCAAAGCCAAATGGCCCGAAAAGGTATTCGTATCCGGGGTGAGTCAGATACCGGTTTCCGGTAAAGTTTTTGATGAGGAAGACCTGGAATATCTGATTGAAGCGAGCCTTGATTTCTGGCTCACAGAAGGTCGCTTTGTGGATGAATTCGAGAAAAAATTTAAAGACTGGTTCGGACTTCGGGTCTGCGAACTGGTAAATTCCGGATCCAGTGCCAATCTCATTGCAGTGGCTGCTCTTACCAGTCCTCAGCTGGGAGATCGGGCACTTAAACCCGGTGATGAAGTGATCACAACGGCCGAGGGATTCCCGACCACCGTAAATCCGATCATACAAAATGGACTCGTGCCTGTTTTTCTGGATGCAGACATTCCAACCTATAATATCGATACGAGTTTGCTGGAAGAGGCTGTTTCAGAAAAGACTAAAGCCATCATGATCGCACATACGTTGGGTAATCCTTTCGATCTGGATGAAGTGATGAGGGTGGCAAAGAAATACGACCTCTGGGTAATTGAGGATTGTTGCGATGCGGTCGGAGCTGAATATAAAGGCCGGAAAGTTGGAACCTTCGGCGATATAGCAACCGTAAGTTTTTACCCGGCACACCATATCACAATGGGAGAGGGTGGAGCTGTGCTAAGTAAACACCTCAAACTGAAAAAGATCATTGAGTCGTTCAGAGACTGGGGCCGGGATTGCTGGTGCCCGCCGGGAACCTCCAATACCTGTGCTAAACGATTTGAATGGCAACTGGGCGATCTGCCCTATGGCTACGATCATAAGTATATCTATAGTCACATTGGATATAATCTCAAATTAACGGATATGCAGGCGGCCGTGGGAGTGTCTCAGCTTAAAAAGCTGGATGGTTTTATTCAGAAACGGCGCGAAAACTTCGAATACCTGAATACAAAAATGAAAGAATTCGAAGATGTATTGATTCTTCCTGAACCCACTCCGGGTAGTAATCCAAGCTGGTTCGGATACCCGATCAGTGTAAGAGAAGATGCCGGCTTTAGCAGAAATGAATTAGTACAGGCCTTTGAACAGAATAACATTGCAACCCGCTTATTATTTGGTGGGAATTTATTGCGTCAACCCGCCTACAGGAATATTGAACACCGGGTAGTTGGTACCATCGAAAATGCGGATAAAGTGATGAATCATACCTTATGGATAGGATTATACCCTGGTTTAAGCGAGGAGCAATTCGATTTCATGGCAGAGGTGGTTAGAGACCTTATTAATTCTAAAAAGAACTGATCCCGGAACGTGGAATTCATAAATACAGACATACCGGATTGTTTCGAGATACGAAACTTTCATCAGGCAGATGATCGGGGAGAGTTTATAAAAGTGTATAACTCCATGGAATACAACGAAAAGGCGTTCGATTTCATGATCGAGGAGATGTACTTTACCGTATCAAGGCCCGGGGTATTCAGAGGGATGCATTTTCAATTGCCTCCGCATGATCATACCAAACTGGTGTTTTGTAATTATGGAAGTGTTCAGGATTTTATACTGGATCTGCGAAAAGACTCCCCGTTGTTTGGGAAAGTCGCTGAAATTACGTTAAGTAAGGAATTGCGAAACGCGGTACTTATTCCCCGTGGATGTGCCCATGGGTTTTATGTGCCGGATGAGGAATCAATGCTTAGTTATCTGGTAGAAACAGGGTACGAACCTGATGTGGATACCGGGTTGCTTTGGAACAGCATTGGGCACGATTTTGGGTTTAAAGACCCGATAATATCTGAACGGGATAAACAATTAACTGACTTCAATACATTTAATTCTCCATTCTAATGAACATATTTATTACTGGTGGAACCGGGTATATAGGATCAAAATTATCAAAACGACTGATCGGTGAAGGCCATAATGTAGCCATTTTAAAACGGGAAGCTTCCGATCTGAATAATCTGAGCGAATTCAAAGATCAGATCACTTTCTATAATTATGAGGGTGATTTTTCATCGATGAATGCTGCAGTGGAAGATTTTAAACCGGATCTGGGGATCCATTTAGCTTCTCTCTATGTATATAGTCACTCAGCGGAAGATATCGATGCTTTGATCGACAGTAACTTACGATTGGGTTTACATCTAACGGAAGCTCTGGTGAAGAACGGATGCAAAAAACTGGTAAATACCGGGACTTCTTTCGAGCATTTTAAGAACGATGATTACAATCCGGTGAATCTGTATGCTGCCACAAAGAATGCCTTTAGTGCGCTTCTGAAATATTATACCAAAAGTGCTCAGCTATCGGCTCTTACCATCAAATTGTTTGATACGTACGGTCCCGATGATAATCGCGGAAAACTGGTGAGTTATCTGATCGGTGCACTCAGCAGTGGTGAAGAAGTTCAGCTTTCAGGTGGCGATCAGATCGTGGATTATGCCCATGTGGACGATGTGGTGAATGCGTATCTGAAAGCGATAGAATTACTGATGAATCTGGATGCCGGCTATTATTCTGAATTTGGTGGTGTAACCGGAGAACGGGTTACTCTAAAGCAGTTGGTTGCCCTCATCGAAGAAGTTTCAGGGAAAAAACTAAAGGTACAATTCGGTGCAAAACCATATCGCTTCCGTGAAGTGATGAAGCCATGGAGTAATTTCTGGGAACTGCCCGATCTTCCACCCAAGAAGAGTCTGAAAGAAGGGTTAAAAGAACTCATTGATGAGGGGAATTAACATTCAATTGATTAATCAGGCATGAAAAAACTCATTCTGCATATTGGCTCACCCAAAACCGGAACCTCATCCATACAGCGCTTTTTAGAAAGAAATCGCGAAAAGATAAGACAACAGGGATTTACTTATCCGGGATCGGAAAGAAATCATCATAAGCTGTGGTTTATGACCGATGGCACGAAGAAAGACATGCCACGGCAGTTCAACCTGATGGAGGAGTCGCAGTTGATCCGGGCTTTGGGTACCTACCTGAAGGGTTTTGAACAGGATATTATCGAAGGTAACGATACTCAGATTATCTCAACGGAATATTTGTTCATACAAAATCAGCAATACATTGAGAATGTCATCAACTATCTGAGAAAGTTCTATTCAGAGATCCGTGTGATTCTTTTTGTGCGAAATCCGGTTAGTTATTATAAATCGGTACAACAACAAATGATAAAAGCCCGGTCATATATCGAATCTCCACAGAATTATCGGTATCAGTTCCGAAGTGTGATAGAAGCCTGGGAGCAGTTCACCGGCGTAACGGTAATGGAATATGTACCGGGTAAGAATATAGTGGAATCATTTTGTGAGTTTGCCGGACTAGACCTTTCAACGCTTCATGCAGCGAATGAAAAAAAGAATGTTTCGCTATCACTCGAACAAATGCTATTGCTGGAGAAGATACAGAAGCATATTTATCCTGCAAAAGAAGATGTATTTAAACCCCATCTTAAAACCATAGAACAGATCGATGTTCCCTTTGCTTCAAAACCGGAACTTAAACCATGGGTAGAGTGGGTGATCTTTAAAAATCACCGGAATGATATAAATTGGCTGCGGGACCGGTTTGAAGTAGATTTTTTGGCCGGTAACGCAATTGAACCGTCAAAGACCAAAGTCCCATCATTCAACTCAACACATATACAATTGTCCGACATCTATAAGATACGATCAAAAGATAGTCTGGATAAATTCGAATCCATTATCATGGATGCTTTGCTTAAACAGCTTATGCAAAAAGCCGCACAGGCTGCAGCCTGATATAAGCTGGTATTTCTCTACCCTCTTCTTCTGTTTAATGCAGATCAGACCAGCTCAGGTTGGTTAGGGTGATCTGCTGATCCCACATTTGTCATAAATCCACTTTTTGAGTCATTTCGGTCCGGCTACTCTCAGAGTTTAGCTAAATGCTACCTGTCCTGATCCGTTAAAAAGATTCTATCGATGAAAATTTGATTAATAAAAACAGTTGTTTATATAAATAATCTACTATTTTTATTTAATATTTAAGACCGCCTGTTCGCCCACGATAAGTTCAGTAACCAAATAGCAATGGTAAACAAGAACTAAAACAAGGTGAAACACTATGGCTGCTTTTGGAGATCTAAACAGAGTAAATACTAATGTGCAGTCACTTGATTCTCAGTTATCACTTAATCGTGTAAACCGGGATCTAGCTGACTCCAGAATGAGAATGTCTACTGGTCTTAAAATCAATAAGGCAGAAGACAATGCGGCCGGATACTCTATTGCCACTAAACTTAAAAGTCGTGTGGCCGGTCTGGAGCAATCTCTACAGAACGTAGGGGATGCCAAATCCGTACTTGACATCGCAGAGTCAAGCTTTGACACCATCGTAGATGGATTAATTGAAATGAAAGGTCTGGCAACACAGGCCGCCAACGACACCCTCGGTGATACTGAGCGTGGTTATATTGGTGATCAGATCAAAGCCCTCGGCGACGATATTAACGAAATTGCAAATCAGACTGTTTATATGGATTACGATCTGTTAAACGGTGCTGACAATTCAGGAAGCGTAACGCTTACTTTCCAGGTAGGTGAACGTGCAGAAGACACTATTACTGCAACTGTTGATGCAGTTAACGTTGGTGAATTATTTGCAGGTAGTACTTCCGGTACTGCAAACTTAGGTGCAACCAGTACTGCTGGTGGTGCAACTTCAGGTGGAGCTGCTATTACAGCTACTTCTGCAACTGCAGGTACCCAGGGTACGTTAAGCTTCTCTTCAACCGCAACTTCTGCCGATTATCGTTCATTTATCGCAGCTGTTGATACAGCGATCGATACTATGTCGGATCATGTGAATGATGTGGGTATTGCCCAGTCGTCACTATCGGTGCGGGAAGAAACACTTTCAGAAGCCATCAGTTCTAACGAATCAGCAAAATCCAGAATCATGGATACTGATTTCGCGAAAGAACAAAGTAAATCTGTAAAACTACAGATCCTTCAGCAAACTGCTACCTCATCTCTGGCTCAGGCCAATATGGGACCACAGTCAGTACTTGGCTTCTTAGGCTAATTCATAAACACGGTTACCCCAAATCCATATCGTCGGCCATGGCGGTATGGATTTTTAACCGGCTTGATACCAGCATTTCTGGTACGTTTATTAAAGCTGATTCTTACAAAAGCACACTGTTTAAACAGTGTGCTTTTTTTGTTTTTGGGTGATTTCTACTGGCCAAATATGATACACAAAGAATAAAAACCGGGAATTAAATTAAATGGGTATCAACGAATAAATAGATATTTAAGTTATTTAAAATCAGTTACTAAAAAATTTCACAATAAATTTATCCTCACATTTAAGATGGCCTTTTTGCTCACGATAACAGCTGTAACCAAAGCAAATAAGCTGGTAATTAAGAACAAACAAAAGGTGAAACATTATGGCTGCTTTTGGAGATCTAAATAGAGTTAATACGAACGTACAATCGTTGGACTCTCAGCTATCTCTTAATCGTGTAAACCGCGATTTAGCCGACAGCAGAATGAGAATGTCCACAGGCCTTAAAATTAATAAGGCAGAAGACGATGCGGCCGGATACTCAATTGCTACAAAGCTGAAAAGTCGTGTTGCTGGTTTGGAACAATCTCTACAAAACGTAGGGGATGCCAAATCTGTACTCGATATTGCAGAATCAAGCTTCGATACTATTATGGATGGCTTGATCGAAATGAAAGGTCTGGCAACTCAGGCCGCTAACGATACCCTGGGCGACACCGAGCGTGGATACATCGGTGATCAGATAAAAGCCCTCGGCGACGACATTAATGAGATCGCGAACCAAACGGTTTATATGGACTATGAACTCCTGAACGGTTCTGACAACTCTGGTAGTCTGTCACTTACCTTCCAGGTTGGTGAGCGAGCTGAAGATGTGATTTCAACCAGTATTTCTGCGGTAAACGTAGGAGAGCTCTTTGCTTCTTCCGGAGCAACTGCTAACCTCGGTGCCGTTGGTACACAAGCTGGTGGTGGATCTACAACCGGTTCTGCAATTACTGCTTCTGCAGCTAATTCTTCAGGACAAGGTTCACTAACATTCGCATCTACTGCAACTTCTGCAGATTATCGTTCATTTATTGGTGCTGTTGATACAGCCATCGATGAAATGTCGAACAGAGTGAATGATATTGGTATTACCCAATCATCACTGTCAGTTCGGGAAGAAACTCTTTCTGAAGCGATCAGTTCTAACGAATCTGCAAAATCAAGGATCATGGATACTGACTTTGCGAAAGAACAAAGTAAATCTGTGAAACTGCAGATTCTGCAACAGACTGCTACCTCATCTCTGGCTCAGGCCAACATGGGACCACAGTCAGTTCTCGGATTCTTAGGATAAGGATCCAACACGGTAATTAAAGTTCCATATCATGTAAAGTGATGTGGAACTTACCGTGATCGGGGTGTAAGAAACTCCAAAACAAGCATAACTTCATTGAGTTAGGCTGCTGTCCCGTCCTAAAATAAGTTGAC
>DLCN01000029.1 GCA_002480645.1 Balneolaceae bacterium UBA7797
TCAGAATGTAGCCCCGGGAGATGGGGAGGTATTCCGGATCTCGAACAGCAAGCCGTTTGCGGAGGATGATTTTTTCCAGTTCACCTTGTCGGGCTCGAGGATAGATACGGATCTGGCCAAAGAAGAGCTGGAAAATGTGGCGGTAGTACCTAATCCATACTTGGGGTATTCGATCTATGAACCGGCGCTAAGTGAAGCCACTTCAGGCAGGGGTGAACGTGTGGTGAAATTCATCAACCTACCGGAAAAGTGCACCATCCGGATATTCAATGTGAGGGGAGAGTTGATCCAGACATTGGAGCATGATGCTATGGGCACGAATCAGGGTTCTATGGAATGGGATCTGCGAACCAGAGACGGACTTGATCTGGCATTTGGGGTCTACGTGTATCACGTGGAAGCGCCGGGTGTGGGAGAGAAAGTCGGAAAATTAGCCATTGTTAAATAGGAGCAATTGAGATGAAGCGATCAATTATAACTTATATATCAGTTTTTTCATTGTTGCTCTCTGTTGGGGTAGTAGACAATTTAAAGGCGCAAAGTAAAGTGGGTACCACCGCTGCTACATTTCTGACCATTGGTACGGGTGCGCGGGGCTCAGCTTTAGGGCACGCTTATACTAGTACTGCCAGAGGAGCTGATGCCCTTTTCTGGAATGTCTCGGGTAGCGCAATACCAAATAAGAATAACCTTGGTTCTGTTATGTTCACAAACTTTAAGATGTTTGCGGATATTGATTATAATGCCCTTGGAGTAGCTATTCCGATAACGAAACAAGGTGGTGTGATCGGTCTTAGTGCTTCAACTGTTCAGTATGGCACCATGGATGTTCGAACGGGTGAAGATCCGGATGGAACAGGGGAAAGGTTTTCTGCATCGGATCTGATGATCGGGGTCAGTTATGCACAGCCACTAACAAAGTCATTTTATATTGGTGGACAGATGAAGTGGGTCACTGAACGTATCTGGGATATGAGAGCCAATACGATTGCGATAGATGTTGGATTAACCCTTATTACTGAGTATCTGAACGGTGCACGACTTGCTGCATCCATCCAAAACTTTGGTGGTAAAATGCAGATGGATGGAATAAACGTAAGAGACACCTACGAACCGTCTCCTGAATTTGGTGGAAATGACAGGGTTTTTGTGCGACGTGAATTGGATAGCTGGAATATTCCATTACAATTTAAATTCGGTATCGCTATTCCGGCCATTGATACCAAATACTACCGGCTGGAATTACTAGCTGAATCTCATCAAACAAATGATCAGAACCTGAATGGTGATTTTGGTACTGAATTTACATTTATGACCAACTCGACGAACTTCTACATCCGGGGTGGATATAAAGATCTGTTTTTGGGTGATTATGTGGATGGCCACATTACCTACGGTGCTGGATTCGATATGTCGTTAAGTAAAACAAGGATCGGTTTTGATTTTGCTGTTTCCCGGCAAAACTATCTTGCCGATGTACAAATGATCGATTTCAGAGTATATTTCTAGAAATCCACGCAACATAATTTCATGCATACCTTTTTTAAGACCACAGCGGCGGTATTTATAGCGCTGTGGTTTCTTAGCTGTTCATCAAATCAGGAAGAAACCAAAACAAAACTCGACGAAGGTGAGCGCATAGCCACTGTGAATGATTATGAGATCTCAGCACTGAGGTTTGAGGATTCATACATCGATCACCTGCTCAAAACGGGAGCCAACGATACCCGAAATGAAAGGTATGGTCAGCTGGAGTCATTGATACAGGATCTGCTTCTTGCTGAAAAAGCGGATGACTATCAGTTGTTGGATGATGAGTACGATCAATATGTGGATCAGGCTCGCAGAATGGCGCTTTCTAATTACTGGTATCAAACAGCGTTTTTAGATACACTTTCGGTGCCAACCGATGATCAGGTAAGAGCAGCATTTTTTAATACAAAAGTGCAGCTGTATCCCCGGCAGTTATATTTTAAAGATAAAGCTCAGGCCGATGAGTACTACGAGAGACTGGAGTCTGGAGAGGATTTTGTAGATCTGGCAAACGAGTTATATCAAACAACGGAATATGATTCATTGGCCGGTTCTATGGGAGAGATCTCCTATTTTGGTGTGGATCATGACTTTGCAGAAGCTGCTTTTGCTTTGCGTGCAGGAGAATATTCCAAACCTGTTCGCACCAGATTGGGGTATTACATCATAAAGGTGGATAATCGGGTCACACAACCTATAATTACCGAAGATGAGTATAAAGTTAAACGATCCGGAATGTTGCAGAAGACAAAGCAGCGGATCATGAATGTTAAGGGAGATGAGTTCGTCCGAAATTTTATGGAAAGTCTGGATGTACAGATCAACGCAGATCATATTGCCGAGGTTTATGAATCACTTATGGAGCTTAGTTCCAGCTTAGAAGGAGAGGTTTCCGGTGAAAATGTCATCACTCAAAAAGGGAGTGTAACTCGAAGCGATGTTACATTTATGAAAGAGAATACTGATGAAACGAATATATTAGCGAGCTATTCACTAAACGGAGAGACCCAGTATTTTACGGCAGAAGATTATTTCTTTTGGTTGCCACAATTATCATTTGCCGAAGCAAGGAACAGAACAATGGCTTCTGTGGGGCGTGCTCTCCGCAATGAAGTATTTGCCCAATTAGGCGAAGAAGCAGGTTTAGGTGATTCTGAATATGTTCAATTTAAGATGGAACAAGCGGCGCAAGCCTATAAAACATGGGCGGTAAAACGATATCTGAGTGAACAACCCGTTGGCGATATTAGTGAAGAACAGTTGGAGACGGCATTCTATGCCATGGGTTATAACAAATTTAAAAGCGCAAGCTTTACCGGATGGGTGATAACCAGAGATACATTTGAGGAGATCGAACAGGTTAAGCAACAAATCGAGAGCGGCACTGCCCCTTCAGGTTTTGAGAATTATTTTGAATACCAGAATGAAGACCTGAGAAATCTGTATTCGGTGCAGCAATATGCGGTTAAAGTCCCATTAAAACAGATCAGTATTGTGAATACCAACGATAAGTTCTACGCCATGTATGCAGAAAACAGAACTATTTCCCGCTATACGTTCAGTGAGGTTCGTGATCAGGTGGAAGAGAAAGTGGCAAAATACTACAACATTGTAGAACAACTAAAAGAACTACAGGCTAATGCTGATATTCAGATCGATACCACCGCATTTGAGGCGTTGATGGAGCACTTTAATGATCCTTCTCTGACAGGCCGCAGAAGATGATCTAAACTATCGTTCCTGACCTTTTTCTTGAGTAGAAAGCCAGCGAAGCCCGGTCTCGAACAAAATATCATGAGCCCCTTCAAAAATAGTGATCGTCACATTATCAGATTCCCGACGAAATAATGGTTGTTTATTCGCAGGGTAATCAGGATCCTGCCCTGAGAAAGATAATGAATCGGGTACCATCGCTTCATGTACCATAAAATCGATCACTTCTTCAGGGATCCGATCATTTACGTTGGCCAGTTTATTGAATGCATTTAATGAATGTCTGATCGGGACACTACCGGTATGCCCGTCATTGATTCCGGCACCGATCGATATTGGAACACCGGTCGCATTTTGTAACCAATAGATAGGAGAGCGTTCAATGTACTGAATATCAACTACATCATTATCTCCGGGGGCTCCCCCCAACGCAGAGATCTGATCCTGCGCATAATGACTTCCAGCCTTAATATTGTCGTAGTACCACGCTTTCATATCCGAAATGGGTACCCAAACAGAAACAGCGGTCCAGATATCGGGCGCTTTAGCAACCACCTGTAATGCATTATACCCTCCTCCGCTACCTCCAATCAAATAGATCCGGCTATTATCAATGGCATGATATTCTTTCATGTAATTAACGGCATCGATCACATCTGCAACTACAAGATCACTACCCGCTGAACCGGGATTGCTGTTTGGCCCTCTGTAGTTGGGATGAATAAATGCCCAATCATTATTCTTGCACCATTCTGCATAGGGAGCATCCAGCGGTTGTTTAAAATTGCCGGACCAGGTATGAAGGCCGACTAAAAGTGGAACGGCCTTATCAGTTTCCGGACTAAAGATTAATGAGGGCTGTGCAGTGCCGTCGACAGAACTCACTATGGAAATACTGTCAACTTCTGGAATCCAAGCGGGGAACGACTCATGTTGTGCTTTGATCTGTGAAATCGGAGCCAGAAAAATGAATAAAATAAGTGTGGAGTATTTGGAGAGATTCATTTTAACAGGGTCATTTTTCTGGTTATGGTAAACGTATTATCGTAAGTAAGTGAATAAACATAGACGCCACTGGGTAAATTTTCAGCTTCAAAATCTATTGCATGTTCGCCGGCATTCAGTTTCCTGTTTATCAGCGTCTTAATTTTTCGACCGGTTATATCAAAGATCGTAAGGTTTACGAAGCCTGCACTTTTCAGTTCAAATGTTATGATCGTTGATGGATTAAATGGATTTGGAAAATTTTGATGAAGTGAGAATTCTCCGGGAGTATCAAGGTCAGGGTGAGTTGAGGTAGTTTTTGTTAGTGTAAAAGTAGCATTATCCGGTTCTATTCCTTCACCATTTTGGGCAATTAACAGTGTGATTATATGCTCCCCTTGTTCCAGATACATATCAGGGAGTGTTTTCGTGGTGTAGTAAGAGGAGTCCTGCTTAACAAGCCGGGAGAAAGTCAGCCAGTTATCACCATCAAGGAGCAGGTCCAGGCGGCCGACCTCGGAGCCCGGTACTAATTGAATTTCAATGTCATAGTATCCGGTTTCCGTCACATTTACTGAGTATGATATCCACTCGTTATTCCTGGTGTCTGTTATCAGGTAATTTCCTGTTGAAACAGAATCCGGAATAATATCTACACCTTCTGTTAAGCGGAGATCATTGCCTGAAAAGGCCCCTGAATTTGTATCCGGTGAAACATCTGAATAAGAAATACCGGGACCTCCAAAATCAAAATATTCAAATTCCAGCGTACCAGGAATTTGAATAGCTTCACCAAAATACGGGGTTCTCGTACATCCGGATCCGTTTATAAAAGTGACTTCATCATTCCAGCTGATCCCGTTATCGTTGTCTTTGGCTTTGATGGAAAGTTTGTAGCAACCGTCGATCACCGGTCTGAAATGGGTAGTAAAGGGTGCCCTTGAATCCGCATAAATGAGGGTGTTATTAATATACATCTTAACATACTCAACAGATCCATCAGGGTCGGTAATAGTTGGTGCCAGCTCAACGAGTTCATAGGGGGTTGTGTGGATGGTGTTATTTGAGCCGGGCTCAATTTCAGGTGGTTTATTTGCGTCCTGATACACTCTCACGTAGTCAACTATTACTTCATTTCTGTCAGGCGTTGAGCCATCAGGTTGTTCGGTTCCGAGAAAATTACCCCCTATTGCAAGGTTCAATAGCAGGTAGAAAGGTTGATCAAAGGGATATAAGTTAGTTCTGGTCTTGATGTTTTCATCAGTAAGGCGAAAAAACTCAACATCATCTATGTACCAGACCATCAGCGAATCACTCCATTCAAACTGAAAAAGATGGAATTCAGTGGAGAAATCACCATCCGGTAAATCATAATCTTCTCCGATGTAACGGCGGTCTCCGTTTGCGGTACCTGCATTTTCCAGAGTAACAGCAGAGAAATGAATGGTGCCTGAGGTTTGGTTTGTGATGTGCCCGCGATATTCCATGATGTCTACCTCTCCGGAATAAGGCCAGCCAACTTCATTTATATTGCTTCCAAGCATCCAAAAGGCGGGCCATAAACCTTTTCCGGAAGGTAGTTTAGCCCGGATTTCAATTTTCCCGTATTGGAATTCCATTTTATCCTGCGTACGGATTCTGCCTGAGGTCCAGTTTCGCACTCCGTAACTTTCACGCAGACCAACGAGGTGAAGATATCCATCCTGAACAAAGACATTGGTGTCTCTGTTCGTGTAATACTGATATTCATTATTGTATGTAGTGCCTATGCGATAGGTCCAATTCTGAAGTGAAAGTGTGGAATCCTCAAATTCATCGCTCCAGTGTAACTCATATCGTTGAGCATTAGCTTGCGAAGTAAGCAAGAGTAGTAATAGCAGAAACGACAGAAAAGATCGGCAATTCTGGCTATTTATATTTGTACACTCGAACATAATCAATGATCAGCTCATTTCGGTCAGGTGTGGATTCGTCCGGTTGTATGTCACCCAGATAATTTCCTCCGATAGCCAGATTGAAAATTATATAGAATGGCTGATTGAATGGATTACCGGAAGTTTCAGCTTCAATTTCCTCCCGTGTTACCCGGAAAAATTCTTTGTCGTTAAGTGTCCAGGTCATTACCGAATCACTCCAGAAATATTTCCAGACATTGAAATCACTTACAAGGTCTTCACCTTCGGGCAGAAAATACTCGCCCTTTAATTTTGTGTGGTCTTTCCAGACTTCCGTTTTTTCTTCATAAGGTACTTTAGCAAAATGGAGGGTTCCCTGAGTTCTTCCAATTTGGTGTCCTCTGAATTCCATTACATCAATTTCACCCGAATAAGGCCATCCAACTTCGTATCGGTTTGCACCTAACAACCAGAATGCCGGCCATAATCCCCTTCCTTCAGGTAATTTAGCTTTGATTTCCAGCATACCGTATTTGTATTCAAAGGTATCGTGTGTATAAATGCGGCCCGAAGTCCATGGCTGACCTTTATAATCTTCCCGTAAACCAACAATATGCAGATACCCGTCTTCTACATAAATATTTGTGTCGCGGGGCGTGTAATATTGGTGTTCGTTGTTGAAAGCAGTTCCATCCCATTCCACCCAGGTTTCTTCATCAAATTTATCCTGATCGAATTCATCACTCCAATAAAGAGTCATTTCCTGTGCATAGCTGCCGGCACTGATAAAAAGTGCGATAGTAAGAGTGTATAAAGATTTTTTCATGGTTTTATAAAAGTAGCAAAAAATGGCAAAATGTAAAGCGTAATTTTGCATAAAACCCCTTCAACACTGTTAAAAAAAGTGATGACCGATACAATAAAAATCCCGCAAAGCGATTTAAAGAATCACTTGGTAAACTGTAACTTCTTGAAGTATAGATAGTAATACAGGGCCGTCGTGAAGAATTCAAAAAATTAGTTTATGTCGAATAAAAAGGTTTGGGGTGTTATCTGCTTTCTGATGGTACTAACTCCGTCTGTATGGGCTCAGCAGGTTATCACCGGAAAGATCGTTGATGCCAAAACAGCGGAACCATTAGCCGCTGCTCATGTGATCATAAAGGGTACTTATAAAGGAACGATCGCCAATGCGGATGGAGAATTTTCACTGAAGATAAATGAGTTTCCGGCCACGATCGTGGTTCGTTTTATGGGGTACGAAAGTCAGGAAAAAGTGATAAATAAGGGGCACACAGGGCCTCTTGATTTCTTAATGGATCAGGCTTTTCTCGAAATGCAGGAGATCACGGTAACGGGGGAAGATCCGGCAATCTCTATTATGAAAGAAGTTATACGGAGAAAACAGATCTGGCGGGAAAAGTTAACTACGTATAAGGTGGGTGCTTATACTCGCCAGCAGCTACTTAAAGACACTTCCATTGTATCCATTTCTGAAAGTATATCGGAGGCATTCTGGGATAAGGAGCGCGGAAACCGGGAAGTGCTGAAGTCGAAGCGTCAGACTGCCAATATAGATGAAGCAAATAACTTTGCGGGTGTGAGTTATCTGCCAAATTTCTACGATGATAATCTGGATATTGTAGGTTTTGATGTTGTGGGAGTGACTCACCCCGATGCGTTGAGGTTTTATGATTTTGAACTCGTCGATTTTCATAAGATCGATGATGAGATCGTGTTCGAGATCAGTGTAGATTCGAAGAAAAAGCTACAGCCTTTGTTCGAAGGGACTATTTTCGTGCTCGATAATGAGTATGCATTGTTTTCCGTTCGGTTAAAGCCCAATTCGGTAGTGGTTTTCCCCAAGCCGGTGCAGGAGTTCAATATGTTTTACGAACAGCAATTCAGCAATTTTGGTGGGGATTTTTGGCTACCGGTGGACTTTAGAATGGAGGGTATGATAGAAGTTGGGATTCCCGGGTTACGATTCCCCCCCATTGGATTTAGTCAGGTCTCCAAATTAAACGACTATAAAGTAAATGTTGAGTTACCGGATACGCTGTTTAAAGAAAACAACTGGATAACCGTGGATTCCACCACCATCAACAAAACAGATTCCATGTTTGTAAATGCGATAGATGTGGTTCCTTTATCGAACAAGGAGGAATTAGCGTACGGATCGCTGGATAGTACAGCTACGTTGGAAAAGGAATTTCAGCCGACAGGTTTTCTTACCCGCTTTATTGATATGGATGAGGAAAGTGATGATACCGGAACAACGGTAAGTGTAGGTTCTTCTAATTCGGGCAAGCAAAAGAAGAAAACGGTATTTGATAAGGTTAAACAGGTGCTTTCGATAGATGGCAGATATAATCGAGTGGATGCCTTGTATGCCGGATTGAAGTTTGAAGACAGATATGCAAATGGACGCGTTCGCCTACGCGGGAAATTAGGGTACAGCAGCGGGTACGGAGCGGTAGATCATGGGGTGAATATTAGTTGGTGGCCATTACCGAAGACCAGAAGGTTTGTAGCTTTTACAGGCTACAGTTTTGATACCAGTGAACGGTATTCCTCAGATCTGTTGAAAATGCCGATAGCCAGCGTAATGCCCATTCTGGGTTTCGACGATTATTTTGATTACTACAGAAAGGAAGGCGGATTTTTAGGAGTGGGTTACCGTCCATCGCGGAGTCCGAATTCGTTTTATCTGAGATACCGTTATGAAGAGCATAGTTCCATCAATTTTAAAACCAGTTATGATCTCTTAAACAGAGATAATTTTCAGCGGTTCAATCCAATGATCGATGAGGGGACATTAAGCTCGGTAGAATTAAGTTTGACACGTGGAGAAGGAAAGGAAAGCTTTGGGATCATAGGGGCAGATGATATCAATATTCAGGTCGAGCATTCCGCAAAATTCCTGGGAAGCAGCTGGGATTTTACCCGGTTCAATATCGATCTGTACCGCAGATATAATACTTTCTATCAACGCAGGCTGATCCCGAATTCCCTGGATCTTAGATTTAATGCAGGCACGTATATCGGAGATCTTCCTGTACAGAAGAATGGGGCAATTGATGCCGCACTGGGCTACTTCACTCCTTTCGGAGCGTTTAGATCAAAGAGATATATCCCGTATGAAGGGGCAAGTTTTATGGCATTGAATGCAGAGCATAATTTCCGATCCGTACCTTTAGAGGCGTTGGGATGGAGTGGTGCAGCAAAATCAGGACTTAGTGTGATCGCTTTCGGTGGTATTGGCAGAACATGGATACCAAATACCCAAATGAATACTTTTTCTCAGACACTCGGTTTCACTCCGGTTCAAACGAATAACTGGCACTCAGAGATCGGGGTTTCATTAAGTAATATCTTCAGCTTGTTTCGTATCGATCTTGCTTATCGTATCGACAAACCCGGGATCTATCCCGGTATATCTGTCGCCCGTTTATTCTAACCGGGATTCAAAAGCATAAAAAAAGCAGGTCCCGGTAAACCGAAACCTGCTTAAAATCCGTTTAATTAGATCCGAATTACATGCCTGGTTTGTACTTCATAGTACTTACAGGAACTGATTCGGCACGTCGGTTTTTCTCGCAACCGCCATTTGGTTCTTTTTCAGACTCAGAACATTCAACAGGAGCTTTACCAAGTCCTCTTGATTCGATACGATCTTCAGAGATACCGTTGTTTTTGTAGAAATCTACAACAGCAGCAGCACGACGAAGACTGAGACGAAGGTTGTACTGATCGCCACCAACGTGGTCAGTGTAAGCGTCAACACGAACTTTGAACGCCGGAGCGTCTTTCAGCATAGCTACGTTATCAGCTAACGTTTGAGCAGCTGCATCGGTGATGCTTGATTTATCGAATTCAAAATTGATAGTAGAGAAATCTTCTGCGTTGATATACACAGGATCAGAACCGTCATTTGGGTTGTAGCCCATTTCAATTTCCTGACCGTCGGTGAAACCGTCGCCGTCAGAATCTGCTTTTGTAGGATCTGTATTGTATTTAGTGATCTCATCAACATCAGAAACACCGTCACCATCAGCGTCGCCACCGGCATCGTTAGGATCAGTTTTGTATTTCATTACTTCATCATAATCAGATAGACCGTCACCGTCAGAGTCAGCTTTTAAAGGATCAGTGTTATAAGAATTAACTTCATCACCGTCGTTAAGGCCGTCGCCGTCAGTATCAGCTAATTTAGGATCGGTACCGAGCTCCATTTCTTCACCGTCGGTTAGTCCGTCATTGTCATAGTCAGGTGAAGTCGGATCTAGTCCCATTTCGAGTTCTTGATCATCCGTTAAGCCGTCACCATCAGTATCAACTACAACAGGCTCGGATTCACTAGACTTACATCCGTACTGGGTAACAACACCTGCAGAAAGGAAAAGAGCAAGGAATAAAAGGTGGATTGTACGTTTCATGTTAGGAATACTCCTATTCAATTGGTTTATATTTAGGATTTTAGTATAAAAAATTCATTTGCGAGAAAATAGTGATACTCAATCGTCTATCAAACAAAAAAAGCGAAAGTTGTTAGGAATAATTTTTTTAGCCTTTTATATTTGGTGCTCGCAAAACGGGGCTATAGCTCAGCTGGCTAGAGCGTCGCGCTGGCAGCGCGAAGGTCTGGGGTTCGAATCCCCATAGCTCCACAAAGCCTTTATCAGCCCGATAAAGGCTTTTTTTTATTTGTCTAATTCTAATTGTTTGTATTAAATCTACATCCCATATTGTGATCTTAGTTAAAAAAACACCCGGGAATTATGATAACTTATAAAAGGGGTTTATCCTTTGTTTTACCACTTTTAGGAGCTTTGATGTGTTTTGTTCCTTATTCAAACACATTTGCTCAATCAGAAAAAATAAGCCTGGATTTTACCCTGGCTCCGGCTTTGGAGAAAGCGCAAGTACTTGGTTTAACTAGTTTGGGTGTGGATAGTAGAGGGTCCGGCCCGGTACTTATTTCCGGTACGCTCATCAATAATACGAGTGAGAGACTTGATAATTTATACTTCGAGTTTGAAATGCAGGCTGCTTCTGTGGGAGTGATCGCAAAAGTATCTCAGCAGGCGGCCTATCCATTCTCCCTGGAGCCGAATCAGGTAGTTTTTGCCACAAATAATGATATTGACCGGGAAGAACTACCGGGAATTGATGATAAAATGAAATTTGAAGGAGGGTTGACTTCCTCCGGTGAGGACTTTGTAGAGACTTTGGGTGGCACAACAACGCTGCCAAACGATATTTACACATTTTCAGTGACCATATATCAGGTTACAAATGCTTTGGGCCGGCAAACATTAGCCTCGCAGGTAATTGAATTGGGGGGCTCTTTTGATGGAGGCATTGTCGACGAATTGAATATTTATCTGAAAGCACCGGGTGATGTAGTGGGCAGTGAAGTGAATATCACGAACCCCTTCCCTCAGTTTAGCTGGGAGGGAGAGGCTGCAAATACGTACCGTGTGATCGTAGTAAACGATAACGGACAAGACAGTCCTGAAACATTGATTCAAAGCGCAAAAAGTTCAGAACCAACAAATACGGGCGGGTCGTTACTTCAGTTCGAAAATCTGGATTATACCGTTGAGGGAAACAGCCTGCAGTTCCCATCTTCAGGGGTTCAGGCACTGGTATCGGGCCAGAAATATTACTGGCAGGTCACCACTTCTATCCAAACTGCGATCGGGGAAGATGAGATCGTTTCAGATATCTGGACCTTTCGGTTATTGAATCCCGGAGACACTGAAGCGGTTGTAGAAATGGACCAAAGTGTTTATAACGCGATCATACAACTGGTTGGCGAAGATAAGTACTCTGAGTTGGTGGAAACAGGCTATGGGTTTGAGAGCATAGAGATCGATGATCAGGTATTTACCGGGATCGTCGGGATCCAGAAAATTGCAGAGATCATCCGGAAGATCGAAGATGGTGACATTATTTTAAATGATAACTGATGAGTACTATGAAGAAACTTTCATCTGCTTTAATTACAGTACTACTTGCGGCAATTACTTTGTCATTTACCGTGATCGATGAAACTGAGCCTCCTGCTGATGAAGATCAGGTTCGGCCATTGGCTATTGTAACACGCTTTCGACCTACCGTAGAGAAATTTACGAAAGAAGATGGCCGGTATGTTATGGATGTGGTCGGGGAAAAACTGTTCAGTGGTGATACTCTGGTTACTCAAAAAGATGGATATGCACTTGTAGTATTTGCCAGTGATAAGAGTGTGGCAAAGGTAAAGCCGGAGTCCATGCTGATCGTAAATGGAGAGAGTTCAACTACCTCGAAAATGACCAATCGGTTGATAGACCTGAAAGAGGGCTCTATTAAACTTGAAATTGAACCTATCGGGTCTGGATCGTTTGAAGTTAAAACCTCTCGTTCGCTTGCTTCGGTAAAGGGTACGGTATTCGGTAATGATTCTAAGGGGTACATTTGGGTAAAAAGAGGTCAGGTGGATGTTACGGCCTTAAATTCCGGCCAGACGGTTTCTTTATTTGAACAAATGTTTGCTAATGTTGATCCCGGCGGGAATTCAGTTGAATCAGGTACACTTACCGATCAGCAATTGAATTCACTCGATGAGGGGTATGATGAACTGGACGAAGATATGATTGAAAAAACGATCATCATCAGATTCAGAGATGCTAATGGACAGGTCCGGGAAATTCCTGTTAATATCTTAGAAAAGGGAAATAACTAATCACGATCTATATCTACTTGTAGGAGTGAAAATTTCAAATCTAACGTGAGGGTGTAGCAGGTTTTATGCGAAAGTGCATAACACAATGGGGGGTGTCTGTTTTGGTTGGTTTTTTGCTGGCAGTGTTCTTCAATGGCGAGGGGCTTGCACAGGTCATTATTCAGCATCAGCAACCAACATTAATGAGCAAAACAGAATCCAATGAATTGAGGTTCTTTGTGCCGGGAATCGGGGAGAATGAAATTCTGGAAGCACTTTTGTTTTACAGAAATGATGGTGATCTGGGATATAATCAAAAAGAAGCCCGGTTTGAGAATGGCGAATTGGTCGTTACGTTGTACCCGGATGAACTAACCGGAAATCGCATAGAATACTACTTCCAGTTAAGTATCAGCACCTTTGATCAGGACCTTTTTTACCCGGAAAACCTGCCCGCAGAATATCCGGTTGAAGTGAGCTTGGTGGAGGAAAGTACCAAGCCGGAACGAAAAAAAGCCAAAGGGATTGATTATACCATCCTTTCTCCCAATCCTGGTTACGGGGTTACCAAAGAAAACAGCCTGATCGCGATCTCACTGTTTTATGACATCAACGAAGTAGAACCCGGTGAGTTTAAACTCTTTGTGAATGGAACAGATGTAACGGAAAAGGCGGATACCAGCGCCTATTTCATTTCTTATAAACCAAAGGATGTGAAATACGGTGCTTATACGGTGACTCTGGATTATCAGACCGAGGATGAATTGCTTGCCGTGACAGAATGGGAGTTTCTGGTGGTAGATCCGTCAAAAGCAACCTTTCAAGGCTTTGAACCCAGATTATTGCCGGAAGGCAGGGTTGAGCTTACAGCCAGAAATCAAACTATTTCAGGAGATCAGAATAATGCCTATACGGCAAGAACAAGTGTAAACGGTTCGTATGGTTTATTTAAATATTCGTTGAATGGATTTCTTACTTCCCAGGAATCAAACCGATTGCAACCCCAGAACAGATACGGGCTCGAAATGAGCCTGGGTAAATGGTGGAAGTTCGAGGCGGGCCATGTATACCCGACGATGAGCAGATTTACAATTTCCGGCCGTAGGATCTATGGAATAAATACCTCGATGCACCTATTGTGGGAAAATCTGAATTTCCAGTTTCTGTATGGTGAGGTGAATCGTAAGGTGAGTAACCTTTATTCTTCGGTGTCGGTCGATACGGTGTATGCATCCGGAATTCCCCAGGATACCACCTACACTTTAGGCTATAAGAATTCGGGCAGGGGAACTTTTAAAAGAAAGATCATTGGCGGCCGTGTTGGATTGGGGAATCCAAAGCATTTTCAATTGGGAATTCAGGCAATGAAAGTGGAAGATGACACAGCATCGATCTTTAATGTGATCACTTTCGATGATCTGCGTGCAGGTTCTTCAAGTTTATACAACTCATTAAATATGGCTGATATAAACCGGTTAACTGCTTCCCCTGAATTATTACAGATCGAGGGGGGAAGCCCGCGCCCAAAAGGTAACTTCGTTGCAGGTGCCGACCTGAGGTTTTCACTTGCAAAAAACAAGATACGGTTCAATACAGAAACCGTTGCCAGCGCATTGAATAACGATATATACGGCGGGCCGTTAGACAAAGAAAGAGCGGCAGATCTGGGTTTTGAAGATATCGATCAAAAGGACCTGGACATACTTACGGAAATCGCTCAGTTCATCATCATCAATGAGAATATTACGGTACTTCCTATTCGGTTTTCTAACTTTAATTCAGATAGTTCGGATGTGGAAACCTTTTTCCCAACCTCTATTCTTGGTTCCAATTCTGAATTATCATTCAATTATCCAAGAAACAGTTTTACTGCCCAGTACCGTTGGGTTGGTCCCGAATTCGTATCTCTGGCAAACTCGACCATCAGAAAAGACATTGCGGGATTTACCTTTAACGACCGTTTCAGAATGTTTGACAACCGATTGTACGTGACTCTTGGCTACGAGACGTTAACGGATAATGTGGCTAACACCAAAGATGCTACTACAAAAACGAATTCGTACCGGTCTAACCTTAGCTGGTTCCCGATAAAGGATAAATTACCCAGAGTTAGTTTTGGGTTTCGTTACCGAACCAGAGATAACGGGGTAGAACGATTTAATCCGGAAGTGCCGAGTGGCCTGGAAAATGCGGCTCTTCAAAATGTGAGGATTGTAGATGGAGACACTTTAATAAGTGCCGTTCCAAGACAGAACAGTACCGTTAATATCAATTTTTCGGTTACACAAACTATTCGTTTTATGGATATGGTGCACGATGCTACAGTAAGTGTGTCTACCCTGAACACCAGAGACGAAG
Source organism: Balneolaceae bacterium UBA7797 (assembly GCA_002480645.1). Taxonomy (GTDB): domain Bacteria; phylum Bacteroidota; class Rhodothermia; order Balneolales; family Balneolaceae; genus UBA7797. The sequence goes on from DLCN01000029.1 coordinate 15,193, forward strand.
TATTTGCTTTTGGGGATGTCAGGAACTCCTCAGTATCATTAAATATCGGGTCGAGATTTGTTAACCTGCCTTTGAAAACTCAATTAGGCATGAATCTTAATCACACCGAATCAGGAAATGGATTACTCGATCTGGATATTTTTGGCTTGTTTGCCGGCGGATCTTATTTCATGTTAGATAATAAACTGGTGATCAACGGACGTCTGGCGTTCACCAACAACACAACCAGATCAAGAAATGTTGATGTGGTAACCGGAGAAGAGGACAACTATTTTGATGATTATTATGTGTTATCAGCCGTCCGCGATCAAAATGATTTTGGTACTTATGTGCTAATTGCCGGAGCGGAATATAAATTCGATAACCATCACTCGCTGCTCTTCGATTCCAACTTCACAAATGTAACCGGCGCTAATACATTTAACGATCATTTCGCACAATTACGCTACATCTACAGGTTTTAGAAATGGCTGCGAAACGAGCTAAAACAAAACCATTCTGGATCTATTTCGCGATAGCGTTCATCACCTTTATAATTTCTCTTATTCTCTCCATTACACTGTTCATGAACAAGATAGAATGGGGATTACGGGATAATCTTTTTGAGGTAAGAGGGCCAATTCCGGTAGAAGATTCTCCTATTGTGATGGTGGCAATTAGCGAGACAGCAGATGGTGAAATTCCTGAGAAATGGCCCTGGCCAACTAATGTGCATGCTAAACTGGTGGAAAATCTTAACCGGGCCGGAGCTAAGGTAATTCTGTTTGATGTGCTCTTTTCGCAACAGGATCAATATGATCCGGCCAATGATACATTATTTGCGCAGGCGATCAATAAATATGGAAATGTGATTTTAGCCGGGGATGTTGAACGGCAATCCATTGCTCAGCGAGACGATTTTAACCCGATCTTTCCGATCAATATTCTGAGATCATCAAACCCTAATGAAGTGGGGTTTGTTCGCACCTATCCATATCCTGATGGATATGTAAGAACGTATAATTTCGGGATCGAGCATCTGGAGGGATTGTATTTTATGCTCGGCTTAGAAGGGGTCCGGCTGTATGAGGGGATTTCCTACAGTGAGATCGACTCTCCGAAAGGTGAAACTGAATCCGGTTATTTTCAACTGGGCAAACATCGGATCGATCGTTTTTTTGATAATTCATTCTACATCAATTTTTATGGTCCGGAGGAAACCTTCCCGACCATCAGTTACGATCAGGTTATAGATGATACCTCGTATACCACCAATATGGAGCGGGAAGCCTTTGATATGAATCTTTTCGAAGATCCGGCTACCGGTCAGGGGTTATTGTATGATGAGGTGTTTAAGGATAAGATCGTGATCGTAGGGGCAACAATGCCTACTCTGCAGGACTTTCATCCGACTCCTTTCGCTTCATCTGATATTCCCAGACCCGGATTCGAGATTCATGCACATGCCATCCAAACCATACTCGACGATAATTATATAACCAGGCAAAATGACTGGATCAGACTGATTATCATGCTTGTTGCCGTATTTGGGGTGGTGTTTTTTAACCGCAGATTTGGAGCGTCTTGGGGTTTTGTATGTATGATCGTTCTAATGGCCGGTTATTATTTCTATGCCGTACAGATGTTTTTACAGGTACAGATGTTTGTACACATCAGTAGTGTGCTACTTGCGTTATTTGTGGCTCAGATCGGTACGGTTGGGTATGAATATGTACACGAGCAGAAAGAGAAAAAACGTATTAAGGGGATGTTTTCTTCCTATGTGAGCCCACAGCTTGTGAACCAAATGGTGGAGTCGGGAGAAGAACCACAGTTAGGTGGGGAGGACACCTATATGACCGCCTTTTTCAGTGATATCGTTTCTTTCTCCAGCTTCTCGGAAAAGCTGGAACCAAAAGAACTGGTAACATTGATCAACGAATATCTTACTGCAATGACGGATATCATCAATGATCAGGGTGGTACGCTTGATAAGTTTATCGGGGATGCGATCGTTGCCTTTTTTGGTGCTCCTGTTATGGTAGAAGATCATGCGCTAAGGGCATGTATAACTTCGCAGTTGATGAACAAAAAACTGGCTGAATTGCGAGAAAAATGGAGTACTGAAGATTGGCCGGAGATCGTCTGGAATATGCATCACAGAATGGGGATGAATACCGGAGATATGGTAACGGGAAATATGGGGTCGGAACGCCGGTTCAATTATACCATGATGGGTGATAATGTGAATCTGGCCGCACGCTGTGAAAGCGGAGCCAAGCAATATCATGTATATACCATGGTAACGGAAGCGACTAAAGTGGAAGCGGAAAAATATGGCGATGATTGTGTGTTCCGGCTATTGGATAATATTGTTGTGAAAGGAAGAACCAAACCCGTTAAGGTTTATGAAATTGCAGATCTGAGAAAAGACGCTACTCCGGAATTACTGGAATGTATCTCATTATACGAGTCTGGGATGGAATGTTATTTCAATCAGAACTGGGACAAAGCCATCAGTTATTTCGAAAATTCCCTGAACCTGGAACGGTACGCAGATAATCCCTCTCAACTATTTATTGAACGATGCAAAGCAATGAAAGCCAACCCGCCAGCTAAAGACTGGGACGGTGTATTCGTGATGATGAGTAAGTAAGTTTGATTACTGATTACTGATTGTTGGATGTTGGATGTTGGATGTTGGATGTTCTCATTATAACCCGTATCTTTGTCGCCCTTGGGCAAGTCCTATACAGTCAGCTCCCTTTGAACTCCGTCAGGGCAGGAATGCAGCAGCGGTAATTTGGTTGTAGCGACGTGATGTAGGTCGCTTGCCCATTTTTTATTTCCACACTTTTCAGTTTTGCCTCCCATCATTTATAAAAGTAAATTGCACTGATGGAGTAAAATCAGTTTCCAAAAATGGATGAAATAAAAAAAAGAATACTCAATAAAGTTCGCGATTTATTTTTCAGAAAAGGATTCGGCAAAGTTACTATGGATGAACTTGCGGCCGAACTTGGAATGAGTAAAAAGACACTCTACAATCATTTCTCGAATAAACAGGAAATGCTTACAGAGGTGATCCGGGACCTAAAAAATGATCTTACCATAGGGGCCGACCGTATCATGCTCGATGACACTTTAAGTTTTACCGATAAGCTATCCGGTATAATGTCCTTTTTGGGGCAGACTTTAGGAAATATGGAACTAGATTTTCTGGTAGACCTGAAAAAATCTAATCCAAGTCTGAGTAAAGAACTTGAGAACTACAAAACAGAAGCAGTCTTTAACAGATTCAGTAATTTACTGGAAGAAGGAATCAGGAAAGGCTATGTTCGTGCGGATATCAACAAAAGTATGGCTGTGATGCTATATGCTTCTGTTGTTGAAATGGCGGCTAATCCAGAATACATTAACAAAATACCAGACCATCTTAAGGGTGATATACCATATCACAGTGCCGAGATTTACAAGGGGCTCGTTGAAGTAATGCTCAATGGTATACTAAAAGAAGAATAATTTTTTTTATAATTGAGAAACTTTAAAAACTAAATTAGTTTCCTGATATTGAATTTAATATATTGAAGTGCGCCAAAAGAGATTAAGTGATAATGTTTCATCAGATTGGTTTAAATGAAAACATATTACTTACAACATAACACTGATCCTGTTGGTTGTTGATTGTATTGGTAGACAACCGACTTATTTACTTAAAGGCTGGGTAGTGATGTTACCCGGCCTTTTTTTTGTATTTAGAATCACTTCTCAAAAAAGATCAGGTTAGTTTAACTTCCTGTCGATCCGAGTTCAGCTAACGAAATTCCCTGACTCGACAAATTATATCGGGTCGGTTCATTGTTCAGTTTTGCTATTAATCCTCTACATCTTATAAAGAAAAATAACTTTCAGCTGACATCCCTTTTCTTTAAATTACACTAAATGATAAAAATTAGTTTCCATTTATGGCTTACTCAGATGATAATACAATAGAAAAAGTAAGAGAGCTTTTTTTTAAAAGAGGATTCAGCCGGATTACCATGGATGAGCTTGCCAGCGAAATGGGAATAAGTAAAAAAACTCTGTATAACCATTATTCCGGAAAGAAAGAAATACTAGAACTTGTTATAAAGGACCTCAGGAATACACTTACTCTAGGAGTGGATCAGATTATGCTGCAGGAAGACAAGACTTTTAAAGAAAAGCTTCTTGCTATCCTGTCTTTCATTGGGAAGACGATGGCAAATCTGGAACCTCAATTTCTTATAGATCTAAAAAAATCATATCCAGAGTTAAGTAAAGAACTGGAAGCTTACAAACATGAGGCTGCCTTCAACCGGTTTAATTTGTTACTGGAAGAAGGGATAAGAAAAGGATATGTGAAGCCGGATGTAAACAAAAGTATGGCCGTGTTGGTCTATTCTTCTATGATAGAAATGGCAATGAACCCGGAATATATCAGCAAATTGCCGCATGAGTTGAAAAGGGATATTCCATTTAGTACAACAGAAATGTTTAAAGGAATGGTACTGGTAATGCTGCAAGGAATATTAAACGAATGATCAAAAAAATTTAACATAATGGAAACTAAAAAAACGTATATAGTTTACTTTGTGATATGCATATTGATGCTTCCTGTGTCAATAGTTAAGGCACAACAGGTAATCATAGAAACGGAGCTAAAACTTCTGCTGGATGATGCGGTTCAGAACTCCAAAACAGTTCAGATTGAACAGCAAAATGCTCAACAAGCTGCAAATAACAGAACGAAAGCGCTCAAGACCTATATGCCAACGGTGGGGGTTACAACCAGCTACACCCATTTGAACGATGCCATCACTTTTCCAGGTAATCTGGAAACCCTGTTGATGGGAACTCAACAGCTGTTAATTAAAGAACAGCTCGGACTCGGATTTAATGCTCCATTTCCCGCTGGCATTCCATTAGCAGAAGTGGAACCACTGCAAGTGCAGAATATTTTTCGGGCAACACTGGAAGCTGATATGGTTTTGTTTACCGGACTTCAGGCTCCTCGATTAGCTAAAGCCGCAGAACATCAACAACGTGCGTACGAGGCTTTGGGCGATAAAGAAGCGACTTCAGTGATTCAGCAAACCATACAAATGTATAAGAGTTTGGCGCTGATGAATAAATCGGAACAGGTGCTCGAAAACAGTGAAAAGCGATTAGCTGAGCAATCCCGTTTCGTAGCTAAAGCTGTTGAAAAAGGCTTGGCAACGGAGTTGGAAGAATCACGCATTGAGTTGGCACGACAACAACTTCAACAGAAATGGATTGAGTTGAATACGCAACGACAACTAGCCTTGGCAATGCTTTCTCAACTTACCGGAAAACCGATTGATAGTTTACAGACGTTGAATCCTGAGTTGAAAGAATGGATGGTTGATTATTCAACACAGAATATTGCGAATCGACCTGAATTGAGAGCTTTAACTGAAGCAGAGCTGGCCACCGAGTTCAAGAAAAAATCGGCCTATGGCGCCTATATGCCTAAGGTAAAGCTATTCGGTAAACGAGAACTATACGAAGATGATCTCTCGCTTTTGGATCCGGAATGGATGGTTGGCGTTGGAATGAGTTGGAATCTGTTTGATGGATTGAAGAGAACAGAAGATGTGCAAAATGCTAAACTGGATGTGACGAAAATCACCCTTCAAAAAGAACAGGCACAAGAGTTGCTACAGGTTGGACTTCAAAAAGCAGCGCTGGAATATGAAGCAACCAATCAACAGATAGCAGTGGCTGAACAACGAGTTGAAACTGCAAAAAAGGCTTACCGAATTTTAGAAAAACAGTATCAGGTGGGATTAGCTCCACAACGAGATTTTCTTGACTCAGAGAATGAATTACAACAAGCTGAGTTGGGAATGAGCAAAGCCGTGTTTGATCAAAATATGGCGGCTGTAAACTATCTGATTGCGGGGGGAAGCCTGCAACATCTCATCGGGCAACAATAAGAATTTAGACTATACAAAATCATGAAAACAATGAATATTCAACGAAAATTAGTGATGGTTGTGCTGGTGGCGGTGGTTGCCTCAGCATGTAACGATAAATCCTACGAAGGTGCGATTGAAGGAAAGTTCAAACGTGAAGAACTGGGAATAAGTAGTAAAATTCCGGGTCGCATCGTAGAGCTCCGCGTAGAAGAAGGCGATGTGGTTCATAAAGGCGATACGCTGGCTGTACTGGATTTCCCTGAAGTAGAAGCCAAACTTCAACAGGCAGAAGGTGCGTACCTCTCTGCAAAATCGCAGTACGAGATGTCACTGAACGGTGCGACTGATGATGAACGCCGACAAATGGACGCGGTATTTGCTGCAGCTAAAGAGCAGTTCGATTTCCTTGAGAAAACCAAAGAGCGTATGCAGAGCATGTACGAAGATTCCCTCATTTCTGCTCAACAGTATGATGAGGTTCTTGCCAAGTACAACGGTGCCAGAGCTCAGTTTGAACAGGCTCGTGCCAAGAAAAACGAAGTGGATACCGGCGTAAGAACCGAAAAACAAATGATGGCAAAAGGACAAATGGATCGTGCTTCGGGAGCCATTGCCGAAGCAAAAGTGGCGTACAACGAACGGTTCATCATCGCACCGGAAACTATGAGTATTCAAACTATTTCGTTGAACGAAGGCGAGTTAGCGCTGGCCGGTTATACCATCATTAACGGGTACAAATTGAGCGAGCCTTATGTGCGTGTGACGGTTTCTGAAAGTAAGTTGAATGAATTCAAGACGGGAAGTAGTTACACGGTCAAGCAACCGTTTACAGAGGAAAGGTTCGCCGCAAAATTGGTGAGAGTGAAAGAATTAGCGGCTTATGCGAACAAAACCAGTTCGTATCCAAATTATGAGTTGGGCGAAGCTATTTACGAATTGAAATTGATTCCCGAATCGATTGAAAGTGTGCATGACTGGTACGCCAACACCACCGTATTGATTGAGGAATAAGGAGCGAATCATGAAGATTTTCGCCAAACTTTTTAAACGTGAATTGAAGCTGTTTTTCTCAAACAGCGTGGCGGTGTTCATCTTTTTCGCGGCCCCGATTGGTTATGGACTGATGGTGGGAAGTGCCTATCAACAGGCAAAATTAACGGATTTGAATGTGCTGGTAGTTGACAGCGATGACTCACCGCTTAGTAACAAAGTGATCGATGCCCTCGACGATAATCAATATCTGAAAGTGGCCGAAGTACAGTTCGAAAACACGGGAGTTAAACAGAAGGTAGTCGACCATGATTATGTTGCTGTGATTTACATCCCCGAGCGATTTGAAGCCAACATCTTGCAGAAAAGACAACCGGAAGTGAATGTTGAGCTGAACGGTGCCAATATGGTGCTGGGTAACTACGCGAGTTCTGGAATTCAGACGGTGCTAGGTACGTTGAATGCTGGCATCGAAATTGAATCTCTGAAAAAACAGGGATTGCCGGAAGTGACTGCGCGTAGTCAATATGCACCATTTCGGGTTTCCGTAAATCGATTTTTCAATCCCGCTAACAACTACCTGTACTTCGTTTGGCCTGGAATTATGGGCACGGTGATACAGCAGGTAATTCTGATTGTAATGGCGCTGAGTTTCTCCCGGGAGTATGAAGAAAATACCTTCCGTGGATTAGTGAAGCTGTCTGATTCTCCCGGATTTCTTCTATTCATCAAAAGCTTCCCTGTGTTCATCATGACTATGCTGATGTGGGGCGTGGTGTACTTCATATTCTACCCTGCATTTAAAGTGATGTTGCCCGCCAATGGATTTGCGAATTGGTCGCTGGTATTGCTCTTTACGCTATCCAATATCGCATTAGGAACCACGATGAGTGTATTGATTCCTTCTCAGTTGAAAACTACGGAAGTGTTGATGGCGATTTCACTCCCAAGTTTTATTCTGAGTGGATTCACGTGGCCGTTAGAAGGAATGCCGGGCTGGTTGATTCATTATGTTTCAGATTTGATTCCTTTGACTCACTTTTTGAGCGCTTACCGAAAACTTCAGTTGATGGGCGTTGGCTTAGGAACCGTTCAAAGAGAAGTTATCATTTTGGCTGTGATGGCTATCCTATTCCTCGTTGTCTCCTGGATCGCACTTTGGTTCAGAATCCATCGTGTGGAGAAACAACAGGGTTAATTCAAGAAAGGGCATGAAGTAATTCCTGCCTTTTTTGTTTGTTGATAAAGTAGACTAAATCCGTCTGGACGCTTGAGCCGGTCTGCCGGATTTTTGACCTCCTCTGTCTCTTCCTTCTTAAGGAGGAGAACTCCTTGTAAAAATCTTTGCAGTATTTCAGATGAATTAAAAGGCAATAAAGTCCCCCTTTGAAGGGGGATCAATGAGCTCAGGGAATCTGAGTTCATTGCGGGGGATGTTACCTACAGTTTGATTTGCCGTACTTTTGTGCCGACAAAAGTACCAAAAACTCCCAGCTACGATTTCTTCAGGGCAGAAATTCCCGCGTCAGACAAAACATCAAATGTCACATGAAGTGACCGATGTTTTGCTTTTCTGCCGCTTTATAAATTTCAGCTATCCCTTCACAAATCTAAGGCTGGTTAAATTTATGGGCCGGAATAAAAATCCCCTCTTGATAAGCCTATGCTGAATTTGTTTCAGTAGTGATTTAGAAGTGTGTTAAATTCAAATATTTTTCTCAATATGCTCTGCAATCATATCTGCGTGAACGCGGGTATTCTCGATGAAAAACTTATTCGTTTCCATTCCGCCACAAACAACACCAGCTACATATACGCCTTTGCGCTTGGTTTCGAGGGTTGGTTCATCATACAGTGGTGTACACAAATCATCGTCGCTTAGGTCGATGCCAAGTTTGTCCATCAGTTTGTAATTCGGTTGATAGCCGGTCATTGCTAACACAAAATCGTTAGGAATGGTCACTTCACCATCAGGCGTTTCCAGCACCACTTCATGCGGGCGGATTTCCTTCACTTCTGTGTTGAAGTATGCTTTCACTTCCTCTTTTTCAATTCGGTTTTCAATATCAGGGCGAACCCAGTATTTCACTGATTTCTTGATTTCAGGATAACGCACGGCCATGGTTACGTTGGCATTAGCGCGGAAGCATTCGAGGGCAACATCCACCCCGGAATTACCAGCACCTACCACTAACACATTTTGCCATGCAAAAGGATGCGCCTCTTTATAATAGTGGTGAACTTTTGGAAGATCTTCCCCCGGAATATTCATTTTGTTTGGCGTTCCGTAAAATCCCGTAGCAACCACCACTTTTGTGGCTTGATAAGTGTCTTTGTCGGTAGTAATGGTGAAGCTTCCATCTTCGCCTTCGAGCTTTTCCACAGCTTCATACAAGTGAATAGGGAGCTCAAAATGTTCCGCAACCCGACGGTAATACTCCAGCGATTCGGCTCTGGTTGGTTTGTATCCGTGCGAAATGAAAGGAACATCTCCAATTTCCAGACGATCAGAAGTGGAGAAAAAGGTCATGTTGCTGGGATAGTTGTACAACGAGCTGACGAGGCAGTCTTTCTCTATGATCAGGAATGGAATGTTTCTCTTTTTTAACTGAATGCCGGTTGCCAGTCCAATCGGACCTGCGCCAATGATGATTACCATGAAGTGAGTGCGTTTATATGTTTGAGTAGTTTAAACAGCTGCAAGATAAGAATCGTTTAGCGATGTTTGAACCATTGTATAATACTTCGGTTTAACCAGTTTTCTTCTTTGTTGATGAAACCAACATGACCACCTTTCCGGGTGAAAATATAATCCACATGGTCATTATTGTTGATGTCATAGTGTGGAGCGTACTCAAAAGGACATAAGGTATCTTCTTTACTGTGAATAATGAGTAATGGCTTTTGTACATCTTTAATGAACAACCGGGACGAGCAGGTATCGTAATAATGATCGGCGGAATTAAAACCATGAATTTTAGCCGTTACCTGATCATCAAAATCGTAGATTGAATTTCCGGAAAAAGTGGGTAAATCCGGGTGCAGAGTACGCTTTTGCTCGAGTTTACCGGAAAGTGTTCGTAAGAAACGATACTCATAGAGCCGGTTGATTCCATGATGCATACGATAAGAACCCCGCTTAAGATCGAAAGGTGGAGAAACAGCAACGGCCTGTTCTACCGGATGATTTTCTTTCCATTCACCCAGGGATTTAATTAAAGCATTTGCCCCTAACGAAAACCCGACAGCATAGACCGGACGTCCGGGAAATGTTTCAGAAATCCAGTTGAAAAAGAGTTTATAATCTGTGGTTTCTCCAGAGTGATAGAATCTGGGTTGTTTGTTTAATTTCGATCCGCAACCTCTGAAATTCATCGCCACACTGGAAAATCCTTGAAGTTTCAGGTCATGCATTAAATTTCGAATATAAACCCGTTCTGAGGAGCCTTCAAGTCCATGAAAAAGAGCGACAATGGGTTGGGTGTTATTCAGGTCAAGTACATCAATTTCGATAAAATCATCATCCGGTGTATCGATTTCAATCCGTTTACAATTAACCGGTTTTGTTTTCCAGAATTGAGATGGAATAACGGTGTGAACATGCGTATTAAACGCCCATAATTTTGATTGGAATTCGGGAACCGGAAAGTCATCCGGCAGACTGGTTTCAAACATGCCTGAAAATAATAATCACAGTAGATAATTGTGGCAGAAATGACCGTAATTCAGAACTCTTAGGCAGAATTAGAATTTCTTCCACTTCTGTCTACTTTTATGTATGATTCGGCGAATATTAAAAGAGGAGACATTTTGATTATCAGCGGCAATCAACCCACCCCAACCACCCCAATCAAGAGAATAGCGGCCATCGATCTTGGTACAAATTCATTTCATGGCATTATTGTGGAGATTTTTTCGGATGGAAGTTTCAGAAAGCTGGATGACCTCAAAGAGATGGTTCAGCTTGCCAAAAACGGACTGGGTAACGGGCTTACTCCCGATGCCATGGAGCGGGGAATTGAGGCACTTAAAAAGATCAAAGTATTGTGTGATAGTTACGAAGCGGAACACATTCTTGCTTATGCAACCAGTGCCATCCGTGAAGCTCATAACGGTGGGGAATTCATTCAGCGCAGCATTGATGAAGTCGGGATTAAGATCAACGCGATTCCGGGTTCAGTAGAAGCCGAGCTAATTGGGTATGCCGTTCAACATGGAATTCATTTGGAGGAAGAACCAGTATTAATGGTGGATATCGGTGGTGGAAGTGTGGAATTTATCATCGGGAACAACAAAGATTTTTTCTTCCTTACCAGCCGTAAGATCGGTGTTTCCCGAATGACGGATATCATTAAACCGGGTGATCCCATTACAAATAAGGAAATTAAAGAGCTGGAAAAATATTACGCAAAAGAATTAAAAGGCGTAGCTAAGGCACTCAAAGAATATCCGACTAAAACGATAATCGGTTCTTCGGGAACTATGCAAAATATCGCGGCTATGATTGCCGCCCGAAAAGATCTGCCTTCTGATATTACCTTAAACGAACTTGAATATTCAGCTAAGGATTATTCAGAATTCTACAAAGAGTTCATCAAAATGGATGCCAGCGAACGGGCAAATGTATCAGGATTGGATGATAAACGAATCGGGTTCATTAATACCGGGGTGGTTTTGGTGAATTACCTGATGCGTGAGTTTGATATCGAAAAAGTGAAGATTTCTACTCAGGCATTGCGGGAAGGGATCATTATACGGTACCTGAAGAAGGATATGATCGGTATGCCATGGAGCGGAGAATTTGCGGATCCCCGGCGCAGAAGTGTGTTCGAGTTATTGCGAAAATGCGACTGGCATGAGGCTCATTCCAAACATGTAACCGATCTTGCACTCCGTCTTTTTGATGAGCTGAAAGACGATCTTAGCCTGAAAGAAGATGATCGTGAACTCCTTGAATATGCCGGGTACTTACACGATATCGGTTATTATATATCACACTCCAAACATCATAAACATGCGTTGTATATCATTCGGCATGCTGACTTAAAGGGGTTTCGGGAAGAAGAAATTGAAGTGATCGCAAACGTTGCGCGATATCACCGTCGGTCAACCCCCAAGAAGCGGCATAAAGAGTATAAAAAGCTTAAAAAGAAAGTGCGTAAGCGCATTAAAAAGTTATCCGGAATACTGAGAGTCGCAGACGGACTTGACCGGAGTCACTATCAAAATGTACAGAACCTGCAGGTCGAATTAACTGAGGAAGAAATGATCATCCATATCGAAACCACAGACGATCCAAGCCTTGAAATCTGGGGCGCAATGCGCAAGCGATATCTTCTTGAAAAAGTAAGTAAGCGGGATGTGGTTATTAAAAGTGATTTAATTACAGATCAGAATTAATTGAATAGTATTTCTCAATTATTAATCATTATCCCCAAAACTGCCATTTGGTCCGGGGAAAACCACAGGTGATTCGAATCCTTCTTTGGAAACGGACGCAACCCCGAAGTAATAATTATCGATCACAATATTTTCAAGGGTGTGTTCGGTTACGTTAGCAGGTACAAATTCACTCCACTGCCATTGATTGGAGTCGGTAAGTCGCCAGTAAATTTTATATCCGGCCAGCTGTGGATTTTGATCCGGATTCAGTGCTTCCCATTTTAGTGTGGTACTCGGCTGTACAGCCCCCTGAATTTCCACTTTTGCCGGGGGAGCCGGAGCCCAGGCCATCCCGGCCATGGTTACTGCGTTTAGTCCGGTAAGTTTGGCCGCATAATCAAAGTTTACCCCGTCTATGGTATCGCCATATTTAATGCCGTCCTCAGTTCGTAAATCCTGATGCTGCCGGTTATAATTTTCGTTGGTTTCCATGATGCGCACTCCTGGAAATCCTGCATCGTTAAACGGACGATGATGTCCTCCACGGCCAAAACGGTCAAGCCGGTAGATCATCATAATATCTAAATTCGGAATGTATCGATCGGCCATCACATCCACATAGCGGGCTAAATTCCGGGACGGGGAATCCACTTCGCCACCGGTAAATCGTCGAATGGTGCCTTCACGATCTGTTTCTACCGCCCGGGTTCCTTCAGAAAATACTCTTGCTGTGGTATTATTGATCACCCCATTGATGCCTTCAATATTTCCGATCATATCATTGTTGAGTACTCCTTTGATCTTCCAGCCATTATCCAGGGCGTATTGAGCAAGGATCTTTCCGCCAAACAATCCTTGTTCTTCGCCGGAAAGACCAACATACATGATGGAAGAGGGAAACTCATAGTTACTGAGTACTCTTGCAGCTTCGATGGTTCCGGCCATTCCGGATGCATTATCGTTGGCTCCGGGAGAATCGGAAGTGGAATCCAGTGCATCTGACACGCGGGAATCAATATCACCGCTCATGATCACAAAACGATTTGGGTCTGCGTACCCTCGTTGGATAGCTACCACATTAACAATCTTGGTGCGTTCAGGGATTCGTCGTTCCCCTTCCACATAATCGCTCACATAAAATACTTCGAGGCAACCACCACAATCCTCAGAGATCTTGTCGAATTCAGCTTTGATCCATCTTCTTGCGGCACCAATTCCTCTGGTTGTTGAAGTTGTGTCAGAAAGTGTATGACGGGTTCCAAAATCAACCAGAGTCTGAATATCTGATTCCAGACGTTCCGCCGAAGGTGCTGTACCGATCACATGAAGTTCTTCAGGTGTGACTTGTGAGAAAACGGAGCATGTTAAGAGCGAGAAGGATAGGACCAGAAATGGTTTGAGCACAGAATTCATGAGTTCAGGATTTGTTTTCGGATACATTCGATTCAGATAAGTTATCTGATGATGATTGCGTTCGGCTCAGGTATTCTTCCAATTGTTTTTTGAATTTAGCCTGAGCTTTGAGTCCGGCATTATGCCCAAAATAAGCTCCCAATACACAGCCAAAACTTACAGTAACGGCGTACACAATTTGCTGAATTTGAGTAAGACCGGAATCGAAAATAAATACCCAGATAACAGGCACACTACCAACCAGTATTGCAAAGATCTTAGGTACCTGACTAGGCCCGTTTTCCCTGCGCATAAATCTTCGGCTGATCACAAATACAATGTTCATGTATATGAGACCAAACCCTGTCAGGAAAAAGAATCCTGTTATTCCCGGGTCGCCCACTTTGATCAAAAATTCGGCTGAGAATAATGTTACCGCCGCTGTAATTAGTAATATACCGGAGCTATAAAATGAAAGACGAGGAAGATTATCCACGAATAGAATACTTAATAATTAAAAATTACCCTGTTATCTGGGTTTTAACCAGTTTTCAGGATTTAGATTAGTGGTGTTTTTCCGTACACCGAAAAAGATAGTTTCTCCCATTTCTGAGATCTGAGTGCCTGCCTTACCGATCACCTGACCTGAGCTTATAACGGCATATTTTTGCACATTAATGGAGCTAAGGTTGCCGTAAACCGTATAATAGGAACCATGTTTCACAAAGATCACATTACCGTAACCCACGATCGGCATGATCTCGATCACCTGTCCGTCTGATACAGCCCGTACATCTTCAGCGGGTTCTGTTACTATGTTAATGCCATTATGTTCGGTACGTGTGCCATACAGTGGATTTCGGGTAACTCCGAATTTCCTGGAAACGGTTGTGCTGTTAACCGGCCAGTCCAGCTTACCTTTGGATACGGAGAAATTCCTTTCCATGGCCGAAAAGGTCTCATCAGAAACATAGGATGAAACCGTTGGTGTAGAATATTTTGCTACTTCTTCGGCCCGGCGTGCATCGTCAGCGATCTTTCTGGCCTCTGCTAATCGTTGTAAACGTTCTTCTTCAATATCCCGTAGCCGGTCTAATTCTGTGATCAGGTTCGAGAAGTTATTCTCCAGGTTTTCCCGTTGTTGCCGTATCCTGCGAAGTTCAGCTAACAGGTTGGTACTTTCCTGTTTTATCTTTTCTACATTGCGGCGCTGAATAGCCTGTTGATCACTCAATTTGAGTTTTTCCTGCCGTATCTCGTCCAGGATCAAAGAGTTCTTGAAGTGGATATCCTGCAGATCTTCCTTCACTTTTTTTAGTTCCTGTTGGCGAACCTGTATCTGTTCTGCCTGCTTTTTTTTCTGTTCCTCCAGTTTTCTCAGGTAATAGGAACGGATAAGCATTTGATTGATGGAACTGGATGTGAGGAGCAGCTCCAGGTTATTGGTCCGGCCTTTTTTATAGGTATAAGTGAGTATCTCTTTGAAATTATCGATCAGATGTTTGAGCTCTCTTTCTCTCAAACTGATTTCATCCTCGGTAATGCTGATCTCTTCTTGTATCTGAGACTGCTCTTTCTGCAAATTCACGATCTTATTATCCTGCAGGGAGAGTAAGCGGTTTACATTCTCAAATTGTTTGTAGAGCTGATCGTACTGATTCTCTGCTTCATTCACCCGTTGTTCATAGGTCTTTATCCTTCTGTCCAACACGTTGATCTCTGCCCGGGTATTCGTTTGCTGTTGCAGGAGCTCTTTTCGTTTTTCTTCAAACGTTTTTTGTGAAAAGGCCACTCCACTTAACGTGCCAAGCAGTAATAACACTAGTAAAAGTCTGGATAACAGGTATTTCATAATCGTTGAACAGGAATGTCGTTCGGGATCGAAATGGTCAGTGTAAGATTCTTCGGGTTGATCTCAAGTGATCGGATCTGAAATAACACTTTTGATTCTCCGTCGGCACTAAATATGGTGATTTTTCGGGGCAAAATGTACCCTTCTATTTCACCATAACTTTCGTATTCGATCATCGAATAAGGTAACCCTGAAAATGCAGGTTGATATACGCTGCGGATCAAACCGGATTCTTTATTTACCAATGCGTACCCCGTGTTGGAAAAGTTGAGTTTGTAGTCGGTGTCAGACTCCAGGATACGCACTACCTGAACCTTCGATAGTTTGAAATTCAACATATCGAGCAGGTTGATGGAGGCCAGTTCATTTAAACTAGTGAGCCTGCCGTCGCTCACCGATACCTTTTGAGCGATTTTATCAACTTTACTGTATATGAGGATGGAATCCGCATCAACAAGAATTTTTCCCCCCTCAATACCGATCCTGTTACGTATAGTAAGTAAACTGAGGGTTGTATCACTCTCAAACTCGATGGTTACCCGGTTACTGTTTCCGGGTTCACTCACTATGGCCCTGCCTTTCCCTTTAGCTGAAGTAAGGTCTTTTCTATAATCGGGTAGAGAGGCAATCAGGCTGTCGGGGTTCACCGTTGAAACGGAATAACCGGGCTCGCTTATCATTTTGGTGCCAGTACAGGATGCAAACACGATGGAAAGAATCCATACGCTTAGAATGCCTCTGATCAGAAGACTGATATTATATTTTCTCATTCAGATGCTCTCTTGTTGTGTCCAGTTCCAGTGCTTTTTTCCACCATTCACGGGCCTTATCCAGATCTCCCAGTTTTTCATATACATCGCCTAAATGCTCCATAACTTCGGCACTTTTTTCGCCGGTATCGATCGATGCCTTAATAAAACGGCGGGCTCGGTCGTAATCACCGAGTTTATAATACACCCAGCCAACGGTATCGAGGTATGCGGCATTTTCGCTATCCAGTTCTATAGCTTTCAGAGCCAGTTCTTTGGCTCGTTCAAGATGTTCTCCACGTACGGATAAGTTATAGGCATAATTATTCATGGCATTGTGATTCTCGCTATCATAACGTAATGCCAGTTCAAACGAGCGATCAGAGGCTTCATGATCTTCCAATCGTGATTGCGCGTCGCCAAGGGTGCTGTAGATCACGGATTTAAATGGTTTTCTTGCCGGCGCTCGCGCAGCCTGTCTCAGCCATTTTGCGGCATCCTCGGGTTGTTCATCCAGTAAGTAGGCCGTACCTAAGAAAAATTGGATAAAAGCATCTTCCGGAGCACTTTCATTCGCGAGTAAACCAACCTCAATGGCATCTTCATAACGTTCTTGTTGTAGAAGAATCTGTAATCTCTGGCGCCAGGCTATATCATCCTCCGGGAGCAATTCATTGGCAATAGCAAGGTTTTCAAGTGCTTTTGAAGGTTGGCCGGTCACAGAATAGTACTGCCCTGAGAGTGTGAACGCCGGCCCGAATTCAGAGGCATTTTCTGTGAACAGATCAAGAATTCTTGAAGTTTCTATCTCCAGCTGGATGTTTCGGGGCTCATTCTGCTGGCGCGTGTACATGTATTGAGCGATCATTAACTTCTGCTCGGGCTCAATGATGGGGTCGGCCATAAAATTTCCCAACAACGTACCTGCACTGTCCCATTTGGCTTCATCAATATAGATGCCGGATAAGTTGATCAGTGATTCCGGGTCCCGGGAATTTAGATAAAGCGCATTCCGGAGTACATTTTTTGCCTTATTATTTTTGCCGTTCAATTTGTAATAATCACCCAAAAGGTTCAGCGTACCCAGATTATCAGGTTGAACTTTTCTGAGTTCTTCTAATTGCACCAGAGCAGAGTCTGGGGCTCCCATAGCTTCAAAATTCTGAAATTTTCTAAAAAGAGCTGTAGGTATATCACCCACCAATGCCAGAATTCTATTCAGGGTCTGATTTGATTTTACAAATTCACCATACTCTTTTTGGGTGTCGGCCAGCATGAATAGGACATCGTAATCTTCGGGGAAGTACTCGAGCAATTTCTCAAGCTCATCCAACGTAGCCTGATTTTGCCCGGCACTTCTATAGATCTCTGCAAGTTTTAGCCGGTACCATTTGCTGCCGGGATCAATTTCGACCGCTGCTTTTCCGTAAAGAGCAGCATTAGGCAGGTCGCCTTGAAGAAAATATACATCTGCCAGAGCATAATTTATGCCGGCCTGATCCTGGAATTGATCATAGGCTTGCAAAAGTAATGTGGTAGCACGGTCGTATTCTTTATTTACGAATGCTTCCATACCCTGTATATACGAAGTTTTGGCTTCGATCTCGGAAGTAGTTTGAACCTGAGCCTTTGAATGAAGTGGCATCAGGATCAGTACCGTAAAAAGTGTGAATAGTGCTGTTTTCATGCGCATAATAACGCCTAAAATATCGAATAATTGATAGAAGTACTGAGAATTATAAAATAGTATTAGGGGTACTTAAATGGATAAGTGTAAGTAGATCGGTTGATGCTTTTCCGGGTTTAACTATATTCGATTACAGGTCGATAGTAGTATAGGGTTGGTAAATAGTTCAATCAGCTTATAATATGAATCAATTGGAGGTATTAATGATAAGAGGTGTTTTAATAGCAACACTGGTTGTAGTTTTTTCGGGATATGTTCAGGGGCAATCCTGGTTCGAGAGAGGACAAGATGCCGATCTGATGCTGTCAGGGGTGGATTTTAATAATACAGGTGGATCATTGAGTCTAAATCATCCAAACGGGATTGCGAGTGATGGTACCCGTTTTTTGTTATGCGATCGTTTTAATAATCGGGTGTTAGTTTGGAATTCATTACCGGAAAATTGGGACGACGAACCTGATCTTGTACTAGGCCAACCTGATTTCAGCCAAAATGATCCCGGTAGAGGAATGGGAAAAATGAACTGGCCGGGCAACGTTTCGGTATCCCAAAATGGGATGGTTGCCGTTGCAGACACTGAAAATGATCGAATTCTGATCTGGAATGAGTTTCCAACTGTAAGTGGTGAGGAAGCAGATCTGATGATCGATTTCGAAGCGATCTCAGACATGGGAGCAAATATCAGATACAGCTGGCCGTGGGGAGTTTGGACAGATGGAACTAAGTTGGCAGCAATATCAACTGCCGGAGGATATTTATTGTTTTGGGATAAGGTGCCAACCATCGATAACACAGGGCCAGATTACACAATTGATTTACCCGAGTTAGGAACGCCAAGAAATATCTCAACAGATGGGGCAACTTATTTCTTTGTAGGTGACCATAATGCGCAACCATCAGAATCTGCTCAAAACGAAGCAGGTACATTTTTTTGGAACAGCTATCCCTCACAACAGGATCAGAACTACGATTTTTACAGAAGCGAGTGGATAAAGGGGGGAAAAACTTACAGATGGCAGATTAGTTGCCGGGGGCATGTCTAGTGTGTATGTATGGGATCAAATGCCGACATCTTCTGCCGATGATCCAGATTTTGCACTAAGAGATCCCTTTTACTCGAATGGAGATGCTCCGGATGTAACCTTTGCGGGAGGTAAGTTGTTTGTTAACAATTATAATGGCAACAATGTACAAGTGTACGACGGAATACCTTCGCTGGCAAGTGACTCCCCTTCATTTGTGATAGGAAGTGAATCAAACAGCCATAATACCCTTAATGACATTAATTACATACAGAATCCGGTAATGGCAACCAATGGTGATATCTTTGTGGTAACATCCGATTTTGATCGTAGTCTATGGATATGGAATTCACTTGAATTCGAAAGCGGGATGGCTCCGGATGTAAAGATAGATCTTGCCGTACAGGATATAGACGCAGCGCCCTGGGATAATGCTCTCTTTGGGGACTATCTTGTAGCTGCAGGCAAAAGAAAGGTGTTGGTTTGGGAGTCAGTTCCTATGAATGGTGAGGGGCCGGATTATATACTGGAAAACTCGATCGGTAGCTTCTCTTTCGAAGAGATCAGAGGGGTGGCGATGGATAGTGAATTTTTATATCTGGCAGATAAATATGGAAAGATTGCGTTATTCAGTGAAGTGCCGGATTCGGGGAGTGACGAACCTGATTTGATCATTGAAACCGGATACAATTCACTAAATCTCATGCATAGTGATGGCACTTATCTTAGTGCAGTTAATCAAGAAGGAAATCCGGCTGTTTTACTTTACAAAGTGAGTGATCTTAAATCAGGTAACACGGTACCCTATAAGAATATCTCTGTCAATGAGCAGGATTTCAGGCTCAACTTACCTGCAAGCGCCATTACTTTTAATGGCAGTATTGCCATTGCCAATACCGGTAACAGCTCATTGTTTTTATGGGAAGATCTGGAAGATGCAGGCAGCAGGGAATCTGTCATTGTATTAGGAAAAGACGATCCGGAAAGTACAGATGCTGAAATTGGACGTAATAGTTTATTCAATCCTGCATCATTGTACTACTACGAGGGCAAATTATGGGTAGGTGAGGTTAAATTCTCATCAAGAATTGTACAATACAGTCATGATGTGAGCACTTCTTCCGAAACAGAAATAGGAGATATTCCCCGAATGATGGAGTTGGATCAAAATTATCCAAACCCTTTTAACCCTTCCACAACGATCAGCTTTCGGACCTCAGAAACCGGTATGGTTACACTTGAGGTCTTTGATATGTCGGGAAGAAAGATCTCAACATTAGTTAATTGGCCTAAGGCTGCTGGAGAGTATAACGTTGTATTTGAAGCATCCGGGCTATCAAGTGGAATATATTTGTACAGATTAACAACAAGGGCAGGCCAGCTCACAAACAAGATGATATTGCTCAAATAGTGAGGAATATCAACAAAGAATAAGACACAGGTACGTTGAAGAGTATCTTCTGATACTTGCCTGCTGTTTTTTGAAGACGCGAATATATGTTCAGTTTAATCGACATTCTGAATCAATTCCTGTGCGCTGGAATTAAATTTGAGGATAAAGAAAACTATCAGAAAGTATAAAAGAGTGAGCCGATAGTCGGATTTGAACCGACGACCTACGCTTTACGAGAGCGTTGCTCTACCGCTGAGCTATATCGGCATTCAAAAGTTTGTGAATAAAAATAAATGTACTATTCTTTGCCGATCATCTGCAATACCTTGCATTTTATTGAACACTAAAAATTAAAGAATGTCGGTTACTCTTATTCTCATCACCATAAATGTGATGGCATCTATTGCTGCATTTGCTGACCAGCGAATTATGGAAGTAGGCATATTTATGCCTTATCGAACAGTCAGGAATAATACCTGGTACGAACTTATAACTTCCGGTTTTCTCCATGGTGATATGGGACACTTACTATTCAATATGATCACCCTTTGGTTTTTTGGACCGGTAATGGAACAGACCATTGGCCAACAGCAATTTCTGATCCTGTATTTCACAGGACTGCTGGCTTCATCAATTCCATCACTGGTACGTCATAAGGATAATCCTCAGTTTGCCACCATCGGAGCTTCTGGTGCAGTTGAATCGGTGCTTTTTGCTTTCATAGTAGTATATCCGTTCGAGCCGCTATACTTTATCTTTATTCCAATTGGAATACCAGCAGTTATTTTAGGGATCTTATTTGTAGTCTACAGTGTTTGGGCCAGCAAGAAAGAAGGGAAGATCAACCATGAAGCGCATATTGGCGGGGCGGTTTGGGGCATCATTTACATGTTCGCTTTTATCCCAAACTCTATTGATCATTTTCTTACCATGATCGGAATACTATGATCAATTAGTGTTAAACAAAAAAGGGTAGTCCTTAACGACTACCCTGTATCAAAAAAAGCTTCAATTAGCCGTGTTTAGCACGGAATTCCTTCATGAAAGAAACCAGCGCCTCGACGCTTTCTCTGGGGCATGCGTTATAAATACTGGCTCTGAATCCACCCACACTTCGGTGACCTTTTAAAGCGGTAAGCTCATTGGCAGTTGCTTGTTTTAGAAAGATCGCCTCCAGTTCTTCATTAGGTAAACGGAAAGTGACGTTCATATCAGATCTGGAATCGGAGTCAGCAGTACCGGAATAAAAGTCGTCAGCATCAATTTCGTTGTAGAGTAAAGCGGCTTTTTCTTCATTGAACGTCTTGAAGAATTCAAGTCCTCCTTTGTTCTCCACCCACTCCAGTACCAATTCAACCATATACACAGCAAAAGCCGGTGGTGTATTGAACATGGCCCCTCCTGCATGAGTACGGTAATCTGCCATGGTAGGTATGTTGTCTTTCTTAATGGTAGACAGAAAATCTTTTTTCATGATCACAACAGTAACACCTGCGGGACCAAGATTCTTTTGAGCTCCGGCATAGATCATCCCGTATTTATCAATATCGATGGGATGCGAAAGAAAATCGGAGGATGCATCACAGATAAGTGGCACTCCATTCGTTTCCGGTTCTGCTTTAAACTGTGTACCAAAGATGGTATTGTTCGACGTAAAATGAACATACTTTGCATCGGGAGTAAGTGAAAGTTCATTATTCGCAGGAACTCTGTTAAAATTCCCCGATTCGCTGCTAAAGGCTACATTTACGTTACCGAATCGTTTAGCTTCTTTGATGGCTTTTTTCGACCAAGTTCCGGTATTAATGTAGTCGACAGTTTCATTTTCATCCAGAAAGTTTAATGGAGCCATATAAAACTGAGTGCTCGCACCGCCCTGCAAAAACATGATCTCATAATCATCACCCAGTCCCAGAATTCTGGACAAACGTTCCCGTGCCGAAGCATCGACCTGAGTATATTCGACCCCACGATGGCTTTTCTCCATGATGGAGGTACCGGTACCTTTATAATCTACAAGGTCTTGTTGTGCTTTTTCCAGAACTTCGAGAGGCAGAACCGCCGGTCCTGCGCTAAAATTATGAACTCTTTTCATTATGAGTGTATGTTTGAATGATGAATGAAAGTGTGTCTGCAAATCAATTACTTGCTGTACACCAACCGGGTAATTGGCAGGTCATCCAAAATAAAAATTTATCAGGGCATTTATAACCTGGATCAAATATTTAATACCGGAAGAGTGAGGTAAAGAAATCAGAACTTTAGTAAGTTTGGAACACTGAAAATTCAAGGTTAATCATTAAAAAAATAGATGCTATGAGTGATTTAGGTAATCTAAACCCGGACCAACAGGATCAGGTTTTATTTATGATGCTGATCCAACAACATCAGCAAATTGGAATGATGGGACTAGGTAAGATCAAAAATCCTGCAACCGATAAGATCGAAAGAGACCTTTCGTCGGCAAAATATGCGATCGATACCCTGAATGTGCTCGATAAATATACGGCTGGTAATTTGCCCACCGAGCTTAAAGGTTACCTCGATCAGACGCTTACCACCCTTCGTTTAAATTATGCTGATGAAGTAAAAAAGGGGGATGATTCAGCTAGTGATGAAGAAAAAGCGGAAGATTAAACCTGTTAAAGCGGCCGGAGGGGTTGTTTACAGACTTGCCGAACCCTCCGGCGTACCTGAGGTACTTCTTATTAAACGCAATGGTGTGTGGGACATCCCTAAAGGGAAGCTGGAAAAGGGAGAAACTATAGAAATGTGCGCCGTTCGTGAAGTGGCCGAGGAGACCGGATGCACATTGCCGGTACTTATTTCGGAAGTTTCACTCACTTACCATGAATATGAAATGAAGGGAAAGTTCTGGGGAAAAAACACCTGGTGGTATGCCATGATCCTCCCAAAAGAGACTCAATTTATTCCTCAGGAAAAAGAAGGAATCGAAGAGATCGAATGGGTTAGCTTAACCGAAGCGTATGACAGGGTTGGTTACACTAATCTGGTTAAAGTATTAACCGGGTTCAAGTGCTGGTATAACAAACAGCCATAAAAAAAGGCATGATGGAAAAACCATCACGCCTTTGAAATTCAGAGAACTCTGAGCTTAGTTCTGAAGCTTAAATACAATAGGTAAACTGTACTGTACGCGAACCGGTCGTCCACGCTGCATACCCGGTGTAAATTTAGCTTGCTTCACAGCTTCAAGCGCTGCCTCATCGCAACCACCGCCAATTCCACGAATAACACGTGGATTTTCAACACGGCCTTGTTCATTTACGATGAACTGAACTGTTACACGGCCTTCAATACCTGCACGACGTGCCATTTCAGGGTATTTCACTTTACGCTGTAGCGCAGCAAGACCGCCTTTAAGTTCTGGCATATTCTCAACTACCACGAAGAAATCTTCTTCTTCCTCTTCTTCCTGTGGTGGAGGAGGTGGTGGTAAGTCAAGTGGACCGTC
Source organism: Balneolaceae bacterium UBA7797 (assembly GCA_002480645.1). Taxonomy (GTDB): domain Bacteria; phylum Bacteroidota; class Rhodothermia; order Balneolales; family Balneolaceae; genus UBA7797. The sequence goes on from DLCN01000029.1 coordinate 39,074, forward strand.
AAGGTCTAATTCAGCATCCAACTCAATGATCTCATCTTCAATGATCTCATCGTTTGGTACTTCCACCGGAACCGGTGGACGAGGTGGGGGTGGAGGTGTTTCAACTTGTTTAGTCTGTATTACCTCTTCCATCACCACTTCCTCTTGTTCGTCAATAGGTGGTGGTGCTGGTGGTTCGCTGTACAAATTAATGCGAACCAATCCGATAATAAATAACAGAGCTACGATCAGACCGAACTGTAACAGAACTGTGTAAGATCTGCGAAGGTCAACCTTAGCGCTTTTTCTTTCGTTAATCATATCTTGAATCCTGGTTTCAATATGGTAAATAAGGAACGGAAAATAACGGCATTTTTTTAAAAGCCTGCAAGTCCTTACGTAAAGTTTATATAAATGTAATGTTATTTAGGTTGTCTTAGTTCCGCGCCTTAATTTTCTAGTTTAAAGTTGACGGCCTGCCTCATTTTTACCTGAACAAAGTTGCCGTTTTGTATGCCGGGAGTGAATTTCACGAGTTTAATAACCCGCAGAACTTCCTCATTACAACCACCTCCGATCCCTCTGATGATCGTAGGCCGGGTTACATTTCCCTGCTTATCGATCACAAACTCAACATAAACCCGTCCTTCAATTCCTGCTTGTCGTGCGAGCTTAGGATAGTTGATCAATTTATAGAGCGCTGCCAATCCACCTTTAATTTCAGGTTTCTTCTCAAGCATAAAAATTTCGACCGGTTCGTCATCAGTTACGTCTTGTTCCGGAGGCATTGGAATTGCATTTCCTCCCGCGAAAATATCCTCTGGTCCAAAATCGATGTCTTCAACATCAATCGGCTCTGATTCAGGGACTTCAATGAAAACGGAAGGTTTAGCAGGTGCAGGTTTGATGGTCTTGGTGATCGGGATATCGATAGGAGTGAAGGGCTCGTCAGTCTCAGGTTGGTAATTAACAGTGACCGTATCTTGTTTGAATTCAAGATGAGTGGCTGCAATTGTGATCAGAAGAATTACGATCAATCCACCTTGTAGAATTAGCGTGTGATAGGAGTTCAGATCAGCTTTGGGATGTTTTTTAATCATGGCAGTAAGAGTTAGTTAAAGAGCTGTATGCAATAAAACAGCTCAGTTACTGCACGACCATCACATTAACATGCGGGGCTAATCCTTCGGAAACAGATGCCTGAATACCGGGATGAGAAGAAGAATCGAAAGTCCGGAACCGAGAGCATCGGCAATAAAATCGAGTAATTCCGGACTTCGGTTTGTTGGCAACATTAACTGTAGGATTTCGATTAGTAATCCATAAAAAGTTCCAAAAATGAATACTAACCATAGGCTGGGTCTTCGCTTTTTTACAACAGCCCACACAATACCGTAGAGAAAGGTCCAAACCGCAAACCCAGCCAGATGCCATAACTTGTCAAAGTCCATGAACCGAATTTTTGAAAACGATTTCGATGGGATCAGCGTACCAACAAGAATACCAATTGTGACGATCGCAAATAGTATGAGAAGTGCATTTCGATATTTAAAGAGACGGGTACTGATAGTAAGATCTAAATAAGATGAATAGGTTCCAGCGGTTTTGAGGAAGCTAAGATATGTGAATCTGCCTTTTCTTTTCCATCTATAAGCGAAAAAATTCCTGCAAGTTCCGGATCGTTTGTGATCAGCCATTGTGCAACGGTTTTGCCGGCTAACACATCCCCAAAACCGGCGCGGCTAAATACTCGGGTATCATATCCTGTATGATAACTGACTCCTTCCGGAGTGCAAAGCATGGAAGGCAAGCCTTTAGAAAGAATAGTCACATTCAGCGAAGTAGAAATTTGGAGGGCAGAACGTTTTCGTTCCTGAGCCGAAGAAGTGTCGAACCCGATAAATGATGTAAGTTCTCCGGGATGCGGGGTCAGGATCCAGTTTGAGTCTTCCGGTTTTTCGAGAGGCGCCGAAGCTAAAGCGAATAACGCATCTGCATCGATCACCAGATCTCCGGAAAACCGGGAAAGGAGTTCCCTCGTAAAGCTTAGTGTTTCTTCATCGCGACCAAGACCCGGACCGATCAGGACCTTACCGGGTCTTTCATTTAAAATACGGATCACTTCATCAACATGATCTTTCCTGAATGCTTTGTCATTTGAAGTACCAACTCCGCGCTTTATGATTTGTACCAGATGTTCCTCATACGTTTGCAATAAACCGTTAGGGGAAATAAGTACAACTGCTCCAACTCCGGTTGCCCAGGCACTTTTAGCAGCCAGTACTCCGGCTCCGGTCAAACCTTCCGATCCCGCGATGATGTAAACCACTCCACCATCATATTTGTGCTTTCTTTGGGAAGTGTTGTGATGATTGTTAGCCCAGTCAGAATCAATTAAAAAGGTAGTTTCGTTCTTAAATTTTGATGGAAACGGTAATTCACAAAATATCACTTCCCCACAGTGTTCGTAGCCGTCATCAAAGAAAAAACCCTGCTTTAATGATCCGAAAGCCAGTGTGAAGTCAGCGATCACGGCATTCCCCATTTTCTTGCCGGAATCAGCATGTAATCCGGTTGGGATATCCATCGCAAAGACCGGGATCTCAGTTTCATTTACCCATTCGATCACCGAATCATAAGGGGACCGGATGTCAGAGTTAAGACCGGTTCCCAGCATTCCATCAACAATAAAATCAAAGGCTGCTGATCTATCAAAGTCATCCAAATGGTGATGGATTCGGACGTTCTTGCCGAGTTCCCGGAGCCGTTTCAGGTTTACCGAGCTATCATCACTTAAGGTTTCTGATCCTTTGATAAATACAACAGTACACTCAAAATCATGTTCAGCCAGAATACGGGCTACTACCAGAGCATCACCGGCATTATTTCCCTTACCGCAAAGAAAGAGGCCGTGGGAGCCCGCTTCCATTTCAGACAAGATGAAATCAGCAGCGCGAGTTCCGGCGATCTCCATAAGTGTGATGCCCGAAATACCGAATTCATTGATGGTGTCAGCATCCAGTTTGCGACTGGATGCTGCGGTAAATAATTGATAAGAGTGAGGAATCTTCAACATGAGATTACAGGTTGATTTTCTCGCTCAAGGTATCTGCTTTAATAAGAGCGTGCAAATACTACGCGTTTTTTTGAAGGTTTTCCGGTAACCATACAGGTTCCTTCTTCTCCGTCACCAAAAGGAATGAGACGGATCGTAGCTTTGGTCTCATTTTTAATAAGTTCTTCGGTTTCGGCAGTTCCATCCCAATGTGCATAAATGAATCCACCTTTATCGTCCAGCACTTTCTTGAATTCCTCGTATGAATCGACGATAGAAGTAAGTTCTTCTCTACGTTTAAGTGCCGTTTTATACAGATCATCCTGAATGATCTCCAGCAATGATTTCACCTTAGGTACTAATCCCTCTCTGGATTCTATATTCTTTTCGAAGGTATCGCGACGGGCGAGTTCCACATTGTTGTTCTCCACATCGCGAGGACCAACGGCAATTCTTAACGGCACACCCTGAGCTTCATGCTCTGCGAATTTAAATCCGGGTTTATAATTGTCCCGATCGTCCAGTTTTACCCGAATTCCTTCGGCTTTCAATTCGTCCATTAAGGCAGAGCCATACTCAAGTACGGTAGCTCTTTGCTCATCATTTCGATAGATGGGTACAATTACGATCTGAGTTGGAGCCAGTTTTGGGGGAATGACAAGACCACTGTCGTCGGAATGCGTCATGATCAGCCCACCGATCAATCGTGTAGATACGCCCCAGCTGGTAGCCCAAACCAATTTGTGTTCACCGTCACTATCCTGAAAGGTTACATCAAAAGCTTTGGCAAAATTCTGCCCGAGGAAATGAGAAGTTCCTGCCTGTAAGGCTTTTCCATCCTGCATCAAGGCTTCGATACAATAGGTATCCTCAGCGCCGGCAAATCGTTCGCTCTCGGTTTTTACTCCGGTTAATACCGGCATGGCCATATATTCCTCGGCAAAGGTGCGGTACACTTCCAGCATTTGCTTGGTTTCCGCAACGGCTTCTTCACGGGTGGCATGGGCGGTATGACCTTCCTGCCATAAAAATTCCATCGTTCGAAGGAACAACCGGGTTCTCATTTCCCATCGAACCACATTCGCCCATTGGTTTATGAGAATGGGAAGATCCCGGTATGATTGGATCCAGTTGCGGTAAGTATCCCAGATAATGGTTTCTGAGGTTGGACGGACGATCAGTTCTTCTTCCAGTCTGGAATCCGGATCTACTTCCACACCGCCATCCACTGCTTTTAAACGGCTGTGTGTAACCACGGCACATTCTTTGGCAAAGCCTTCTACGTGTTGCGCTTCTTTCGACAGGAATGATTTTGGAATAAAAATCGGGAAATAAGCATTCTCATGGCCGGTTTCTTTAAACATGGTATCAAGTGCATTGCGCATATTTTCCCATAGTCCCATACCGGTCGGGCGTATAACCATGGTGCCACGAACCGGAGAATGTTCTGCGAGTTTGGCTTCCCGAACTACATCCAGATACCATTGTGAATAATCTTGTTCTCGTTTTGTGATCTTTTGTGCCATTCCTGTTCTATAATGATAGATTCTTAGATAGAAACTGAAGGTAATAAACTTAGAAAAGAGATGGCCAACAAAAGCAGGAAAAAATCTTTATTACTAAATGTGGAAAGTTGTATATTTAGGGCTCTGAATTAAAAGATATGGCGTGGTAGCTCAGATGGTTAGAGCGCACGACTCATAATCGTGAGGTCGGCGGTTCAATTCCGCCCCACGCTACATAAGAAATTCAAAGCCCGGTTCAATGAAATGAGCCGGGCTTTTTTTATGGACCCTGATCGTAAAAAGCCTTCCTGTAAAAAATAGATCAGACATATTGGAATTAAAATGTGGATTCCTTTTCTTTGTTACCCATGCAACTCACTTGTGCACATAGAATTGATATTTACCCGGTACGGCCGCAATTGCGGCGGGCTCGGTAATAGTATGTCATGGCTTCCATGACGCCCCCTCTCTCTTTCCCCCTCAATTCTTTTACTGCAAACTCACTACACTCACTCTCTAAATCATTATGTCTGTTACTGTTGAATACGCTAATTCAGAGCATTTCAAATATGCTCAGCCAATTTGTGACCTGATCGAAGCCGCCGCAAAGCAGCGGGGAACGGGGATTGCTAAGAGGGAACCTGAGTACATCAAAACCAAGATGCGAAACGGGAATGCCGTAATTGCTCTGGATGGAGTGAACCTGGCCGGTTTTTGCTATATCGAGATCTGGGAAAACAAGAAATATGTGGCAAACTCAGGTCTCATCGTTCATTGGGATTATAGGGGAATGGGCCTGGCTAAAAAGATCAAAGCCAAAGCTTTTGAACTTTCAAAGAAGAAATATCCCAATTCTAAACTTTTCGGGATCACTACCAGTCTTCCGGTAATGAAGATCAACTCAGAGCTGGGGTATAAACCTGTAACTTTTTCTGAGCTCACTCAGGATGATACCTTTTGGAACGGATGTCGGAGTTGCCCAAACTTTGATATCCTAACCAGAAATGAACGTAGAAACTGCCTGTGTACCGGTATGTTGTATGACCCGGCTAAACCAAATACGAACCCAAAACCAGTTAGAGAGAAGAATGTGAAGAAGTTCTATCGATGGGTTCAAATTAAAACTCAATCGTTCTTAAAAGTAATGGGGAACGCAAAATCATTATTGTCATGAAGAAAGTATTACTCGCATTCAGTGGTGGATTAGATACCAGTTATTGTGCCATTCATCTGGCAAAAGACAAAGGCTTTGAAGTGTATACCGCTGCTGTAAATACCGGCGGATTCAGCAAAGCGGAACAGGAAGAGCTGGAACAAAAAGCCAAGGACCTGGGCATCAGCAACCATGTTTGTATCGATGTTGAAAAAGAATTCTATGAAAAAGGCATCAAATATTTGATCGCCGGCAATGTACTGAAGAATCACACCTACCCATTATCGGTGAGCGCAGAACGGGTATTTCAGGCTATTGCGATTGCCGAATATGCCAAAGAGATTGGAGCCGATGCCATCGCTCACGGAAGTACCGGAGCCGGAAATGATCAGGTTCGTTTCGATCTGGTTTTCAATGTGCTTGCTCCGGAAATGGAGATCATCACCCCCATCAGAGATATGAAACTGAGCCGGGAAGAAGAGGTTGAATACCTGAAAGCGAATGGAATTGAAAAAGAATGGGCGAAGGCCAAGTATTCTATCAATCAGGGATTGTGGGGGACCTCGGTTGGTGGTGCAGAAACGCTTACCTCAGGTAAGGCACTTCCGGAAGAAGCCTGGCCTGTACAAGCAGAAAAAGTTGGTACAGAGGTGATTGAACTGGAATTTGAGAATGGTGAACCAGTGGGATTGAATGGCGAGAAATCAGACCCGATCACTACTATTAAACAATTGCAGGAGTTAGCCGCTCCTTATGGAATCGGTCGGGATATTCATGTGGGAGATACCATCATCGGCATAAAAGGGCGCGTTGGTTTCGAGGCCGCTGCTCCTCTCATCATCATTGAAGCACATCGTTTACTGGAAAAACATGTGCTGGGTAAATGGCAGTTATACTGGAAAGATCAATTGGGTGATTTCTATGGAATGTTGATGCATGAAGCTCAGTATCTGGATCCTGTAATGCGTGATGTTGAAGCATATCTGGATCATACTCAAACTAAAGTGACCGGTAAAGTTTTCATCAAGCTGGCACCAAAGCATTTTGAATTAGAGGGAATCGAGTCTCCTTTCGATCTGATGGCCTCAAAATTCGGGCAATACGGCGAAATGAATCAGGGCTGGAGTGGGGATGATGTTAAAGGCTTCACCAAGATCCTGAGTAATGCAACACTCATTCAAAAATCGACACAGGAAGATGGTTAAGGTTGGCATAATTGGCGGTGCCGGATATACCGCCGGAGAACTACTCAGAATTCTGCTTAACCACCCCGAAGCAGAAGTGCTCTCTGTAATGAGTGGGAGCCATGCCGGTGAACTCATCACCAAAGCCCATCCCGATCTTGAAGGAGAAACAGATCTTCGTTTTTCTGAAGCATTGGAACCTGAAACCGAAGTGGTTTTTCTTTGCTCAGGTCATGGTAAATCAAAAGCAATTGTTGATGGGGACCTCATCCCAAAGAATGCACGAATTATTGACCTTAGTGCCGATTACCGTCTCAAATCTGACGATAACAACTTTGTATACGGCTTACCGGAATTGAATCGGCTAGAGATCATGGAAGCAGATTATATTGCCAATCCCGGATGTTTTGCCACGTGTATTCAGCTGAGTTTATTACCATTGGCATCTGTCGGGATGCTCACCAATGAGGTGCATGTTTCGGCCATAACCGGTAGCACCGGGGCGGGTCAGAATCCATCTTCAACAACACATTTCAGCTGGAGAAGTAATAATGCATCTGTATACAAAGCATTTACGCATCAGCACTTGTATGAGATCAAACAAAGCATACGGCAATTACAACCGGAGTTTGAACATCCGGTGCAATTTATCCCGATGCGGGGTGCATTTACCCGCGGAATTCTAGCCGCTTGTTATCTGAAAACAGCCATGACCGAAGCAGAGGCCATTAAATTGTACGAAAGTTATTATTCAACACATCCTTTTGTACATATTTCCCGGAATGCTGTGGATGTGAAGCAAGTAACAAACACGAATAAAGTGATACTGCATATCCAGAAGGAAAAGGATCAGCTGTTAATCACCGGGGTGATCGATAATCTGACGAAAGGTGCTTCCGGACAGGCTGTGCAGAATATGAATCTGATGTTCGGTTTGGATGAAACTATGGGACTTAATTTGAAACCTTCAGCTTTTTGATAATGGACACACAAAATGCGATCGCAATACTCGGAACCGGAAATCTGGGCGAAGCCATAGCCAGAGGGTTTGCCAAAGATCTGGGAACAGAGAATATATTTCTAACCCGTCGTCACCTTTCAAGGATCGAACATTTGTCGGAGTTAGGTTTTGAAACCACCTCTGATAACAAGTACGCAGTATCTGAAGCGAAGTATGTGTTTCTTTGCGTTCAGCCGAAGCAACTGGAGAATTTACTTAAAGAAATAGAGCCCTCTCTTGATCCGGCTAAACATGTGCTCGTATCTACCATCACGGGGGTTGAACTATCGACCATTGCCGGGTATCTGGATGCCGAGTACCCTACTCTGCGGGTTATGCCGAATACGGCGGCGGCAATTGCAGAATCCATGACCTGTATATGCGGCAATGAACTCGCTGATCAGCATATTTCAAAAGTAGAAGAGATGTTCAGATCGCTTGGAGAGACGCTCATCATCGAAGAGCGTTTGATGAAAGCGGCCACCGTTCTGGCAGCTAGTGGGATCGCATTTTTTCTGCGTTATATAAGGGCGGCAACGCAGGGAGGAATTGAATTAGGATTTGAGGCAGAAGAAGCTCAGAAAATTGCTATGCAGACGGCCCGTGGAGCCGCATCATTGTTAGTAGAGGGGAATGCCCATCCTGAACGTGAAATTGACCGGGTAACCACCCCCATGGGATGCACCATCGCCGGATTGAACGAAATGGAACATCAGGGATTGAGTTCTGCCCTTATCAAAGGAATTGTCACCTCATTCGAAAAAATAAATACCATCGCTGAATGAAATTATTCAACGTATATCCATTATTCGACGTAGAACCGGTAGAAGCAGATGGTTGCCTGCTGTACGATCAGCAGCACACGGCATATCTCGATTTTTACGGAGGTCATGCAGTGATCTCGATTGGTCATGCTCATCCTCACTATATTAAAAGGATCACGGATCAGTTAGGTAAGCTGGGGTTTTATTCTAATTCAGTTCCCATTCGAATTCAAAAAGATCTGGCACATAAACTGGGCGAGATGTGTGGGTATTACAACTGGAATTTATTTTTGGTTAATTCCGGAGCAGAAGCCAATGAAAATGCTTTTAAAGTAGCTTCGGCAAATAATGGCAGGAAAAAGATCATTGCTTTTGAGGGCGCTTTTCATGGCAGGACCTCGCTTGCCGTTGCCGCTACCGATAATCCGAATATCCTGTTTCCGGTAAACGAAGGAGCTGAGGTCATTCGATTTGCTTTCGGAGATTTTGACGGGGTGGAAGCCGAGATTAAAAAAGGAGATACCTGCTGCGTGATCCTGGAAGGAATTCAGGGCGTGGGCGGTATTAAGGAGCCGGCGCAGGATTTTCTTCGACATGTGCGTTCTTTGTGTGACGAAACGGACACGGTCATGATCATGGATGAAGTGCAGTCGGGTTATGGAAGAACCGGTCGCTTTTTTGCCCATCAGCATGCTTTTGTTCAACCGGATATCATCACAATGGCAAAAGGGATGGGGAACGGGTTTCCGGTTGGCGGGGTACTGATACACCCAAAATTTGAAGCCCGCTACGGATTACTTGGTACCACATTTGGCGGGAATCACCTTGCGTGTGCCGCTGCTCTTGGGGTGCTCGAAGTGATAGAGAATGAAAAACTGATCCAAAATGCGAAAGAGATCGGTAACTATCTGGCCGGCGAACTATCCGGTATTCCTCAGATCAAAGAAATTCGTGGACGAGGATTGATGATCGGTATCGAATTTGATTTTGAAGTGGCCGACCTGAGAAAAAAATTACTTTATGAGCAGAAAATCTTTACCGGCTCATCATCAAATAAAAACACCATCCGCTTATTACCTCCGCTAAATATCGGCAAAAAAGAAGTGGATCAGTTTATTACCGCATTAAAAGAAGTATTGTCATGAAGCAGTTTCTGAGTTTAAAAGATGTTCCGAACCTGTCGGATCTGATCGAAGAGGCAAAAGAAGTAAAGAAAAATCCCTTTGCCTGGAAATCACTTGGTAAGAATCGTTCTGCCTGTCTGTTATTCTTAAATCCGAGTTTACGCACCCGATTGAGCTCGCAGCGGGCTGCAGCTAATTTGGGACTGGAAGCTGTGGTTCTGGACGTTAATGCCGGCAGCTGGAAACTGGAGTTTGAAGATGGTACGGTGATGAATGGGGATACCGCCGAACATATCAAAGAAGCAGCAGCTGTAATTGGTGCTTATTTTGATGTGGTTGCCATACGTGCATTTGCCACTTTAAAAGACAGAGAAGAAGACTACTCGGAAAAGGTCTTGTCAGCTTTTGTTAAATACTGTGGGGTACCGGTTGTAAATATGGAATCATCAACCGGTCATCCGCTACAGGCCTTTGCCGACCTGATCACCATTGAGGAGTATAAAATAACAGAACGTCCAAAAGTGGTGTTAACATGGGCGCCGCATCCGAGAGCACTGCCACAGGCGGTAGCTAATTCGTTCGTGGAATGGATGAGTGCCGCAGAAGTTGATCTTACTGTAACACATCCGGAGGGATATGAGTTGGCGCCGGAGATCATGAACGGGTTGAAACCCGAGTATGATCAGAACAAGGCATTTGAAGGCGCTGACTTCATCTACGCAAAAAACTGGAGTAATTATAACGATTACGGAAAGGTGTTGAATACCGATACTGACTGGATGGTAAGTGGTGCGAAAATGGCTTTGACCAATAGTGGAAAATTCATGCATTGTTTACCTGTTCGTCGGAATGTTGTAGTTGGTGATGAAGTGCTCGACAGTGAGCAGAGTCTGGTAATTGATGAGGCTGCGAACCGGATCGTTTCTATGCAGACGGTTCTGAAAAAGATACTCGAGACCTTGTAATGGAGTCGGTAAGTGTTATAAAAGTTGGTGGTAAGATCGCAGAAGACGTAGCGGTTCTGAATGCATTTCTGCATGACTTAGGGTCTGTAACCGGGCCAAAGGTATTGGTGCATGGTGGCGGTGTGATTGCAACTAAGATCGGTGAAAAACTGGGAATATCATCTCAAATGATCGAAGGCCGCAGAGTTACGGATAAAGAAACTTTGGAAGTAGCCACGATGGTCTATGGTGGATTGATCAACAAAAGGATCGTTGCAAAATTACAATCAATGGGCGTAAATGCCATTGGATTGACCGGGGCTGATCTGAATATAATCGAAGCGGATAAACGTCCTCCGGAACCGATCGATTTTGGCTGGGTAGGAGATATCAAAAAAGTAAATACTGATTGGTTAGTAAGTTTAATTGAAAAAGATGTTCTTCCTGTAATGGCACCTCTTACCCACGATGGGAATGGAAATATGTTAAACACCAATGCGGATTCCATAGCCTCATTTACAGCAGGGGCACTTGCCAACAGATTGAATACCAGACTAGTCCTTTGTTTTGATATGCCCGGAGTGATGGAGAATGGAAAAGTAATCCCGGAGATCGATCTTAAAAGATATTCGGAGCTTAAAGCTTCCGGGGTAGTTAAAGATGGAATGATCCCTAAACTGGACCTGGGGTTTCAGGCTCTGAATGCCGGAGTTAGTGAAGTGATCATTAAAAGCGCTAAAGATCTGAATGATGATAAAACCGGAACGGTATTGAGACAATGAATGATCTAAAGCACAATTCAGAAAAAGCAATTGAATTGCTGAAGCAATTAATTTCGATTCAGTCATACAGTAAAGAAGAAGATCAGACCGCTGACCTGTTAGTAAGTTATCTTGCAGAACATGGTTTTGCCCCACAAAGAACGTTGAATAATGTATGGTCCATTGCCGGATCAATAGACCCGAATAAACCCACATTGATGCTCAATTCTCATCATGACACGGTAAAAGCGACCTCTAAGTGGTCCTATGACCCGTTTACACCAACCATTGAGAACGGGAAACTGATCGGGCTTGGAAGCAACGATGCAGGCGGTCCGTTGGTAAGTTTATTACATACGTTTATACGACTTTCTAAATATGAGCAGCCATATAATTTAATTTTTCTTGCTTCCGCTGAGGAAGAAACTTCCGGTAAACAAGGCGTGCCGATCGTACTGGATGAGATCGGAAAGATCGATCTGGGTGTGGTAGGTGAGCCTACTTCCATGGATATGGCTATAGCCGAACGTGGTTTGATCGTATTGGATTGTGTGGCACATGGTAAAAGTGGTCATGCAGCCCGCGGAGAAGGAGAAAATGCCTTGTACAAGGCCATGAAAAATATAGAGTGGTTCCGGACGTATGAGTTTGATAAAAAAGAAGGTATTCTGGGCGGGATAAATATGACAGTTACGCAGATCGAGGCTGGATATCAGCACAATGTCGTGCCGGATGAATGTAAATTTGTGGTTGATGTGAGACCCAATGAATTCTATACCAACGAGGAAGTGGTGGATAAAATCCGGGAACAGGTAGATTGTGATGTAACCCCCCGTTCAACGAATCTTAATGCTTCAGGAATTGACCCGACTCACCCGGTAGTGAAAAAAGGAGAACAGCTTGGAATAAGAACGTATGGCTCGCAGACCATGTCTGATCAGGTGCATATGTCATTCCCCACCATAAAAATGGGCCCCGGAGATACCCGACGTTCACATACTGCCGATGAGTTTATTTATCTCAACGAGATTGAAGAGGGAATGCGGATTTATTTTGAATTACTGAATGGGCTGAATATTGAATAAGATCTTTAAACGAAGTCAGAAACGATCTCTACTGTAAGAGATTTTGTAAAAATAACAGGAATTATGGCGAAAAAACTGTGGGATAAAGGAATTAAAACCGATGAGTTCATAGAACGATTTACGGTTGGTCGTGATCGTGAAATGGACCTGAAACTGGCCGAATACGACGTTAAAGGCACTATCGCTCATATTACCATGCTCGAATCAGTTGGGTTGCTGGAAGCAGACGAATTACAGATCCTTACCAAGGAATTGAATCGGATATTGGATGAAGTGATCTTGGCTGGAGATTTTGAAATTGAAGATGGAGTGGAAGATGTGCACTCCCAGATCGAACTCATGCTCACCCGTGAATTAGGGGATGTAGGAAAAAAAGTGCACTCCGGTCGCTCAAGAAATGATCAGGTTCTGGTTGATCTGAAGTTATTTCTGAAATATGAGCTCCTGGAAATTGTAAATCTCACAAAAAATTTGTTTGATGTATTAATTGAACAAAGTGATAGTAATAAACATTTATTACTACCGGGATATACACATACCCAGGCCGCAATGCCGTCTAGTTTCGGACTTTGGTTTGGTGCTTACGCCGAGAGCTTGGTGGATGACCTCATTATAATGCAGGCTGCGTATAAGATCGTCAATCAAAATCCTTTAGGGTCAGCGGCCGGGTATGGATCCTCGTTCCCCCTCGACCGCCAGAAAACAACGGATCTGCTTGGATTTGATTCCATGAATGTGAATGTGGTGTATGCCCAGATGGGGCGGGGTAAAGCCGAGCAAATGGTTAGCTATGCTATCGCAACACTAGCAGCTACGCTGAACAAATTTGCTGCGGATGTATGCCTCTATAACAGTCAGAATTTTGCCTTCATTAAATTACCGGATGAACTGACTACCGGTTCCAGTATCATGCCCCATAAAAAGAATCCGGATGTATTTGAGTTGATACGGGCAAAAACCAATGTGCATAAAGCGTTGCCTGCGACCATATCATCTGTTACAGGCAATCTGACATCTGGTTATCACAGGGATTTCCAGATCCTGAAGGAGACTCTATTTCCTGCATTGGATGATATTAAGGAACTGTTACAGATCACGGCCTATGCCGCAGAAAGAATCGAGCCAGCTGATGAAATTCTGAAAGATCCGAAGTATAAACTGGTATTTTCAGTGGAACGTGTTAATGAACTGGTGCTGGAAGGCATACCATTCAGAGAAGCTTATGTGCAGGTAGCGAAAGAGATTGCAGATGGTAGTTTTAGCCCTCCAACAGAATTAAAACATACTCATGAGGGTAGTATCGGAAATCCGGGGACAGATCTTATTAAGAATAAAATGGAAGGGGTTCTGAATCAGTTTGAAAAAGACTGATGGACTCCGGTGCCCTTTATTTTGTAGCGATTCTTCCACCAAAATCTCTTTCAGAGGAGATTCAAAAGATCCGGTATGATTTCCGGGATAGATATGATTCCCGTCATGCACTGAAATCACCACCGCATATCACTTTATTAAGTCCTTTTCGTGCTCAGAGTGGAGCAGAAAAGGAAATTGTCAAGAGTCTAGCTGAAGTCACCGACTCAATGTATCCGTTCAGAATTAGGTTGAATAACTATGCTTCTTTTCCTCCCAGGGTGATATTCATTGATGTGAAAAGGTCGAATGAATTAGGTCGTATTCAGGAAATGCTGGAGAATAAGGCAAGAATCCAATCTCATGTATTTAACTACAATTATGATCGGCGCCCGTTTCATCCACATCTGACGATCGCTTTTAAAGATCTGAGTTTAGAAAACTTTCAAAGATCCTGGGACGAATTTAAAAACAAAGTATTTGAGGCGGAGTTTATGGCAGATCGATTGACCCTACTTAAACATACCGGTGAGATCTGGCAGCCTGTAGCTGACATCAGGCTTACTAAGTAGTAAGATAAATAATCCGTAAAAATGGGAATCATATTATCTGATAATTGTTTAATATTGAACAATATTAATCCGCTAAATAATTATTCATGGAACTAGGTCTCTATACCTTTGTTGACAATACTATTAATCCGGAAACCGGTTCAGCAATTTCTGCAAAACAGAGAATTACGAATTTGCTGGAAGAGATAGAACTGGCTGATGAAGCCGGCCTTGATGTATTTGCGATCGGAGAGCACCACAGAGAAGAATATGTGGCATCATCACCTGCAACTTTATTGGCAGCGGCTGCAGCACGGACAAAAAATATAAAACTAAGCAGTGCGGTGACGGTGCTGGGATCAGAAGATCCGGTAAGAGTATTTCAACAGTTTTCCACGTTGGATCTTCTTTCAGATGGCCGGGCTGAGATCATGGTTGGCCGGGGGTCATTTGTAGAATCCTTCCCGCTTTTTGGATATGAATTGAGTGATTATGAGGAGCTTTTTGAGGAAAAGCTGGAGCTATTACTTCGGCTGAGAGAGGAAGTGAACATAAGCTGGGAAGGAAAACACAGGCCGGCCATTAAAAACAGGGGAGTGTACCCGCGACCGGTTCAGGACAAGATACCAATTTGGAGAGCCGTTGGCGGAACTCCAAAATCTGCCTACATAGCCGGCGCGTTGGGAATTCCTATGGCGATCGCCATTATCGGAGGCTATCCCAAGCAATTCAAACAAATGGTTGATGTGCATAAACAAGGGGCCAGGGATTATGATCAGGAGATACAACCGGTAAGTATAAACTCACACGGATTCATTGCTGAAACCGGAAAAGAAGCACGCGATATTGCCTTTCCCGCTTTTAAACTAACCATGGACAAACTGGGCCGGGAGCGGGGCTGGCCACCAATGAGCCGTCCACAATTTGATGCTTCCACGACATTGGAAGGTGCAAATTTTGTTGGCAGTCCACAGGAGATCATCGATAAGATCATGTATCAGTATGAAATATTTAACCATGATCGTTTTCTGATGCAAATGAGTGTAGGCACTGTTACCCATTCCAAAATGTTGAGATCGATCGAACTATTCGCAACTAAGGTAGCCCCGGTCATACGTAAAGAGGTAGGAGCGGGAAAAGCAGTTTCAGCACACTAAGTTAAAATCTCCACTGATATCCCACTTTGAAAAATATGGTGCGATCTGTTTGAGTCAGGTCAACCCGGTTGAGAAATTCATCTTTATACCCCAGATAGTTATCAGAATATCCAAGGAAGATCACCGATCGTTGATTAAATTTGTAGGACAGTAGCCATTGCATGAATAAGCTCCTCTGAGTTGGGTTTACAACTGAAAGGTACATTACCGGATTACGCCTGGTGAACCGGTATTGAACGATCGACCGGATAAAGAATCTCTGAGTGAAATTATAGCGGGTGCTGGATTCAAAGATATTGGCTTTAAATAAATTCTCCTGATTAACATCAAAAATAGTGAGGCTGTATTTAAGCCCGATCTCAAGTCTGGGTCCGGCTTGCAAAGAAAGTGCAGGGGTATACTGAAATTGAGACCCGGTACGCTGATTCGAATAATCCACCTCATCACGTGCATCAAATGAAAAACTATATTGAAGAGCCGAAGAGGGCCGCATGCTTACGGCGGAGTAAAACCGAAAATCCAGTTCATACAAATTGTTCAGATAGCGGGTTTTTCTGAATGGATAGTATTGTACACTGATGGAGGTTTGAAGTGGTCCAAGATAGGATAATGACCCATAAAGTTGTGATGAACTCAGGTCACCGGCCAGATTCTGATAAGTATTACCTCCTGCAGTTATCAGAAACCGAGTGAACCATGGAATGCCATCCGACCAGATCTTTTTCTGAAGAGAGTAATTGAATCCTTTGATATCTACCTGTGGGATGAAACCGGCATCGGTTCGGAGATTCTCATCCCGGTAGATGTATCGAAAATTTCCCCTCCATTCGCGGGTATCGTATTCGGCTTCGCCATACAACGCATTGCCGGAAAAACGGTTGCTTCTTTGATCGTTGGCCGAAGCTACATCCGGAGCATATTGAGTGAGTGAATTAATGTATTGAATTTCAACACTTAACGGGTCAACCGGACGATAATAAGCGTCGAGGCTGTTCACGATGTTGGAATATTCAGCACTGAATCTGGATGTTGTCGTAAAACCTCCCGACAAAGCCTGATTGGCCGTGTATTTATAACGCCCAAGCAGTGTGGTTACCTTTTCATTGATGGTGGTATTGGAAGAGCCGTCGTTGGATGGAAAGATCAGATTATTGATCTCATCCTGAGCGATAAGCATGGCTGCTTCACTTTTCCCGAATTTACCGGTGAGTTTAGTGCCAAAAACCGGATCGGCAATGGTTCGTGTAAAAACAACCTCTTCCGGAGTGCTGAAGATTTCCACCCCTTCCTGAAAGAAAGGACGTTGCTCTCTGAAACGCAGTGCGAACCGGTTATTGATATTAAGCTGGGCAGCATCTGCTTCCACCTGCGAAAAATCAGGGTTGATAGTGGTGTTCAGTACTACATTGTTGGTGATGCCGATTCTGGCGTCAACTCCAAAACTGGTATTGATACGGCCGGCATCCAGGTTGTCATCTTCAATATTTACCCGTTCATCCGTTTTGTTTCCAACATAGGTAGGTAGAATCTCAATATTACGGTTTTCACTCAATCCTTCGAATCCGGTAACCCGATTAAACTGACATAAAGAGCAATTGATCTCAGGCAAAAGAGGATTTGTGCGGGTTTCAACCACTACGCTTCGGGGGATCTTACGCCAGGCACTGATACTCCATGTTTGGGCTTCTTTGGATGATGGATACCTGATAGACTTTAGAGGGAGTTTTGCTTCCACAAAATATCCTTCATCATTCACTTCTGCTTCAGCATTCCAGATTGCATCCCAGCTGCCATCATAACCACCGCCACCGCCAAAGATGATGCCATCCATCTGCACACCGGAAGCACTTATGGTGAAATCGTAAGCCGAAGCGTTGGTGTTGAACGGGTCCAGGTAGATCCCAACCCGGTCACTGCTGCCCACATTATCCCAATCCGAAATAAAAGCACGTATTTGTTCCGGATCATCGTCCAGCGCTTCAAAAGCAAAGTAGATATTATCTGCATCGTACTTCAGATAGAAATAGGTTTCACTAGTGGCAGGAGTATTATTGCCCGGTTCAGTTTCGTAGTCGAGTCTCATTTTCAGTGCGTCATCCCATTCTCCGGGTTGATAAATGCCATCGACGTGAACTTCGTTAAGTAGTTTTTTTACAGTGAGAGTTTCATCAGAAAGATCCTGAGCAAATAATTGTGAGTAGGTGATGAAAACCACGAAAATGGTTAAGAGAGTAAAACGAGTCATTAATTTTGGTTAGTAGCCTGATCGCAGAAGTAGGTATAAAATTACAGTGCGGGAAGATACACACATGCTAAAAGGAAGAGCGTAAAAAGATATTTAAGTAGGGATGCCGTTTCTTTAATGACCCGTACGGTTATCAGAAAAATAAAACTTACTAAGAGGTCAGAAAAAGCGCCGTAGCAGGGTTTCTGCTTTTCGTGAATAGCTACCGCCGAATAGGTTGGCGTGTACAAGGATAGGATATAGATTGCATAGCATGAGTCGTTCTTCATACCCTTTCTCAAGGGGGTATTCTTCATTGTACCCGTGGTAAAAGTCCTCCTCAAACCCGCCGAAAAGTTTGGTCATTGCTATATCCATTTCCCGATGGCCAAAATACACCGCAGGATCATAAATACTGGTTTTACCATCGGTGGTGAACATATAATTACCGGCCCAAAGATCCCCATGAACCAGTGCGGGCGGCTCTTCAGGGAAGATGATGTAGGTATAATTCATCACGCGATCGAATACTTCCATCAAAGAACTATCGAGCTTACCGGAATCGACCGCCATTTTTACCTGTGGTTCCAGTCTCTCCCGGAAAAAGAATTCCAGCCATTCCGGATGGTATTTGTTGGATTGCTTCAGTCTGCCGATATAATTGGAGTCCTGCAGTCCAAATAGTTCATTCGATCTGCGATGCAGTTTTGCAAGTTGTACACCAAACTCAAAGCTGTTACCGGTAGGTTCTTCCTGAATGAATTCCATCATTAAAAACTGATCGCCCAGTAACTTAACCTCAGGAATGATCAGGTCGCTCTCTGCAGTTGCCAGTAATTCAAGACCATCTGCTTCTGTTTCAAACATGTCAGAAGGGGTGTTGAGATTCCATTTTATGAAGGTCTTTTCCCCGTTATCCAGTTCTATACAGGCAGCACTGTTAATATCGCCACCATGTAAAGGTGTGACTTTCAGTATTTGAACGTTAAGGCGCGATTGTATTTCAGCTGCGATGGCTTCCGGTAACACAGTAATAATATTTGTAGTCGGTTGGCTGATGCAATGTGCAAACCATCCGGTTAATCGTCAAGCAATTTCGGAGAATATTTTGTTGGGGCAACTAAGTAAGTTATCTCAATAAGACTGATTACTTGGTAAGTTCACGAATAATGGATTCTTTTACCAAAATAAAATCCTGGGAATCAGTGATACGGGAAAGCTGAGCAGCAGCAAAAATATTGGTGAGCACACGCAGGGCTTCAGCTCTCGGGGCGTTTGCAAAATTGAACGCTCCGGTATCCAACCCTTTCTGCAGTACTTCGGATAGCCAGTCTATGACCAGATTCGTAAAGGTTCGCAGTAAACCCTGAGTATCCTCATTGATGGAATTCCAGTCGGTAGAAAAAGCGCCGATCAAACACACTTTGCCCGATAGATGAATGGAATGATAGAAATTGAGAAAGGTTTTGATCTGATCGGCCGGACTTTTCGATTCATTTTTTTCTTTGAACCGCTCAAAATGATCAATGTGCCATTCAACCAGAGCTACCGCCAGGTCCGACTTAGAAGGGTAGTGATAATGCACGGCCGCATTTTTGATTCCCAATGGTTTTGAGATGTCGGCATAACTGAAGGCCGTGTATCCCCGGCTGCGGATAAATTCATCGGCAAGATGAATAATGGATTCTTTAGTAGATGGCATAATGAATACTTATTTATAAGTAAGGTACTTACTACAAAATAAGTATTCAATAGCTAATCTTTGATGTAGGGGGATAATTCACGAAGCAGAGCTTCGCAACTGCGTTCCAGAATTGTGAATACATTTTCAAAGCCTTGCAATCCGCCGTAATAGGGATCCGGTACTTCGCCGTCTCCGGGATTGGGGTCGAAGTCACGCATCATTTTGATCTTACTGTTATACAATCCTTTTCGGTCCAGTTGTTTCAGGTTGCGGAAATTCTCCGAATCCATCGCCAGTATCAGATCAAATTCCTCCAGATCCGTGTATTCGAACCGTCGGGCTCTGGATGGCAGATGTACGCCGTGTTTATTAGCGGTGGCCTGACTTTTACTGTTGGCTCCTTCCCCAACATGATAAGCGGCTGTTCCGGCTGAATCGATATAGAAATACTGTTCTAACCCCGCCTCTTTTACTTTATGGATAAAAATACCCTCAGCTGTCGGGCTGCGACAAATATTACCCAGGCAAACAAAACATAATTTATAAGGATCTTCGCGCGAAATTTCTCTTAAGTACTTGGTCATTCTTTGAGCGGTTAACTTGATTTGTTGCGGAAAGGTAAGATTAATTTGATTACCTGTTAACATAAAGCCATGTCGCGGGCCATAACTTTTGTACGAACAAATCACATGGTTTTCATATAGAATGCTTATATTTGAGGCTTAAAATCTTTCGCCGGACAAATTTATTCTATGGCAAAAAAGTTTAAAGAAATAAAGCAACTTCAATATCCAAACACCGAATTAGAGGTTTTAAATTGGTGGAAGGATAATCAGATATTTAAGAAAAGCGTTAGCACACGGGAAGACGGGATCCCATTCACCTTTTTCGAGGGACCACCCACAGCTAACGGCAAGCCGGGAATTCACCATGTGATGGCCCGGACGGTAAAGGATATGTTCTGCCGGTACAAAACGCTGAAAGGCTTCAAAGTTGAACGCAAAGCAGGATGGGATACCCATGGCCTGCCGGTAGAAATTGAAGTTGAAAAAGCACTGGGACTCGAAGGTCGTGCCCAGGTTGAAGAATATGGTGTGGCCGAATACAACGCAAAATGCCGGGAAAGTGTACTTCAGTACAAAGATCTTTGGGATGAGCTGACCAACCGTATGGGATACTGGGTGGATCAGGAAAACCCATATGTGACCTTCGAAAATGATTATATCGAATCTGTTTGGTGGGCGTTAAAAACCCTGCATGAAAAAGGTCTGCTGTACAAAGGGTACAAGATCCAATGGTATTCGCCGGGTAGCGCGACCGTGCTTTCTTCCCATGAGGTAAGTCTGGGATATAAAGAAGCACAGGATCCTTCCATATACATCAAATTCCCGGTAAAAGGGGAAGAGAATACGTTCTTTTTAGCGTGGACCACCACACCGTGGACTACCATCTCAAATATGGCGCTTACGATTAATCCAAAGCTGGATTATGTAAAAATTGGCCATAACAATGAGAACTATATTGTTGCCAAAGGGTGTGTGGATCGTGTATTTGGTGAAGAACACGTTCACATCAAAGATTATTCGGGCGAAGATCTGCTGGGAATGACCTACGAGCCGATCTTCGATTATGCGCAAAGAGAGATCGATCCTTCAGAAGCATGGAAAGTGATCGCTGCGGATTATGTAACCACCGAAGACGGTACGGGAGTGGTTCATACAGCTCCGGCTTATGGTGCCGATGACTACGATTCCTGCCAAAAGGCGGGCATTCCGATGTTCAACCCTATTGACCGGGACGGATGTTTTACGGAGCAGGTTCCTGAGTTCAAAGGGGAATGGTTTAAAGAAGCAGATAAAGGCATTGCTCGGGCCATTAAAGAGAAAGGCCTGATGTTCCGTCACGAAACCTACGTGCACAACTATCCTTTCGACTGGAGGAAAGGAACTCCGCTAATGAGTTACCCCGTAGAATCCTGGTTCATTCGTACTACCGAAGTGAAAGACCGGATGGTGGAACTGAATAAGACCATCAACTGGAAACCGGAAAGTACCGGAACCGGACGTTTCGGAACATGGCTGGAAAACAATGTGGATTGGGCGATCTCACGTCAGCGTTACTGGGGAACACCGATCCCGATCTGGCAAAGTGATATAGATCCGAATTACATCGAATGTATAGGCAGTATTGAAGAGCTGAAGAAAAAAGCCGGGATTGCGGCCGATAAAGAGATCGATCTTCACCGCCCGTATATTGACGAAATTACCTGGGATGCTCCCGATGGTGGAACCATGCGCCGAATTCCCGATCTGCTGGATGTGTGGTTCGACTCCGGCTCCATGCCGTTTGCACAGTGGCACTATCCATTCGGGAATAAAAAAGAATTCAAGACCAACTTCCCGGCTGATTTTATCGCAGAAGGAGTAGATCAGACCCGTGGCTGGTTCTACACGCTTCATGCCTTAGGAACCATGTTGTTCGATGATGTTGCCTTCAAAAATGTAGTATCCAATGGATTGGTTCTGGATGAGAAAGGCGAGAAAATGAGTAAATCGAAAGGTAATACGGTAGATCCTTTCGAGATCATCGGGAATTACGGAGCCGACACTGCCCGCTGGTACATGATGAGTAATTCTGCTCCGTGGGAAAACCTGAAGTTCAGTGTTGACGGCCTGAAGGAAGTACAGCGTAAATTCTTCAACACGCTGGTGAACACCTATTCGTTCTTTGCGATGTATGCCAATATCGATGGGTTCAGTTATTCCGGATCACAGATCCCGGTGTCTGACCGGCCGGAGATCGATCAATGGATCATTTCCCGCTTAAATACCACCATCAAAATGGTGGAAGAATATTTCGAAGCGTACGAGCCAACCAAAGCCGCACGTGAGATGGAAACCTTCGTGGAAGAGTTAAGTAACTGGTATGTACGCCGGAACCGACGTCGTTTCTGGAAATCAGGTACCACGCTCGATAAAACAGCCGCGTATCAAACCTTGTACGAATGCCTGAAAAGCATCAGTCAGCTGATCAGCCCGATCGCACCATTTATGGGCGAATGGTTGTATCAACGGCTGAATGAAGTTTCCGGGTTGGATGAAGAGTCGGTGCATTTATCATTCTTCCCGACGGTTGAGGAGACCGCGATCATTAAAGCGCTGGAACATAAAATGGATATGGCGCGACTGATCTCATCCATCGTACTACGAATCCGGAATCAGATCGAGATGAATGTACGTCAGCCGCTGGCACGGATCATTCTGCCAATCAAAGACGAGAGTGAACGACAAGCGATCCTTTCGGTGAAGCACATTATTCTGGAAGAAGTGAATGTGAAAGAAATTCAATTTGTGGATGACGACTCCGGCATCGTTCAAAAATCTGCCAAGCCAAACTATCCGTTATTAGGTAAAAAATTAGGACCTAAGATGAAGATGGTGGCGGCAAAGGTAAATCAACTTTCTACCGAGGAGATAAGTACGTTTGAAGCAGACGGATTTATAGACCTCACATTAGATGACGATACTACGGTACGGTTAGATGATAAAGAATTAGAGATCATAAGAACCGGGCTGGAAGGCTGGCAGGTGGAAACCGAACGTGGGTTAAGCGTTGCTGTTGATACCGAGCTGTCGCCGGAATTAGTGCAGGAAGGTATTGCACGGGAGTTTGTGAATCGGGTTCAGAATATGAGAAAAGAAGCCGATTTTGATGTGGTGGACCGTATCTCGTTAGGAATGACGGGAAGCGAAGAATTAAAAGAAGCAGTTGTTTCGATGGGCGAATACATCAAACAGGAAACACTGGCTGAAGACATTCAACTTACCGAACTGGAAGTTTCTGATTTTGTTAAAACCTGGGAAATTGGCGACAGTGACTGTACGATTTCCATCCGACGTAATATTAATACTCAATAATTAGAATCATGGCTGAAAAAGTTGATCAGGCAAACAACGAAAGAGTTTCCCCATACACCGATGAGGAATTGGAGTATTTTCGCGAGATCATCCTGAAAAAAAGAGATCAGGCTGATGAAGAGCTTCAGGCATTACAGCGCACTTTGCGTGAGAATATGGAGAATTCATCCGATGAATCGGCTTATTCCTTCCACATGGCCGATGCCGGAACCGATGCTCAGGAACGCGAGAAAACATATATGTTGTTCAACCGCACACGGAAATTCATCAAATATCTGGATGATGCCTTGAAAAGAATTGACAACAAAACGTACGGAGTGTGCAAGGTGACCGGCAAAAAGATCTCTAAAGGAAGGCTGGAAGCTGTACCTCATACCCAATTAAGTATCGACGCCAAACTAAAACGCAGATAATAACAGTTTGACCTCCAAAAAGCTCGCAGCATTATTTGCTCCGGCTGCTATTGTAGTCGCCATAGATCAATACACGAAATGGCTGGTACGCACCACGCCCGAATTACACCGTCTGGATATTATTGATGGATGGTTGCAATTCTATTATACCCAGAATTCCGGCATGGCAATGGGTATTGATCTGTTATCTACCCCGGTGATCAGCACCATTTCAATTGTGGCTACTATCGGGATCCTGGCCTATTTATTGTTTACCCTGAAGAAAGCCAATTCCGGTTACCTGATCTTTATGGGGCTGGTACTCGGCGGAGCGATCGGGAATATCATCGACCGCCTCATTATGGGATATATTGAAGGTTACGGAGGTCTGCTCGACGGTCATGTAGTGGATTTTATCCATTTCAATCTGGTGTTGTGGGATAAGCCTGTATTCCCGTACATCTTTAATGTGGCCGATATTGCGATAACTGTTTCTATTGTATCGCTGATCCTGTTCAGTAAAAAACTGATCCCGCATGATGATCATACCGACAGTGAAAGCAGAGAAAAAATGATATTATCCCGTAGCCATGGGGATGAGATCGACACACCATCCAAAGAAGATCTTACAGCTGCTGTCAATGATATCGCAGATGAGAATGGTAGTTTTATTATTCTGGGCACCGATTATGCGTACATGCAGGTTGCCGGAAATGACCCGGCATCCCTTACCCTTGAATATCGGGAAGAAGGTACTCAGTATCAGTGTAGTCCGGTTACTGCCGATCAGGCGAAATCCGCCTTACTTCAATACCTGAATGGGGATGAGAGCTACAAAACGAAGCTGAACTGGTCGGAAGTAACCCTTTGATCTCTGATCTCACCGATCCGGTCTCCAACTCAATCTTTACAAAGTTCATTGCGAGGGTAGTGTGAGCAATGCGAACACTACCCGTGGCAATCTCGTTATCTGCGAAGCCTAGACCCCTCCCGATCTCCCCTTCGCAAGAGGAGGAACTCATTAATTACATGTATTCCCCTTAGAAAGTACTCCTGATCCGTCGGCTGATGGAGGAGGATCTGCGGAGTGATGTGACAGCAAGGGCAGAACAATGGTTGATGACTATTGTACAACTTCGAAACCCAACTCAAAACTCAACACTACGAAGTCCCCAATTCTTAAT
Source organism: Balneolaceae bacterium UBA7797 (assembly GCA_002480645.1). Lineage (GTDB taxonomy): Bacteria > Bacteroidota > Rhodothermia > Balneolales > Balneolaceae > UBA7797. The sequence continues at coordinate 64,087 of DLCN01000029.1, forward strand.
TCATAATTTTGAATTCTTAATTCAGCGAAGCGGTGAGTGAAGCGAAATCAACCCGTGGTAATCTCGGGGTATGTATCCATGTCTAAGAATGTTATGTCCTTTTGGACCGCCAAAAGAACGAAAAGCTTTCGGCGGGATTTGCTCCGGGGCCTTTCCTCCGTCGAATTCTACCTAAAACCGAACGCTCCACGAGGGAGCAGGTATTAGGGTCCGAATTCTAGGATGGAGGAATCGCTATTCCTTCACAAATACAAAACCGGTTTTTAGGTTGGGGTGCAGTACAAAAATAATCACCAATCGGATTGTTCGTATTCTTTTCCTAATGACTGTATGTATACACCACAAAATTAATTACTATCAATGATATAAACGGATCTGTTGGTGTACGGATTCGTCATTTTCCATAAGATTCGGGTCGTAAAATTTAACCCCCGGCTCACTATTTGAACGCCGTGTTGTTTCAGCCCTTTCTTAATAATTCAGTTGTTCACACGTTAAAGTTGTATTACATTGTAATACATTTAATTTTTATTCTAATGGATACAACATTATCAATTCGTATTGACAAAGATTTAGAATCATTGCTCAATGAAGCAGCAAAAAGAACAGGTCGCCCTAAAAGTGAATTAGTGCGAGAAGCGTTACGCCGACAACTATCTATTGAATCTTTTCAGCAAATTCGAAAGCGGATTTTACCGTTTGCGGAATCACAGGGATTGTTAACAGATGAAGATGTTTGGCGTGAAATTTCATGAAGGTTTTTGCAGATACCAATTTCTTAGTTAGTGCTTTTGCAACCCGAGGCTTAAGTGCCGATGTTTTTCAAGTGATTCTTGCCGAACATGAAATAATGACTGGTGAGTTTGTTTTAGACGAATTATATCGCACGTTAACTTCTAAATTAAAAGTGTCTGCAAAAATCGCACGGGAAGCAGAAGAACTACTTCGTCAATATTATGTTGAACCTGTCCCCGACCAACCATCAGAAATACAAGTTCGTGACGAAGATGATCGATGGGTACTAGAATCAGCTTTAAGAGCTGGTGCTGAGATTCTAATTACCGAGGATAAAGATCTTCTTGAAATTTCAGATAAGGTAACAGAATTAAAAATTGTAACTCCCAGAATGTTTTGGGAATTAATACAAAACTAGATCGGGTATAATAAGCGTTTCTCCGAAGGAGTCTGTGGCAAGCGGATCCGTCGGAGGACCGAGACGGTTCTTTCCACGCGTTTCGGGTCGTTATATAAAATTAAATAGCAGGAATAGTATGTCAGATTGTATAGTAAGATTTTTTGAAACCTGGGAAATCGAGGATGATGCTGAGCGTATTGCCATGATCAAAAAAACGGTAACAGATATGGTGATCTATGACGATCCCCGCACTACTGAAACTATACATGGTCCTGCGTCTTTGAATAAGTATGTAGGTATGTTTAGCAAAAATGCGCCCGGATGGTCAGCCGGGGTTGTTAAATGTGATACGATTGCGGGCTTCACCCGGGTAACTGTCGCATTTGGCGGTATCGGACCGGATGGCAACGAGATGGTTCAGCTTGGGCAGTATTTTGTTGAGAAGAAGGATGATAAAATCTCTCGCATGATTGGATTCGTAGGTACGGGTGAACCAGGTTAATTGTATTCAGCCAGTAAGAATTTCGATTGAGTAACCTTGTCAAAATAATAGCAACCCTGTTCGTAGTTGCAGCGATAGTAGTAGGTGTTGCATTATGGCAAGGCCTCACTATCTTCGTGTTTGCCTGGATATTGAATTTTATGCTGATGACGGGCACCTTATTCGTAACGGAGACCTTACAACCCGAACTTTCCTCCTCATATTTTTTACCAAAGTCATGGGAAAAAGAAGGGAGGATCTATACATGGTTGGGTGTTCAAGAATTCAGAAAACTATTGGTATGGTCAGGGTGGGAGAAACTGAATAAAGCAGCTAATCCGGTGAATACAAGATCTGAAACACTTAAAAAGCTTGAATACGGAACGCGTAAATCAGAAATTGGACACCTGATTATATTTTTTACTGTGCTTGTTGTTACACTGTTTGTAGTGGTGAAGGAAAATATTGCTGAGGCCGATTGGCTGATCTTTTTAAACATAATACTTAATGTATACCCGATGCTGGTTCAGCGATTTAACAGGCCGAGATATCTGAAACTGATCAATAGTAGAGGTACTGACCGGATCGGAAAATTATGATCACTTGTTTATAATTTATCAGCGCTCTGGTATCTTAGATATTCAAATAAGTTATATATGAGAATCTCAACATTTATAGCAATCACTATTGCCGCATTGACCTTTAGTGGATGTCTGTTCAATAAGTTTGAAGGCAAAGTTACCGGAGAAGCTTTTCCACCGGATCTATACCTGTATAATGAAACCAATCGTACGATCTACTATATCGCTATCGAACAGAATGAACTTGCGTTGATCGACCTTGCTTTGGGGGACCATTCTGACTGGCCAAAGATCCCGGCCGGAAAAAAAGCAGAGATTCCATTTTCGGAGATCGCATTTTATGATGAAGGTGATACCAATGTCTGGGTGTACTGGACAACGGATGATGATGATACCGGTTCGTTTACGGTCAGTCTGGAGTGATTCCGAAATACGAAAGACCGATGTGCGACAGACCGATTGATCGATCTGGTCTCAAACTCAATTTTTACAACGGTCATTGCGAGGGTTGATGTGAGCGATGCGAATACAACCCGTGGCAATCTCGTTATCTGCAAAATCTCGACCCCTCCCGACCTCCCCTTCGCAAGTGGAGGAACTCATTAATTACATGTATTCCCCTTAGAAAGTACTCCTGATGCGTCGGCTGATGGAGAAGGATCTGAGGAGTGATGTGACAGCAAGAGCAGAACAATGGTTGATGACTATTGTACAACTTCGTAATCCAACTCAAAACTCAAAACTGCCAAACCTCCAATTCTTAATTCCGCGAAGCGAATTCGAAGCTAAATAAATTATCTCAGTAGCTGATTTCGGGATTTCCTACATTAACGCTGTTAACTTACATGGTTAGGGATTGAAACCGGGTAAAAATATGGTCAGGAATCAGAATTCTCCGCAACTTCATACACTATATACCGATGCCTTTCATCAGCATTGGCAACTTCCATTATTTACGGATTATTCGGGCGCGACATTAACCTTCGGAGAGACGGCTGTTCGCATACAATCTCTCAAGAAAATGATGCTGAACGCGGGAGTGGCACCGGGGGATAAAGTGGCTATTTATGCTCGTAATTCTACCAATTGGGCGATCTCCTTTTTCTCGGTAATGGCCTTGGGGGGAGTAATTGTTCCCGTATTACCGGATTTTGCTCCTGATAATGTGATGAATATCCTGAAGCATTCAGAATCGAAGATGTTGTTCGCAGAGCCGGGTCTTCTTTCCAAACTGGATAACTCTGTAGAAGAAGAACTGGAATTGATCGTGTCCACGGATGACTTTTCAGTGATCAAAGGAGAAGTTGAGCCAGTTTCATTTGAGAATTCAGATATGGAGAAAGAGGCCTTCTTTTTCGAGGAACGTGAAGAAAATGAATTGCTGATCCTTTCATATACTTCAGGATCGATGGGATTCTCGAAAGGGGTGATGTTGCCGGTGCGCAGTATCGAGTCAAACATCATTTATGCCCGGGAGCATATGCCGCTTAAAGCAGGGGACCGGATCGTATCATTCCTGCCGATGGCACACATGTTTGGCTTGGCTTTCGAAACACTGTTTCCGGTCACACTTGGATGTCATATTACCTATCTCACCAAAGTTCCGACGCCACAGATCTTGTTAAAAGCGTTGGGAGAAGTGAAGCCTCATCTCATCCTGCTGGTTCCGCTCATCATCGAAAAGATCTACAAGAAACGGATCGTGCCTTCACTTAAGAAACCGGCGGTTAAGGCGTTACTGACAGTGCCGGGAATCCGATCGCTGATCTACAAAAAAACCAGAAAAACCCTGATAGAAAGCTTTGGTGGAAATTTTCATGAAGTGGTAGTGGGTGGGGCAGCATTGAGTCCCGAAGTGGAAGCGTTCTTCAGAAAGATAGATTTCCCGTTCACCGTTGGGTACGGCATGACCGAGTGTGGTCCGTTGATCAGTTACGAAGCGGCAACATCCACCAAAAAAGGATCTTCGGGAAGATTGGTTGACAGGATGGAAGTTCGTATCGACAGTAGTAATCCGTATAAGAGATCGGGTGAGATTCAGGTTCGGGGCCGTAACGTGATGCTGGGCTACTTCAAAAATGAGCAGGCCAATGAACTCACATTCACTAAAGACGGATGGCTGAAGACCGGCGACCTGGGTGTGATCGATAAGGAGAATTTTATTTTTATAAAAGGCCGGGAAAAGAACATGTTACTTGGTCCCAGTGGTCAGAATATTTATCCGGAGGAGCTGGAATCACGCCTTTCAAATTTCCCGTTTATTCAGGAATGTGTGATCGTTCAGCGCGAGAACCGGTTGGTGGGCTTGGTTTATCCCGATGCAGAGGTGATGAAGGAACATGGTTCCACATCAGAGGACCTGAAGGTAGAGCTGGAAGAAAACCGGAAAGCATTTAATCAGGCAGTGGCTTCCTACGAACAGCTGGCGGCCATAGAGGTGGTAGATCAGGAGTTCGAGAAAACACCGAAGAAAAACATTAAACGGTTTTTGTATAGTTGAATTCTGAACCGTTGTATTTTTGAAAACCGAAAGGTGTATGTATAGAAATGAAGAGGAGGCTTTTGCTAAGTTATAATCCTCTAGCCAATCAAAACAAAAGAAGAGCCCTCTCGTAGCGGGGTTTATTATGAAAATCATTCTGATCACGTTCTCATTTTTGTTTGCTACACAAGCTTTAGAGGCTCAATCTGATTGCGTGATATTGCTACACGGGTTAGCGCGGTCAGACCGGTCGTTCGCAAAAATGGAAGAGGTGTTAAGCGACAGCGGGTTTACTGTGATCAATGAATCTTATCCATCCACAGAATACCGGATAGAAAAACTGGCGATGGAGACAGTAGGGAAGGCCATAATTCAATGTCCGGGGACTTCAGTCGTTCATTTTGTTACGCATTCGTTGGGAGGGATTCTGGTGCGTCAGTATCTGGATTCAACGAAGGTAGAGGATCTGGGTCGGGTAGTGATGCTGGGACCTCCGAATCATGGAAGCGAAATAACCGATGAATTGAAAGAACTGTGGCTCTATGAAGCGTTGAATGGCCCGGCCGGTATGCAATTGGGTACCGATTCGTTGAGCATTCCGAATCAATTGGGGCCGGCAGAATTTGAACTGGGGATCATTGCGGGTAACAAGACCTTTAATCCGATTCTTTCAACTATGTTACCCGATCCCGATGATGGCAAAGTTTCGGTGGAAAGTACGAGGCTGGAGGGAATGACCGATCATCTGGTGATGCCGGTTACTCACACATTTATGATGAGGGATGATGATGTGATCGCTCAGGTGATCTTCTTTCTGAGGAACGGAAGCTTCAACAGAGAAAATATGACCAACGACGATTGAGGGAGTTAACTACAGATAACATTAGAAAAGTTATCCATATAAGATTCAAGTTAATTAATCATAGTCAGCGCCGATAATCTGGTTAAGAGTTTGTCAGAATATGTGACTGCTACGATGTGGATTAAATCAGGTTAAGAATGGCTAAGAGTAAGAGAAAAGGTGCAGAAAGAAGTGTATTGAATCAGGTAAAGTTACTCGGTTGGGGTAATGCGGCCATAGTATTTATGGTGGGTTCTTTAGTGGGAATCTGGTTCCTCATTGTGAGAGGGGAGATCGTGATAACAGATCAGGTGTATACTCCGCTTTATGAAGAATCAAGAACAGTGATCACCATGCTTGATCGTGCGATGGTCGATGATCTTCCGTACCCGGATATCGATTTGAAGCTGGAAGAAATGGGAGCAGCCGATGTGTTGTCAGTTAAGGATAAATCGGAGATCCAAAAGCTCAGAACAGCTGTGCAGGGATTAAGAGAGGACAATAATGATGAAGCAAAACAAAGGGTAATCGAACAAGCCGTTGCTGTTTCAGGTACATTAAAAGAAAATTTACTGGCCCAGCAACAAAGGGCAAACACACTCATCAACTGGGCCTTGTACATGGTTTTTGGAGGGACTTTATTTGCAACTTCCCTGAACCTGATCGTTGGTAAGATTATCGGCAGATCTATTGCGCACAGGATTCGAAAGATCATTCACCGGTTGGTAAAAAGTTCGGGAGAGGTGGATGCTTCGGCCAATAGCGTGGCAAATTCAAATCACCAAATGGCTGAAAGGAATAAGCTGCATAATGCTGCGATCAAAGAAGCGGTAGATTCGGTCGGGGAAACGGTTCAGCAACTTCGGGAAAGTTCCACATACACTCATCAGACCTACAATGTAATGAATCTGACAGGATCAAAAGTCAAAATGGGTGTGGAGGCAGTAAATCATTTGAAAGAGGTGATCGAAAAGATCGAGCATTCGGCCCATGATTCGAGTAAAGTACTTACCACTATTGAAGGAATTGCTTTTCAAACAAATTTACTGGCATTGAACGCCAACGTGGAAGCGGCACGGGCGGGGGAGGCCGGAAAAGGCTTTGCTGTAGTTGCAGAAGAGGTCAGAAATCTTGCTAAGAGAAGCGCAGAAGCAGTTCAGAATACCACGGAGATCCTGAAGGGGTCACAGGAATATGCAGAGCAAGGTTCTGAATCCATTTTGCAAACCGTTGAACATCTGGATGAGATCTCAGTTGCGGCGGCTGAAATGTCTGAGTTGGCGGGAAAAGTACAAAATGCTGTGGATGTTCAGGCCCGGGAAATGGAGCGGGTAAACAATCTGATGAAAAAAATGGAAGACATGCTACATCAAAATGCAGAATGTTCGGCCAACACCGCAGATTCATCAGGGAAATTATCCGGTCAGGCAGAAAATCTGAATACCATCATTCATGAGTTATATCAGATTGTGTATGGGGAAGATACTTCCGGATCAGAACAAATACTTTCAGAAATTACGATCAATGAAGTACCGGAGATCTCTTGTTTTAATCTTTCCTTCGATTCAGGTTCTGAAGAAAAGTCAGAAATGTTTGTGAACGAAAAAGAGATCATTTAACGGTAGAATCAGGCTGTCGCCTGTGTGTCAACACATCCAGATCGTCTTCGATAGGCACCTGTTCAACGATCTCAAGACCAAAACTTTTAATGCCGATCCTTTTTACCGGATTGTTGGAAAGTAAACGAAGCTTACATACGCCCAGCGATCTCAGGATCTGTGCGCCCACTCCGTAATCACGGGAGTCACCTTTTTTAGGATTGTTGTCGATCTCGAATTCTTCCTGCTGCAGACGACCTTCCTGCATGGCTTTCAGCGTTTTAAGCTGATTTACCAATACCGATCCCCGCTGATTTCGATTCATATACAGAACCACGCCTTTTCCTTCACGTTCAACCTGAAGCATCGCCTGATGGAGTTGGGTACTGGTGTCAGAATTCCGGGCACCAAAAATATCCCCGATAAGGTCGGAAGAATGTACCCGGGTGAGAACAGGTTCGCCTTTGGTCCAGCTACCCTTGGTCAATGCAAGATGAATATCGCCGGTCATGGTTTCTTCGAAGGCATGCAGACGAAAATCGCCATACATGGTGGGCATGTTCACATCCATCACTTCCCGAACGAGGCTTTCATTCTCATTACGGTATGCAATAAGATCTTTGATGGTGATGAACTTCATGTCATGCTCTTTGGCCATTTCCGCTAATTCGGGAACACGGGCCATTTCACCATTATCAAGCATGATCTCACAAATGATCCCTACCGGCTTCATTCCGGCTAACCGGGCGAGATCGAGCGCCGCTTCGGTATGCCCGGCTCTGCGTAATACACCACCCTCTGCTCCGAGCAGCGGAAAAACGTGTCCCGGGCGACGAAAATCGCCGGGTTTTGCTTCCGGGTTGGTGAGCTCACGGATGGTATTGGCACGGTCGGCCGCAGAGATCCCGGTAGTGGTAAGGCGTTTGTGATCGATAGAGATAGTGAAATTGGCTTCATCAGGATCAGCACCTTCGATCACCATATTGTCGAGTTTATACCGACTGGCGATCTCTTTAGAAACGGGAGCACAAACCAGCCCCCGGCCATATTTTACCATAAAGTTGATCGCTTCAGTAGTTACCATTTCGGCTGCCATGAGAAAATCACCTTCATTCTCACGGTCTTCATCATCCACAACGATGATCATTTTACCGGCTTTAATATCGGCAACAGCCTCTTCGATGGTATTGAAGCGGATCTCTTTCAAGCTTACTTATCCTTTTTTGCAGGTTTGTTCGGATTTACGTCTGTAATAGAGGTTTTCAGGAAACGGATCTTCACATTGCTTCCAACTTCCACTAAAACAGAATCGTCTTCAATTGCATTCAAAATTCCGATGATACCGGAAGAGGTAACCACTTTGTCACCTTTTTTCATGTTGTCCCGCTTTTGCTGCATCTCTTTTTGTTGCTTGCTCTGCGGACGGATAATGAAAAAGTAAAATACAAGGAAAATACCGCCAAGGAAGATCAGGTTGATCATTCCGGAATTAGGATCCTGTGGGTTGCCTCCCATTAACAGGAGATAGGACAAATTGATCATGTGTGTGACTAAATCTGATTGTTTATGTTATCCTGAAAAGATACAGGTTTATTTGCAGAAAGTAAGACCCGATTCCTCAGTTTTGCCCGCCAAAGATGAGCTGCTTCAGCGTTTTCGGTTCCACACCTTTCGTTGCCGGTTCATTAATATCTCCTTCAATAAACCGGGTAATGAAATTCGGCTTAAACTGAACAGTTAGTGTATATACTTTGAAAAGTAGTAGTGCAATGATGGCCGCCGCAAGAATGTCGATGGTGTAATGCCAGGTAGTAGTTATGAGTCCGGCCATGCCGGCAATCGCGGCTGCCCAGATAAAAAGTCTGAACCAGGTATTCTTTACCGTTGAAGTGATGAGTAGTGCAAGAACCATCAACATGGCAGTATGACCGGATATGATACTGTCGCAGCAGGTCATTCCGGGAATCCCGATCTGATACCAGTCGTAGGGAATGCCAATGGCACTGAAAGTCAACGCCACACTTCGGCTTACTACATCTGCACTTTCCATGGTTCGCTCAAAACACAGATCGGTGGGACTCGGGATTGTGGTTACCCAGATGAATATCCCCCGGATCACCGACATGGCAGAATGAAAGATCAGAAACCGGCGGATCAGGATCTGTCGCTGTGAATGCCGGATCATGATCAGGATCAATATCACAGTAAGTGGATGGACAATATAATTAAGCCGGATCAGATAGAATTTATTGAATGGCCAGATCCCTTCAGCGGCGTAGTTATGTATTACATCAAATAACGGAGTTCCATTGATGCAGGCCTCCCGCGTTTCGCCCGAAGCGAGTAAGAGCGAATGGATGAAGATCACCATCACATGCAGGAAAAGAATAAGTAGTGTTCGGGAAACTCCGGTAATTTTCAAATGACTTGGCGTAAATTTATTGCCGCAATGATAGGGTATCCGATATTAACGAACAAACGGATAGATATCATCGTACCAGATTCTTTGATCATTACCAGAGAAGACCGGATTGATGGGCTGAAAAACATCCCGCATCGGTATTAATATTCAATGGTACGTTTAAAGTAGTAACCTTTCTTATTATTCATAAAAATCCTTCCGGCTCTTTGCCATGTCTGCCAATAATTCTGCAGGTTTAAATCGCGGGCCGAAGGTATCGGTAAACTCATTGAGCTTTTCGGTTACCCATTTAGCGCCTTTCAGATCTATGTAGCGGAAAGGACCACCGGTAAACGGAGGAAATCCCAGTCCGAGAATAGCTCCGAGATCACCGTCGGTGGGTGATTTTAAAATATCTTCCTGCAGGCAATACACCGCTTCGTTCACCATCATCAATGCCATTCGAAGTTGGGCAGTTTCGGCGTCGGGATTGCTGCGGGCTGATCCTCCGAAATATTGGTAGATCCCGGTGTTGACCTGCTTTTTCTTCGATTCATAGGTGTACATTCCTTTTTTGTTCTTTCGTCCCAGGAATCCGGCGTCCATCAGTTCTTTGGCTTTGGTGGATGATTTACCGCCCCGGGCATCAAACATCGGGGCCATGGTTTCACCTACATGCGCGCCTACATCCATACCTACTTCATCGAGTAGTGCCATGGGTCCGACCGGATATCCGAACTGCTTCATGATCTTGTCGAGGAATTCGATGGAAGCACCTTCTTCGAGCAGTAAGAGAGCCTCGTTCATGTAGGGAGCTAAAATTCGGGTCGTATAAAAACCGGGTCCGTCGTTTACCACGATCACCGTTTTGCCCTGTTTTACGCCCACTTCATAGGCAGTGGCCGTTACCCAGTCGGCAGTTTGTGGTGTAGTTATAATTTCTAGCAGTGGCATTTTCTGAACCGGCGAGAAATAATGCATTCCGATGATGTTTTCCGGTCGTTTGGCTCCTTGTGCAATATCTGAGATCGGCAGAGATGAGGTATTCGATGCAAAAATACAATCATCGTCGGTAGCTGCTTCTACCTCGGCTACAATTTTTCGCTTCAGATCCAGATCTTCGAATACCGCCTCGATCACCATATCGGTTTTACCAAACGCATCGTAAGAATCAGCTCCGGTTAAGCGGCTGGCGATTTCATCCCTTTCAAATGGAGTAATGATCCGCTTTTTGGATTTCTTGTTGAGTTCATCCCAGATCACTTTTTCGCCTTTGGCGGCATCCTCCAGCGTCCGGTCTTTCAACAGAACTGAATATTTTCCTTTGTTGATGCTCACATCCGCAATTCCGCTTCCCATCAATCCGGCGCCTAACACTCCGATGGTTTTAACCGGTTTTACCTGATCGGCCAGTGGATTCTTTTTAGCATCAGTGATTCCAAAGAACAGATTTACCAGTGCCCGGGATTCTGAGGTTGCCCCGGCTTTTCCGAAAAGAACTGCCTCATGTTCCAGCCCCTTTTTCTTGCCGTTTTTATAGCCGAATTCCACGGAATCGATGATGTACAGCGGAGCAGGATAATTTCCTTTGGTCTGCCCCATCGTTTTTTTGCGGGCCTGAGAAAAGATGATGCTCCGGCCGATCGGATTTCCTTCCAATAGTTTTTCTACCAGGGAACGCTTGTCTTTTCGCTGATGCGGACCTTTATCCGCGATCTTAAGCACGGCCTTGATGGCGGCTTCTTCGAGGGCGTCTTTGTGAACCAGTTCGTCCACCAGTCCGATCTTTTTTGCAGAATGGGCATAGATATTTTTACCGGGGAGCATGTATCCCAGTGCCTTCTGAATTCCGATCAGACGAGGGAGGCGTTGTGTACCTCCGGTACCGGGAATTACACCTAGTTTAACTTCCGGCAGAGCCAGTACCGTTTTAGGATGTTTCGATGCCAGCCGGTAATCACAGGCCAGCGAGAGTTCCAGCCCACCGCCCATACAACTGCCGTGAATAGCCACAACCACCGGTTTAGCGGATGCCTCAATTTTATTAAGGATCTCGTGACCGTTTAGGCTCAGCTCTTCCAGTTCCTCAGCAGTATCCCGGGCTTTGAACATGTCGATATCCGCACCGGCAATGAAATTGTCTTTCTTTCCACTGATGAGAACCGCTCCCCTGAGCTCGTCATTCGTGTTCAGTTCATCCAGAAACTCAGAGAACTGCACCATCATCGATTCATCGAGGGTATTCACTTTTTCACCCGGTTTGTCGAGCGTGAGAACAGCAACGGAGTTTTTGATTTCTTTTTGTAAGTAGCTCATGGTTATTTTCTTTAAAGACTTAATAGTCTCCCTTCGAAGGGAGATCAATCAGCCCGTTTATTCCGGGCTGATTGTGAGGGATGTTGTTGAAGCTTATGCCTTAAAACATTCTCCGGTTCACACACCCCTGAATCCCCTCTCAAGAGGAGACATTTGAATATCGCTCCAGTACAATCGCATGACCCTGTCCTCCCGCAGCGCAGGCAGTAACGAGGGCGTATTTGCCATCCTCACGGATCAGCCGATTGGCAGCAGTAGTAACTAAACGAACACCGGTGGCCCCAAACGGATGACCTAACGAGAGGGAACCACCCAGTGTGTTCGTTTTCTCCATAGGGATCCGGCCTACCTTCTTTTCCCGCTTTAATGAATTTCTGGCAAACTCATCCGAATCCAGTGCATTCATTACGGCAAGAACCTGACCGGCAAAAGCCTCATGAATCTCAAATACATCAATATCATCCAGCGACAGATTCATTGCGTCCAGGACTTTGGGACTCGCATAAGCCGGCCCGAGTAATAACTCTTCTCCGGGATCCTGAGATACATAGGTATAAGACCGCAAATAGGCCTTAGGTTTAAATCCCAGCGACAGTGCAGTTTGTTCTTCCATGATGAGCGAAGCAGAAGCCCCGTCGGTCAGAAACGAAGCATTTCCCGCAGTTACTGTTCCGTGCGGTTTGATGAATGCAGGTCGGAGTTTCGCCAGTTTTTCCATGGAAGTATCCTTTCGGAATCCATTATCCTGATGTACCACTTTGAATTTCGGAGGTACGGATGCAGGTAATAACTCATCCTCGAGCAAGCCTTCTTTGGTCGCTTTTGCTGCAAGGTGATGCGATCTCATCGCAAACTCATCCTGATCATTTCTCGAAACTCCGAAGCGGGCCGCCATCCGATCGGCACTTTGTCCCATAGTTTCACCGGTGGAAAATTCAGAAATGGCAGGAAGCTCCGGCATAAGATCTTTGAAGCCCAGTCCTTTCAGGAATTTCAGGAAGTCGAGCGGTGATCTGTATTTACGGGCCTCCAGCACTTTTTGGCGGAATTTCTTTTTGAATCGGACCGGGATATCCGACATCGTCTCGGTTCCGCCCGCCAGAATGATCTTTGCCTGACCCGATCTGATCAGATCCATTCCGCTGGTGATGGCCATATTCGATGAAATGCACGCCATGGTAGTAGTATGAGCCGGAACCGAATTCGGAATACCGGCTCCGAGGGCAGATTCCCGGGCTACATTACTGGTTTTTACTTCCTGAATAACGGTGCCCATAATTACACGATCGATGTCTGAAGGATTCAGGTCATTGCGGGCGAGTAATCCTTTAATAGCCATCCGGCCGAGATCGTACGCCATAAGGTCATTATAATCAGTGCCCGATTTAAGGAACGGAATGCGAGCGCCATCAACCAGAACAGCGTTAAAGTCAGAATTAGTGATTTGATTCATTACAAAAGTGGGTTAGGATGAGCACAAAGTTAACAGTGTTAACCAAAATATCAAGATATCGTGAAATTTTTCTTTTAACTGTGAATGAAATAGTTGTATATTTGTCGCCCTTGAAACAATCAGGGCGATTAGCTCAGTTGGTTTAGAGCACCTCGTTTACACCGAGGGGGTCGGGGGTTCGAGTCCCTCATCGCCCACCATATCACACAAAGCTTCTCAGATTTATCTGGGAAGCTTTTTTTGTTTTTGGGATATTGGAAGCTGGAGCTTCCAGACTGCATTCCAAAGCTGGAGCTTTGGAACGAGAAAAAGAACGGCTTATTTATGACGTATCCTTTCCAGTGAAAGTAAGAGAAGAAGATCCTATTCTATATTCCTATCGAATAATGCCCGGACAAGAAAAGCTACTACCAGGAGATGGACTGGAAACACTTTCTGTTAGACGATATGCTGATAATAACGAATTGGATTACTTCAATAATCAAGAACGGATACTTCGGATTATACTTTCTGAAGATTGGGTAATGGAAAATACGGAATTAGAATTCGGTGATCGGTTTTATGTAACCTTGAATTGGAACGGAGACCAAAGCCGAAATTATAGAATGGAAAAGAATGAAAACGGGAGTTTTGAAACAGCCATCGAAATCCCGGAATCTTCTACAGATTTGAAATGGTTAGTGCGAAAAAATCTGACATCCACTCTCACAGAAACAGTCCCTGTTGAAGTTCCATTAGATGGAAGGCTAGTAACTAAATAGTTTAATTAAAATTAAGTAAGCACATCTATGAAAATAACAACCATATTTATCTCAGTACTTTTTTTGATAGGGATTTCTTGCGGGGAAGGAGAATATCCCGAATACGGAGATGTAACCCGGTTTATCGAGTTTCGGTACCAACCTAATGACACGGTCTCGGTAGGAGATACTTTGCGCATACAATGTGTAATTGAAGATTCTTTAGATACCACCATTGAGTTTAGGTGGGTATTTATGGGTAAAGAAAACATAAAACGTAATGATTATTTGGAAATCATAACAGATTCGCTTGAACCTGGACAATTATATACTGGCAAGGTTTCAATTAAAAACAACCCAACGAGCCTAAAAAATACAATTATCGAATATTTTAAATTTTATGTAGAGAGCAATGAATAAATTATTAGTCATATTCTTAAGCATATTCACTTTATCTAAAGTTTATGGGCAGATATCTATACCGGAAATAACCTATAGTGTTGATTATCCTAATGACATTAGTAACAATAGGTTTTTTATGGATGCATATGCTGATAAAATTACAAGGCCCTCCCTTTCAATTACAGGTTTTAATTCAAGTGATTTAAAAACTGGGTACGGTCTTGAACAATTGGTGTATTATTTAGCATACAATAAAGAGTACAATACAAACCCAGAAATGTCAGTTTTAATAAATAAGATTGAAGAGGATGCAATTACTGAGTTTATTTCAATAACAGGTACTGATAAACAAAAAGTCGATGCCGTAAATACCAATGCCCGATACTTGGAAAGTAAGGCCTTTATGGCGCTGTTGGGGTATGTACTCCAAAAAAACGGGTACAATTATTCCGATTTAGATAGCGCGCTGACTGACAAAAGTTATACAGTATACTTGAACGGATTTAAGCAGCAATTATTAACCCCAGAGGGAGGGTATTTAATATCGTTTGAGTTACACAATGGGTCGGTTTTATCTAGTCCAGCCGATCCCATTCATACTACAGCTTCTTTTGGTTCTGTAATTCGAGCATTTGATTTGTATTTAGGTCTAGAGAACGCATTTCCCTCGTTCCGAAGGTCCACCTTCGGAATGCAGTCCAGAAGCTCCAGCTTCAAAAAGATTTGTAAGGAATTCCATTCCCGAAGGTCTTACCAGAAAAAAAGACCATGGGAAGAAGCAGATTCAAATTTCACGAGACTCATTATCCATATTTTATCACCTGCTCGGTGCTTGATGGGATAGCACTGTTTTCTGATCCAGAGCTGGTAACCATTGTGTTAAACTCCTTGTCCTTTATACAAACGGAATGGGCTGTTACACTCTATGGATATGTGATTATGGAAAATCATTGTCATTTAGTTGTGCAATCTGAGAAACCATCCGAGCACATCAGAAATTTCAAATCCTTTACTGCTAAGAAGATGATCCTTTCTCTTGAGGAGAGGGATCGGACTCTGATTCTTGAAAAGCTAAAGTTCCACAAAAAACTACATAAGCACCAGAGTACTCATCAGGTTTGGCAGGAGGGAGTCCATGCCAAGCAAATTGATAGTGATGAGAAAATGAGTTCTGTTCTAGAATACATTCACTTTAATCCAGTTAAAGCCGGTTATGTGGATGTACCAGAGCATTGGCGGTATTCCTCAGCACGAAATTATATGGGGAGGGACGGGCTGATTCCTGTACGTTTATTTGGGGAGTAATTTATGAGTACGTGGAAGCTGGAGCTTCCGGACTGCATTCCTAAGCAGGAGCTAAGGAACGAGAGTAAATTTTTAAGGAGTTCTATTGACACACCTTCCCAACCTCAGATTTCGAATACTGCAAATCCAGCCCAATCTCGAGTTTCCAATACTCGACACAAAGAGCAGTACGACAAGGGAATTGCCCTCTATTAACTATATAGCAAGTATATAGATTATATATAGTTGCTATATAGTTAAACCGGATTTATCCTGAACGAATAGCAGGGAGACATGGTTCGAATACCCGATGCTTTCCCCTCGTTACTAAGGTCCACCTTCGGAATGCCCCGATAAATCGGGAAAGATCCGGCTTCCAAAAGATTTGTAAGGAGTTCCAATTTTTAAAGTCTCTGACTTGTCCCAAAGGGATGCCTTTGGCACATTGTGGCATCAAAATCATAGATTTATTCATCTCTTTTAATACCCAAAATTCTCAACAAGCCTGTGATTTCTCTAAAAAAGAGTGTTAATCCCGGCTCCACAAACCTGTTACATGCATTTAGGAAATTAATAGGATACCTTCCTTGCTCTCATTACTAATCCCTCTCGCATCCCCAGAATGAAGTTTCGTTTAAAGTTTATTGTACTGTTATTTCTCGTTCCTCTGCATTGTGATGAAAGTGGGCAGGTGGAAAAAGAGCTTTCGAATCTTACTACCTTTGAGCTCGGCGGGATCCCGGAGATCGTACTGCAAAAAGAGGAAGCTTTTAATCCGGCTTATTGGGCGGAAGTGAATAGTATTGGGGATGTCGCGGCTGATAGCGCCGGAAGTGTCTATTTTGTGGATGTATACAAACGAAAGATTCAGGTCTCAGACAGCAATGGTAAACCGGTTGGTACGATCGGAAGGGCCGGGAGTAGCCCGGGTGAATTCAGAAAACCAACGATCATTGGAACGGCCCATGGAGATCTCTTTACTTTTGATGACTTGTTGCAGTCGGCGTACCGTTTCTCCACCAAAGACCGAATGCTGAAAAGTTCAGCATTATTCAGTCTTCAGAAGCCGGAAGCAGATTCATTGAAGTCAGCGAAGCCCTATTCCGCCCATCTTTTACCGGGTGGCAATTATCTGGTGGGTTATCAGGTGGTGCATTCCCCGGAAGACCGAAGATTGTATTTCTATGAAACAGATGAGTACGGAGCCCTGATCTCGGATCAGATCCTGGCCTTTCAGAACAAACGTCAGTTTGTGAAAGAGGATCAAAGCGGGCTCACTATTATGATGATGCCTTATGAACGGGAAACTTTTCTGGCCATAGATTCGGAGGGAAAAATCTACACGGTTTTTAACGAAGATTTCGTAATAAAAATCTATGACCGTACAGGTAAATATCTGGAAGCCAGAGAATATCCGGTAGAAAAACTTTCACTCAATGAAAGCGATGCGCTGGAGCTGTTTACGGAAACTATGATTCGCAGAGCAATTCGCGGAGATGACCTTCCAAAAACATGGCCGGCTGTTACTGCATTTATGATGGATGATAAAGACAGGATCTGGGCGGCTACGTATTCAAATGATCTGAATGAGTATCGATGGTATGTGCTGTCAGCAAGCGGGAAAGTTCTGGGGACCTTTTTGTTGCCCTCAGATATCAGCATCGAAGCCATCAGCGGAGATTACATCATTGCGAAGTTTTTCAATAAAAAGAGATACAGGGATGAGATCGTGCGTTATTCATTCACCTTAAAAAATAATGCACATTAATTATAAAAAATGATTGAATAGTGTTTACTATTTATGCGAAATAATTTTCTTCACAAGACATTTATTTAAAAATATTCTAACCTAGATCGTAAAATATATGAAGAGAGATTTCTTTAATTTTAGGTCTAATTATTATTGAATTGTCATGGATATAAAATTTGTTAAACGATCTGTAGTAAAAACTTCCAAGAAACGGTCTTCAAAATTCCGACCGTTATTAGAAGCCTTAGAGAAACTGAAACCGGGTGGGCAGGCTATTGAAGTGAGTTATACCAACGAGAAGAGTATCAACTCGATGAGAACAGCGGTGTATCAGTATTGCCGGCAGAAAGAGTATACGATCAAGAGCAGAAGAGACAGCGAGAGCAAGAAGATCTATTTCTACCGCGATTAGTAATTTCTCACCACCAGCTACTTCGGATCAACCGGATACATTAGAATTCATTGTTTTAATACCTCCGATTGGGTTTGTGTATTAAAATAAACTACATTGAATACATCACGATGCATGGCATCATGATATCTATCAACATGTCTGGGTAAGATCAACCATGTTCCATACTGGTTGAATAACTGTGTGGGTCTGCCGTATAGCGGATCTGATAGTTCAGGCCTCTGAATCAATGATTTTCAGGGGCTTTTTTTCGGACACCCGCCCAATTCAGATATAATGCTCTCACTTCCTGTACATGTTCATTCAAGGTCTCTTCTTTCCATGTAGATGTGTCTATTGGTGGATGTACATGAGCGGTTACAGAGCCGCTTCTTGCCAGAATGGAACCGCCAAGACTTAATTCGTTATTTCCCTCAAAATAAATAGGCACGATCGGGTAATTCAGATCGATCGCCATTCGAAATGCTCCCTTTTTAAATGGTCCGATCACTCCTTCATGTTTACGGGAACCTTCGGGAGCGATCATCACCGAAAGTTTATTTCGTTTCACCCGGTCATAGGTCTTTTTTAATGTGGCGATGGCTTTCTCACTTTTCTGCCGTTTGATGAAGACCTGACCGGTGAGTCTTCCAACTAAAAAGAAGAAAGGAAAGTATTGAAGTTCCCACTTCGCCACGAATCGGATATCGGGCACTCCCACGGCCATCATAGTTAGAATATCGAGGGTTGAGCTGTGATTGATGATATAAATGGCGGGCTTACCAAAGTGATCGGTATGGATCTCACGATTGAATTTCACACCGGTCACCCACATTACAGGTTTGGCAATTCCCGGCGCGAAGTGGGTAATGATGAAATTAGTGGATTTGCCCCAGGTTAAGATCAACAGAACAAAAATGATGGGAATGATGACGATGAAGAGGATTACAAAAAGGGTAATTCCCAGAAAATTCCGCAGATATTCAATTGGTGTGAGATTTCGCTCCATCCGGTGAAAATCTTAAAACAGGGATTTAAATGCCACAAAAATCACGGGTGAAAATATCGGTCACCGATAAGCGTCGATCAGATGATCGATCTCCGGTTCTTTATTTTTGAGTTGTTTTATTCCGATCACATCAAAGCGAAGAGGCGCATTCATCATATCGTTTTCGATCACCCATTGTTGTGCGGCACTGTAGATGCGCATCACCTTATCTTCTTTAACAAATTCTACAGGGGAACCGAATTGAGTGGATGAACGCATCTTTACTTCCACAAATACGATCACCTCACCATCCCGCCCGATAATGTCTACCTCGGCTTTACCGGCATAATAATTACGCTGAAGGATCTCCCAGCCTTTTTGCTCCAGATAGGTGCAGGCCAGATCTTCGGCTTCATTTCCCCGGGCCCGGGCCGACTTACTCACGGTGTTCCTTTTTTCCGGTGAGGGATTCTTTAACCTCCACCAACTTTACGAGTTGTTTGAGGAATTTCAGATTCTTTTTGTTGATGTATGGGAGGAGGGCGTCTGTGAACCGTTCAAACATCTCGAGAAAATCGCTGTAATTCTCAATGCGTTCTTTAAAGTCTTTACTTTCCTGATCGGTAAGACCACCTTTTTCCAGCGTAGTGATGCATTCAGCTAACTCAGCACGGATGGGAGCGATCTCCCGTTGCTGCCGTTCTTTAATGATCGTAGATACAATTTTCCAGACATCTGTTTCTGCGGAATAGTAGTCTTTTCGGTCTCCTTCATAATTAACTTTGTGAATGAGTTCCCAATCCAGTAACCGGCGTAAATTCATATTGGCATTTCCGCGACTGATGTCCAGAATTTCCATGATGGAGTCGGTATCGAGTGCTTTGGATTCGGCATATAGCAAAGCATGGATCTGAGACATGGTCTTATTGATTCCCCAGGCTGATGCCATATCTCCCCATAGTTTTACAAACTGATCGAGGGCTTCGTTATATGCTGGGTTTCTTTCCATATTGGAAGTAACGGGTATAATAAGTAGTGAGCAAATGAAAACACCCGTTTGAAGTTAACGGGTGTACTGAAGGTGATTATTCAGAGGCTGAGGAATTTTTCCCGCCATTTTTATAATCGGTAACATACCAGCCGTCGCCTTTATAGACCACTCCACCACCACCGGAAATGATCCTCTTAACAGGCTGACCGGTGGTCGGGCATTCTGTCAGTGGATCCTCACTCATCTTCTGCATGATCTCAAACGTTGATCCGTCGGCGCGTTTGTATTCGTATCGGGGCATATTTCAGCAAATTTGTTTTTAGTTGTTTATCCGGATCACAAATTAACAAATTGTGTGCCAAACGGCTTGTTTTGCTTGTTATAACGACATAAAGTAAGGCTATTCGATCAATAGTTTTGAGAAGTTAAACCCACCGTTAGGAAAGGCCACTTTAAGAATATGCGTACCCGCCGGAAAGGTATAACTGCCCAGTTCCATTTGCTGCCAGTTCTGATATCCACCGGTACTCGGAACGTAAGTTGTTTCAATGATCTCAGTATCATCGAGAAATAACCGGATACTTCCCTGACCGTTGGGGGAGGCCACTCTTGCCTCCATATTGTAAGTGCCTGCGGTTATGGTAACAGTGTATTCTAACCACTCTCCATCGTCGGTCCATCCAATGTTGTACTCGGTTCGGGGATCATCACTTCTTTCGATATCAACTCCATCATTACGGAAACTCCAGCCGTTGTTCCCGGTATTTTGATTGTTGTTGCTACTCACGCGTTTATACTCAGAATCGTGGTAAGAAACACCCTCATAACCAATATCGTAAAGAACGGCATCGATCTGACCGGGGATAGTAAGTTCGGTATAAGGTTCATTTTCGCTGCCAAAAGTTGGTGAAAACAGGGAGGCGACAACATCGGGTCTGAAATCACAATTCTCCGATTTAAGATCTTCCACCATCTTAAAAAGACCATCTTTTGCTTCCTGTGCCGATGGGGCGGGACCTTCTCCTTTCCAGTAAGCCAATACAGCATCATAACCGGAATTGGAGGGAGCAGAAAATGGAGCAGTAATGGTTTCCAGTTTTTTATGGGTCCACCAGTTCCAGCCAATATTATTCGCTTCCATCAATGCAATGGTCTCATAGAACCAGGGATTTGAATTTTCTCCGGATTCGCCCAGCCAGAGCGGCACATTGTATTGATTACTGATATTTACCAGATATTGAATGGTTCCCTGATCGGTCTCATTCCAGTATTTATGAAAGGCATACACCATGTTGTCGTCCATCGGGGGCATTAAATGATCGAAGGTAGTAGCGTAATAATTACCTTCAATAAATAGAATGTGATTCTTATCAATTTTACGAACGGCCGGTATGATCTGAGAGTAGAATTTAGCAAGATCAATATTACTATACGGACTTGGTGTTACCGGTTCATTCAGCAGGTCGTAGCCAATAATGATGGTCTCATTTTTGTATCGGTTGGCGAGCTTTTCCCAGATCTTTATGGTGATCGGCCAATACGTGTCACTTTCGGTCCAGAAACGGGCGGTTCCGTCACTATCGGCGATGGGGCCGTCACTTTGGGCGCCCGGCGCAGCATGCATATCCAGGATCACATCTACCCGGTTTCTTTTGCACCAAATCAGAAGTTCATCAATGCGGTCGAACCCTTCATCAATAAACTCCCCTTTGTCTATATCGTAGAACAGGTTGTAATGGAATGGAACCCGGATATGATCGGCTCCCCATTCTTTCATCGTTTTGATGTCCTCTTCTGTTACAAAATTATCCCTGAATTGTTTGATCCATTCTTTGGTATCTGCCGCGCCTAATACACGTTCAATCTGTTCATAGATCTCTGTGGCGCCTTCACCAGCCGGATGTGTGATGTTGAACATATATCCTTCGGGAAGCAGCCAACCGCCCAGTCCGAATCCTTTTATCTGAACAGCTTCACCTTGTCTGTTAAGAATCAGGGTGCCGTCTGTCTTAAAGAATCCGGTTTCATTATACCCGTTCAGGTCTTCTCCGTCATTGGGGGAAGTGGAATTTTTACAGTTAGATAGAATCAGTAAAAATAATAGTAGCAGGCTAAGGTAGGATCTCATCGTAAACTCCGGTCAACAAGTTCTTTTTGATGAATGAAAGTTACCTGATAACTATTTTAATGAAAAGTGAGAAGAATTCTCACGACCTATTCTTTATAGACAGCTACGGCTATTTTTGAATCAGCTGTACCATAGTATAAATACCAGGTATCGCCTTTTGGGACCAATCCTTCTATGAAGCAGACGTTATTCACCTGACCGGTTATCTCATAGGGTTTGTCGGGGATAAGAAACGGAGTCTCTGTCCGGTCTAAAACATGGAACGGGTTTTTTGGGTCAAGTAATACTTGCCCTGCAGCGTAAGTTCCGGCAGGGTAATTCGGATCTCCGTTATCGGGGTCATTTCGGGAATTGTATAAGAAAACAATACCATGTTCGGTCAGTACTGCGGGAGGTCCCGGCTCAACCAGGTAGCTGTCAAATTTTCCGGGTCGCGGACCGAACACTATTTTAAAAGCAGGATGATCCCGAAGCTCATCATATTCCTGTTTATCCGGATCGGTTTCTTCAATGGGATTCCAGTGGATCAGGTCGGTAGAGGTGGCTGCGTAGATATTGGATTCTCCCCAAAGCATCCAGTACGTACCCTGAATTTTTTTAGCCACAAGACGGTCACCCACTCTTTCTGTAACAATGGAACCGGCTTTTGACCACATGTTCAATAAACTTCCATCTTTGTATTCACTGAAGACAGAGCCGTGTTTTGTCCAGTTTTTCAGATCAGTGGAAGTAGCTATAAAAAGCCGGGCTTTATCGCCGTTGTACGCCGTGTAAGAGAGGTAATACGTGCCATTTTCATCTTCCACTATGCGTGGATCTTCTACTCCGCCTTCCCATTCCAGGGATCTCAATTCATCGTTGTCGGGAAAAAGTACCGGCTCAGATTCTTTCTCAAAATGAAGGCCATCCAAACTGGTGGCTAATCCTATGCGACTGGTGCCATTATATTTACCAATGGAATCTTCAGCGCGGTAAAGCAAATGAATGGTGCCGTCAATATTGATCGCGGCCGGATTGAATACATCTTTCTCTTCCCAAAAAACGGTTTCATCTCGTACCGTACATAAAAAGGTCGAAGCGCTGTCGGCAGTAAGAACCGGATTTGCAGAATCCATTTTTATGAATGGTCCCATTTTCCATTTAGCGGGCTCTGTTTGCAGGGGGGAACAAGAGGGTAAAAGGATGATTAATCCCAGAAGTGGAAGTATGGAAGTTGAACGCATAGCGATAGTTGGTTAGGTCGGGTTGGATAACCGAATGTACAAATTTTGAATAACTGCACTAGTTCGAATCCTTCTCGAATTTTCGCACAGATACAGGTCGTATTGAAATTATTTAATGTTGAGTTAACTGAAGTACAGGGCAGGATCGTACGGTTTTTGATCTTCGTATGGTGACTATCTTTTTGGAAAACCGCTTACATGATCTTGTGTCCGGGAGTAATTTCCTGTCCGTTCCCGAATCACCTAAAAAGTAGAATAATGCCTATTTTATCAGGCTCAGTCATAACGACATCCGGCTTCTGCACGGTTCAAAAGTAACCGCGTCAGCCACCTCTTTGCAGAGGCTAATAATCAATCACAGACTAACTTTATACGTTCGGTTATAAACCGAAATGAGAGAAAAACGCATCAATCACGGAATGAAACAACTGCTGAATCTTTTCGATTTTTCTGCACCTATTAATTACAAAACCGAAGTGCTTTCCGGCCTCACCGTAGCTATGGCACTTATTCCGGAAGCGGTAGCCTTTGCACTGATCGCCGGTCTTTCTCCACTCACAGGATTGTATGCCGCCTTTATGATGGGGTTAGTTACTTCTATACTGGGTGGACGCCCGGGTATGATATCCGGAGCAACCGGGGCAGTAGCTGTAGTACTTGTAGCCCTGGCCAAATCTCATGGCATAGAATACATTTTCGCGACGGTGATCCTGGCCGGTATGCTGCAGATCACGGCCGGTCTGTTAAAACTGGGAAAGCTGATGCGACTGGTTCCGCATCCCGTAATATTCGGGTTTGTGAACGGTCTGGCCATCATCATTTTCATGTCGCAACTGGATCAGTTCAAAGGTCCGGGCGGAGAGTGGTTAAGCGGCTCACCGTTATATATTTTACTTGGATTGGTACTGCTTACCATGCTGATCATCTGGGGATTACCGAAGATCAGTAAAGCAATACCGGCCTCATTAGTGGCTATTCTGAGTGTGTTCGGGATCGTAATTGCCTTTGGTATTGAAACCAAAACGGTAGGTGATATTGCGTCCATTTCCGGTGGTTTCCCACCATTTCATCTTCCTAAAGTGCCGGTGAGCTTCGAGACGTTGACCATCATTTTTCCATATGCATCCATTATGGCCGGCGTTGGATTGATAGAAAGTTTACTTACTCTGAACATTATTGATGAGATCACTGAAACCCGGGGCCGTAGTAATAAGGAAGCAGTAGCACAGGGAACAGCGAATATTCTGTCGGGATTGTTTTCAGGGATGGGCGGCTGTGCTATGATCGGACAGAGTCTGATCAATATTTCAGCGGGGGCCAGAGAACGGCTTTCCGGGATCGTGGCAGCAGTTATGTTACTCGTGTTTATCATGTTTGGTGCCTCACTAATTGAACGAATGCCCATGGCTGCTTTAACCGGATTGATGATCATGGTTTCGATAGGGACGTTTGAGTGGGCCAGTTTAAAAACGATCAACCGAATGCCGGTTTCCGATATTTTTGTGATGGTACTGGTAACCGTGGTTACAGCCGTACTTCATAATCTGGCGCTTGCCGTGATCATTGGGGTGATCATCGCTGCATTGGTGTTTGCATGGGATAATGCGAAAAGAATTCGTGCCCGAAAGTATGTGGATGAGAACGGTGTAAAGCACTACGAGATCTATGGGCCGTTATTCTTTGGTTCGGTAACAGTATTCAATACAAAATTTGATGTGTTGAATGATCCTGATGAGGTGATCATAGATTTTATGGAGAGCCGGGTAGTGGATATGTCGGCCATTGAGGCATTGAACCGGCTCACAGAGCGTTATCAGAAAGTTGGAAAAGTGGTGCATTTAAAACATCTGAGCCCGGATTGCCGGAAACTCCTTAAAAATGCAGATGCCATCATTGATGTGAATGTTTTAGAAGATCCGACCTATAAACTGGTCACAGACGCTGTTTAATCGAATAAGGACTAAAAGAAAAGAATAAAGCAGAAGCCTTGGAAAGCTTCTGCTTTTTTTTAATTACACGATCAGGATCACAGCGAGGATCACTACAAAATACACTGCAAGAAAGGCATAGCTCTTTTTCCACCTTTTCTCACGTTCACCGATCCCGTCAAAACTTAGATGGTATTTCTCATCTGATAATTCGGTGTTCGACATGCTTAACAACCAGGCTATAACTGCCGAGATCACACTACCGATCAGGTTCCACCACATCCAGTAGATCCCGGTGAATTGCAACCAAAGGAGGATATTGAAGGCAACTCCGGCAAGAATCCCAATGAACATTCCTTTTGTAGTTACTTTTCGGGATAAGATTCCCACCAGAAATGCGGCCAGAATGGGACCGTAGAATGCAGATCCTATCTTATTAATGCCTTCGATCACAGTATCAGAGATATCACCCACTACAAAGGCAAAGCCGGTGATCAGAATTCCCCAGATCACGGTGGTGATCTTGCCCAGATTAATGTGGTCAGAATCTCCTTTCCATTTTGAAACGAAATCCCGCATGGTGGAGGCAGAAAGAGAATTTAGCGCGGAGTCGAGACTCGACATGGCTGCGGCAAGTAAAGCGGCAAAAAGTAAAGCACGAATACCCGTGGGTAGCATCAGAATGATGTATTCGGGTATCAGATAATCCGGGCGATCGGCCGGGACTGCAGCTGCTAATTCAGGACTGGCATCGTACACGGCAAAAGCAGCAATCCCCAGCAGGATGTACAGAACGGTGAGCGGAAAACGGGCAAGCCCATTAAGCATCAATGCCTTTTTAGCTTCATCCACCGATTTAGCAGATAGTCCTCTTTGTACCTGACTCTGATCCGTGCCATAATAGCTGGCGTAGAGGAAAAATCCCCCGAAAAGAAAAGCCCAGAACGGTACGGCTCCGCCATCACCTAATCCGGTTGAAAAGTCGGTAGCGGTTAGTCGTTCGGCAGGCATTGCCGCAAACATTTCAGAGAACCCGCCTATCTCAATGGCTGCATATACTATACAGGCGATGATCCCGCCCAGCAGCACAATCATCTGAACTACATCGGAATAGATCACGGCAGAAATACCGCCAATGGTGTCGTAGATGATGGTGATGATGCCGATCATCAAAATGGTGATCCACAGGTCAAGATCCAGGGCTACACTGAGCACAATGGCGCTGGCATATAAACCAACTCCGGTTGCGAGGCCACGGCTTATGAGAAAGACCCCGCTTACCAGATTGCGGACAGAAGGACCAAATCTTAGTTCGAGATATTCGTACACACTCACCAGATTTAATTTTCTGAAAAAAGGAATCAGAAAAACCATCACCAGGATCATGGCCAGAGGAACGGCCAGTTCGTATTGTAACCAGGTGAGCCCTCCACCTTGTTTAAGCGCTACGAAAGCGGGTATTGAAATGAAACTGATGGCCGAAGTTTGAGTGGCCATGGTTGAGATGCCTACAGCCCACCAGGGGATGTTGCGGTTGCCGACATAATAGTCATCCTGACTGGTTTGGCCGCGGCCGAGATAGATACTCATACCCACCAATCCCAGTAAGTACACGATAATGATGCTCCAATCAATAATATTCATGGGCAGAGTATAATTTTCCTCAGCCGTTGAAGCAAATCTATTTATATCTGGCTTTACAGGAAGGTAGATAAAAACTAATAAATAGCCGGGAGTTACTTAACAATGATACTCCCGGCCACAATGAGTAGAAATTATTGATAGACCGGTGTAAGGAAGTCTTTAAGGCTTACCGGTTTTCTGCCCAGAATGTTTTCGAGGTCAGAGCTGGTTTCGTTGAGTTCTTTTTCTGCGATGGCCAGCGAGAATCCAACAGTGATGCCAATAGCTTCTTCCGGTACGCCGGCTTCACTTAAGGTTTTTTGGTATTCTTCCACATCCGGGGAAACATAGCCGATCTCTTTTCCGCTGATCTCGGAGAGATAAGTGGCGATCTGCTTGAAGGATACAGCTTCAGAGTTACTGAAGTTATACACTTTGTTGTCATGATTTGTGCCTGAAAGGATCTTAGCATAGGCTTCAGCCATGTCATCACGAAGTACGGCAGCCAGTTTTTCATCTTTAGCTGGTAAATAGATCATACCCTGATCGATAACCTGTTCACCCAAAAACATAGGTACAAAATCCATGTACAGATTGTTGAGTGTGATGGTGTAGGTCATTTCACTTTCTTTGATCAGTTTTTCTGTTAGCAAATGGGATTCTGCAATCATCCAGATCGGGGAGGATTCCGTTTCATTTTTGCGGAAGAAACTGGAATACACTATGTGTTTTACATCGGCTTTTTTGGCCGCTTCGACAACATTTTTATGCTGTTCCACTCTTTTCCCGATCTCGCTGGCAGAAATGAAAAATAAGGTGTCAACTCCGGAAAATGCTGCTTCCAGTGTGGTGGGTTCATCATAATTCCCGATGCGTACCTCAACTCCTTTTTCTTTCAGGGATGCCGCTTTTTCTTCGCTTCTGGCGAGTCCGATTATTTTGTGATCGGTATTTAATTTCAATAAGTGATCGATCGTTGCCGACCCTAATGCTCCTGTCGCTCCGGTAATTAAAATAGTACTCATATGAATATCTGTTCCAATAGTTTAAAATTTATAGTAACTTACTTTTAGTAACTAAAGGTAACCTGAAGGAGTTCATCTTTCAAGAGGATACAGGAAAGTTAGTCGCTTACGCTCAGGTAACTATTTAACAGAAACAGTGATTTGTAATGACAGATTTGATAGAAAAATATACCGATATGGATCATTGTCCGGTCCGCATCATTCTGGACCGGTTGGGCGACAAGTGGTCAATGTTAGTGATCAGTATTTTAAATGAAGCTGGAACACTGCGCTTTAATGAGCTGAACCGCAGTATCGCTGACATTTCACAGAAGATGCTTACCACTACTCTTCGCTCTCTGGAAGCGGATGGATTGGTGGAGCGAAAGGTATTTGCAGAAGTTCCACCCCGGGTAGAATATTCCCTTACAGCGCGCGGTAAAACACTGGTTCCTCACATAGATGGGCTTGTTCAATGGGCGCTTAGTAATTTTGATGAGATCATGACTTCAAGAAAAGCATTTGCTTAATGCAGGCATGTTGCCAAAAGAAAATTTATGAACAAAAAAAGCCTCCCGGAAAGGAGGCTTTGAATAATCTATAATGATTTGAAACTGAATTAGCTCAGCGTTGCCAATCCTTTCTTAAAACGGTCCATAGCTTCTTCCAGATCTTCAATGGAAGCCGCATAGCTCATTCGAAGTCCGTTTGGTTCCCCGAAAGCATCGCCGGGAACAACAGCCAATCCGAATTCGTCGAGTAAGTAGAGGCAAAGATCCGTAGAGGTTTCCATCACTTTTCCATCTGCGGTTTTGGTGCCGAGGAATGAAGAGATATCCGGGAATACGTAAAAGGCTCCGCCCGGAGTGAAACAACTAACCCCATCAATAGCATTGAGTGATTCCACCATGAAATCCCGTCGTTTACTGAATTGCTCACGCATTTTTTCCACTTCGGAAAGATCATTGGTATAAGCCGCAACTCCGGCCGCCTGCGAAATGGATGACGGAGCTGATGTTTCCTGACTCTGTATTTTTGACACTGCTTTTACGATATCAGGATGAGCGGCAAGATAACCGAGTCTCCAGCCGGTCATTGCAAATCCTTTAGAAAAACCATTGATCACCACGGTGCGGTCTTTAAGATCGGGGGCCACATTCAGTATGCTCACATGTTCACCGTCGAAGACAATGTATTCGTAAATTTCATCAGAGATGATCACCACGTCCGGGTATTTTCTGAGTACTTCTGCCAGCCCTTCAAGATCATCCTTACTGTAACACGAACCGGTTGGATTTGACGGAGAACACAGAATTAAAGCCTTTGTTTTATCAGTAATGGCTTCTTCAAGCTGGTCCGGTGTAAGCCGGAAATTATTTTCGAATGAAGTACGAACCGGAACCGGAGTTCCCTCAGCCAGGCGTGTCATCTCGGGATAAGAGACCCAGTATGGAGCCGGAATAATAACTTCATCCCCTTTATTCACTAAAGCGAGTAGCGCAAATCCAACCGATTGTTTAGCTCCGTTAGAGCAGATGATCTGCGACGGGTCATAATCAAAGTCATTATCCCGTTTTAATTTTGCGCAGATAGCCTCGCGCAGTTCAGGAGTTCCGGGATTCATGGTATAGCCATGCTGTCCTTCATTAATAGCCTGTATAGCGGCATCACAAATGTGTTTCGGAGTCTTGAAGTCCGGTTCACCGGCGCTTAAAGAAACGATAGATTTTCCTTCTCTCTTCAGTTCTTTTGCTCGTCCTGTAACTTTGAGAGTGGCAGAAGGCTGCAGATTTTGTGCTCGTTGTGAGATCATGAGTTTGAGTTATTGATTAGTGAGTGAATCGGAAAATAGATAAAAACGAAATTCAATATTCAACATTCATCCGGGAATGTTAAATGAAAGTGCATTGAGTGTGTTGATCATGGTTTACTGCTGAATTTTTCCTTCAGGGCTTTTTCAACAATAGGTGGTACAAACGAGGAAAGATCCCCATCCCAATAAGCAATTTCTTTAACCAGTGATGCGGATATAAAAGTGAATTCTTCGTCCGGCATAAGGAAGATGGTGTCCACATCGGGTTGCAGACGTTTGTTGGTGAGTGCCATGCGGAATTCGTATTCGAAATCGGAGATCTGTCGAACACCACGGATCAGGGTGTTGGCATTTAATTTTTTAGCATGATTTACCAGCAGTCCGGTAAACTGATTGATCTCCACATTGTCTGCCCATTCTTTGCCTTCTATGCATTCTCTAATCAGAGCCTCGCGTTCATCGCCGGTGAAAACAGAGTTCTTTTGTTTGTTTACGGCAACCGTAACATACACTTTATCGAACAGGTTGGAGGCTCGTTCCAGAATGTCGAGGTGGCCGTTTGTGATTGGATCGAAAGACCCGGGATATAGGGCTATGTGAAGCATATGCAGTTTTACGTGATCAGTTTACAATGATCAGCATCTCATTTTTGTTGATCGTTGGCTAGTTGTTATCCGAATCTACCGGATGCTTTTCAAAAATACTAACCGTTGTGCGGCCATAAGCCTTGCTAAAGAATAAATTCGGGTGGTCTTTGTACGTATGATATTTATCATGTTCCAGAATGAACCAGCCATCATCTTTCAGCCAGTTCTTTTCCAGGATCATTGCGATCATCTCATCCATCCACTCATAATTATATGGCGGGTCACAGAATACAAAATCATGTGGAACAGGCATTCCGTCAAGGTAGCTTTGAACATCGGCCACCACGGTTCGGATCTGATGATCGATCTCAAATTCAGCTGCTGTTTTTTCGATCAGTTTTACATTAGCGGGATTTCGTTCTACAAACGTGACACTTTTGGCTCCGCGAGAAATCGCTTCAAAACCAAGATTACCCGACCCTCCGAACAGATCGAGAATGACTGCCCCATCAAGGTATTTATAGGCCTCGATCTTGTTAAACAGACTTTCTTTGGTGCGGTCGGTAGTAGGGCGTACATCCAGACCTTTAGGAATGTTAAATCTTCGTCCTTTTAATTTACCGGTAATAATGCGCATAGGAGATTGGAATTAGGAGCTATGAATCACGAATAGTGTAAAACTAATTCTAAATTCACAATTCGGCATTCAAAATTTTAAAAATCTAAGCTGAGTAAGATGGCCGGAAATGCTGATGCCAGATCAAATCCATAGGTTTCCTCTTCGGCATTAACTCCCATTTTTTTCAGGGAATTTAGTGTGATCACTTCGGATGATTTGTCCCAGAAAGCCTGTAATGCCTGTTTTACTTCATGGGTATTTTGCCCAAACAAATAGGTGTGTTCGTGCAGACCTTTCATCCAGGTAGAATGAGCTGAATTTTGTAACCAATGGTAAGGCAGATCTTCCGGCTGATCGAATTTGATGAATGTAGCCGCTCTGAATTTTCCGAGCATAAACGAGGATACTGAGATCACATGTTTGTGACAACCGATCACCAGAAAAGAACCACCCGGATTATTGTATTCCATCCATTTTAATCCGATCTCGAAATCACTCAGAAAATCAGTAGTCGGGGTAGATCTGGTGAGTTCACTTAGTCCGTTCATCACCGAACGGCGACGAATACTCAGGAATTTATACTCAGGCCGGCTAATTGAATGCCAGGTGGGTTCCATATCCTCACGAGAAACTCCCTTCATGATGATCGACATATGGTCTTCCCGTTCATCGGCATTATCGTACACAATTTTAGGAAGTGCGGTCCAGCATTCATTGGAAGGAAGAGTAAGTGCACGGACAGAGCTTACCTCATATTCTTCCTGCAGTTTCTCGAAGGTAGATCGGATATGCTGAAAATGTTCTGACTCTGTATCAGAGATGGCATCCAGAACATTAAAATTGAAACTAAACGAGCCAATACGAAAAAGGTGTTTGTCCTTCTCCGGATCATTTACTGCATAAAACAGGCGATCAGAAAAAAAACAAACACCTAAATTTTTGGCGCGCTCATCCATTAATTCCAGTTGGGAGCGTTTCGCATAGTTGTTCTGCTGAGACTACCAACAGCGTCGTCGGTATCAGGGTCTTCGAGCAGATAGAGTGGTGGACGAATGGTATCGTTCACTGTGTAATTGAATTTAGCTCCGGTTCTTGGGCTGTATACAATAGAATCCGGGTTGTACACCAATGGTGGTTGCTGACGGAATAGGGTGTCGCCCATGGCGATCATCATAGAATCCGTTTTCAGATAATTAACCACACTATCGAGTCCGCCTTCGGTTGGAGGAAAATGACCGTATTTACTCTCGTACTGAACGAGGGCATCTTTAACTGAGAGTAAGCGGGTGCGCACCTGCTGAGTTTCAGCTTTACGACGCTCAACTGTTTGGTAAGGAGTTACGATTGAATCATATAGCCACCAGGAAAGGAAGATGATGATAATTCCAAGTACCAGGCTTAAGATCTTATTGCGGGTATCAATATTCATGTGAGAAGCAGATCAGTTAGTTTGTAAAATTTTACGTGCCATAAACGAATGCAGAAAATACACGCACCCCTTTATAGATGCAACCTAAACGAGGCATCAAAAATAATAACACAACAATAATTTAATGTGTACACTATCTTTTTAGAAAAATTCTATTGTCAAAGTAAAAAATCACTTGAATAAAAATATTCTTCGTCTGGCTATACCTAACATCATCAGCAACCTTTCGGTGCCGCTTTTGGGAGTGGTAGATACGGCGGTTGTTGGTCACCTTGACCATATCTATTATCTGGGTGCCATTGCCGTAGGAGGAGTGATCTTCGATTTTATATTCTGGGGATTTGGTTTTTTGAGAATGGGTACCACCGGTTTAACTGCTCAGGCACATGGCGCAGGAAATGATCGAGAAGTGCACATTATACTAAGAAGAGTATTGCTGGTGGCAGTTTCTATCAGTGTGGTGATCTTATTAACTCAATACCTGATCCTGGATCTTTCATTACTGATCGTGAATGCAAGTAAGGAAGTAGAAGAATTTACCAGAGCCTATTTCTTCATCAGGATCTATTCTGCTCCGGCAACATTAGCGCTATTCGGCTTAAACGGCTGGTTTCTGGGGATGCAAAATTCCACCTACCCCATGATCGTGACCATAGTGTTAAACGTTCTGAATATCATTCTGAACCTGATCCTGGTTTTGGGCTTTGAGATGAATGTTAGTGGTGTCGCTTTGGGAACACTGATCTCTAATTACATTGCGGTCACACTGGCGTTGATCCTTTATAAGAAAAGATATGGCGGGAAGAATTATTCCATCAGTCTGAACGATCTCATCGACCCGCATGAGTTAAAAAGATTCTTTTCGGTGAACAGAGATATTTTCATCCGTACGGTTTGTCTTATTTTTTCATACGCCTTTTTTATGGCAAAGTCAGCGGAATCAGGAAATGTGGTGCTGGCTGCGAATACAATTTTGCTACAATTATGGCACATTAGTGCCTATGGAGTTGATGGATTCGCCTTTGCAGCAGAAAGTCTGGTTGGTAAATACAAGGGAGCCAATAAGAACGATAAGCTGGCCGAAGCCATTAAAAAAAGTTTTGCCTGGGGGTTAGGTATCGGCATAGCGGGTACGCTTATCTATGGTATATTGGGTGAACAAATGATCGCATTATTTACAGACAAAGAACTGGTTGTGACAGCTGCTGGAACAGTGATCATATGGACCATATTTGCACCGGTCGTAAACAGTGTTTGTTTTGTGTGGGATGGTGTATTTATCGGAGCTACGGAGACCGGTACCATGCGAAACACCATGTTATTCGCAACAATTTTATGTTTTTTGCCGGCCTATTATTTTACTAAAGATTCGCTGGGTGTTCATGCTCTCTGGCTTGCTATGACCGCATTTATGGTGGCCCGTGGGGTCGCATTGTCAGTGATGGCTCCATCAAAAATCTTACTTTCTAACTCATAGAATTAGCTTCGAAATGAAAATTATTCTTTTACTACGACATGCAAAATCAAGCTGGGAAAATGCTGATCTTGATGATTTTGATCGCCCGTTAGCCGGACGTGGTTTAGAAGATGCCCCGAGAATGGGAAAATACTTAAGGAAGATCGGTTATAAGCCCGATTATATTGTATCCTCGCCGGCGGTTCGCGCTAAGCAGACCACCAGACTTTGTGTGGAAGCAATGAAGAAGGACGAAGGGATCATTAACTGGGATCAGGACCTTTATTTCAATTCTGCTTTAGATTACGTCCGGGCGATACAGCAGGCACCTGAAAAAGCAGAGACTATGATGGTGGTAGGGCATAACCCCATGATGGAGGCAACGGCAACTGCCTTAAGCGGAGGTAAAGACAAAACGGCTTTCAGAATGCCAACTGCCGGATTGGTTTGTCTTGAATCGTATGCGGTTCGTTGGCAGGATATCAATCCCGGAACTTGTCAGGTTAAATGGATGATGATCCCGAAAGTGGTAAAGAAACTGATTGACTAATTCCCGGTCAATTCGATAACTCCTGCAGAACGGAGTTTGCTTCACTGTTTCGCAGATCATTGAGTACCGAATGCACCGACCGAACTTTCAGATAAGCATGTTCTGCATCATACAGATAATTATTGAGTACATTATCAAATAATTCATCGGTAGTAATCCCAAGAATTTCACCATTTGAATTCAGAATCACTGTGCCGGGAGCTCTTCCCGGAAAATCATGTTTTGTGAAGAAGAAATCAGGAGTAGTCTGTTTGGCTGGATCAATGGACCCGATCGAGAACCTGAGCGACCCGTCAGAATCAGGGAATAAGTTAAAAAGGTCCGGGTGGTCCTGCATGGCCGATACATACGTTTGCTGTGCAGGGAACAGATACACAAAATATTTAACGAAGGTGGAGCGCGCCGTTTCGTAGGTTTCAGTCAGTTCTGAGAGCAATGCATAAAAGTCGTCGCCATAAGGGTCTCCCTGCTTTAAAAAAGCATCCGTCCTGGCAGGCATAAATAAAAATGACGTGGCCACTTTCTGTTGAGCAAAATCTTCTACAGCTTCATCCAGTGCATCACCTTCCAACCCAAAAAACAGATCATAAAATAATAATGGTTGCTGGAAATCCGGAACAGTTGTGATGAGCTTTAGAAATTCTTTTAAAACGTATACCTCAGGCCCGATGCTTAACGTGGATAATACTTGTTGTTGATGAGAAATAAGTTCTTCTCTAAGTAGCCCGATTTCCTGTTCACTGCTTCCTTCCTCTAACGCCTTGAAATATGGAGCAAAAATATTTGCGAGTTCATCCAAACGGGAAAAGTTCAGGAAATAAGCGGTAGCATAAAAGATATCTCCGGTACTTTCGGCAATGTCAAAAGCCTGATCGATATGCCATAGCATAAACTCGTTTTCTTTAACTTCCGCACTATCGATCAAATTGTAATCGATCAATTGCTCCTCAATAGAGTTTTTTCGGGTCAGAATATCTTCATCTGCAAACCCTTGTTGTACCAATTGATAGTATTCTACATTCTTTGCAAAAAAGTATCGGGGCGCGATGGTTTTAATACCGGCTGATTCATTTAAACCGGCCAGAGAATCCTGATTCATCGCATTGATCTTATACGATGAAAGTATGTAAGGATTGGTATGCTGATTGTAGAATCGAAGGGCGTGTTCACTTTCCAACCGATAACTTTGTTGAGGGAATCCCATCGCAAACAGGGTATCTGTTGAAGTGTAATTAGTGGTTGAAGACAAATTAAAGTGATACCGGGGTGTAAACGGGATGTTAACTTTATCGTATGGCATGGCATAACCTTCCGGAGATACATAAGCCCTGAGTAAGGCGTATTCACTGTCGGCCTGTGCTGCTAATGCGGTACTGTTTGCCGCATTTTCCTGATTGATGGCCACCGGGGGAGCAAAAACAAGTCGAACATCGCGGATGATCTTATACACATTCATCTGATGTTGATTACCCCCAAACAGATCTTTGATCTCTACTACTATATCATTGTTATCGGCTTTTCGCTCCTGCATTAACCGCTGTTTCTGAGCCTGAATTACCTGATAGATCTCGTAATTGGATGATCCGGGTGGGATATGCTGTTTTATCTCTTCTGTTACATCCTTCTGTTCGATCTCGATCCACAATGAAAGATTGCCGAGTGATAATTCTTCTGAGATAGAATTAGCAGAAAATCCTTTTTCAAACAAATAGTTGTCAGGATTGCTCTTCGCTGATAGCTCACTCAGTGCTAAGAAATAATTACTGATAAATAATCCCCGGTCAGATAGGAATGTGCCGGTGGCAATATGATTACTGCCGCTCATCACCCGAACTACTCCCTTTGTTGCCTCTGATGCAGGCAACAGATCTGCCTGAGTGCCGGGATATATTCCCCGGGCTGCTATGGATTGAGCCTGCTCACCATCCATTGATTTTTTTACAGAGGTGCAGGCAGTAACTAGTGAGACTGAAAGAATTAGAAATAAATACCGCATAAAAGATGATACTTAAAAGTATAGTCGGAATCTTTATATTAAAGATATTCTAAGAAGCGAACTAATCACAGCAGATAAATAACTGTACATGAACTACACACAAAATTTCTTTTTTTTATGTAAAACCCCACTTAGTGCCGAAAGCGCCTCTGATGTGGAAATTGTGACTAAAGCCGAAGACAGCGCTGATTTTCCCCGTGTATTCAAGGAATTTGAAGAGTTGCGCTCACATGCATTCAATAAAGACAATATATATAGTGTGGTACGTGCCGACGATATTTACGAGTTGGTGCGAACTTCAAATGATAAGAATGCCAAAGAGGAAGCCTTCGAAAAAGCGCAGGTCGAGATCGTTACCAACTTACAGCATCGTGTAATGCAGGGTAAGGATGCCAACGCTAAAGCAATTCTTAAAGAAGTCTACGATATAGAGCTCTGACAGGCTTCTTATTAGTTTTCGGAACAGTTTTGCTTAAACGTTCTATAAATCAATGTATTAAGACAAACAAAACATTGAGGTATTATGAACGATTTAAAGATTAAAGGTAACTGGAAC
Organism: Balneolaceae bacterium UBA7797; assembly: GCA_002480645.1. Classification (GTDB taxonomy): domain Bacteria; phylum Bacteroidota; class Rhodothermia; order Balneolales; family Balneolaceae; genus UBA7797. The sequence goes on from DLCN01000029.1 coordinate 100,833, forward strand.
GAAACCAAAGGAAAATTAAAGCAAAAGTATTCCGAGCTTACTGATGATGATGTTGCATTAGTTGAAGGTAAGGAAGATGAATTCCTGGGCCGACTGCAGAAGAAACTCGGTAAAGCGAAAGAAGAACTGGTTAAAGAGATTAATAATCTGTAATGATTATTTAATTTAATGATGCCGCTCCCATTCGGGGCGGTTTTTTTTTGCTTAAAATCGTACAATAGGCATTCAACACTAACTTAAAACGGCGTTATGGAAAATTTTGATATCAGTTCCGATACGATCATGAACTTTGTAATGACTTACGGCCCCAAATTGCTGTCAGCAATTGTTGTACTGGTCGTTGGTTTATGGATCGTGAAATTTATTGTAGGCATGGTAAAACGTATGCTTACTAAAAGTAATGTAGATGCTTCACTTCAGGGATTCCTGAAAAGCATGGTGTCCATTCTTTTGAAAATTATGGTGTATATCACCGCATTGGGCATGCTTGGGGTAGAAATGACCTCTTTCATTGCCATTCTTGGTGCTGCTGGTCTTGCAGTTGGTATGGCATTATCCGGTACATTACAAAATTTTGCCGGCGGTGTAATGATCTTGCTATTCAAGCCATTTAAAGCGGGCGACTTTATTGATGCACAAGGGTATACCGGAACGGTAAAAGAGATTCAGATCTTCGTAACTATTTTAACCACCCCTGACAATAAAACCATTATTATTCCTAACGGACCGCTCTCAACCGGGGCACTTACTAATTTTTCTGCACAAGCGACCCGGCGGGTAGATATGACTTTTGGAATCGGGTATGGCGATGATCTGGATAAAGCTTATGAAGTATTAAAAGGACTGATCGACGCTGATGACAGAATTCTCACCGATCCTGAACCATTTATGGCGCTCTCTGAACTGGCAGACAGTTCAGTAAATATAGTTGTTCGTGTATGGGTGAATGCTTCTGATTATTGGGGCGTATATTTCAGACTGAATGAAGAGGTATATAAAACCTTTGATAAAGAAGGGCTTAACATTCCATTTCCTCAAACAGATGTTCACTTACACCAAGTGAAATGATCAATTTTAAAAGCCGGTTTTTCGACCGGCTTTTTTTATTTGCAAGACTGGTACATAATGTTGCTTAAACTCATTTAGATATATTATCTTAATCAACTTAAGTAACGGGGATGCAATGGTGTCCCGGAATTCATGAACCAAGTGGAAAGGAAGGTTATTGTGGCTAACCTGGAGCAAGACAAGCAAACCGAATCAAATGAAAACCTGGAGCAGGAGGCTGAAAAGCTCACCTCTGCCAATGATCAGGAAATCAATAAAACCGAAGAACAGGAAGTTGTAGCAGAAACTGTTGAATCCGATAAAGAAGAGGCTAAAGAAACGGAGCCTGTACAGGAAACTGAAGAAGTATCGGAAGAGAGTTCAGAGTCTGAGTCCATAGGAGAGGCTGAGGATGACGCTGAAGAAACTCAGCAGGAGCTACAGGAGGCTACAGAAGAAGATTCGGAAGAAGAGGCCACACATGAAGAAGGCAGTGCCCTGGACTTCTACAAAGATATTTTAGCTAAGGCAGAAGAATTTGTGACACAAAATGACTGGGCTTTTGTAGCCAATGAACTGGCCAATCTTAATCTGAAAGTTGAAGATGGACCGGATACCGATGATGATGCGGTAAAATCGATTCTTGCCAAATTCGAAGAACTTAAAGAGGATTTTGAGGAACGGAGGAAAGCTCATTATGAAGAGCTCAATCAGCGTAAGGCAGAAAACCTGGAGGCAAAGAAAGGATTACTGAAACAGCTATCCGATATCGTTACTGAAGAGAAGTGGAGTGCCACCAATGAGGTAAAACATATTTCCAATAAATGGGAGAATATTAAGCCTATTCCACAATCAGAAGTGGATGCGCTGAATGAAAAATTCAATGCGCTTATCGAAGAGTTTGAAAGTCATAAGGTAGACCGACTGGTTAAAAAGCTTCAAAAAGAAGAAGAAAACCTGACCTTTAAACTGGTGTTGTTAGATAAGATCGAAAATATCGTTGCAACCGTTAAAGATGAAACGGCCGATTTTGAAGAGCTCGAAAAAGAACTGAACGATCTGCAGGTTCAATGGAGAAAGATAGGGCGTGTACCGGCTGATAAAAATCAGCAAACCTGGGATAGCTACTACAAAGCGATCGATACGTTTAATGACCTGCGCTTTAAATTTGATAAAAAGTACCGGGAAACCATTGAAAAGGCGCTCGAGAAAAAGCAGAAGCTGATCAAAGAAGCCGAAGCCTTAATTGATCTGGATGATATTGCAAAAGCCGCCCGGCGTGTAAATAAGCTTCATAAGATCTGGAAAAAGACCGGTAATCTTCCCCAAAAAGAAGAAAATGAGTTGTGGGAGAAGTTTAAGGCGGCCACCGATTCTTTTAATGATAAGAAGTCGGATAACATCGACACCTTAAGAGAACAGGAGCAGGAGAACTACAATGCCAAGCTGAAATTGATCGATCAGGCAGTGGCTATTCAGGATACCGAGAATTTTGAGCAGGGACATCAGCAGTTACAGAAACTGATGGACGAGTGGAAGAAGATCGGTCCGGTTCCCCGAAAGAAATCCTCAAAGATCTGGAAACAGTTTAAAAGTGCGATGGATGTGTTTTACGATAAACGCAGAGAGCACTTCAAAGATGTTCGAAAAGATCAGAAAGATAATCTGAACAGAAAGAATGAGATTCTTGCGAAGCTGAAGGAACTAGGTGAGCATGATGATCCTGCCGCCGCTGTAGAAGAAGCCAAAAAGTTACAGGATGAATTTAAACAGATCGGTTACGTTCCTCTGAAGTATAAGAACAAGATCTGGAAAGAATACCGTGAAGTTTGCGATACGATCTACGGAAATTATCGGTCTTCGGGAAGCGATCTTGGTAAGGAACGAAAACTGGCGTCTCAGGGATTCGATCCGGCTGAAAGGAAAGAGATCATCAAATTCGAAAAAGAAATTGACGAATTGAAAAAAGAGTCATCTAAACTCGAAAGTGAGATCATCCAGTATCAGGAAGCAAAAACATATTTTAAACCCACAAATAAGGGAAATAAACTTAGGGACGAATTACAGGAAAAAATTGATAAGGCAGAAGCAGTTTTAGATGAGAAAGCTGAGCGTATCTCTGAGCTGAGGAAAAAACTTAGTGAGTTGCGAACTCAGGATGATGATTAACAACGAGTAATCATCATCTTTCTAATAAAATTGTTAAACCTGTAAGCGTATTATTCTATAATTAGACAGTCATAATTTTTCGTTAATCCGGTGTTTTATATGTTACCGGAACATTAATGAAATAATGCAGAATATTTGAGTGGAGCTATAAACATAAAATTTTGGGGCGTTCGCGGATCTACCCCCTGTGCTAACATCGAAAACATGGAATTTGGTGGAAACACCACTTGTTTGCAGATCGAAGCTTCACCTATTGATGAATTGCTTATTATTGATTGCGGGACTGGTTTAAGAAACCTGGGCAATCACCTTCTTAATCACGATAAGAAGTTAAACGGTCGAATTTTTATTACCCATCCTCATTGGGATCATCTGCAAGGGTTTCCTTTTTTCAAACCTTTCTATAAAAATGAAGCCTGGTTCAGAGTGTATATGCCTCCGCAAAAGGATGTGAGCTGTGTGGAGATTCTACAAGGGCACATGTCGAATACCTTTTTTCCGGTCACCATTGATATGTTGCTGGCAGATATGAATTGTGAGTCTTTTTCGCCCGGTACATTAAATTTAGATGGTTATTCGGTAGAATATATGTGGGCCCGGCATACTGTGCCGACCGCGATCTATAAATTCAGAATCGGGGGGAAAGTCATCATTTTTGGTCCGGATAATGAGCTTCCGCTCTCCACTGATTCTGAGGAAGATGAAGCATTCGTTGAGGAATTCAGAGCGTTCGTGAAAGATGCAGATGTGCTTATCCATGACGGGCAGTTTAACGGTGAGCAACACAAAGAAAGAATAGGATGGGGGCATTCTTGCTGGGAACGTGTAATTGAGGTGACAAAGACCTGTGGTATTAAAAAACTGGTGTTAACACATCACGATCCTGACAGCACCGATGATTATCTGGAAGGTTTGAATGAGAATTTAAAGAAAAACTTCCAGGAAGGCTTTGGGGAAGCTTTCTTTGTAAAAGAAGGACAGGATATTTCTCTGCCCCTCTCTTAAAAACTGATCGTATCTAATCTGATCAGAAGTAGAAGCGCGCACCAATTGCGCCATTTCCATCGGCATCAGTATCCGGCAGTATGTCAATGACCGGAGCAATTTCAAGGAATAAACCGATAGGTGCGTCTTCAAACAGATAGTTGAAACCTACAGGAATTCGAACTCCCGCTGCAGATGCACCATCAGCAAACCAGGTTCTGAGTCCTACACCATATTGGAAAGCCAGATTGCCGGAATCGACATCTAACCAGGTATGCCACAGATGATCGGCGTGAATACCAATGGCATCATTGCCTTGTAAACTCCATGTTAATCCCAGGTCAAAAGCTGTTTTAGATGAATTCCATGCTTTAAATGAAATACCCGTTGGTTCCCCGATCATAACCCCGACTGCTTTTTGTCCTTTTTCCGGAACAGCCTGAGCTTGCACCAGATTTGGGGCGATCATTAAAAATCCTGTGATAAATAGTAATGCTAATTTGTTTACAGTTTTCATAAGTAATTTTTTGTTTTTGTTTACAACTTATAAAGCAAGTGATAGCTTAAGGTTCCGATTTTTAAGAATAACCCATTCAGAGATTGTCTCATTCAACACTAATTGTATTCGTAAAGAACAAGATTTACGGAAAAGTTAAAACTCGCCTTGCTCGTAGTATTGGGCACGAGGAAGCACTACACGTATACCAGCTGTTACTTGACTACACCAGAAAACAGGTTGCCGGATTATCGGCTAATACTGAGGTTTGGTATTCTGATAAAGAAGAGGCAGATGATGGATGGGAAGAGTTATCAGTGGTTAAAAAGGTGCAGGCGGGAGATGACCTGGGAGAACGAATGAGTTATGCCTTCGCAGAAGCCTTTCAGAATGGTGCAGGTAAAGTGATCATTATAGGAAGTGATTGTGCTGAAATAGATACTGAGATCATAAACAGCGCATTTCAGTTATTGTCGGAAAATGAAGTAGTGATCGGACCGGCAGAAGATGGAGGATATTATTTAATAGGGATGCACAAGTTTATTCCGTGTCTGTTTAAGCAAATTGAATGGAGTACTTCTGAGGTATTTGATAAGACAGTTAAAAAATTAGTCACATCGGGGAATTCGTATTCCCTCTTACCCACGTTACATGATGTTGACACCATTGATGATTGGTTGGCAGTAAAAAGCAGGTTTGAATCAGGGCTATGATCAGTATCATAATACCGGTGTTTAACGAAGAAGTTGCTCTACCGATTCTATTAAAGCATTTGAACGAATGTGAGAAGATCGACCAGTGCGAACTGCTAATAGTTGATGGGGGTAGTACGGATAACACGGCTAAAGTCGCTGAAGCTTATAACTGCACATTATACCTTAGTCCGCAAAAAGGTCGGGCAGCTCAGATGAATTACGGATCACAGGTTGCTCATGGCGATATATTCTATTTCTTACATGTTGATACTCTGCCACCATCAGATTTTGTGGATCAGTTCACAGAAAAAATAAATACAGGATTTGGAGCAGGTTGCTTTCGGCTAATGTTTGATGATGATCATCCTGTACTGAAATTCTATGCATGGTTTACCCGGTTCGATCTTGACGTACTACGATTTGGAGATCAGAGCCTGTTTGTTGAGAAAAGCATCTTCAAAAGTGCGGGTGGATTCGATGAAAGACTCGTTGTGATGGAAGATCAGATCATCGTAAAAGATCTGAAGCGTCTTACAAAATTTTGCATTCTTCATAGTGCGGTGATCACTTCTGCACGCAAATATCGTGAGAATGGCGTGATCCGACTGCAGTTGATATTTACCACTATCCTGATCTTTTTTTACCTGAAAGTGCCTCAGGAGAAGCTTGTTCAGTTTTATCGAAGATTTATTCGCTGACTTATATTACTTTAGTGTAAAATCAGCACACGAATTGTGAGGTTGGTCAATGATATAGTTATCTTTGTCGCTCACTTTAAATTTCAGTAATAGTCTTTGAAGTACTTTCTTGTATTAACATTGTCCTGTGTAATTACCGGAGCCGCTTTTGGACAGGCTTCGTTTGAGAGAATAGAAACAGATGCAGGCACTATTGGTCTGGCGATCACAAATTTTGGAACACTGGGTAAGCCCGATGTGAGAAATAATCCGGAAGGCGGATCGAGTATGCGGTATCCGAATGATACGGGTACGGAGCACTTATTCGAGGCCGGGATCTGGATCGGGGCGAACTATAATAATGCCGGAATCCGTGTTTCCACTGCTTCAGTTACCACGAGTGGAGGGTATGCGCGGGGCGCAGCCGGGTTTGAATTCACCGCAGATCAACCTTTATTGATCAGGAGTACAAATCCTAATGATGAATATTACTCACCGGCTTCGGTTGGGGAGCAGGATATCATTGCCGAATTCACTGATCGCCGCCGGGATATTAACGGTACTCCAATAAACGGACACGATACTCCCTTGTATGCTGATGTGCGCCTTGAAAGTTATAACTGGGGATTCCCGTTCACAGAAAATTTTACCATTCTTAAGTACGAGATCACCAATAACAGTGGGCTTTATTCCTCACCTGCACCATGGGATAGTATCTTTGTAGGAATGTATGCCGACCTGGTTGTAAGAAACGTAAATACAGCCACAGAAACCGGTGGAGCATTCTTCAACAAGAATGGGGTTGGTTTTCTTGATTCACTTTATACAGCGTACGTTTTTGATGCCGGTTCTCCGGATAATCCATCCATTAATACATACGGTGCTATGTCAATTATCGGGGCCGAGTATAATGGGTATTACTTCCATCCATCCAATAAAGAATATTTAGAGCAGGAAGGCTTCCGGGCACCATTTGTTGACCCAAGTTATTGGTTATTCGGTTCAGGTACCGGGGTGTATGTTCGTCCCGGAACCGATCTGCAGCGTTATGAGCGAATGGCTACTAAATTTCCGATGGATTCAGTGATAAGCGGCGAATCAGTTCGTGAGCAATTGCGAACAGACGGGCAGACCGGCAATGGTAATTATATTTCGATGCTATCGATCGGGCCATTTCCTAGACTGGAAGCCGGGGAAACACTCACAGTGTATTTTGCTTTTTCCGGAGCATTAAAGCCGGATGAATTTCAAGGCCCCACCGGAAAAGCAGTTGATGATGATGAATCAAGGGTAAATCTGTATCAGACCCTGAGTTCTGTAAATCGTGTTTTCCAGGGAGAGGATAAAAATAATAATGGGGTATTAGATGAAGGGGAAGATACTGACGGAAATAATGAGCTAACCCGATACTTATTCCCTACACCTCCCGATAATCCAAATATCCGGGTTGAATTAGACGCAGGTAAAGTCACCATTTACTGGGATAAAACCGCGGAGGCCTCCATTGACCGGGTTTCAGGGGAACAGGATTTCGAAGGATACCGAGTGTACAGATCAGAATTGGGTGAAGATCTGAATTTGCAGCCCAGAATGATTCGCGAGTATGATTATGACGGCAACGATGTTGGCTATAACACTGGTTTTGATGAGATCGAATTGCCGGAGCCGGTAACCTTCGAGGGAGATACCAATACGTATTACTATGCCTTTGAAATGAATGACATGCTGAGCGGCTGGCAATATGAAGTTTCGGTAACTGCATTTGACCGTGGCAGTGAAGTATTTGAGATCGAAGGGTTGGAAAGCAGTTCGAATGTGAATGCAGTCAGAGTTTTTCCCGGTACTCCGGCCAATGATAAATTTGGAAGCGATGAGCAGCAATATCAGGTGGGGGTATATCCAAATCCATACAGGGTGAATGCAGCCTGGGACGGAGCCTCTGAAGGAGAAAGGAAGTTGTATTTTTATAATCTGCCGGCGAAATCAGAAGTGCGTATTTACACAATCTCCGGCGATATCATCTCAGAATTTACCCATGACGCAGACTCCTACAATGGGGACATAAATTGGTATAACAACTACAGCGACGATCCCCGGGTACTGCCCGGCGGAGAGCACGCGTGGGATATCCAATCAAATGCTAATCAGATCTTAACCACGGGACTTTACCTGTATTCCGTGAAAGATTTAGCATCAGGAGAGGTTCAAACAGGTAAAATCGTAATCATTAAATAAAATCAACAAACTATGATAAAAGCTACAAATAATGCAGCGATGAAGGGTATGCTCGCCATATTCGCTTTGTTGCTTAGTTTTGGTGCTGCAAATGCACAAGACAAGACTTTGTTCTTTTCTGAATACATTGAGGGTTCAGGAAACAATAAGGCTTTAGAGATTTTTAACCCAACCGATGCCGCTGTTGACCTTGGCGAGTATCTTGTTTTGGGTAACTATAATGGTAATCCAATAAACGATACATTAAGATTCGAAGCAGGAACTATGCTCGAGTCGATGGGTACTTTCGTAATTGTAAATGCTGATGCTGATTCAGTGCTTAAGGCTGCTGCAGATACGTTAATTACTTACGGTAACCCATACACTACTGCATTTAATGGTGACGATGCACGTGGTTTATATCATGTTTCAGGTACTGATACTGTATTGTTAGACATGTTCGGTGCGTATGATGAAGACCCGGGAAGTGCCTGGGATGTTGCCGGTGTAAGCGGTGGTACCGGAGAGCATACACTGGTTAGGAAGTCTCAGTTTATGTCAGGTAACGCAGTACCAAAAGCATCTTTTGGTACCGATGAGGTTTCTTCTGAATGGATCGTATTCGATCAGAATGATTTTTCAAACATCGGAACACATACCGTAGCTGAAGCTGATTTCACCATTCGTGATTTCAACTACTACAGAACTCCGCTTACCGAAGTAACTAACGAAACCATTCAGGCTCACCCATTAAACGGTGAAACTAAAAACTTTACAGCGGTAGTTGTTTCATACCCTAAGAGTTCAGGTCTCGCTACCCCAACCGATAATGATGGCGATGGTATTATTGATGTGATAAGCCGTATTCACGTATTCGTAACGGATACAAATGCTGTATCAATGGGTCGTGAAGGTATGTCTATTCAATTAGTTGAATCTGATTACACGGTGCTTGAAGGTTTTACCCGTGGTGATGTTATTGATATTACCGGTACACTTTCTTTCTTCAATTCTACTGCTCAGGTAACTGTTGAAGCAGCTACACTGGTTGGTAACGTGAATTCCGCTCCGGAACTTGCTGCTTATGGATCATTGTTAAGCCCATGGGAAGTTACAGCTGATGAATTGAACATCTTAAATGAAGATGGTACTCACGAAATTAATGCCGGTAATTACTGGAAATATAATGGCGCTTATGTAAAACTAAGCGGCGCTACAGTAAGTAATGTATCTACCGGCGACCGACCAAATTGGGCGGTAAGCAGCAATGGTTCAAGAATCTACACATACGACACTTCACTTCGATACAGAAATGACCGTGTAGCTTATTTACCAACGTATAACTACCGTCATGGCGATGATCCTACATTTGAGCCACCATCTCCGGGTGCCATTGTAGATCTGAGTGGTTTCATCAACCTGGTTGGTGACGATCCGGACGGTAATGTAACAGCTGGTTCTCAGGCATTCAGCATCAACCCGATGGAAGATGGTGTGCTTTGGTTAAACGGTACCCGCTACGTAACTGGCGATGATCTTGGTGGAACTACATTTACCTGGCCAAATGACCTTGTAGTAATTGGTTTACCACCGGTATTCTCTGAAGTAAGCCAGAGTGATTCTTCCGTAACATCAAGCGATGATGTAACAGTTTCTGCTACTATCGTTGGTGTTGAAGGTGCAACAATTGCTTCTGCAAACCTGATCTACTCTTCAAACGGCGTGGCTGATACCTTAGCTATGACTGCCGCCGGAGATGTTTATTCAGCAACTATTCCTGCTCAGCCAAACTTCTCTGCTGTTTCATTCTATATAGAAGCAACTGACAGTGAAGGACTGACCGGTCGCGAGCCAATTGCAGGCAGCTTCGGTTATTTTGTACAGGATGGTGCGATCAATACAATCGAACTGGTTCAAAAAACGGCTGATGGTGGTCCTGGTGCCAGCCCATTATTCGGTTCCGGTAAACTATCTATGGATATCACCGGTCTTATCGTTTCTGATAATGCCGACGGTGTGATCATCCTTCAGGATACAGCTGCAGCGTGGGGAGGTATCTTCCTTGAACAAACATCAGCAACTCAGGCTCTCGTAAGAGGTGATGAAGTTACTATTACTGCAGCCAGCGTACATGAAGCAGCTGTTGCAAGTAATTCGCTAACGCTCACTCAGCTTGTAGATGTTGAAATGACCTTGGTTTCTCAGGGTAACGATATCGAAACTGTGATCCCTGTTCTCAAAACCGATTCGATCGGTGTTTGGACCGTAAGTGGTGAATTAGAGCCATACGAAGGCATGGTAGTTAAATTCGAAGATGTGGAATTAACAGACCGTGGAGCTTACGGTGAGTACACTCTTCAGAATACTGATGCTACTTCAGAAACCGGCGCGATCTTTAACGAAGATATCCGTTCTGACAGCGAGATCGGTTCAGTAGGCGTACCATACGACTTCAACCACTCTTTAAGAGCCGGTGTTGTGATGGATGCTTATGCAGTGGTAGCAGCTTCTTTCGGTGCTCCTAAATTCCATCCAAGAGATGCAGCCGATTTCATTACCGAATCAGGTAACGCATTTACTCCTGTGCTTGACTTCCCGCTCATCTCTCCTGAAGATGGTGTTACGGTAGAAGTAACCGGTGATGTGGAAGCAACCTGGACTGCAACAGAAGACTTCGATGGTCAGGATGTGACTTACGAGTGGGTACTCTACTCTGCGGATACTACAGCTGTAGTTGCTACTATTCCATCAAACAACAATGGTGAAGATGCCGTAGTTACTATTCCTGGTTTAGACGTGGATGCTCTGCTTGCAGGTGCCGGTCTTAATGTAGGTGAATCTGCTACGTTCGTATGGAACGTACGTGTAAGCGATGGTCTGGATACACTCGATGTACACGGTCCATATGATAACTTCGGAGACGACTTCATGCCGATCTACCGAACCATCACCCTTACCCGTGGAGTTGTTAACTCTAACGAAGTTGTGAATGGCGTACCTGAGACATTCTCTCTGGAACAAAACTATCCAAACCCATTCAACCCGACCACCAATATTCGCTTTGCATTACCACAGGCAAGTAAAGTTTCGCTTACTGTGTACGATATGCTTGGCCGAAAAGTGGCTACTCTGTTAAATGGCCAGCAAATGCAGGCTGCAAATCATACCGTACAGTTTGATGCTTCTGCTCTCGCTAGTGGTATGTACATTTACAGAATTGAGGCTGGTAATTTCATCAGTACTCGTAAAATGATGCTTATTAAATAAAATAAGCTGACCAAATTCAGATATCAGGCTGTGGACCTCCGCAGCCTGATATTCTTTTAAATAACGCATGTATCGTTGAAGACAATTAGTAAAATATCCGCACTGTTATTGCTCTTTATTCTCATCGGAGTTAGCTGTAATGATTCGCTCTCCGGCAATTTCAATGAAAATAAAGCACCAACTACCTTTATGACGGTTGAAAAGATCAATCGTGATGGAGATTTCAGACTATCCAGCCAGATCAATATATCATGGTGGGGTAACGATAGTGATGGTTATATCATAGGCTATGAATATGCCATTAACGATACCAGTGAAGGAGCGTGGACTTTCACAACTAAGACAGACAGTACTTTTATTCTTCCAATAACCAGTGGTGAGGCTACGGATGATGTGCTCTTTAAAGTACGCGCTGTTGATAACGATGAGGAACGAGATCCGATAGGAGCCCGATTAGTATATCCGATTGTGAATTCTGAACCATCTGTATCCATCAACCAGACAGAAACTCCCCCGGATACCATGTATGCTATTGCCAGCTTTGGCTGGACGGTCTCAGATCCCGATGGCCTCGGAAATATTATGGCAACAGAAGTAGCCGTAAACGATACCATAAACGGCTGGGTGGAAATGCCGATTCCGGATGGCGAGAACCGGGTGTTTATAAATCTGGAGTTAGAAGACGAACAGACTCTTGGCGAACAAGAGGCTAAAGTGTATTTAGGCAGAAGTTATACCTCTACCAGCGATTTGACGATTCCCGGTTTAAAGATCGGTGAGAGAAACATTTTTTACGTGCGGGCAACCGACAATGCAGGAGCTGTGAGTAATGTAGATACGGTTTCCTGGTTCATAAAGCCACGAACATCCAGCGTACTGTATATCAACGATTATTCCGGAAGTAATTCCATGGCAAATCAACAATTGAATTTAAGTGCTTTGAGTGATCTCGGAATTCAGCCGGATATCTGGATCATCAACGATAAAGAGGTAGCCCAGGATAAAGTAGAAGTGTCGGGAGCTTTCCCAACCGTACTTGATCCAACCTTGAAGAAGACTCTGGCTAAATGGGATTATATCTATTGGTCATCCAATGATATCAACAGGAATATCACATACGCACTCGATATCACCGAAGAGTTTTTTGATGATGGCGGGAAGATGTTTGTAACCATTCCTATGAAGAATATCAGCCAGGAAGATGAGATCTTTAATTTTCTTCCGGTAGATTCGCTGGGCACATTAGTGGGTATCCAAACGGATTTTCTGCTTTCAGCAAATACAGAAGTTACTCCAACTTCAGTGATCAGTACGGATACACTCAGCATCAGTAAAAGCACCACGGGGCGCTATCCGATGAAACCCATCTCCGGTGCAACCAGCCTTTTTGAAGCAGATTTTTATGCTACTACTGTATTAGGTTTCAATCAGGATTATCAAAAATTTGAAAGTGTAGCTATTGAAAATCCCGAAAAATCACTGATCTATTTTGGTCTGGATTTATCAAACCTGAACAGCTACGAGAATCTGGTTAATGTGTTAGACGACATGTTGATCGGCAGACTGAATTTTAAACAGTGACCACTATGAAGAAACTTTTTACCACTGCTTTCTTACTTCTGGTTGTGTTGTTGCCAACAATGGCATGGGCGCAATCAACAGGTAATATTTCGGGAGTGATCACAGAAGAATCAACCGGTGAAACTCTGCCGGGGGTGAACGTTCGTATTGTGGGAACCAATTTTGGAGCGGCTACCGGATTTGATGGTGATTACCTGATCAGAAACATTCGTCCGGGCGAATATACCCTGGAGATCACTTTCATTGGATTTCAGGTGGTGCAGGTTACCGGGATCAAAGTAGAAGCCGGCGAGACCACCATCGTAAATCAGGCATTGCAGGAAAAAGTATTTGAGTCGGATGAAGAAGTGGTCGTGATTGGGGAAGCTCCGATCTTTGATGTAGAAAAATCTAATACATCGGCCTCCATATCTAAAGCCGAACTGGATGCGGCTCCTATCCAAAAAGTGGAGGATGCCGTTTCCATGCAATCTGGTGTGGTGAAAGATCCTACCGGATTATATATCAAGGGTGGCCGTGCTTACGAAACCGGATATGTGGTAGATGGCGTTTCTGCACAGGATCCGCTGGCCGGTACCGGATTCGGGCTGGATCTGGGTTCAAATTCTTTCAGTAATATTGAAGTTATCACCGGTGGGGTTGGTGCCGAATATGGTGATGTGACCTCAGGAGTGGTGGCTGTTCAGACACAGAATGGCGGTAGCCGTTACGAAGGTACGTTCTCACATAAAAGAGATAATCTCGGTTCGAATAATATGTCGAATCAGGCCAACTTCTTTAACGATGTGTATGAGTTAAGTTTGGGTGGACCCGGCATCCTTGCCGAAAAAATACTACCCAAAATGGGATTAAATCTACCGGGAGAGATCACCTTCTTCTTAACAGGGCAGGTTTCTCTTACCGACGGATACACCAAATTATCTGCGGATCAATTGCATTCGTCTATTGCGGGAAGTGATTTCTGGTCCCCTCGACAGGGTAATCGTTGGAACGGCATGTTCAAGCTTACCTATAATATTAAGCCGGGAATGAGGCTTCAGGGAGCATATCAGCGATCTATCACCATCAATCAAAATACCCGCATGCTTCAGATCACCGGTGCTGATACTCAGATCCGTCCCGGTTTTCAGTTTGCTTTCTCTAACGGATTTCTTGATAACGCGAGTACCTACACACACGACAGTAATTTATCCTATTTAAAGTGGACTCAGACCCTGTCGCAGTCTTCTTTCTATGAAGTGCAGTTCAGTCGTTTATTTACCCGGCTACGTGCGGATGCAAATGGTCGCGACTGGCGTCCTGATAATGTGGATAGTGAATTTGATCCACAAAGCATCATCACTCCTCCGGCCGAAGAATTTGAAGGAACCGACGGATATACCTATGTGCTTTCCGGCCCGGGATATTATAATAACGGCGGTATCGCAACACTGTGGCACGATCACTTTGCCGAAGAACTGACCTTAAAGAGTACCATCACCAAGTTTTTTGGCGAACGGGTAAACCAATTGGTAGCCGGATTCGAATTTAAATTCAATGATTACCAGTGGATCGATATCACTCGTCCATGGATCGGGGCACCTATACAGATCGATGAAAACACGGTATCAGAAACCTACCGCATTGGAGAGACTTTTGATGCATGGCATGTAAAACCAAAACGTGGTGCGTTTTTCATAACTGATAAGATCCGTTATAACGGTTTGATCGCGAACATTGGCGGCCGGCTCGAGTATTGGGCTCCGGGACGTTATGTGGATAATGCAGTTGCAGATGCACTTGATCCAAATACGGTATCTACCATTCCGACTTTTATTGCAGAGGAATACATCGATAAAAGTACAGACATACTTGGATTACGATATAAATTCCGCTTCCTGCCAAAAGTGAATGTTTCTTTCCCGGTTAGGGAGAATCAGGTGCTTTTCTTTAATTATGGTCACTCAACCAGAATTCCGCATCCTAGTTATGTATACGCCGGTCTTGATCCGTTTTATCAGGATCAGTCAGATCTGCCCGATCTGGGTAATCCAAATCTGGATCCGGAAGTGGACATCTCTTATGAGATCGGTTTAAGGAATCAATTCACAGCAAATGATGCACTTAATGTATCGGCGTTCTGGAGAGATAAGTATGACTTCGTGACTACTCAGTCGATCAGAGTTCAGGATGTGGATGGCAGGGATGTGACCAAAGCTTTCAGGATTAACGGAGACTATGCCCGTGCACGTGGTGTGGAGATCACCTATCTGAAACGCTATAAAGATCTTTTACGCGGTCAATTATCCTTTACGTACTCCAGAGCGGAAGGATTGAGTTCCACCAACGATGATAATCTAAACAGTATCAATGCAAGCCAGAATATTGGCAGCAACGTAGAAACCCCGCTCGCGTGGGACCGCCCGTTCGATATTAAGGGAAATATCACATTCACCTACAATCGTGATAATGGTCTTTTTGACGTAGATGTACTAAATAATTTCCAGATGTTTCTGTCTGCTGTATGGAGAAGCGGTACGCGCTATACCCCGATGGAATTGGTGGGATATCAAAGAGATCCGGTAAACGGACAGGAAGACTGGCGCCCGATCTATGAATATGTGGACGACCCGGCAAAACGATACAGCGAAATCGGTCCGGCCTGGTTCTATATGGATTTTAACTTCCAAAAATCATTTAAAATAAGCGAGACCAAGCTTGCCGCATTCATCGAGATCACCAACATTTTAAATAACCGAAGTTCAGTGATCGTGAATCCGGTAACCGGTAAAGGTTATAAGCAATATCCAACAACACGAGCTGAATTAATTGCCTTACAAGATGACCGGAGCTATGACGTTCCCGGAAATGTGAGAGACCCACGATATTTGGATCCAACCGATAACAACTTGCCGGCTTACGATAACCCTGCCAATTATATCGAGCAGCGTCATATCATGGTTGGAGTATCAGTGCGATTCTAGAATGAAATTTATGAAATACATATCATCAACAGTCCTGTTATTAATGCTGGTACTTTCATCAAGCCTGGTTAAAGCACAAGGATTTGGTCAGGATCGTGCCGGTACTGAGGGATTTCAGTTTACAAAGATCGCCGTTGATCCAAGAGCGGCGGCAATGGGAAATTCAAATATGGCAGATGCCAACGACGGTTCGAGTTTATACTGGAACCCGGCGCTTTCAGCCAGAGTGGAAGGCTCCACTATTATGGCGAGTCATACCGCATATTTCGCCGGCATCAGTCAGGATTACATCAGTGTGATCCAGAGTTTTGATAAATTCTCCGTTGGTTTGTCTATGCAGTATCTGGGGTCAGGAGATATCAAGGAGACCACAGAATTTGAACCGTTTGGTACGGGACGTATGTTCAGCACTAATCATTATGCCATTGGCCTTTCTGCCGCTCAGCAGGTAACCGATCTGTTCAGTTACGGGATCACGTTTAAATTCCTACAGGAAAATATTGAGGAAGTACAGTACAGCAGTGGGGCCATCGATTTTGGATTTTCATATCTGGTTGGTGATACCGGACTACGCTTTGCTGTAGGGATCAATAATTTTGGGCTGGATGCCGATCCTTCCGGAACTACTACCCGCATAGATGAAACAGATGGAGTAGTAGTTGAAGCTCCTCAGGAAGTAAATTCATTGCCAACAAGATTTCATATCGGAGCTGCATACGATCTGATCGACACTGAACAGAATAAATTGATTATTACCGCTCAGGTAACCAACCCTTCCGATAATGCCGAGCAGTTGAATATCGGTGCTGAATATAGTTTTGTAGATCAGTTCTTCCTCAGAACCGGTTATGAGTTCGGAATTCAGGAACGAAAGATACCGAGTCTCGGTGCCGGATTTGTACTGCCCGTAGGTAATAAAATTATTAAAGCGGATTATGCCTATTCCCTGTACGAACGATTGGGCGAGATCCATAGAATTGCGATCAGTTTTTCACTATGACGATGAAAAGAACAGTTTACATAGCATCCGTTTTAGCATTGATGATCTCATTCACTGGATGTGATGATATTTTCAATTCAAAATCGAATAAGGATACCGACGAGATCTTCGACATTGGCCGAATTGATCCTTCGCTTGAAAACGTTGACGGGTATGCCCCCGTACTTCCATTTTGGGGAGAATTTGATGCTCCAACCGATGTGCATGTCGGCTTTGATGAATTCGTCTATGTAACCGACAACCATGGAGTGCATTTACTGGACAGGGCCGATCTGTCACCACGAGTTACCATCCCGTTAACCGGCGCTATTTCGGTAACACAAGACCGATTGTTGAATGTATATGTGGCTGCGCGTATCGATACAGTGATAGAGTCTATCGATCCGAACATTACCTGGAATTTACCTGCGGTATTCAAGATCAAGAATATGAACGGAGCAGGCCCGATCGAATATGTGGATACTTTGATCTTTCCGTTTGATGACGCCAGTTTAAGTACCACCGCTGCACAGAATGCCCGCTTAAACCGTAATTCAGCCATTAATTATGAAATGGTGGAAGTAACCGGCGTTACTGTATTGGCTGATAATTCCATTTATGTAACCCGTCGTGGTCCGTTTACAGAAACGTCGAATGTTGCCGCACCTGATAATACGGTACTCGAATTTCAGCGACAGAGAGTGGATGGTGTTTTAACAGACAAAATGATCAATGTACGTCAGATCCGTACCTTAAATCCGACCATTCCTTCATTGCGAAGTGGAGTAGGGATCAGCGCAATCACTTCCTTTATCAGCCCACCTCAGCGTGATATTTTTAGTGATGACAGAAGTTTTATTATAACACAGGCACAGCAAAACAAAGATATTCCATTCCGTGTGCTTTGGATCAACGCAGTGGAAACAGTGGATGGGTTGGTGTTCCAGCAAAATTCAGATCTGCTAAAACAGGATACCACTCAGGCAGATGGTTTTTTATATGAAGCCTATAAATTTGAAAATCCGGTGGATGTTACGTTTGGCGGCGATGATGATGCTTTTATCTTCGTTGTAGATGCCGCTCAACATAAGCTCTACCAATTCCAGTTAAATGGTCAGGAAGGGGTACCACCACCGGCCGGTGTGGAAGATCAGACCAAACAGATCGTGGTTTCATTTGGTGGCTTCGGGGCCGATTCCAAACAATTCAACACCCCGAGT
Source organism: Balneolaceae bacterium UBA7797 (assembly GCA_002480645.1). Classification (GTDB taxonomy): domain Bacteria; phylum Bacteroidota; class Rhodothermia; order Balneolales; family Balneolaceae; genus UBA7797. The sequence continues at coordinate 119,125 of DLCN01000029.1, forward strand.
GGCGTAGCATATTTCGATAAAGTACTCTACGTAGCTGATACCGGTAACAATCGCATTTCCCGGTTCAAGCTTACCTCCGATTTCGAATAAAGCATATTTTAAAGCTTCGTTAAACAGAAAAGTAACGCTCATCAGGGTAAGGGGAAGGGTATGTTATGTAACCTAAGTAACATACTGTTATTGAGTGATTAAGGAAATGTAGTTGCCAAGGTATCCATCCCAAAAAATTACACGAAAAAACAGGCAATAATTGTGAGGCTTAATTTTCGCTTAATGTTGAAGACCGTACCTTTGAGCTTCTAAACAATCGTATCAAAATCCATAAAACTAACAGGGATGAAGAAACATTTAGCATTATTATCAACCTTTCTACTTTTGCCATTATTCGCTATGGCTCAGGTTACTCTTCAGGGTTCTATCACTGAAGAAGAAACCGGTGATGTAGTAATTGGCGCAAACGTATATCTGCAGGGAACCAATTTAGGTGCTGCTACAGATATCGAAGGTAACTACGTTATTAAAAATGTGCCTGAGGGAACATACACGATCCGTGTATCAAGCATTGGTTATGAAACCATTACTCAATCTATTGAAGTTGAAGGCTCTTCTGTGACCATCGACTTTGTTTTAAGCTCTTCCAGTGAGTCATTAGAGGCATTAGAAGTATTTGCTTCACGTTCTAATCAAAATACTCCTGTTGCCTACTCAGATGTAAGCAAAGAAGCATTACAGGTTCAGTTGGGATCTCGCGACCTTCCTGAAGTATTGAACATCACACCTTCTGTATACTCTACCAATCAGGGTGGTGGATCCGGTGATGCCCGTATCAACGTTCGTGGTTTCAGCCAGAGAAACGTTGCAGTACTGATTAACGGGGTGCCCGTTAATGACATGGAAAATGGCTGGGTATACTGGTCTAACTGGGATGGTGTGGGTGATGTAGCCCGTTCTATTCAGGTTCAGCGCGGTATCTCTAATGTGAACTTAGCTGTTCCATCTGTTGGTGGTACATTAAACATTATTACTGATCCAACCGCTAATGATGCCGGCGGATCTTATAAAACAGAGATCGGCAGCGGTAATCTTGCTAAAAGTACATTGATCCTGAATTCAGGTATGATCAATGACAAATTTGCATTCAGCTTTGTAGGTGTTCGTAAAACTGCTGACGGACTCGTTGAAGGAACCTGGACTGATGCATGGGCGTATCACTTAGCGGCTTCTTATCAGGTTAATGACAAAAACAGACTGGATCTGTTTGCATTAGGTGCACCTCAGCGTCACGGACAAAACCTGTACATGCAGAATATTGCTACTTATGATCGTTCTTATGCTCTGGGCTTAGACGGTTACGATCCTGCAGCGGCAGATCGTTACACTGAAAAAGGACGTTTCTTCAACCAAAACGTAGCCGGTGTTAGCTCAGGATACGAAGGAAACCAATATATCGGTGATGGCTGGACCGGTCCAAGCATCACAAACCGTTTCAGTCCATCTGAGATCAGTGAGCGTGAAAATTTCTTTCACAAGCCACAAGTTAACCTGAACTGGTACAGCCAGCTTGCTGAAAACGTATCTTTAACAAACGTACTTTACTACTCCGGTGGTGTTGGTGGTGGTACCGGTACCTACGGTAGCAGCCCGGTTCGTGATTTCTCTAACGGTGCTTACAAGATCCTTTGGGATGATACCATCGAAAGAAACATTGCCAATGGTGATACTTCTCTCACTATTCTGAGAAACAGCCGTAACAATCAGTGGACCATCGGTGATATTGTTAAAGTGACTGCTAATCTGAACGAAAACTTAGAAATTCAGGCCGGTTTAGACTGGAGAACTGCAGAGATCGAACATTACCGTGAAGTACGTGACCTTCTTGGTGGTCACCTGTTTATGTACAACGGCGAAGCAGTTGGTCTGGGCGATAAGATCGCTTATAACTATACCAATACTGTTGACTGGTATGGTGGATTTGTTCAGGGACAATATACTACCGACAAATTCAGTGCTTACGGTACTGCAGGTATTTCAAGTATTAAATACACCCACGACAACTTCTTCCTGGATCTTTACCGTGAGAGCGATGCGATCATGGGATGGCAGTTAAAAGGGGGCGCGATCTTTAACGTGAGCGAAACCATGGGTGTTTATGCAAACTTAGGTGCCATTTCTAAAGTGCCGATCTTCGATAACGTGATCAGTGATGGAAACGGAGCTGTAAACGAGGATCCACAAAATGAGAAGTTCTACTTCTATGAGACTGGTATTCGTTTCAATGATACAGAAGGAACTCTTGCCGGTAATTTAAACCTATACATGACCGACCGTAGAGACCGTTCTTTCACTCGTTCAGTAACTCAGCAGAATGGAGCTGATGGTCTTATCAATATCTCCGGTTTAGATCAGCGCCACATGGGGGTTGAGCTGGAACTTGGTTACCGACCAAACAGCATGGTTCGTTTCGACTTTGCTGCTTCTCATAACTTATGGGAATACACTAATGACGTAACTGCCCAGTACCTGGCTGACGAAGCAACTCAGACTTATTCTACTATCAATCTATATGTTGATGGTTTAAAAGTAGGTAACGCGCCTCAAACTCAGTTCTCTTATGTAATGACACTGGAGCCTACCAACAAACTGGATGTAACGGTTGTTGGAACTTCATTCCTGCGTCACTACTCAGAGTTTGACCCGCTGAGCCGAACTGACGAAACCGATCGTACTCAAACCTGGCAAGTACCGAACTACAGCGTATTCAGTGCTCACATTAACTACGACATCCCTAGCATTTTAGAAGGAAGTCAGTTATTCATCAACGTATTTAACGTGTTCAATACAACCTACATTCAGGATGCATTGGATAACAGCCGTTACAATGGTTTCGATAGCGATCATGACGCTGATGATGCTGAAGTATTCTTAGGTTTACCTCGCCGATACAACATTGGTCTTCGTATCAACTTCTAAGAATTCTTAGCCTAAATTTTACAAAAGCAGTCCCGCAACTCGGGGCTGCTTTTTTTATTATCCCCATTATGAAAAAGATCCTACCCTTATTATTACTCTCATTATTTGTTGCCTGTTCACCATCAGGTAAAAAAGAACATGCAAAATTGTTATTAGTTTCTTTTGATGGTTTCCGAGCCGATTATCTTCAAAAGACAGAAACACCAAACTTCGATACCTTTGTTAGAACCGGAGTGAAAAGTGAAGGACTTATCCCGGTATTTCCCAGTAAAACGTTCCCGAATCATTACGCAATAGCAGTGGGCCTGTACCCGGAGAATAATGGTTTGGTTGGTAACTCAATGTACGACAGTACCCTGGCTCTTTCTTATTCCATTGGGAATCGCGAACAGGTAGAAAATCCGGCCTGGTATTTGGGAGAACCGATCTGGAATACCGTAGAGAAGAATGGTTTAAAAGCCGGAACCATGTTTTGGGTTGGTTCAGAAGCACCTGTTCAGGATATGAGGCCTACTCACTGGAAGAAATATGATGGAAATATGCCAGATAGTGCACGTATTGATACAGTGGTTAAGTGGCTGACTTCCGGTGATGATAAAGAAGTTGACTTCGGAACACTCTATTTCAGTTTTGTAGACAGCAAAGGTCATCGGTATGGCACAGAATCTGAAGAAGTGATAGAAGCCATTCAATATGCCGATGATCTGATGGGATACCTTGCAACCCGGATGAAGGATGAAGGCCTTTTTGGAGATACGAATGTGATCATTTTGTCGGATCATGGGATGACCGATCTGTCTAAAGACCGACTCGTTTTTGTGGATGATCTTATTGATATGGAAGAGGTTGATATCATTGCAACATCCCCGGTGGTTATGATGAATGTAAAGGGAGATAATGTTGAGGAGATCTATTCCGCATTGAAGGAAAACGAAGATCATTATTCGGTATATACCCGTGAGAATTTGCCGGAGCGATTTCATCTGAAAAATAATGACCGCGTACCGGAGATCACCATGATCGCGGATCTGGGGCACACGATCTCAACCCATCAATATGTGGACAGCCGATCCGATTATCCGAGTGGAGGAACACATGGGTTTGATAATCAGGAGAAGGAAATGCATGCTTTATTTGTCGCGTTTGGTCCTGATTTCAAAAAGGGATATAGTATGGACACGTTCGAGAATATTCATATTTATGAACTGATGACCCATTTAATGGGGATTCCTTCGGCGGGAACGGATGGTGATCTGAATGAAGTGAAGGAAATGCTTCGATAATTTGGATTGCATCTATCTTAAGTTGAACTGATATTCAGGTTCAATTTTTTTGAAATATTAAAATTCATTCTTACTCATATGCCATACGTAGTAACCGAACCATGTATTAAATGTAAGTATACAAACTGTGCCTCCGTGTGCCCGGTTGATGCTTTCCGTGAAGGCCCAAACTTTTTAGTGATCGATCCTGATGAGTGTATCGATTGTGATGCGTGTGTTTCGGAATGCCCGGTTGAAGCTATTTTTCCTGACGATGAAGTGCCTGAAAAATGGGAACAGTACATTGATCTGAACGAGCGTCTGGCAGAAGCATGGGAAGATCATGTGATCAACGAAACCAAAGATGCGCTACCTGATGCCGATGAATGGGCCGAAAAAGAAGATAAATTAGGCGAGCTCAAAGAAGAGTGGTAAAAAATTCGTTAATTGTTGATCGTTATTCGTAGTTTTTTTGCGGATAACGATCAACGAATAACAGTTCTCTTGTCTCAACAATCTGGTCTTTTTTCAATCATGGATACCCCGCTGGTAATGGGTATTCTCAACACTACACCAGATTCATTCAGTGATGGCGGTAAATTTAATGCAGTAGATGCTGCTCTCCATCACATCGAACAGATGATCATAGATGGTGCAAAGATCATAGATGTAGGTGGTGAATCAACCCGCCCTAATGCTGATCCTGTTTCCGAAAAGGAAGAATTATCCCGGGTTATTCCTGTTCTCGAAAAGGCGATTCCTGAATTTGGTTCCGAGGTATTCTTTTCAGTGGATACGACCAAATACGAAGTGGCTCTTCAGGGGTTAGAATTAGGCGCTCATATCATAAACGATGTAAGCGGGCTAACAAAAGAGCCCCGTTTCATTGATCTGTGTATGGAATATGATGCCTATTACGTGCTTATGCACACACAAGGAGATCCAAAAACCATGCAGCAGGATCCCCGTTATTTAGATGTGATCGATGAGCTCTCTGCTTTTTTTGCAAAGAAACTCAGGGAATTTGAGTCACGTGGATTTTCAAAAGTGATACTGGATCCCGGAATCGGATTCGGGAAAAAGCTGGAACATAACCTAACCCTGATCGCTCATCTTGATAGTTTTCTGGAATTTGACGTTCCTGTACTAATTGGTGCTTCCAGAAAATCCATGATAGCCCAGGTACTGGACGATCGGGAAGTTGAAGGAAGACTGGCCGGAACTTTAGCAGTTCACTATCATTCATTGATGAAGGGAGCCAGGATCTTAAGAGTTCATGATGTGAAGGAAGCTTCCGATTCAATTCGTATATTCAACGCAATACAATCTCAATCTTAGACGGAGCTGTTAGTGATCCCCATTGGGTTTCTCGATTTCGGTATAATGGATTTTATTGAAACACTGCTTATTGCCAGTGTTTTGGTCTATCTGTATCAGTGGATCAGAGGAACATTTGCCATTCAGGCCGGAATCGGGATCATCTTGCTGGTCATAATCAATCTGGTGATCAGAGTTCTTGGTTTTACCACTATTGATTTTATTCTGAGCGGGATCATGAATGTGGGTATTCTGGCAGTGTTTATCATTTTTCAGCCCGAGATCAGAAAACTTCTCTATCGGTTGGGCACGAATACCAGTTTCGATCGCTTTTTTACCCGCTCTACGTCTGAGGAAATGATCGATGAGGTGATCGAAGCTACTAAGGAACTATCAAAAAACAAGATCGGCGCACTTATTGTATTTGCCCGCACTTCTTCATTACAGGATATGGTAGATGCCGGGGTTAGCATCGACGCAAAGATCAAGTCAGAGTTACTGGTTACGATCTTCAAAAAAGATACTCCTTTACACGATGGGGCAGTGATCATACGAAATAACCGTATCATGGCTGCGAGTTGTTATCTGCCCATTTCACAAAACCCAAATATCTCACAATCTTTTGGTACCAGGCACCGTGCAGCGGTTGGAGTTAGCGAGACCAATAATGTGTTTGTGTTGGTAGTATCGGAAGAGACCGGTCGTATTTCCATCTCCAGAAACGGGTCTTTAACCAGTGGGTTAACCATACAGAAACTGCGCACCGAAATGGAAGAAAATTTCGGTACTGAGAAATTTGAAGAGGAGATAGGATTCAGCACTTCTCAGGGTGAGTTGAATCTGAAGTGATCAAATAGCTGCTCCGTTTCAGTAAGATGCAGAATAGAAGCTCCTTCAGACTAATTCTGTCATCTAAAGATCTCTTTTCTTCACTATCAGAATGTTCGCAACAGGACGTTCTCCGGACTTGTCACTCGGTTCATTCACCACACCCCTTCCTTTGATCCACATGGTGGTTGATCCCCCTCCATCCAGATTTACAGCATCCATGCAATTTTGCGAGATCAGAAAATCCTGAAGTTCATGTAGATTCATTCCTGAGCTTGTTTCACTACGTCCGTCTATGGTAGCAAGCAAGATGGATTCAGTTTTAGTGCAGATCACCGTTCGGGGGTGACGATCATTTACAAAATTCATTGAGGCCAGTTTTACTTTTTCTCCGTCTTGCAATAGAAGCGGACCTGTGACTAAAACGTAAGCTTCGTCTGTGGATTTTTCATACACTGAATCCTTTTTCTCAGGTTCGATCAGTACAGTTTGATCGTTAAGAATTACTACGGCTCCTGTGCGTAATGAATCATTCATTGAATACTTTATACCAGAAGGACGAGTGGGGCTGAGGGTACTATCCGCGATCTCAAAATAAGTAACACTTCCTCCTGCTCTCATATCAAAAAAGCCTGCATTAATTGCAACAACGGCACCTAAAGAATCCGCTAATATGCTGGTTGGAATAAGCCTTGGCTGGTTTTCACCAAAAGCCAGCTCATATTCATCCTTTGTGTTGTTCGAAATTTCAATAAGATTGATGTTCTGCAGGCTGCCAAATAGACTATCTGTAGAGTGTGAATAGGTAAAAGCAGACTCAACAGGCTCCTCAGAACAGGTTAAGGCGATGATCAAGAAGGAAAGCAGTAGTAGAAAATGACGGTTCATTGTATGGTTTTTCGATAATCTACAAAACAAGATGAGACTGAGAAGTAAAAAGAAATAGTATGTGTAAATAAAAACAAAAAACGACTCAAATAGTGCCTCTTCAACCAAAATTCACATTCGGAGTCTAGTTTCTTTTCCATAAAATTGTACCTTAACTACTATAAAAATACATTTCCATGAAAAGAGGTGAGAGCTATGTCTGATACCAAAGTGTCCCGTGAGGACTGGGAAGCAGCTGCCGGGAAAGCATTAAAAGGTAACCCTGTAGAAAGTCTGAATAGAGAAACTCCGGAAGGAATTACCATGAAGGCATTGTATGATGCCAGCGACCTGACTGAAAGAAAAGCTGATGCCGGATATCCTGGTGTGTTTCCATTTACCCGTGGTCCATACCCGACCATGTACACACAGCGACCTTGGACCATCAGACAATACGCCGGTTTCTCGACCGCAGAAGAATCCAATAAATTTTACCGTGCAGCACTCGAGAAAGGGCAGAAAGGATTGAGTGTAGCTTTTGACCTGGCAACTCACCGGGGATACGATTCTGATCATCCGCGAGTAGTTGGTGATGTTGGTAAAGCAGGGGTGGCCATCGATTCTGTTGAGGACATGAAGATCCTTTTTGACGGCATTCCATTGGACAAAATGTCCGTTTCTATGACCATGAATGGTGCGGTTATTCCGATCATGGCTGCCTACATAGTAGCCGCAGAAGAACAAGGTGTGGATGCTAATTTGCTTAGCGGTACCATTCAGAATGACATCCTGAAAGAATTTATGGTGCGTAATACCTATATCTATCCACCGCATGAATCAATGCGGATCGTATCAGATATTATTGAGTACACCAGCAAATTTATGCCTCGGTTCAATTCTATCTCCATCTCAGGATATCACATGCAGGAAGCCGGTGCAGATTCAGCACTTGAGTTGGCTTTTACGATTGCCGATGGTCTCGAATATGTAAAAGCAGCCGTAGATCGCGGATTGGATGTGGATGCATTCGCTCCGCGCCTGAGTTTCTTCTTTGCCATTGGAATGAACTTCCTGATGGAGGTTAGTAAACTCCGCGCTGCAAGAACCTTGTGGGCAGAGGTGATGAAAGAATATTTCGATCCGAAGAATCAGAAATCTATGATGCTTCGTACACATTGCCAGACTTCAGGTTGGTCACTCACCGAGCAGGACCCGCTTAATAATGTGATCAGAACCACTGTGGAAGCGATGGCTGCAGTACTCGGTGGTACTCAGTCTTTGCATACCAATAGTTATGATGAAGCAATTTCTTTACCTACAGAAACCTCATCCCGTATAGCCCGGAATACTCAGATCATCATTAATGAAGAAACAGATGTTACGCATACCGTCGATCCGTTTGCCGGTTCATATGCTGTTGAATCACTCACTCACGACCTGAAAGAAAAGGCACGTGAGATCATTAAAGAAGTGATGGAAATGGGTGGAATGGCTCAGGCCATTGAAGAAGGATACCCAAAACGTAAGATCGAAGAGTCTGCTGCTTTAAAACAGGCTAAGATCGACAAAGGTGATCTGACCATTGTTGGTGTGAATAAATACATCAATGAAAAAGAAGATCCTGTTGAGATCCTGGATATTGATAACTCTGAAGTGCGAAAAATGCAGCTTAAACGCCTTGACGCTTTGAAAGCTGATCGCGATAATGAGGCTGTTAAAGAAGCATTGGCTCAGATCACTGAAGCCGCTAAATCAGGTGAAGGAAACCTGCTGGATCTTGCTGTTGAAGCAACCCGAAGAAGAGCAACCGTTGGCGAGATCTCTGATGCAATAGAGGCTGCTTGTGGTCGCCATAAAGCGGTTAATCAAACGATAAAAGGAGTGTACGAAAGCGTGTATAAAAACGATGAACACTACCAGGAGATCAAACATAAAATTGAAGCTTTTGCGGAAGAAGAAGGCCGACGTCCACGAATACTTGTGGTGAAAATGGGACAGGATGGTCACGATCGTGGCGCGAAAGTAGTAGCCACTGCCTTTGCCGATATGGGCTTTGATGTGGACGTAGGACCATTATTCTCAACCCCTGATGAAGCCGCAAAACAGGCCATCGAAAATGACGTTCATGTGATCGGAGTTTCTACACTGGCAGCGGGTCATAAGACGTTGATCCCGGAATTGGTAAGCATCCTTAAAAAAGAAGGAGCTGAAGATATCGTGATCGTGGCCGGTGGGGTAATTCCGGTACAGGATTACGAGTTCCTGTATAATAACGGGGTATCTGCCGTGTTTGGTCCGGGAACAAATATTCCAAAAGCCGCCGCGAAAGTAGTGGATGAAATCCGCGCGAAGCTCGCAGTATGACGGTTGAACAACTTGCTGAAGGGGTGCTGGCCGGAAAACGCCGGCACCTCGCTAAGGCCATTACCCTGATCGAAAGCAATCGGGAACAGGATCAAATTAAAGCCCGCGATCTGTTAGATAAGCTTCAGGATAACAGGGAAACCATCCGTTTGGGGATTTCCGGAGTACCGGGTGTTGGAAAAAGTACGTTTATAGAAGCACTGGGTAATCATCTGATTGAAGAAGGCCACCGAGTTGCTGTTCTGGCAGTAGATCCAAGCAGCCCTTCCTCTGGTGGGAGTATTCTGGGTGATAAAACCCGAATGGAAACACTCTCCTCCCGTGAAGAAGCTTTTATCCGGCCGTCACCAACTGCAGGTACTTTAGGTGGTGTAGCCCGGAGGACCCGCGAATCGATGTTACTCTGCGAGGCTGCCGGGTATGATGTGGTTCTGGTAGAAACGGTCGGAGTTGGCCAGAGTGAATATGAAGTAGCTTCTATGGTAGACTGTTTTATGGTGTTGATGCTGCCGGGAGCCGGTGATTCACTGCAGGGAATAAAACGAGGGATTTTAGAGATCACGGATATCTTAGTGGTCAACAAAGCGGATGGCAGCCAGAAACAAATGGCAAAGCTGGCAATATCCGAATATAAACATGCATTTCAGTTGTTGAGCCCGAAATACGAAGGGGTCGAAGTTCAGTTCCGCACAGCAAGTGCTCTAAGAAATGAGGGCATTGAAGAAGTATGGGAAGGGGTATCAACATTTGTTGAGGCGCTCAAACAGAAACAAATGCTACAGGATCTTCGGGATAAACAGGATGTAAACTGGTTCAAAAGATTGGCCGAAGAGGCAGTGGTAAATGCGCTTTGGAATACCCCCGGTAATAAATTAAGATCGCGTGCCCTCATTCAAAAGATCATTCGAAAGGAGATCTCTCCCTCTGCTGCTGCTGCACAAATGATCGAAGAAAAAAATCAATAATTACTGAGCCGGATCCGCTTTAAAATATTCTGAGCTCTTATTTTATTCGAGTTAGAAAGTTTTTTGTAAAAAAGTAGAATTTTATAGTAAAAAAGCGCTTACAATTTTATATTTTCGCTTCATAAAAATTAAGTATCTGCTTAGATAAAATCTGGTAATGCACGAAGTTTCACCTCTTACCCAGCTTACTGACGACGAACAAATGCTGAAAGAAGCCGCGGCTGATTTTGCAAAAAGTTCAATTGGTCCATTAGTACATGAAATGGACGAAAAGGCCAAGTTGGATCCTTCTCTTATCAAAGAGTTTTTTGAAATGGGATTGATGGGAATCGAAGTCCCCGAGCAATATGGTGGGGCAGGCGGAACATTCATGATGTCGATCGTGGCTATTGAACAGATATCGAAAGTAGACGCATCCGCCGGTGTTTTCATGGATGTACAAAACACACTGGTTAATAACGCCTTTATCAACTTCGGATCAGAGGAGTTGAAGGTGCACTATTTACCACAATTAGCCAGCGAAAAAGTAGGGGCATACTGCCTATCGGAAGCGGGTTCCGGCAGTGATGCCTTTGCTCTGAAAACCACAGCCAAAGAAGACGGAGATCATTTTATTTTAAATGGCTCCAAGTTGTGGATCACCAACGCGAATGAGGCTGATATCTTCATCGTGTTTGCAAATGCCAATCCAGAGCAGGGTTACAAAGGGATAACGGCCTTTGTTGTGGAGCGCGGATTTGAAGGGTTCTCCGTATCAAAAAAGGAGAACAAACTTGGAATACGGGCCAGTTCAACCTGCGAAATCCTGCTCGAGGATTGCAAAGTACCTAAATCTAATGTTTTGGGTGAATTTGGTAAAGGATATAAAGTTGCCATAGAAACATTAAATGAAGGCCGGATCGGAATTGGCGCACAAATGATCGGAATCGCTCAGGGTGCTTTCGATGCAGCCGTTGAGTACGTGAAGGAAAGAAAGCAATTTGGGAAGTCTATCAGCGATTTCCAGGGTGTTCAGTTTCAACTGGCAAGAATGGCAACAGATATTGAAACAGCCCGGTTATTGGTGTATAATTCGGCCCGCTTAAAATTGAGTGGACAACAGTTTTTAAAAGAGGCTGCAATGGCGAAATTCTACGCCTCAGAAGTAGCCGAACGCGTAAGTTCCATGGCTGTAGATCTGTTCGGAGGGTATGGTTACGTGAAAGAATATCCCGTCGAGAAATATTACCGGGACGCTAAGATCGGTAAGATCTACGAGGGAACAACGAATATGCAACTGAGCACAATTGCAAAGTTGCTACTTCGATGAGTGAGTGAGGAAAGGGGGGCTTCGGCCTCCCTTTTTTTATCCGGTAGTTAGCGGGATCTGGCACACCGGAAACCAATATCATTTGCTTCGACCTCTCTTAATGTACCTGCTCTCCAATAGGTTCGGGTGGTACTCTTTGTTTCTCCAAAACTCCCCCCTCTTATGATGCGGATAGCATCAGCATTATTATCGTGTAGCTTTTCCGGCATTTGATAAAACTGATAGAATTCACCGATCCACTCAAAAACATTTCCACTCATATCATAAAGACCAAGATCGTTAGGCTTTTTCTGCCCTACAGTAACCGAAAAATTGATATCCGATTCCCGGGTGAAAGCATAGAACATGAGTGAATCGGGATCGTTCGTACCGGCATATAACTGTCTTTTTCCACCCGAACGTGCTGCATATTCCCATTCTGTTTCACTGGGCAATCGCATTCCAAGATAGTCACAAAATGCATGGGCATCATCCCAGGTAACATATACAACTGCCCGGTCAGTTCTCCCATTTCCCTGATCATCAGGCAATTTACGCCCCGTTATTTTGGCAAAAGCATCATATTGAGCAAAAGTTACTTCAAATTTGCCAATGTAGAAATCGGGCAGGGAAACTTCATGTGCAGGAAGTGCATCCGAATTAGCATTTTCAAAAACATCTCCGATTGTATAAGTTCCACCCGGAATTAAAACCATTTCGGGCATAAATGTCGGGGCGGTCTTTTTAAACAATGTACAGGACAAAAAAACGGTTACTAACAGAATAAGGCTTACTTTCTTCAATACGATTTTATTAATACTAATTTGATAGTATTAGAATAAGATTATTTTTTGAGAAATGGAATGATGAGTACTCTATGAAAGTTTAACTGATGAATTGTACAGTAAACACTAAGTAGTTATATCGGATAATGAGCAAAATTGAACCTGAAATTTTAAAAAAGCTGAAACAGTGCGCAAAAGATGAGGAGTCGTTCAGGGATCTTGAAGCATTATTTGATGAGTATTACAGTAAAGCATTTGATCTTGCTCATCAACTAAAGCTTCTTGAATATGCCATTCGCAACGACTATGATTCCATTTTGATCACTGAGTTAGATCTGGATCGTCCGGGACCAACTATTGTATACGTGAATGAAGGTTTTACTCACATGACCGGATACACTAAGGAAGAGGTGATCGGTAAAACACCTCGGATCTTACAAGGCCCCAAAACTGACAGAGCAATACTGGAAAGATTGAAACGACGATTAATTGAGGGTCAGGCATTTTTTGGTCATACCATAAATTACCGTAAAGACGGTACTGAATTTATTAACCAATGGGATATTCATCCTTTGATGAATTACAATGGTGAAGTGACTCATTGGGTATCCTACCAACGGGATGTTACTGAAAAGAAAGAAACGGCAAAGGCGATTTTTAATACCGATTTCGACGCACTGTTGAAACGAAAAGAAGAATTCACTTTAAAATTTACCAGAGATGGTGGTGATATCATCTGTAAATATGTGAATGAATCGTTCGAGGAGATAACCGGACTAGAGAAAGATGTGATCTTTGATTCCGGATTGAATGCTGTACTGCATACCGATGATATCCCAAAAGTAACTACGGCACTTGAGAATGCTTTTGGAGGAAAAGAATCCACCGAATTATGCAGATATAAAACTACTGAGGATGAATTTATCTCGGTATATCAATCCTTCAAGCCGGTTTTCGAAGGTGACAGCAACATTGTTAAAACAGTGAAATCTGTAGCTAAGCTTGAACTCGAAGAAATCTGAAAGAGTTTGTACATTTAAAGACTAAGTAAAGCCCGTTCTGCGGGCTTTTTTTATTACCTTTTGGCAGAACAAAATCACACTATGGATATCAAACAAACAGAAGACCGGATTGTAAGAGAATTTGGAATATTTGAAGACTGGACAGAGAAATATAAGCACCTGATCAAACTGGGCGATAAGCTCGATCCATTGCCACCGGAAGATCATATAGAATCAAATCTGGTTAAGGGGTGTCAAAGTCAGGTTTGGTTGACTGCCCGGTTAGAAGGAGAAAAAGTGCTATTTTCTGCAGATAGTGACGCAGCTATCACTAAAGGGTTGGTCGCATTAATGATCCGTTTTTATTCCGGTCGTACCCCGGATGAGATCATTGACACAAAGCCTGATTTTCTGGGAAAGATCGGATTATCTGAACATCTTTCGCCAACACGCTCAAATGGTTTGGTTTCAATGATAAAACAAATGAAGATCTACGCAATGGCATTTAAGTCACAAATTTCATCTTAGGTTGTCTTATTCTCGAATAATGCGTATTTCTTACGTTAGTCTAGCTAATATGAAATGAGCACAAAGTTTTCACTAACCGGCATCGGAGATATCGCCAAAAAAAATAAATTGCTAGGTGATTCTTCCGACGAAATTAAACAACCTGGGGTAGCCGTTCTAACCCGGGTTTCTGTGTTTTTGTTGCTGGTTTGTATTCTTTTTCTCATTCCTTTCTATTTCGATGATTCAGTTTCACTTACCTGGTTCTTTCTTAGTGAAGCAGTAGCTTTTGCATTAATTCCTGTACTGGCCAGGCAGGGATATTTGAATACGGCAAAACTGATGCTGGTCAGTTATATAGATATCGGAATTGTGATCCTGAGTTCTGTATTTGGTCATGAGGTGATGATACAGGCATTTTTCATCCCTACAATGGGGCTTTCCATTCTGCTGTTCGATAAGAAGAACATCAATCTCAGGAACATTTCTATATTCTTATCTGTCGGTTCTTATTTCATACTCGACTACATCATATTCGATCAGATCAATTTCACCGAAAGCGGATTCTCTATAATTCGATGGAGCGTATTAACCGCTTCGTTCCTTACCACCTGGCTTATCTTTAATACGTTCTCAGAATACAAAGAGAATGCCGAAAGTAAGACTTCTGAGCTGCTGGAGAAAGAAATGGAGCTGAATAAGGAGTTAAGTCTGCATCAGCGCCGATTAGAGAAGAATATCACTGAGCTGGAAGAAGCCCAAACACAACTTGAGCAAAGCACGAAGGCAAAATCAGAATTTCTGGCTACAATGAGCCATGAGATCAGAACCCCGATGAATGCGATCATGGGGATGACCCACTTACTGCAGAAAGAAGAGCCAAGAGAAGATCAGCTAGAAGCGTTGAGTATTCTGGATTTTTCCGGTAAAACACTGCTTTCGCTCATCGATGATGTGCTGGATTTTTCTAAGATCGAGGCCGGGCGTCTGGAGATCGAACGTATAGAATTCGAGCTTGATAAGCTGGTTACCACCATCATGGAGAGCTTTAAAGTGATGGCGGATAATAAACAGATCAATCTGGAAAGCTTTCATGAAGAAGGCATACATAATATGTTGATCGGTGACCCCGCTCGCCTTACTCAGATCCTGAATAACTTGTTAAGTAATGCATTAAAGTTTACCGAAGAGGGCACGGTATCATTAAATATACGGCTGTTGAATGATTCCGCCGATCAGGTAGAACTTGAATTTTCGGTGGTTGATTCAGGGATCGGAATCCCGCCAGACCGGCTTGAGACGATCTTTGAGAGTTTTACTCAGGCCAGTGACAGTACCAAACGCCTATATGGTGGAACCGGGCTGGGACTAACCATTTGTAAACAACTCGCCGAACTTCAGGGTGGGGCCATATCTGTTGATAGCGAGATCGGTTTCGGTAGTACATTTTATGTGGTGATGCCCTTTGAGAAAGGAGAGATCAGAGAGGATATAGAGATCAATAATCCCGATGCAGACGTAGACAGTACTGTGCTGGACGGTATCAGGATCTTACTGGCCGAAGATAATATGGTTAATCAGAAAGTAATGACCCGTTTTATGGAACGATGGGAGGCTGATATGACCATCGTGGATAATGGTAGATTAGCTGTTGAAGCGGTTAAAAACAATCAGTTTGATATCATTTTGATGGATCTGCAAATGCCCGAGATGGATGGGTACGATGCAGCAATGAACATTCGAAATCTGGACGATCCCAATAAAAGAAACATCCCGATCATTGCCCTAACGGCAGCAGCTTTGAAAGAAGTTAGAGAAAAAGTATTCGCAGCCGGAATGAACGATTTCGTTACCAAGCCATTCAATCCTACTGATCTTAAGCAGAAACTAGCCGGTCATCTCAAAAAGATCTACTAACTGAATCCATCTCGCATAATTTAGTTTGCAGATAAATTGGTGTAACCGGGGCTGGTCGGTTTTGCAGAGCCTCCGTAAGCAAATTAAGTCCACGGATCCCGATCTCATAGCCGGAATGATGGATATGACTGATATTCGGATGCAGCGCGTAAGGAATGATCCCATCACTGATCGCAAATAATGAGCAATCTTCAGGAATTCTAAGGCCACTTTTCAGGATCATATGGTAGGCATACATCAATAGTTCATCCGACATGCAAAAAACAGCACTGAATTTGATATCCGATTGAAATGCAGATTCAACCAACAGATCAAATTCCAGAATATTGGGTATTTCCCTGATCAGGGTTGAAGAGATTAGAGTTCCGTGTTTAGTGTAGGCTTCCAAAAATCCTTTTTTTCTACTCTTTGTAATTGAAAGAGCAGGGTTGCCGAACAATCCTAGTACTTGAGTGTGTCCCATACTTATCAGGTAGTCTGCAGCTTTTGAAGCAGTTTCCACGTCGTCGATAGAGACTGAACCAATAGATTCGGAATCCACGATCTTATCTACCATAATAACCGGAATATGATCTCCTATGATCTCATGAATATGATCATCATTTTCCGATTCCTCCGATAAGCAGATCAGCACCCCGTCGATGGAAAGGCCGAGACAATATTTTAACAGTTTTTTTTCCTTTTCTAACGAATTATCCGACTGCAAGACGATCACAGATACATTGTTTTTCTCAGCCGCTGCATTTACTCCATTGATGAGTTCAGGAATGAAATACATATTCATTTCTGGGACGATAAGGGCTACCAACCCGGATTTTCGATTTCGAAATGAACTGGCTCTTAGATTCTTTGTGTAATTCAGTGCCTCTGCAAGTTCTCTTACACGTGCTTTCGTCTTTTCACTGATCGTTGGATGATCTTCAAGCGCTCTTGACACCGTTGAGGGTGATACAGATAGTCGCGCGGCAATATCTTTTATGGTAACTCTGGACATGTTCTTCTCCGCATGCAGAGTATGCACATCAGTTATTCAATGCAAACGTTTGCATAGATTTTTTTTGGAATGGAGGGCTCATAGAATAAATTGGAAGCGCTTTTAAAAAGAAGGCCAAACAGTTACTAATTAAATTCAAAATGCCGGATTTTTCACTCGATACCATAGATTTTGTCACCATTGGCATTTATATCATAGCCATCATGGCTATTGGTATCTGGGTATCCAGAAAAACTGAAACATCCGATGACTACTTCCTTGCCGGCCGTTCATTAACCTGGTTCTTTATTGGATCTTCGTTGTTGGCATCCAATATTTCGAGCAGCAGCCTGATCGGTATGGCTGGAAGTGCCTATAAGTCGGGTATCTCTGTGTACAATTACGAATGGATGGCAGGGCTGATCCTTGTAGTATTTGCTGTTTTCTTCATCCCATTCTATTTAAAATCCCGGGTTTTTACTATGCCGGAATTTCTGGAACGCAGATTCGATTCCCGTTCCCGGTATTATTTTTCGGGTATGACCATTGTCGGCAATATCTTTATTGATACTGCAGGATCGTTATACGCCGGAGGTTTGGTCATTCAATTGCTCTATCCGGAAGTGCCATTTGTTTTATCTGTTACCGCCCTCGCATTGATCGCCGGTCTTTATACGATCGTGGGTGGATTGAAAGCAGTAGTTTATACGGATGCTATTCAGGCCGTTCTTCTGATCTTTGGCGCCACACTTATCACTATACTAGCTTTTACAGAAGTAGGTTCTTGGGAAACGGCCATGGCTGCGACCACAGCCGAAATGATGAGTTTAGTTAAACCGGTAACGGATGATTTTCTTCCCTGGCCCGGGCTGCTCTTCGGGGTTCCGTTACTGGGATTTTATTTTTGGTGTACCAATCAGTTTATGGTGCAACGGGTGTTGGGGGCTAAAGACATCAATAATGCCCGCTGGGGAGCTTTGTTCGCAGGCTTCATGAAATTATTTGTGATATTTATAATGGTGTTCCCGGGCATCTTTGCCCTTACACTTTATCCGAGCTTACCGGCCGAACCTGGTTATACTCCCGACCTGGTTTTCCCGGTATTGCTGTTCGATCTTTTGCCTGCCGGAATAAGAGGGATTATTCTGGTGGCATTGATCGCGGCAATAATGTCTTCTATCGATTCTACCCTGAACTCAGCTTCAACATTGGTGACCATGGATTTTGCCAAAAAGCTGAAGCCGGATATGAGTCAGAAAAAACTGGTGCTTACCGGGCGGATCGTAACGTTATTATTTATGATCATTTCTGCTACCTGGGCACCTATGATCCGTAACTTTCCATCCTTATGGGAATATTTACAATCTGTATTGGCTTATCAGGCCCCGCCCTTTGTGGCAGCGTTTGTTTTAGGCGTATTCTGGAAGAGGACTACAGATAGTGGTGCGTTTTACGGCATACTTGGAGGTCACATCACTTCTTTCATACTCTTTTTGATGATCAATGTATTCGGAGTTTTTGATCTGCATTTCTTATACGTGGCTCCGGTACTACTGGTGGTCTCACTACTCATTATGGTGGTTGTTTCGAATATGACCGAAGCTCCATCATTTGAGAAGATCAAAGATCTGGTATGGACCCGTGAACTATTTGCGTCAGAGTCTGAAGAGTTGAAAGGCATGCCCTGGTTTAAAAATTATCGCTATCAATCGATAATCATTTTAGTACTTACCGCAGTCATAATCGGTACTTTCTGGTAGACCCGGTTATTTACGAGGAATTTAGAGTATGATCGATGAAAAGTCACTGGAGAGGACGGAACAAAGGGTAAAAACAAGACTTAGTGAGC
This sequence comes from Balneolaceae bacterium UBA7797, assembly GCA_002480645.1. GTDB lineage: Bacteria > Bacteroidota > Rhodothermia > Balneolales > Balneolaceae > UBA7797. Next base: position 138,018 of record DLCN01000029.1, read on the forward strand.
TTGTGTCTTTTCCTTCTAAGAAGAGTGAATCAGAATTCAGAAAGCGTCTGGATCTGTATTTAAGACCATTGATACAGAACTTGTTTGATATTTATCAGAATCAGCCCGATCTGTATCATTATATCGAGAAAAGTGTAGTTACAGCAGCTGAAGCCTGGAGTATCAGACCTCAGCATTTAAAAAAAAGAGATTACCAAAGAGAAAAAGATCCCACCTGGTATAAGTCGAACAAGATGGTGGGGGCAGTCTGTTACGTCGACCTGTTTGCCGGAACACTTCAGGGGATTGAAGAAAAAATTCCATACCTGAAAGAATTGGGTATCAGTTATCTGCATTTAATGCCTTTGTTTAAGATGCCGGAAAATGAAAATGATGGCGGATATGCGGTAAGCAGCTATCGCGAAGTGGATCCCGGGCTTGGGAGTATGGCAGAACTTAGTACACTGGCTAAAAAGCTGCATTCGGAGGGGATAAATCTGGTACTCGATTTTGTGAATAATCACACTTCTAACGAGCATGAGTGGGCGAAAAAAGCCCGGTCGGGTGATCCCTTTTACAAAGAATTCTATTATTTCTACCCGAACCGGTTTGTGCCCGATCAGTACGAGCGCACACTGAGAGAGATCTTCCCGGAAGTTAGAAGAGGGAGCTTTACCCAGTTGGCTGAAACCGGAGAGTGGGTGTGGACGACTTTCCACAGCTATCAATGGGATCTGAATTATAAGAATCCGGAAGTATTCGTGGCGATAGCACAGGAAATGTTGTTTCTGGCCAATATCGGAGTGGATGTGTTACGAATGGACGCGGTTCCTTTTACCTGGAAAGAGATCGGGACAACCTGTGAAAATCTGCCTCAGGCGCATTCCATTTTAAAAGCATTGAATGCCATTATTCGCATGGCCTCACCCGCCTTGATCTTTAAATCGGAAGCGATCGTTCATCCTGATGAGGTGGCCCGTTATATCTCGCCGGAAGAATGTCAGATCTCCTATAACCCAACGGTAATGGCATTACTTTGGGAAGCACTTGCTACCCGGGAAGTGAAGTTACTCAAAAAATCACTTGCGCTTAGGTATGCGATCCATGAGGGAAGTGCATGGGTGAATTACGTGCGCAGTCATGATGATATTGGCTGGACCTTTTCTGACGATGATGCCCGTGAATTAGGGATAGATCCGTTCGGCCATCGTATGTTTCTGAATCACTTTTATGGATTGAAGTTTGAAGGTAGCTTCGCCAAAGGCCTTCCATTTCAATACAATCCGGAAACCCGTGACCTCCGGGTGTGTGGTACCACGGCGTCTCTTGCGGGTTTGGAACTGGCTTATGAGAAACGAGATGAAGGATACCGGGAGGATGCCATAAAACGTATTCTGTTGATCTATTCAGTGGTTATCTCACTGGGCGGAATCCCATTGATCTATCTGGGAGATGAGATCGGAACAATGAATGATTACTCATTTACCGACGATCCTGAGAAAAAAGAGGATTCGCGTTGGGTCCATCGGGTAGCTATGGATTGGGACAAAGCCACTTCAGGTGAGAGTCAATCAGTAGCTGAGCGGCTAAAAAATGCACTAACTCATAGAATTCGGCTTAGGAAAGAGATCCCTGCATTTGGTAATGGTGATATTCAGGTGATAGAAACCACAAACGAGCATGTGCTGGGTTACCTGAAGAATGATGATACCCATCGGTTGATCCTCCTCTATAATTTTTCTGAAGAAGAACAAAAAGTACAAGCTAATTTTCTGGAAGGTACCGATCTGTTAACAGGTAACACAGTGAATGGAGAGCATGGTATAACCATGTCAGGGTATGAATGTTTATGGATCGCACTTTGAGCTGATATTAATGCGATTGTATTACGTTCGCTGATTTCTTAGCTCTGTCATCATTTCTTTTACACTCGGAGCTTTTTTTTCATCAAGATTATTGATCACTCCTAATTGATCCTCTTCTGATCGGTTTTGATTGAACTTGAGTTTTCCTTCAATATGGTTAACATCGATGATCATACCGGTTATACCACCAAGAAGCTTTTCTGTGGTTTCTGCTCCTGATTCGGGATCCCAGTTTCCATCCGATTCAGTTTCATGCAAATGCATCAGATCAACGACCATGTTCCTTAGAGTATCTTTTTCATGAATAATTGTAGCTGTTCCAGTAATATGAACCGCAGAATAATTCCATGTTGGAACAGTTTGTTGCTCTTTATACCAGGCCGGGCTTATGTAAGCATGCGGTCCATGAAATACGACTAATACTTCTTTATTTGGATCAATTCGTTGCCAGTGTTTATTGGCACGGGCAAAATGAGCAATTAGCTGAAGGTTCCCGTTATCTGTTCTTCTGATCATAAAGGGAAGATGGGTGGCCTCCGGTCTGCCCTCCGATTCGCTGAAAAAGATCCCGAAACTATGCTTTCGAACAAAATCAATGATTCGTTCTTCATCGTTAAATTTAAAGGACGAGGGTGTGTACATCAGTGATCTTTTTTAAACATGAAATACGTGGTATGGCCGGGCGGAAGATCGGTTAGTTCTCCAAAGACCTCATAATCCAGCTTTTTATAGAATTCAGGAGCCTGAAAATCACTGGTACTCAACCGAAAGCGAAAAATGCCTTTAGAACGGGCATATTCCTCAACTTCATTCATCAGTCTGGTGCCGAGTTTTCTGCCACGCATATCTGCCCGAACCCAAAGCAGATCAATATACAGCCAATTCCACGCGATCTGTCCGTAAACTCCGGCTGTCAGGTTATCCTGCTCGTCACGAAAACCAATTAATACCGAAGAATAATCGGTGATATGTGCCATATTTTGATTAAACGTACGCAGTGAATAACGCAACTCAGTAATTTCATCCGTTTCAGGGTGTTCTTTTATGAAATACTTCACTTTATTGAGCTTCATTAAATTAAATGTCCCCAAGTGCCTGGCGTAGTTGTTATTAGGGTAACCATCAACATTAAATAAACAGTAAAATAATGAATACATACATGTTACTGATCTTTGAGGATGAAAGTACCTATGGTAATTTTACCCCTGAGGATATGCAAAAAGAAATTGAGTTACATATGAAGTGGGTGGAAGATCTTGGTGACCATCATATTTCAGGGGAACCACTTCAGAAACCGGCTAAAACGATAAAAGGAGAAGAAGGAATTGTTACGGACGGCCCCTATATAGAATCTAAAGAACTGATAAGCGGATTTTATTTAATTAGAGCTGCAAGCTTTGATGAGGCAGTGGAACTAAGTAAAGGGTGTCCGATCCTCAGGCTTGGCGGCACTCTGGAAGTTCGTGAGGTCATGTACTATTAATGGAGATCCTTTCTGATCAACATACCGAAAAGTTTGTAGAGCATCTTTTCCGGCAACAGTCGGGGAAGATGTCCTCCGTATTGATCAGAATTTTCGGATTCCAACCCTTAGAGCTGATCGAAGATATAATTCAGGAAACTTTTTTGACAGCGCTTAAGCAATGGGGGATGAAAGGCGTGCCGGATAATCCCGAAGCCTGGCTGATGCTGGTGGCAAAGAATAAAATCATCAATGAATTAAAGCGAAGAAAGAAAGTTAGCCGGGCAAATGATGAGGCATTTACAGAGCAGCAACAGCAGCATATTGACGAACTGTTTTTAGATCATGAAATTGAGGATAGTCAGCTTAAAATAGTGGTTGCATGTTGTATTCCGGATCTCGATCCAAAAACGCGCATCATGTTTATTCTGAAATATGTTGCAGGTTTTGGGGATAAGGAAATTTCCAGAGCATTGTTAATGAAACCTGAAACGATAAAAAAGAGGGTGTATCGGGCCAGAAAGAAACTATCGAAAAAGGAATTTCGATTAGATGACATCACCAAAAATGATATTACAGAACGATTGGATCCGGTATTACAAGTTCTGTATCTGATGTTTAATGAAGGTTATAAGAAAACCATCGGGGATGATCTTCTTGACGAGGATCTTTGTTTTGAAGCGATCCGGATCACGAAAATTCTAACCGGAGATTCTGTGGTTGATACGGGTAAGGTTCATGCTTTGCTTTCGCTTATGTTCTTTCATGTCTCCCGGTTTCCTTCCCGTATAAATAATATCGGGGGATTGGTGGATCTGCGGAGTCAGGATCGTTCTTTATGGAATAAAGAATTAATCGACGCAGGCTTATTACACCTCATGTTTTCAAGAGAAAGTAACGAACTCAGTAAATATCACCTGTTATCTACCATTTTAGCCATTCACTCAACCGCACCCGCATTTGAGTTCACTGACTGGGAAAATATTATAACCTGTTATGATCGGTTATTAACCGTTGAAGATTCCTTCCCCGTCAGATTGAATCGTGTTATCGCAATCAGTTGGCAATCAGGGGCTGAAGCGGGATTAAAAGAACTTTTCGGGTTAAAAGAATCGATACCGGAAGGCTATAGCCTCTATTTTTATGCAGCAAAAGCTGAAATGTTTGAGCGCCTCAAAAATTATCAACGGGCAAGATCCTATTATGAGGTTGCCCGGGATTTTGCCATTCATTCTAAAGATCAGGAGTATCTGAATTCAAAAATCAGTACATGCGATACATTAAACATTCACTCTAATTAAAGACCCGACCCGTATTATTCCTTCCCATTACTGCTGATTTAGTATCCACTCAGACCGCTTGTGCGTAGTGCTCACCTGTTAATGGCAGATATCCATAGTGTTTATACTTTCGTGATATCAGATCGAATTTAAGAACCTGTAATTGTTCGATCTTAAATGAAGCCTGAAAATTCCTGTGCAGAAAAACGCTGGCTGCATCCGGGAAGACCTCATCCGGTATACCCCGCACTACAGTGATGTGTGGATTGTTTCTTTGAAAATAGTTTTTTCTGAGGTACATCATCTTACGGGTTATGTCCAGTTCATTAAGCAAGGATTGGTAGTACTCATTCACTTCAATACGTAAATGAATGGAATTGTTGGCAGAAATCGAATCAAACCCACTGATCTCTACGGAAAAGGGAGGTAACGATTCAAGACGTTGCCTGAACAAGCTGTACACATCCCATGTGCGATGCTCAAATAATAGAAAGTCACACACGGCCACATTGGTTGCACATACTCGGGAATTGAAACTACCAAATAACTGGTCAAATTCTTCTTTATAGATCTGGACCTGATCCAGAATGATTTTGGGCGGCTGAAAGACCACCAAAAACTCGCATAGTCTGCTTTCCTGAACAAACAAATTTCCCTGAACCTGATAATTTCGCATACTACAAAACCGCGACAGCACCACATTAATGGGTGCGACAAACGGTCTTAGGGTTAGGGGTTCACTTAACTAATCTACTCGACTACCTGGCCCGCTGTCGCTGAACCGCTGGAGAGTTCGCATAGCTCGAGGATCTGACTCCGGGAACCGAGTGATCGTGAGCGATAATATACCGTGAACTGCTTACCAGAATCAATCCATACAGTGGCCAGTGACGTTAGATCGGAGCTGAAGTTGAGAGGTAACTGTAACCGGTAGCCTTGGTTGACCTTCGATAGTTGCTCCAGGTAATCCTTCAGCACTACAGAGTGTAGATTGATTGCAGAGCCATCATTAGACCAATCCTCGGCCTTCTGCCAATTAGAACCATCCCAAAAGTAAATACCGGGATCATAATTGATCTTAGACAAATCATCCAAATAGGCACTATCGGTCTCACTTTCAAACAAACTGAAGGTATTCTGCTCTGCGAGATAAGAAACGCTCACTTTTTGGCTTTCAATATTGACCGGAGACAGCTCAACGTTGTAGTACTCGATATAACCTATGGCTGAGGTGTCACCGTCAAATTGAAGGATAAGTTCATACACAAAAAAGGCTCCACCGGCTTCAAATTCGATATCAAAGTTGAAAGTAGTATCCACGGCGGATCCATTCAGGAATTGAGTCACTGAGAGAAATTCATCACTTCCAAGTGTGCCGTCATTCTTTAAATAGCTCACTGTTCCAGTCAGCATATTTGTTTGCTTAATTCGGGCCACACCACCGGTATAGTCATTGGTAGGCATCCCTTCCACAAAGCGTATTGATCCTTCTACCTGACAGCGCACTGTGGAGTTACCATAGAGGATCCGGGGAAGAACCTGCGCCACCACATCCGTGTCGTTGTTAATTCGAACCCCGGTTGGTGGGCCAATGATCTGAACGCTGGATCCGTTAACCTCCCAACTCTCTGGATCACCGGTATCCCACTCAGCAAATTGAGGATTCAACGTCTCAAAAGGAATGGGCTTCAGCGTTACGTCTCTGGTAATCGAATTCACTCCGGGAAACTCCATGTCTTCGGTGGATTGGCTCCGCACATCTTGCCTGGCAATGGACAGATCCGGGCTGGCTGAATAGGTGCTCCAGGCTCCGGAAACACACCGAGCCCAGGTCTCGCTTGATGATCTGGCCGATCTCTGGGCAATGTACCATTCACCATCCTGTTGCCAGATCTGAAGGTTTTTAAAGTGATTCAATACCGCCATCAATACGTCGTATTTTGTCGGCGACTTCAGGTGATGAACAAAATCGGAAGGCATGATCTGAACCTGCTGCACTTCTAATCCAGCCGTTCCAACAGCTCCGTAATGCTTATAGTTGAAGAGCACATTGAGCGGTAGTTCCACGCCTATATCTGCCAGAAGCTGGTAAAAGAAATCACCAAGCTCTATCGGAGAGGTATAATCATTCGGTTGAGCCTTCAGTGTGGTTATTCCATCCGAAAAAATAAAGGTCTTAATAGTGGTGGACTTCCAGAACTTCGATGAGATGTAAGAGGAAATAGGCCATCCGTAGCGGGTACTGTCTCCATCTACGATCTTGAGGTAATACCGGCCCGGAGCAAAATCCTTGAATTTGTCGCGATAGTAGTTGCCGGAGTCGTAGATGGATAGCTGGATCTCGCCTCGCAGGTGTGTGGCAAATGGCTCACCGGCACGGCCTGTGGCATGGAATTCATCCTGGATCCGGAAATCTTTGTACTCCGGCTGTACGTCCACTTCTGTCCATTCGTGAAGCTCGGCCCGGTAGTCTCCGGATTCGTAGATTCCTATGATATAATCGTAAGGCATTAACCCAGCTCAGCCTCTTTTTGATTCCATAACTTTTCACGCCGCTTGATCTCGCTCATGGAGATCTCTACCCGGCGTTCTACACTCTCCAGGCGAGTGGTCTGATCCTGAATAGCAGCCAGTAACTCTCGGTTATCTGCCGGCTGAACAACTACCCGGGAAGAACTGCCAACGTTGGGAATGAAGGATTGCTGTCGGCTCATTCGCTCGAGCGCTTGAACATTCTTATTGGTGATCACGTTAGCACCCTTCGGCAGATGGGTGATCACTTCGCCCTTATGTACTCTGGCCAGACCACCTTCAAAATCATCCACACCGGTTCGGAAGCCGGGAATTAAGGAACTAGTAAGTCGCACAGCGCCAGCGGCTAATATAGGAGCAAGCGCAATTGAAGCCGGTGTCGGTGGATTAAATGCCCCCAGAATCGCACGGGCAACTATTTCAGCAATCAAAGCCTTAATCATTCCTCCAATTGCTTCTTTTCCGGTATCCGCATACATAATCTGCTGCGCCGCAGCCTGACCAATTGCCTCTGCGGTGCCAGCCCACACACTCTGTTCGGCTTCGCCCACCTCAATAGCCTTGGCTTTCTTCTCATCGTATTGATCCATCCATTCCTGATGCGCTTTCCTACGCTGATCTTCCATCTCCTGGAACGAATCATTATTCATCTCCTCGATACTGGCATCGATGTTCATCTCCTGATCGCTTAACTCGAAGTCTTCTATACTGGATGGATCCGCTGCCTGCTTGCGGAGTTCAATCTGTTGCTCGATCGCTTTGTTCTGAGCCGTTAAGGTGCGTAGCTGTTCGTACTGCTCCGAGGTTAGAGGTTTGGCTTGATTGAGTAGAGCCTCAATCTTGTCCTTGTTATCGGCATACTGCTCGCCCAGGTTTTTTGCGGCCTCGGCTGGCTCATCGGATTTTTCATTGGCCTTTTTCATCATGGCCACAAAATCTTCGAAGGAAGCTCCGCCTTCCTTGATCACCGCATAATACTCCTCAAGTTGAACCTGATTCGCAGAAATGGAAAGATCCAGCGCTTCAAATTCCTTCTGCAGGTCGAGTAATCCTTTTCCTAGCTTTTTGCTGAGAAAGATATCCTCTATCGCATTGGCTTCTTCAAACTTATCGATCTGATCCTGCACTGCCTGGCGTTGCTCTTTCAACAAGGCAGTATCTTCTTCCAGTGTTTTTGCCCGGCTTTGGATGGATTCAGTGGTCTGGTTGTAACTCTTACGGAGCTCTTCTTGCTTCTCGGCGGATACCTCACCTTCCATAGATGCTTGTGCCAGTTCATTTCGCACGCCCCTCATTGCGCTTCGATACAAGTCTAATTCCGTAGCGTTCTGCTCAATCTGATCTCGTAATTCTGAATGTGCATCAAAAAAGTCGTTGATCACCGAGATGGCATATCCGGTCTGTACTACCCAGTCAGTGAGCGTATTAAGAGCAGTAACCATCACGCCACCGGTTTCCTGAAAGGCCGGGATCAGCTGAGCGTCCATTGCTGCAGTGAGCCGAGCCTGGGCGGTTTCAAACGTATCCATCTGCACATTCAGCTGCTCCTGGGCCACGTTGGAGTCCGTCACCTTCCGGGTCATTTCCTCGACTGCATTGGCGTTCTTGATGAGGATCTGTGCAGCGGTAATGCTTTCCCGACCGAAGAGTTTCTCCAGGGCAGCGGAGTTCTCTAGGAGTGGATTCAACTTGGCCAGCGATTCAGACAATCCCTCGCTCTGCAGGTTCACCCCTTCAATACCAGCTTCGGCCAGCTTCGCCGAGTTATTGAGAGTAAGCAGTACGTTCCGGATCTGAACACCGGCCCGGGATCCGGAGATCGCATTGGCGGCTAAGACTTGTACAGAGGCATTCAGATCCTCGAACTGCAGATTAACGGAAGCGGCCACCGATCCGGCTTCTTTGTAGGCCTCAGCCTGCTGAGCCACCTCAGCGGCTCCGTACTTACTTCCGGCAGCAATCGAGTTGATGATGCGTGGAGTCTCGCTCGCATCCAGATTGAATTGATTGACCGCGGTGGTAAGCGTTTTCACAGCCGTGGCCAGATCCACACCGGCAGCCTTCTGCAGAACGACGGCCTGCTCAGAAACCTCCTGCAACTGCCGCATTCCCTCATCGGTTCCGAAGTCTATTTTCTCGGCTAATTGGGAGGCCACCAGCTTATTGGCTTCTATGATGTTGGAGGCCGATTCGCCGTACTTAACGCTCAGATCCAGCGCATTATCTGACAATCGCTCGAGGGAGTCACCGGTGATCCCGGTAATGGCTTCCAGATCGGCCAGCGCGTTCTGATATTCTTTTCCCTGGATGATCATTCGGCGACCGGCAGCCACCACGGTTCCGGCTGCAGCAGTGTAAAGTCCGAACTTGGCCACGGATCCGGCTACGGATTTGCCGATGCCATCAAAACTCCCCGAGACTTTCTTTCCGGAGCGGGATGTGGTAGCACCCAGATCTTTCAGATCTCCGGTAAGGCCTTTGACGTTTTTGCGTCCCTGGGCGGTGGCGATGAGTATTTCAATTTTCACATCTTTCATGTCAGCTCACCAATTTGTGGAGGTACATCCGGGCGATGTGGGTTCGGGTAGAATGGAGCAGGTGTTGAACCTCGGCGCTGGTGGATCCGGTGCGATGCGCGTAATAGATCCAGGCGGGCATGTCTTCAAAAAGTACTTCTTGGGTCTGCATCTTCCAGAGTGTTAGAGGGTCTTGTTGTTCTTGAAAGTGATCGTGCTGAGGGAAACTTTTTGCCAGCCCTAGTATCTTCTCAGCCTGCTCATAATCAGATACTAGAGCTCGAAGAAATCCGCGTACGCCTCCTGAATCACTTTGAAGCGCAGCTCGTCGGCGTTCACACTCGAGACATCGAAATCCACAAAAAGCACGCTGGCCATGCCCAGCCAGTACTCTGCAGTAGAGAGTGCTTCGAGTGGTTCTTCGTGCTGATCCCGGTGTTTTTTGATAATCTTCTTAAGATCGGAATGCGTCTCTTCCGGGTGCTCCTGGTTGCGGGTCACCATCTCATCCAAGGCAGCAACGCTCACCCGGACATCCTTCCGGAGTTCAGGAATCACCTCTTCCGGCTTCCACTTCTGCATGGCGCAGATCTGCTGTTTCGTGGCCAGATCCACTCCGGGGTATCTCACCTGCAGCTCGTGAATCTTCCGCTCGGCAGCTACGGTAGGCTCAACGAGCTGGAGTTGGGTGTTGGGGTATGGAGTGTAGGTTTTCATGAGATTGGTGTATCCTGTACAAAGATTGCATTAACTAATGTTCCAACATTTGAATTAGAAGAGGAATCGTCAATCGTCGAACCGGATCCCTCATTCATTTTCCAGTAGCCAATTAATCCGCTTTCATTTCCAGTTAATTCCGAGTCTTTATCGGCTTGTATTTGAGATTGGGTTCTCGCATAATTCCAAATCCTAACATCATCAAGGTATCCGGTAAGATATTGATCGTTAGTGTTAGCTCGACCGAACTCTAAATCAAGAGAGTTAGAACAATCCGCCCCTATCATGTTCGCATTTGTAAAGCTAAATCTTTCAACTGCATCTATGTAACAGGTTAAAGTACCTGTGCTGTTATCCCATACAAGAGCGCAATGATGCCAAGTATTATCGTAGAGATCGCTTGATAATATTGATTGACCAGCTGTATTCACATAATCACCAGATACAGCTTGTATTCCTGTATTACCAAAGCCAACATTATTAAAAGATAATTGCATCCCTGAAATTCCGGCAGAACCAAATCCGCCTTGTCCTCTTTTGTCAATCAAGCGGATGTTGTCAGCCGTTCCCGGATCCGGAAGCTTAAACCAACACTCCCAAGTTTGACTGGAATTATTAATGTCCAAAACGTCTCCTATTGATACGTAACCATCCCCGGTAAATTGTAAACTATATCCCAATGGCTGAGACCCAGCCCCAACTGAAACTTTTACAGTCTCTATAATGTCAGTATAAATGTCCGTACTAACACCAGGATTTGTAATAACAGACCAAGCAAAGATAATTTCTGGGGCTTCAAAATAATTCCCTTGAATTACTCCCTTTTCGCTCCTTGTCCCGTATCCGGTATCTCTGAATAAATAAGAGCTTCTAAACCAAGTCTTACCGCCGTCCAAACTATCGAAAGTGTCGTATTCACCCTCTGGTGGTATTGCCAAGTTTGGGTCTCCTCTTCTATCTTTTACCCAGATCCTAAAATGATCATTTGTAAGGGCTGCAATTTCGGTAGCACAATCTCTTGTTCCATCTGCACGCGGAAAGTCTGTCAATGTTATTAAACTCGTTAAGTCATGTTGTTTCCAAACTCCGTTTTTATATTTATATAGAGTATGTTTTTCTAAGTCAGGATCACTTGTTTTATTTCCTTCCATAACAACCGCCAAAATATCACCCTGCTCAGTAAGAGTAGCACATGAGCAATTATGAATATTATTTTTATCTGACTCATCATTAATAATGATGTAATGCAAGTCTCCCTCATCTTTTGTTATTGCGGCGCTCGATATGTCTTTAGAAAAACCCTCAACTCCATTTGTTTGAAAATGAAAACCATTCGCCCAATTAATACCGTCCTTAGTGTATAAATGGTATAAATTAGGGTAAGCCTGCTCTGTATTGGCGTGATAATTGATAATTATATGGAATCCTTGACTTTGGCGGCTATAAACTGTCATTGCATACATCCACATATTACCAACCGAATCAAAAATTTCTGTCAAGTCATTAACTGTAAAAGTAGCTCCCTGATCATCAGAATAGGCGGTTGTTAATTTGTGAAAGCCGTTTCTCATTACAATAATTAAACGATTAGATTCAGTTACAAACATGCGAGGATATGCATAACTGCCGTTTAAATTATTTACCTCCGTAAAAGCTGAGATATCTTCCGGATTATCACTCTTAAAAATATTTATTGTATTGTTGTGAGAGTTTTCGACTGCACAATAAATAAAACCATTGTTATCAATTGCTAATGAGGCGTGCAAGTGAATTTCTCCGCTCCCGGAAGTAGTCGCTATTTCGTAAGAACTAAATTCTTTAGTGTCATGGTCATAATAAAAAATATAGTTTTTTTGAGTAGCGTCGGTTCGATCTCCCATGAAAACAAAGTAAGTCCGGTTATATGTTCCTGAATAGAAAAAAGACTGATAACCGTAATCACTTCTATTTGTAATGGATAAAGTTTCATCTCCCTCTCCCAAAGTATCGTAAACCTTGTTCGCCCCGTAACAAATCTCAGATTCAACCCCATTAACAACAACCGAACATCCTACCCTATACTCTTCACCTTCTATTAAACCCGTAAATGTATAGTGAGAGTTTGCCGTTTGAGCCTTTAAAGCTCCGTTAAGGTACCAATTATAACTATCTACTGTAATTGGATAGTCGGTTACGGAGGCATCTATATCTCCGCCTCCCGATCCTTGGGATGCTGTTAAATTATAAGGGGCTGGTATATTTCTTTCATCATTAAATTCAATTACAACATCTCCGACCTGACCATTAACACTAGTTACTGGATAATCAAATTCAGTTTCTGCAACAAAATCTGCAACCTGTTTACCACTAACCGCTTTTTCGTCGTTTTGTGGGTCGAGATCACCACCAATCCCGAGATTTGAAACCATATTGTTGTAGTTGCTAACTGCTTGCTGAAGAGTTGCTGAGGCGGCTTCTAAATCTGACTTCGCCGCATTATAAGCATCAATTGTTGCCTGAACTTCACTCTTTTGTAATACTTCCGTTTCGTTAGCCATATTAATTCGAGATCAAATTGATAGTCTTAATGGTTTCGCCCATCCACTCAATGGAGCCTTCATCTCCTATAGTTGCCGGATAGATAGCTCTCGCAATTATACCTACACCATCACCAGTAGGAATGCCAACAAAGTTTGCAATGGGAACTCCTCCAGCAGTTAGGGTTGAAATGGGCGTTCGATTCACATCCAGCTGCTCGCCCTTGGCGCTCATCCGGATCTGGATGTAATTCTTTTGTCGGGGTGCGAACTTGAACTCATCATCAAAGATGAGCGGGCGAGGTTCGTTCCACCAAATGCCCTGGGCGAGTCCGATCACCTCCACGGTCACCAGATCCTTAGCTCGCATCCAGGTGGCCAGTGTGGTGGAGACACCCTCATCCATTGCGATGATTACGATCTCGGCGCGTTCTTCCATATACACAAGTCCACCGTCCAGGTCTTCCTCCGGAATGCCCTGCAGGTTGTACGAACTACCGGAAGCGATCTTCGTGAGAGAGATCGCTTCGTCGGTGGTTTGGTTATAGAAGTTCACTTTTTTTGCGCCCGAGATGTTCATCGTTTATACGAAGCTCCTCACAAATCGAACATTGAAAAAAGCCCGGCTTCGGGGTGCAAACTGCTTAGGTTCACTTACACTAACCGAAAAGCCGGTATCCCAGCCACTTGCATTGCCCTGGGCATCAGTAGTTTGAAGATCTACCAGCCCATCGGCCAGCTGGATCGTGCGGAGCGCTGGTTTCAAACTGAGGTCATATACAGGTACTTCATACACCTCCTGAGTACCGCCGTACAACTCAACGCCGCCTGCAGTTTCTTCCTGGGCAGTCTCCTGGCTGTGCGTAGAATCCGTTTTGATCTTTCCCAGAGGGACAGCCGATCCTGCTCCGGAGCCGGTGTCGGTGGTTCTATATTCGATGGTCTTATTCCAATATCCCATGACTTATCCTATATGAATGTGCGAACGAATCGGTAGTGGTACTTCTGACGCGCTCGCGGTTGAAACATTTTTTCTTTTCGGCACTTCACAGAGAAGCCAACTTCGATCTCAGCCGCATCAGATCCCAGGCTGCGAATGCGTAGGTCTACTGTGCCATCGGCATCCTGAACCGCCTTGAGGGCAGTGAACTGAGTCTCCTCAAAGCCGACCACTTCATAAGTTTCCTGTGTACCGGCGTAGAGTTCTTCGCCTCCGGAAGTTTCTTCCTGGGCAGTCTCCTGGTTATGCGAGGTGTCGGGTGACAGGTAGCCCAAATCGGCCCAGGATGGATCCGGTGCCGTAGAATCATCTACCCAATCAATTCGTTTTTTGCTGTACTTGCTCATATTATTACTGGTTGAAAAGTTGTTGGATTACTTCAATTAGTTGCTGATCAGTAACGCCCAGCTTGGCGGCAAGAATCACCACCAGTGCGCCAATCAGCACGCGGATCACCGCCGCACCAACCGCTACCAAGTCCAGCTCATTGCTTTCATTGCGTAGCTTGATAACTCCGCCTCCATCTTTGGTAAGGGCACGTTTTAGTGCGTTAAGAAAAAATCGAAGAATGCTCATGGCTATTGTTTTTTGCGTTCAAAATGCGGGGTATCCAGGAAGGTTGTCCAATTACCTCCCCAGCTATTCTCTGGACTCAAAGACTCCCAGAAGTCTCCAAGTTCCTGTAGATCTTCTTTTTTGTAGGTCAATCCTTTTTTTGGGTGAAAGAAGTTCAAATCAATGGCTAATCTATCCTGATGCAAGGAATGACTGACCGTCGTCTTATCCTGCTGCAGGTACAACTCTTGCATCTCTGTGGGACGATGCAATTCACCACCAGTCACCTTCCACCCCTTATTAACGGCGAAGGTAATGAGCAGACACGCGTCCTTCAGGAATTCAAATTGTTGATCAGATAAGGTCATTTAGTTCGCTCCCTGTCCAGATCGTAGAGTTTGGAGATGCTTTCGTCGATCTTATCCAGCCGGTCGAGAATGTTCTTAATGTCATTACCCGTGGCCATCGTTACCTGAATCGCATCAATACGCTTCTCATTAGTCTCTACCTTTGTTTCGGTTTTGCCGAGGCGGTACTGCACCGAAGCCACATACGTCACAAAAGTGATCAGCAGGGCTCCTATGGCAATTAATTCAGGCATTCCAAATTCCATGTACCGGTGCGGTTAGAGGATTTCTTCGGTTAATCCCTCAATCAATTCAATCAGGGCTTTGTCGATCGCAGAAGGTTGAGACAATCCGCGACGTTGCTGATCCGTAGCCAGCTGATGCTGCAAGGCCAGAGCGAAGGAGCCCGCCAGGTGAACCGGAAGTTCCACAGCTTCAGTGTCGCCAGCCACGGTTTCAACCGCTGCCTGTTCCAATGCTTTAAAGGCTTCCTCCAGCTTCGCGGTCACATCCCCTTTGGGGAGTTGGCCATTCACGAATCGAAGCTTCTCATGCTCAACTTTGTCGCTCACTGCTTTGCCAACGGTGGCAAATTCATCCTTACCGAAGATGATCACTTCGTCTTCGAAGACTTCAGGTTCTTCTTCAGCTTCAGGCGGGGTATCCTCAACCGGATCCTCTGTTGCTTCAGCCGGTGCTTCTTCTTCAGCTTCTGGCTCCTCATCTGCCGGAGCGCTCAATTCGGCATACCTGGCATCGCGGGCTGCCAGTACTTTTTTTCGGGTTTCCGCTTCGGTCACAAAAGCAGCGAGTTCTTCTTCGGTGGTTATACCGGCAATAATCTCGATCGCTTTTCCCTGCGGGGTGATTTCGTTAGATGGTTTCATAGGGCGTAATTCTAGGTTGTGATGAAAAAAGGAGCCGGAGATGTCACTCTCCGGTTCCAACAAAACATGAAGTTATGACTCGTTATCTATGCTTATAGCTTGATGTTGCGTACTCGACGGATAGCGCGCTTGCGCTTGATCTCGTTCTTAGCGCGGAATTCGAAAGACATTCCTTCCTGTTGCTCACCTGGAAGCTCACCGTAATCGTAGAACGCCAGACCGGAGTTGGTGTTGATATTCCACAATCCTTCACTGTTGTTAATGATGTAGATGGAAGTCGTTTCATTCACTGGAGTGCCGGCGTTGTCCGGCTCAGCCTTCGTGATAACTGAATCATCCACAGCAATAATTTTCAGACCATTAACCACCTCAATCGGGTTACCGAATTCATCTTTCGACCAGGTTAAGGCATGCTTTTCCCGGGCGATGGTGGTGAATCGAGCCTTGGCAGACTCATTACAGATAAGGGCATTAGCTCCCATTACTTCGCCTTTCCACTTGTCAACCTGCTCGAGAGCAGTGTTGTAGTTCGCAGAAGCGCTCAGATCAAAGCTATCTTCACCGGTGATCCCGGAACCGGTCAGAGCGTCAATCACCATGGTGATTCCCAGACCAGGAACATTAGCACTACCATCCAGGATGGTGGCAATACCTTCCATAGTGTTGGAAGAGCCGTCAGAAGCGATGATTAACTTGTCGATCTCCAAAGCAGTGTCATAAGCTCGGTCATCGAGCTCATCTTCCAGCCACTGATCCATGTCGATCCCAATTCCCAGATTATGATCTGCCATGTAGGTCTGATCATACTTCAGGTAGAATCCATGCAGGCTCAACTCACCGGCCTGCAGTGCTGCTGGCGAGAGATCCGCACCGGAGTAATTGTTTCCGGTGGTACGTCCCGCAAGTGTTTGGCTACCAGCCGCAGGTCGGTACTGATGCTGAGTAGCTTTAATTTTGAAATTCATCAACGTTCGCAAAAGCATCGAATAGCCGAGAACTTTAGTGATGAAACGCTGGCCACGCTCGGTAGTTGATGGCTTAGCGGTTGATGTTACTTGAACAATATTCATAATTCGGTGGGTGTGAGATTATTTGGTGTTGAAGGCTTCCGCCACAGTTGGATGTACGCCGGCTCCAGCTTTCGCCTGAGTTCGAGGCCGTTGCACATTACCACTGGGCTTCACAGCTCCTTCAGGTAAAAGCTCCAGTGCCGCTTTCAATTGCTCGGGTTTGCCGGCATAGGTCTTCGCGTACTGCTCTTTGGCAGCAGCAGTGATCTTGAAGCTGTCTACCGCTGCTTTCAGCTCGGCTTCCACTTCCTGCTCGGCCTGCTCAGCCAGTTCTTCCTCGGTAGGTTCAGCGCCTTTCAGCTCTTCTACCTGGGCTTTCAGGGTTGCGATCTCCGCGTCTTTCGACTGGATATCATTTTCCAGCTGCTCCATCTTGGAGGCCTGTGCTTTCAGCTCTTTGGCTCTGATGACGGCATCGGCTTCATCGCTGCTGTCGCCCAGGCCCAAAGCTGCTTTCATTTTTTTGAAGAATTCTTCCATTGTTGCTTTGATTTGGTTGTTTTCTGTGGTTTGGGTTGCGGGCGACGTTCCGCGCCCTTGTAGTTGAAATTCTTTGGGACGATCGAATGCTTTGGCTGCCAGATCGTAATCCACCTTTTTCTCCAGGGTCGATTCCACCGAATCGATCTTATCAATGAATCCGAGCTGAAGCGCCTCTTCGGCTTTCATGAATTTGGTCTCGCGCATCCACTTTCGGATATCATCTTCGCTCTGGCCGGTCTTCTCCACATAGACCTGAACCATGTCATCGCGTACACGATCGAGCATGTCCAGCCCGGCCTGACCTTCTTCCACGCCAACCCAACCGGCATCCATCTTGGGGTCGTGGATCATGTACTCAAAAGGAAATTCATTGCCGATCACCTGATCGCAGGCACAGGCAGGCAGCGTTGCCGAGCTGTCGCAGATATATTCGATGTAGCAGGTTGTTGTGCCTTTGTGGCGCTTAATGAGATTGTACAATGCCAGACCGGTACGGGGATCTCCACCAATAGAATCGATACGGATCACCAACGGAGCATCTTCTCCTTGCTCCTTGATCTGCCAGCGCAGATAGTTCTCCAGATCCTCCCACCAGTACATTTCTCCATAGATCTCGAGAATAATCATCCCGGCCATTGCTCTGAGTTTCAATCCTAATTCCATATTCTTAATCCTCCATCAGAGTTAGCGTTGGGGTGATAATGGCCACAGGCTTGAAGAAGTCCGGGATAGCGCGGAACTGGATGTCCTGGCCAACGGCAAGTGGTACATCATTCACGGTGACCACCTGACCTTTCAATGCGTTCAGCACCCAGTCGATGCCACTGGCCAGCGTTCCGAACCTGGCACGGCCACGGGCTTTATTTTCGTCGAAGAGAATGATCTCAGGGCGAAGCTCTCCGGTTACCAGCAGGCCTTCAATATCATCGGCAGTGATCCGACCAGCGGTCACCACATCCACATACAGCGACGGCAGGTGATTTACATTGCGGCACTCATTCTTCATCTCTCCGCCGTAAGGTTTGATCTGCTTAGGGTAAGCAGTTTCTGCATGAGCAGCCTCAAACAATTCGATAAGAGCGGTTTGCAACTCAGCAATCATAGTCGCCTCCTAAACTGTTACGCCCGAACAGGCGAGGCTTCGAAGTGAAGAAGCCCGTCACCATTGCTTCGGCTTCATCTTCGGTCTCGGATCGAAGGTCGATCTTTCCGGAAGCGATCTGGTCGAGTTTCTTCTCGATCAGCTTCCAATCCTCCCGGAGATCCTCATTCCACCCACCGGCACTGTCTCGCTCCAGGATCAGATACGAGCCGGTGATACAAAGCCCGTTCAGCAGCGCATGGGTTTCATCGAACGGCAGATCCGGGTGGATCTTTCGAACAGCGGCATCGATCAATGCACTCATTTCCTCGATCGCCAGAGTGACAGCGGCAGCATTGATGGTGGTACCATCTGCATCGCCGGTAAGCTCAGCAATGAGCTCGGTGCCTTTGCGGGAGGTAATATTTGCTTGAGTGCAGTATGCCATTGCGGTGGTTTGAATGTTGAATCCACAGCAAAGATCAGAAGAGGCGGGGCGGGATAAAGGGGAAATAGGCCATTTCCCCATTAGTTGATCGGTGGGGTGGCGAATTTTGAATTGAACGCCAAAAAAGAGGAGAAAAGGCAATGCCGAAGACTTACAACGACATCACAAAACAGACCGCATGGACGTATTACGTCATTATGGGCATGTCTGCAGAGGAAATCTCGGGACTTCTGGAACCAACCGCAACCACAATCCGCGAATGGGCCAAGGACGAAGACTGGGATTCTCAGAAATCCATCCGCCTCTCAGCTCCTTCACAGATCGCGCTCGATGCAGCCTGGATGGTTGGGATGATCTATCGCCAGGCTAAGGAAGAGAACCGCATTCTAACCTCCAAAGAGATCGATCAGGTAAGCAAGCACAACAAGCTGATCGAGAAGCTGGATAAGAACTTCATGTTTGTGGCCAGCGCCATCGAAGCCCAGGGACTCTTCATGCAGATGGTTCGAAAGAAAGACGAAGAGCTCTTCCTTAAGCTCATTCCGCACAGCCAGGACTTCACCCAGGAAGTAGCCAAAAAATACGGAGGCCTTAAGTGAGCCTGCAGGAACAGAAACGGCTGGAGGCATTGCTTAATCAACATATTGAGCTGCTTTCCAAAACCACGCCGCCTTTCTCCGATACCAGCAAGGAAGCGATCCGGAAACGCCATGCCGAAACCGTGGGCAATATCAGTGCGTTCATCCGCATGTACGTTCCGCATTACACCAGGGACGACAAAAACCCGAACATCGAATATGAGGATGCCGCGTTCCATACCGATATCGATGCGATGGTTCAATATCCTGAAAAGGCGCTGTTCCTGGTTCATGGCCCGAGGGAGCATGCCAAGTCGGTACGTTCCCGGATCAACATCCTGGAGGCCGTACTCAACGGGCGGATTCAATACTGGGTGTTCGGAGCCGAAAAAGTTACTCAGGCCTATCAACACATCGATGCGATCTTTGTGGAGCTGGCCGAGAACCCACGGATCCGGGCCGACTACGATGTGGACATCATCCGCAACGATTCCACCTCCGGGATCTTCCGGGCGCGGGTCTTCTGTAAAGCAACCGGCGTTCGCAACTTCTTCCAACTGGAGGCCGTCTCCGATGGTACCTCCGGGAAAGGGCTGCTCTTCCAGCAGTACCGTCCGCAAGGCGCACTGGTCGATGATCTCGAGAAGCTGCTCGATCAATACAATCCCGACAACGGGAAGAAGAAGAACAACTGGGTACGTCAGGAACTCTTCGGAGCCATCAACGGGCCGCTGGTTTGGCTCGGGAATATGGGGCTCAAAACTTCGGCACTTCACCAGGGCTTTGAGGAGATCTATCCCAACGAGGAAGAGCTGAAGAAGCTGAAAGCCAACGGATCGGTGCCCGGCCTCTTTGCTTCGGTCTGTGCCCGTAATGGAGGCAAGTTACCCGCCAGTGATGGACTCCGTATTCAACGGGGATTCATTTTCAAAGCCGACCGGCAGGTGGATGGAAAGACCGTATATCTGTGGCCGGAGCGTTTCCGACCGGCTCATTACGCCTCCGAACGCCGAACAATGGGCTATCGGTACGAAGGCGAGATGAACGGGAACCCGATCGCGCCCGGTAAGATCTTCAAGAACTTCCCGCGCTACGAACCCGAAGCCCTGCAGCAGCTCGATTTCGAGAACCTGGTGGTGTACACCTGGTTGGATCCCGCCTGGGGAAAGAGTAAGCACTCCGCCTATAAGTGCTGGGTGATCGTCGCCTACGACGGCCACTTCTTCTACATGCTCGATGCCTATTGCCGGCAAGGCACACCGATCAGCGAAGCCATCGACTACTGGTATGAAGGATTCGATCGCTGGGCATGGATCGGCCTCCGCGATGGAGGCTTTGAGAAGACCTTCGCCCAGGACGAACGCTTCAAGCAGGATCTGGAACTCGCCGAGGATCGCCACGGCAAAATGCTACCGGTCTATCCGGATGATAACCCCGGCGAGAAGTTCGCCCGAATCGAAAGCTCCGAAGGGCTGCATAACTCCGGACGCGTTCTCTGGCCAGAACGCCTCACCAAAGATCTGGCTACGGTGAAAGAGCAGCACGAAGTCTATCCCGACGGGCCTTATGTGGATGCTCCCGATGCCACCGAAGCCTGCCTTACCCGGGCACGCCGCCGGTTCAAAGGCCGCAAAGTTTCTTACCAATCAATGAAAAAACGACGCTACACCCGAAGAAGAAGGTAACCCATGAAAAAAGTTTCAAAGCTCCGCCCGATCCGGGCCGCCAAAACCACTACGGCAGCCGGTGGCACCACACTCACCAAACCGGCCACCCGGCCACAGACGAACTTCAGCCGGCATGTAACCCCGAACGACTTCAAGAAAGCGTTCCGGGCCGCACAAACCGGAAGCCCGAACCAGCTGTATGCCATCCTCAAGTTCTTTCTTAAGATGGATGACGAGATCCCTAGTGCCATGCAGTCGCTGGTGTCAGCCATCCTGGGCGAGAACTTCATCATTACCCCGGCAGATGAAAGCGAAGAGGCGAAGCAACAGGCCGAAGTGCTGAAGACCGTCTTCAAAAAGATCAACATGTACGAGCTGGCCGAGAACCTGATCGAGAGCCACTACTACGGCATGAGCGCTGTGAGCATTCCCGCCGAAGCCTGGCAGATGGAAACCATCGAGGGACGGAGTTACCAGATCCCGACCTTCTACCAGGACATTCCAATGGGCTGGATCTTCGCCGAGAAGGAGAACAAATCCGACGACAACAACCAGCTCTTTGTGGGCGAGGCTCCCTATAAAGACTACACCGGGTCGACCGTGATTTTGATGACTTCCAAAAAACTCCCGGACTTCGAAGACATCGACTTCACCGATTTCGGCAAGGGACTCGGAGCCATTCGCTACGCGGTGTTCAAGTACTTCAATGAAGAAGACGCAGCGGCCTTCAACGAGGTATTTGCTACGCCATTGATCTTAGGGAAAGTAGGCGAAGGCGGGAAAGAGGAAGTAGTGACCAAGGCCGTGAACGACATGGGCAACGATGCCCGCGCCGTGGTGAACCAGAACGACACCATCGAATTCCCGACCGCCAATCAATCCGGAAGCGTGGATGTATTCGATCGCTCCGCCGATCGCTGGAACAAAGCCATCTCGAAGATCCTGAAGAGTGAGAGCCTCACCAACAACATGGGAAGCGTGGGAAGCTACGCCGCCATGTACACCACCAACGGGGTGCGCCTCGACGTGGCCAGCTACATTGGTCGACGCCTGTTCCGGGTGATTGATGAAAGCATCATCCGTCCCATTAGCGAGATGAACTTCTCCGGAAAGCTGCTGGTAGATGTCAAGCTGCAGATACAGGCGATTGAAGACGCCCTGAGCAAAGCCCGGGTATTGAAAGAAGCGAATAGCATGATCGACCTCAGCAAAGCACAAGTCTACGAAGAGCTCGGCCTCCGCGCACCGGCAGATGATGAAGACACCATTCCCGTCAAAAAATCAACCACCACTCTAGGATTCTAAATGGAGCCTCTTGACAGATTAATCCACGCCCTCGAATCCGCTGTTGACAACGCGGTAAAAAAAGGCGACACAGATTACGTGGCAGACAACGTTCGCCGAACCATCCTCATGCGCACCCGACGCGGTGAGTTCCTGAATGGCTCAGGAGGTCTCGAAAAAAGAAGCTACAAAAGCGAGTCGCACAAAAAGAAAAGAGCGAAGCTCGGCCTGCCGATCGACCGGGTCACTCTGTTCATAGGCAGGGTTGGTGTGCTGGAAGCCATGCGGGCACGGAGTTCCTTCAGTGCGGGGCAGGTTACCATCGAAGCGGGATTCCTTGCCGGACTCAGCGAGGCACGTGCGACCGAAATTGCGGGCTACCTCGACCGCGAAGGGGCAGGCATCAATCACGTAACCTATCCGTTCGTCGGGCTCACCGAGGCAGAAGAAGAGAAGATCGTGCAGGCCTTAGCGGCACGCATCGGAACCAATTTCAACACAACCTTTCAATAACATGAAACGAATTACCTTCCTTTTTGCGGTTCTGTTGGCACTCAGCGGGTGCCGGCAGTTCGAAACCATAACCATGAAGACCACCACAACGGTGGATTCGGTGGCGGTCGATGTTCCGTTGCCGGGGCACGATTTTGCCGATATCTTTGAGCTGGATGCCTTGTTATCCGACAGCCTGATCTTCGAAGATGCCCGGGTACGCATTCGCATTGTGCCCGATACTTCCGGCAGCCTGCCCCGCGATGCCCGAAGCACTGGCGAAGTGGTGCCGCTCGATTCGGCACCCGTGCCACCGGCCCGGTTCCGCATAGAGGCAGAAGTGAAACCCGATACCGCCCGGATCAAGGTGGCCGAGAAGACCACCACCATTGCCACCGAGCATACGAAGTATAAGAAGCAGATGCCCTGGTGGGGATGGGTATTATTGGGTGGGCTCACGATGGTATCTCTGATTCTTTTGGTGCTCCTTCAATTAGCTAAATGGGAGTGATATGATCTTAACCCGACTAGGAAACAAGCGAAAACTGGCCGATAAAATCTGGCCACTCTTTCCTCCGCATCAGCTGTACATCGAGCCGTTCTTCGGAGCCGGTGGGATGTTTTTCAGCAAACCGAAATCGAAGTTCAACATCCTGAACGATCTCGATGAGGAAGTGTACAATCTCTTCATTATGATTCAGCGCCGTTGGGAGGATCTGTACGACTGCCTGTTCTTTACCCCGGTACATGAGAAGCTATTCCAGGAATGGAAAGAAGGTGTCCCGGTGGATCCCGTCTGGAGAGCCGTTCGCTTTTTGATGCTGAGCAACTTCAGCTATCTCGGCAAAATGGAAACCTTGAGCTTTCCGTCCAGGAATACAAAGAAGCTCGCGCTTGGTCGGCTCCGGAAAGTATATGAGCAGATCTACGATGTGGACTTCATGTGTACCGACTTCCGGGAGATCTTCCGAAAGATCGAATCCCGCAATCGGGACGTGGCTTTTGTGTATGCGGATCCACCTTACCTGGAGACCGACAACAACTACTCTGCAGGATTTAAAGAGGAGGACTCCAGAGATCTCTTCGACTGCCTCGAAGACTCCGGGATCCGGTGGGCCATGAGTGAATTCGACCATCCTTTTGTATTGGAGCAGGCAGAAGAGCGAGGGCTTAAAGTCTTAGAAATTGGGGAGCGTCATAACCTCAAAAACAGGCGCAAAGAAATCCTGATTATTAATTACGATTCAGCTCAGCGGGGACTGTTCGACTAGGAAACCCATACTTGCGCAGAGCCGGTTCCACCTGCTTCACAAAGAAGATCTCCAGTTCTCTGGTATGATCGGATTCTCCGAGGGTGTCCAGCGCCCAGAAAAGGATCCGGTACACTCCGGCCAGGTTCACCGCCTGACCGTTGTCGGTAATGAATACTTCCACATTCTGTTCCAGTATTTCTCCGGAGTGTGGAACTAATCGCGAGAGGTCTTTCCGGATGAATTTAGGATCGTCAGGTAGGCCAATGATTCGGATCGGGTGATCCTTATAATGGATAGTAATAATTGGCTCGGACATGCTTTGAATTTTTGGGAGGTTAAAATGATGCCGGGTTGCTCCCAATGGCTCAAAGAGACCACCACCGGATTGATTACCAGTGACAACACCGGCATCAATCAATTTCTTGAAGCGGTGGTTTCTTTGATTTTTTGGGAGGCTTAAAGGTATAAAAAAAGCCCTCCGTTCGGAAGGGCTTGGGTTATATCTTCAGTTATAACACATAGTGGTTATTTCAATGACTGTTTCACTGCAAATCCGGAAACAGTAATTATATCCTCTTCAGAAGTGTCGACTGTAAAATTATAAACAGCATTTGCACCCCAGGAAGTTGCCCTTGAATACAGAGCTTCTATAGCAGTATCAAGTTCAAGGATCTCAAATCCATAATACTTTACTTCACCACCATTCAAAAGTTTTTCCAGCCGGTATTTTTTTTCACCAATCTTGTAATTGGAATCCTTGAATTGATCCCAGATTGTTTTGGTAGTTTCAATCACCTTTGGGGTGAGAGTGATATAGATTTGACCAATTGATTCATAATTGCTTACTGGCGGCTCAGGTGTAAAAAGAAATCCTTGCTCGCTATAAGGTCGGAAATCAACCCCATATGAAATTACATAGCCTTCAGTCGTAAGGTCAATCGTTGGCCCACAACCCAAAAAAAGGATCGCTATCAATATTCGTTTCATCATCATTCCGTTTTGTTGTTCTCGTTAATTAGCATAGAGTCGACATTCATTGCTTTAGTCCCTCTGTCTCTTCAGCATCGCTTCCCGATGGCTCGGCACTCCCCAATTGTTCCGCATGTGGCCGTTCTTCGGGTTATCCAGAATATCCCGCTTCGGTTTGGGCTGGTAATCCTTCAGCTCCACCAGCACATACTTCTCAGTCACCTGCAGAACCATCTTCAGCCACTGGCCTACGCCACCGGTAAAGGTGTGCTTCAGCAGGCTGGTGGTGTACCAGATCCGGTCGGTGAGTTCCTGCATCTGCTTTTGGGTAAGCTCGATCTCCATCCCGGTCTGCAAGTGGTGCAACAACTGGTCGTCGAACGCCTGCCGGAAATCCTTCGACTCCTTGCTGGCTGCGTATGCCCGTTGCACACACCCCGCCACGTTGGATGTTGAATGTTCCTTGTTGAATGTTCGATGTTCAGTCATCGCCCTTCGGTAGTTTCAGTTTCAGATAGTCGGCTTCCTCAGCCACTACGGGCTCCGAGTTAATCTTCCCCTTCAGCTCCTCATCCCATTCGGGATCAACCCACAACCAGGAGTGGATGCAATTCCACCCTCCGGCATAGATTTTAACCGGTGAGAGCTGACCGTTATCCATTTGCTCTATCTGTTCGATTGTAAACACTTTATCTATACAACGCAAACAGAAAGGGCGGGTGTTCACCCGTGCGTCCCCATAATAGAAACCGTGGGTAAGGCCGGCACTGGCCCGCACCTCTTCCCGGCCTATCCGGTTGTAGGAAGAGACGATCATCCGGGCGTTGGTGCGGGCGTAGTGGGCTTTGCCGTCTGTGTATTGAAAGATCAGATCCTCGAGATCAGCTCGATCGAGGAATCCCTGGGCAAGCTCGCTCTGCAGGGTGTCGATGGTTCCGTTCAGCAGCTCTTCGCGCATCTCGGCCATGTTGGTGGTAAAGAGTTCGGTGAGTTCCTGCACCGCTTCGGTGCGCGAGATGGCCTCGGCCAGGTCGGGGATGTCCAGCCCCCGGGCGGTGTAGAAGGTGGCCGTCTCAGCGAGTACGTTATTCACTCCGCTTTGGATCTCGGCAGCCAGATTCACGTTGATGAAATCGGCGGAGGCCTCCAGTGCATCCTCCACCAATTGCTGCAGATCCAATCCCGCCAGCTCGCGTTGACTCAGCCCGCCCAAAGCATCGAGAATGGATTGGGTGTAGGCTCCTACAAAATCATCCACACTGGAGTATTCGCCCGCCTGGGCCAGCAGCTGCTGCACCCGCTGCTCGAGAGATTCTATTTCTGCGAAGATTGACATATATTCAAGTAAAAAAGATTGATATGGAGCTAAAAGAGTTTATAAAAAATGTACTTGTTCAATTAACTGAGGGATATGAAGCGGCTATTCCTGAGATGGCTAAGTATGGAGCGGTAGTAAATCCAGCTCATATTACTTTGGAAGAAAATCAAACCATAATCGATTTTGATGTTCTGGTTTCAACAACCGAAACAGGTAACACCCAAGGTAAAGCTGGAATATTTGTTGCTGGCTCTGGAATTGGAGGGAAAAAAGAATCTGGTAATGAAAACTTTTCATCATCACGCATAAAGTTTTCATTAAAGATCGAACTTAGAAATGGTGATAGAGATAGATTAACAGATAAGTAATTCATAATTCTTAAATCCTAATTGATCATTCTTAATTAAAAAGCTGAGTTAGTTCAGCGCATAACAGGCTGTTGGAGCGACGAGTACATCGCTCAACAGCTCGTTAGTGGCTATGTGCTATTAAATCATCATATCCAAGTACACCGTTTTCAAGTAGCACCTCATGTACCTTATCCAGTGCTAATGTGTACCCATCAAAGCATAGTACAAAGCAGGCATCATCATCCCTGTATTCAAACCCCCAACCTTCAGGAAGATTTACAAATAGTGTTAACCTTCCCTTCATTTTATTGCAAAGGTCAGTGTACTTATCGTAGTATTTTTCGGCTTCCTTTGCATCTTTAGCAACGCCACTAACAATAGCATTAACGGCGGACTGGCGTCCGCCTTTGGTTTTTTTTTTAACTTTACTCATAATTGTGCGTCCTTTAATAATTAATATTCCGCCAGCCGGTTATGCTTGTTACGTTATGCGCTACGTAAATTCAGGCTCTT
Source organism: Balneolaceae bacterium UBA7797 (assembly GCA_002480645.1). Lineage (GTDB taxonomy): Bacteria > Bacteroidota > Rhodothermia > Balneolales > Balneolaceae > UBA7797. Next base: position 165,180 of record DLCN01000029.1, read on the forward strand.
GCTCTTCTTCAAACATGCCCGCATCAATTTCATATACACAATCCGGGCATTGATCAAACTTATAATTCCAGTAATCATCTACTTTCGCGGGCAAATAGGCGTCGCAAGAAATGCAATAACCAGCTTGCCTCATACAATCAAGGCACCAGTGTTCATCAAAGTGCTCAACAATTGCCTGGTTATTCTCGCCACATTCATCACACCTGCGCATAACAATGGCTTCAACATCGGACGCTGTCGCGTCCTTGGTACTTTTCTGACTGTCTTTCATAATTCTATCCTTTGGTTAGTTCAAAATTTCAGCGCGCGGTTAAGCCTCCACCGTTAGTGTGCTTTCGCCTTAGTCAAAAGAGGGTGTGCCTCTTCCCAATACCATTCCATTGCTCTATCGAAATGATCCTCCTTACTACTTCTACCGTCGTTCAAGTCAGGGAATGAATCAAAGAGCTTTACAAAATCGCGTACACTAACAATCGTTTCAAGAGGACTTACTTCCTGCCGTTGTTCAAAATCATCACAGGTTCGGCGGTATCCGTAATCTGTGTCAACCGGGCTTTTCGGCCCTATGAATCTTGGCTTATGCAACTTAGCACAAACCGGTGCGCACTCACCTTCTCGGTTAGCTACAAAAAATTGGCAGTTATCACATTGTTTTACAGTCATAATCACTTAGTCTTTTCGAGTTATCAAGCTGCTTAAACGCCACTTCGCTATGCTCACAAATACCCATGCTCATATTTTACGCCCTGAATAACGATCTCTTCCAGTCTGTGATTGGAGGCCCGCTCGGGATTATTGTTCACATCACACAACCAGGCCGGGTTGCATCTCAACTGTAGTTTCTCGGCGATCTCTTGATAGGTCATTCCGGATCCATGCATGGAACTCAACCTTCTCGCCACCTGCTTCATCAGCTTGGCCTTGTGGGCCGGGTACACTCGGCGCTTGCCGTTCTCGAACCATTCCACCATCGGGATGAATTCCTTATGACCTTCGGCCACCAGCTTCCGGTACTTCTTCAGGTCTTCCTGATCCTGCTTATTCAATCGCTGTGGTCTCATCCCTGCTCCAACTCAACTTCAAATTCAGGGTGAGATGAAAGAAGCTGTCGCAGTATATTAGACCTTTGCCTCTCTCCAATTTCCAGTGCTTCTTTTTCGGTATCAACTGGATGAGACATCCTCAAACCATTAAACACAGCTTGATACTTTTTTCCATCTTTTGCCAAGGAAGATTCAGCGTTGATAGCGGTAAACTCTCCGGCTTTGAGGATATCAAACTTCTCTCTGTCCTTCATGTACATCCATTTTGCGAGACTAATCAAGTTCTTTGGTTGTTCCATATTCCTAATTCCTAATTGATCATTATTAATTGAAAATTACTCAGCCTTTCAGCCTCCAGTAGTTCTTGTCGTTTCCCTCTTTCACCAGCTCGAACTTGTCGGTGAGCTGACTGTAACTCATCCCTTTCTTCTCCAGCCAGGTAAGGGCTTCGGTGTGGGTCATCAGTCCGCCGTTGAAGCCATGCCGCTTCATGGCGTTCTCTTTCGCCACCTGTTCTTTGCGGCGCTTCAGGCGGATCCAATTGGTGAGGGTGAGCTTCACGGATCGGTACTTCTTCTGTAGCTGAGCGAAGTTCTCCATCTCCAGCAGGGTCTGATGGATCTCGGTCTTCGTGAACTCCAGCTCCAGCTTCTCAATGTCGGCATCGGTCAGCTGCTTCTTCAGCCCGGCCACGTTCTCCAGCTCCTCGGCGATGTACGCCTTCAGTTTCGCTTTGTCGATTCGGTCGCTCATGGGAATTGATTGATTTGAGTTATCGTAACTTGATTTCCTCTTCTATCCCAGGCCTCAGCCATGAATCCATCATCACCCCAGATAACATCAATTTCAGTATGAAACCACTTTTGGAATAGTTCGACACAAACCTGTTTAATTCGAAAGTCTGAAAAGATGTAATAACTGGAGAAAGAGGTAAACCCTGCTACCGTTGAAACATCAAGTGAATACATTCTCTTCCGATTGGGCTCAATAGAATAACAAGTGAGAATAGTAGCTCTCTCACTCTGTGCCTTTTCGCCTCTGTTTCTTTCTCCCATCACTTCACCTCCCGGTATCGGTCGATCTCATCCATCTCGCTATCCGCCCACCGGGATGATCCCAGGAAGCCCGACATGATAAATCCGATCATAAAGCAGATCCACGCTATTGCTATTACCCATCCTATACTCATAATTAATCCTCGTCTATTTCCAGTTCATGTTGTTGTGTTTCCTGCAGGCGCTGCTCTCGCTCATAGCGCTTCAGGAACTTGGCCACGTCGCGGCGCTTAACCTCGTCCAGATAGGTGTTGCGATAAGTGAAGGCATTGAGGCAGTCCCAGTTGGTGCAGGCATAGATCCGCACCTGGGTAAGGGGCTCTCCGGCTTTGTACCGGAAGTTCTTTGTGTCTATCACAATCGCTTTACTCTGGCACTTAGGACATTCCATTCAGAAAATGATCCTCCATCACTTCTTTGAATTCTTCTTGAACACCGGCTCGCCAGGCATCGCGCATTAAGTAGTATTGACGGAGCCGGTTTACCTCGATCACATCCACTTGCCGGTCACCGCTTTGCACCTGGTGCTTGCGGGTTCCGGTGTGGTTCAGCTGCAGGAGGGCCTCTCCATCCAGCGGTTGCGCCAGATCCTGCAGGTGCGCATGGATCTCATTCACCCGGGTCGCGTACATAGAATGCGCCATCTCAGTCTCCCACCGATTCAATGCCGTTCCTTTCCGCGGCAATGCGGTGCTGCAGAAAGTGATCGCTGATGAAATAATACACCCGGCCACTCACTTCGCGGGCAGCCAGCATTCCGGATCCGATCAGTTCATCCAGGAGAGGATTCAGATCTTCGATGCCGGAATCTTTTTTCAGGTCAGCGAGGGTGTGCATATTCTTCTCGCTGTCGATCTTGGAGCGCAGCAGCCACTTGGCTCCGGCACTTAGTTTTTTATGCTTCAGAAATTCAGTCACAGGGTTCATGGTTGTTCTCCATTGTTTAGTTTTTTGTACCATCTTTTTACCGAGCGCCAGTTCTTAGCGCCTTTGAATAGCTCGATCGATGAGCCCGCAGCATGAGCAGTGATCACCACTTCTTTTTCTACCAGATCGCCGGCATAAGGCCGTTCATTCACGCCGGATCCGGCGGTGCTGCTCGGTGCCGGGGTGGGTTGTTGGCGGCGCTTCTTTTGTTGCCGCGCCTCGATCTTCTCTTCCTGGTATTGGCGCAGGGTGCCGATATAACTCAGCAGTCCTACCACCAGCGGGAAGATGCTGCCACTCAGGATCGCCCGGAGTGGGTGCAGATCCCAGTAGGCCCAGATGTTCACATACAGCTGAAAACTGATGAGCACCATCAGTACCGCCCAGATCGCCTTCTTCGCTTTCTTCTGCCGGATCAGGTATTCATCTTTCAGCAGGTAGAAGCTGATCACAACCAGCACATCGAAACTCAATGCCAGCCCGATCCGGATGATCACCGGCTCGGTCTCGAAGAAGTTGAAGATGTGATAGCTCATTACAAGTAAGGGCACGGCGGTGAAGTAGGTTAGTGCGTTGATGTTTTTGAAGTGCATAGAGTCGGAATTCTTAATAGCCCAGGAATTCCTCCAGCGAGATAAATTCGCTCCGCTTGTCGTCCCACTTCTCCAGGCCGTAATACCATCGGCCACGACTGGTGAAGTATGCATCGTTCAGGATGTCCCGCGCCTGGATCAGTCGCTCATCCGGCAGCTCTTCATCTTTCATCGCCATGAAGGCTTTCAGCTCCGGTGTCCATCGGAATTTCTTTTTCCGGGAGGCACCGAACATCATCGCCTCCAGCATGCCAACCAGGAAGGCGCTGTCGGCATCGATCTCTTCGTTCTTATGCTCTGTGATGTATTGATGGATTAGCGCGGTGGCTTGTTGCGCACGGTCGTCGAAACTCTGGGTGCGCTGCTGATTCACGGCAAAGCGGGTCTTCCCGTCCTGCGAATACAGCACCAGGCTGGTTTGCTGCAGCGTCGGTGGCAGATGTGCGTTCCCGGCTTCGATTACATTCTCCACCACGTTCTCCAGCACAAAGTCTTCCATGTCTTTCAGTGCCCGTATCTGGGCTTTCTCCAGGATCTCGAGCTGACTCAATAACATCCGGGTGGTCTGAGGCGTAAGCGCCATTTCAATGATTTTACGGTGGGCTTTCTTCCGGGGCTGGGTGCGTAGTTTTTTTTCTTTCGTTTCTGTAGTTGACATAGTTGATGTGGGTTTATTTCATAATTTTCATTAAGTGCTTTTGCCGGCGTAGCTGGTAATCCAGCGCCTTGCGGTACATGATCTCCGCATGTTGGTAGTGGTTCCCGAAAAGCTGACCACGTTCCAGTTCTCCCAGCTCCCATTTCAGGATCTCATCATCCGCCAGAAACACTTCGGGCGGAATTGGCCATACGAGATCGAACTTGTAAGCGATTTGCTGCAGGATCTTTTTCTCCACCGCTTCCAGTTGGCCGAATCGCTTACGGAGTGGGCGGCGTACATCGCCCAGGTAAGGCTCGCCGGCGTCGTGTAGCAGTCCCCAGATCTTAAGGTGGTCGGGAAGTAATCCCGCAACCTTGATCGAATGCTCCGCCACACTGTAATGCCCGTTCGCCCCACCGTTGAACCGGCAGATCCGGGCGAGATGATGCACAATATCCTCCGTCTCAATGTCGCTCAGCTTTAGATCGAAAGGGTTCACCATCTTGCCACTGGGCGTCATGATCACCCGGGGTTCTTCGTCCTGCTTCGGCTTCTCGCCACAGTTGTTCATCCACAGATAGATCCATTTGTCGGCACCTTCAGTCTGCATCAGGTATTCGAATTTCTTCTGCGGAAACATCTTCTCCAGATACTGTACATACCGGAGCGGGCCGGGGGCATAATGGCCACCGGCCATCACCTTAATGGTCTCATGCTGCTGCAGATCTTCCGCTGCTTCGGCTACCTTGGTCAGGCCGGTATCGGGTGGCGTTAGTATAGCCCGTGTATCCCATTGTGTTACATTCCAGCGGTTCATGAGGCACTCCTGCTTTCAATGTTCCGGGCCACATCAGGTGCGGCGTTCGCTACGATCGACACCTTCTTCCGGGGTGCGGACTTCTTTGGGGTTACATCCGGCAGGTTGAAGTGCCGGAGAGATAAGGTGTGGTGGTCAGCCTTATAGGCGCGTTCCATCGCTTCACTCAGATAGTCATCCAATTCCAGCGGTGTAGGCAACAAGGTGCGCCCGTTCTCGGTTCTGGTGAGCGCATCCACCACCGATTCGCATTCGGCCTGACTTAACAAGTCGCGGCTTCGGTACTTCAGGATCTGAGCCAGCTCCTTGGGCTTGTGGGTGAATTCCAGGCGCATCCCTCGCTTGATCCGGTGGCGCACTTCCTCGTTGCTGTCGATCAGGCCCATCAGTCCGGGCTGACCCATGAACAACACCGGCAGCAGAATACTCTTCTGTAGAAAGGTCACATCCCGGAGGCGCTTAATTACGTTCAATGTTTTGAACTCCAGCTCATGCGCCTCATCCACCACCAGTAGTGCGGTGGCAGCCTGTTCCCGCATCGCCATAAGGATCCGCTTCACCTGTACCGTCCGGGCATCCAGGCTATGGCGCGGAACATCCGATCCGTCATATTCTTTCCCCAGGGTGCGCACAAACTCGCTCAGGATGTGAGTGGCCTTGATCCCTTTCCGATCAGGCACCGAAAGTTCCACGATCTTGATCTTCAGCGAGTACTGCTCGATCACATCCCTAAGTGCCTGATATGTCGTCGTTGTCTTACCGGATCCGATCCGGCCTTCAATGGCTGCCCATCCGAATTCCGAAAACATCTTATCGATCAGGCGCTTGGTCTTGTCGTAGATATCGGTCTTCAGATTTTCTTCTACCTGTTCAATGCCCAGGTATTCAAAGATTTCAAGTTGTGAAGTCATAATAGATGATTTGTTGTTGCATAGATTTGGTGAGGTATTAGCTCACGTTCTTGATTTGATTCACCGCAGCCTTATTCAGCTGCTTGGTTTCGAACATCGACTGGAACACCTGCTGTGCGGCATCCTCGAAATCACTCCACCGACAGTCAAACACATCGCAGATATAGATCTTAGCCTCTTCCCAGTCCGTGAAGTACTGCTTCACTTCCACAGGTTCTTTCTGAGTGAAGGGAGTCTCAGGCTCCAGCTCATGCTCGATCGGTGGCAAGGTGTATGGTTTGGGAGCTTCGTCCTGCTTACCAACTAAGCGCAGGCCGCTTCCGTCGTAGGTGAACTCATCCTTGGCGAGTCGCTCCTGAATGGTGGCCTCATGTTCCCGGCTTCCGGTTTGGTTGTTGATGTCAACAGGATCCAAATCAAATTCAAAGTGACGCTGTAGATCTGCACCGCGAATTCGACCATCGTTGGTTTCAAATACATAGATGCGCTGGCGACGTACTTCATCCGGTGCCTTATAGAGAGTGCCTTTATAGCTTAACTCTCGCTTCGCATCAACTCTGCGCGTAGTCTCGTTGAAGAGCAGATCCCAGATCGAAGTCTTCAGGATGATCTGCTCCCGCATTCGAAGTCCGGCCAGATACACTTCACCACGGGTTTGTGCGCGAAGTGGATGCTTCTTCTTCAGTAGCTCAGTGCAGTAGTGGTGGGCCAGCGCATTCAATTCCTCCAGGCTGATCTCGGAGACACCTTTCATCTGCAGTTGGCGAGCCAGTTTCAGCTCAAACTTCTGCCAGAGCGTACGGAACGATCGCTCCACTTTTCCCTGTGACTGGTGATCGGCGTAGCGATCATTCTTACTGGCGGCTAATTCAATGCGGATGCCGGTATCGCGTTGGAAGGTTTTGTGGTGCAGCAGATATTTCCCGATCGAGCCCTGATCGAACTTCAACACTTGAGGCGGGTATACCATCGGGTGCAGTTCATCTTCCCGTTGCCAAAAGAACTCCAGCGCTTCCGTTCCGGTCTGTATGTTCTCACCGGTGGTGTGGAAATAGCGCACCAGATACGCCCGGCTGTAGCTGTCAATGTAACCGGCCACCCAAAGGCGTTTGCGTTCGGCTTTCTCCTTGTTCTTATAATCCCAGGAACCACGGCGACCGTCCACCCGGATAATATCTTCGCCCGCTTTATTGATGCCGGAGTCGAAGTATTCACTCCTCGACATATCAAAGTGATGCACTTCATTCACGAAGTGATCTTCATGGCGTTCATAGCCTCGCTGTTCATTCCATCCGGCTTCACGAAGTCGGCGATCCACCGTCGATCGGTTCAGTAATCCCTCGGGGATCAGTCCCGCTTGCTCTAAGTTCTCAATCGCATCATCAGTGGTCAGGTAACGTTTACTTACACCCATCTTTCCACCTTCCACTTTTTCCCGGGCTACCAGGTCAATGTATTCAGCGGGGATCTCAGCTTCCCGTTCGCATTTCTTTTGGCCGGCAGTTACATCGATCATCCGGTAGATGGTCGCCCGGTCGTATGGCTTACCGGTCGCCGGGTTGATACTGGTCTTTGCGATCTCTTTGATCACCTCGGTCTTCTTCCCACGGGGAGCCTGTCGAACACGGCCCCGCCACTCTTCAATCAATCGCTCTGCTACTGCTGCCCCTGCCATTATAATTCCTCCATATCCATGCTCATTAGTAATTCAGCATGGCGCTCTGCCATCGCTTCGCCACCTTCCTGCACCGTATAGATCAGCGTCTTAAGGATCAGTGCCAGATCCTTCGGCACCTGCTCGGTTTCTATGCGATTCACCAGAATCCGAACCCGCTCAAAGAGCTTACTGGCTTCCTTCACATCCCGCTCGATCTCATCGTAGCTCTCGCTTTGTTGGCGGTACTTATCGTTCTGCTCTTCCAGCTCCTTTATCCGCTTCTGCTGATGCTTCTTCTCCAGCTCCAGGGTTTTCTTTTGCTCGTTCAGAAGCTCATTCTCTTCCACTTTTTTGGAAAGCTTTTTCAGACGTTCATCAAGATTTCGCACCGATACATCATTCAGGTCGTCGAGGCTGTACTCCTCATCGCCCAGGGTAATGGTATTGCCCTGCATTAGAGCAGGAAGAGAACCTTCCGCTTTTCGGGCAAGTATCTCCAGCTTACCAACTCCAAGTTGTGCTACTTCTTTTTTGAACTTCGAATCCTGAAGCTGAGGCGCGATCTCCCGCCCGATCGTTGCGAACCGGTAGACCTGGGCAACGGTCAGGCTTTTCTTCTCGAAGTACTCCTTGGCGGTAGCATAACCCAGTTCCTGATACAACTTCAGGTCTACGATCTCTGCCATGCAGGCAAAGCTCTCAAGGAGAGCATCCTCCAGCTTCGCATCCAGGATAATCGCCCGGCGATGCCGTTCTTCGGCGCTGGTTAGTTCTGTATTGCCAACGTTGGCAATGTCGGTCGTTGCTTCCATCTTAATTCTGTGTTTGGTTGAAAATTCGTTCCGATGCCAGCCGTTCAAGACCGGTGATCACTTTGGTAGCCTCATTCTTCCAGAGGCTGGTTACTAGCTTACGCTTCCCTATCTGTCGCTCTATGAAGTGATTCAACCCGGCAGGATCCATGCGTAATTGTTCCTGCAGCTTCCCGATCTTCCACATTTGGGAGCGGGTGATACGGGCAGTGGCACGATGTGTCTGGGGTTTCGGCCCGCGCCCGGTAAAATGGAGCAACCAATGATAGAAGAGCTTCTTCTGTCCCTCGGTTAACGAGTACTCAGTGCTCACTTCCTTCAATGGGCACTTCAGCCCGAAGTAGTCATGGATCCACGCTTTCACAGCGTCGCGATCGTCAAAGACCCCAAGCTCAATAGACTGACTGATCAGTGCCTGCCGGGCTCGGCGCTGTCGTTCTTTGATGTCTTCCTTACTTCTTCTCATTCAGTACTCCACTTACATAGGCCGGAGTAACGCCCAGCTTGGTGGCGATCTCAGCCTGGGTTAATTCCGAAGACTCATGCAGAAGCTCTACAATACCTGCGGTAGACAAGTCTAGCTTCTTAGCGCGGCGGATCAGTTTCAGATCCATTCCCTTTGCATGACGATAGACGGTACTTACATCCAACCCAAGCTCCCGGGCCACTTTGGTAGGGGAGGGATTGGCCCGGAGCTTTTCGCGCGTTTGGGAAGGAAAGACCGTTACAGGACTATGCTCTCGGCTCATGCTGCAATCCCTTTAATGTAATTAGCAAGGCGAGCATCCAGCTCTACCGTTGGCAGATCGACCAGGTAAGCAATAGCAGCTTCCCACACCCGATCATTGTCTGAGGGATGATTAGGACTCAGCACATTAATCACCTGCTGGTAACCAACATGAGCTACTCTTACAGCAATTTTACCGGCATCGCCGTATTTAAGAAGAGAACGTATCCGATCCTTATCCTCAACAGTCAGGTCACGAATACTTAATACCTTTGTTTCCTTGTTGGCTTTTTCCGACATTTGCATAGATGATTTATTATTTGTTTCTAGGTTCTGCAAATAATATAATTCCATTAATGAAACTATTCAATAAAAAAGTTTCAGAAATAAAACTTTTTTGAGTTACCAATTCCAATTTTGACAACATCAAATTCTACAATTAACAGTCGTATAAGGGATGCTGTAAAAAGCATTAAGGCCACATACGATGAAATAGCGGAAAAAACCGGTATTTCTAGAAGTACACTCATTAGAATGATGGAGGAGGGAACGGATGTCAAAATTGGAAACGTGGAATCACTCAGTTCCAAATATGACATCGACAAAGATTACATCCTTACAGGTCGTGAGGAATTAAAAAGTGTGACACCGGTGTCACAAACAGTCTCACCGGTGAGACACTTTGAAGAAGAAGAGAGTCTGCATTCGAATGCAGACAGTGCCAACGTTGGCAATCAGGTGAATGAGGAGAAGCAAAAGTATGAAGAGTTCCGGGCCTCAGCTCCAAAAGGAACACATGCCGCCAAACTCAAAGAAGAAGACTATGACAACCCGCTAGTAATATTAGATGCGGCAGTGAGTGATCTTAAGAGAGATTGGGATGGTCAGGTGAGGGGTTGGCCGTTAGAAGAACGCATGAAATTTCTCAAAGATGCCCTGGGGATCATCAATCGAATTTCAGCCAAGTATCTCTCGAAGATGGAAGACCAGGATTAACCATTTCCTTCCTGGCAAATCCAAAAAGCAAACCGCATAAGATCCCCGCACCGGCAAGTACTAGAAGGGCAAGTTGCCAGTCGTTAATTCCACTCTTTTTTACGCCGTTGAAAACCGGATCCATTTCCACAGCATTTTTATACCCGGCATAAGCCATCTTCGCATAAGCTCCGATTTCAATCGAATACATATCAATCGAATTGGACGGCATAGCAGCCATCTTATCCAGGGCTTTCCCGGCTAACGCTTTGCGATCGGTCAGCATGTAGATCTGTACTAATCGGGCAAGCACTCTGTACTGAGCCGACCAGCTCAGATCCAGTTCATCGGCCTCTAACAGATCCACGAGTTTCTGTTCGGCCAGGGTAAGGTTCCTGTCTGCAATCAGGAAGGTTGCCTGGGCAAAAGCAACATCCATGATCCACTGCTCATTACCGGTAGGTACCAGCCTCCAGGCATCGGCGATAAGTTTAATGGCTTTTTTCTCAGATCCGTATAAATACTCATAATAACTCTCTACAAAAATGGTACGGAGCTGATGTGTAGAATCCCCGGGCATAGCCTTCATTTCACGAACAAACCAGGCGACTTCTTTTTTATTTTGTCGAAGCTCGCTGTAGTAATAATAGACATTCCGAAGAGCCAGGCTCATACCCAGAGTGTCACCAATTTCCTTCGATAGTTTGTAGCTGGCCTCCTGATCTGCTCGGTAACTCTCCATGTCTCCCCAGGCCTGGCTGATATATCCACGCAAAGAAAGCATTCGAGACTTTGTCAAAGGGTATGTATTACTGTCAATCTCAAGGTTCAAAATCTCGAATCCTTTCTGTAGAGACTCCCGATCTCCTGCATCCATATAGATCCAGGCTTCCAGATTCTTAGCTACATAATAGGCGGAGTCTTTAGGCTCCGAATCCACCTGTTGCAAAACAACAATAGCGGAATCCGCTAGACCTTGATCATGGAGATCATAAGCCTGCGAAATCCGCTCATTTGTAGTCACTTGAAAGAGTGTCAAAAACAGAAGTATACACTTCATGAATTAACCGTCTCCTCCTGGTTTTGGTGGTGGTTCTGGTGGTGGATTGTCACCGCCACCGGTGTCACCGCCATCCATGTAGCGAATTTTTAATAGAGACATAAGCGCCTTTTATTTCGTTAACGTTATAGGTAAGACTACCGAGAAGAGAACTCCTTACAAATTATTTTGAAAAAGTTTCTTCTAATTGTAGAGAGTATTATAATAATAGGTAAGCTCTAAATAAAACTGCGACAAACAGCCCTATAAAAGACAAAAAAGGCCAAAACAGAACCGTAGATCCCTTCTAAAATCCCTGCGAAAAAGGCCAAAAACGCCACTATTATTGTCGCAGGTATTATTTATTCTTTATCGCACCCCCCTACTCATGATGATATTTTTTATGATTTCTGAACGGATAGTAAATAAAGTAAACATAAATTGCACATATATATTTAATGTGTGCAATATGATTTTTTCTTTTGCTCGCCGGGTGTTAGCTTCTATCTAAAAAAGAAGGACATGTGCGGCAGATATGCTCTTTTCGAACAACTGGATGAGATCGATCATTTTCTTGGAATTCTGGACAGGACTGGTGAGATAACTCCTAACTATAATGTGGCGCCTACTCATACCATGCCTGTAGTTGTAAACTCAGCAGGCAGACCTGAGATGGAGATGATGCATTGGGGATTTATGGGATGGAAGCCTAAACCGGGCGAACGGCCATTTCTACCGGTAAATACAAGGGCAGAAAGTATTTCCTCGAAAGCGATGTGGAAAAAATCCCTGTTGCAACGGCGTTGTTTGGTACCCATGAATGGTTTTTATGAATGGGCCGGAAGTAAATCCAATAAAACTCCCTTCTATATTCATGGAACAAACGAACCCTTTCTTGTTGCCGCGGGAATCTATTCAGAATTGAGTCCCATTGACGGGAGTAGATCCTTTTCTGTGATCACAACTTCGCCAAATAAGGTGATGGAGAATATACATGATAGAATGCCTGCCTTTCTGCATCCGTCTGAATTTGCCGACTGGCTGAAGTCGGATCATTCTGAAGAATACCTGTCGGATCTTTTGAGACCCTATCCCGATGATGCCATTGAGGCCTATCGTGTTTCTAAAGACGTCGGAAATGTTAGAAATAATCACCCCGGATTGGTTGTCAAAGCTGACCTTTTCTAACCGAATCAGGCTGGTTTTTCACCAATAAAACGAATTACAGAACTTTTGCCGACATGGTGTTCACCTTCAGCTAATTCAACTTCATCTTTTGTTAGCCTGTGAATGTTGAGTCCGGAAAACTCTTCAGCGATCATTTGCTCAGAAAAAAGAACTTCTTCCTTTTTGGGACCGCCTGCTTTCGGATTCTTTGAGCTGTATGTTAACTGATCTTTACTGAATGCCTCAAGAATCACTATTCCCCCGGGTTTTAACAGGTCGATAAAAGCACGATGATAATGGGAGCGTTTAGAAGGCCGGAAATGAGCGAAGATCAATCCGATGGCATCAAAAGATTCGGGCTTTAAAGGTAATTGTTCAAAATCTCCCACATGATAAGTCAGATCAACCCGGGATTTTTCGGCCAGTTGCATCGCTTTTTTACGGGCTTCGGTACTATAGTCAAAGGCTGTGACATTCCAGCCATTATTGGCCGCATACACGGCATTTCTGCCCTCACCTTCGGCCGGCATCAGTAAGTCGCCGGGTGTACGTTTATCTAATTCTGATTTAAAAAATAGATTAGGTTCTGTTCCGTAGATGTATTCTTCAGAGGAAAAACGTTCGTTCCAGAATTCTTTCATGGGGTCATTTTTACTATCACTCATACGATTTAAACAAGGAGAAGAGGGCGCTTAATTCCCGGGATAAAAAGTTAGTCCGAAATTTTAGGGTAGCTGAATGACAGCTCAAAATGTTCTTCGGTGTGGTAGTTAGATGTAGCCTGTATCTGAGTAAGGAGTGAATTGATGAGAGAGAAACCCAGACTTTTTGAACTTGCTGATTCAAAATCTGCGATCCCGACTCCGTTATCTCTATAATTAAATACGATCCTGTTGTCAGTCTCAGAAATTGATATGCTGATCTCATTCCCATCGTCATCAGGAAATCCGTATTTGATCGAGTTAGTGATCAGTTCATTAACGATAATTCCTAATGGAACCCCGTTATTTATATTCAGATAATCGACAGAAATATTGCTGTTAAACGTGATCTGTTTCTGATCGGAATTCATTGTACTTAAGATCACTTCTGCCAGCTGATCGATATACATTTTAAACGGTATCTTATCAAACGATTCAGATTGATAGAGAAACTGATGAACTTTTGCAATGCTCATGATCCGGTTTGTACTCTTTTTGAGCGTATTCTGAATTGTTTTGTCTTTTTCTTTTAGTGATTGTAATTCTAGGAGTCCGGAAACAATTGCCAGATTATTTTTTACCCTGTGATGGATCTCCTGAAGCAGAACATTTTTTTCCCGCAGGTTTTCCTGAAGTAATTCATCTCTCTTAGTGAGCTCATCGGTTTTTACTAGAAGGTCAGAGAAGATCTGATTTAACTTCTCATTGTAGCGATCTACAAAGATCATAATGATCAAGCCGGTCAATACGATAATTATACCATAGGTTACCCAAAGAGAAACAGAGGTATTTATGGGGTTTTGTATCAGTGGTTCGATCCGTTCTGTAATGAACAGATAAGCAGTAACACCGAAGTTAATTACCACAAAAAAGAAAAAGATGAATGATTTACGAAGGTCGAATACCAGAATGGTTAAAAATGGGATTAGTGCGAAAAACAGTTTTAAAGGAGAAACCACACCATACTGGATCAGGTTTGTTTGAGTGATCAGATAGAGTATAAATATGATCGCACTGGTACGTATGGTCAGATCTATCCTGTCACGAAAGTAATAGAGCAGAGAAAGAAGAACCATGCCCGAAAGATCCAGATAAAAAGAGGGGGTGAACAGGTAGTATTCACTTACAAATACCATCAATAAGACAGTAAGATATCCCGCAATTACTCCAAACAGGAGTAAGTGATTAGATAGTTGATTCTTGACCTCTGTAGTTGCGTCCTTAAGCTGTGTTTGCATGTAATGCCTCGTATCCTGCTATCAATTTACCAATATTCGTGCTGAGAATTATGATAATTTCTCAGCATTTGCCGGAAACCGGAAGGTTAATTGAAAACGTTGTTCAACGTCATATACATAATCTGCATCAATTTGAGTAAGAAGCGATGAAACGAGGGTAAAACCTAACCCTTTTTGTTTCGACTCATCGAAATCCGGGATTCCGGGACCATTGTCTTTATAGACTACTTCAATATCCGGTCCGGAATATTTAAAAGAGATGCTGATCACACCTTGTTTTGCATTCGTAAATCCGTATTTAACCGAATTGGTGATCAGTTCATTAAATATGATCCCGATGGGAACGCCTAAGTTCAGATTCAGATATTCAACATCAATATCATGTTCAAAAATGATGGTTCTGTCCTCATCATTCATTGTATTGAGGATCACATTCACTAATTCGTCCAGATATTTTTCGAGTGGAACTTTACTGATATCGTCGGACTGATAGAGCATCTGATGCACTTTGGCAATGCTCATAATTCTGTTCGTACTTTTTTGAAGCAGTGCCTTTAATTGTTCATCCTTTATTGAAAATGATTGAAGCTCTAACAGGCCGGAAACGATTGCCAGGTTGTTTTTAACCCTGTGATGGATCTCCTGTATCATCACGTTTTTTTCGTGAAGATGACCTTCAAGTTCGGCGTCTCTGATCTTAAGTCGCTTGGATGAGCGCTCAAGATCATTGATCATTAAGTACATCTCCTCATTAAAACTGTGAACAAATAAGGAGATCATTAATCCGGAAGCGGTAAGAACCAACCCGGTATTTATCCACGTAGAAGCAATGTAATTGGCCGGATTATAGATAGATGGTTCCAGAATTCGGTTGTAGAAAAGTATACCTACGATGCCAAAAGTGAGCATGGAAAGCAGGAACAAAAGGATCGTTTTCTTGTAATCAAAAATCAGAATTGATTTGAATGGTAATACGGCCACAAACACCTTGTCGGTCGAGTTTATACCAAATTGTAGCAGATCTGAGATGAAGAGCAGGAAAATAATGCAGATTATGATGCCTGCTTTAATTCTAAGCCTGATCCTGTCTTTGAAAATGTAGATGAGATATAACCCCGTTACATTCGCAATATCAAAATAGAAATCTACCGTAAATACATAGGCGAAGGTAGTTAATACAGCGGTGACGAAGATCAACGTGCCCACGACGGCACCAAACAACAAATACCGGTTTAATAATTTGTCTTTGATCTGATCTAACTGGTTCATTTTCACATTACGTTGATTTTACCGGGAAAGCGGAAATGAACCCGACTCACTATTAGCTGGAAAGGTAAATGATAATTTGAATCTGTCCTTGGTATCGTAAATGAATTCAGCTTCGATCTGATGCATTAGCGATTCGATAAGGGTAAAACCAAGGCTTTTACTGGTAGCTGATTCGAAATCATCAATTCCAATTCCGTTATCCATGTAGATAACCCGGATATCTTTTTGATCAGGTTCAACGGAAATAAAGATGGAATTTCCTTCCTGTTCCGTAAAGCCATACTTCACTGAGTTGGTAATGAGTTCGTTGAAAATGATCCCCAATGGCACCCCATGGTTTATATTCAGGTAATTTACGTTAATGTTGATCTGAATATTGATGTTCTTTCCCTCATCATTCATACTGCTCAGGATCATTTGAGCAAGTTCTTCAATGTATTTTTTGAACGGGATCTTATTGAAATTTTTTGCCTCGTAAAGCATCTCATGCACTTTAGCGATGCTCAGAATCCGATTGGTACTTTTACCAAGAATGAATTTGGTTCGGGAATCTGAAATTTTAAACGATTGCAGTTGTAATAAACCCGAAACCACTGCCAGATTATTTTTTACCCGATGATGGATCTCCTGTAAAAGTACATTCTTCTCATTCAGGTTTTCCTCGATCATCTTTTGAGATTCGATCCTTTCAGTGATGTTTTCAGTTACTGAAACAATGGAATGAATAATGCCATCTGATGTAAATAATGGCATTGTTTTGAACTGGAAATATTTATTGGATAACTTAACCTCGAATTCCTGAGGGTTGTTATTGAAGGTTGCTTCGTAAGCTTCAATAATTTTAAAAGCTTCTTTTCCGTAACTCTCCCTGAAAAGTTCCTGAACAGGTTTTCCGATAAAATCCTCTTCTTTAAACTCCCCGTTTAAAAATTCTTCACCACCTATACTTACAATCTTCAGGTTTCTGTCAATAACCGAAAGGAATGAACGGGGAAAGTTGTTCAATACTTTGGCCAATAAATGTTCTCTTTCGGCCAGAGCTTCATTCTGATTTTTCAGATCACTGATAAGAGTATTTACGGTGATATTATATTTATTAAGAAACAATGTGATTACAAAAGTAACCACAGATAATACAAGTACCTGCTCAATCCAGCGTAGAATTGAAATACCCTCCGGATCGAATCCCGGTGAGGTAATAATACCGCTATTGAATAAACTCCCGATAAATACTATGGTAATTACACAAAAGCTGTAAATGGAAATGGTGATCCTGAAGTTATAAATGAGAATAGACAAGAAGGGTACGATCACGATCAATGTAGTATCGGGTGTGAATAACCCGTTTTCAAGCAGATCAGATACCACCAATACATAGATCATGGCAATGATCATGTTGGTCTTACCGGCAGCAGAGATCCTTTTTCGAAAAAAATAAGTAATGAATAAAGCTCCGATCCCGCCAATATCGAACACCAGATCTAAATTTATAACAGAGCTGTCGAAGGGAAATAAGGATACTAAAAAAACTGCAAAGCCGATCGATGTACCGGTAAGCAGTATTTTATCGATCAGCTCATTCTTTAAACTGTCTGTCTGGTTAAGAAAGGAAGTCTCCTTCATGTCACTAAATTATTGCTGTAACCCAACCTGGATCTGTATAATAGTATCTTAATTAACTCATTTTTCCGATTAAATAATCAGTCAAAATTTCAACGGAAACCGAAAGAACCAAAGAGTATGTTATCGGCTGATCTGTGGGATATTATAAATGGATGGAGTTGAGCGGTCATGAATATATCAAAGCACTAAAACTAACCGCACTTTCTCTTTCCTTTTCATTCCAGAGATCATAAGTAAGTATTTCACCTTCAATGTGGTCAAAAATATTTAAAAAAGTATACAATGGTGGAAAACCACAGATCCGGTAAGCATCATAATTTGATTTCATTACCTTAAGCATGATGCCGGGGTCACCCTTAGCTCCGGCCTCAATAAAGTTCTTATCATTTTCTTCGATCTCCTCAAAAAGTTCGGTGGCTGTTTTCTCGTCGCCAAACTTTTTACCGATATGTGAAAGATCTCCACTGATGAGGAAGAAGGTGTCGGGATCGTTGGCGAACTCATCACGTAATAATTTTGAGAAATGTTGGATCTGTTGTTCTCTGAAACTGCCGTCACTGTACATCACTTCGTCAATACCACCTACAAGTATTGGAACGATCTTAAAATCATGATCCCAAATATGATTCAGGAATAATAAATGCATTTCAATACTATGCTCAGTACGGTGTGCGCGGGCATTGAAACTCAAGCCTGATTTCTTGCCAACTTTCTTGTAATGATCCTGCAGATGCCCGATGGCCTCACTATCCGGGTTAAGGATGCCGTTTGGCATTTTGAATTTCTTATCAGCCACAATGAATGTGTCATCCTGATAGAAGGAACCATATAAACCGGCATAATGGGAGGTCGCCAGAATGATCACCCGTTTCGGTGTTAAATTCCTGATCGCAGAAAAGGCTTTTACATAACTACTCATTCCCACTCTCGGGTCGATATGGGGAGCATATAAAGCACGGGCAGAATCAACCGGTTCCAGCGTAGGGTTCGATTCAAAGGCCTCATTCAGAAAAGTATTCAGTTCATCGGGATCAGCAGGGAAGGAAACTCCGGCTGTATTTGAATGATGATAGTCTGATTTTTCATATTCAGTTTCCAGTAGCCCGGAGTAATCCCGGAAATGTGAACTCTGCAAAAGCCGGTGTTCGTCCAGAAAGCGTACATATCCCAGGATCTGCTCTTTACTGATTTCTTCTGAGCTGAATTTCAGAATGTCTTCCACAGAGCGGGTTCCATCCATTAATTGCAGGATAGTTTCTGCATCAGAGGGAAGGGCAAACTCAGGAGTAGCGTATCCCATCGTGTCGAAGAAGTAGATGAGCTCGTGTCCATTCTGTTGAAAAGGGATACGTTGCACATCGTATCTTAATGGTGGTATCGGGTCGGTGTATGAATTAAAAAGCTCGCTCATTCACCCCGCTCCCGCATTTTCTGGCATTCACAGTTCTTGCCGTATTTCACACAAAGCGGGTGATCCGGTGCTTTGGAAATACGAGCCTTACAGGGACCCCGACCATGGTGGATCATCAAATGCGACAGATCGGTCCAGCTTTCCCGCGGAAACAGAGCCATGAGGTCACGTTCTATTTTGTCGGTATTAGACGGATGTTTTGTGAGCCCGAAACGGTTTGAGAACCGCTTAACATGCGTATCCACAACCACACCTACATTGGTATCAAATGCATTTCCCAGCACAACATTGGCTGTTTTTCGGGCGGCGCCCCGCAGAGTGAGCAGATCTTCCATATTTTCGGGCACTTTCCCGTCAAATTCTTCCACAATACGGGTAGAGGCTTCTTTCAGCGATTTGGCTTTATTCCTGTAAAACCCGGTAGAGCGCACCAATTCTTCGAGTTCTTCAAGCGGGGCTTCTGCCATAAGCTCAGGAGTGGGGTAGGTCTCAAATAACTCCGGGGTTACTTTGTTTACCCTTTCGTCGGTGCATTGAGCACTGAGTATAGTTGCGATCAATAATTCGAATGGATTGCGATGGGTTAGTTCGCAGTGTGGATTGGGGTAATAGTTATAGAGTTCCTGTAATATTTCCTGCGCCCGTTCTTTTTGCTTTTTGGTCTTACGGGGCAATTTAGGGAGTGAATTCTTGTCTTTTTTTGCCATAAATAAATTGTTTGCCTCAAACTTAGTGAATACATCAGAGATAATGAATCAGAAGGGGGGATAGTTTCAACAAGGAACTCTTATATTGCGCCCGGAAATTAAGTAAATGGAGTCCTTATGCTGAAGAGATTATACCTGACCCTTTTAACACTGATCGCTGCTACAACTACTTCATTGTTCAGCCAGACCATTGAACGGGTTGAGCCCCCGAACTGGTGGGTGGGTATGGAACATAATGAAATACAGCTTCTGGTGTATGGGGATGAGATCGCTGATCTGGATGTTCGCATTCCTTCCGGGTTCATCGACTTTAAAACACTCACTAAAGTTGAAAACCCGAACTATCTGTTTCTGGATATAACGATCGATGAAAATACCCCGCCCGGTTTATATCCCATTCAGTTTTTTAAGGGCGATACCAAAATATTCACCTACGATTATCCGGTTAAAGAACGGGATCCGAACAGTGCGGTAAGAAAGGGATTCAATACCACCGATGTGATCTACCTGATCACACCTGATCGATTTGCAAACGGTGATCCTGATAACGATTCCATTAATGGAATGGAAGACAGATTAAACCGGGATGGGAATTTTGGAAGACATGGGGGAGATATTCAGGGGATCCGGGATCATCTGGATTATATCGCCGATCTGGGCTTTACGGCAGTCTGGCTAAATCCGGTACTCGAAAATGACATGCCCCGTGCTTCATATCATGGATATGCCGCCACCGATTTTTATGCGGTGGATCGTCGTTTTGGTACCAATGAAGAATACAAAGAGCTCATTAATGCTGCGGAAGAACGGGGCATGAAAGTGATCATGGATATGATCATGAATCACTCAGGGTCGCAGCATTGGTTTGTGCTGGATCCACCGATGGACGACTGGATCAATCATCAGGGCGATTTCAAACAAACCACGCACATGCGCCAGACCAATCTGGATCCCTATGCCTCCGAATATGATAAGAAAGCCTTTTCTGACGGCTGGTTCGTGCGCTCCATGCCGGATCTGAATCAACGGAATGAATTTATGTCCCGCTACCTTATTCAGAATACCTTGTGGTGGATCGAATATTCAGGAATTTCTGCTATCCGGATGGATACTTATCCCTATCCTGACAAAGATTTTATGACCGACTGGACGTGTTCAGTAATGCAGGAATATCCGGATTTCAATATTGTAGGTGAAGAATGGTCATTGAATCCAGTCATTGTTTCTTACTGGCAGGCCGGTAAAGAAACGCATGATGGTTATAAATCCTGCCTTCCCAGTGTGATGGATTTCCCACTTCAAAGCGCCGTTTCCGACGGGTTGAGCGAAGAGGAAAACTGGAATTCAGGCTTCATCAAAGCGTATGAAATGCTGGCCAACGATTTTCTGTATCCGGATCCTTCAAACCTCGTGATCTTCCCGGATAATCATGATATGGATCGTTTCTACACACAGGTTAACAGCGACTTCGATCTGTATAAAATGGGGATGATCTATTACGCGACCATGCGAGGCGTTCCTCAGTTCTATTATGGAACTGAGATCCTGATGGATAATAATGGCCACCCGGGCGATCACGGAGTGATCAGAACTGATTTTCCCGGAGGCTGGGAGGGAGATCCGGTAAATGCATTTACAGGTGACGGGCTGACCGATCAGCAAAAAGAGGCGCAGAACTATCTGAAACATTTATTGAACTGGCGAAAGAACAGTGAATTGGTTCACTACGGAGATTTGATGCAATTTGCGCCGGAGCAGGGGGTGTACAGTTATGTTCGATACAATGATAAGGATCGACTGTTAGTGATCTTCAACAAGAGATCGGAATCCGTTCAGGTACCGATGAGTAAGTATCAGGAGATCATTTCCGGCTTCAGATCGGCTTATGATGTGATCAACAACAGGGACATTGAGATCGGTGACCGGCTGGAAGTTCCCCCGAGAACAGCCTTATTGTTTGAATTCAAAAAATAGTCGGATCACATTCTCGTATGAGCTCGAAATCCTCCGGATCTTCCGCCTTCTATGCCCGCCTTGCCTTAGGGCTGCTGGTTGTCGTGTATATAAGTAGTTTTGTGGACAGGCAGATCATTGCTGTACTCGGCACTCAGATACGCTCTGCACTGGACCTTTCAAATACGCAGATCGGCGTTTTATACGGCCCGGCATTTTCGTGGATCTATGCCATTATAGGATTATTCATGGGGCGATTGGCAGACCGCTATTCGCGCAAATATATCATACTCACCGGACTTATCATCTGGAGTTTAATGACCTTTGCCAGTGGATTCGCTTCATCTCTGGCATTCTTAATAGGAGCACGTTTTTTTGTGGGGATCAGTCAGGCCGCATTGAGTCCGGCAGTCTATTCGATGCTGGCCGATTATTTTAAACCCGAAAAAAGAGCCACGGTGTTTTCCATTTATGCATCCGGAATTTTTATTGGTGTTGGTCTTTCCTTTTTGATCGGTGGTTCTGTAGCTACAAATTATGATTGGCGGGTGGCCCTCAAAGTGGTTGGACTTCCCGGGATCGGAATTGCCTTAGCAGGCTTATTCCTGTTGAAAGAACCAAAGCGCACAGTTAAAACAAGTGGAGAAGAAGTACTGAATTTTTTCTCAGTGCTCATATACATTATCCGGAAGAAAACGGTGCGTTATCATCTGGCAGGTTTTTCACTTTTGGCGATGAGCGGATATACCATCCTGGCATTTATCAGTACGGTGTTGAACGATGAATTCAACGCGCCGGAACTCATATCCAGCTATGGCTGGTTTATGATCCTGACCGGTGCCGGAGTGAATATTTCGGGATACATTGCGGATAGGCTGGCCGCCAACTATGGAGCCGAGAAACGTTTTGTGATGGGGATCTTTGCGGCACTCGCCGGGTTGCCCTTTTATGTGGTCGGGTTTCATAGCAATGATCTGATGCTGGCCTTTATCCTGATCGGTACCGGAAATGTCCTGGCATCGTCCTATAACGGGGTTGCTGCCGCACTCATTCAGTATTTCGTGAAACCCGACATGCGTGGGATGGCCGGCGCAGTATATTTATTTGTGATCAGTATTGTGGGATTTGGCATCGGTCCGCCGGTAACCGGCTGGCTGATCGATCACTATTTCCAACCTTCACAGGCGCTACTTATCGTATTCAGCCTCACCGGGATATTCGCCACATTGTTTTTTCTGCTGGCCATGCGCAGCTATAAAGAAGATGTGGAGGAGTAGGCATAGGAAAATCTCAGATCTAGTAACCATGTAAATAATGAGATATTGAGTTCAATGGAGATCGTATTTATACGATAAGGCAGTTATTGATTTTGAGTAATAAGACTTGATGCTTTGCCAGAGTATAGACTTCATGAAAAAGCATGTTTCCAATATCTGAAACAATCTAATGTTATGATTTCTAAAATAACCATATATTAGAAATGCCCTGTACGTTGCGAAGTCCTAAGTTCCACTTGGGATACGAAAAGAATTTCATAGCAGCTACGGGGCATTTTTTTTGGTCTTTGAATCATCTCTTTTGTGGTTCGAAGGAATAAAATTCCAATGTCTGTATGGATGAACCCACCTATTCTCATTCACACCGTTGGTTCCTGTCGTAATACCAATATTGAAACCCGGATATAGGTTACGTATCTCCCGGTTGATAAATTTATAGAGTTTTTCTTTAGCAATCGTTCGTTTACCCCTCCTTTTAGCTCCTTCCGGTTTAATTAAATGCTGATTATTCAATCTGAATTGAATAGCCCCAAGAACAATGTCGGTACATTGCATGATGATATGCTGTTTGGAATCTACATCGGTAACCTGATCGGGTAGTATTCTAATGTTCTTCTTTCGAAATCCCGGATACTTATTCAGTGAAACAATGTGCGATTTAAACAGGCTAACCTTCTCTTTTGTGTCGGGCAATTTATCAAAATAGATTCGAAGCTGAATCGGTTCTTTTTGATCCGGAAGGTGCCTCAATCCAAAAGCATGTTTTATAAATTGATAGTATAACAGGAAATACTCATGTTCTTTTTGGTAAGCATCAATTCCTATAGGTTCGATATTGTTTTGAGTAAACATGATGCGAAGTTTCACTTTATCGCTGGCAATAAGCACAAAAAACAGTTTCATCATCTCCTGATATTTATCCAAATACTGAGCCGTTACCTTTTGCCATTTAAGCTCATTATGCAAATGTAATTCCTGTGCTTTTGTCAACAATCTATCTTCAACTTCATTCAAATCCTTGCTTCTGACAAGTACCCCGCCGTAGAAGTTCGAAAAGTATTCGCCTTTCTTTACCGATTCATCTGCATATATGATTAATTCCCGGATCATACTTTTTAACGATTAATCGCGCCTAAATTCCACTTTAAATATTGAATATTGCTCACTGAATGTTGAACATCCCCACTCCCCACTCCCCATTCCTAATTCAACTATTCCTAATTCCTTATTGAATCATTCTTAATTTTTAATTGTTCATTTAATCATTCCTAATCCCCCACACTCTCCTCTACAATTTGTATTTCTTCCTCCGTTAGCCCGTACAACTCGTACACCATCGCATCAATCTCCGCCTCCAGCGCACTCGTATCTGCCTGCGGGTTTTCTTTCTTGATGGACAGGATTGTTGATGCTATGCCTTCAACCTTTTTTTGTTCGTTTATGCCAATCTTTGGAATTGGAATACTTCTTAACTCAGTTAATGTTGTTTGCCGAAAATCATCTTTGGTAGCTATGGATGATGTATTTATATACAATGCTGAAATAAATTTACTCGCCATTATACCCAAAACGTATTTAGGTAGGTATTCATCGTGCTTTATTACAAATGGATTTATGTCTTTTTTAAAAACTATTTTTTTGTCTGTGTAACCAACATCAATTCGATTTCTTCGATTTACAATCCTTCTAATAAGTAATTTGGGTTCGGGTTGGTAGAACTTAAGAAGGTTTGATTTGTCTTTTAATGAAGTATACTTTAAATCTTGAATAGAAAGGATATAATTATATACCTGTCCTTTATTTAAAAAAGGGTATTCATAATCATCAGTTTCGTTATCAATCAATTTGAAACGACTTCCTGATAGTCCTTGGGTTGATATTGTGACATCACCTAGAGTTACGAATTCCTCATTTTTACACCGTTGAATAATGCTTGCCCAAACTGGATCAAAAACAATTTTGTAATCTGGCTTTGAAATTAGATTATCACCAATTCTGATAAATGGAATCTCATCTAGATCGTCTATCTTAGCTTTCTTATCAAAATTATAAATCGAATAACCTTTACTATTCCTATTTGAAAAGGAAAAAATACCTGTTTCTACATAAGCATCTTCGAATATGTTGAAAGGAAGATTAATGATAGAATCAATCGATTTTTTATTAAATAAAAAATCACGAAGTAATTTATAGTTTTCACCTGTTTCCCAAGTTACAGGTGCAATAAATGTTACTAAACCTTCATTCTTTAGAAATTCAAAAGCATTAAGGAGGAAGAGAATCGAAGTTTCAAACTTTCTTTCAATAAAGGAATAGTTATTTCTGAAATAATTTCGTTCAGTTTTTTCGAAGGATTCTAAAGGTACATAAGGTGGATTTGCAATCACCACATCAAAGCCGACAAAGTCGCCGTCGTCGTTCAGTACTTCGGGGAATTCAAAGCGCCATTCAAAGGCGTTTTCATAAATTTTGTTGCTCTGTATTTCTTCAATCTCGGTTTCCAGCTTTTGGATCTCTTTCGTCAGCTTGTCGGTCTTTTTCTTCCACGCCTTTTTCTCTTTGGCAGTCTGATCGAACATGCTCGTTTGGGTGGTCAGCATCACCAGCTCGTCGCTTTTCTTTTTCAGGCGCAGTACCTTCGGGTCGTTGCTCGCAATCTCGGTGCGGAAGCTGCTTTTAATGTCGTCCATCAGCCGTTCCATCTCCCGCTTCTCTTCTTTACTGCGGGCATTGCGGTAGGTATCCACCGCGGCACGGTAGGCGGTTATACTCCACTTGCTCTTTTTCAGGGCTTCTTTCAAATCGGCATCCAGCGCAAACCGGCTAATCAACGAGTTCCCGGTTTTGATGTTGATGTCGATGTTAGGCAGGGTTTCGAGTACCCGAATGGATGTGTTTTGCTCGTTATCTTGTTGTGCAGATTCTTCGCTACGCTCTTTTAGACTTCAGCTCGAA
>DLCN01000002.1 GCA_002480645.1 Balneolaceae bacterium UBA7797
TCAACTTATTTTAGGACGGGACAAGGATGTAACTGCTGAATTAAGCCAGTACTTTCGAAACTTCTTCTGCGGCTTCTTTTAACAATACAGCTGAGATCACATTCAGATCTGAATTGTCGATGATCTCCTTGGCTTCAACAGCGTTGGTGCCTTGCAGTCGAACAATGATTGGCACATCTTTTACTTTTTCAGCGATCTCCGGATCTTTCACTGCCTCGATCACACCATTGGCTACACGATCACAACGAACGATCCCACCAAATATGTTGATCAGGATCGCTTTCACATTCGGATCATCCAGAATAATACGGAATCCGTTTTTTACGGTCTCAACATTAGCTCCGCCTCCAACGTCAAGGAAGTTTGCAGGCTCCCCGCCGGATAATTTAATGATATCCATAGTTGCCATTGCAAGTCCGGCACCGTTTACCATACAACCCACATTTCCGTCTAATTTGATGTAGTTGAGGTCGTATTTATGAGCTTCCAGTTCGAAAGGATCTTCTTCCGATTCGTCTTTCAGCTCAGCAATGTCCGGATGGCGGTACAAAGCATTACCATCAAAGGTTACCTTGGCATCGAGGGCCAGGATATCGTTATCGGGAGTAAGAATCAGCGGATTGATCTCGAACATGTCGGAATCAGTTTCAACATATGCATTGTAAATAGCCATGATGAATTTAATACCCTTTTTTAACGCTTCGCCTTCTAAACCAAGTGCAAAAGCAAGATGGCGTGCCTGATTTACCTGAAGAGGCATTCCGGGCTCAACCCATTCTTTAACAATTTTTTCAGGAGTTTCTTCAGCCACTTTTTCGATCTCAACACCACCTTCGGTCGAAACCATGATCACGTTTTTTGAAAGTGCGCGATCAAGCAGAATTCCAAGATAGAATTCTTTTTCGATGTCCACACCGTCGGTCACATAAAGTCGTTGAACCAACTGTCCGGACTCTCCGGTTTGAATGGTTACCAGCACGTCACCTAAAAGTGATTCTGCTGCTTCTTTAACTTCCTCCACCGATTTGCAAAGAATTACCCCTTTGGCATTGTTCTTTTTGGTTCGACCTTTACCACGGCCTCCGGCATGAATCTGAGCTTTTACAACAAATAAAGTAGCTCCGTTTTCTTCTAATTTCTTTGCAGCTTCAACCGCTTCATCAACAGAAGTGGCAGCGATACCATCAGGAACAGGAACGCCGTAGCTTTTCAGAATTTCTTTGGCTTGATACTCGTGGATTTTCATGAAAATAATACGTTAAATGTGATCGATAAAAACAATTTCAAGGGCTGCAATAATACCGAGAAATGCGTCTAAAAGAAAGGAGATAACTGTTATCAGATGTAATCAAATTCTTCGAGTTTTTAATTAGTGATATAGCTGAGCTAATTTGATTCAAAAGGTATATATGATTTTCCTTTAAAGAGTTGATTGGGTAATTTTCAATCAAATTCTATTCATGGAAAAAGAAAAAGTTTTATTTGTATTTGGTACTCGTCCTGAAGCCATTAAAATGATTCCTGTCATTAAGGCTTTTCAAAAACAGGAGGAAGTTGCTTCAAAGGTTTGCGTAACTGCTCAGCATAGGGAGTTATTGGATCAGGTTTTGAGTTTTTTTGAAGTGAAACCAGATTATGATCTGGATTTGATGACGAAAGGGCAAACTTTGTCGGGATTAACATCAAGAATTCTGGATTCTTTCCAAAGAGTGATTGATGATTTTGAGCCTGACTATATTTATGTACATGGTGATACTACGACTTCGTTTGTTGCTGCACTAACCGCTTTTTATAATTCAATAAAAGTATGTCATGTCGAAGCCGGACTTAGAACTTTTAATAAATGGTCTCCATACCCTGAAGAGATAAACAGACAATTAACAGGTAGAATTACTGACTATCATTTTGCACCTACGCAAGCTTCTGCTATGAATCTGATAAATGAAGGTGTATTTGAAAAGGATATAGTAGTTACAGGTAACACAGTTATCGATGCCCTTCATTTAGGTCTTGAGAAAGTCAGACTCAATAAAACAGATCAAATTAGAGTTTTGGAAGAAATAATTGATGACGAGAAGAAGCTTGTATTAGTAACTGGTCACAGGAGGGAGAATTTTGGAGACGGATTCTTATCAATTTGCGAGGCTTTAAAAGATATCGCTCAGGATAAAAATATTCAGGTCATTTACCCAGTACATCTTAATCCGAATGTGCAAAAACCTGTGTATGAAATACTTGATGGTTTAGATAATGTTCATTTACTACCCCCAATGCCATATGAAGCATTTATTTGGCTAATGGATAAAAGTTATCTGATTATTACAGATAGTGGAGGCGTTCAGGAAGAAGCACCTAGTTTGGGAAAACCGGTACTCGTAATGAGGGATACAACAGAGCGGCCTGAAGCAGTTGAAGCAGGTACAGTCATATTAGTAGGAACTGATAAGGAAAAAATTGTAAGTGAAGCTACTAGATTATTAAAAGATGTTGACGCGTACAACAAAATGAGTAGGACACATAATCCATATGGGGACGGAAAAGCGGCACAAAAAATTTTAGAATTTCAATTAGATAAGGTAAAGTAATTAATGAAAGTATCTGTAATAGGATTAGGATATATCGGTTTGCCAACTGCAGCAGTAATGGCGGATCAGGGAATTGATACGTTTGGTGTTGATATTAACGATTTAGTCGTTAAAACTATTAAAACGGGAAATATTCATATTAAAGAACCCGGACTACCTGAATTAGTTAAAGAAAATATCGCTAATGGTAAGCTTGAAGTAGAGACCGAATCCAGAGTTTCTGATGTATATCTTGTTGTAGTACCAACGCCTTTTAAAGAGAAAAACGAGCCAGATATTTCTTATGTGAAATCGGCTACTAAATCAATTTTGCCTCTTCTTAAAGAAGGAGACCTATACGTGATTGAATCAACATCACCTGTTGGCACCACGGAAAGTATGGCTCAATTCATTTTTGAAGAGAGACCGGACTTAAATGGTAAAATTAGTATTGCATATTGTCCTGAGCGAGTGTTACCAGGAAATGTTCTATACGAGCTTATTCATAATGATCGGGTCATTGGTGGTATTGATGAAAAATCTACTGAGCATGCAATTGATTTCTACAAGCAATTTGTGAAAGGTAAATTGCACAAAACAAATTCGAGAACTGCTGAAATGTGTAAACTGGTTGAGAATTCATCCCGTGATGTACAGATCGCATTTGCAAATGAATTGTCCCTGATCTGTGATAAAGCAGATATCAATGTCTGGGAATTAATCGAGTTAGCCAACCAACATCCCAGAGTAAATATTTTGCAACCCGGAAGTGGGGTTGGCGGGCATTGTATAGCTGTCGATCCCTATTTTATAGTTTCTGAATTTCCACTGGAATCCCAATTAATAGGTAAAGCTCGAGAGATAAACAATTATAAAACCTTCTGGGTTGCTGAGAAGATAAAGACCGAAAGGCTCAAATTCGAAATTCAAAATGGAAGAAAAGCTAAACTTGCACTTATGGGACTTGCCTTTAAGCCGGATATTGATGATTTAAGGGAAAGTCCTGCGAAATATATTGTTCAGAAAGTAATGCAGGATAATAATAATGAGGATATTTATATAGTTGAGCCAAATCTCGTAAATCATAATGTGTTTAAATTATCTACTGTGGATGAAGCTATTAAGAACGCAGATATAGTTGCTTTCCTCGTAAACCACAGAGAGTTTAAATCAATTGGTAAAACGAAAGACAAAGTAATATTAGATTTTTGTGGTGTCTATAAATAGAAAAGGCATTTTTTAATCTTAAAATGCTATATTTCGCAAAAATTTTAATCAGTTATCATCTCGCTTGAATAAAGCACTTATCATGAACGAAGAGGACTTAAATCGCACGTATTTGCGATTTGCTCACCAGTTTCTGGAGTCCTACGATGATCCCAAACGCCTAGCCATAATTGGCATGCAAACCCGGGGTGTTTATATGGGAAAAAGAATCGTAAAAGCGATAAAAGAAGAGTTCGGTATAGTTATTGATTTTGGTGTACTGGATGTGACGTTTTACAGGGATGATTTTCGTACTAAACTCAAAATGCCGGATGTAAAGGTAACGGAGATTCCCTTTGATCTGTACGATCGTGATGTGGTTTTGATTGATGACGTACTGTATACCGGAAGAACGGTACGTTCGGCAATGGATGCATTAATGGCTTATGGGCGTCCAAGAAAAATTCAATTTTGCTGTATGGTTGACCGGGGACACCGAGAACTGCCTATCGCCTCCGATTTCACCGGTATGTATGTTCCCACCCACGAAAATGAGGAAGTTCGGGTAAGAGTAAAAGAACTCGATGAAGAAGATGCAGTATATTTAGTGGATATGGAGGAGTCTGATGAGTGACAGTGTTTCAGATTACGAATTCAACCATAAGCACCTTTTAGGGCTGGCAGATTACTCCAAAGAAGATATTCTTTATGTCCTCGATCAGGCTCGTTCTTTTAGGGAGATTCTGGATCGGCCTGTACCTAAGGTTCCTACATTACGAGACAAGACCATCGTAAATCTGTTTTATGAGAATAGTACCAGAACCCGGCTGTCCTTCGAGTTGGCCCAAAAAAGAATGGGAGCGGATGTTGTTAATTTTTCTTCCAGTAATTCGAGTACAAAAAAAGGGGAGTCACTGAAGGATACGATCCGGAATATCAGTTCCATGAAGATCGATATGGTGGTTGTACGTCATGAAAGTCCCGGCGTGCCTCACTTCTTAACACAGTGTGTGGATGCGGCAATTTTAAATGCCGGCGATGGTGCTCACGAACATCCCACACAGGCATTACTCGACATGTTTACCATGCAACAGATTCATCAGAATCTGAAGGGTAAAAAGATCGCGATCATCGGGGATATTGCATACAGCCGGGTGGTTCGGTCTAACATGATCGGTTTAAAAAAACTGGGAGCTGAAGTGGTATTATGCGGGCCAAAAACACTGATGCCTCCCTTTGTTAAAGAATACGGGGTAGAAGTATCCTATGATCTGGAAGAAACACTGGCCTGGTGTGATGTGGCGATGGCACTTAGAATACAGTTAGAACGACAGGGAAATGCCACCGAACTATTTCCATCGCTCAGAGAGTATCACGAGCGATTTGGGATCAAATTAGAACACCTTGACAAATATCCGGATTTTAAGATCATGCATCCCGGTCCAATAAACCGGGGAGTGGAAATGGAAAGTGAAGTAGCTGATAGTGAACGGGCTGTTATATTAGATCAGGTTACAAACGGAGTTGCTGTACGTATGGCTGTTCTGTATTTGTTAAGTGGTGGTAATAGAGTTTAAATTAATACGATGAAAAATCGAAAGTTTTATATAACAGGTGGTGCCGGGTTTATTGGCAGACATTTCAATAATCATTTAAAGGATTATCAAAGAATTAGTATTGATCTCAGGGAACAGCAGCTGGTAAATAACCAGGTATTAGGTGATATACGGAATATTGAAGAAATCCGGAATTCTATTGCTGATTCAAATACTATTCTTCACTTAGCAGCGTCACACTATGATTTTGAAAAAGATTATTTCAAAACAAATGTTGAAGGAACCCGCAATTTATTGCAGGTAGCTACAGAAAAAAATATAGATCATTTTGTGTTCTATTCATCAGTTGCAGTGTATGGAGTTAAAAACTTACCGGCCAATGAAGAATCTCAAAAAATGCCTGAGAATGATTACGGTCGATCAAAGTTGGAAGCTGAGGGAATCATAAAAAAATGGGTAGATGAAAAGAAGGGGAGAAAAGCCCTGATTATTCGGCCATCAGTAGTTTTTGGTTCTCATAATTATGGTAATATTTTCAATTTGATGCGTAATATTGATCGTGGAAGAAATGTTCAGATTGGAAATAAATCCGTGATAAAGTCAATAGCTTTTGTTGAGAATTTGATAGATGCCACTTTGTATTTGATGCAGAATGTTGATTCAGATTTTGAAGTTTTTAACTATGCTGATACCCCACATCTAACAAATTTTGAAATATCTCATAATATCAGTGACGGACTCGGAAGAAAGGGAGCAATCAAAATCCCATACGGATTAGCGATCGCCCTGGGAGGAGTATTTGATATGATTGGCGGTTTATTGAATAAGGAGATGGTAATCTCTGTTAAGCGGGTTCAGAAATTCTGCACGTCTACTCATTTTGAAGCTGAAAAAGTTAAAAAATTCGGTTTCAAACCAGCATATACTACAAAAGAGGGATTGAAAAAAACTGCTGTATGGTTTGATGAAAACAGAGATACCTGGCAGCATGAATATGATAACCTTAAAAAGTTGTTTAAGACTAATTATGGGATTTCAATTGAATGATTTAGCAACCTGTAAAATTAAAGCAAATAAAAAACATAATAGGTGAATGACCCAACAACCGAGTGTTACAATAGGAATTCCTGTTCTTAATGAAGAGGCTTATATAGAAACAGTTATCAATGGTTTTCTAAATACTGGATACCCAAACTTAATTGAAATTCTTATCGCCGACGGAGGGAGTACTGATAAAACAAGAGAAATAATTGAACAAATAGCAAAAGTAGATACTCGTGTTGTATTGGTAAATAATCCAGATAAATATCAGTCTTTTGCGCTGAATAAAATGATAAATCAAGCTAAAGGCGATATTTTTGTTAGGGCCGACGCACATAGTATTTATGCTAATGATTATATTGAACAATGTGTAAAAACCCTTGTAGAAACTGGTGCTAAAAATGTTGGTGGCGCACAAAGGTATTTAGCTCAGAACAGAATACAATCTGGAATATCAATAGCTATGAAAAGTTTTTTAGGAAATGGTAGAGCGAAGTATAAAGATGAAAACTTTGAAGGTTATGCAGATACTGTTTTTCTTGGGTGTTTTTGGACAAAAGACCTGATTGCAATTGGTGGATTCAATGAAAAACAGATTACAAGCCAAGATCTGGAGTTAAATCTACGACTAAAAGAGAACTATGGTGAATGTGTTTTTATATCCCCAGATATAAAATGTTATTATTTTCCAAGAGATTCATTTTTAAAGCTCTTAAAGCAGTATTTTAATCATGGAAGAGGAAGACTAGTTACAATACTTTTCCATACTGGAAAGGATGAGTTTAGAGGGTTTTTCCCGTTTTTTTTCATGCTGGGATTAATATTATTTATTGCCCTGGATTTAATTGTAGAAACTGATTTGTATTCTGTAAGAATTATATTCTTTCTTGCAGCTATTTTATTTTTAGAGTCTATTAGAGTTGCTTTTTCAAGCCATAAGTTATTTAAAAGTAATATTTGGCACGGCAATCAGAATTCTCCAGGAATTTTATCTAATATTCTGTTTGTGATGCCTGCAATATTCATTATGCAAATTGGTCATTTTTCAGGATTTACATTTCAGTTATCAAGAACTCTATTCAATAATGGAAAATCTTGGTGAAAGGCTAACAAGGAAAAGGTTTTAATTAAAAATATAATTAGAGGTTATTTCATTAAGATTTGTGAAAATAAAAGATAAAATAATTGTTCAGCTCTCATCCGTTCATCATTCATATGATACTCGTATTTATCATAAAATTTGCAAATCGCTAATTGAAAATGGCTATAAAGTTGACTTGATTATTCAACATGAGTGTGACGAAATTAGGGACGGGGTAAATGTAATTGCCCTACCTATAGCAAAAAAAAAAATTGATCGGTTAACAAAGGTTCTACCGACCGTTTTAAAAAAAGTCAATCAGTATCCAAAAGGTACTATAATACATTTTCATGATCCTGAATTAATACCGTTTGGTTATTTATTTAAATTATTGGGATACAAAGTGGTTTATGACGTTCATGAAGATGTGCCGGCTAGTATTAAGAGTAAGTCATGGATACCAAAATGGCTGCGAATACCTGTTGCAATTATTTCAAGTTGGTTTGAAAAAATAGCTGTTATCCTTTTTGATGGGATCATTGTTGTGGTTACTGATGTAGGAGAAAGGTTAAAATCTACTAAGACGATTATGGTTCAGAATTTCCCCATCCTTAAAGATGACGTGAGATTTGCTGAGTATAAATCAGACGGAAACTTGTTTTATGTAGGCGATATTAGTAGAATAAGAGGCGCCCATGAAATGGTCGATTTAGCTGAAGATATTAGTCACTTAAATATTAAGAAGAATCTAGTCTTGGCAGGTAAATTTTCTCCTCCCTCATTGGAGAATGAATTAAAAGAAAAAAATGGATGGGGAAATACCACTTATATAGGATGGATAAATAGAGAAGAATTAAATAAACAGTTACAAAATTCTTGTTTGGGCTTAGTTTTATTATATCCGGAACCTCATCACATAAGATCACAGCCGAATAAATTATTTGAATATATGTATGGAGGAATTCCTATAGTGTCAGCTGATCTTCCCAGGTATAAGGAAATTATTGATGAAGTAGGATGTGGAGTAACAGTAAACCCTCTAAATAGAGAAAGTATTCTGGAAGGAGTAAAGTATATATTGGAGAATCCGGCATTAGCAGCTAAAATGGGAGAGAGAGGAAGGAAAGCTGTAATTGAAAGATTCAATTGGGATATTGAAAAAATGAAATTATTCAAATTCTATGAAGAATTAATTTAAATAGTACATGCACCATTAGATAAATTTTAATGCTCTATACTATTTATACTTATAGAAATACCATTTAGCTAAATTAGCGAAATACTTTGCTTTCTGATTTTTTAAAAGCAACGTCATGATTAGATAGCGACTAAAATAGCCTAGAATTCCAGCAAAACGATTATAAAAGAGTAAATGAGGCTTATGCTTTTTTAAGAAAAGCTTTCTTGATTGATGTTTCACTATTTCGAGCTTATCAAAATTATGGCTTGTACTCGTTCCTCCAACATGTATCAACTTACTTGACAGACTGATTCCAACTTTTTTGTTTGATTTACTAATTCGGTAACACAAGTCTGTTTCTTCAGAATATAGAAAATAGTCTTCATCAAACATGTGCAATTCAAAAAAATCATTTTTCCTTATAAACATGGAAGAGCCTTGAACCATTGGTACTTCCGAATCCTTTTTTACAATATAATTCCCGATCCTGTACTTTTTTGTAACTAGAAATTGTAAAACTGGAAAGGCAAGACAAGTTAGGGTCATGAAGGAAGGTATATTAGCAATACTAGGTGATAACTCTAAATGTTCATTGAAAATTGCTGGACCAGCAAGAATGATTTCTTTTCTCTGATCAAGAAAATCGAATAATGAATTTAATACGTCGTTTATAAAAATTGTGTCAGGGTTTAAAAAGAATAAAAATTGACCTACTGAATTTTTAGCCCCTACATTATTAGCGATGGAGAATCCATAATTATTATCTAATTGAATGTATTTTAGATGAGGATGTAATATCTCAATCGTTTGTATGTCTTTTTTAGTCTCAGTTGAGTTCGAAACAACTATAATTTCAAAATCCTTGGTGGTAGTTTTAGTAATAATAGAGTGTACACAGTTACGAATGTCATTTAAAGAATTATAATTAACTATTATTATAGAGTATTTTATTGATTTTAATTCCAAAGTGAGCCCACAAAGTTTCAATTTTATCTCAATGTAAAGTACCAAATCCTTGTTTAAAAAAGATAATATTTAAGTACCTTATAATTTATAATCAGCAAATAAATTCATTGATTAAAATTAATAATAATAAAGATTTAATTAAGGGGCGTTTACTTTTTAGGAACATCCTATGGGTGGGGTTGAGCAAAATAGTACCCATAGTTTCAGCAATTATATTTATACCTATATTAATTAAAAATTTTGGAGATGAGAGGTTTGGATTGCTATCAATAGTTTGGGTGATTATTGGGTTAGCAACAGTATTAGACTTAGGCTTGGGCAGTGCCGTAGTAAAATTTGTTTCAGAAAAGATTGGTAAGAACAAAGAGAATGAAATAATTGGGATATTCGGGCTATCATGGCTAATTATTTCAATTCTGGGAATTATTTTAAGCTTAATTTTAATTTTGCTCAGAAAGCAAATAATAACATCGATTTTCAATATTGAACCAACACTTGTAGCAGAGGCTGATTCTGCACTCATTTATACGGCTTTAGCTTTACCATTTGTATTTAGCAATTCTGTATTTATATCAATTTTAAAAGCGCATCAAGAATTTAAATTAATAACCATAATTACAAGTATAAATAGCCTATTTAATTATTTGGTTCCATTACTGGTTTTAATGTTCACGAAAGACTTCTCTCATGTAGTATTGGCCATAGTTCTAGTTAAATTAATTGTATTCATGGCGTATATGTTTAATTTAATATTTGATAAGGGATGGCTTTTCGGTTTTAAATTGAATTATTTAAGAGGACAATGGGCTCCAGTTTTAAGGTTTGGAGGATGGGTATCAATATCTAATCTAGTAAGCCCAATTTTGAGTTATACAGATCGATTTATGGTCGCTTCAATAATATCAGTGGCTGCTGTGACTTATTATGTTACTCCAATGGAAATGGTTGTTAAAGTAGGATCTTTAGCAATGCCTATTGTGAGTGTATTGTTTCCGGCGATTGCAAATGCACAAGCAAATAATACGGAAAAACTACCAACACTATTAAACACAGGTCTAATTACAATCGTTTTGCTTTCATTTCCCATTCTATACTTTCTTGGATTGTTTTCATTTGAAATCCTTGAGTTATGGGTAAGTCCTGAATTGGCAATCAAAAGCAGTTTAGTACTCAAAGTACTAACTGTAGGAATTTTATTAAGATCAATGACTTATATGCCATATTCATACTTACATGGGACTAACAAGCCAGATGTTGTTGCAAAAATACATCTAATAGAACTTATAACTTATATGATATTATTAAGCGTCGGGTTAAAATACTGGGGTATAATTGGCGCAGCTACAGCCTTTAGTATTCGTAGTTTTATCGATTATATTCTACTTAGTATTTGGGCTGATAAGAATAATGATCAAACTGGAATATTTACTAAATACTTTCCAAAAGCCTTTATACTACTAACTGTTTTTATAGTAACTATTAATATCAACGAGCCAATTACAAAAAGTATAGTCTACTTATTTGTAGTAATTTCTTTTATTTGGATAATGTGGAGATTTAATATGAATCAGGATATCAGGAATTTCATAAAAAGCTTAGGTGCAAATAAGACTTAATAATTGGTCAATTGAGTTCAGGCTGATTTTTTATTAATTCACTACTGATTAATGCTGAGAAAAAAGTGAAAAGAAATATTCCGTCGAACTGATAAAATTGAGGACTTGTAATGTTTACTATCAGCATACCAGATGTTGTAGCAAATATTGTTAAATAGAGTAATTTTGGGAATTGTTTAGTTTTTTCCAGATAAAATTGTCTTGAAAATTGAAGTATCTGATAGCAAAAAGCTAGAAATACACCTAGTCCAACAATGCCAAATTTAAACCAAACTGTAAGATAACCATTATGTATGAAGCTAAGTGGTCCAATATAAATTGCTCTTGGTCTGATTGCCTCCCTTCGAAAAGTGGTTCCAAAACCATGACCAGCAATTGGATTTTGAAAAATTTTATCTAGAACAACTTTAGTTTCCCTATATCTATCTTGTAAAGAACTATCCATTCCTACATTGCCTAAAGTCCCAACTCTTTTCAATAAACCATCGATGATCAATTCGAGTGAGTCCTGAAAAAATATAGCTACAACGGCGGTAATAGTTGACAATAGAACTAATCCATATATTATAATTCTGATTTTAGATTTGCCATTAGCTAGAAATAACATAGCGATCGAAGAAATGAGAAAAGCTAACCAATAACCTCTACTTTGAGTTAAAATCAAAGATATAAACGAAGCTCCGAAAAGAAGAAGACATACAATGGCAATTGATTTTTTGGCATAGAGACTTGCAAATACTATGAAAACAACTGTTCCAAGTAAAACAATAACTTCATTTACAGGTACTCTTGCGCTTTCAGTTTGCCAAATTGCCGTAGATTGAATAATTATTTCACGATAAAAATAAAAATTTCTAGCTATTACAAATAAAATAATCACAAAGAGAAGAGAAAGGAATATGCTCTTTCTTTTTTCAACAGTCATTAAATCACGGAAGAAAAAGTAACCAAAAACAGGTAAGTATCTGGTTAATTCTGCTGCCACCTCAAAAAGAGGATTGCCATAGATTATTCCAAGTATTAATCCATAAAAGAGTACCACGTAAAGAGCTAAGAAAGATTTGTCTAATGGAGTTTTTAAAGTGTTGCCAAAGTTACTAACTAAATAAATCCCAAGATTTGCTATTATTAATAAAGTTATTGATAAGTAAATGCTATCTGTGAAGGTTATGCCATCACCAGTATCGAAGTAAAGTACAGATAGAATAAAAAAGGCATAGTAGAGAACATTAATATTTCTCCAAACTATATAAATAGCAACTAGAGAAATAGTGATTCCTGGTAGTATTAAGTATGACTTATATGGAAATTGGATGAGAAGTATTAAGGAGAATAAAGAAATTATACTGCCATAAAGGATAAATCCAAAGTCAATTTTATTTGATAATTGTTTAATCAATGTTCAGATGAGAAGATTGATTTATAATATTGATCATTCTTACTCAAATGTAATTTAATTATAAAATAAAGAGTGGTAAGTATGAAAAATGATATTCCAGATAAAATAACTAAAATAGACCTTCTAGGTCGATCTTTTCGCTCAGGAACATATGGTTCATCTACTATATTTACTAATGGAAGTGATTTTGCCTCTTCCATTTTAGCTTGTTCATACAAGGGTAGAATGAATTTTTGAATCTCTAGTTCAATTTCTAGTGTTTTAACTAATTCATAATATTCAGATGAAATTTCTGGTAGCTCAGAAAAATTTAAAATAATATCCTTATTTGAGGTGTCGGCGTAACTTTCATTAAGTTTTTGTTCAATTGAAAAAAGCTCCTGTTGTATCTGAATTAAAGCAGAATTAGACGATGAAGTAGTATTTTTTAGCATATTCAATTGAATTTCAGCTCTGTATTTTTCTGCTGTAAGCTCTGCGATAACTTTAAAATAACTTTGGAGTTGTGTAGGTAATTCTATAATTCCGTATTCTTTTTGGAAGGCAACCAACTTTTTGCGTAACTGTTCAAGTTTATTGACGGATACTTTATATCTTTTCTCTATAAACTCTCTATAATTCCGTGCATCTCTTGTTGTAATTTCTGTGTTTTTTTCATTCAGAAGTTCAACATAATAATCAGCCATTTTTTTTGCGCGATTAGGATTGATATCCCAAACTTTAATGATAAAATTACCTTCTTCTTTGGCCTCGAAACTTGTATTCTCATTTAATATGTTTCGAGCTTCAATAAAAGGATATTTTGACTCTTCAACTCTATATATATTGATAAGGTCAAATTTTTCAATAACTTTTTTTGTCGTTGAATGACTATTCAGTAATACATAGTATTTGTTTACTTCATTGGAGCTTCCACCCAAAAGAGAACTTGCTAGATTAGAAATTCCCCCTTCATCTGAAAACAAACTAAATCCAATATTAGGGGAATTGCTAGGTAACAGATTCGCTTGAGCCATATATTCATTTTTGATAAATAAAGATGCTATAGCCACTACGACAGCACCAATAAATGGGAACCCAAATAATTTTAACTTATTGATATACAAGTAATTAATTATCTCTTCAATCGAGATTGAGTTATTTTGATACATTTATAGATTTTTTGAAAAGTCTTATCTACTGTTTTTGTTTAGCAACTTCGTAATTGTAACGAAAGCTGTATATATATGTATACAAAAGCATCTACCTAATGATATTATATTGAGGTCGATATCTTTTATCACACATAACAATTAATAATACGTAAGTTAAAGTATAGGTTTACTATTGATTCAACCTGGCCACTGCTACATACGCTGTAACAATACTGGTTACGGCGCTTACCGCAGTTAGTATCAATCGGGTACGATCAGTTTTTAAGCGTTGAAGGTTGAGTTGATAGGTTCTACCGGTACTCACGTCTTCAAATGGAATACGGTCTACAAATATGATGTCACCGGATTGAACCGTGGTGTCGGTTGGTTTGAACCAGGTGTTGCTGCCGGCTTTTATCACATATACCCGATCCGTACTTGCTGCAACGGTCATGCCTCCGGCCATTTTGATATAGTCTTTTGCAGATAAGGTAGAAGAAAACTGGTAATACCCCGGGTTACTTACTTGTCCCAGTAAGGTAACTGTATGCTGATCTTCGGGTACGTAAATTCTATCTCCGTTATTGAGTTTCAAAGAACTTACTACTTCTGCATTGGTGAGGTCCAGTGGCATGCGATTAGGAGAAAGAGTCTCTTCTAACTCGAGGTAATCCAGACCTTCAATGAACTGATCGGAGCTTTTAGAAAGCATTACCAGATTTGAATTCTGTAACTCTGGAATACCATTTTCCTCTCTGGGTTCACGGATCAGATATGCTCCGTTTGCCAGCGCCTCGTCAGTTATACCATCTGCCATTTCCAGAACATCTGCCAGGGTTGTTTCACCGGAGAGAATCGGAAACATGCCGGGGATGGATACTTCCCCAAATAATTGTATGGTACCCTTTTTTGAAGGAGATTCCTTAAAAGGAATAATGAACTGATCTCCGGGTTTAACCTCTTTGATCTCCGATATAGCCACTGTTTTTTTGTCTATTGATACGCCTGTCTCACGGATCAGGATCACATTCGAGGAGTCTGCTTCCGGCAGGTATCCGCCGGCGATAGTGATGAGCTTTTCTAAAGTATCATCAGTGCGGTAGGATCCCGAAAAGGCTTCATTAACTGCACCGGAAATGCTGATCAGGGCTCGTGAGCTTGAATTGCCGATCATAGTAACCTGATCACCATCCTGAATGTATGGGGCAAATTGCGTGTCTCCACTATTAAAATACGCCTTGAGATCTACATATTGAACCCGCCCGTCTCGTTTGGTGACTTTTACCATTCGGAGGTCATATTTTTTGTCAAGAGCGTTTACCAGAGAATTGGCTTCATCATCTCCCTGCTGTTTTCGGGATCTCATTTTGTCAAAATCAATTCCGGATACTGATGGTCTGGAAGTATTGATCTGTGTGGCTCTGGAAATGGATGAGTTTGTTAGCGGGGCGAAAAGCTGGTTGTCAATATAAAAGCCATTTACAATAGCGTCATATCGGGTGCCGGCAGGGATCACATATCTGCCGGGGTTGGGGATGTCTCCTCCCAAATGAATATTTACAGGTCTGGGAGCATCTAAGGTGAGGGAAACCTGAGTATCTTTAAAATAATTGGTGAAGTGCTCACTGATCACCTTTTTAGCATCGGCCAGAGTGAGCCCTTTAAGAGAGATTTTACCGGCTATGGGGGTGATGATATCCCCGGAGGCATTGATCACTAAGGCACGGTAACTGAATTCATTAAGACCTGTTCCGTGTAAAGAGATCACATCAAAAGGCCCTAATAAATAATGTTCAGGGTCAATAAACTCATCAAGTGGTGATACTTCCTGAATTCTGCCGATTCCTGCTTCATCAACAAAATAGGTTCCACCCAGTCCGGAATCGAAGTTGAGTAAAGACTGATCATTTTGACTTTGCGCCTGAACCAGGGAAGCTGAGGTCAGGGTTAAAACAAATAAGACAAAGGATAATCGCAGGGTATTAACCATTCTAAAAAAGTGAATTTCTGAATTTAAAAATTGAATATAAGGGTATAAGATTTCAGTACGCAATTAAAAACGGGAAAAGAATATACCGGCTATAACAATAGCAGAACCAGAAAGTTGTTGAACAGTGAGTTGCTCACCTAAAATAAAAACACCAAAAAGTAATCCAAGTACCGGGACAAGGTTTTGATAAGCAGCTGTTTTCACCGCTCCGATCTTTGAAACACTTCGGTTCCAGATCAGATATGCAAGACCAACTGAAAGAAGACCGCTATAGAGAATTCCACCAAATCCGGCTATGCTTATTGCCTGCCAGTCTAACTTCAACAAAGAGGGAATTCCAACCAATATTAAGGCAATGGCCCCCACCACCGACATGAATGCGGTAAATTGAGAGGTATTATACTCTTTCAAATACTTTCTGGATAAAATAGTATACACCGCCCAGGAAAATGCGGAGGCTAATGTGATGATATTCCCCAGGAATGTTTCGGATTCCAGCGATAGAGAATTTGGACCACCGGTAATGATCAGAACCACACCAATAAAAGCCAGAAGGACACCGATCGATTTATAGGTATTGAGTTTTTCATCCGTAAAAAGCTGAGATAATAATGCGACCCAAACAGGGATGGTGCCCAGCATAACCGCGGCATTAGCCGAGTGAGTAAAATTGATCCCAATAATGAAGAACATCTGATAAAGCAGGTTGCCGATAAGCGCAAGGCCAATTAATGGCCAGAAATGTTCTTTTTTAACGCGAATGTTAAATCCTCTTTGCTTTGCCGCAAACACCAGTAACCCACTGGCAAGTATATACCGCATGGCATTAAAGCTTAGAGGGTCGATCTCCGATAAGGTAGTTTTAACAATGCTAAAGTTGAGGGCCCAGATCACGGCTACCAGTAACAGGGACGCATCGGTAAAGTAACTTTTTTTCAATGAAAACGAATGAGGTTGGGAAATTTTGAGTTCAATGATACCAATGTTTATCGACAGGTAGTACACACTGTTTTCTTAACAATAAATAAATTTGAAGTGGTTGAAATTGCACCTAAATTTTTGACCTTAATTCAAAAAATGACTTAGAGTCAGTATGGGAATTGCTGAAAGAAAAGAACGAGAAAAGGAATATAAGCGAGCGCTGATTCTTGAATCTGCTGAAAAAGTGATCCTTAAAAAAGGATTGGACCATTTAAATATGGACGAAGTGGCAGAAGAAGCAGAAGTAAGTAAAGGCTCGTTATATCTCTATTTTAAAAATAAGAACGATCTTGTTCTGGGGATCTGTCATAAAGCTTCTTCCATGTTGAATAACGATTTTGCCAGAGTATTGGCAAAAGATATTCCGGGACTGAAAATGGTGTATGAACTCGGAAATGTGTTCATGAATTTCGTAAAGGAACGCCCGGAGTTTTTCAGAGCAATGAAGTTTCTGGATAACATGAATGTGACCGGTGAGGAAACAGAAAGCGAATATCTGAATATGTGTTCCCAGAATAGACAGGAAGGGTTCCGGGTAATGGTAAGGGCTATTCAGATAGGGATGCAGGACGGGTCCATAAAAACCGAATATCAACCTGAGGAATTAGCACTGCTTTTGTGGTCCACTTCACACGGGGTGGTAAGCATTGCGTACATGCACGAGCATAACGAAAGTTTTAACCTGCTGGACAGAATAGGGATCAGTCAGGAACAGATGTTTCAAAGTTACATGAAGATAATAGGTAATGGTATAGCTAAGACCGATGATTGACTTTAAGTCATTTTTTGAAACACAATTCAGAATGAGGCGTAACAGCCTTCGTTTTTTAAAGAACTAACACAACAACCAAACAACATACATGTCACTTACTCACAGAAGCAAAGCACTAACTTTGCTGGTTATTGTTCTGGCGTTTTTTTCGGGCACATCTGAAGCGCAGAACCGTAATCTTGACCTTGTAGAAGATCTGACTCTTTCGCTTGATGAGGCCATTAACATTGCTATGGCCAATAATCCACAATTAAGAAGAGCGGTTTACTCGATAGATGATGCGGATGAACTGGTTAAGATCGCTTACAGCGAGATCTACCCGGATATCTCAGCTTCCATGAATTATACCCGAAATGTTGAAATACCGGTAAACTTCATACCGGAAACCTTCTTTGACCCTCAAAATGGAGATCCAAATAAGCTGGTTCCGGTTGCATTTGGAACAGACAATAACTGGCAGGGCGGTTTTACGGTAAGTCAGACACTGTTCCGGGGAGAAACGATCATTGGTTTAAGTACCTCAACTATTTTCAAAAAAGTACAGGAAGAGGCGTACAGAGCTACCGCGCAGCAGGTCGTTACTCAAACCAGGGTTGCCTATTACAGCGTGTTGGTAGCGATGGAGCAGTTGCGACTTCAGGAGTCTCAGATCAGCAGGTTGGAACAGAACCTGAATGAAA
Source organism: Balneolaceae bacterium UBA7797 (assembly GCA_002480645.1). Classification (GTDB taxonomy): domain Bacteria; phylum Bacteroidota; class Rhodothermia; order Balneolales; family Balneolaceae; genus UBA7797. The sequence goes on from DLCN01000002.1 coordinate 18,166, forward strand.
ACGAAAAAAGACAACAAGCCGGATTAGTAGACGAATACGATGTATTACGTTTAAAAGTGCAATTAAGTAATCAAAAGCCACAGCTCGTTGATGCTCAATATGCTTTAGAAGAAGCCTATCGAAACCTGAAAGTGGTATTGGGTATATCTCTGGGTATTGAATTCGAGGTAGAAGGGCAACTCAATCAGTTCGATATACTTTCGCCGGATGCATCTGTAAAAGAGAATGAAAAGTTGAAGAAGATCGATCAGATCAACCCATTTAAATTTCAGAAATCATACGATGACATGTACGGACTGGAATTTGATCGGGGAGATATTCGTATTCTGGATGCACAGCTCGATCTTAAAGACCGGGAGATCACAGCGGTAAAGAGTCGTTTTCTCCCAACCATCAGCGCCACCTATAATATGCAATGGACAGCCGCTGATGCAGGAACACCGGACTTTTTCCAGGATAAAGTTAGATTTCAAACACTCGGCTTGAATGTGAGCTTACCACTTTTTACCGGTTTTGAACGAATGGCCAATCTTCAGCGAACACTGATCTCTAAAAAGGATCTGGAAGAACAACGGAGAGCCACGGAGCTGAATGCACAAAACGAAGTGGTAACGGCAGGCGAAGACATCAACAGAACATTCGAAACTGCTGATGCCCGTAAAATGGCACTTGAACAGGCCAGAGAAGGGTATGAACGTGCTAAAAAACGATTCGAAAATGGGCTGGGTTCACAAATTGAAGTTACCGAGGCTGAAGTTCAGGTCCGGCAAGCAGAAGCAAACTACGCATTAATGGTTTACCAATACCTGGCAGCAAAAGCACAATATGATCTGGCTACCGGAAAAGTGCCCTATGTTGATGCTGAATTAATAAAATGATTTTAATACCAAAAAAGACTCCATCAAAAATGAAAAATAAACTATTGATCACCGCTCTTCTCGCAGCTACAACTTTATGGGCTTGTTCGGGATCTGATTCTTCCCAAAGTGAAGGCGAAGAATTGGTTAAAAAAGTAAATGTGGTAACTCAAACACTCCGTCCTCAAAGCTTTTCAAGTTATGTACGGGTTGTAGGTACGGTAGAAACTTCTAACGATATCATGATCTCAGCCGAAGTAAGCGGTAAAGTGGTATCCTATCGTGTGGATGAGGGTGACTTTGTTAAAAAAGGTCAGACCATCCTGAAAATAGATGATGCTAAACTGAAGCAGGAAAAAGCTCGCCTTGAAGCTGTTACTGCTCAGGCTAAGGAAAATTTTGAACGCCTGAAGAAGATCTATGAAGAAGATGGAATAGGATCAGAGATCGATTATCTGAATGCGAAATATTCGTACGAGCAGTCTAAATCAGCGCTGGAATCTATCAAAGTTGATCTGGCAAATACCAATGTAACAGCTCCTTTCAATGGTAAAGTGGAAAGTAAAGCAGTGAATGTAGGCGAGATGGTTGCTCCCGGAACACCGGTTGTTCGTTTGATCGGCTCCGATGATTATAAGATCACCTCCGGAGTACCGGCCCGGTATTCTGATGCTGTTAGCGTGGGTGATTCTGTGGATGTGTGGTTCGATACTCAGGTGAGCGATACGCTGAAAGGGACCATCAAGTTTGTGGGAACCAGTATTAATGCACAAAACAGAACCTTTGCGATAGAGGTTGATCTGCCGGGTGCGGCAAATAAATATAAGGTAGATATGATCGCGAATCTTCGTCTTCAAACCTATCAACGCAATGATGTACTGGTAGTAAGCGAAGAATTTGTGTATTCGAAGGATCATGGCTATGTGGTATACCTTGCAGGTACAGATGAAGATGGCCATGAAGTAGCTGAAGAAGTGCCGGTTGTTCTGGGGCTGTCCTACAAGACAGAAGTAATTGTGGAAGAAGGTCTTTCTGCCGGTGATAAACTGATCACAATTGGTTCGGCCTTTCTGGATGAAGGAACCCGGATTGAAGTGAAAGATGAAAGCAGTTCAAATTTAGCCTCTAAATAATCTATCCGGATTTCAGCATGAGTACTGAAGAAAATAACAATCAACCAAAACAACCGGTGGAATCGATGCCGGATCCATCCAATCGTAAGGAATTCGGACTTTCAACTTTTTCTATTAATAACAGAATAAGTGTGATGGTTTTGGTGGTTCTGGTTACCATTATGGGACTGGTTTCCTATCTCACCATTCCAAAAGAGAGTTTTCCTAGTATTAACATCCCAAATATTTTTGTGGTCACCGTTTATCCCGGAGTTTCGCCAGAGGATATGGAAAGTCTGGTAACCCGGAAACTGGAAGATGAGCTGGGAAATATCTCTGATGTAAAAACAATGACCTCTACCTCCTCAGAGGGATATTCCAGCGTGAATCTGGAATTTGAACCAAGTGTGGATATTGAAGACGCCTTACAAAAAGTGCGTGAAAAAGTAGATCTGGCGAAACCCGAATTACCGGAAGATGCCGAAGAGCCTATGGTTCAGGAGATCAATCTGTCTGAATTCCCGATCATGAATGTAAACCTTTCAGGGAAGTACGATGAGTTGATCCTGAAGGATATTGCCGAAGATCTGCAGGATAAGATCGAAGCGCTGCCGTCGGTGCTTGGAGTGGATCTTACCGGTGGGTTGGAACGTGAAGTTCAGGTAGATGTGGACCTTGCTAAGATGAAGTACTACAACATCACCTTTACCGATATTATCGGGGCGATCTCGCAAGAGAACGTAACCATCCCCGGGGGTGAATTTGCCGTTGGTACTAAAAATTTCTTGCTAAGGGTGCCGGGGCAATATACCGATACAGAGCCCATCGAAGACATCGTGATTAAAGGGGAGAACAGAAATCCGATCTATGTGCGCGATGTGGCCAACGTAGTGTTCGGGTTCAAAGAAAAAGAATCCTACTCGGTGTTGGGTGGCGCACCTGTGATCACACTCGGCGTGAAGAAAAGAACCGGAGAGAATATTCTGGAGACGTCTAATCAGGTGAAAGAGATCCTGGATAAAGAAATGAAGACGCTACCGCCTACCACCCGATATACGATCACCAACGATCAGAGTGTGGAAGTGCTTTCGATGGTGAATAATCTGGAAAATAATATCATTTCAGGGCTGCTACTGGTAGTTGGTGTGCTCTTATTCTTTCTGGGAGTAAGAAACTCGTCGTTTGTCGGTATTTCCATTCCACTTTCCATGTTTCTTTCGTTCATTATTCTTGGTGCCGTTGGTATTACCATGAATATGATCGTGTTGTTCTCACTGATCCTTGCTTTGGGGATGCTGGTAGATAATGCCATTGTAGTGGTTGAGAATATTTACCGGTATCTGGAAGAAGGCTATGATAATTTTGAGGCCGCCAAAAAAGGAACCGGAGAGGTAGCTATTCCGATCATCGCCGGAACCACGACCACCATCGCGGCTTTTGCTCCGATGATCTTCTGGCCCGGTGTGGTAGGTCAGTTTATGGGCTATCTGCCAAAGACACTCATCATTACCCTTGCGAGTTCATTGTTCGTGGGATTAGTGATCAATCCGGTGATCTGTGCCCTCTTTATGACCATTGACGGGCAGGATGATAAACCAAAGCTTACCAAAAAGGGAAAGCAGATCATATATACTGGATTTGGGTTACTTCTAGTGGCATTTATTGCTACTAATCCGGTCAGCTGGGGAATGCTGCTGGTCTTGATCGCGCTCCTATGGGTTGCTAACAAATATTTTATGGTACCGGTTGGCAAATGGTGGCAAACCAAAGGTCTGATCAGCGTCATAAATTCCTATGAGAATTCATTAGTATGGGCTCTAAATCATAGGATTACAACCATTGTGATAGCTGTACTTGTACTGCTATCCAGCTTTGTTGTGCTTAAAAAATTTAATCCCGGCACTGAATTCTTCCCGGAAAATATTCCGCCTCGTGATGTCTACATACAGGTAGAGGCTCCCATCGGCTCAGATGTGGAATTTACACGTTCTATCGTAGATAATGTGCGGAAGGAAGTACAGGCATTGCCAAATATTGTAGACGTAAAAAGCATTTTGGCTACCTCCGGAGCGGTTATTTCTGCCGATATGAGTGGTGGTGGAAATGTATCGAACAAAGGAACAGTTGCGCTGAACTTTGTTGATTTTCAGGAACGGGAAGGAGACGTGTTTGAGTCGATGGAATTTCTTCGCGATCACATGAATGAAGTGATAACCGGAGCAATTATCACTGTAGAAAAACCGGCAAACGGACCTCCAACCGGTAAGCCGATCAATCTTGAGATCTCCGGAGATAATATTCCGGAATTGGAGCGGATTTCAGAAGAGGTTCTGGATATTCTTGGAGCAGATTCAGTGTTTGCTAAAATGGATGGACTCGATTCTGATGTTCCGGAAGCGAGACCGGAAGTACGGGTGGAGGTAGATCGCGAAAAAGCGGCTCTATATGACCTTAGCACAAACTCCATTGGTATGACGATCAGGCAAGCCATTAATGGGGTGGAAGCATCTAAATTCAGAGATGGTAAAGATGAGTACGATATTATCGTTCGTTTAAATGACGAGTATCGTGACGATATGAGTACCCTGGCCGACCTGACTATCTTTCACGAAGGGAAGCAGATCCCTCTTTCTGAGGTGGCCACCTGGGAAGTAAGTGACGGATTAGGCGGGATCAATCACAAAGATGCGGAACGTGTGATCACTGTAAGTGCAGATGTACGATCCGGATATCAGGCAAATGCGGTGTTAGCTGAAGTACAAGGCGTGTTAGGCGAGTATCTGAGTAATCTGCCAGCCGAATACACCTACAGCTGGACCGGGCAGCAACAGGAACAGGATGAATCTTTTGAGTTCCTCGGAATTGCTTTCCTGATCGCCATTTTCCTGATCGCATTTATCCTTGTATCGCAATTTAACTCAGTAGTTAAACCTCTTATCATTCTCAGTTCGGTGATCATGTCGATGGCGGGTGTTTTCTACGGGCTGGTAACATTCCAGATGGCATTCGGATTGATGGCGTTTCTTGGCATCATTTCGCTAGCCGGAATTGTAGTAAATAACGCCATTGTGTTGATCGATTATGTAGATATTCTAAGAGAACGAGATGGTTATACGATGCGTGAAGCGTTGATCCAGGCAGGTAAAGTAAGATTCAGACCGGTTATTCTTACCGCTGTAACCACCGCGCTTGGTCTGGTACCGCTGGCCACCGGGTTCAATTTCGATTTCATTGTATTGGTTTCTCACCCCGTTGAGTTTTTTACACATTTAGGTTCTTACGTGTACCTGGGTGGCGAACAGGCAGCGTGGTGGGGCCCTATGGCGATCAGTGTGATCGTTGGTCTTACTTTTGCCACGGCACTAACATTAATTCTGGTGCCGGTACTTTACAGTATAATAGAACGGGCTAAAATTGCGTTGTCCAGAATAATGTATGGCGAGGAGGCATCCTGAAGACCAAAACCGGAGTGGAACTAAATACTGTTTTGGTTGGTATACATTAACATAACACCTTAGATATGTAGTCTGTTCATCAAGAGAAGGAAGTTTAGACTTCAAAATAGACTACCCACCCCATGCATAGTTTTGCATGGGGTTTTTTATTGCCCAAATATATTCAGGATCGAACTATCCACTATTTATTTTCTAAACTGCTATCTTTGGCAAAATTATCAACCACGAAATTTTTCTTTCTGTGATACAAAGAATACAAACTGTTTTTTTGGCACTGGCCTTTTTGTTAAATCTTGGAGTGTTCTTTACTCCTGTCTATTCGCGTGCGATCGAAGATCCGCAATTATGGATCGGGTATGGTCTGGCTACGGCACTTACATTATCCGGGTTGATCTCGTTAGTGAGTATCTTTTTATATGGGAATAGAAAACGACAGATCAGTGTGGTAAAAATTGGCGCTTTATTTCAGGTGATCGGATTTGGTTTTTGTACCGGAGTGATCTTTTCGCTTGGCGGGATCGGAACGTATTTATTTGATGAAGCCCTTGGGACCGGATTGGTTGTTCTTGTATTGATCCTTCAGATCCTGGCTATGCGATCGATAAGTAAAGATGAAAAACTGGTTCGGTCGATGGATCGAATTCGTTGATGAATAATTCGGCTAACGGAGATTTTTCCAGGCTTCGTGTATTCGGGGCCCTTGCTTTTGGATTATCAGCCATTGGGTTTTCTCCGATTCTGGTTAAAGCAGTCAACCACGAATCTGCCTTTTTGGTGGCTGCAGTGCGAACGTCACTGGCTTTTTTGTTCCTGGTTCCGGTGTATCTGTTTTCCGGAAAACGAAAGACAGAGCGTGTTGTAAGTAAGAGAGAACATCTTTGGGTAGTAATATCGGGCACTTTACTGGGGCTTCATCTGATCACATGGGTTGCTTCCATCTATTACACATCCATTGCTTCAGCTTCTATTCTTGTAACTACGCACCCTATTATACTCATCGTGTTTGAGCGCTTTGTGTATAAATATCGATTTAAGGCCACGGTCTGGATCGGTGTATTGGTGGCCTTTCTGGGTTCTGTAGTATTGGGGTATTCCGATTCGGAGGTGATTTCGAGACACACAAATCCAATACTGGGGAATAGCCTGGCCATATTAGCAGCGGCCATTTTTGCGGTCTATTTTTTGATCGGGAATAGAGTGCGCCAAAAGAGGGAATGGTTAGAGTATGTGTTTCCGGTGTATGGATATGCCGCGATTACTGCAGTACTCGCATTATTCATAGTACATGGCTTTTCTTTTGAATTGAACGGACTCCTTCTTTTGGTTGGGGCGGGGTTAGCACTGGGTCCGCAAATTGCCGGGCACGGATCGCTGAACTATGCGGTCAAATATGTCTCACCAACTTTATTAGCAACGCTCATCTTGCTGGAACCGGCAATATCTACCTTAATGGCTTTTTTGATCTATGATGAAGTTCCCCCATTCATGTCGTTTATGGGGATGGGCATCATTCTCGCAGGGATCGTATTAACCTGGGCCCGAAGAACCAAAAGTTCTTAAATATTAGTTCTCAGTGAAATAAAGAAATTTCTGCCGGCCCCGGAGATTCCGGAGCTGTAAGGTCGGTATCGCACATCGGTAATGTTCTCAAGACCGGCACTCACAGAAAATTGATCATTAAGCTCATAAAAAGCTTTCAGATTCAAAGTGGCCCATCCGGGTGCGTAATTATTTCCATTTTCATCTTTTGCATAGATCTCGTCCTTACCTTGTTCCGAAACAGCCAGATCATTAAAGGAGCGCTCTCCCTGGAAATCGACATAAAGAAGTAATTGAAGGTCATCATCCTGAAAACCAATACGCGAAGAACCAAAAAATGGAGCGGCGTGCCGGGAAGCACTTTTCGAGCCATCATCTAATTCTTCCTCACCTTTTTGGACATTCAGATCGGTAGAAAAGCTGAAATTCTTTGAAAGTTGCATGTTCACACTGGCCTGAAACCCATACACAGTGGCCGTTGCTGCATTTTGAATAGCCTGAACCCGACTTAATACGCCATCATACATGATCTCAGTCTGGCCATTCAAGCTATAGTCCCGCCTTACGAGAGCATTATCCAATATGGTATAATACCCGGTGATCTCAGTTTTCAATAACTCGCCAAATAATTTGGCAACACCTAGTTCAATATTGTATGCGTATTCAGCTTTCAGGTCAGGATTAGGGATCACAACGGCGCCGGGTTCAGAATCGAAGACTTTTCCTATATCATCCACATTGGGAGCCCGGAAGGCCGTACCAACAGAGGAATGAATGAGTACTGATTTTTCGGGACGAAAAACGGCTCCCAGATTTGCTGTTACCGCACCTTTGTTGGTGTTGGCCGTGGTGAAAGGAAAGGGATAAAAGGTGGTATCAAACTCAGCGTCAATCAAAAACTGATTATAACGCAATCCGGCTTGTGCGGTGATCTTATCGGTTACTTTATATTCATCGTTGATATAAAAAGCGATGGACTGCCAGACAGCCTGTGGGTAGCGGGAGGGGCCTTCAGCAGAGGTGCCTGCTTCAATATTCTTGTCGATACCGGTAGAGGTTACATCATCAAGAATGTATTCAAAGCCATAAAACAACGTATTCTTGTCACCGGTTTGTTTAGTGAGATCCAGATTTAAGGAATAGGCATTAACTTTTTCGGTTCTGATACTTCTGGTATCACTGTTGAGCGAACGGTCGATCCTGCTCTCATCAAAATTCTGGATAGCAAGGCGAATGGTGATCTGATCAGATATTAAGGTCCGATTAGCATTGGTTATACTGAGATTGTTCATGATCCACCGCTGCGGACCATATTTCCACTCAGCATAGCGAGCTGTTCCATTGCGAACACGATTATGGCGATCGTACCGACCGTAATCACTGGTTTCTGAATAATGAAATCCATAGTTGAGATCCCAATCATCGCCGGGCTTGTATCTGAATTTCTGCATCAGGTTGATCTGCGAATAGGCGGTGGGAATTTGCAGCAGCTCATCGTTTTGCGTGATCACTTTATCTACGCCATCCTGTCGCTGTACATAATAATCCTTAATGTATTCATCCGGTCCATGAGCCCCCTGCCTCAGGTCATCAAAATTCCAGGAAGAAAAACTGGTTACCATTGAGAATTTTTTCCACCCTAGATTAATATCAAAATGTCCGGTTCGTTCACGGTTTGCGGATGAAAATCTGCCCACTACTTTGCCTGATACGAAGACATCGTCGGTTAAAGAAAAAGTTGGTGAAATAGTTTGGAAACTCATCACTCCGCCAATGGCATCACTACCGTAGATCACTGAACCCGGGCCAAATGCGATCTCCGTTTTTTCAACGCTGAATGGGTCGATATTGATCACATTCTGAATGTTGCCGGCCCGAAAAATAGCCGTGTTCATCCTAACGCCATCAACGGTGTAAAGAAGTCGGTTTGTGGCAAAGCCCCGGATCATGGGACTACCGCCGCCTTGCTGACTTTTCTGAATAAAAACCTGACCGGATGTACCTAAAAGGTCCGCCGACGTCTGCGGGCTGTAAAAAGAGATACGCGGCGAAGTGATGGATTTGATCTTTGTGGGAACATCTCCTGAGCGTTGCCACCATCGGGTAGCCGAAACCACAATTTCATCCATGTTGAGATCAGTACGCGCAAGATATACGATAAACCCGGAAGTTTTCATGGCCTCAAAGCTGGTATTTAAAGTGGTGTAACCCAGCGACCGGATCTCAATATTCTTAAGGTCTTTAAATGCCGTTATATCAGCTTTTCCTTTTGAATTTGTGATGGCATGGATGTTGCTTTCATCCTGAAAGATGGTAACAAGTTCGATCGGATCTTTAGTGTCCTCATCCAGCACCGTCAGAGTTTGTGCCCGGGATGGAAAAGACACAACAAGTGCAATAACCCCGATAAGCAATACAGATTTAACCAAAACAAGCTTTCTGCTGATAATTGAGAGGTTAAAAGGATCTTTGAGATGCCGGTTGAGCATATAGAATATTATGATTTGGCTGAAAACTGGAATGAAAGCGTATTAATTGTTATTAATGAATAAGATAAAACCCAAAAATAACTTTTACCTTGTTAAGGCGTATCCGCTTATTTGATGAATGTATTACTGGGTATAAGATTCAGGGTTTCGAATATGCATGTTAACTATGCTCTCACAAAATTACATATCAATCAATTATAAAAGACTTCTGCTTGGAATAGGTACAGTTTTACTTCTTTTAAACTGTACTCAGAAACAGGAAGTTACTCCCACTATTGAGTCGGATGTGTTAAACGTAAAAGTCACAGATCCGGTATATCGGGATTTCGATGACATTCAGCGTACGGGAGTATTGCGTATGATAACAAGCTATAGTTCCGGGTCATATTTTTTATATCGTGGGATACAGGTTGGGTTCGAATATGAGCTCGTTAAAGAATTTGCCCGGCAGAATAATTTAGCCGTTGAGGTGATCATTCCCACCGAAGATGAAAATCCGTATGATCTGTTAAATAGTGGTGCCGGTGATATTATAGCCGCCAGTTATACCATAACCGATGAGCGAAAAAAGATCGTTGATTTCACACGCCCTTATAATCTGGTTAATCAAATGATCGTGGTTTCAGATAAACTGGGTTTAGAGCCTGAAAGTATAACAGATCTTGCAGGTATTCCTATCGCCATCCGGCGAAACAGTTCTTATTATCATACCCTGATGGATCTCAAAGAACAGGGATTTGATATTCAGATCGAATTGGTTCCACAGGATATGGATACTGAATCGCTGTTATTTCAGGTTGCCCGCGGCACCTATAAGGCTACGGTTGCCGACGATCATATCTTTTCTGCCTCCAGTAATTATATGAATGGTTTAATTAAAGGGCCTCAGGTTTCTGAACGGGATGAGATAGCCTGGGCTATACGAAAGAATTCGAATGATCTGGAAGCCCAGCTGAATAAGTTTTTATACCAGCATTTCAAATATGATGAGGATGGAGTTCCTAAACGATCTGCCTTTCTGAATGTATTGAGAAAGAAATATTTCAAAGGGAGTAATCAAATTGCTGATTATTTTAACCCTGAGTATCAAACCAGAAATTTCGGATCTATTTCACCTTACGACAGCCTGATGAAATCGGTGGGCGAAGAGTTTGGACTCGACTGGGTGATGCTTACCGCTATTGCAGCTCAGGAATCGAAATTTGATCCCTATTCTGAAAGTTGGGCCGGTGCAGTTGGGATTATGCAGGTGCTTCCCCGTTTCTCTGAAATATCACTTGATTCGTTGTATGTGCCGGAATACAATATTCGTGAAGGAGCGAGGATCATCTCCGAGCATCTCGATCATTATGCATACATGGATTCAACCAATCGATGGCAATTTGCCTTAGCTACGTATAATGCCGGTATGGGACACTTAGCCGATGCCCGGCGCCTTTCCATCGATCAGAATAAAAACCCCAATGAATGGGAAAATGTATCAGAATCGTTATTAAAACTGATGCAACGCCGGTATTACCAGCACGCGAGGTATGGGTTTGCGCGTGGTATCGAAACCGTTCGTTACGTAAATGAGATCATGAATCGATACAATACCTATCAGGCGATACTGGCATTAGCAAATACCAGAAACGAACGCACGGCCGGAATTTTCGGGATCAAGACATTTAACTCGCCTTAACCACGATCATAGTAATATCGTCGTACTGAATATTATTTGAGAATTGGTTGATGTCGTCGATCACCGCGTTCATGATCTCTTCGGAGGTAAGATCCCGGTTTTTGTTGATACAGTCGATCAATCGGTGTTCTTCATATTCTTCTGTCTGCTCCGGATTCATAGCTTCGGTAACGCCATCCGTAAAGAAAACCAGTAGATCCCCACTCTTGAAATCTACTTCAGAACTTGTGTATGGCATTAAGGTGGGCATTGCTCCCAGAATTACCCCGCCCTCATCCAACAATTCAGGTTCCTCTTTACCGGCACGGAATAACATGGGTGGATTGTGTCCGGCGTTTACATATTTAAATGTATAGCCATGCGGATCGATCTTTCCCCAAAAGAAGGTGATAAATTTATCCGGCGGGGTGTTGTCATGAATGATATCGTTGATACGGGCAGTAGCTTCTTCCAGACTTACATCCAGCGGAGCCAGTGCATGTAACATCGATTGCAGGTTCGCCATGAGAAGAGAAGCCGGAACTCCTTTACCGGTTACATCAGCGATGGCAAGTAAATGTCCTTTATCCGGTAATTCGAGTATGTCGAAATAATCGCCACCTACCTGTCGGGACGAAACATTGGTTGCAGCCACATCAAAACCGGTGATCGGTGGGAGAGGGTTGGGAAGCAAGCCTTCCTGAATGGTCTTTGCCAGTCCAAGCTCTTCTTCCATTCGTTGTTTTTCGAGACGTTCTTCAAGTAACAGGGTCTTTTGAATGGTAAGCAAAGCCAGATTTCCGAGAGATTGCAGGAAGTTAACCTCTTCGGTTCCATAGCCTTCTTTGGTAGCTCTTGGCCCCACCCCCACTACGCCGATCTTTTCGTTCTGGAATCGCAATCCAATAACCAGATCAATATCATTATCTGTAAGGAAATGGCACCCTTCTTCCCCGGAAACATGGGTCACGTCATCCAGTTCGAACAATTTATCAAGTTGGTCCCGATCCGGTTCTTCTTTTATTCCACTAATGGAAACAATGGTTTTGGTGCCCTCGATGTCCAGAGCAAAAAAGAAAGTCCGGATAAGCATTTGTCCCAACATGGCAAATTTAAATACCCGTGCGATCTCGTCCCGGTCTACCATCAGGTTAAAGTCTTTGCTAAGCTCTAACAGCGTATTCAGATCGTGCACCTTACGATCGAGCCGGCGGTTGATGTAGCGTAACTCCTGAAACATTCGGGAGTTGGCAATGGCTACCGAAGAGATGATAGTCAGGCTTTCTATGAATTCAATTTCTCCGGAGGTGAGCTCTTCTTTGTTGCCTTTTGGGCCCAGACAAAGAAACCCCAAATGATGATTGCTGGTCATCAGGTTAAAAAGGGTGCATTCTCGTTCAATACCTAAGGCATCAAATACTTCAGCGTATTCATCACCTCGTATTACTCCCTGTTCAGTGATATGAGCCTCAAATTCAGCTTCAATTATATCGTCTTCCTGAAGCCAGCCCCGACCTTTCGATTTAGAGACAAAATATTCCTCATCGCCCGGTTTGTGAATGATGATCATCCCTTTGGGTACCAGAAGTTTACCCATAGTGATGAGCAACAGGTTGTTCAGTACAAAATCCGGATCGTGAGATTCGATGAGTAGCCGGCTGGTTTCGAGCAGAGTTCTGAGCTCGAACCGGCTATGGCGTTCTTCGGTTGAAAGAGGAGTTCCCACGGTACTCAGAGTTTTTTTACCATTCTGATCTCATTATGAGAGCCTTTCCGGCTGTATTGTACCTTATCCATCAACTTCTGGATAAGAAATACTCCCATACCACCACGTTGCTTGTTTTTAATTCTTTTTTGGATGTCGGGTGCCCGGTATTCTTCGGGATTAAAACTTTCACCCTCATCAATTATAGAGATCCAAAGTTGTTTTGGACTGGTACCCAGTTCTATAGTTACCGGTTCCGATGGTTTATTGTGGTATGCGTGTTTTATGATATTGGTATACGCCTCGTCTACAGCAAGCCGGATCTCGGAGATTTCTTTGTCGGATAATCCGGAGTTTTTTGCATGCTGTGCTACAAAGTCACGTACCTCAGCCAGGTGCTTAGTTGAAGAACCCACAGAAAGCTTATGTATGTTCTTTGTTGTAGACACGCTTATCTGGCTTAAAATCCTTTTACTGCTTCAGTTTCATCATCCAGAATATCGTACAAGGTTGGGAAACCAAGCAGATCAAAGACGTTATAAACCCGATCGTTCATATTGGTGAGCTTAATATCACCGCCCAAACTCCGAACATCCTCGATATACGCCATGAAAACACCCAGACCGGCGCTGGCAATATATTCCAGCCGTGAGCAGTTCACTACAATCCGGTAGCTTTCTTCATCGATGAGAGCCTTCAGAGAGTTTTCTAGTTGGGATGCGGTGTGAGCGTCAAGTTCTCCTGTAACATCAAGCACACTGATATTATCGATCTGTCTGCGAGCGATACTGAAATTTTTCATTCCGCCTGAGTTAAAAAGTTTAGTGTGTAAGTTAGTTGGGATTATAACGTAAACCGGAGAATTTTAGAAAAAATAAAACACCGGATAGCCCTTTACGATAAGCATAAAAAAAGATTCAAAAAAAATAGGGCATTACATTTTTCATATGCAATGCCCTGACTATTCATCAAGAGAGACGCTACTTGAGCGTTTATTTAATTACGTAAAAGCATAGCAGATAAACAACTAAAAAAACGCTTTTCTGTAGTTTAAACTAGTCTTTGTTGGCTACCCAGTACCCTGAGTTGATCTCTTTGGCCAGTTGAGCGCCAAAATTTTCAGCGTCTTCAGTAGTTGAAAAGTATCCTACCCGAACACGAAACCAAACATCACCGGTGGCTTCGTTTCCGGTTTTTATTACATATGAGCTGGGATAACTGCGATCTGCCCATTTATTTACATAATGCTGAGCTTTATCCTGAGAGCGGAAGGCGCCAACCTGCACTACATACGGGCCACTTTCAACCATTGCAAATTCATTCACCGCTTTCGGTGCGGCATCTTCATCATCTTCCATCATTTCCCCGGATTGTTCGGCAGCGGCAACACTATCCTCATAGGCTTGAATCTGAGCCTGAACTTTTGCCATTTCAACTTTTCTCAAAGAATCCTGCCTGGCCTGTTCGCGGGCCATTCGTTCCTGTTCCGATTCTCCACAGGCAAGTATAGTTGTTAAACCAACAACAACCAGAAGTGAGTATAAACTAATTCTTTTCATGATATACGGGATCGTTAAATATTATAAACCGTTCTGTGTAATGTGTTTAAACATACATCATACCAATATGTTTCCCAAATCAGGAATCTCTGAAAGTGTAATTATTTTAGGACCGTTTTAATATGATGTCGCTAATGGATATGTTTCGAAACTAAAGCAGTACAAATTCGTCTTTAAGGCGAACTAATTGTCAGATCATGTCTTTTTTCGGATTTCTACTTTTACTGTTTATAGCTTCAATTTGTGGAGGTATAGGCCAAAGTATAGGAGGGCACAAACTTGGAAGCGGTGGTTGCCTGATGTCTGCCGTAGTAGGTTTTGTTGGGGCAATAATTGGTCGCTGGATAGCAAATGAACTGGAGTTCCCTCAACTCTGGACCATATCTATTGATGGAGAACCTTTCCCGATCGTTTGGGCCATTATCGGTGGCGCATTATTCTCGGCATTGATAGGTCTGGTATTTAAAAGGGAAGAAAATTAGGCGTGGGAAAAATTCCCGATAATCTGAAAAGAAAATTTAAATAAGCGCTTTTCTTATTCAATAATTCATATTTATTCCTTTATTTACGCCAACTTTATTTTTGGACCAATTTTAAGAAAGGAATAACACATGGCAACAATCGACATTATTGTATTTGTCGCATATGTACTCATGATCGTTGGAATCGGATTATGGGTCTCCAGAGACAAGGAAGGTCATCAAAAGAATGCAGAAGACTACTTCCTGGCTGGAAAATCTTTACCCTGGTGGGCGATCGGTGCATCACTGATCGCAGCTAATATCTCTGCAGAACAGGTAATCGGGATGTCGGGCTCCGGTTTTGCAGTTGGCTTGGCGATAGCCTCCTATGAATGGATGGCGGCCATCACGCTGATCATTGTAGGTAAATACCTGCTGCCCATTTTTATAGAAAAGAAACTATATACCATTCCGGAGTTTATTGAGCATCGTTTCAATACAACATTAAAGACCATCCTGGCAATTTTCTGGATCGCATTGTTTGTGTTCGTTAATCTTACCACCGTGATCTTTTTAGGAGCAAAAGCACTGGATACGATCTGGGGTAACGGTGATGGCAGTCTTATGATGATGGCTCTGATCGGACTGGCTCTTATTGCTGCAGCTTATTCATTATATGGCGGACTTTCTGCCGTTGCCTGGACCGATGTAGTTCAGGTAGTTTTATTAGTTCTTGGTGGATTAGTGACCACATTTATCGCTCTCGATCATGTTACCCCGGACGGTGGAGTGATGAATGGTCTGGCTCATATTTATGATGTGGCCGGCGATAAATTCCATATGATCTTAGACAGATCGAATCCCGAGTTCGACAATTTGCCGGGGATAGCAGTGCTTGTCGGTGGTATGTGGGTCGCAAACCTGTATTACTGGGGATTCAATCAGTATATCATTCAGCGTACTTTGGCCGCGAAATCACTTGAGGAGTCTCAAAAAGGGATCGTATTTGCCGCTTTTCTGAAGCTGATCATTCCTTTGATCGTGGTAATTCCGGGCATCATCGCTTATGTGATGTATACACAGCCTGAAGGTACCGCTCATATCAATGGAGTAGTGGATGCTTTCACGAAAGCAAATGGAACCACTGATAATGATAATGCCTATCCATGGTTGATCAGTGTTTTTGTGACTCCGGGATTTAAAGGACTGGTAGTTGCCGCACTCGCAGCTGCGATCGTTTCGTCGCTGGCATCAATGTTAAATTCTATCGCAACTATTTTTACGATGGATATCTACAAGCCGTACATCAATAAGAACGCTTCTGATAAACAAACGGTAAATGTGGGACGAATAACAGCAGCTATTGCATTGGTTATCTCAGTACTTCTGGCGCCTCAGTTAAGTAGTGTGCCTCAGGTATTCCAATATATTCAGGAGTACACCGGATTAGTAAGTCCCGGTATTCTTGCCGTTTTCATGATGGGCTTATTCTGGAAAAAGACAACCACTAAAGCAGCTATTGTGGGTGTTTTATCATCTATCGTAATTGCACTGTTACTGAAAGTGGAAGCACTTGGATTACCATTTATGGATCAGATGTATTACACCTTGATCCTTACCATTGTGATCATAGCAGGAGTTAGTTTAACCACTAATCCGGAGGATGACGATCCGAAAGCGATCCATACTACGGCCTCTACTTTCAAGACCAGCAAGAATTTCAATATTGGCGCCTACGCTGTATTGATCATTACTGCTTTCTTATATGCTGTGTTCTGGTAAGAATACCTGATTCATATATTGAGTTTTATATGAAAGCCGGTCACCATATGACCGGTTTTTTTATGTCCGCTTCCGTATGCTATTGTATAGCCGGATCTGATTGGCTTTTCCGGATGGAGTAAGTGAGAAACCGGACGGGAGGAGCAGGGGCTTGGTCATACAGGCGTTTTGAAATACGGGTACTGATCAGATAGAAAACAGTGCCTGAGTATATTCTCCGGGCTATGATCAAATAAATCAAAAATAAAAAGTGACCCCTCCGGGACTCGAACCCAGATCTAGAGCTTAGGAGGCTCCTATTCTATCCGGTTGAACTAAAGGGTCATACAGAATAAGCAGACCATAAAGTTAAAGATTGAGATGGTCATATGCTTCCAGATTTTCTCTGGTTATAATATCTATCGGGATGTTTTTAATCACCGGTTCGGTTCTTTTTTCGATCAGGATCTTAAGCAGGGTATTCAGAGATTCGTAGCCTTGTACCACCGGTCGCTGGCTGATCAGAAAATCGATCAGTCCTTGTTTCATAAGTTGACGATTTTCATCAAGTACATCGAACCCGATCACCAAAGGACGTTGGCTTACACCTTTGAGTTGAGGAACAATGAGATGACTTTTTGAATTTGGGATAAAGATCGCATCGATGTTTGGGTAGGCAAGCAATATAGAATGAATTTTGTTACTGATATCTTCACCCGGCTTGAACTCGATCGTTTCAGTAATGATTTCCGTTTTGAATTCAGTTTCTTTAAAGTACTCGCGGAAACCTTCTTCACGCTGATAAATGGTTGGGATACCTTGAAATATTGAATAAGCTCGAAGAATAAGGATCCTGGGAGGGGTCTTTGAATTAGAGTTCAAGGAATAATGGAACAGATTTGCAGCAACTCTTCCACTTTGTTTGGTATTCTGGCCGATATACAAGTTTCGGAAAGTAGACTCTATATCGGAATCGAGAAGCGCGAATTTTATGTTGCTCTTGTCACAATTCTCGATTATCTGCAGTAATTCTTCTTTATATATGGGAGCTGTAATTATTCCATCAGGTTTTTGGTCGAGAAGTGTATTGGCCTTGTCAGTAAAATCCAAGGTACTGTTGATCTCGAAATAGGAATACAAAAGTTCGATCTGATAATCCCTGTTTTCTTTCATGGCTTTTTCGATTCCCTGAGCCGGATAATACCAATAGGTATTTTTATCCACGGGTGTAGGGAACAAGACCCCTATTTTATATTCTTTTTTTGTAGCAAGAGAACTGGCGATCGAATTCGGAACATAGTTCAGCTCGTCAATGATCCTGAGCACTTTATCTTTAGTTTTTTTCGAAACTTGCCCGCGGTTATGTAATACCCTGTCAACCGTCCCAATGGAAACATTCGCTTTTTTGGCGATGTCTTTGATTCCCGCTCTACTCATTTTTAATCGAAATAAATTGTATTAAAATAGACGTTTTTATACTTTCGTGTACGTTAACGGAATTGTATGTCTAATCAAAATTTTAAAGAAAAAGTTGTAATAATAACGGGCGGCGGCGGAACACTAGGCGGCTCAATGGCTGAAGCATTTGCTGAAGCCGGGGCACATTTAGTGTTATTGGGTCGCAGAATCGAGGTTTTGGAACAGCAAAGGAAACTGTTGCTGGATAAATCTGAGGTCGAAATTCTGTGCCTGCCCTGTGATGTAACAGACAAACAACAGTTAATAACAGCCAGAGAAGAAATTCTTGATCGGTTCAATTCAATAGATATATTGATAAATGCAGCCGGTGGAAATTTAAAGGGCGCAACTATTGGTCCTGATCAGACTTTTCTGGATCTGGAGATACCGGACTTTGAAAAAGTGACCGACCTTAACCTTATGGGTACTTTATTACCCTGTATGGTATTCGGGGAAGTGATGGCAGAACAAAAGAGAGGTGCCATTTTGAATATCTCCTCTATGGCAGCAGACAGAGTGATCACCCGGGTGATCGGATATTCTGCATCAAAAGCTGCTGTAGAAAATTTAACCCGTTCGCTGGCCGTAGAACTTGCAAAAAAATTTGGCGACGGGTTAAGAGTAAATGCTTTAGCTCCGGGTTTTTTTATAGCTGAGCAGAATAAATCATTGTTGATCGACGAGAATGGGAAATATACCCAGCGTGGTAAAACCATTATTGAAAACACCCCGATGAATCGATTCGGTAGGAAGGAGGAGATTCAGGGTGCGGCACTTTTTTTATGCAGTGAGCAGGCCTCGTTCATAACAGGTACCGTACTTGAGGTGGATGGTGGCTTTAGCGCTTTTAGCGGTGTATGAAAATATAATAGAGGCTTAGGTCTCATAACTGGTAATTAAATGTTACTGAAATACTCGTTCGGTATAGGAGATCGGTTTGCCCGGCAGGGCAGGCATCAGCTCAGGGCTTTTACGGAAGCCGAAAAATCAGGGGTGATCATTACCCCGGTATGGAATAAATCACATCGGGAGCATACTACTGTTGGCTCCGCTCCGAAAGAAGTAATGGCAGAGGCTATTGCTGCCACAGAGGGGCTTGGCTGGCAACATAGTTATCTGGTCGATGCTGATCATATCAATTTGGATACGGTTAAAGAATTTATTCCTCATTCCAATTTCTTTACACTAGATGTGGGTAAATACATCGGGAAAAAGGCTGAAGAATCTGAGATAAGAAAATTCGTAGTTCATGTACGTACCAATTTTCTGGACGGACTAAACATCATCGGGGTATCTGAAGAATTTAACCTCAGTCTGAAATCAGTAAAAGAAGTAGCAAATAAGTTTCTGTATTCTATACAGAAAGCTGCAGAGATCTATAGTTTTATCAGAAAGAGTAAAGGAAATGATGATTTCTGTATTGAGATATCCATGGATGAGGTCGAATCCCCTCAAAGCAGAGTTGAATTGCTGCTCATATTAAAGATGATCTCTTATTATGGTATCCCGATAGACACCCTTGCACCGAAATTTGAAGGTCGCTTTAATAAGGGTATCGATTACGAAGGAGATCTTTCAGCGTTTGAAAAAGAGTTTGAGGATTTTCTTTTGATCATGGATTACGCAGCCGAGCAATTTGGTATGAATCCGGATCAAAAATTAAGTATTCATACCGGAAGTGATAAATTTTCACTTTATCCCATTATCAACAGGCTGATCAAGAAACATGATGCCGGTCTGCACCTAAAAACAGCCGGTACCACCTGGTTAGAAGAAGTGATTGGATTGGCTGAGGCCGAAGGGGCTGCTCTTGAGTTAATGAAGGAGATTTATATTGAAGCATTACACCGATTTGAAGAGTTAACCAGTCCCTATCTTACTGTTCTTAATATTAATAAAGAAAACCTGCCCGATAGTGATAAGGTCCGTTCCTGGTCGGGAAAATTATTTGCAGAGAGCATAAGGCACGATCAACAAAACCCTCTTTATAATTCCGACTTCAGGCAATTGATGCATACGGCATACAAAATTGCAGCAAAACACGGAGAGCGTTTCACCGACCTGTTAGATGAACATGAGGTCTTGGTTGGTGAACATGTATTCCAGAATATTTATAAACGTCACCTCACGCCATTATTTATCCAATAACATGGATTTTATACACCCGGATTTTCTACTACAGAACGAAACGGCAAAAGTTCTGTATCATAATTATGCAAAAGATCTGCCGATCATAGACTATCACTGCCATCTACCTGCAGAGGATATTGCAGTTGATAAAAACTTTGATAACATCACACAAATATGGCTATATGGAGACCACTACAAGTGGCGGGCCATGCGCACTTTTGGTATTGAGGAAAAATACATTACTGGTAATGCCACTGATAAAGAAAAGTTTCTAAAATGGGCAGAAACAGTGCCGGCGACCTTACGGAATCCTTTGTATCACTGGACTCATTTAGAGCTCAAAAGATATTTTGGTATCAACACGTTACTAAATCCGGATACCGCAGAAACTATTTACGAGCAAACCCGTGAGATGCTCCGATCAGGTGAGTTCAGTACTCAGAAGATGATCAGTTCCCATAAAGTAGAAGTGGTTTGCACTACTGATGATCCTATTCATGACCTGCGATATCATCAAAAGCTGCGATTATTAGATACCGAGTTTAAAATGTTGCCGGCTTTCAGACCTGATAAAGCCATGGATCTCTCCGATCCGGTAAGTTTCAATGAGTATGTGAGAAAACTGGAAAAGGTTTCTGAGGTAGAAATAATCAGTATAAGTACCTTTCTAAAAGCTTTACGTGAACGCCATGATTATTTCCACGCTTTGGGATGTAGGCTATCCGATCACGGGTTGAATTATATGGACGCTGTACCGTTCAAGAAGTCACAAACCAAGTATCTGTTTTCCAAAATACTTGAGGGAAAAGAATTAAAAGAAACTGAACAGGCGAAAGTAAGAAGCCACATTTTATATGAACTTGCATTGATGGACCCTGAAAAAGGATGGACTCAACAATTTCATCTGGGTGCATTGCGGAATAATAATCAACGATTAGCCCGAAAACTTGGTGCAGATGCGGGATTTGATTCGATCGGTGATTTTTCACAAGCCGAAAGAATGTCCGGGTTTTTGAATAAACTGGATAGTACTGATCAGCTGGCAAAAACCATTCTATATAATCTGAATCCGGCTGATAATGCCGTATTTGCTACCATGGCCGGGAACTTTAATGATGGAACGGTTCCGGGAAAGATACAGTGGGGAGCCGCATGGTGGTTTTTGGATCAGCTGGATGGAATGACAAAACAAATTAACACGCTATCGAATCTGGGGTTACTATCAGTGTTTGTAGGGATGTTAACCGATTCCAGAAGTTTTATGTCGTATCCAAGACATGAGTATTTCAGGCGGTTGCTGTGTAATATCATTGGTAATGATGTTAAGCTTGGTCATTTACCTGATGATGAAGCTTTACTCGGTAAATTGGTGCAGGATGTCTGTTATTACAATGCAAAAAACTACTTTAATTTTTAGATGAAAGGATTACTGTTTTTACTCACAATATCAGGGCTTTTTCTTGGGTGTTCTTCAGGAGATTCGCCAAAGATCCTGGTTGCGATCGGTGATTCGAACGGAGCGTCAGAACATGGTTGGGTAGTTCAGTTAACCGAACTTCGTAAGGATGATTCAATACTGAATTTTTCTGTACCCGGAAACACCATTGGCTTTGATAATCTTGGTCAGCATCGCCTTAATACATTGCGGAATATAGAAACCTATTTGGACTCTGCTTATTCTGCACATCAAAAGGTAGATATGTTCATCGTTTTACTGGGAACCAATGATTGTAAAGCAGTTTTTGATGACAGACAAGATGAAGTCGTGACAAACCTTGATTCTTTAATTACGAGTATACGCAATCTCGCGACGAGCAGATATTCAGATCATCCCGGTATTTTGATCGTAAGCCCGCCCCCATATGGCCCGGATTCTGTACTAATTGAAAAATATAAAGGAGGCGATGAGCGAGTGAGGGCATTGTTACCGGAATATGAGATTCTGGCAAAGCAGACGGATTCGCATTTTGCAGATGTTTACGAACCGCTAAAAAATGACTTCATGTCATACTCTTCCGATGGCGTTCACCTGTCGGCTGATGGTCAGATGATCATAGCTCAGGCTATTGATCAAAAGCTAAGAGAGATTCTACGTAATTAAGAATCATTCGTAGACTCTGAATGGAATATTGGCTGTTGCGGCATTAAAATTTCCATCAAAAATATAAACGAATAAGCGATATTCACCGGCTTCTTCTGGTGTGTTGAACGACACCGAGCCATCCGATTCTGCTGCAATGATCAGACCTTCGATTTCTCCCGGGCGGGTCTCGGCGTCACCACCTTGAGCATCCGATGTGCTTTCAGGCGTGATAACCCATTCATAGGTCAAGGGATCGCCATCCGGATCGATAGCAGTTACTTTTGCCAATCCCACTTTTCCAAGTTGTATCTGAACATTCTGGCCCGGCAATTTATCTTCGGCAGTAAATTCTGTAATTGCAGGTACCCGGTTATCCGGCCATTCACCTGACCAGACCTTAGTCATAGCATCAACACCGGCTAATTCTTCGCCGGTATCAAGAAATAACCCATGCCATGTACTTGTGCGTTCCTGTTTCTGTCCCCACAGGAACACATAAGAACCCAGACACTGGTCTTGCTGAGCTTCAATTACGTCTTCGTATCTGCTTTGATAGATCTCACCTTTTCTGGTACTGGTGGGTTCGATCGGGGCTCCCCAGGAGGTTTTTCCTACTTCCCAATGGCCATTTATTCCCCATTCAGTCACCACATAAGGTTTGGTCCATCCATACTGTTCAAGTCTGGACGGGAGGGAATTCAATCCGCCGTAGGAGTTTACTCCAAGTAAGTCTATGGCAGGAACTCTTTCCTTCAGGTAATTGATCTTTTCCTCATTTATTTCAGCAACAACAGTAAGTGTTGGGTGGTTAGGATCTTCTTCTTTGATCATTTCTGCTATGTCGTTAACCGCATCCCATACTTTCATATTCGTAGCGCTTAACTCCATTTCATTTCCCACGCCCCACATTAACAAGGCGGGATGATCTTTGAGTTGTTTAACAGATTCCCTGAAGCTTTCAAGTTGCTGTTGTACGGCAGCATCATCGTCATAATCAAAACCATGTCGTTCGTGGCCTACCCAAAGTCCCATCGTAACCATTATGCCATTCTTATAAGCATCATCTAGTATTGACTGAGCATTATCAACCCCCCAGGTTCTTATTGAATTGCCACCATATGCAGCAAGGGTATCGAGCCGGTCTCTTCCACCGGCTCCTTTAATGTAGAAGGGTTCGTCATTTACAATCAGTTGAAACGCACCATCCTGTTCTTCAACGAAAACGACAGATGGTCCGTCGGGTTCGGAACCATTGCCGGACGATTTACATCCCGAGATCATAATAACAGACAAAAAAACGAGTAGTGTATAAGTGCTTCTTGAAGAAATCATGGTGATGTAGTATTAACCCAAAATTGATAAAAGTATGAGGGGAATTATTCCGGAAATCCATGCAAATTTATGCAAAGAAATTGACCGGATTGTGAAAATCAGGCAGACTCTCTTTCAACTAACTTAACAGGGATCAGATTCATCGTGCTCCTGTTTGTGTGTTGTTTAGCTATGATGTTCTTCAGAGTTTTTATGGATTCCATTCCCAGCATTTTAAAATCTGTATCGATAGTAGTGATGGCGGGAAATGTTTCCTCACAAACCGGGCTGTTATCGTAAGAGATAATAGCTACATCATCAGGTATAGATACGTTTTTGAGTTTTGCAGCCTCCATAAAACCTTTACACATGGTGTCATTACAAGCGAATATAGCCTCCGGTTTTTTATCCAGTTCGTAGTAGGCATTAAAAGCATCAGCTCCACTTTTAAAGGTAAAGTTTCCCTCTGCTTCCCAGATCAGTTCCCTGCCACTTAACTCAAGATGATCTTTGAACCCATTGTATCGGAACCTTGCTTCTGCTTTAATGAACGGGCCTTTAATAACGCCAAATGAGTTATATCCTTTGTTCATCAGGTATTCAGCTGCTATATGTCCGCCGCTATATCCATCAAAAGTTATTGTAGGAAAAACCGGGCTTTGTATTAGAGCATTAGAGATTATGGGGATTTCAATATTCAGCCCGTTCAATAATTCTTTATAATCCGTTTGAGTCATTTCGGGTAGAAACAGGCAAACCCCATCTATCAATTGGTTATCCAGCTCATTTATGGTAGATATCAGGTTGTCTGAATGGTCAGAAACATCGATCAAAGATAGTTGAACGGAAGATTCGCGGGCGGCTCTGATTAAGCCATGGAAAAAGGAGGCAAAGAAAATATTATCCATGAAATTGGTAACCAATGCGATATGCAGGGTACCGTTTGAATAGATCGGGATCTTAGATTTAGCAAATGGATACTTAAGATTTTCTGCAATCTTGAGAATTTTCTTTTGAACATCAGTGCTGATTGTACCGCTTCCATTCAACACTCTGGAAACAGTTGAAATGGAATAACCAGACTCGCTGGCAATATCTTTCAGGGTTACTTTCATTTACCTAAATAGTAATTCTAATCTTAATAATTACAGGTAATTATGATCTGATTTTAGTGATCGAAAATGCCAATAACTTCCCCATAATTTTTAAATGCTTTTCAAACTTCCGCATTAAAAAATTCAGAAATATCCCTTGTATGTAAGGCATCAAAAGCACCGAGACTAATGTAACTTTTTTATGGCTAATGCAAAATTTGCAGAAAAAAATAATTAGTGAAGGCTAAAACGCACAGGATATGGGTGAATTTAGCAAATAAATTATAGCAAATCAGGATGGTTGCTCATTTTAATGAGGGTATAAAATTAATTAAATCAGTATGATGAATTAATGATTCAGGGTGTTATAATAAGTTTATGCAAAAAACGGCAAATTTATTTCTGATGTTTGAATTGTTCTTACTTTAAAACTACATTGCTTTCGCTTCTAGGGAAGCGCTTCCTTTAATCTTAACTAAACAATACGATTATGAAATTTGCTACAAATTGGAGCAAGTGGATGTTAACATTCGCAATGCTCTTGTTGGTGCCGGGTCTGGTAATGGCACAGGATGAAGATCCCCTACCAGAATTCGGAGATAACAGAATATTATTTGTTGACGGACCTAACCTAACCACTGCACAAATCGACGGATCTTTTGTAGAAGATGTTGTCGAAGCAGGAAACATCGTTCACCGTATTTCTGGCGGTGCATGGTTCTCTAACGGATATAAATTTGATGGAAACGGCGGAACCGGTTTTGACTTTACTCAAAATATGGCTGATGTAGATACCGTGTATTTCAGATTACGGATCAATCCGGAAGATGTGGATAATGCAGACGGATCACTTCGTAAAACCAGCTACATTGTACTTGCCGATAAATCTGACGGAACCAAGTATGACATGTCTTGGGGTATTCGCTGGAAATTCCCGGATGATGCGTATGATAACGCGTGGCATGAGTATGCGATCCCGCTACCTAAAACTCATATTGCTGCACATGATTCTGCTTTAAAAGGACTGGATCTGGATGGAAATCCACTGCCGGCAGATGAGATGTATAATAATGACCTGCAGAAGCAATGGGAATTTTATTATGCATGGAACCCGGAAGAATTTTACAGTGTAGATCCTAACGATTCTACGTTAGGTGCCGATCCTGAATGGGATAAATTTGGCCGTATGTATATCAGTTTAGGTAATGATATTTCCGGCGCTTTCCATCTCGATGATGTATACATCGGATCTAAAGCAGCGGTTGATCTTTCCGTAACCGCATCGTTACCGGATACCCCTGAAGCAGTTACTGCCACCACAGTAGGCGACAGTGTTTCCGTTACCTGGACTCATAACGCAGCTACAAACATTTTCAGCTACGATGTGTATTACAGTGGCGAGCCGATCACCTCTCTTGAAGGTGGCGCAGCGAACTATCTGGGTAGTGTGAAAAACATGGAAGAATTACAATTGGGTCACAAAGTAAAATCTCCACACCCAGGTGATGCGACTCATGATTACTATTATGCACTTACACCGGTTACTCAGTTTGGTATTGGTGATCTGGGAACTTTCACTACTACTTCAACGGCTGCTTCCGGCGAAATTCAGCCTTACATCTTTGAATTAACTCCGGAGCAGGAAGCCGCTATTCTTGGCGATCTTGATAATGGTGAAATTACCGGTGCAGGCTGGCCTGTGGACGATTTTGATCCATTTATGCTTATTGGTGAAGACGGATGGGATGATGGCGGAACCTATAGTGGAGAAATGGATGGTTCTGCTAAGATCTGGGTAGCATTTGGTCGTTCTGATGAGCTTACAACCATGTACATGTACGTGGAAGCCTATGATGATGATGTGTATGGTGGTGGAGCTTCTAATCCTGCAGGATCTTGGGGAACTACCATTTATCCAAATCCGAATTTAACTCAAACAACCTGGATCCCGGGTGTTGAGGATTTCGATCCTGATGTTGAGTGGAACTACTACCTGAAAGATCAGATCAAATTCAGTTTTGGTACTTATGGTGTAAATTATGTAACCGGTTCTGGTCACGAAGCCAGAATGCGTGGTGCCGAACCAGATTATTTCATGGCTCTGCAGCCAAAGATCGATAGCGGTAACGATCCGATCGTACCGATTCCTGATGGTATGCTTACTCGTCTGGCGGTAACAGAACCAAATACTGATGATCCGGAAGTTGATTACAATATGTTGTACTACAGCAGTAATCACCTGTTTACTTATTCATCATTATATGAAAACATGTTTGCTGACGACGATACAACCAGAATTGGCTGGAAAGCATTGATCGCTTTTGATGCAAACGATCTGTTAGTAGCATTAGATGAAAATGATAATCCTTTAGATACTCCTCTTACTTTACCTGCTCAGGATGAGATCAAATACATCCCATTCATGATCGAGTTTGTTGATAAGGATGGTGGCGACTCAGGAAACTGGTGGGAAATTTCTTCACATACTTTCCGTGCTCCTACCGGACTCGGTGAAGTTGATATGTTCGACAGTAATGATAACCTGATCGGGCAAGGGGTAGCAGCAATGGCGGGTTTAAATGTATCCACCTCTGCAGAATATGTAGCTGAAACTCCGAGCAGCTTTAAACTGGATCAGAACTATCCGAATCCATTTAACCCTGCAACAAATATTTCATTCACATTACCAAAAGCAAGTAATGTAATGTTGAGTGTATACAATGTACTTGGCCAGAAAGTAGCCACGATCATAGACAATCAAGCATATCAGGCCGGCAGCCACCGCGTAAGATTCGACGCGTCTGCATTGAGCTCTGGTCTGTATATCTATAAGATCGAAGCCGGCTCTTTTGTTAATGCCAAGAAAATGATGCTGATCAAATAAACAATCGTAGAATCAACAATCACGAGAAGGCGTCTGATCACGCCTTCTCTTTTTACAATTACCACCCTAAGTAGTCAAAATTCGAGATGCTACACTATCGAAAGTACCTGCTGGTTCTAACAGTCCTTCTCATCCCTATGTTTGCATATGCCCAGAACAAAGGGAAAATCTCCGGAAAAATAACAGACGATACCGGAGAACCATTGCCCGGTGTTCAAATTGTAATTGATGGAACTACACGTGGCACCATTTCTGAAGTAGATGGATTTTATAGTCTGTTACATGTAGATCCGGGTGTGTATACACTGGTGTTTAAATTTCTTGGATTTGCAGAAGTGCAGGTTGAGAATGTAGAAGTACAAATTGACCGTACCACAACTATTGATGTTACCATGAAGGAGGCTGTGATCGAAGGGGAGGAAATTGTGATCACGTCAGAGCGCCCGGTAGTAGAGAAAGACAGAACCACAACCACTTCTTATGTAAGCTCAGCAGAAATTGAAGAACTCCCCATACAATCGGTTTCAGATATTGTAAACCTGCAGGCCGGTGTTGTAGACGGTCACTTTCGGGGGGGTAGAATTGGTGAGGTAGCTTACGTTGTAAATGGGGTGCCTATCAATAATGCGTATAACAGTACCGCCGGTTTTGAGGTTGAACAGAATATGGTGTCGAGCCTCGAAGTGATTAGTGGAGTATTTAATGCAGAATATGGTCAGGCGATGTCAGGAGTAGTAAATATTGTTACTAAAGATGTACCTGACAAATGGAGTTTTGATACTAAAAATTTTGTGAGAGCTATCGCCAGTACCCGGGAACTCCCATTTTTGACCCGACAGGCAGACCCGGGAGAAAACCTGTCGTACCTGGATTTTAAAACTGAGAATGTTCCCTACTACGAAATAGCCGGGATACCTAATCAGCTGGATTTTCAAATAAATGGTGGCGGGCCAATCCTGAGAGATAAGTTAGGAATTCAGTTTACCGGCAGGTATGTTAATGACAAGGGCCACTTATTTGGTCGGGATCTTTTCAGTCCCAGAGATTCCTCGCTTTATATCAATCAGACTCCTCCCGGGGGTTATACCGATGTAAATAATCCGGAAAATGATTGGGTGATCGAATCCACTGGAAGTGGTGATTTTGTTCCAATGAATTATGTAGAACGATATTCTTTGAACAGCTCACTGATCTACAATATCAATTCAACCTTTAAACTGGATTATAATTTATTCTATCAGTTTGGTGAGGGAAGAAATTACAATCATCAGAAGAAATATGTGCCTACCGGGGTAAACCGATACCTGTTCGATAACCAGACTCATATTGTGGGATTAAGAGCGACGATCAGTCCGCAAACCTTTGCGAATTTGTCATACAGTTATCTCCGTTCTGAGGGTGAAAGCAAATTATATGATGAGATCCTCGACTCCCGTCTGGGGCATACCGATCTGAATAATCTGGAAGGACTTTTTGCTTTCGATCTGGGTGGGAATAACTTGTACTACTCAAACAATGTTACCCAAACTCATACAGTAGTTGGTAGTATTACGAGTCAGGTTGACCGGATAAATCAGGTAAAAGCCGGTTTTCAGGTTCGTATGCATGAGGTTGATACCGAGGGTTACGGGATCCTTATTGATGCTACCACGGGATTTCAACCTATAGCAAATACTGAAAATGAAGCAGCAAGAACCGATCTGAATGCAAACCCAATTGAGTTTGCAGCCTACATTCAGGATAAGATCGAGTTGAATAATATCATCATTAATGCCGGTATCCGCATGGATTATTTCGATCCGGATTTTATGGTGCCGGTATACTGGTATTTAGCGGATGATCTGGTAGTAGAAAATCCTGATTCACCCGGAGATAGTCTTTCAAATCGGGTGGATGCCAGTAATAAGTTCCAGATCAGTCCAAGAGTGGGTATTGCTTTCCCGATCTCCGAAACCGGAGTAGTACGTTTTTCATACGGTATGTTCTTTCAGATCCCATCGTTCAACAGTATCTATAGTAACCCGAATTATTATGTGGCACCGGGAGCTGAATCGGCTAGTTTCGGAAATCCTGATATTGATCCACAACAGACCACTACCTTTGAGATTGGTTTACAGCAAGGGTTAACCGATGATATCGGGTTAGAATTAACCATGTTTACCAAAGATATCAGAAAGCTGAACGCGACCATTATTGAATTTAATCCAACCAGTACCGGATACCTGTACCGACCGGAGAACAGAGATTACGGAACAGTTCGCGGTGTTACCCTTTCCTTATATCAACGACCAAGAGGAGCGATCCGGTGGAATCTGGATTATACTCTTCAATTTGCCGATGGTAGCGCATTCCTTTCCGGAGATAGCTACGAACGTCAACGAGCCGGGCTGGAAGATATCAACACGCTGGCAAGGCTGGGCTGGGATCGAAGACATGTGTTGAATAGCGTGATCACGTATCAACCATCGAAAGCATTATCGGTTACCATGGTTAATAAACTCAACAGTGGTCGGCCTTATACCTCTTCCCGGTCAAGGATTACATCCTACATTCCAAATAATGAAGATGCTCCAACCACCTTCGTAACCGATCTGAGAATGTATTACACCTTGCCATGGAGGCGAGCTCAATTGATCCTTCAAGTCGATAACCTGTTTGATGCCAAAGCTCCGGTTAGTGTGTATTCAGATTCGGGAACTCCGGATTATACCATTCAACAATTTGATGCGGCTAAAGGTAGCGTAGGCGGTTTGAATACGCTTGATGACTATTATTACCGTCCACAGTACTATTCGGCCCCACGAAGTGTAAGTCTGGGTTTTAAAATAGATCTGTAATTGAAAATGGTAAATGCCAAGTAGATTAAACCATTACATATTAATTCTATTCATGTTCATCCCATTCACAAAGGCCAATTCTCAGACTACGATTCCCTATGATTATAAGGGAAACTATAACTGGGTGGCGCGAGGTGTGATGGATGGTAATCTGGTAGAGACCAACTACCGGAATCATGGTGAACTGGCCCGTTGGCAGGATATCCCTTCGGCAGTCTGGCCAAGAACAATAGGTGGAAAGCATAGTGATGGGACCGCACTTGCCATTGCAGGAAGAGTACCTGCGTACAGGCCGGCCAACTATTATGGAAATAATATTGGTGATACCGTAGTAACTCCGGTTGCCATTAATTTCCGTACCGCAGGGGTGCGCAGATCTCCTACCACCGGCGAGTTATGGACATTTCTTCCCTTGAATAATTTTCTGAATCCGGATCGAAGAAATCCGGTGACCGGACGCTTTGAACGAATTCCTGCCATAAGTGACGATAACAGCAGCTGGCCGGATTTCTGGCCCGATAAACTGGATAATCCGGACGATCCGGGTTGGTCGGGATACTGGAATGGATGGTTTGGAAAAGGAGTCTTTAATGCAGATCTGGAATCGTTTTACGTGATCGATGATCTGAGCAATAAAGGATATCAGATCGATAAAATAAATGACGAACCATTTAGCGAATATGGGATCTATTATGCAGACCCGGCTGATTCTTCTATCGGAGGGTTGGGACTTCAGGTAGAAGTGCGACTATTACAATGGGCCAATGTACTTGCAGAGGACGTGATGTTTATGCTGTATCGCATCAACAATGTGGGGGGTACCAATCATGAGGAGCTCTATTTTACTCATATGACCGATTACGGTCTTGGTACGGATAATAATGACGACAATGCTTCCTTCGATCCACAATTGGATGTTGCTTACGGATGGGATAGCAACGGAATTGGGGTTCGTTCAACAGGTGGTGAATATGCTGTTGGGGTGATGGGATTTGCCTTTTTGGAAAGTCCGGCGCAACCGTTTGATATGCTGGATAATGATGAGGATGGGTTCACCGATGAACGGCGCGATTCCGGAGCCGGGATTTTGATCGAAGGACAGGCCAATATCCGTAATTACATGGAGTCTAATTATAACATCGAAGATTTTGAAAGGGTTTACGGTCCCATCGAAGAACTGGAAGCCTATAAGGCCGGTCGCTGGTGGACGGGTGATGAGAATGCCAATTGGATCAGTTATGTAGATGAAAATGATAATGGAAAACCGGACGAGGGAGAATTCCTGAACGACGACTCCGGCATCGACGGATTAACCCCCAACGATTTTGGATATGTAGCCCCGGATTTCGGAGAGGCGGATGGGATCCCTCAGGACGGGGAACGTGATTTTGATCGTACCGATATTCCCGAATCCGATCAGATCGGGTTGAGAGGATTTGATCTGGGAGTGCGTCCTAATTACGAAAACATCGTGATCAAGGAAGATCATCTGATCTGGCAGAAGATCATGGAAAATGAATTTGAATTAGGGCAGGAACCACCCGAGCAATATCTATCTCAAAATGAGCCGTTTCTACTGTTTTTATCCGGTCCGGTGACTTTACCTCCGGGATTTAGTGATTATTTTAGTTTAGCGTGGGTATTTGGTGAAACAGGAGATAACAGAACAGATGCCCGGGCGGTTGCCGAAGACTTTTTCAA
This sequence comes from Balneolaceae bacterium UBA7797, assembly GCA_002480645.1. Taxonomy (GTDB): domain Bacteria; phylum Bacteroidota; class Rhodothermia; order Balneolales; family Balneolaceae; genus UBA7797. The sequence continues at coordinate 50,262 of DLCN01000002.1, forward strand.
GAACCGGATCACCGTACAAAATATTTACGATGCTAACTATAACTTTGCACAGCCGCCATTAACTCCGACACTTTCAGCGGTTGAAGGGGATGGAAAAGTGGTGCTTGGATGGGATTCAGTATCCATACGAAGCTTTGACCGGTTTGTACAAGAATACGATTTTGAAGGCTATAAACTCTATCGTGGCACCGATCCGCTTCTTTTTGATGTGAAGACCATCACCGATGTGGACGGCACCCCGACCTTCTACGAGCCGATCGCACAGTTCGATCTGGAGGATGGCATCAAAGGCACCGTTCCGGTTCTGGAAACCACCGCTATCTTTGATCTGGGAGACGACACCGGACTGCAATTCTTCTATGTGGATGAGGATGTGACCAACGGTGTAACCTATTATTACGCGTTGAATGCTTATGATTACGGATCAACAGACTCATTGGGGATATCGCAGATCGATCCGCAGGAAACGGTATTCAATATTGGTGTGGATGCCTACTACAATGTGACCGGTACTTCTGTAAATGCAAAGGTAGTTGTGCCACACTCTCAACCAGCAGGTTTTGTAAGTAGCGGTACCGAGGATGATCTGAGCAGGATCACATCCGGTTTTGGTACCGGCTCCATGTCCATAGAGATCGTGGATGAGCAGGAAGTTCGCTACGGAGATACCTATCGGGTGATCTTCGGAGACAGCGCCGAGACCCGGTTCAGTCCTAAATATTATGCGACCAGCCATTATTCCCTGATCAATATCTCCACGCTGGATACGCTGTTCGATCAGCGACCGATGGAAGAATCCACGCCGGTGGAAGAAGGCTTCATCATGCAGTTCCAGAACGATGAGACTATCGGCTACGACTTTGATCACATAGGCTGGGTGGGCAATTACGGGGAGGACAATGAGATGTTCAATCAGGATCCGCGGGAAGTGGATGGCTATTCCACCACATGGATCACCACGATCTTTACCGACGACTCCCCGAACGGAGAGTTGGTGCCGGACAACTACGAACTGCGCTGGGCGGATGAGGATATCTACTATCCGCCGCGGTTTCAGACGAGTATTTACCTGCGGGATTCGATCAATGTGGTGGGATATAATCTGGCCACGGGCGAGGAGACGGAGTTATTGATCCTGGACCGAAATGAGAATGGAGAGTTTGATGTAGCCGATGAGCTGGTGATCATGGAGCAGAAGGGAGCGATCCGGACCTTGCGCCATCATCTGCGGTTCCGGGTGCCGTCGGGAGCTCAGAATGTAGCCCCGGGAGATGG
>DLCN01000014.1:0-777 GCA_002480645.1 Balneolaceae bacterium UBA7797
TCAGAGCGAAGTAAAGACTCTGCCTATCTATGAATCAAGCCGGATCGACTTTGTGCAGATTCTTCAGTCGTCACGTGCGTTCCTCCTTCTGAATGACTTGTTAATTAGTTTGGTAGCTTGTTATATAGTCACTCAGAGCGAAGCGAAGAGTCTGCCAAAGCCTAGAACAAGCTAGATCGTAGTTTGTGTAGATCCTTCGGAAGTATCCTTAGGATGACTTTATATTTAGTTGTTCTTTTCTTAATGTAAAAACATGGACTTCGCCGTTTATATAACCACCAATCCAAATAGAAGTGTTCTTTATACTGGAACGACAAATAACCTGCCAAGAAGAATAGTCGAGCATTACCTGGAACGCGGGAGAAAGAAGACATTTGCAGGTGAGAATTACTGTTACAATTTGGTTTATTATGAGCACTTTACAACCATGATGGAGGCCATTGAAGCAGAGAAAAGGATAAAAGGAAAATCAAGAAAGTGGAAAGAACGCCTCATTGAATCATTTAACTCGGAATGGAGATTTTTGAATAAAGATATAGTAGGAGAGTGGCCCCCGGTTAAAATTTTGGAAGACCCTTATTTTCAGAGCTACCTGAGAAAATATTAGTAAGTCGCACAAAGCGAAGTAAAGACTCTTCCCATCTATGAATTAAGCCGGATCAACTTTGTGCAGATTCATCGGCTCCGCCTCTGAATGACTTCTTGAAAGAAAATCTTTTATCTAACCCTAGTCACACAGAGCGAAGCGAAGAGTCTGCCTATCTATGAATCAAGCCG
>DLCN01000014.1:1165-164004 GCA_002480645.1 Balneolaceae bacterium UBA7797
ACTTGTTAATTAGTTTGGTAGCTTATTATTTAGTCACTCAGAGCGAAGCGAGGAGTCTGCCTATCTATGGATTAAGCCGGATCAACATTGTGCTGATCCTTCAGTCGTCACGTGCGTTCCTCCTTCCGGATGACTTTTATGAGGTAGTGACCTGATTTTCGTGGATTGAGAGGGATCGGTCGTTTCGTATCACCTGATAGCCGGCGAAAATGAACAGGATTCCCAGCAATTCGGTCACATAAAGCACATAAGTATGACCCATTTTGGTCATAGTGCCGCCGATGCCGGGCAGAATACCACCAATTGCGATCAGTACATTTCCCCAGAAGCGCCCGCGAAATTCACGGTTTTTAAAGTATTTCCAGGCGGAGTAAAATGCGCCTCCGACCAGAAAGATCACCGCATAAATATTAATAAAAGGGGTGATATACCGGATGAAGGTCCACTCTAATACATTACCGTTCAGTTTCTCGGAAACAACGGTTTCATCCAAGGGAGAGAGGATCACCAAAATAGATGAAATGATAAGTACAACCACCAGAATGGAAGTCAGAATATCCGCTGTTTTCTTTTTCATCAAAAGATATATAGTTCCCTGAGCCAGAGGGACTCCTCCCAGAAATGCCCCGGCAATGTACCAGGCTTTAAATACAAATGGACTCCAGCCATAGATGGTATGAATACTTTCTACCGTGGTGCCGGCCGCATAAGTGATCACCCCAATGGTCCACCAGAGCAGGTACATGGCTTCCGGTTTTCTTCTCCAGTGTGTATAGATCACATAAATGAAGTACAGCGAAAATAAAGTGGTTGAAATTGGAATGTATGCTACTAAAGGCATGTAAAACGTCTTTATGGATGAAAGTTCAAAAGCTTCAATATTAAACTAGTTTTGTGAAGATTTGATGAATTTTCACTTTGCACAACCTGTACTATCGAAAAACTGCTGACAGAATCCGACGGCTAGTAGCTGTGTTCATCCAGTTCCACTTTACCCCGGAAGGTCCAGAAGGCAAACAACGAATAACCCACAGCCAGTGGAGCACCGATCACGGAAATGGTGAGCATAATACCGAGTGATTTTTGCGATGCAGCTGCATTGTAGATCGTGAGACTGTTGGCGGCATCATTGGTGGCCACAATAATATTCGGATACAGATTTACCGCTGCAAGGATGAGTAACATGGCGATGGTTATCCCTGAAAACAAAAACGCCTGAAAGAACTTCTCTTTGGTGATGAGTCTGGGCACATTCGCGATGGCCAGTACAATAATCACCGGAACGGCAAACAGTATGGGAAGTTCCTGAAAACGTTCGGTAAGATGCTGTTCGAAGATGAGTACATAAAAAGAGAGGATCACAAACATGATCACAAATGCAATGATCGCATTTCTTATAAACGTGGTGATGTTGTCGAACAATCTTCCTTTGGTTTTCAGGGATAAATACAGGGCTCCGTGCATCATAAATAAGGCTAGTGTCGTCAGACCAGTAATGATGGCAAAAGGATTCAGGAAGGCCAGCCAGCTGCCAAAATATTCGTGATTTGCATCCAGAGGGATCCCATTTAATACGTTTCCGATCACCACTCCTAATAAGATCGCTAATAAAGCACTGGATATGGAATAGGCTACATCCCATGTTTTTCGCCACCAGGTCATTGGCTCTTTACTTCGAAACTCAATGGCTACGGCACGGAAGATCAGAGCAGCCAGAAACAGCATAAATGGAATATAGAAAGCGGAAAAAAGCGAAGCGTACACAACCGGAAATCCGGCAAACAGAGTTCCCCCACCAATTACCAGCCACACTTCATTGCCATCCCAGACCGGGCCGATGGCATTGAAAGCGATCCTGCGGTTTTCGTCTCCCTTGATGAACAGATGTAAAGCACCTGCGCCCAGATCAAATCCATCCAGAATGGCATATCCGGAGAAAACTGCTCCGACCACTAAAAACCACCAGGTGTTATAATCGAGTCCTAAAAAATAACTGAGTTCCATGATCCTATACTGATTTAAGAATTTTGATTAGGTAGTGATCAGATCCCGGCAAGGCGGTCGTGATACATTTCTTCAGAATCACTGAGTTGTTCCGGGCCGTGATGGATCTTCTTGTTTAACATATAAATGAACAGTATGAACAGAAGAAGGTATACAAAGCCAAACAGAATGATTGAAAACAACACATGATTAGCAGTTACATTAGCAGAAAACGCATCTGATGTTCTCAGTAAATTGTACACCACCCAGGGCTGACGTCCCATTTCGGCAGCAAACCAACCGGCCTGATTGGCGATCTGCGGTAGCAATACGGACGGTACAAAGATCCATAACAGCCAGCGTTGTTCAAACAGAGTACCTTTCCACCAGAAGAAGCTGGCAATCAGGGTAAGTCCGATCAGGGCCATGCCAATGGAGATCATAATGTGATAGAACTGAAAGATGGCATTGACGGTTCGGGGTTGGTCTTCTTTATCAAAATCATTCAGTGCAGTAACCGGTACGCTGAAATCCTGATGTAAGAGGAAGGAGGTACCTCCCGGAATTCCAAGCCCTTTCACTTCCTGTGCTTCTTCATCCACCCAGCCAAACATGTACAGATCGGCAGGTTCACCGGATTCATAATGACCTTCCATTGCGGCTAATTTAGCCGGTTGATTTTCAGCAACTCCTTCTGCTGATGAGTGTCCGCTTGCCAGTTGTACCAGCGAGAAAATGGTTGCCACCACCAATGCGGCTTTAAATGAGGTTTTGGATAATTCGATGTGTTTCCGTTTTAGAAGGTACCAGGCGCTAACACTAAGCACGAAAAAAGAGCCTGCCAGAAATGACCCGTTCCAGACATGTAATAAGCGATCGACACTGGATGGATTGAAGACCATTGCCCAGAAATCAACGATCTCGGCACGGGCGTCGAGTCCTTCCCCGACTATATGGAATCCCGCCGGTGTTTGCTGCCATGAGTTAGCAACCACGATCCATACTGCCGAGAACATGGATCCAAACCAGACTCCCAGCGTTCCTATAAAATGAACGGTCGGGGAGGTCTTGTTCCATCCAAACAGTAAAAGTCCCAGAAAACCTGATTCCAGAGCAAAAGCGAAAAGTCCTTCAGCGGCAAGAGCACTGCCGAACACATCGCCGACGTATCGGGAATAAACGGCCCAGTTTGTACCAAACTCGAACTCCATCACAATTCCTGTGGCAACTCCGAGACCGAAAGTTACCGCAAAGATCTTAGTCCAGAATCGGGCCAGGAGCTCATATTTCTTCTTTTTGGTTTTAAGGAAACTGCCCTCGAAAATGACCATCATTAACCCGAGGCCGATACTCAGAGGAGGGAAGATGTAATGAAAGGCAACGGTGAAGGCAAATTGAATACGGGATAGAATTTCTACATCCATAACTTATTATAACAGGTTATTACAAGATTCTGCAATCTATTTCCGTTTTGTGAAGGAAGTGTGAAGAAAAAAGGAAGTGTTGATAGGTTCTGACTATCGCAGCGATAATTCGATCCCGAATCGTAGCCCAAGCCACCGGGTCCGTAATTTTTCATTATCCTGAGTAAGAAGTACCGCTTTTCTGTTATCGGTTAAATGTAGCGGCCGCTCAATGGGGTCGATCAAAACTCCGAGAAAGGGCGCAAAGTTCAGGCGTTTATAACTCATATTATACCCGATCGAATGCATGGTCATCAATCCCATCGAAACGGCATCGGTCACGGATTTTGATGAGCTATCCATAATCCGGCTTTTACTGATAAATTCCACATAATTGAAAACCAGCCCCAGCCTGGGTTCATAGTAAAGATGCGGATCGGTACGAAGATCAAAATCATCTTTTACTCTGATGGGTATTTTCATATAAGCCCCGATCATAAGTGCGGATGCGATCTGATCGTAAGCGACAAATCCGGTCCGATCAGAATAGGATAATCGAGATCCGGTACTTTCCATTCTGAGGAAAGCTCCTCTGAATATATTACGGTAGGCTCTTCCTAGCTTTAGTTCAAAAGTGAAGTAAGTTGGGAAATTTTTTGTACTTCTGAGGTAAATCGGACTGGAACCCTGTTGCACATCGTCCTGTAAATTTTTGAGGGATTGCATGGTATACGTTCCTCCTCCTAATTGGTAAGAACGTTCCAGCATTTGAGCATTAACCGGTTTTTCCAGGCATAGTAAAAGTGCAAATAGTACGGTAACTGTGAGCAGGAATTGACTAATTCTCATAATGATACTCCAGCATTTTTCCTGTACCTGAGAACAGGTATCCGCCCCGGTAAATAACCGGTATTGTGGGTATTTGGGACACCGGATATGAATCAGGAATGGTACCCGTCAAAGGATCGATAAATCTTAGTTCAGAACCGGCTCTGGCAGTGAGGATGTTGCTTTCCGGATTAAAATAAATATTGGAATACAGCTTATCCTGTGTATAGTCTTCAATAAACTGACCGGATTCGGCACCCATTTTTCGGAATACCGATACATTTCCCGTTCCATTCAGACTTGCCGTTCGCAGATAAAGAAATACATCCTCATTCCCGGAAGGAAAGTACACCTCGTCGTAACCGCTCAACAGGGTATAGGTATTTGTCACCTGATCGCCCGAGATCTTGTAGATGCTTTCCCCGACTGAAAAAAAGCTCCCGTCTTCCCGGATGGATAACGCACCGGAATCATTTAGGGTGGTAATCACGGTTCTGTCTGAAAGATCAATGACTGAAACAGAGTCATCCTCCGTTTGAATGAGCAGAATGGTATTACTCTGGTCGACACAGATCTCCGAGATCGATTTTTGAGCACCTAAGAGGGCGGAGGAAGTTTCTGATGAGATCAGCTGCATACCGGTATCGTAGAAGCTGATCCCGTTTCCGGTATTCACTACTATCTGATTGCCGGATGCACTGACTGAACGTGCCTGAACAGAACTTTGTATACTTCCACCCAAAGTGATCTTGTGCAAGCTTCCTTCCGAATACAGATAACTAAACTCCGGGTTCGAAAATCTGAGTATCAGATCCTCGGATGAAAACTGAGGGAAATCAATGCCGGTCGTTACGCTAAGAGTATCCAGGGTAAATGAATTGGGATCGTTGGTCGATTGGGTGTTAAGCAGATAATGATAGGTATTACCAAACGGGACCTCATCATCAGTAAATGAGGTATCAGATATGGAAGATGACTCAAAGATCAGGTTGTTGTCATTGGGACCGTATCCATCTTCAAAAGTATGTAATGTATAACTGCCGAAGGCTCCGGGGTATGGATTTTGAGTCCATGTGAGTTCCAGTGAGTTTCCCGCCGGCTCCGAAGTTTCAATGCTTGACTTCTCACCAGAAAACGGGATCGGATCTCCGTAATTAATAAAACCACTGCCTTCCGTGCCCAGCCTGTATTCAACATTTCCGCCTATGTAATTCTGATCGGTATAAACATTGCTGCTGCTGTTCGTGAGCTCAGCAATTTGCCGGAATTCATTATCGGAAGAGATCTTTCTCATCACCCTGTAACTTTCAAAATTTGCCCGGGAATATTCAGGCCATGAAAGGATCGGTGCGTTTGAAACCGGATTCTGAGAAATGGGGAGGATATTGATCCCTCCGGGAGGAGCGGTGTCAATGTTCAGGTACCAACCCAGATAACTCACGAAATATTCTCCGCCGGCTACATCAGCCAGACTTCCGGTTCCACTCGTTGTAGTAAGTTCAAAAGTGAGAAGATGGAGCGACTGATCATTTTCTTCAGGGGTAATGACAATATTTCCTGATGCATCATTACGTTTAAGGATCTCGGTAGTATCGTAAAGGATTCTCAGTTGAATGAACTCACCGCGATCCTGTTCAAACCGGTAATGGATCTGTGTAACTCCGATAACGTGAATGGTGTCCGATTCAGAATATTCATTCAGGTCCACAGAAAAGTTCGGAGGCGTAGGTTCAGGAAGCTCTTTATAATACAAGTCCGTGGGCGTGTACTTGCATGACAAAAACAGGATCAACAAAGAGACAATGGATAGAAACCGCAAAATCAATCAATTATTTATACCGTAAGTTATCATAAATGAATGTGAAGGAGTAGCATTTTTATGAGATTTTTTCCGCTGTGTAATGGATCAGTTTTTACTATCACGGGGAGGATATTCTGTAGGCTGATCTCCCGCAATTAATACACCGGATGGATCATCTGTCGGAATGGAAATGAAAATTCAAGTCCGCCAACCGGAATTCTTAGAAGTATAAATTCAGCTTCGGGTGACCATCTCATAATAACTTGACCCTGCACAAAATGACGAGGGAAAAGCGTGGTTTTTCTGAGGGTCTGAGTTTCCCAGTACGATCTTTGATCAGTGGCATATGATCTTTGTCGGTCAATCTCAGCCAAGTCGACACTGATTCCATCGAGAGCACTGTAATCATCCTCTTCGGATTCATTGTTCGAACCAACGGAGGCAATTTCTCCTGCCAGTTCCAGACTGCCGATCAAAACGCCACCTGCGAGTTTATTTTTTTCATCGGCGTTGAGTTGCGATATAGCTTTTTCTTCTTCCAGTATTTTGTGCTCGGGATTAACAGCCCGAACCAAGTTCAGGGTGTCATCATCGATACGTATCGGTAGGTAATAGATTTCGGCAGGGTCTACAAGTACCGGTGAGTTGCCAAAATTTGTAACCGAAATATCGAAAGTGTAGTTGCTTCCTTCATTCCGGATAAATCCTGCTTCAATAGTCAGACTGTCCATATTCTGAGTAAGAATTTCGATACCGTTATTCCAGTGTACTTCAGTTTCTCCGGTTGATTGTAGTTTAGAAACGGGCAGGGGAGAGGCACAGGATGTGATGAACAGGAAAGTAAACGTAATTAAGGAAAGGTAAGATGCTTTCATGATGATCAGCTTGGTTAAAGAATAAAATTAAGCTGTACAAATCTGCCTTATCCTTCCATGACATTTTGATGTTAAGACTGTATGAAAAACCCCCTTTTCGCAATTGCCTCTCTTTCAGTATCTCGCTATCTTATCCAGCCTTTGTAGCTTCGTATTTAAACAGCGGAGCATTCCCTTTCGGGAGAAAACGTTTTCAGACAAAAATTCTAATAAAATCGCAATCATAGCACATGAATAAAGGAACAGTTGCGCAGGTAATCGGTCCTGTAGTTGATGTTGACTTTTCTGAAGGTTCAACACCCGCCATTCTAAACGCGTTAACCATTAAAAATCCGACTGACGGTTCTACTCTTTATCTGGAGGTGGCACAACACCTTGGTGAAGATCGTGTGCGAACCATTGCGATGGACTCAACCGACGGGTTGGTTCGTGGTATGGAAGTTGTTGATACCGGTCAGGCTATCGCAATGCCTGTAGGTGAAGACATCCGCGGTCGCCTGTTCAACGTGGTAGGAGAATCTATCGACGGTATCAAAGCACCGGAAGGCAAAAGTGCTTATCCGATCCACCGTCCTGCTCCTCATTTCGATGAACTCGCTACTTCAACCGAGATGCTCGAAACCGGAATTAAAGTGGTTGATCTGCTTTGCCCGTATGCTAAGGGTGGTAAGATCGGACTTTTCGGTGGTGCCGGTGTAGGTAAAACCGTATTGATCCAGGAGCTGATCAACAACATCGCGAAGCAGCACGGCGGACTTTCTGTATTTGCCGGTGTGGGTGAACGTACCCGTGAAGGAAATGACCTTCTTCGGGAATTCATCGAATCGGGTGTAATCAACTACGGCGATGAATTCAAAGAGTCTATGGAAAAAGGAGAGTGGGACCTCTCTAAAGTTGACGAAGAGAAATTAAGAGAATCTCAGGCTACGCTGGTATTCGGTCAGATGAATGAGCCTCCGGGTGCACGTGCACGTGTAGCACTTTCCGGGTTGACCGTTGCTGAATATTTCCGTGATGAAGTATCCCGCGATATCCTGTTATTCATCGATAACATTTTCCGATTTACTCAGGCCGGTTCTGAGGTATCTGCACTTCTTGGTCGTATGCCTTCAGCGGTAGGGTATCAGCCAACGCTGGCTACCGAGATGGGTGCTATGCAGGAGCGAATCACTTCTACCAAAAAAGGATCTATTACGTCGGTTCAGGCGGTATACGTACCTGCCGATGACCTCACTGACCCTGCTCCGGCAACCACTTTTACTCACCTTGATGCAACCACGGTACTTTCCCGTGCTTTAACTCAGATCGGTATCTATCCTGCGGTAGATCCACTGGATTCCACTTCACGGATCATCGATCCTAAAGTTGTGGGCGAAGAGCATTACGACACAGCTCGTCGTACTACTACCTTACTGCAGAACTACAAGGATCTTCAGGATATCATTGCCATTCTTGGTATGGATGAATTGTCTGACGAAGATAAGCTGGTAGTAAGCCGTGCACGTCGTGTACAGCGATTCTTATCTCAGCCGTTCTTCGTAGCCGAGCAGTTCACTAACTCACCGGGTCGTTATGTGAAAATCGAAGACACGGTTAAAGGAGTGAAGATGATCATCGACGGTGAACTGGATCACCTGCCCGAAGGTGCTTTCTACATGGTTGGTGATATCAACGAAGCCATCGAGAAAGGCGAGAAAATGTTAGCAGAAGCCTAAGGAGTAACAAATGGCTGGATTTCAGGCACAAATATTAACTCCGAACGGTTCCCTTTTTGAAGGTGAGGTATCCGGCGTGCAAATGCCGGGAGTGGAAGGCAGCTTCGAAGTGAAAGCAAACCACGCTCCGATCGTATCCACCCTGGAAAAAGGAAAAGTACTGATCAGAAAAACAGACGGAGATCTGAATTATGTGATCTCCGGAGGGTTTGTGGAAGTAAATCACAATAAACTGACCCTGCTTGCCGAATCGGTGGTGGAAGAGTAACTCCGACCCGCCGATCGTTCTGTTACTTACAGATTTTGAAAGCCGATGTTCATGCATCGGCTTTTTTTGTGTCAGTTATTTTTCTTTCAGATATCTAAAAAATTTATTAAATGTGGGTAAACGGTTATTAAACAAATAATACATTAATAGGGTATATAGAAAATGAAAGTTATAAATAGATGGAGTAAAACTATCTTGGTTTTACTGTTGATCTCAGTAGTTGAAGTTAATTCTGTAATTGGTCAGACTTTTGAATTGATAAACACTTTTGATATCGGGCATGGAGCAACCAGTCTGGTTTTCACCAATGCAGCACAAGATTCAAGCTACCAGCCACTAGCGGTTGGTATTAAGAATACGAATGGACCAAGATGGCAATCACAGGGATGGATAGATTTAAGGAATCCTTTAAGCGGAAACCTTATTCGTCAGTATCAAATAGGTGATTTTGTAAATGCGATGGACTATACAGGTCGTTATAATGGACAAGCGAATAATGAAAAATTAGCGGTTGCAGTAAGTTCAGATGCTCTATTACTGGATATGAAAACGGGTAAAGTATCCTACATGAATAATCCGGATTTCAGCCCCATATCAGCGATCAAATTCATATCAGATTCATTGGTAGTGTTTAGTGATCTTGATGGGACTATTGCAGTGTTCGGAACGAAAGAAAATAATCATGTAATACCATTGAAAAGTGAAATTCAGCGTTCAGGTTCCTCTTCCCCGAGGTCATTGTCTGTGCAGGGGAAGTATATATACGTCGGGGCATTAAATGAGATTCAAGGTTGGACATTACCAGATACTTCAGAAGAATGGAAAAAAGTATTTACTGTTAGAACTCCACCAACCGAAAATAGTAATGCCAGAGAAAATTATGTAACCAATTCAGGACCCAGTGGATATCTGTATTCTGCAGAGGCTGATTCATTGACACGCTATGATCTGACTACCGGAACTGATTTAATGAGTATCCCGATGAAAGGTTGGCCCAAAAGTGTTGCGATACATGATTCTCTGATTGCCATAGGTACAAGATATGATAGTTTATACGTATACAATATTGACTCGTTGGAACCAACGTATGTAGGCAACTTTTCATCACAAAACTATACCATAAGTGCAGTAGCCTTTGGTTCTGCTACCGTCATCGAAAATGGAGTGGCTGTAAGACGTATTCTAATGGCTACAGCCAGTTCTATAGGAAAAATTGAAGTTTGGAAATATATGCCAACTGTTTCTGATTAGTGATACTTCGTTCAATTAGCACGAAAGCCGATGTTCACGCATCGGCTTTATTTGTTGGGGGCAATAGTAGGTTTAAAAGTTATGAGGAAGCCAGAGCTTAATAGTTGGGGGAGAAGTGAGCTTTAAAGAAGGAGAAGCCGGAACCAAGAAACTAAGTGAACTAGTTCAAGGGTCTGCCTGGACTTTTGTATTAACAGCACAAGCGGACGCTTGCGCTAGATTGGGTGTTGTACACAGTTATTTTAATTATGGTTCTCGTATTTCAACCCATCAAATTTTTTGGTCATTTTCTTAATAAACTTGTCTGTGTTTTGCTTTCCCCAATTTCGAGCAACAAAGTATTCGTTATTATTAAATACTAATTCAGGTTCTAAGTTTACTCGGTATTTTCCGTACTTTTTTTCGTTTTCAGTTACTTCTTCTATTTTTTTGAGTAATTGAAAGCTACAAGTTTTGTCTGTTCTTAAAAACTTGAAGGTTTCTTCATTTATTAAATCGTGCGTATCAAGAATGTTTACGGTCGAAAGCCCTATGTCAGATTTTTTTATTTTCTCAATTTCTTTATTTCCATTGTAAGAAATTGAATATAAACTTCTGTCTTTATTAGAATTAGATAAGTTCGCAAGAGCAGTAGTCGCATTGTCTCTAACGTCTTTATCTTGTTCAGGGTCAGAGCTAATTGCATATAATGCTGCAAGTATTAATTTCTGATTTTTGTCCCAGAATTTTGTTAGTAGATTTCTTTCGTCTGTTCCTAAGGCCATAATTATTCCTTGTTTGAATTCTTCTTCGTCTTTGTCCAAAGTGGGCTGACTTAAAGACTGTAAATATTCGGTAATAATTGTTTTTGTTCTGTCTGGTATGTTTTTTTTGATGGCTGGTTCAAAAAGGAAGTCAACCATAGATTGGTAATTTATTTGGATGAATTCTTTCGAACTACATTCAGGTTCTGTTAATTCAATTAATTCTATACCTGATATAGGGGTCAAAAACACATATAAGATTATGTCATCTTGTTGTTTTGTTGAATCAAAATGATTGAAATATTTAGTTGTTTGGTCACTATGTTCTTTTGTGCCGACTTTATTTTCAACTACAATTTTCAGTTTCTTTTCTTTCCCCAAGTATGAAATGCTCGATTCAATGAATATGTCAACTCTCCCTATATTAGTAATTGACTTTTCAGTTTCTATTTGTAGGTCAGATAATTTATAGTCGGAAACAATTATTGTATCAAATAATTCTTTGTGTTTTTTTAGTTGAATCTCTTTTGAATAAATGACTAATAATTCGAGAAATTTTTGAATTGGGAACTTTCCCAAAGAATGGCTTTCATTTTCATTTAATATCCAAGCTATGAAATTACTATGTACTAGCTCTTTTCTGCTAACACCAATGATTTCAGAAAATGACTTTGAGTGATAGAGATTCTCAAGTTTTTGAACATTCATATCGTTATTGAATTGAATGATTTCATTTCTCAATTCTTCTAATGATATATTTTCAATTTCGTTCATTTTAAATTGTGCACAACGGTCTCGGCTATGAGTAGTTGCGTGGTTTAGCGATTAAGTTTGCTAGTACACACCAAACTGAAAATCCGTGAGGATTTTCAGAAGTAGGCGAGAACAAGCAATTACTTATAGCCATTGTTGGCAGTAGTTTTTATTGATTTTTAAATGCTGTAATCCAATTAGTCATATATTCAATCACATCACTAAATGTCAATTCATATATGTCTTTTGGGTTATAGCCTTCTTCTTTTAAAATGTCTTCGTAGTCAAATTCAAATTCATTGAATGCAAGCCACATTTCTTTATGCCTTGGAATATCATTATTTGTTGGTTTAAACCAATCTCTCACAACTTTTATTATTTTTTCAGGATTGTTTTTATGTGCCTTGATGTCATTTCCTGAAATATCTGAAATTACTCTTTGATATCTATATTGCTCTTTTTCTAAAATCAGGAATTTTTTGTTTTGATATTTCTGTGGATTTGAGAGCTTAATTCCGAAATCAATTCCGCACTCAAATGGCATATTAAACCTTGGTAATTTATCATCAGTTATAGGTTCCATTCTCGATAGATCGTGTATAGAGAATTTAGAGTCCTCCATCATTTCTTTGATTTTATGAAGTCTAACTTCTCCTGAGTCGGAAGTCTCTGAGATTCGAGGCTTTAATCCAATATAGATTAAAGTGAAAAGTAAAGGTTTTAATAACTTAAAATATTCATTATCGAATGGGCAATTGACAAATACACTTTTTGAATCCATATTTATCTTTTCTTTTTATTCGACTGAATAGTTCCATCCTTTTTGTGCACAACAATTCTTTCTGCACTTTTTACATTTTTTGCAGCTTTTATCGCACCTTCTTTTGTCGGTCTTACAGCAGTTGACCTTTTTGAACCTTCTTTTTTAACAGACCATCCATCTTTGCTTGGAACAACGTGGACTCTGTTACTATTTGATGAAGCAGCTTTGGTAAACTTTCCAGTCAACTTACTTCTATTGGTTTTTTTTGCCATAAGGTCATTATTAAATTACTGCCAACAACAGAGTAAAGTGAATAGAGTTCACTTTATCCCTATTTCAGGTTTAAGAATTTTTCGTTTTCTTCCTTATAATTACCAGCGTAAAGTGAATAAAACCGATTTAATAAACAAATAGAAATCAGTACTTACCCTTAAAATTACTGTTAGAGCACTGTACGTGTATATGGAAGTGTCTTTTGAATTTTCTATCAGCTCTGTACAGGAAAGAGATATTTAAAAAAGTAACTCCTTTTATACTTGAAGAGTTTTATCAACTACGCTTCTTCAGAATTGAACTACGCTATTCCATGATGAAACAACTACTGCCTTCGGTAAAGTTTCTATAGTAAGAAGTACTAAAAGAACCCATGGTTTTGGATTTCAATATAGAAATGAAATGCCATCCACCATTCTTGAATACAATTTTTTGAATCTGAAGCACAAAGCCATTTTTAAGTTAAGCTATTCGGCGGGTCCGAAGAGGTGTTAAGTCTGTGCCTTAAAACTGGCAGTCATGCAGGATTGTAACTTAAAAGATCGGTAGGACAAGCACCGTACAACAAGGGGATTTCCTTCTATCAACTATATAGCAAATATATAGACTGTATATAGTTGCTATATAGTTATACCGGATATATCCTGAACAAATAACAGAGAGACAAGGCAAGAATACCCGATCCTTTATTCCGTAGAACCTTAACTAATCTGATTGTTTATCCCACAGACGGACGGCACTATATACGTACCATACCGGTCAACGCACACTAACCCAATACGCCTGCAAAGTTTCGGGATATAATAATGAGGGGGGCTCAGAAGCAGAGTTTTATTGGGAAGGAGCAAAGCATGACAGCTAAGGGGAACGAAGCCAACTCAGAGTACATAGATGAGGTTACTTAAACCCGTAAGGGATTAGAAACTTTGTTATGGGGGAGAAGCCAGAGCTTCTCGAATGAATTCCGAAGGAGGACCTTCGGAACTAGGGTAAATGCTTAGGTAATTTATTCAAGAGACCAATTTTTCCTACACCTCTATAAATCGGTCTAAGTTCGTTCTTTGTTTCAGCTGATGATATTATAATGGTCAGTCTAGGTTTAAGAACCTTACTTATCTCGACAGCGACTAATCCACCAAAACTGACACCTAATAATGCGAAGTCTGATTTTGTGTCAATCACTTTTAAAAGTCGATTAGAATAGTCTTTTAAAGACTCGTTTTCGGTGGGTTCAATCCAGTCAACTGGAATTAGAGGATAGTCTAGATTTAGAGAGTCGAAAATTCTCTTATCTGCACCTAGTCCACTTATTCCATAAATTTTCAATTTGTGTCTGTTTTTTTTAATGCACCACAACGCCCAGATATGGCACGTGCCTCTGAACTTAATTAATAACCACTAAAGTATCGGATTTGAATTTCAGTTTCAAATGCTCAGTAGAGGTATGTGCTATATCGTTTGTTGGTGGTAGTTTTTATTTCACCTAAGAAATGGTTACGACTTTATTATTGAATTCGTCATTTGTTATGTTTTCCACAATAAACATCGCAACTGATCTTCTACCTACCATTATACCAGAAGTCACCGATTCGGTTGAGATATTGGCTTTTTTACTACTCTGTGAATTGCTTAGACCTACTGGCCTAACGATTGTCCAATCAATTTTGGAACTCATTAATATGTTTTCCTGCCTTTCATGATCTTGATACCCGTATTTGACATTGCTATTGTTTATTACCCACCTGAACCAAGCGGGAAGATCCTTTTCGGAATCATTGGCACCCCAAGCAGAGACAGTCACAATTTTTTGAATGTTGTTTTCACCAGCAATGTTCACTAAAATTTTCATTACATCAGACATCAGCGTTTCTGGTGTTCTTAGCTTAGACCAAGGGAAGTCACTTTTTCTGGAAATGTTCAATGCAGAAATGATTACATCGCATTCCTCCATCGCAATTCCTAAATCGTTAATATTCGTTACATCTCCCTTGGAAACACGAATATGCTCTGATTTTACTTTTACTCTATCGGGGTTTCTTACCAGAACTGAAGTTTCAATTCCTTTATCATTCAATTCTTTGAGAATTTGACTACCCAACCTTCCTGTTGCTCCTAACAGTAATACCCTCATATTAGTATGTTTATTACAGTAACTTACTTTTAGTTATTAAACATATGTAATAAATTGGGAAGTGAAAAGAACGTACTGAATGGTAACCAACTTACCAATTAGTTATCAATGTTGTTTTTCAGTGAGTTATGCCAGAACAAAATTTGAAAAAATATTCGGACATTGAGAATTGCCCAATACGCAATGTGCTTGATCATATTGGGGATAAATGGTCAATGTTGGTTTTGTCGATTCTTAATGAAGAAGGGACACTTCGGTTCAATCAAATTCATAAGACCATAGGAACTGTTTCTCAAAAGATGCTTTCAACTACCTTAAAAAGACTTGAGTCTGATGGGTTGTTGGTACGAGAGGTGTTTCCGGAAATACCCCCAAGAGTTGAATATCAGTTGACCGAAAGAGGTAAGAGCTTGATTCCTCATATCAATAACCTTGTAGGATGGGCTGTTGAGAATTTTGATGGAATCAAAGATTCAAGGTTAACCTTCACTGTGTAGGTTATTACCACCAACGGTCTGTATAAAAACAGTAGCGGCTTGAAAGCACTTCACTTTCAAACCGCAACTAAGTTACTTAATTGGTTCAACCTTTCAATAGCTCCAAAGCTAGCTATTGTTTTTATACCATGTTAGGCACTGGCATTCTTTGAAATAAATTTTCCATCAATTGAATATTTACCAGCTCCCGTAATTATAAGACTGACAGCCATACCAATCCAAAGTATGAAATATTCATAACCTTCACCTTGTTGGTTACCAAACCAGTTCATGAAAAAACCATGCTGAATATGGGATGTAAACACTATCCCTAATGCTAGAATTAAATAACAAACAGCCACTATTCGTGTTGCAAATCCTGATATTAGGGCGAATGCGCCAATTGATTCAAGGATGATTACAAGAAACCCTACTAGCCAAGGTAACCCTATAGTATCTGTAAAGAACCCCATTGTTCCCGAAAATCCATATCCGCCAAACCAACCAAGCAATTTTTGTGCTCCGTGCGGAAAGACTACTAGACCAAGCATAACTCTTATAGCAAGTGGTGCTAAAGATTCTGATGTATTGAATATTTTATTTTTCATGATTTGATTTTTAGTTGTTATAGTAAAATTTTTCCTTCGTGATTTTTCCATTTTTCCATTCTTGAACGGATACTTGGCTGTAGTTTCGAATTCCAGATTCTTTATGAGTGTAATCGTATTGCCACTCGACCATAGAAGTGTTTTCTCCTATTGTGACTTTAAGTGGCTGTGCACTTCTGAATTCTGTGATATTGCTGAAAAACTCTTCTTCCCTTTTTCTATTGGCTTCTTTGCCAATTGTGGGTTGCGATTCATTTTCCTGCATTATGATGTCTTCATCATAATATTTCTCAAAGGCCTCCATAGCCTTTCCTTGAAGCACTAAATCGTTCAAGTCAGTGACTTTTTCTAATAATTTTGACATAAGTTTTTTATTAAATGATTCATAGCACAAAGATCTGAATCACTATTGTCAAAAAAATTCAACTATAAGTAAAAAGGAAGTGAAACTAGATTAACAAAATCTAGTTTTCCATGATGAGTTCAGCTCTTATCTTGCTCAAAAACTGTTTCGTTATTCCTAGATAAGATGCTATTAAATACTGTGGAACACGTTGTTCAATGTCCGGGTACTGTTCACGAAAAATGAGATACCTTTCTTTGGCCGTAAGGCTTAAGTTCCTAACAATTCTTTTTTGTGACGCTACAAAGGCGTTTTGAATTATAATACGGAAAAAGCGCTCAAGTTTTGGGATTTGAGCATACAATTGTTCCAAACTTGTATGGGAAAACTGAGCCACTTTAGTTTTTTCCAAACACTGAACGTTATAGTCAGCGGGTTGTTGCGTAATAAAACTCCCCAAATCTGCTGTCCACCAATTTTCAATGGCAAACATTACAACGTGTTCGTTACCTTCTTGGTCAATAAAGAAAGTTTTAGCACAACCTGAGATAACATATGATTCATATTTACAGACGTCTCCCTGTTGAACAATGAATTGACCTTTTAGATAATCTCGGACTTTTACGTGTTCAACTAAAATAGACTTCTCTTTATCGGACAAGTCAATATGCCTACTTATATATTTCAGAATTAATTCTATTTCCATGTTCGCTTGTGCCTAACAACAGAGTAAAGTGAATAGAGTTCACTTTATCCCTATTTCATGTTAAAGTATTATTCATTTTATTCTTTGAAATAATCAGAGCAAAGTGAATAAAACCGAATTAATAAACAAGTACAAAGCTAGGCTTATCCTTAGGAATTACAGTCAAAGAACAGTGGATGTTTATGTGAGTGCTTTAGGAGTTTTTGTTTCCTACCTACAGGAAAATCACATTGAAAAAGTAACTCCTCTTATACTTGAAAAGTTTTTTAATTACGCTTCTTCAGAACTGAACTACGGATATTCCATGATGAAGCAGGTACTGGCTTCGGTAAAGTTTCTGTATAACGATGTTCTAAAAGAACCCATCGATTTCGATTTCAATATCAAAATGAAAAAGCCATCGACCATTCCTGAAGTATTGTCGGTAGAGGAGGTACAACGATTTCTGAATACCTTTACGAATCTGAAGCACAAAGCCATTTTTACGTTATGCTATTCGGCAGGTCTAAGACTTGGCGAAATATTAAATCTAAGGATTAGGGACATTGATTCTAACCGAATGCAGATTCATATAAAACAAGCTAAGGGCAAGAAAGACAGATATACGATCCTGGCCCCAAATGTGCTGGATTTACTAAGAAATTATGTGAAAGAATATGCGCCCAATGAGTTTTTATTTGAAGGGCAGAATGGAGGCAAATATTCCAGTGCTTCTGTTCAAAATCTGATGCGTAAACATCGCAAACTTGCTAACATAAAGAAGAATGCAACGCCGCATACGCTGCGCCACTCTTTTGCTACACATTTATTAGATAACGGAACTGATATTCGGTTTATACAGGAACTACTAGGGCATAAACACATTTCTACCACACAGATTTATACTCATGTCTCAACCCGGGATTTGAAGAGTGTAAAAAGTCCAATAGAGATGATTTCGCTTCAACTGTAAATGAAGTAGAAATTAGAAAGCCGATGCTCTCACACCGGCTTTCCAACCTTAACCAAAAATCTAAAAAAGGTTACTTCAGAACCATTTCCTTAAAGGCAGAACCAAAAATGAGGTAACGGGTATTTCCACCAATAGTACCTTCGTTTTGTCCCCACAGGAACGGCCAGTCGTCGTAGTTTTCGAAGTGATCGGGTTGCCGGAATAACAGTCCCGGTGCTACATTTCCGGGAATAAAGGAGAAGTCAGCCCGGTTATTACCGTAAAATACTTCTTTAGGCCGAACCGCACCTACCGTGGCCACCAGCGAATAATTGTGATAGGGATGTTTCCCGAACAGCCAGTCCGTGGCTTTAAAAGCATGGTCGGTATCAATAATATCCGGATAGTATTTATTGGCAAAACAGACCGTGGTTCCGAAATTCACGATCTGACCACTTCCGGCCCAGTTACCTAATCCGATCGGAACGCCATAGGGATTATCCTGCTCCAGTTGCTGTATATATTCCGCGTATTGCATTACATAAGGGCGCAGTTTTTCTTTGTAGCCTTCATCCATATGCGGGATGGCATGCAAAGCGGTGAGTATGGTGAAAGTGAGTCCGTTTTCGAGGGCCGGCCACAGTGTTTCGAGAAAGGTATCGGCATACTGCTGATCGCCGGTGGTAATGTATAACTGAAGGTTGGTGCCCAGATTGGCATATGCTCTCCAGCGACTGAATTCATCTTCGGGCTGATCGGCCAGCAATTCCGTGGCTTCTTCCAGCAGTCGTTTGGATTGTATAAGTGCCCGTTCCGAAAGATCATCATTATATCCTTTCAGTGCCCGGCTCGCTTCGGCAAAGGTGGCAGCGGCTCTGAGATCGAGGCCTGGATTACGACTGGTAAATGCCCACATATCATCTTTTACACCACTGGATTTTCCGTCCTCTGATATTTCATACGGACCCAATTCCGGATCGTAGGGGAGTCCGTCGGTGATAGAGGCCGCATCCCCCAGATGATGATAATTATCCAGTACGGAGTTGGAGAGTGTTTGCGACATATGACCCAGGATCTCAGCCTGAGCGACCAGATTCATGGTTCCGTGCTCGATATACTGCAACACATCGGGAGTGCCATCCGGGCGGTGAAGATCCACATACCGTTGCTCATGATTCACATAAGTCTGATCCCGCAGTGGTTTGAAATTCTCCCATGCCTCCACAAAATTCTGAACCACATATATGTTTGAGCCGGTCTCGATATCGAAATCGCCTGCATCAAAATACCCGCCTACATTCAAACCGGGAATGGTTTCCAGTGCTTCGAATTCGGTGTCGGTGGTCGGACCTTGTGCATGCAGATCGAAGTGATCGGTATTGGTAGGAGCCTGCTTATAACTTTCCCTGAAAGGCTCGCCGTGCCACACGCGATACGCTTCATTCACAAACATGTGGTTCATGTGGATGGGAACCCACACATCGTTGGTTGCATCGGTCATCTTATCATACACATGATCAGCGATCAGAAAGTGATTTGTTTTCTGATCACCATACTCCAGGTAATAAATACCGGGTTCCTGAACGGAAGAGAAATCAAAGGTTACGTAGTGATATTTATAATAATCCCCCCAGGATACAATGTCACCGGTGAATACTTTTTCAACAGAACCATCGGCATCAATTCGGAAAACAGAAGCTTCTTTTTGCGGGATGTCGTTTTTATCCAGCTCAATAACTGCTTCTTTTTTCTGCTTCGGTAAATAACCAACCTGAGAAAAGCCGATATTCGGTTCTCTGATCCATCCATCAATGGACTTAGGTTCCACCGTCCAGCTCAGGACCTTTCCGGTCTTTCCGGATGGAAGCAGACTTCGAACCACGTACCAGCCATTTTGCGCCAGAACGCGTCCGTCGAAAAGCAGCAGATCGTCGTTGACTGAAGTTATCGTGATCATTCGCTCAGGATCGTCGGGAGCGAGGATCATGGTTCGACCTGTAGCCAGCGGCAGGGGATCGATATAACGCCCGGTACCACGATCGTCGGAGGTCACATAGCCTTTAAACTGCCGGATCTTTTCGCTGTTGGGTCTGGTGGTGGTATTGCTGACGACATAGCGTGGAAAAAGATCGGGCTGACCGTCCATCAGGTAGGTCTTACTCCAGTACTGAGAGGGGAGGAACTCCAGATTTAAGCCGGCTTCACCTTCCAGTCCGGCAGGAACGGGTTTGTCCAGATAGACCGCAATTTCTACGGCTTTACCTGTTGATGTGGTTACGATCCGGGATTCAAAATCGAAATCGTCATAGCGCAGAGTAACTTCAATGGTTCCGGCTTCGGGGTTCACAGTTCGCTCGAGCACTTTGGGAACCAGATCCCATTGTTCAGGAGTATTTGAAAGCCGCACCGCACCGCCCTGAACCGTTCTCACTCCGTGGTGAATGATCTCAATACCTGCATTCTTTTCGTCATTGAAGCCTCCGGTGAAGAGATTGCTGTAAACCAGTACATTCACTCCCTGAGTTTCGAAGTATTCAAGTTCGTTCAGTGTTAAATCCTGTGCCCGGGTGTTTACAGAAGCTGCCAAACATCCCAACAGCAGCCATATCTTCTTGCGTTTCATGGTTCTCCAATAATATAAAGTGGTAGGTTATCCCTGATTCGAAGATGATCTCAGTGGATTCTTTTGTCCAACACGTGAAAAAATATCTTCCGAATTTTATGTGATTCAGAAGAGATAATGGTAAAAGAATAGGTATGAAGAAAGGAAAAAATGAAAAACTGATAAAAATATTGATCAAAAGATGGGCAAAATTAGACCAATTCAACCATAGTTTGGGGAAAATATCCGGTCGTACTTAAAATCAAGATCAGACAACCCCATTGAGTTGTCCGATCAAATAGCTGTACAGGTAGTGCCTGCCTGGTATAAATTCAGAAGTAAACCACCAATTTCTTATCAGAGATCAAAAAATTGATCAGTTGGTCTAAATTATAATACACTACTTTTTCAGCATTATTCTTTCTGTTGCCATTCAGAATCAAAAATTTGCCCGAGATCCTGAAGTCATCCGATTTTGCTCCGAAATTTGAAGCTGCTATAATTTTGTCGGTAGAATGATACCTGACTTCGATATTTTCAACATTACGGGCATCAATCAGACTATCGATGACGACGCCGGTTTGTTCTCCCGGACTGATAAATTTACTTTGTGAAAATGAATTATTCATCAATATCAGACTGAATAAAAGAGCTATGAAATACCCTGCTTTTGTTTCCATGATTATATTTATAATGATTTGAGGAGCTACTGCAAACTGCGGGTTGGCAGGTTCGATCATGCCGGTATAATATCCGAAATGAAAGTATTCAAGTCGTGTCCATGTCAGGGCAGACCATGTAATTATGTGAAAGGATGAAGATCGTGACTCCTGTTTATCCTTTTAATCCGATCACAATGATGCATCCCGTGTCTAACGAACAGAGCTAGTTAATAGTGCATGATCGCAACAAAAGAACAAAGATTTTATCAAGAATTATCCGGAGAGCCTTATATCACTAAGATGATCAATAAAAAAAGCATAGTATTGAAGTGTTATTTAAAAGGTTGAATTCTTTTTAACTGTCTGATCAGCACCGGAATAAAGTCCTCAATAGCACTGAATTCATCGCGGTTATTCTCATAGATGGAGAACACCTGTTGTATGATCCCGAGATAGATAAATCCTCTCTCCTGAATACATGTTGCCATGTATTGTTCAGCAAAATCATTATGGCCGGATCTTTGAGCCATAGTTATTTCTCCGAGGCGGACCAGATGTTCTTCAAAGGTCATGTTCCAATCAGTGTATCCCTGTGCTCTCATAGATACTTTTAAACTATCCGTAAACAGGAATCTGATGTCGTTTACCATGGCAATAATTTCATCATTTTCCCTGAGCGCCTCATGAAAGAACGAGTGACCCAGTTCATGAACAGCGATCTCCCTAAAATACTGTTCGTTGGTATAGCCGATAGTAAAAGAGTCGGGTCTATCGAGCTCTATCATATCAGATTCAGTATCAGGATCGGAACTTACGAACTGATAAATATCGGTACCGGATTCTGAGCTGATCGTCACCGAACGGCCAATGCCATTAAATGAAAAGGCAGATACCAGGATGGTGTATGAATTTCTTCTGATCCCGTAATAATCTTCCATCTGTTGGGTGTAGTTGTTTTGCGGGGCAACCGACCGGACTTCTGCCATGAGTTTATCATACAATGGCTTTCCTTCAACCCGGAAGAATTCTTTCAGGCCTGCATCAACATAGAAATTCAGTACCGAGATATGGAAGTCAGTGAACATGGAAATGATCTCTTCCTTTGAGAATTCATCGTGTTCGTAGTAAATGGAGGGATATTCTCTCGTCTGTTCATATTCCGGAAATTCAGAACTATAGAGTGAAATAAGAATATCATACGAATCAACGAGGTCGTTTTTTAACAGCATATTCAGTTTTCTTACGGCTTCATGATTTTTGAAAAGGCTGAACCGGGCTGTTAATGTCCGGGCAAGCATGGCTCTGGGTGCAGGATTATCCCTGAAATGAGCTTCCCCTGATTCAGAAAGATTAAAGATCAGGGCCAGCGTTTCTACCCGTTCGTCATAGCGGATATTGAGTTTTGAGTCGTTATATAAACATTCAGAGACATTAAAAGAAGGACCGGACCAGGAGGTAAGGTTTATAAGCACCAACACCGTGGAAGCAATAATTGAAATGGAGAAAGCCATACCGAATTTGTTTAATGAAACGAGGGATACATTCGGTCAGAGCCTGAAAGCTGATCGTGATTAGTATGTACCCGGTTCAATGTTCGAGTACATTAGGTAAGCAATCAGCAGTTCTTAGATAAGTGACAGATAGGGGACAAATACTATTAATCCGTAATTTTACTGAAACTCCATTTTATCCCACCCATGATCCATCTGCCGGGCATCTGTGCACCCAGAATTTCCTGATATTTGGTATTCAGGATGTTGTGGATCTTTGTGTACAGTTGCAGGTCTTTTCTGCCGGTGGGATGTACGGTCAGTTTTATATGACTAACGAAGTAGTCAGCATCGATCGCACCGCCAATCGAGCTCAGAACTTCCTTGTTTCTTTGAATGTAGGAAGAGGTGGACGTAAGCCCGAAATATTTTGAACTATATGAGAGGATCACACTCAGATCATGCTTCGGATGATTGGCGATATACTTTGATACCGTTCCCGCATCATTGGTGGTGTACAAATAGGTGTAGTTCAATTCTGCATGAAGCAGGTTTTCGGGGCTGATCATGAGATATTTACTGATCAGTGTTTCGATCCCGAAAGTAGAACTGTTTGACACATTAGTGGTATAAAAATATTCAGAATCGGGTTGCAGATTGTCTGCATTTCCGATGTTATCCGAATTGGTGAGGGTGTAGTCGATCAGGTTGTCGGAAGCTCTGTAAAAAACGGTATTACTGAATGTGAATCCCGGGGAAGGGTAGAGGTCAAAGCCGGCGTCGATGGTATAAGATCGTTCCGCTTCAAGGTCGGGATTTCCAATATTCCGTCCGGGTGTCAGGCTGTTGATCTGTGATGAAATATATCGTTCTGTGAAATCTCCACCACGAATGGCTTTCCCGAAGGAGGTCCGGAGTGTGATCTTTTCGAGGGGCATGGCCAGACTGAATTGGGGCAGAAGTTCCAGACCGAAGTTTTCATCATATTCTAACCGGAGACTTCCGGTTCCGGTCAGTTCTTCGGTTAAAGGTGTTGAAACAATAGAGTAAATGCCTATCGAGCTATTCTCGTGATTGCCTCTGTCGGTGCTTTCGATGGTCTTTTGCAGGCCCTGAGTTCCCAGTGAGATCCGGAACCTTTCTGAAGCGTTAAACTGATGATTTAGTGAGAAAGCAAGTTGACCGGTGGTATGCGCATTGGGTTCAAAAGCCGGATTAAAAATGAACAGGTCATCCGTGGCCTTATAACCGATGTTTAGTTCCGTATGCTGATCCTCTGCATCCCGGGTCAATGCAAATTGGGTCCACCAGCTGTTGATCTGTTCGGTAGATTCATCGTAGGTGCTGGCGGTATAAAAGTACTTGGCACTGAAATCGCGTTCATCGTATCCGATCCTGGAATATACGTTCCATGCATCATTGATGGAGTAGGAAGCAGAAAGGGAGTAGGTTTGCAGATCAAAATAATTCCGGAACAGGCTGTCGGATGATGTACCCTGGAAGTAGTTGGGATTGGACTGTTCAATGCCATCAGAAATACTGGTTTTTAGTCCGCCCGAAAGCATTAATTTACCGGACCGGACAAAGATCCCGCCATCGGTCAGTAGCAATCCATGTTCACCAATTCCGGCATCTACCGTAGAACTGATCAGGTTGGCATCATTTTGCTTATCGCTGAATGTTTTTGTTTTAATGTGGATGATGCCACCCACAGCATCCGGGCCAAAAGAAGTCGCTGCGGGACCCCGGATTACCTCGATCCTGTCGATCTCAGCTAAAGCAACCGGGATATTATTATTGAAATGTGCAGTAAGCGGATCATTGATACGAATTCCATCCACCATCACCAGCACCTGAGAAAAGGTACTGCCACGCATCCCGATATCTGCCTGCACACCAAAAGCATTTCTGCTGTTAATATTTACACCGGGGAGTGATTGCAGCAGTTCATCGACCGAAGTTGCGGGCATGGCTTCAATATCTTCGCGGGTAAACAGGGAGACACTTTTACCACTTTCTTTTACGGATGTAGGGATGCGCGAGGCATTCACTTTAACAGTATCCATAGGAAAGGTGATCTGTGCCGAAACTACGACATGCAGACCTAACAAAGCCATAATGATCAGGGCTGATTTTCGTACAGCATTAATTGACAAAACAATCGGATTGGTTAGAGATCAACAATCCCCGAAAATAGCCAATATTATGGTAAAATGATGAGTTTTGATCTGATTATTCGGTTTAAAGTATCATCAATTTTGAATCCGGAAGATCACTTTTTCGGATACCGGAAATTCGACGAAATCAGTGAGCAGGAACTTTCCATCCTGTTTAAAAGAGAGCTCTTTTCCATTCACCGTAATGGCGCTTACCGTATCCGGAGAAAGTATTTTAAGTCTCCAGGATCGTTGTTCGGGCATTCCAATATAATCACCCAGAACGGGGGCAATTGAAACGGTTTCATTCTGAGAAAAAGTGATAGTTGTGAGCGCATACCTGCCTTTCAGATACTCATTGCTTAAACCGTCATCTTCGATCAGCTCAAAGTCACCATCTGCACCGGGGTACAATTCCAGAGTGAGTTTTTCATTGGTTCCGGTTTCCACATTCGGTGCATAATTTCTGAGTGGAATGATGGAACCGGCTTTTACAAAGAGTGGAATCTGATCGATGGGTGCGTTTACAGTGATTGACCTGTTTCCGGTGGTTATTTCCCCGGTCCAGTAGTTGATCCAGGTTCCTTCAGGAAGATAGACCGTTCTTTCTGTGGCATATTCCTCATATACGGGTGCAACCAGGAATTCTTCACCGAAGGTATATTCATATAGATGATCCGGGATCAAACGGATCATATTTTCACCATCCAACCGGGTCTTATGCGCATAGGAATAGATGTAGGGGAAGAGTTGCATCCTTCGATGTGCATAGGTTCGGAACAGTGAATCTGCCCGTTCGGAATACTTCCAGGCTAAATTGGAAGTCGGGTTTTCCGGTTGGGAAAAAACTTCGGTAATGGGACCATACATAGAAAATTGCAACCATCGGATATAAAGTTCTTCATCCACAGAATCGGTGATTCCCATATCAAATCCGCCGGTATCATTCGTAAGAAACGGCACGGTGTGATGTAGTTTATCAGGATTGGTATACATGGCGATATTCTCTTTAAAAGCTACATTCGGCACCCAGGAATTGAATTGGATATTCGGGGATTCTATGGTCCAGTCGGAGCGGGTATCGCTGGTCCATTTTGTCGGATATCGTTTAAACGCCGAGTCTTCCAATCCCCCGGCATGGGAGAGCATAAAACCACGGCCTTCCGTCTCTTTCCCGAACTCCTGACTGATCTCAAAAATAGTTTTTACGGTATTCAGATGAGTGGTTCTGTCGAGTTTCAGAAAATCAGCCCCTTCATCAAAAAAGGGTTTCATCCGTTCTTTAAAATAAGCTGCCGCTTCAGGATTATCGAAATTGATGTTACCGGTAAGGGTGCCGGGGTGGTCGCTGTCCTCCTGAAACATGGCCGTGCTGGTTCCGGCATTGTGCCATGGGTTGGTATTCATGTAAGTATCACGGAAAAACCCACGTTGTTCAAAATCTTCAAAGGCTTCTTCGTTACCGGTCTTTTGAATGGCATCCCAGGTCCAGAATCCTCCTTTGATATGATTCTGCTCCATAAAATCCCACATTTCTTTTCGGTTCGGATAGGCGATGGTATCGGCAACAAAATCGAGATATTTATCGGGCCCTTCGCCTTCATCATCAAAACTCCAGAACCAGGAATCGATCCAGTAGGCATCGATCGGATAATCATGATCCTGAATCTGTTGTATGCGCCCGATCGTTTGTTTCTGATCAGTATAACCACCATAGAGCACACCGAAGGCCCATTCCGGCGGAAGTATTACATGTTCATCTAAGCTTTGTGGTACGGGATGTAAATAAGCTTCCTTTTCTTCACAGGCTGTGAGTATCAGGGTTCCAATAAATGAAAGTAAAATGAGTTTCTTGGCGCACATCAGGGGATCGGATAAGCTGAGATTATATCCTGATGATAAATTAATCTCCTCTTTTATAAAAGAGTGAAATTAAGTTTTACGAGTTCGCTGAATAGTTACGCCGTTCAATCACTCAATGAATGATCTGTTCTGTGGTCGTAGGTCCATGCACTACCAGTCTGCCGTCTTCCATGATCTCCATTTTGTCAATGAAAACAACCCGTTCATTTCCTCTGGCGAGCGTCCGGCCGTGATAAACACAGTACATCTCAGTTCCGTCTTTGGAATAGGTGATACTGTTATGACCGGTACCGGTTACTTGTCCACCAGATTCGGTGTTTTTTTGTAACACAGGGTTATTATCAGCTTTTTTGAATGGACCCAGGGGGGAATCTGAAGTGGCGTATCCAACGGCATAATTCTTACCGGCAAAGAAATTTGCCGAGTACATCATGTAGTAGGTATCCTGATGTTTAAAGATAAACGAGCCTTCGGTCCATCGTCTGTTGACTTCACCTGAAGTAACGGAACGACTTTCCCATTCGGTTTGAGGATCATCCATGGAAACCGGAGGCCGGAGCAGCATAACCGGATCACCGACCACTCCGCTGAAATCAGGTTTGAGTTCAATTCCATATACCCAGCTTTCTTCAATTTCATCGTATAAGCCTTCGGTTTTAGCCCAATCAGCGATCTCACTTTCTACCGGATGTTTATAACAGGCTCGTGAATAGTACATGTAGACCCGGCCATCATCAGCAAACAATACATTGGCATCAATGATCGGATATCCGGGATCGAAAACCGGCTCGTCAGAAAGTTCTTCAAAGGGTCCTGTTGGAGAATCGGAAACCGCTACCCCGATTCTGAAATTTTCAAGTTCATTGGTTGGATTTTCTCTCCATTGAGCACTGAAAAACATGTAGTACTTTCCCTCAACTTCGTAGACCTCAGGAGCCCAAAAATGGTCAATTGCCCAGGAGCCGCTATGATTTCCCCGATAAACCTGACCTTCTTCCTGCCAGTTTATGAGATCGGTAGAAGATGCTACTCTGAATCCATCTTCAGCACCACCGGTTCCATACATATAATATTTCCCATCAGAAGCTTTTAAAACGTAGGGATCACCAAAGGCAATGTCGAATGGGTTCGTGTATACGGTTGATCTTTCTTTACAGGATACAGAAAGAAGAAGGATCAGAAACATAAAATTTCTGAGTGCTGAAGGTGCAGACATTGAAGTACTTTATGGTTGGTTAGATGGAATGGTGCAGAATGTATCGCACAAAAAAACCGGAGTCAATGTTAACTCCGGTTCTAAGATCTACCAGCCGATTCTGCCCCGGTTATTGTCCCTGAGGAGTTCATTTTGTGTTTCTTCCGGATCCTCTGGCATCACAAATCCCGGAGGAGGGGTGAAGGCATCGTATCCCCAATAAGCATCGGGATCTTCCGATACATAATTAATGAATGTACCAACGATCGGCAGGGCCGTCCGGGCACCCTGACCAATGGTATAGCCCTGATCGGTCGGGAAGCGGATCCGGCGATCCTCGCCACCCACCCATGAACCCATTACAATATGGGGGGTCATAGCGATAAACCAGTTATCAGCTGAATTCTGTGTGGTACCTGTTTTACCGGCTATATCCTGTCGGACTCCATACACATTTCTCAATCGGACACCCGTTCCATGATATCCTTCTCCGCCTCGGATCACGCCTCGCATCATATCCACCATGATATAGGCTGTTTCAGGACTGATCACTTCCTGTTTATAATCAGGATGATATTCTACCAGGACATTACCTTCTTTGTCTTCGATGCGGGTGATGGCGATCGGGTCGATATGAACCCCGGCATTTGCAAAAGTGGTGTATGCAGAGGTGATCTCCAACAAAGAGACTTCAGCCGTACCCAAGGCAATGGAAGGATAGGCGGGAGTGCCACTCATATCAATTCCCAGATTCGACGCCATTTGTTTGATCTTTCTTGCTGCCGGATCCAGCTTCCAAAGCTCGTTAGTACCCGGTGCACCGGCAATTTCCGGAAGCAGACGAACGGTCACATTATTTAAACTTCGGGCCAGTGCCTGTCGTAAGGGAACCATGATCGGGCCTTCCGGTACCGACTCATCTTTAGGGGCCCATACTTTACCATTTCGGTCGTAGAATTTAGTCGGATACTTGGAAAATTTATGATAGGGTTTGTAGCCGTTATCAATAGCTACAGCATATACGAAAGGCTTGAATGTGGAACCAGCCTGTCGGCGTGCCTGATACACATGATCGTATTGAACGCTGCCGTAATTTGAACCACCTACCCATGCAAGAATATTACCGTTAGATGGATCTATGGCTACAAAACTGGCTTCCAGCCGGGTTCGGGATTTCATTACTGAATCCACAAACACAGAATCAGTTTTAAGGCTGTCGAGTACCACTTTTCGGATCTTGGTATCGTATTTCTGGAATCCGTTCTTGTACTCATCGGTATCTTCCAGAAAGCTGTCTTTGAACGTAGGAAATTCCTCCCAGAGTTTATCCATATAAACACCGCTTCCGGGTGTGGTCCACTCAGATTCAAATAAGTTCTGCAGTGAGTCTAATTTAACCTGAACTGCTTTTTCGGCATGTTTTTGAAGCCGCGAATCAATGGTGGTATAAATGACCAACCCGTCTGTAAACAGATCGTAGCCGTTTTCTTCAGCCCAGCCACTTACTCTCTGTCGAACATATTCCCCAAAATAACGACTGACCCGTCCTGCTTTTGAAGGTGGCTGGTAATCCAGCTGAATGGGATCGGCTTTGAGACTTGCGAGCGTAGAATCGTTGATAAAACCCTGTCGGTTCATCAGATTCAGTACGATATCTCTGCGGCCTTTAGAGCGCTCAGGAAATAGGCGGGGATTATAGGCGTATACGGCATTTACAGAACCAACCAGAGTTGCTGCTTCAGTAACATTCAGATCTTTGGCAGATTTATTGAAATGGGTGCGTGCAGCAGCTTCAATTCCAAAAGCACTGTTACTGTACTCCACCGTATTCAGATACATTTCGATGATCTCCCGCTTCGTGTAATTTCGTTCGATCTGTACGGCCGTGATCATCTCTTTAAACTTACGGGATACGGAAAACGCCAGACCGATCTCTTTGTACAGGTTCCGGGCCAGCTGCTGACTCAAGGTTGACCCGCCCTGCGGATTGCCTCTTAAAATATGGTAGGGGATGGCCAGAGTTCGGATCATATCCATTCCCCAGTGATTAAAGAACCGGTGATCTTCGGTGGCTACCAAAGCATCTACCACATGTGGCGAAATATCATCATATCGTACCCATGTTCGGTTCTCAGTAAAATATTTGTCAAGTACCTGCCCGTCCCGGCTGCGAACTTCTGTGGCGATGGCTGTTTCCGGATTCTCCAGCTGTTCGATGGAAGGGAGTCCCTGAAACAGAAAATAAGTGTAGATGGAAGCGCCAATCATTCCAACTAGAATAAACACCGCGAAGCCCATCACAATTTTTCGTCCGAGACGATCTTTGGGTTTAGCAACGGGAATATCGGTTGGTTCGTGTTGTTCCTCTTCCGCTTTCTTCTTAGCGTCAAGGATCATTTTACGGTATTCGGGATCGTTAAAATACCGTTCGTGATCGATGTTACCGGGGTCGTGATTACTCATATAGTCTGTCTGTTTGGCTGAAAAGGTACGAAATCTTTTATTTCCGCATCCCACGAAACGAAGTTGAATTCTCCTTCATTGTATCTGATCAATGAAAAATGTTCGTAAAAAGGACCCGGATTTAAATACAATCCACCATCAAATGTTCCGATGCGGGCTACATGATCGTGACCGGTGATCACAACGTCGATATCGTCCCGTTCCAGTAAAAAAGCGGCTTGTTCATTGATGGGCTTCGGGTCGATATGATTCCGTTTTCTGGTGAAATTTGAAAACCATTTCATGATCGAATTTCCGGTCTCAGGTGGAAATACAGCCTGATAAAGACGAACAAAAGTATGGTTTCTGAGCAGTCGGTGGAAGAGAGGGCGGCTCATGATCAGATTCTCATCCAGTTCTCCATCCCCGTGCATCAGAAGCAGACGTTTCTGTCCGATAGAAACGATCCTGCAATCTCTTTCCACATCAAATCCAAGAGTTTTGAAATGACCATAATCCCAGTTGTCGTGATTTCCGGTGATGAATAATGCCGGTTCAATGGATTCATTATATAACCGGAGCTTTTCCAGTATGCGGGAACCAAAGCCGGGCACGAAGTTCTGTTTTGGATATTCCATCCAGTAATCAAAAATATCACCCAGAAGGTATAGTCTGCATTTATGTTGAATGGCATAATCAATAATTCCGCAAAAGTGCTTCAGAATGGTCGATTCTTTATCGGGATCAAAGGCTCCGAGATGTACATCCACTAAAAATAAATGCTGTTGATATTCCGACTGCATTATTTACGGCGGGTGATTATGAAATGGATGAGATCAACAAAACTCTGCGTGTGAGGGGATTGGGGGACCTTTTCCAGGGCTTCGATGGCCTTATTCGCGTAATTGTACATGATCTCTTTAGCGTAATCCATGCCGCCGGTAGAATGAACGAATTGTACGATCTCTTCGATCTCCCGGTCTTTTTTCTTGCGCTTTTTCATTAAAGCGCGAATCCTGGCCGATTCTTTTTTAGAGCTATGCTCCATCGCTTTAATGAGAGGGAGGGTGACCTTCCGCTCCTGTATATCGTTTCGGGTAGGTTTCCCGATATCATAAATGCCGTAATCGAACAGGTCGTCTCTGATCTGGAAAGCAATTCCGATATTCATACCGATCTCATACATCAATGCGTGCATATCTTTATCGTCAGTTGCAGATATAGCACCACATTCGCAACAGGTGGCGATCAGACTGGCCGTTTTCTCTGAAATGATCTGATAATATCGCTCTTCGGTCATATTGTAGAGGCCGGCAGTCTTGAGCTGCCGGAGTTCTCCTTCACTCATTTTCTGAACCGCTTTCGACTGAACCTTTAACAGTTGATGTTCCTCATTTTCGAGAGCGATCAATAATCCTTTAGAGAGCAGAAAATCACCCAACAACACACCGGCTTTATTATTCCAGATCTTGTTGATACTAACGAGTCCCCGGCGCGAATTTGCATCGTCCACCACATCGTCATGAATGAGTGTGGCCGTATGCAAGAGTTCGATCATGGTGGCGGCAATATGACTCCGGGTGTTGATGCCTCCGAACAAATTTGCGCACATGAAAACCAAAGTGGGGCGAAGTTCTTTTCCTTTTTGGCGTAGTAAATAACCGATGATCTGGTCAAGAAGAAACACATCAGAACGAATAGTTTCCTTGAAAAAAGTGCGAAATTCCTTTAAATGAGATGATACAGGCGCTGTGATTTCTTCCAGAGTTTTCCTGGTCACTGTTTCTGAATTAATTCTGGTAAGAGAAGCGTGATCTATCATCAAAAAGTCTTCAAATTTTCTTAAACTTGGCTGCCTGCAAATTTACTTAATATAAGCGACAAATTTTGCAGCGAATATCTCACTCAATTCATAATAAAAGAAATTTATGATTCAACCAGTTTCCGACATTAAGACAATTGCAGTATTAACCAGTGGAGGAGATTCACCAGGTATGAACGCAGCTGTTCGCTCAGTCGTTCGTACAGCAGCCGCATTCAATATCGAAGTTTGGGCTGTATACCACGGATACCAGGGCCTGATCGAAGGGGAGTTCGAAAAAATGGGAACTCACTCAGTGTCAAAC
Source organism: Balneolaceae bacterium UBA7797 (assembly GCA_002480645.1). GTDB lineage: Bacteria > Bacteroidota > Rhodothermia > Balneolales > Balneolaceae > UBA7797. The sequence continues at coordinate 33,553 of DLCN01000014.1, forward strand.
ATTATCCAGAGAGGCGGAACAATACTCAAATCTGCAAGATCTACAGAATTCAGAACCAAAGAAGGTCGCGCAAAGGCCGCTGCACAATTAGCCGAGAGAAATATTGACGCACTTGTAGTGATCGGCGGTGATGGTACTTTCACCGGAAGTAATATTCTGAGTAATGAGCACAATATAAACGTGGTTGGTATTCCGGCTACCATCGATAACGACATTATCGGAACAGACGAGACCATCGGGTACGATACCGCATTGAATACAGCCATGGAAGCGATCGATAAGATCCGTGATACTGCCGATGCTCACGAGCGCATGTTCCTGGTTGAAGTGATGGGTAGAGATGCCGGTTTCATTGCATTGGAAACAGGAATTGCCGGTGGGGCAGAGATCTCACTGTTACCGGAAGAACTCACCAATGTAGGAGAGATCAAAGCACAGCTTAAGAACATGCTTAAAGATCAGGTTAGAAGTAGTCTGGTTGTTGTGGCCGAAGGTGATGAGACCGGCGGCGCACTCAAGCTTGCAGAGAATATTAAAGAGGATTTTAAACAATACGACATGCGCGTATGTATTTTGGGGCACACTCAACGTGGTGGTTCTCCCACAGCGCGCGACCGTGTACTTGCCAGTCGCCTCGGAGCTTCTGCAGTAAAAGTATTACTCGAAGGCCATAGCGAAATTATGGTTGGAATTGTAAATAACGCCTTAAAGATCACGCCAATGAGAGTGGCGGTTTCAAAGAAGAAAGATCTCGATTACACTTTAGTTGAATTAGCAAAACTACTACGATAATAACCATGATTACCTGTGATATCCGGATAGCCCGGTCATTTTTAGACGACAGCACCTATATAACATCAAGAACAAAAGCCGACCTCGGTCTGCAGCAACTACAAACTAAAACCGGCCCGGGATCTGAGTGGTTGGGATGGAGAGATCTGTTGGCATCGCCGAATGATGCCATTCTGGAAGAAATTTCATCGCTTGGTGAAAAAGTTCGTTCCGATGCCGATGTATTTATCGTATGCGGAATCGGAGGTTCTTATTTAGGAGCTAAAGCAGTGATCGATGCTCTGACTCCACACTTCGGTAATAAAGGACCGGAGATCATTTATACCGGCCACCATATGGGAGGCAAGTATTTAAAGGAACTGGTAAGCTATCTGAAAACCCCGAAAGCAGACGGATCTGCAAAGAGCATCTATCTGAATGTGATCTCAAAATCAGGTTCTACTTTAGAGACGGCGCTTTCATTCAGAACCCTACGTGAAGTAATGGAAGGTTTATACGGTGAGGCAGCTAATGATCGAATCATCTGTACAACCAGTGCTTCAGGCGGAATCTTAAATGAATTGATTGAGAAAAAAGGCTACAGAAAATTCATTATCCCTGATGACGTCGGGGGACGATTCTCTGTTTTGACTCCGGTTGGACTTATCCCGATCGCGGTAGCCGGAATTGATATTAAAAGCCTGTTCTACGGAGCGGTGGCTGCTTACAATAAGTATGAGGAAAATTCAGAAGATATCGTGGAGTACGCTGCGCTTAGAAATGCTTTACACGAGCAAGGCAAGACCATTGATGTATTTGCAAGTTTCGAGCCGGAATTGAGCTCCATCGGTGGTTGGATCCAACAGTTGCTTGGTGAGAGTGAAGGAAAAGAAGGGAAAGGGATATTCCCGGCTGTTGCCTCATTTTCAACGGATCTTCACAGTTTAGGCCAGTTTATCCAGCAGGGTAAACGAAGTGTGATGGAAACCTTCATCATTGTTGAGGATTCCTTCTGCGACTTGGAAGTTACTGAGATGGAAGGCAACGACGATAACCTGAATTATCTGGCCGGTAAAAGCTTTCATGAGATCAACACGAAAGCCAGAGAAGGAACTACAGAGGCTCATCAGGATGGAAATGTGCCTATTGTAAATATCTCTATGAAATCGCTGAATGCAGAAAATATCGGAGCACTGATCTATTTCTTCGAGCTGCTTACAGGGGTATTCGTGTACAGCCTGGGAGTAAATCCGTTTAATCAACCGGGTGTTGAAGATTACAAAAAGGCGATGTATCGTCTGCTTGGAAAAGAAGCATAACCATCGTGGCACAAGAGTACAAGAATAAATACATCGCCGTAGCAGGGAATATCGGAGCAGGTAAATCCTCTTTAACGGGATTGCTGGCCAAACATTTCAATTGGGAAGCCTTCTACGAATCAGTGGATGATAATCCTTATCTGGCTGATTTTTACGAAGACATGCTCCGATGGAGTTTTAATCTCCAGATCTATTTTCTGTCCAGCCGGTTCCGTCATCAGAAAGAAATGCTGAATCAGGATGTAAGCCTTATTCAGGATCGTACCATTTATGAGGATGTGGAGATATTTGCAAAGAACCTTCATCAAATGAACCTTATGAGTGATCGTGATTTTGCCAATTACGAAGCTCTGTTCCACGAAATGAGTCACTACCTGCGCCCACCGGATCTCCTGATCTACCTTCGCGCGCAGGTTCCAACGCTGGTAAATCAGATTCAGCAGCGGGGAAGAGATTATGAGAACACGATCAGAATTGATTATCTGGAACGCCTGAATAAGCTATATGAAGATTGGATAGACCGGTATCCGTTCGAAAAGCTGATTATTGATACCGATGACCTGGATTTTGTGAATAATCCGGAAGATCTGGGAAAAGTGATCGGCCTGATCGAACAGCGCCTCTACGGTTTGTTTAATTGATTGTTCGGCACACTTAATATCCTTATCTTATCGGGCTGTTAAGGAGATTATCTATGTTTACGTTTAAGATCTTTGAAATCCCTGAAGGTAAGAGTGAGAGAACACTTGATCTGAGCCCCGGTGATCTGGAGCTGGGTGAGGAAGTTTCGCTCAAATCAGGCACAATTCAAATCAACTTTGATCATTCGCTTCACTTTATACTGGTGAATCTGTCGTTTGATGTAAAAGTGGAATTGATCTGTGACCGGTCGCTCGATCCCTTCGATTTTACAGTGAATCAGGATTTTGAGATACTTTTTAAAGCAGAGGATATTGAAGAATCTGCAGATGAAAATGGTGCAGTTCGTAAGATCGACCTCGCACATAAACAGATCGATATAGAACAGGATGTATTAGATACCATTCTTGTTAATCTCCCGGCAAAGAAATTACATCCCAGATTTTTGGATGAACATGGTAACCCCGTTGATTTTGAGCAGCAATCTTTTGGAGAAGCTGCAGACGGCGAGGAACCATCTATTGATCCAAGGTGGGAAGCATTGAAAGATTTAAAGTAAAACAACACTAAGAAATACAGATTAATGGCACATCCAAAGCGTAAAACCTCTAAAGCCAGAAGAGATAAAAGAAGATCTCATCACGCAATTTCAGATGTAACCTTAGCTAAATGCTCTAACTGCGGTTCGTTTCATAAATACCACCACGCCTGCCCGGATTGTGGGTACTACCGTGGACGTCAGGTTATTTCTGTAGCAAACTAACGTTTTTATGGTTGTTGCAGTTGATGCGGCCGGCGGTGATTTCTTTCCAAAGAATCCGATAGAGGGGGCCTTACTGGCCCTTGATGAGGATTCATCACTTAATATTATTTTAGTTGGACCTGAGACTCTGATCAATGAGGAGCTTCAGAATCACAATTACGATAAAGACAGAATTGAAGTGGTGGATGCTCCGGAGATCATTGGTATGAAAGATTCGCCTTCTGCGGCTGTAAAAACCAAACGCAATTCTTCAATTACAGTAGGGATTGGGCTGCATAAAGCCGGAAAATGTCAGGCTTTTGTAAGTGCCGGAAATACCGGAGCACTGTTAGCAGCCTCTACATTCATACTTGGTAAACTCGAAGGAGTTTCCCGGCCTACTATTGCTACATACTTTCCAACCCTGAAAGGCTTCCGCTTATTGGTGGATGCCGGTGCAAATCTTGAAGTTAAGCCGGAAATGGCAGTTCAGTTTGCAAAAATGGGACAGGTATTTGCTGCGCACGAAATGGGGATCAATGATCCGAAAGTGGCACTGCTTAATGTAGGCGAGGAAGAAAAGAAAGGAACAGAAAACGTACGGGCCATTCACGAGGCATTGATGTCGGTGGATGGCTTTGTCGGTAATGCAGAGGGTAGAGATATATTCCCTGCAAAAGCAGATGTTTTTGTTACCGACGGTATGGTTGGAAATATTCTTCTCAAATTCGGGGAGTCCATCCCTTCTGCCTTAAAGCATATGGTGAAAGCACAAGCAAAGAAAGGTATTTTGGCTAAACTTGAGCTTTATTTCGCTCAAAAAGTATTGCGAGAATCTCTCAGCCCATTTAATTACGAAAATGTGGGTGGAATTCCTTTTCTTGGGGTAAATGGTGTAAGTGTAGTTGGGCACGGCGGAAGTTCACCACTGGCAATTAAAAATATGATCAAAGGAGCCATCAGCTGCGTTCACAGCGATATAAATGGCAAGATAGTATCATCTCTAAACTGAGCTTAATTCTTAATAATGGAAGTAAACAGAGCAAAGATCACAGCAGTAGGGCATTTTCTGCCCGATGACAAACTCACCAACTTCGATCTGGAGAAAATGGTGGATACCAACGATGAATGGATCAGAACACGTACAGGTATTAAAGAACGAAGAATTTTAAAAGACCCGGATAAAGCAACTTCTTATATGGCCGCAGAAGCAGCTAAAGAAGCTCTTGAATCAGCCGGTGTTTCTCCGGATGAAGTGGATGTGATCGTAATGGCTACTGTTACTCCTGATTATATGTTTCCGGCCACTGCCTGTCTGGTTCAGGATAAGATCGGTGCAAAGAATGCTTTTGCTTTTGACGTATCCGCAGCTTGTTCAGGATTTATTTATGCCCTTACTACCGGTGCAACTTTTATCGAGGCCGGCAGGGCTAAAAAAGTACTGGTCATTGGTGGAGACAAAATGTCCTCTATCATCGATTACTCCGATCGAACTACCTGCATTATTTTTGGTGATGGGGCAGGAGCTGTACTTCTAGAAGCCTCAGACGATGGCACCGGGATTATCGATAGCATCCACTATACCGAAGGCGACACAAATCTTGCATTGCATCAGCCTGCAGGTGGTAGTATGAAACCAGCCTCGCATGACACTGTTGATGCACGTGAACATTCTATCCGTCAGGACGGAAGAGCCGTTTTCAAAAAAGCGACTACCGGTATGGCCGATGTCTCTGCTGAGATCATGGAAAAAAATGATCTGGATGCTGATGATGTTGCATGGCTGGTTCCGCATCAGGCTAACCTTCGTATTATCGATGCCACAGCAAACAGAATGGGATTATCCAGCGACAAAGTGATGATCAATATCGACCGTTACGGAAATACAACTGCAGGTACCATTCCTCTTTGTTTATATGACTGGAAAGATCAGCTTAAAAAAGGGGATAACATTATCCTGACCGCATTTGGCGGCGGGTTTACCTGGGGAGCTGTATACCTGAAGTGGGGGATCTGAAATGAGTACCGCGTATCTTTTTCCGGGACAAGGTTCCCAGTTTGTAGGAATGGGTAAAGATCATTATGAGTCTAACCCACAGTTCAAAGAACTGGTTGATCGGGCCAATAAGGTTCTCGGGATCGACCTGAAATCGATCATGTTCGAGGGTCCGGAAGAAAGCCTTAAACAAACTGAATTTACTCAGCCGGCTATTTTCCTGCATTCAGTAGCACTTTTCAAAACACTGGATGCCAACCCTGATATGGTTGCAGGGCATAGTTTAGGTGAATTTTCAGCATTGGTTGCCTGTGGTGCATTAGAATTTGAAGATGCGCTTAAGATCGTTCGCCGACGTGGTGAATTGATGCAGAAAGCAGGCGATGATCATCCCGGAACTATGGCAGCGATCATTGGAATGGAAGATGAAGCCGTTGAAAAAGTTTGCGCCGCTGCTACTGAAAGCACCGGTAAAGAAGTGATCGCGGCTAATTATAATTGTCCCGGTCAGCTGGTGATCTCGGGCTACGTTGAGGCCGTTGAAAAAGCAGTGGAACTCGCATCTGAGGAAGGTGCACGCATGGCAAAAGTGTTGCCGGTAAGTGGAGCCTTCCACTCGTCGTTGATGAAATCGGCCTACGACGGTTTGAAAGAAAGTTTAGAGAACGTAAAAGTATCGGTTCCTGAATGCCCGGTGTACAGCAACTATACCGGTAAAGCTACTTCAGATCCTGAAGAGATCAGATCCAACGTTTTAAATCAATTACTAAATCCGGTTCTGTGGACCCAGACTCTGCAAAATATGATGGCAAACGGGGCTGATTCATTTGTGGAAGTTGGCCCGGGCAAAGTATTGCAGGGACTTGTTAAACGAACTAACAGAAAAGCAGAGATCTCCGGACATCAATAAAAAAATTATGGCACAATTATCATTAGAAGGAAAAACAGCACTAGTAACCGGCGGAAGTCGGGGTATAGGTAAAGCAATTGCCCTTACACTGGCAGAATTTGGTGCTGATGTTGTGGTCACATATGCGCGCTCATCAGAAGCTGCTGAAGCAGTAAAAGCAGAGATCGAAGCAAAAGGCAGAAAGGCAAAAGCTGTACAGGCAGACGCTGTAAATTTTGATCAGGCCACTGAACTGATCAACGAAATTGTTGCCGATTGGGGTAAATTGGACATTCTGGTAAATAATGCCGGTATCACAAAAGATAACCTGATCTTACGAATGAGTGAAGATCAATGGGATGATGTCATCACCACCAATTTAAAAAGTATATTTAATTACTCTAAAGCTGCTGCACGCCCGATGATGAAAAATCGTGGTGGTTCAATCATAAACATCAGTTCCGTAGTTGGTCTGACCGGGAATGCGGGTCAGAGCAATTATTCGGCTTCGAAAGCCGGTATTGTAGGTTTTACTAAATCGTATGCCAAAGAACTGGCTTCACGTGGAATTCGGGCAAACGTTGTTGCTCCTGGTTACATTTTAACCGATATGACCGAAGTACTCGACGAAAAGGTACTCGACGGTATCAAACAGGTTACCCCGCTTGGCCGGGCAGGCGAAGCTCAGGAGATCGCAGATGCCGTGGTTTTTCTTGCCTCAGACATGAGTTCGTACATCACCGGAGAGGTAATTCGTGTTGATGGCGGTATGGCCATGTAGCAGTTGCAGATAGAGAAATGAATTTTTAAGTTTCGTAATTACTGTAAATAATCTAACTACCAATAAATATTAATTAAGGACACATTATGTCACAAGATGTTGAATCAAAAGTAAAAGCCATTATCATTGATAAATTAGGCGTTGATGAATCTGAAGTTGTAGCAGATGCTAACTTCACCAACGATCTGGGTGCAGATTCATTAGATACTGTTGAATTAATCATGGAATTCGAAAAAGAATTTGATCTTAGCATTCCTGACGAAGATGCAGAAAACATTGCTACTGTAGGCGATGCTGTAACTTACCTTTCAGGAAAACTCTCCTAATCTCTCTCACACCTATTTATGAATACACGCAGAGTCGTTGTTACAGGTATTGGCGCTCTTACTCCCTTAGGTAAGAGCGCTCCTGATTTCTGGAACGGTTTGGTTTCAGGGAAAAGTGGAATCCGTAACATAGAGCATTTCGATACTACCAATTTTGCAACTAAGTTTGCCGCTCAGGTTGAAGACTACAACACCGAAGATTACTTCGAACGTAAAGATGGTCGCCGACTTGATCTGGTTGCTCAGTACGCTTTAGTAGCTTCCAAAGAAGCTATTGAAGACTCAGGGCTCGATCTGGAAGTGATCGATAAAGACCGGGTTGCTGTAATCGTGGGTACCGGGATCGGAGGTATGCAAACCTTCTATGATCAGGCCGTTTCTCTTCACGAAAGAGGACCACGCGGTGTTTCTCCTTTCTTTATCCCCATGCTCATCCCTGATATCATTGCCGGACAGATCTCGATCCGCTATGGCTTCAGAGGCCCGAACTTTGCGACAGTGTCAGCCTGTGCAACCGGTTCTCATAACATTGGTACTGCCTATGACATGATCCGTTACGGTCAGTCTGATTATGCCGTTACCGGTGGTTCTGAAGCTCCGGTTACAGAAATAGGCGTTGCCGGTTTCAATTCTATGAAAGCCATGTCTACCCGAAATGATGATCCTGCAGGGGCTTCCCGTCCGTTTGATGCAGGTCGCGATGGGTTTGTACTGGGTGAAGGTTCCGGGATCTTTATTCTGGAAGAATTAGAAACAGCGAAGAAACGCGGAGCACGGATCTACGGCGAGATCGTAGGTTACGGGTACTCTGCGGATGCTTACCACATTACTGCTCCCGATCCGGACGGAGGGGGAGTGTACATTGCAATGACCAACGCACTTAAGGCTGCTGGTATTAAACCGGAAGATGTTGACCATATCAACATGCATGGTACATCCACTCCACTTGGCGACATTGCAGAAACCAACTCGATCAAGAAAGTATTTGGAGACCACGCCGGCTCCATAAATCTCAACTCGACCAAATCGATGCATGGTCACACCCTGGGTGCAGCCGGAGCTATCGAATCCGTTGCAGCTCTTTTGGCCATTTATCATGGAACCGTTCCACCAACAGTGAATTTGGAAGATCCGGATCCGGAGTGTGATCTTAATTACACGCCAAATGAACCGGCTGTACGAGATATTACCTACGCATTAAATAATGCATTTGGCTTTGGTGGCCATAATTCTACGTTGGTATTTAAGAAGTTCGAGGATTAATAATGCTAAAACGGCTACGGTCTATATTTACCGCTAAGAACGGCAAATTACAGGATCGTAGCGAGCGCATTTTAAAACTTGAGAAACTGATCGGTGTTACGATCGAAGATCCTGCTTTATTTAAGCGGGCTTTGAGACACCGATCGATGGTTTCTCAGGAAAAGTATGCAGCATATGATTCCTATGAACGACTTGAGTTTCTCGGGGATGCCGTATTAGACCTCATTGCGGCTGAAATTCTCTTCAATAAATATCCCGAAAAGAACGAAGGATTCTTAACTAAGATACGCGCCAAGCTGGTTCGGGGAGAATCGCTGGCAAAATATACACAGTATCTTGGATTTGAAGATCTGATGGAGGTAGGAGAGAAGAATGGCAACATGAAAATGTCGAAAAGTATTCTGGCAGATGTCTTTGAATCCATTGTCGCAGCCATTTACATCACTTATGGATATCAGGCTTCTTTCAATTTTGTAAAGAACGTTTTTGATAATTATGTGGATTACGACGATCTAGTCCATACCGTTGATAATTATAAAAGTGCCCTTCTCGAATATACACAAGCCGAACGTTTACCCTTGCCCAGATATAAACTGATCAGTGAATCCGGTCCCGGACATAACCGCACCTTCGAAGTGAAAGTTTTGATCGGTGAAGATGAATTAGGAACCGGTGTAGGCAAAAGCAAAAAGAAAGCCGAGCAATTGGCCGCAGAAGTCGCTCTCCAGAGTCTGGATCGAAACTGACCACAAAGTTTACTTCTAATCATACTCTTATTTATGAGTACCATCTGACGGTTCCAGTCCGTCTGATAGATGGTTGTGGGCCTATACTGGGTTTTTTCCTTTTCATCCGTCAGACCGGCTTTAGCGGTCAGACGGGACACTAAGACTAATCATATTTTTTGCGGGTCATTGCGAGGAGTTTGGTGAGAATGTGGGGAATAGGAGGAATTCGACGCGGCAATCTTGTAGAAAGAGCTAAGGCTTTGTTGCGGAGATCGCTTTTTTTCGACCTCATCTGTCTTCTCCTTCTCAAGGAGAAGAACTCGTTGATAAGAATTTGAACTATCTAAAAAAAGCCTCCCTCTCCTGAATCAGGTGAGGGAACGAGGGAGAGGTCGATACAAAACTAATAAATAAAAAAAGTCTCCTTACGATGACGGACGTTGTCTTGGTTATTTATGTAAGTGGGTCATTGCGAGGAGCTTAGTATGAATGATTGGGTTGAGGAAGAATTCGACGCGGCAATCTTGTGGGATAGGATGAGGCTTTGTTATGGAGATCGCTTCGTCGATTAAAATGTGATCAGGTAATGTAAATGAGTCTCCTCGCGATGACGGGTGTTATTTTTTGGGTTGTGTGGTCATTGCGAGGAGTTTGGTGCGAATGTGAGGATGAGCGAGTACTCGACGCGGCAATCTTGTTGGAGAAGCTGGGGCTGTGTTACGGAGATCGCTTTTTTTCGACCTCATCTGTCTTCTCTTTCTCAAGGAGAAGAACTCGTTGATAAGGACTTGAACTATCTAAAAAAAGCCTCCCTCTCCTGAATCAGGAGAGGGAACGAGGGAGAGGTCGATACAAAGCTTGTAAATAAATCAAGCCTCCTCGCTATGATGGTTTTACTTCCATCCGGCGGCAAAGATTCTCCTAAACTTCTGCTTACAGAACTTGTTTTTTGGGCGATTTACCCCGATTCTTAGCCACATCCACGCAAGGCTGTCAATCTTATAACATCGATCCTTAAATATGCTGTTTCAGCTCATAAAACCGGAATTCCACGAGCTCATTGAGTCGAAAGACTGGGTTGGGCTGAAGGAAGCACTCACTGATGTGCCACCGGCAGATATTGCTGAGTTATTGGTTGAGCTGGAAGGGGATGCCGCAGTTGTTGTATTCCGACTATTGAAAAAACCGGTTGCGGCCGACGTTTTTGCGGAACTACCAACTGGAAAGGGAGTGGAGCTGCTGGAGTTATTCAATAAACAGCAGCTAAGCGATGTGATGGGCAATCTCGAGCCGGATGAGCAGGTTGCGCTCATGGAGGAGCTACCGGGTCACCTTACCCAGCTGGTAATGAATTCCATGAAACCCGATGATCAGAAGCAGATCAAAAAATTACTGGGGTACCCGGAAGATTCAGTCGGTCGTTTGATGACCCCGAGATATGTTCGGATAAAATCGGAGTGGACGATTGATCGTGCTATGGCTCATATCAGAAAATATGCCGAGATCGCGGAAACTTTGAATGTGATCTATGTAGTGGATGACCGTGAACATCTGATCGATGACCTCAGGATCACGCAGATCATTGTTGCTGAGCCAAAGGATACCATCTCCACTCTAATGGATTCCTCATTTAATGCATTATCAGTATATGATGATCAGGAAGAAGCAGTGAAAATGCTTGCCAAGTATGACCGTGTGGCTCTTCCAGTGGTTGATTCAGATGGGGTTTTGGTTGGAATTGTTACCGTTGATGATGTGATCGATGTGGCGGAAGAAGAAACCACTGAGGATATGCAGAAAATGGCTGCGATGGATGCCCTCGACGATTACTATTCCCAGACCGCGATCTTTAACATGGTGAAGAAGCGATTGGGCTGGCTGATCGTGTTATTTATTGGACAGATACTTACCGCGGTGACCATGGGCTCATATGAAGAATTATTGAGTAAAGTGGTGTTTCTGTCCTTTTTTGTGCCACTTATCATTTCAAGTGGAGGTAATTCCGGAGCGCAGGCAGCCACTCTGATCATCCGTGCACTGGCGACCGATGACATCAAATTCGAAGACTGGAAAAAGGTGTTCCTGCGAGAGCTTACTTCCGGGCTAATCCTGGGGTTATTTATTGGAATTTTAGGATTCGTGACGTTGATCATCTGGGAGTTAATGCTGGGTGATCCTATGAACATGGAAACCATTCTTACAGCCACAGTCGTTGGGGCCAGTTTATTCTGCATTGTGTTGTTTGGAAATTTTGTGGGTTCCATGTTACCCTTTGTATTATCCAAATTGGGTTTGGATCCGGCAGTTTCCTCAACTCCTTTTGTTGCAACCATAATGGATGTAAGCGGAATCATTATATATTTTACGATCGCTATCACAGTGTTGAGCGGTATTTTATTATAACTTTAAAACAACTTGCGAAATGAAGGTTTATCTCGATCTGGTAAAGAATGTACTTGAGAACGGTGTAAGAAAAGAAAACAGAACCGGAACTGATACGATCTCCAGTTTTGCGGAATTTTATAAAGTTGATCTATCTGAAGGGTTTCCCTTACTTACCACAAAAAAAGTATTCTTCCGCTCCGTAATTTTTGAATTGTTATGGTATCTGAGAGGTGAAGATCACATTAAGTGGCTCAGAGACGAAAATAATGTACATATCTGGGATGCATGGGCAGATGAAGATGGGTATGTAGGGCCGATCTATCCGGTATTATGGAGAAAATTTCCTTATCTCGAGAAAGAAGTGATTCAGATGGAAGGAAATGCTGGCTTGATCGAGCGTGAAGCATGGGTACGCAAAGAATTTGATCAGGTTCAAAGAGCCATTGAACTATTGAAGACCAATCCTAACAGTCGTCGTATTGTGGTGAGCGCCTGGCATCCTGGCTTATTGGGTGAAATGAAACTACCGCCATGCCATATCATGTATATTTTTAATGTGGCAGATGGCAAACTTAACTGCCATTTAACCCAGCGTTCAGGGGATATTGCCCTTGGTATTCCATTCAATCTGGCTTGTTATTCTGCTCTTACCATGGCCATTGCTCAGGAAGTTGGTCTGGAACCCGGTACCTTCGCCCATACCATCGTTGATGCACATATTTATGTAAATCACGTGGATGGACTGAAAGAACAGCTTAAACGGGAACCAAAGGCATTACCTACTTTAAAGATCGCAGATAAACCGGTAGATGAACTTGGATTTGATGATTTTACGCTGGAAGGCTATGACCCGGATCCGGTTATCAAATTTGAGGTTGCGGTATGATCATAACCCTGATCGCTGCTCATGACCCGAATCTTCTGATCGGTGCCAATGGAGAACTTCCCTGGAGATATCCGGAGGATCTCAAACACTTTAAAGCGAAAACTCTGGGGAAACCGATCCTGATGGGGAGAGGTGTCTTTGAAGAATTGAATGAAAAGCCACTTCCCGGCAGAGAGAATATCGTGCTATCAACCAGTAAAACTTATGAGCACGTACCTACCTATTCATCGATAGATAACGCACTTAAAGACATCGATGTGCCGGAGTTAATGGTGATAGGTGGTGGAAAGGTCTACGAGCAACTGCTTGACTCTGCGGACAAACTCATCATCACTTTGATACACAAAGAATTCGAAGGAGATACCTATTTCCCGGAGTATAGAGACAAAATTGGCACAGAATGGGTGGAAGTAAGTAAAGAAGAAACAGAGGAATTGAGCTTTATCGAATACCAACGGGTAGCTTCAAATTCTAACCTTAATTAGCGATTCTTAACAACGTGATCTGTGCATTACCCTTATTTTTTTGGGAAAGGGTAATTACGTGAATACAAGCTTCAATATAATTCTGGGTCTGACTTCGTCTGAGATTCTTGTGGGTCTCATAGTAGCCATTGTTACGTTTGTGATCACCTACCAGATCTTATCCAGACGAACTGGCCGAAAGAGAAATCAATTTCTTATAGACTCTCTGGTAAATGAACAGGAGCAATACATATTGTTTCTCGACTTTGATTCCAGAGTAGTACTTGCTAATAAAAGTTTTGAAGAATTATCAGGCATTCCTTCACAGAAAATGACGGGTCATAAACTGGAAGATCTTCAGGTTCCCAGAGATGTGATCGATGCTTTTCTCTACAATAATCATAAATTAGAGAAAGGCTATTCTACTACCATTACCTATAGTCCCAGAATCCGGTTGAACAAAGAAACCCGTTGGCTTCAGATTCAAAAAAGAAGTCTGGTTCTCGATAATCCGGATATGACCTATATTCTGATCGTAGCCTCTGATATTTCGGAAAAGAAGCATGTTGAGCAACAGCTATCCATCTCAAAAACAGAATATCAGCAGTTAGTAGAATCTGCACAGGATATTATTTATCGCACTGATCTGAAGGGAAATTTTCTGTATGTGAATTCTATCGTAAGTAGCATTTTAGGCTACAGCGAAGAGGAATTTGTTCGCATGAACTTCTTTGATCTTGTTGTAGAGGACGACAAACAACGTGTGAAGGAGTATTACCGGGAGATCTATGAAGACCAGGCTGAAAATTATCTGGAATTCAGAATGAGTACAAAATCCGGTAAGACACGTTGGATGGGGCAGTCGATCTCATTCATCCGGGATAATGGTATTGTGGTTGGTTTTCAATCGGTATGTCGTGATATATCCAACATGAAGGAAGCTGAGAATAAGCTTACTCAGGCTAAAGAGTTAGCGGAAGCCGCCAGTTTAACCAAATCACAGTTTATAGCCAGTCTGTCGCATGAATTCAGAACTCCGCTGAACTCTATTCTCGGTTATGCGCAGATCATGAAACGCAGTGACTCTATTTCGGAGGACGAAAAAGCTCATGTAGGCGCTATAAGCAAAGCAGGTGAGCAATTATTAGGGATGGTAAATGAGATCATTGAGCTCTCTGCCTTAGATTCGAACAAAACGAAACTGGATCCGGAGCTCATAGAGCTGAAACCATTCTTTGAGAATCTGAATGAATCCTTCAAAAGAAAAGCCGCTGATAAACATCTTGAATACATCTGCACCTATTCAGATCTGCCCGATATCATTGAAGTAGATGTGGAGAAAGTCTCAACCATTTTAAAGAATCTGTTAGATAATGCGATCAAGTTTACTGATACCGGTGCAATACGCTTGTCCATGGAAATATCAGGGGATGAAGTCAATGATCAGCATGAATTACAGATTACAGTACAGGATTCGGGTATTGGGATAAGTGAAGAGAATCTGTCGCTGGTGTATGAACCATTCTGGCAACAGGATTCAGTTAAATACAACGGTACCGGTTTAGGTCTTACACTCACCAAACGATTCGCTGAATTCATGGGCGGAAGCATTGAGGTAGAGAGTCAGGAGATGAGGGGAACCAAAGTAAGTGTCAGAATCCCAATAAATATTCCATTCGTTAGTACTGAGCAAACCAGCCCCGTTTCAGAAACAACCTTGTTGCCGGATAGCGGGAAAGGCAAGATCCGGGTGCTTATTGTCGATGATGTGGAAGCAAACCGAACGCTTACCAGAATAATTGTTCGGGAAAGAGAATTCGATTTCAGAGAAGCAAATAATGGAAAACAAGCCGTTGAAACTTGTACCGAATACAAGCCCCATATTGTTTTAATGGACATCAACATGCCGGTAATGAATGGAATAGAGGCTATGTTACGAATTCGCTCTATGGAAAAAGCGGGTCAACGAATACCTATAGTTGCGATCACCGCCGGAGGCTTGTTGGCAGATAAGAAAGAGCTGTTGGCTCAAGGGTTCACTGATTACCTCTTAAAACCGTTTAAGGAAGAACAACTCATTGAAACGATCAAACGTTATACCGAACCTCAGTTCCATATTTCTTCCGGTAGCAAAGAAATTGATAAAGAGTCTCCGATTACTTTTAAGGATGTGTATCGGTTTATTGAAGGATTAGATGAAAAAAGTAAGCAAATGATCGAAGAGGCCCTGCATTTACAGGATTTTGAGCTGATCTCTAACTTACCTGATGTACTGGGAATGGATGCCAATGAAAGTGATCCGAGTCTTGCTAAACTGGTCAGTGCCGCAAACGATTATGACTATCTGTTCATCGTTAAACTATTGAAAGAGATCAGGGAAAAAGACCTTAGATCGTGATGTCTTTCAGATGTACGCAATAATGACGTACAACGGGCTCGGTTAATGCAATAATATTTCGGGTATCCGCTGCTTTAGAGAATTCAATGGCTTTTTCATTTTCCAGGATCCAGATACTTTCATTTTTATATTTATATGCTTCAGAATGGATCCTTTCAAAGCTGTAATAATAGGATAGCTCATCATCGGTGCCAGAAATCCCAAGTTTCTTAAGCACTTTCTTCGTTTTTTCATGCACTTTCTGTCGGAATTCAGAATTTGGTTCTCTGTCTAAGAAGGTAGTTCTGAAGAGTGTGCGGTTCAGGAAGCGGGTACTCAGGTCTGCCAGGATTGGATCGGTACAATCTTTCCAGGCTTTGATGTTCTGGTATATATCGTAGTCATCCAGCGAGGTATAAAGGTCTATGGTCTTTCTGGAGATACTCTTTTTGGCTGATGGAGCTTCTTTGAGGAAATATTCCAGATTTCTGGATGGGAAAGGAATATTTTTTCCGTCTTTGATCAGTTCTGTTACCCGATTAAAGATGTGTCGGATCAGTATATCGGCACTTAGCACCGTTTTATGAAGATATACCTGCATGTACATTAACCGGCGGGCAATGATATAATTTTCTATGGCATAGATCCCCTTCTTTTCAATGACGATGTTGCCATTGAAAACACGCATGGTTTTCAGAATTCGGTTAATCCCGACGGTTCCTTCAGAAACTCCGGTAAAGAAACTATCTCTCCGAAGGTAATCCAGTCGATCAAGATCCAGTTGTGAGGAAACCAGCTGGTGCAGGAATTTTTTAGGATATTGATCGGTAAAAATCTCGATCGCTGTGTCGAGGGCTCCATCAAGTTGTTTGTTGAGCTCTTTCATGATGGCGAGGCTCATCATCTCGTGATTGAAATTCTTGATCAGCGAATGTTCAAGAGTGTGAGAGAGGGGGCCGTGACCAACATCATGTAATAAGAGAGCAATGATCGTTCCTTCAAATTCTTTTTCACTGATGGTGGTGTCTTTTTCCCGCAAATTATTTAACACCCGCTGACCCAGTTCCAGAGCACCAATAGCATGGGAGAACCGGGAATGTTCAGCGGCCGGAAATACCAGATACCCCAGTCCCAGCTGCCGGATCCTTCTGAGACGTTGAACGTAGGGATGATCGATCAGTTTTAATACAGTTCCTTTGGGTACGGTAATAAAACCGTGAATAGGGTCATTGAAGATCTTATATCTGGTACTTTTATCCATTTCAGTCTTTCTCTACCATGTAGGCGTCAATATCAGCAATTTCGGGAATACGTTCAGGTCGTTGCGTATTCAGATTGAACCATACCCCTTTGGTGAGGGCAACAGAGAGTAATTGGTGGCTGTCAGCGTCATAGATGGCTTGTAAGGCCTCAATAGATGAATTACCAACTTCGGTACACCCACTACCAATAAGGAGCTTAGAAGGGTAAATTATGGGCTTTAAATACTCAATGGTACATTTAACAAGAACGAAGGATTTCTTCTCCTCTAATCCTTTTATAAACTCAGGGATCGTAGTAATAAAGTTGATCCGGGCTTCTTCAAAATAGGTATTAAATACGGCGTTATTTACATGATTGTTAGTGTCAAGATCCCGGTACCTCACCTCAACCTCATGCCAGTGATTAAACAGATCTTCAGAATATTTTTTTCGAAACATAGCGATGCTTAAAAGATGAAACTTATAAGAAAAAAGGTGAGTGGAATATATCAATTAGGTTGGTACTCTAAATCTTTATATTAGAGCAAAATTTTAAACAACAATAAAGAAAGAACATGAGTGATAAAGCTCCAAAATTATTTTTAGAAGAACTCTTAATGACCCCAAGTCCAACCGGATACGAAAAGCCCGGAGTGGTGGTCTGGAAAAATTATGTTGATCAGTTTGCGGACAAGGTAATGACTGATGCCTATGGTTCGTGCGCGGCGAAAATTGAAACCAGTAATGATGTGGCCACCGTGTTACTGGAAGCGCATAGTGATGAGATCGGGATGGTGGTTCAACACATCACAGAGCAGGGATTTATTTATATCAATAAGCTGGGTGGGAGTGATTCTACTATCGCACGTGCTAAGAAAGTTTACATCCACAATAAAAATGGTAGAGTGGTTGGTGTAACCGGGAACACGGCAATTCACCTTCAGGATGCTAAGAATGGAGGAGGAAAACAACCGGCATGGAAAGACATCTATGTAGATATCGGGGTGAGTTCTAAAGAAGAAGCGCTGGATCTGGTGCAAGTGGGGGATCCGATCACCTACGCCAGTGATTCAGAATATCTGAACGATGAGATACTTACCGGAAGAGCGTTAGATAATCGAATTGGTGGCTATATCATAGCTGAAGCTTTGCGACGACTTTCTACCATGAAAAGTAAGTTAAAAGTAAACGTAATGGCTTTAAATGCGGTACAGGAAGAAGTTGGGGGATTCGGAGCACGTATGATGAGTTACCGTTTTATGCCCGATGTGGCCATTGTGACAGATGTAACGCATGCAACGGATACACCGGGTATCGATCAGAAAGAAAATGGTACCGTGCTGTTAGGAAAAGGTCCGACCATACAGCATGGGGGAG
This sequence comes from Balneolaceae bacterium UBA7797, assembly GCA_002480645.1. Lineage (GTDB taxonomy): Bacteria > Bacteroidota > Rhodothermia > Balneolales > Balneolaceae > UBA7797. The sequence continues at coordinate 51,737 of DLCN01000014.1, forward strand.
CGAATCATCCTCGTCTGGTGGAATTCATTGAAACGATCTGTGCCGACAAGGAAATTGATATTCAACACGAAGCTACCAGTGTTAGAACCGGTACAGATACCGATAGTATTTTCTATCAGCAAACCGGAATTCCGAGTGCGTTGATCTCTTTACCGCTCAGATACATGCATTCCCCGGTTGAGCTCTGTAATATGAACGACGTGGAAGATCTCATCACCATAATGGTGGAAACGGTATTAGCAATGCGCCCCGATCAGACCTTCTCAGTTTTCGAGTAGATTCCTGAAATGCATTCTCTTCAAACTATTAATTCTATTATAAGATAAATCATGAGAGTGACTACATTATTCTTTGTTCTTTCCTTATTCATCTATTCATCCAATGGTTTTGCACAAACGGTCGCAGATCCCAACATTCAGGAGGCCTTCCTGCCGTTCGATACCGGTGTAAGCACCTATACCCGTTCGGCAAGCGGAGCTCCCACGGATGAATACTGGCAAAATCGTGCAGATTATACCATCAGGACCACTCTTAATCCTGACATCCATCTCATTTCATCAGAAATGACGATCCACTACACCAATAATAGTCCGGATGATCTCGGATTTTTGTGGATCCAGTTAGATCAGGATCTTTTTTCTAACGATTCCTGGGGAGCGAAACTCACTCCCTTTGGTGGTGCCCGATTTGGTAACCGTGATTTTGATGGAGGATATATTCTGGATGAGATCACCATCGAGCAAAATGGTCGATCCTATATTCCGGAACGTAGAAAGGTGGATACCAACATGAAATTGGTTCTTAATGAAAAGCTCGATAAAGACGGGGGAGATCTTAAGATCCATATCAAATATTCCTTCCAGGTACCGGAGTACGGCTCAGACAGGATGGGGAGACTTAAAACCGAACATGGCTGGATCTACGAAATAGCCCAGTGGTATCCCAGAATGGCTGTTTATGACGATCTGAAAGGCTGGAACGTGATGCCTTATATAGGAAACGGAGAGTTTTATCTGGAATATGGAGATTTCGATTATTCGATCACGGTTCCGGGTGATTTTATAGTAGTTGGTTCAGGGGAATTACAAAATCCTGAGGAGGTATTAACCTCAGATCAGCTCGATCGATTCAATAAAGCAAAGCAGAGTGATGAGACCGTCGCTATTGTGAAAGAGAGCGAGGTAGGAGCAGAATCAACAAGAACAGAAAAGGAAGTAACCTGGCGTTTCATTATGCAAAATGCACGGGATATTGCCTGGGCAGCATCAAAAGCGTTTATCTGGGATGCGGCTAAAATAGATCTGCCGGATGGGGAAAAGGCTATGGCGATGTCGGTGTACCCGAAAGAAAGTGCAAGAGAAAATGCATGGGTTCGCTCAACAGAATTTGTTAAAGCCTCTATAGAATATTATTCAGAAAAATGGATGAAATATCCCTATCCCGTAGCTACAAATGTGGCAGGTATTGTAGGCGGGATGGAATATCCCGGTATCGTTTTCTGTAGTTCCAGAGCTAGTGGCAGAGGACTTTGGGGAGTTACCGATCATGAACTTGGTCATACCTGGTTTCCTATGATCGTAGGATCCAATGAACGGGAACATGCCTGGATGGATGAAGGATTCAATACCTTCATAAATGGATATAGTACAGAAGTTTTTAATGATGGAGAATATAAGCCGAGCCGATCCAATGCCAGTGGATTAGTTGGCTGGTATAAAGGAAGTCGGTCGGAGCCTGTCATGACTCAGCCTGATCAGATTCAACCCGGAAATCTGGGAATAGTAGCCTATTATAAACCGGCCATCGGACTTCGGTTATTACGCGAGGTAGTGGTTGGACCTGATCTTTTTGATGAAGCCTTCAAAACATATGTCGAACGCTGGAAATACAAACATCCCTCGCCCAACGATTTCTTTAATACGATGGAAGACGTAACAGGATATGAATTAGATTGGTTCTGGAGAGGCTGGTTCAAGGAAAAGTGGACGTTGGATCAGGCTATTGAAAGTGTGAGATATATAGAAGATGATCCGTCGCAGGGAGCTTTATTAACACTTCAGAATTTACAGAAAATGGTAATGCCGGTAACCATCGAAGTTACGTTAGAGGATGGATCCTTCGAAAGGATCAACGTCCCTGTTCAGATATGGCAGACAGGAAATGAGTGGCAACTTCCGGTGAAAACTACTCAAAAGATCAAGAAAGTACAGATCGATCCGGATAATATGTTACCTGATATTGACAAATACAATAATGTCTGGATCCCGGCCGGAGAATCCGATAATGATATAAAAGAATAACCGACCGATCTGTTTATTTATCACTTAAAGCCTGTATCCGATACAGGCTTTTTTTATATCAGATATACATGTACAAATAATATTTAACTGTAGCAGCTTATTTGCCGATAAGTCAAAAAACTTCACTTAACAAAGTGGAATTGTATCATGCTATATCTGTCTTTTAGAATACTTAACGAAAAATACGCCGTCCCGGTGATGGATGTTAATGAATCTGTGCAGTTCTCTAAAGTCACAAAAGTGCCTAAAATGCCGGATTATGTTTTGGGAGTGATGAATCTCCGGGGAAAGATCATACCGGTGTATGACACGCGGGTAAGGATGGGGCTGGAATCGATCTATGAGGAACGCAAACATCTTATTGAGATGATGAAGCAGCGGGAAAGAGAACACAAAGCCTGGATAGAACAGCTGGAGCGAGAAGTAAATGAAGGTATACCAATTTCAGTTCAGCGTGATCCCCAAATGTGTGAATTTGGCCGGTGGTATCATCCATATATGGAAAAATTAAAAGAGAGCTACCAGCGAAACGGCTCCGGAAATAATGTGCTTTTCGGCATCCTGAAGAAATTTGAAAAACCACATAACGAAATTCATGCATTGGCCGAAAGGGTAGAAGAAATGATCGAAAGAGGAGAAAAAGAACAGGCTATTTCATTGATCAGACATACTCATGATACCATACTGCATGAGTTAATTCAGCATTTTGAAAGTTTTTATAAAGCCCTGGAAGATCTGGTTCACAGAGACATCGTGATCATCATTAACAGGTTTGATACCCTGTTCGGTATTACCGTTGATTCCATTGATTCAACCATTGAGATCAATGAATACAGCGAAGATTCATTGACGAGTGAAGTAGTAAACGCGATGAGTATAGTTAATAATGAGACCATTCAGATTCTGGATCTCGAGACCTTCAATCATCAGAATATCAGCAGTCATATTCATACACAGGAATTAGAAACCGTTTAAGTAAGAGGCAGAATAAGGAGTAACAATGAAGTATTTATCATTTAGAATAGCGAACGAAAAGTATGCAGTTCCGGTAAACGATGTGATCGAATCTATCCCGTATTCATTCATCACAAAAGTACCCAATAAGCCCAATTATATACTGGGAGTGATGAATCTTCGAGGGAAGATCATCCCTGTATTTGATACCCGTTTACGAATGGGAATGCCTTCATTGAGGGAAGAACGCCGAAAACTGGTTGAAATGCTTAAACAACGGGAAAAAGAGCATATCGAATGGTTAGAAGTATTGGAACATGAGGTTCGGTACAATAAACCCATCACTGTGCAGCGCGACCCATCCAAATGTAATTTCGGTAAGTGGTACGGTGAGTACATGAAGAGAATGAATACTCAATCTGAAAATTCCCGTTCCATAGATAATCTGCTTTATGGTGTTCTGAAGAAATTTGATGAACCTCACAAAAAGATCCATGAGATCGCAGACAGGGTGGACCGGTATATCAAGGAAGACCGCACAGAGGATGCAAAGCGTGTGATCAAGCAGACCAAGGATAATGTGATGGCTGAAATGCTATCTCTGTTTAAAGAATTATTCCGGAACATTGAAGATCAGGAAACCCGTGATGTGGTGATCATTGTGGATTACGAAGACGACATGTACGGAATGACTGTGGATGCAGTAGATTCCACGGTAGACATCGAGCAATTACAGGAAAGTAATGTGGAAAGTGATCTGGTCGATTCTGTGGGAATCGTTAATAAACAGACCATTCAGATCTTCAAATTCGAAGCTTTTATGTACGAGCAACAACTGGCATTAGTCGGCTAAAAGTATCTCGTACATAACCACTGTTAGTGTTAGAAGGACTAGTAGCAAGAGTATCAGTCGGGAGGAAAAAGCCTCGGTTGATGCTCTTTTTTGTTTAAGCTGATGAGCGTTCTTAACAGATGATTCAAATTTTTCGACATCAATCTTATACATTTTCTTTGCTCTTGACGAATTATCTAATCGCTCGAATAGATCGTGATCATGGAGCATTCCAAGATTATATTTGATCGCTTTCGCTGAAGCAGCCAGAAATCCCATTTCAACCTACTGCTTTAGAGATCCGATTCAATAGTGCTGCATACATTGGATGGGATGATAAATTCTCATTTAATTCGACCGCGATCTGTGTATACCCTTTATGATCAGCCTGGCGAAACCGATCATACAGTTCGCTTGCAAATTGATCAAGATCGTTATTGTAAGAGATCACATTAGGCATATCCGGAGCTCTCCCTGATAATAAAAACAGAGTGGATTCATCCAGATATTCAGCATCTCCGGTCCAGATCACGTTAGCTGCGGGCTTATAATGCGTGTATTTCTGCCCCGGACTTTTCGGGGCATGAGAATCTTTACTGTTAAACGATTCTTTAAATTTTACTCCGGTAGCGGATTCCAACTGGGCCTTACTAACAGAACCTGGACGTAAAATGGAAGGGGTAGACCCTGAACAATCGACCACAGTTGATTCTAATCCGATCGTGGTTTTACCGCCATCCACCACCGGGAAATCAATGCCAAAATCTTCAGAAACATGCCCGGCTGAGGTCGGGCTCGGTTTACCTGACGAATTTGCGCTTGGAGCGACCAAAGCCCCGGTTTGTTTTATGATCGAAAGGGCGATCTCATGATTGGGCATTCTGAGCGCAACGGTATCAAGTCCGGCGGTAATCAGATCCAGAACCTCCGGCTTTTTAGGTAACACGACACTTAACGGTCCCGGCCAAAAAGTATCCATTAATTTTTTGGCTAATTCCGGGATCTCATTAGCAAATTCTTTTACCTGTTCCAATGAACTTACATGAACGATCAAGGGGTTGTCGGCAGGTCGCCCTTTAGTACGGTAGATCTTTTTTATGGCTGACGGATTCCGGGCATCCGCACCCAGCCCGTACACCGTTTCGGTAGGAAAGGCTACAACTTCACCTTGTTTGAGTAGCGTGATGTATGGGGTCAGATCTATCATTCGTTGTTTTCGGTCACAGGTTCTTTAGTGGTCTTCTGATGTAGATCTTTCAGGAATTTCAATGCCGCTTCATAGTCTGGAATATCCTGAATAACGAGTCGCAACACTTCGTTTTTCTGAACCACTTTAAAATTATCCGGTCGGAGTTGTTCAAGCGCATCAAGTGTAGTTTGGAATAGCCCTGAATCGAAATAATGGTTACCCAGTTCAGATCCTGCCTTAGGACAAATACACCACATACGGTCGGCCCGGATGGTCACTTTAGTAAAGAAATTTCTGGAGGCAAATAATTTGATCATACTGGCAATGATCAGGTTCTGTGCTTCTTTTGGAACGGTACCAAAGCGGTCTTCGATCTCTGAACTCCATTCTTCGATCTCCTGCTCATTAGTTGAACGGGATAGTTTTCTATAGAGATTCAATCGTTCAACATTATCAGCAACATAATTTTGAGGAAGCAGGGCAGAGGCATCGAATTCTACTGTAGTTTCAGGAAGATCGATCTCAGGTTCGGATCCTTCAAACATATCTCCGAATTCTGATTCTTTGAGCTCTTTCACCGCATCATTCAGGATCTTAGAATAGAGTTCAAAACCGATATCATTAATAAATCCACTTTGTTCACCCCCCAGAATATCACCGGCGCCCCGTATATCCAGGTCTCTCATTGCAATGTTAAATCCTGCCCCCAGATCTGAGAATTCTTCCAGTGCAAGAAGTCGTTTTCTGGCCTCAGGGGTGAGTGATTCAACCGGTTTTGTGATGAGATAACAGAATGCCTTCCTATTCGACCGGCCAACACGACCACGAAGCTGATGCAGTTCTGCAAGTCCGAAATTATCTGCATTATTGATGATAATGGTATTTGCATTCCCGATATCGATCCCATTTTCCACGATATTTGTAGAGACCAGGACATCAAACTTGTGGCTGTAAAAATCAGCGATGATCTTCTCCAACTGTGAAGGAGACATCTGTCCATGCCCGAATCGCACCCGGATATCGGGAACAAGGTGACGGATCATTTCAGCTACTTCTTCAATGTTCTTTACCCGGTTGTGAATAAAGAATACCTGACCTCCGCGGCTCATCTCCTGCAGGATAGCGTCCCGGATCAGGGCTTCGTTAAAACTGTGAATTTCTGTGTAAACAGGTTGCCGGTTCGGTGGCGGAGTGTTGATTACGCTCAGATCTCGGGCCCCCATCAGCGAAAATTGTAAAGTTCTTGGGATCGGAGTGGCAGTTAGAGTGAGTACATCAATAGTTGCTCTGAACTCCTTCAGTTTTTCCTTGGCACTTACTCCGAATCGTTGTTCCTCATCAACAATAAGCAGTCCCAGATCTTTGAATTTGACATCCTTAGAAAGCAGGCGATGGGTACCGATCACAATATCCACTTCACCTCGTTCAAGCCGTTCCAGCACATCTTTTTGCTCTGCTTTTGACCTGAACCGGGAGAGGGATTCCACGGTAACGGGAAATTCTTTCATCCGTTTAGCGAATGTTTTTGCATGCTGTTCCGCAAGGATGGTGGTTGGCACCAAAACGCCCACTTGTTTATGATCCATTACCGCTTTAAACGCTGCACGAACAGCGACTTCCGTTTTACCAAAACCCACATCCCCACAGACCAGCCGATCCATGGGTTGAGTACTCTCCATATCATCTTTTACGGCCACGATCGCACTCATCTGATCCGGGGTTTCCTCATATTCAAACCTTGCCTCCAGTTCGGTTTGCCAGCCGGCATCCGGAGAGAACGCGAAAGCCTTTTGCATCTTACGTTTGGCATAAAGCTGAATCAGCTCACGGGCAATGTCCTTTACTTTCCGTTTGGTCTGAGCTTTCTTTCTTGCCCATTCTCCAGATCCAAGCTTGGTTATTCTCGGAGCGGTACCTTCTTTACCAGAATACTTTTGCAGTTTATGCAGGCTGGATACATTTACATACAACAATGAATCTTCCTGATAGCGAAGAACCACTACTTCCTGTTCATTGTCTTTAACCTGAATTCGTTTGAATCCCGCAAATTTTCCGATCCCGTAATCTACATGAACCACAAAGTCTCCGATGCTCAGGTCACGAAGTTCCTTGAACGAAATACCACCAGAATACCGGCGCTTTCTTACTTTTGGACGGTGGTACCGGTTAAAGATCTGATGGTCGGTGTAAACAGCGATCTTAGCATCAGGTATGATAAAACCTTCGTGAATGGACTCAACAACCAGCTCATAATTAAAATGTGGCTCCGGCTCACCGAGCAGTTCTCTGAACCGGGTAGACTGTCCATCATTATCACAGTAGATGAATGTTTTAACCCCTTGCTCCGAATGTTTTTCGATATCCTCTTTCAGGAATTTGAAGTTTCCATGGAAATCGGGTTGAGGCTTGGTACCGGCATTAAAAACTGAAGCTTCAATATCCGGTTCCAGGCTACCGGAATAAAGGATCTTATCAAAACTATTAAGATGTTTTTCAAATTCATCCCGCGAGGTAAAAAGAGTAGAGGGGGCAGGTAGTTCATCTTGCTTTATCTGCTCAAAACGTTCAACCGCATCGTTGTAACGAGTTTCCAATTCTTTTCGAACCAACGGCGCATCCTGAATAACAAGGAGTGTATCGTTATCAAAATAAGAGAGAAAGGGATCTTTGTCAGAATCGGGTAAATTTGAAAGATCGGGTACGATCCGGGTTTGATTTAAGAATGAAACAGAGCGCTGCGAATCGGCATCAAATTCGCGAATGGAATCGATCTCATCCCCGAAGAATTCCAGACGAACCGGGTACTCACCGGAATATGGAAAAATATCCATGATACCACCCCGAACGGCAAACTCACCGGGTTCATCCACAAAGCGTACCGGATTGTAGCCTTGATCCACCAGCTTTTCCCGAAGAACATCAGGATCAATTTCCTCGCCTTTCTCCAATAAGATACTCACATCATTTAGCAGCGACGGAGGTGCTACTTTTTCGAATAAGGCCTCTGCCGAGGTTACTACCACCTTATTTTTTTTGTCCTTCACTGCCTGAATGGCTTCCGACCGCTGGACCAATAATCCACTGTCTACGATCTGTTCAGTATCATATGGCTTTTGATTGCTGGATGGAAAATGGATGATATGATGATCGAACAGAAGATTCAGATCAGACTTGATAAAACGCTCATTTTCATCGGTAGAAGTGATGATGAGAATATTATTATGCTCTTTCGATAAATTTTCGATCAGGAATGACAGATACGAACCCACACTTTCCCGAAGATGTACGGTACCCACCGACTTCAGCAGTTCTGATACTTTCGAAGAGGTTTGAGTGGCTTTAATTACTTTCTTGATGGAAGAAACGGACATGCGCTTTTATTGAAGCTGACTTTTTTTATTTAAAGATACGGTTTATAGCGGAAGGGCGCATACATCCATTAATTCAGATGAGAATCTTTATAGTTGAAACTCAATGTGGTAATTAGTAGTTATGAATCTGTATCTCCGATAAATCATCACTAATGCTTCTCTTTAAGTTTTTATTATTTCTTTTATTAGTTCAGAATTACCCCGCCACTGGTAAGGAATATGAATCCGGTTTAGAACGGTATGAGAATGGACAGATAAGTGAAGCGTTGGATATCTGGCTGGGAGCCTTTAACACATACAAAGACACAGATGATATTGATCCCAGAATCGGTTGGAAATTCGGGGAAGTTGTAGCTGAACATACGATGACCCGACTTTATGAAGTAGCAACGATGATCTACTACTGGTCGCTGACAGCGGAAGGAAAAGAGGTTCAACCTTTTTTGACGGAAGCCGTGCTACAATCGCAGGTAGTGTTCGATTCCTTCGACATTAACAAAGTAGAAAAACGATCCAGACGGGATCCGGTAGGAATGGCAGGAGATTTGTTGATGCAATGGAAGCAAATGGATCCGACTCCGGGCACGGTTATCAATGAACGACTGATCGAGCACTGGCAGCGCGTGGTACATGCAAAAAAGCATTTTAATAAAGCAAAAAATACGATCTATGGAACCGATGACCGCGCTTTGCTCTATGTTAGGTTTGGAAAACCTGATGTGATTCACTCCGGAACCCTGGAGCTAAATGAGGCCATTATCAAATCCGAGATCTCAGATATAATTGATGTCTCCAATACATTTTATAAGAAGATCATCAAAAATTTTTACCCGGCTGATTATGAGATCTGGATCTATGAAGGATTAAGTACAAGAGGAAGAATTGTGGAATTATTCGGGGATAATGCCAGTACTCTCAGATTCGAAAGAATCAACCAGGTTAAGGATTTTATTCCGGCCTATGCTTTTAATTTAACAGAGATCGGATCAGGAGGGGCCCGGAAAAGAATGATCTCCCCGGGTTTTATTTTGATGCATAACTATCTTCGCCAATTTTTTACCTATGATGTAGTATTCGAGGACCTGTTCCGAACGTTGAATTACCGTATGATGGAGATCGAATCAAAGAATCACCAGCTAGGTGGCAGTATGAACCGGATTGATGGAGGACAGGGTTGGCTCAATGCAGTGACCTATGAAAAAGTTGGTGAGATGAATCAGATCATTAGTGCTGCGCCTCTTCAACATTCTACCGCAGATTCTTCCATCAAAGATATCGAAGTGGCGAGCCGAACGTATCAGTTTTTCAGTGAAAACGGATCTCCTTCCTATTATCACATCATGAACAGCTACCCAATTCCCTATATCGCTGATTTTATGAGTAAAGATAAAGCTGAAGATCTTAGCAGGTACAAGATCAGGCATACATTTTCTGTAGGTTCTGAGAAAAATATGATCTTTGAACACCACATGGACGAGCCTGCCATACCCATGGTTTCTAAATTGATGGAACATCCGGCTCAATCAATCTTTAAGCTGAACACCGGAAACGCTGATCTGACATACAGCTTCAGAGTAGAACTCACCGACATAAAACGATCAAATCGTTTGAGGGAAAATGAATTATTTCCACAATCCCTTTTAGGTCATGGATTTACAGAAGTGACAGTGGATAAAATAGATGACATGCCCACTGACATGATGATACCGGATATCATGATAGGGTATGTAGGCTCAGAACCTGATTGGGAACAGGACGTACCGTTCATTGTTGCATTAGATAATAAAATTCCAGGTTTTTCAAATATGTATATGCACTTTCAGGTGGTAAATACCACTTTGAATGATGATGGCATGAGTGACCTGCAGATCGAACTGTCTGTGAGAGAAGGGAAGAAATTACTTGGACTGTTCAGGAAGAAAGCGCAAAACTCTATTCGCACCAGTTATCAGGCATCATCCAGGATTGTTTCCGGCAATCTTGAATTTGATCTTCAGGATAGAGAAACAGGCGAATATGAACTTGTATTTACCGTGTATGACCTGAATAGTGGTGAAGAAGCTACTAAAGTTATTCCTTTCGAGATCATCAAGACTGAGTGAAGGGTCTTAACCAGATCCGGTCGGCAGCAAAGCTTATGAAAAATAAGGCGATGGATAAGGCAAGATAGAAGGGGTAGCGATCTTCATAATCTGTATAGATCAATTCTTCGACTTTAGACTTTTCCAATTCATCGATCTGATCGTAAATGCTGAATAAGGATTCGGTATCTGTGGCTCTATAATATTGTCCTCCCGTCAGATCGGCTACTTTGGTAAGCATTTCTTCGTCAATATCGACCTGCATATTACGATATTTCCGCCCGAAGATCGGATCCTGAGTAGGATAGGGAGCTGTTCCTCTGGTTCCGGCTCCGATCGTATAGATCTTGATGCCGTAGGTAACCGCAAGATCAGCAGCGGTTACCGGATCGATCTCACCGGCATTATTCTGTCCATCAGTTAAAACTATGATCACTTTACTGGTTGCTTCACTGTCTTTAAGGCGATTGATGGCTGTGGCAATGCCCATACCTATAGCTGTACCATCTTCGATCATTCCCATTTCCACTTCATCCAATAATTCTTTTAAAAGCCGGTAATCGAGCGTTGGAGGGCAGACTGTGAAGCTTTTCATGGCAAAGGAAACCAATCCAATGCGATCAGATATTCGCTTGTCGATAAATTCTTTAGCCACATCCCGGGCAGCTTCGAAGCGATTGGGTTTCAGATCTTCGGCCCGCATCGAAGATGATATATCAAGCACCATTACAATATCTATACCTTCAGCATTGCGCTCGATGGTGGTAAGTTTAAGTTGAGGTCGTGCCAGAGCAACAATTAAAAAGGACAAACCTCCAATAAAGAGTATAAAAGTTAACCAGTGCAGATGGGCTCTCCAGTTTCCGGGCAGATTTTGTAATTCTTCAAGTGATGAGTAGGTTAAAGAATCACGCTTTTTAGCGAAGAACCGGTACAGATATACCCCAATAATGACCGGTAATATTGCAAAAGCCCAGAACCATTCAGGATTTGACCATTCCATTATACTTCACCCTCCTGAACAGTTTCATCGGTTACTGATTGGTCTTCCTCTACCATATTCTCAAATTCGGAACGTTTTCTGGTAATTCTTGATGCATCAACTAACCGGGCACGATCCAGAAAATCGACGGCAAACTGGTAGGTGCTCCACGCTCGGTCCAGACTTGGAGTATATTTTGCAAATTTAACCATATCTGCATTAGCCAGTACATGGCGGGTATAGGTAATCATTTCATGATCTACACCAAATGCATCCAGATAACGCATTACTTCGCGAGTGGTAGATTCCAGTGCAGGAATGTTATACAGATCTTCGTAATAAGTACGGATAGCGTCACTAACAGAAGAATAAAAGAATTTATAATCGCCGGTTGTAGCCAGATCGTATTCCTGTTTCAGATACATCAATGCAGATTCCAGATTTTCAATCGGATTCTCAAATTCCCTGACGGGTACCACTTTGACTGGTGCAATATTCTCTTTTCGTTTTTTAAGTACATGATAGATCACGGCGGCAGCAATGAGTAAGGCTGCGATCACGATAGCTAAAGGCCAGGGGAAGGTATCAAACGGGAAGATCGGTTTGATCGGTTTAAAATCCGCATCAGCTTCGGGGAGTACGGTTTTAAAATATAACGGAACCGGATTGGTGTAGATATAAGAAGTATCGGTTCCTTCCACCAAAGCAAGCTGAAAAGGAGGCAGCGTGATATCTTTATTGGTGAAAAATTGTAGCTGATAGGTTGCGCTATCTGCAAAATCGGTGACCTTATACCTCTGGCTACTGTTAAAACCAATGATCGGTGGAAATGCACTTGTGTCAGGAAAAACAACCTTATCGTACTTTTTATCAAGTTGTACATTGATAGACAAGGTGAAAGATTCACCTACCTGAAGGGAGTCTTTAGACGTGCGGGCCTTTCCGGTTTGAGCCATTAGATGAGCCGTAGATCCGATCAGCAAACACAGAGTAAATAATAAACAGGGTGTTAATAATTTGATTTTTTTGTGCTGCATTAAGTTTTAAAAACCGTTTTGTCTATAACATTTATAGTGCCCGCAAAAATAGGGGATATTCGGTAAAAATCAGGAAGAATTTTGAGCAAGCTCACCTCCTAAGTTAAGAGTCTATGAAAAAAAAGGATTATTTCGTATTCTCCTGCGCTCTGTTGTCATCTACTAAACTTCTACATGCGACAAAATATTTTAACGTTACTGTTGGTTTCCGGGTTAATTGTGTTCTCAAACTGTGGGCTTAATCAAACAGCTCAGGATCTAGACATGCCCTCTGTTACTCTGGAAAACTTTGTGGAGATCAAAGAAAGTCCGGCCAGAGATGAGTATGGATTCAATGATGAAAAACTGATCATTAAGAAGGGAAAGGTAAAACGGAATGAAAGTCTGTACCTCATTCTACGCGACCTGGATGTATCCCCACAAAAAATTCAGGAGATCTCTCAGGCTTCCAAAGGAGTGTATAGTCTCAATACAATTCGACCGGGTCAAAAATATCAGGTATATGCGGATAAGGATGGCGCAATTCCAAGCCGTATGATCCTTAATGATAACCTGCTGGAATATGTTGTTCTTGACTGGGAAAACGATGTGGTTGTTAAGACCGGAAAGAAGGAAGTTACAACCGAGATTGCAGAAGCTTCAGGAGTAATTACCTCCTCGCTTTACGAAACCCTGATTGAAAACGAGGATAATACGTTACTGGCAAACAGACTGAGTGAGATCTTTGCCTGGCAGATCGATTTTTTCCGTATTTACAAGAATGATTCATTCAAAGTTATTTACGAACAACAATTTGTAGATGGTGAACCATTTGGAGTTGGAAAAATATTAGCTGCTGAATTCTCACATAAAGGTCAGGTGTATGATGCATTCTATTATGAGACAGACGATCGTGCCGGCTATTTTGATAGTGAGGGAAGAGGGGTACAAAAAGCATTGTTAAAAGCTCCCTTTAGGTTCTCTCAGAGAATAAGCTCAGGGTTTTCCAGTAATCGTTTTCATCCGGTATTAAAACGCAGACTGCCTCATTATGGAGTGGATTATGCGGCACCTCTGGGTACACCTGTAATTTCAGTAGGAGATGGTGAAGTATTAGAAGCTCAATACCGAGGTGCCAATGGCAATATTGTAAAGATCAGACATAACAGTACATATACGACAGCGTATTTACATTTGAACGGGTTTGCCAGTGGAATCAAGAAAGGGGTTAAGGTAAGACAAGGTCAGGTAATAGGTTATGTAGGAAAAACCGGGAGAGTAACAGGAGTACATCTTGATTACAGAATCTATAAGAATAATTCTCCGGTGAATCCTTTACATGTAGAACTCCCGCCGTCGAAGTCGTTAGCAGGAAATGATCTGGAAACGTTTAAACGCGTGGTAGAAAGATACCGGTTTGAATTAGATCAGGTAGGTGCAGAGTTAGTAGCAATGATTGAAAAATAAAGAGCTTAGTATCTGCTCATTCTGCGTTTGAAGAAATTCATCAATGGCCGTACATATGATGAATTAGTATTAACCCGGACGGTATCAATTTTCATTTTAAGCAAGGCATCATCGAGTGCCAGTTGGGCACTTTTCTTTCTTTTCGAATACGCTTCTCTAACTTTGGCGCTTGAGGTATCGATCAGGATCTCTTTTCCGGTCTCTGCATCATGCAGTGGTAAAAGACCGACCTTTGGTAATTCTGTTTCGAATTCATCATTAACGATGATACTAACCAGATCATGTTTTTGATTTGTAATGCGAAGCTGTTTCTGATATTCAGAATCCTGAAAATCGGTAGCAAGTACGACAATAGCTCTCCGGTCGAGTAATCTGTTTACATAACTGAGTGCGTTAGCGATATCAGTACCTTTTCCGGTAGGCTTAGTAGTATATAATTCTCTGATCAATCGAAGTACATGAGTGCGGCCCTTTTTTGGAGGAACCACTTTTTCGATGACATCACTAAAAAGGACCAAGCCAACCTTATCTCCATTTTTAATGGCGCTAAAAGCCAATACTGCACAGATCTCAATGGCAAGATCACGTTTATTCTGATCAATACTTCCAGTTAAACCACTGGCAGAAATATCCACACAGAGCATGAGGCTTTGCTCTCTTTCTTCTTCAAAGATCTTTATAAAAGGGGTTCCGGTTCGGGCTGTCACATTCCAATCGATCTGTCTTATGTCGTCTCCGTAGCTGTATTCCCGGACTTCAGAAAATGCCATTCCCCGGCCTTTGAATGCTGATTGATATTCACCACCAAATAAGGTGTTTACAATACCCTTCGTCTGTATTTCAAGTTTACGGATCTTTTTTAATACCTCTTTAGAAATCATACAGGTTTTTCTTAGTAAAACTATGCTTAGAACTGATTAATAACTTAACTGAATTTAATGTTTTTAAATTAAAGTTTATGAGATTCTAATGTTTTAAATGGATGTGTAAGTGATAAAATAACAGTATTTAAAAGGTAAAAACATGCCCAACTTAATGTGTGAGTCTGACGCAAATATAAATTTCTTCTAATTAATTAAAGGTCTCTAATCTTTAATACCGTCATACTGACGCTTCATTAACGCTATCTAACAGAGCAAATGCTGTTTAAAGCGTATTTTTGGCGCGATCTTGGATAAGGTTCAAATCACAACCAAAAAAAGCGTCTATGAAACTTAATCACATATTAGTTCTTTTCTTAATTCTGGGTTTAGCTACGCAGGCACAAGCGCAGCAGCAAAACGATGTATCATCAGTTTTAGAAGTTTACAAGATCACCACAAATGAGGATGGTGATGAAATTGCCACTCAAACTTCTGAAGTAACGCCGGGCGACCTTATTGAGTACCGGTTAATTTACACAAACAATTTGGAGAATGGGATTACTCAACTGAGGCCCGTATTGCCGATTCCGATAGGTATGGAATACCTGTTGGATTCAGCTGATCCAAACCTAGAGGGTGCCAGCCTCTCAAATTCTGGCAGTTTCCAAGCTACACCATTAACCCGAGATGTGCGACAACCTGACGGAACCACCACTACTGAAGAGGTTCCGGGCCGTGAGTATCGAAGACTCCGTTGGTTGGTTCCGTCACTCGAGGCGGGGGATCAAGTCATTCTTGTCGCCAGGGTTAAAGTGATCGAAGAGTAGCAGACGAGACAAAATTCAATAATTCAATAATTCTAAACCTAAACAGGATAGAAACCATGAAAACAAACAAAAAACAAACCGTATGGAGCAAAGTATCTCGCTTTGCTGGGTTGTTTTTGGTTCTGGGTATAATTTTGGGCTTCGCATCGCAAAGTGCGTACGCTCAAATGCCTCCTGCCAATACGGCGATTGGTAACCAGGCCAGTGCAACTTACTTAGACAACGGGGGTAATAATCAATCCATTACTTCTAACACGGTAGAAACTATCGTGCAACAAGTTGCCGGTGTTGATATTACACAAGGGATTAGCTTAACAGTTAGCCCTGGTGGTCAGGTATCATTCCCGCATACTATTACCAACCTGGGTAACGGTGTTGACAGTTTCGATCTTACCATTCTTGAGGGAACTGGTGCTTTCGATTTCGACAACATTGTGATATACGCAGATGAGGATGGTAACGGGGTTCCGGATAACTTTACACCTATAACCACAACTCCAAACATCGATCCTGCAGGTACTCCTAACGGAAATACTTACGGTATCGTAATTGTTGCTGATGTTCCTGTAACTGCAACCGACAGTGATGTTGAAACCATCGTTGTTACTGCAACCAGTTCATTTGACAGCAATGAGTCTGATTCTGGTACGAACACAACAACCGTTGATGAAGATGCGGTAGTTAACGTTCAGAAAAACCGCGATAAGCAATTCGTTGATGTGGGAGACACTGTAACCTACACCTTCGCTTATGCTGAAAGTGGTGGATCTGCAAACGCATCAAACCTTGTTATCAAGGATCCCCTGCCTACAGGAGTAACTTATGTTCCTGGTAGTGGTAAATGGTCTGGTGCTTCCGGAATCGCATTAACGGATGCGAGTGGTGAAACAGCTACCGGTATCACTTACGAATTTATCACTGGTGGTGTTGCCGACTCTGTAATTGTTACCATTGCAAACATTAACGCTGGTGCATCAGGTACTGTTAGCTTCAAAGTTGAAGTTGACGCCGGAACTTATGGTCAAACCATCGTTAACAACGGTACATTTAAACATGATGATGCGCCAACTCCGGTAAACACAAACAATGCTACCATTCAGGTTAACGATAATTATGATATCGAATCTGTAGGAGCTGACACTGTTTCTGCCGGTCCTGTTGATCAGGGTGATATTGTAAACTTCCTGAACTTGTTTACAAACGAAGGTACAGCAACTGATACCTATAACATCACATATTCTGGTTCTAACTATCCTTCAGGAACTACGTTCACTTTCTATAAAGTAGACGCTAACAACCAGCCTACAAGTCCGTTCACCGATACTAACTCGGATAACATCATTGACTCAGGCCCGATCGCTGTTGGTGACACTGTAAAAGTAATTTTACAGGTTAACCTGCCTTCTGGTGCAAGTGGTGGACCATACTCTGTAGTAAAAACTCTTACTTCTGTAAATGATCCTAACGAAAGTGATTTCCACGTAGATAAATTGGTTGGTATCAACCAGCCTACGGTTGATATCACCAACGGTGGAGAAATCGGAAGTGGTAATGAAACTGGTGTTGGCGATGGTCCGGAAGCAAGTCCGGTTACTACTATCCCTGCAAACCCGGGTACTACTGTAAACTTTACACTGTATATCAACAATACAAGTGCTCAGGATGATAACTACGCTCTTGCATTTGCTACTGACACTACCGCTGGTGGTGACCTGCAAAATGCTGGTGTTCTTCCTTCCGGATGGACCGCTAGTTTCAGAGATCCTAACAATGGTAACTCAGTAATTACCTCAACCGGTAATATTACTGCCGGTAGCTTTAAGCAAGTAACTTTCCGTGTAAATATTCCAGCTGGTTACCAGCCTGGTACTGTTGATCTGTATGTTCGTGCATTATCACAAACATCTACTGCAATTGACCTGAAACACGAAGCTGTTTCTGTAAATACTGTACGTAGCATCGCTTTAGTAGCTAACCAGACTGCTCAGGTATCTCCGGGTGGTTCTGTGGATTACATTCACACCCTTACTGTTAATAGTAACGTGGATGAAAACACAACCAGTAGCTCAAATCTGTTCATCAATCTGACAAACTCAACTCCAACCGGTTGGACCTCTGTGGTTTACTGGGATGTTGATGAAGATGGTCAGGTTACCGGTGCTGACTCACTTCTAACCAGTGGTGCAAGCCCGAGTGCAGTTGATCTGCCAACAGGAATTGGCGCACTGAGTTATGGTGACCAGGTGAAATTCATTGTTCAGGTTACTGCAAGTACCGGTTTAAATGACGGTGCAACCCTTACTACTACTATTGCGATCAATGATGACAACACTCAGATCGCAGCTGTAAGTAACGATGACCAAACTGAAGTACAAGCTGGTCGTTTGTCAATCGACAAATTCCAGGCACCTGATAATGGTGGTGCTCCGGGAACCTTCACTAAAAACAACTTCAATGTATTCCCGGGCGATACCGTGTGGTACAAGATCGTAGTTGTAAACGATGGTTCTGAGCCTGTTACCAATGTAATTGTACAGGATAACGTGCCATCATATACCACAATTGCTGCTGTTGCTACAGTTACCGAAGATATCGGAACCATTACAGGCCTTGCGCTTGATGGTGGTAACCCAACAGTAGGAAATACCGGAGTAGTAAAAGTAGTAGCTACTTCTCTGGATCCAACCGAGCAGTTCACCATACTGTTCGCGGTTAAGGTAGACGAATAAAAAATTTCTTAACCCAGACATGAGGGTGGGGTGGAAATCCCTGCTCTCCTTTTAATCGACCAAATAATAAATGAACAAATACCTCTCACATATCATCCTGATCTTTGCGCTGTTCGCAGGCCTGGGAGAGGTATATGCTCAAACTGCACCGGAGCCGGGTACCGAGATCCCGAATATTGTATCTACTACCTACACTGAGGCAGATACAAACACTGATGTAGAGGTATACTCTAACGAAGTATTAGTTACCGTGCAGGACAATCCTGAATTTTCATTCTTCCCGAACGAATCATACAAAGATTTCAGGGGAACACAATTTGAGATCACTCATTTTGTTCGTAACGATGGTAACACGGTAGCAGACATTCTTGTTAAAGGATACAATGCGGCTGAAGATGATGATTATGACATTCAGAATCTGAGCTGGACAAATTCTCAGGTTTATAAAACAGTAGCGAATTCTGATACAATTACTACTCAGGTGGAATTACAGCCGGGGCAAACGCTAGAGATCTCTTATTCCGGAGAGATCTCTGTAAATGAAGATCGTGATACACTAACAGCCGTCATGATATTTGAGGCAACTGACTTGCGTACCGGAAAGACCTTATATGTATATGATGATATCGGCATTAAGATCGGAGCTATCGTTGATATACAGAAAGAACAAACCGGTGATGCGGTAAAAACTCAGGGTGATACTTTTACCTACCGTATCATGGGTGAGAACGTAGGGGACATGACCGCCTTACCTCGTGATATTATCATTGATGGGATCGAATCGAATCAGGTCATATTAATTGACTCTGTCCCAAATAACCTCACCTTTCAGCAATTCGGAACATTTGATAAAGGATTCCCGCTATATCACGTAGTAGGAGCCGGTGAAAGAGAATTCTCATCTACGTTACCTGATGATCTAGGCTCAGTGGATGTGATCGGGGTCGGATTCGATTCATTACAGGTTGGAGAGACATTTGACATCAATTTTGATGTTCGAATAAATGACAATGCAACAGGTGATATCACCAACGTAGCACAACTTACGTATGTAGACCCTGAAGGCACCGTTACTACCGTTGCTGCATCTAACTTAGTAGCAGCCACTTTACCTGAAATGGGGGCCGGAATTGATTATTACACCAACGAAGATTTTGAACAGAAAACTTCAACTTCCAGTATTGGTGAGCTGTTACATATTCAGGCCGACGCTTCTGTATGTAATGAGAACAGATCGGTTATTGAAACGGTAACGATCGACCTTACCTCTGATCTTACAGGAGATATGGAGAGGTTTACCGGAATTGAGACCGGACCAAATACCGGTGTATTCCGGATTCCAAATGAAGTACCAACCCGGGATGGTTCAGAAAATGAAGTAGTACCGTACAACGAGATCCTTGAAACCGTTGAAGACGATATAATTATAGCGCAATTAGGATGTAATGCGATCAATCAGGGAGGCCCCGGTGGCGGAGGCGGACCTGTTGAGATCTTTGCTCAGGTTGCTGTAGATCCTTACGGAATTGTATTTGATAGTGAGACCAACGAAGTAGTAGAAGGAGCTGAAGTACGGATCATTGATGTAACCGGCGCTAATAATGGTGGAAATCCTGGTGGACCGGCGACTGTTTATACAGCCAACGGAGTGGGGATCACTGATAACATTCAGATCAGTGGTGTAAGAGGAAAATATCGATTCCCATTCCTGCTTCCGGGTACATACCGTCTCGATGTTATAGCACCGGAAGGATATGAATTTGCCTCAGATGTTCCGGTTGATTCATTAGACCCGACTCGTAAAGTAGACCTGAATGCCTCATATGGTCAGGAATTTGAGATCGTGAACAATCCGGCCGGCTTAGATTTCGACATTCCATTAGATCCACTTGCATTAGGTGTGCTCTTTGTAAACAAAACGGTTGATCGTAAAGCTGCCGGTGTAGGTGATTTCGTAAATTATAGTATTGAGATCCGGTCTCAGGCAGTAAATACAGTTAATGACCTTATTTTATACGATAATCTTCCATTTGGTTTTACCTACCAAACCGGAACTGCCCGTCTCGACGGACAGAGCATTGCGGATCCAACAGGCGGTACAGGACCGGCACTGGAATTTGATCTGGGATCCATTGATCCGGGCCAAACCATGACATTAACTTACCGTGTGTATATCGGAATTGGAGCAGAGCGTGGTGACGGTGTTAACACTGCACGTGTACAAAGTGATGGAGTGATCGTTCGTACCAGTAATGATGCGAAAGTTAAAATCGAAGTGACCGGTGGCGCCTTCAATGATGATGCATTTATTGTTGGTAAAGTATTCCTCGATTGTAACGAAGACAATATGCAGGATGCTTCAGAACCTGGAATACCAGGCGTTCGTCTATACCTTGAGAATGGTAACTATGTGATCACTGATAGTGAGGGTAAATATACCTTCTACGCCATCAAGCCGAACAAACACGTACTTAAACTCGATAATTATTCATTACCGGAAGGTAGTAAACTTAAGGTGTTGGATAACCGCCACGCTTTCGATCCTTCCAGCCGTTTTGTGGATGTTACCAAAGGGGAGATGCACCGGGCCGATTTCGCAGTGTGTGAATGTTCTGAAGCTACCTTTGCTGAGATCAAACGTCGTGCTGATCTGCTGGATGGCACTCAGAAAAGCAATCTTGAAACATCAATGAGTCAGAGTTTCTCATTGCAGGAGCGTTCTGCAGTATCAAGTCGTGGTTCTTACAATCAGGCCAGCGGTACTGTAGGTAGTGCAAAAGCTCTCGAATTGAATGCAACTCCGGGCGAAAAGGTGGAAGCTGTTTCAGAAACTATGATCGATACTACCGTTTCAGAAAGCAATCCGGTGGAAGATATCGAACAGGCATTAATGAATGCAGATGATGGAACAGATTTCTTAAATATTGCAGATGGCGATACCGTTAAGACCGATCAGATCACCTTACTTGCAAAAGGTACAAAAGGTACTGTGTTCGATGTATTTATTAACGATGAGGTTGTTTCCTCCGACCGCATCGGTCAGCGTTCTGTACTTACCAACCGTAAGCTTCAGGTTTGGGAATTTGTTAGTGTTTCTCTTCAACCGGGAACCAACAGCATCCGATTAGTTGAAACTGATCCTTTTGGTAACATCCGTGGAGAAAAAGTAATTCAGGTACATACCCCGGGTAAATTGGCCACACTGGACATGACCGTACCAAGAAATAATGTTTCTGCCGACGGTGTTTCTACAGCGATTGTTCGCATTGAATTACTTGATGAAAACGGAATTAATATTGGAGCTCGTTTACCGGTTACTTTAGATGTCTCTTTCGGAACATGGAAAGTTGAGGATGTTAACGAGAAAGAGCCGGGTACACAGGTATTTATAGAAGGTGGTGTAGCAGAATTCGAACTTCAATCGACCATTGAGCCAAATACATCGAAAGTTCGTGCGTATGTTGGTGAGATCTATGATGAAGCAAAAGTAGAGTTTTTACCGGATCTGAGACCAATGCTGGCAGCCGGTATCCTGGAAGGAACAGTTAGGTTAAGAGACCCGCTGAACATCAATCAGAATGTCGAGAACGACGGTTTTGAAAGAGAGCTGAAACAACTATCCTACAACTTTAACAGCCTTACCGCTGATGCCCGGTTTGCCTTCTTCCTGAAAGGTAAAGTATCCGGTAAGACTCTGTTGACGGCTGCTTACGATACTGAGAAGGACAAAGAAGAGCGTTTATTCCGCGATATCCGTCCTGATGAGTTTTATCCGCTTTATGGTGAATCCTCTGTAAAAGGTTTCGATGCTCAGTCATCAGGTCGTTTATACGTTCGCCTCGACAGAGGAAAGACCTATGCTCTCTATGGCGATTTCATCACAATGGACAACGATCCGGATATTCAGATCGGGGCATACAACCGTTCTCAGAACGGGGTTAAAACTCACCTCGAAAAAGGTGCTGTTCAGATCGATGCATTCGGTGTGAGTTCAGCTTCATCCCGCAGGATCGAAGAATTCCAGGGACAAGGTATTTCAAGATATGAGTTACCGGATCGTGAACTGATCGACAATTCCGAGATCATTGAGATCGTAACGTATGATCGTGAGCAACCTAATGTGATCCTGAGCAGGGAGCGACTAACCCGCTTTGTAGATTATGCGATCGATCCGTTCTCCGGTGTCTTAACCATGAAGAATCCGGTATTCAGTGTAGATTCTGAGTATAACCCGGTATTTATCCGCGCTACCTACGAAGTAACTAATTCTGATGAGAGTTACATGATCGGAGGAGTTAGCGGTAATGTGGAATTAACCGATGGCTTTAATGTTGGCGCGGGTATTGTACAGGATAACAATCCTGAAAATGCATTCACCATGGCAACCGGTAATGCAAGTCTCGAATTAGGAAGAGACACTAAGATCATCGCAGAATACGCTCATACCATCACTGACGAAAACGGAGCCGGTAACGCAGGTAGAATTGAAGTTCAGCATTCAGGTAAGAACTACGAAGTACGGGCTCAGGTTGGCAAAAGTGATGAGAATTTTGATAATCAGGGTGCTACCCTTGGGCAGGCCAGAACAGAAGCCCGGGCAAGAGCCAGATATAAAGTAACCAGCTCTACCAACCTGAACGGTGAGTTCATGCTTACCCGAGATGATACAACCGGAAATCAGACCATTGGTAGCCTCGTAAATGTACAACAGCAATTTGGTGATGGAATCAATGCTTCTGTTGGTGTGCGCCATTCTGAGCAGACAAATTCAAATTCCGGGAATACAACCAATACGAATCTGACCAGTAAATTAACGGCTAAACTTCCATTTGTGAAGGGAGCTTCTACCTTTGGTGAATATGAGCAGGATCTGAATGCCGCTGATCGCAAGATGATCGCAGTTGGTGGCGATTACAAGATCAGCAATATTGCCAAAGCTTATGCCCGCCACGAATTCGTATCAAGTGCAGGTGGCCGTTATACATTGAACAGCAATGCTCAGCGAAACAATACGGTATTTGGGTTGGATGCGAGCTTCATGCAAAATGGTAAAGTATTCAGTGAATATCGTTTAGGTGATGCTCTGGACGGACGCACCGGTCAGGCTTCAATCGGATTGAGAAATCGTTTCAGATTAAGCGAAGGATTAGGATTGAATGCCGGATTTGAACGAGTATTTACCGTTCAGGGTCCTGCAGGAAATGACGGAACAGCTATATCTACTTCATTGGAATATACAGGCAGTGCCCGTTGGAAAGGTTCTGCCAGAGCTGAAGCCCGATTCGGATCTAATACCAACACCTATTTAAACAGTCTGGGTTATGGATTGAAGATCAATCACGACTGGACCTTCCTGGGTAGAAACATCATGGCGATCAGCACCGGTGCTACTGATAAATTGCAGGAGCGCTTACAGTTGGGTGCGGCTTTCCGTGATACCGAGACTAATATGTTCGATGCTCTATTCAGATATGAATTCAAATACGAGACTAACGAACAAACAGCCAGTGGATTTATGAGAACAGCTCATGTGTTCTCTTCACATGCGAACGTTCATCCAACTTCAGAATGGATATTCTCAGGCCGATTGGCTTCGAAATACTCTCTTGAAAAAGATGATCTTACCCGTTCCACTTCCTTCCTGAATCTGGCTGCAGGTCGTGCACTGTACGACATCAATGAACGATGGGATGCCGCCTTAAATGCGAGTTTATTAACAAATAGCGACTTCACCTCGAAAAATTACGGGTTAGGGGTGGAAGTCGGCTATATCATGGCCACCAACCTTCGCTTAGCTACAGGGTTCAACTTCTTCGGTTATGAAGATGAGGATCTGGCAGCGAATAATTACACACAACCGGGTGCTTATGCCGGATTCAGTTACAAATTTGATGAGCAGGTATTCCGCACACTCGCCCCTGAGCGCAGTGCGAACTTCATCGATGAGAAAATGTACCTGACCTGTATGCCATGTCAAATGCCTACACTGGCCGTTATCGATATAGAGGTTCCGGAGCATTCATTAAATCCGGTAGCGATCGTACCTGGCGAATTCGATTACAAGCCAATGCGTATCATCCGATTGCCACGTCAGGTTCACTTTGATAACGATAAATCCTTCATCAACCCAACTACAGCTCAGATGTTGGATAAAGTGGCCAAATTCCTGATCGATCGTGAAAATTATGTGATAGATCTTACCGGTTTTACTGATATGAAGGCATCAGTGGCTTATAACAAAGCATTATCACTTCGCCGATCAAGAGCAGTAAGAGCATATCTTCTTGCAGCGGGTGTTACGGAAGAAAAACTCACGAACGATGGTCGTGGAGAGATCGACGCAAAAGGACAGAATGCTGTAGAGATGTCACTCGAACGTAAGGTGCGCTTAGAGTTGAATCAGGCCACTAAACGAGTTTCTTTCATCGATCAGGTAGAAGATCTTCAGGTTCAGCAAAAAGCTAAGAATATTGGCGGATGGGATTACATCTTCAAGAGTGAGCATAATGCAGTTCCAGCCAATATGAACCTTAGAAATGGAGCTAAAGAGCTTACATATCTGAATAAATATCTGGTTCAGAGAATCGCAATTGCCATGCGCGAATATCCTGAGATCTATGTGAATATCGCGCTTCCGGCAGATGACCGTTTCTTCGATCTGCAAAATCAGATCTTAAATGTATTAAGTGAAAATCAGGCCGATATCAGTCGATACATGTTCCGAAGAGTAGATACCGGAAGTCCTGATCTGGTAAAATTCACTTATTCTAAAGCACACATGCTTGAGATATTTGAACAAAATGACGATATCAAATTCCATAGCAATAAAAACATTCCGGAATTGATTGAGAGCTTACTCAGAGTATTGAATTCACGTGAGGACTATGAACTGATCCATGATCTGTCTCAGACGTACGTGGTTCCGGATCGTGTACTCTATTCAGCAAAAGAAATCATACCGGGTAACGAAACTCAGGCTGTACTGTCGAGAGTGGGTTCGTACCTGAGAAATAATCCGTTTGTTTTCCTTGAATTGCGAGGAGACGGAAGTACTAAAGACGATCGCAGGATCAGAGCTATCATTAAGTATCTTACCGACTGGGGAATTGATGAAGATCGCATCACTATTGGAGATAATAATTCTCAGACGAACAATGGCTTCATTTTAATGGAGTATCGAAATGCGGATTCGATCAACTTGTTTAATACTGAGATCATTTACGGATATGAGGGATGAGAAATAGTTGGAAATACATACCAAACAGAGGCACATCAATAAGTTGGTTCTTATTGATGATGTTGATCGTAATGGCTGCCGGAACCTTCGATGTTCAGGCACAGCCATCCGGATATTCCTATTATAAAACGGTTACTGTTAATGCAGCGCAGGTAAGTGGAACTCAAACCAATTTCCCGGTACTTGTAAGCTTCAGTGATTCCAATCTACGTTCTGTGGCGAATGGTGGAAATGTACAGAGCAGCAGTGGTTATGACATTGTATTTACCAATTTTGATGGCTCTTCTACACTGGATCATCAGATTGAAAGTTATGATCCTACAACCGGTACTTTGGTAGCATGGGTTCGTGTTCCTTCATTAAGTGGAACCGTGAATACGGATCTGAGATTGTATTACGGGAACTCATCGGTTAGCAGTAGTCAATCATCGGCAGCGACCTGGAGTAGTGACTTCATGGCCGTTTATCACTTCAATAATACCGTTAATGATGCTACGGCAAATACAAATAATCTGACAGATAATTCTACCGGAACACTCAACACCGGTAAGATCGGCGCAGCTAGAGATCTGAATAACTCTACAAATATTGCCTCTAATCAGGCCGGGCAATATTTACAAATGCCGAATGGTATGTTCTCTGGTGTGGGAAACTTTACTTTTAGTGGATGGGTATTGATGGACAGAGTTGATACCAACTGGGAACGAGTTTTTGATTTTGGTCAAAACAACACCAGTTATTTCTTTTTTACTACCTCATCCGGTACAGGCAACCCTTCCGATACACGAGCCAGGATCACTACAAGCGGCGGTGGTGGAGAACAAGGACCAATTATAACAAATACTACAGCCGCACTTGGTCAATGGGTGCATTGGGCGGTTGTGTTAGATGATGCTGCCAATTCAATAACAGTGTATAGAAATGGGGTATTATATGGATCAGCCACCAATGTAACTCTGAATCTTAACAGTCTGGAACCTTCTTCTGCAAACTATCTGGGACGATCAAACTACGATGCAGATAACCTCATTGATGCAAAATTTGATGAAATCAGGCTGGCTCAGACTAATCTGTCTGCCGGTTGGATCACTACTGAATATAATAACCAGAATAGTCCGGGTACTTTCCTTTCCATCGGGGCTCAGGTAGAAGCTACTCCACCTGTTTTACAATCAGCGGTGATCGATACTACCACGTTGATACTTACCTATAATGAAGTATTGAACGCAGGAAGTACTCCTGCAACAACCGATTTTAATGTTACTGTTAATGGAGGTTCAACAACAGTTAGTACTGTTGCTGTTTCAGGAAGCGAAGTCACGTTAACACTGAGCTCAGCAGTTTCTTATGGCGATGCAGTTGTGATCAACTACACAGAAGGAACAAATCCAATTGAGGATGCCGCAGGAAATGATGCCGCTGCTTTAACCGGACAATCTGTAACAAATAATACATCAGCTCTGGTTTTACCAGTTCCACCCGTAGAGATCTCAGCAACAGCTGTTGCGGGTGGGAACATCGATGTTGTCTTCAGTGATGTAAGTAATTCTGTAGGGATCGTTTCATATAATGTAAAAAGGGCAACATCACAAGGTGGCCCTTACACTACTATAGGAACCGTTACTGATAACGAGAGCTCGTACTACACATATACTGATAATACGGTAACCAGTGGCACTACTTATTACTATGTGGTTACATCTGTGGATACCAATACAGATGAGAGTGCCGAATCTGAAGAAGTGAATGCTACAGCAGATGCCGATGCTCCAACATTGATCAGTGCTTCCATTAATGGGGAAGAACTGGTGATCGATTTTTCTGAGTTGCTGAACACGTCATCGGTTCCTGCAACCGGAGATTTCACAGTCAGAGTAAATGGTACCCCGGTAAGTGTAACTGAGGTGATCATCAGCGGATCCAGAGTGATACTGGCGGTGGATCCTGAGGTTATTGCCGCAGACAATGTCGAGGTTGATTACACGATTGGAAGTAATCCTGTTCAGGATGAAGCAGGTAATAATGCAAGTGCATTTAGCAATCAAAGTGTACAGAATATCACTTTTAATGCAAATATTTATGGACCGGATCCATGTCCGATCGTTAACGATCAGGACGCTTCCTGGGCATGTTTCTCCGGAGTGAACAATGGTACCTCCATGACGGCTAGTGTTGGTGGGCTAGTGATCGCAACTGTTGATGCCGCATCCGGCTCACAAACAACATTTGCACCAAATGCATTACAACTGTGGGCAAGTGGAGCATTTTCAGGTGATGAATTCAATGGCCCGCAGGTAAACCCGACCGGTAACAGTGGTAATGCTACATCATTAGATATTAACATTCCATCCGATGTGCGATCGGATGCGATGATCCTTTCATTGAACCGACTTCGACCTGATGCAGGAGCCACAACCTATACACTGGAAGCTTTCGACGGTTTAAATCAGAAAGTAACAGTTAACGACTGGTTGACAGGGCAGGGTACAGATGGAGGTGTTTGTACCAATGCAGTTACACTGGCTTATACCAATGGAAACACAACGATTGAATTTCAGCCTATGGTTTCAGGAAGTTCTTCCTGCTCATCTTCATCAACTCCGGTCTGGTTCAGGATCACTGATTCGGATGTTGAAAGAATCGAGATCAGAAAAACCAGCAGTAATCCGGATAACATCCATATAGGATTAGCACTCGTTGCAGATTTTGGTGATGCCCCGCTTTCTTATGGTACAAAATATAGTGGGGTAAGTTTGCCTCCGGCTTTCCACCTGTTGTCGAATACAGGAACCAATCCGGTTTACTTCGGTTTTGGGGTTGATGGTGACGGAAACGGGTATGCAGGCTCCACATCTACCGGCGATGATACAGAAACCGGATCTCTGGGAAGTGGAGATGATGAAGATGCCATTTCAGTATTACCGGAAATTAATACCGCAGAAACCAGCTATAGTGTGGATCTTATTTGTACTGACGGAGCCTACGCTGCCGGCTGGATCGATTTTGATATTTCAGGCACTTTTGATGCCTCAGAATACGCCTATGGATTATGTTCGTCTGGAGTGGTAACGCTTAATTGGTCAGGAATCTCTGGATTAGTAACCGGAAATACCTATGCGCGATTCAGAATTGCCAGTCAGTTATCAGATGTGAGTTACCCGATAGGAAGTGCTGCAGACGGTGAAGTAGAAGATTATCCTCTCACTATTATTCCACCTCCAATGCCGGATATGGATATTGCTAAAACAGTAGATCAGTCCAATCCGAATGAAGGTGATAATGTAACATTTACCATTACGGTAACTAATCCGGGTGATTATATCGCAACCGGATTAAAAGTCACAGATATACTTCCTACGGGATTAACCTATGTTTCATCAACAGCATCTCAGGGCTCATACAGTGCGGGTACCGGTATTTGGAATATCGGGACGATGCCTGCAACCGGAGATTCAGCTTCTGTTACCTTGGATATTGTTGCCAGTGTTAATTCCGGAACCCTTGGCAGTACCTTAACAAACACCGCAAGTATTTCATCATTGGTTGAGTCGGATCCTGATCTGGGTAATAACTCTGCCTCCGCGGGTGTTACGGTAGTTCCTGAATCGGCAGATATAGCGATAACTAAGATCGTAAGTAATGCCAATCCGATCGAAGGCGAGTATATCACTTATACTATTTCTGTGACTAATAATGGTCCGAAAACTGCCACTAATCTTAAGATTTTAGATCAGTTACCAACGGGTATCACCTATATAGATTCAACAGTTAGTGTGGGTAACTATAATCCAACGAGTGGTATTTGGACGATAGGTACATTAGCTAACGGCAGTAGCGCTTCGTTGATCATTGATGTTCGTGTTGATGACTTTACGGAAGGAACTACCATCAGTAATTCAGCAACACTTTCTAGCATGGATCAGGTGGATCCGGTGAGCAGTAATAATACATCCACTGCTCCGCTCACCGTTGCTTTACCATCAAATAATTTATCATGTGGTCTGCCATATCTGAAATTTCAGAATCCGGTTTTACTTTCGGGAACTGCGTTACAGGTTGGCGCAATTTATCGTTTTGACACCGTTTTACCGGGGGTATATGCCAAAGTTGAGATACTGACCAACAATAATGCAATTTTAAAGAATATAGATGATGATGCAACCAGTGGGCTGCCTAACGACTTTTCTCCGTTCATTGAGAATGCAACCGGTGCTGATGCATATATCGATTTTGAGATCTCCTTCTTCGATTCTGTAAACAATTTATCCCGATTCCTGTCATTCTCTGCTACTACTTCGGATGTGGATGGTACCGGAAATCTGAGAGACTTTGTGGGCTATCAGAATCTGAGTTCATTCGTGGTAGAAAGCACAACCAATTTAATTGCAGGTTCGGAAGGAATTTATTCAACCTTTGTTTCCAGCGACTTTAACAATACGTACCCGGGTCAACCAGATTATACTGATTACAAGGTGTATGCAGCCTATACAAATGAACCAAAGTTCAGGCTTAGAGCGGGGATCAAATCGAATGGCGATATTGATGACCGGATCATTTCTGTAAATTTTGATCCGTGTGAACTAAATACCTTTGCCGATCCTGTTTCACAGAATGTAGTGGACATCGCGGTAACCAAAACAGTGGATGATAACTCTGTAACTACCGGACAAACCATTACTTATACGATCCAGGCTTCTAATGAAAAAGCCAATGCGGTGGGTAGTATAGAAGTTACTGATCAACTCCCGGCCGGACTAACCTATGTGTCTTCAAATCCATCTCAGGGAAGCTACAATAACACTACAGGTGTATGGAGTGTAGGTTCATTATCCGGATTACAGGTAGCCAACCTTGAAATTGTGGCCACTGTAAATGCAGGAACGGAAGGAAATACGATCACAAACACTGCTACATTAACCAATACGACCGGTGTCGATGGTTTGGCTACAAATAATAGTTCATCGGTTGCTATATCGGTATTCGACCCCGGATCCGGAATGACATGTAACGAACCGCCTCTATATTCTTTCCTTAATTACAGCATTGAACAAGGGGTTCAGAATCAGGTCAATTCGGTGTATCGGTATTCTAATGTAGCATCTGGCATTGATGCCCTTGTAAAGATCATTGCTATTAATAATGTAACGATCAATACTTTTGATGATGACGGAACCAACTCCGGCGGACAGGCTACGGCTACTAACTTCTCCCCATTGTTCACCACTAATGATGGCGTAAATCCGGGTTACATCGACTGGGAGATCAAGTTTGTACAAACGGGAACTACAACACCGGTAAGAAGTGATTTCTCGGTAACAGCAACAGATATTGATGGTACCGACCTGGGTAATGGTGTTACCATTGTGGATTATTACGGATTTGCTCAAAACGTAAGCAATACGGTACAGGCAGGAAATAATCTGGATCCGATCTTTACTCAAGGTGATTATGAGATCTTCAGATCTGCAGTTACTCAGGATGCGAATGGTATCTTTGATATCGATCACATCGCTTATATCACCTATAAATACACGTCTGTTTTCCAGGTTAGATCCGGTTCTTTCCCAACAGGAGGGTATTCTAATCCACGCTTGGTGGAATTCAACTTCACCCAATGTTTGAATCAGGAATTCACTAATCCTGTAGTTACTAACCGAAATGCAGATCTTGCGGTTACAAAAACAGTGGATGAAGCTAATCCGCTGGAGAATGAGACCATCAATTTCTCGATCGATGTACAAAATAACGGACCGGAAAAAGCAACGGAAGTAATTGTCAATGAAGCATTACCGGCAGGCTTAACATTAGTTGAAGCTACAACAACTCAGGGTACATACAGTCAGATCACCAAGTTGTGGAATGTTGGAACACTGAATAGCGGAGCTACTGCAACACTTGATATAGAAGCCACTGTTGATGCAAATATTACAGCGGATTCATTGATCAATAAAGCCTATGTAGTAGGATTCAATCAATTCGATCCGATTATCGCTAACGATACCTCAAGTGTGGTTATAAAAGTATCACAGCAGATAAAGGGTACCGTTTTTGAAGATATTAAAGGCGATGGCTATACCGAAGACACCAATTTTGGCGATGCCAGTGGAGATCAACAGGCATTAGAAAATGTAGAAGTACATTTATTCAAAGATGGGGGAGACGGTGTTGCAGACGGCGCTGATGACATTTATGTAAAATCTGACTCTACCAGTAATCTGGGGGCATTTGTATTCAATATTGGTGAAGACGCAGATTACTGGATCGTTGTGGATTCTAAGACCGGTGAGCTCTCGAATGGTAATCGATGGGGTGAACAAACTTATGCGCCTGTTGGCGGACTTTGTGAAGACGGAACGGGAGCCACAGTAGCAAAAACTTCTGCTGGACACTGTTTTAGTGGTAGAAGAGGAGATGTGTCGGATAATATTTCAACTACTCCGATTGCCTCTGATCTGGCAAATGCCGAGCATATCGCAAAAGTTACAATGAGTGGATCCAATGTCTCCAACATCGATTTCGGGTTCAGTTTTAACGTGGTAACAAATACGAATGATGGAGATGACGACGCCACTGCAAACAGAAGCATTCAGGGTTCACTGGATCAGTTCATTCGTAATGCTAACGACATCACCGGGGCAAATACGATGCGATTTGTTCCTTCAGTTCCGTCCAATAGTTCCGGTAGTGGAGGAAATTGGTGGACCATTACATTAGGAGATGCCTTACCGGCTATTACCGATCCGTTGACTACCGTTTCAGGTATTGCTTATAATAGAACTTCTCCGAAAACAACAAGAAATGACAATAGCGGAAGCGTTGGTAGTGGAAGTGTAGTTGGACTCGATAATCTCTCTCTGGCTACTTTTGAACGTAAAGAATTAGAGATCGATCTCAATGATGTCGGAGCTACTGCATTTGTTGTGAATACATCAGGAGCTTATACCATCCGGCAAATTGCATTATATAATAATACCAACGGGGTGGTAATTCAGAATGGGTCCGGTGGTCTGATCGAGAAAAATCTAATAGGAACCCGTGCTGATGGAACGAACCCGGTTAGTTCAGATCGTATAGACCTTGGTTTATCATTCACCGGTTCCGGTTCAAATTCCACCTTAGTTCAGCAGAATTATTTTACCAACCTCAATAATTCAGCCATTAAGTCTACCAGTTCACTGGCTTCCATTGAAGTGTTTAATAATGAGATCTATCAGGTTGCATTAACCGACACACAAGCAGATGGTATTGAGGGGCTCGGTATCTGGACGATCCGACAGAATCTGATCCATGAAGTTGGAAACACCGGAAGTCTTGCCTTAGATGGTGGAAGTGGTATTGAGATCGGTGCAGCTTCCGGTTCTACATCCGGCAGCACTATCAGAAATAATGCGATCCGATTGAACAAGGTAGCGGGTATCACAGTGCTGAATGGGGTTACATCAACATTGATCGAGAAGAATATCATAAATGGTAACGGAACTAATTATTCTGCGACCTCACCTAAGAAAGGAGCCGGTATAAAGCTCACAAATCCAAGTTCCGCTTCTCAATCCGGTGTAAGGATCACACAAAACAGTTTCTATGCCAACCATGGCATCTCCATTGATATCGTTTCCGGTGGAACCGGAGAAGCAGATGGAGTCTCTCCAAATGATGGTGTGTTGCAATCAGCTACTACAGCACCAAACCGTGGGTTAGATTATCCGAGATTTACATTATCCACACTCAATAATAATATCCTGCACCTGGAAGGATATGTGGGTACTTCAACCACCAAATTGAACAACACCTACACGATCGAAGTGTATAAAGCTGAAAATGACAATGACAATGAAGGTTTGATCGAAGTCGGAGGTTCATTGATCCGTCCACATGGTGAGGGTAGATATTATCTGGGCAGCTTCACGACCAGTTCAGATGGAACCTTCAGTATCGATATTGATGTGAGCTCGATTCCTACTTCTCTGGTATTCAACGATCGTATTACAGCCATCGCTATTGGTACTGCAAATAACACTTCAGAATTCAGCGCTAACCAGCGAGTTGTACCTACCGGTGTAACGATTAGCGGGTACGTGTATCATGATACAAATCACAACATGATAAAGGACTCTGGGGAATCCGGGCTTACGGGTGTAACAATGGTGCTCTATAACACGCAGGAAAATAACTGTAAGAGTGTGTTAACCGATGCTAACGGGCTTTACACATTCACAAACGTATTGAATGGTACCTACGATCTTATTGAATCGTACGGACAAAGTGTGCCAACACCGGATATTTGTACTCCGGCACAGACCGACCCGGATGAATATATTTCAACCACACCGAATCTCAGAACCGTAACGGTAAATAACCTGCCTGCCATTCAGAACTTTGGAGATTACAAAGGGGTAAAGATCACCGGTAAGGTGTTTAACGATAATGGTATCAGTGGCGGTACAGCTAATGATGCATTGCAGAACGGGGGAGAAACCGGCTTTTCAACGATCACTGTTCAGGCTCTTACTGCAGGTTCAACATTAATTGAACAGGTTTCCACGGCCGCTGATGGCTCTTACAGCTTATACGTTCCTGAAACAGTAGTAAGCAACGGCGGAACTGTTAAGATCAAAGAGATAAACGGTTCAGATAAGATCTCTACGGGAGGTCAGGTAGGAAATACCGGTGGTACATACAGCATTGCAACCGATGAGTTTACCTTTACCATTACAACCGGTACAAGTTATTCAAATGTGATATTCGCGGATGTAGCAGTAAACCGATTCCTCACCGATGGACAGCAGAATGCATTACCGGGTGCACTGGCGTTATTCCAACATAATTTTGTAGCTAATACCAGTGGTACTATAAAATTCACAACATCAACAGTTAGCAATCCGAATAATGTGAACTGGCCGGTTATTCTGTACAATGATCTGAACTGTAATGGCGCGATTGACAGTGGAGAGCCCATTATTACAGCCAATGATGGAGTTACAGTTAATGCCGGTGATAACGTATGTCAGGTACTTAAAGTGAATGTGCCATACGGATTAAATGACGGCGCAACAAGTACTACAACTATTACGGCTACCATCGATTTCAGTAACACAAGTCCGGTAATTCAACAGGTATTACAACGTACTGATATCGTAACGGTGAGTACAACGGAAGCTGGTTTAGTTATCATCAAATCGGTAGATAAACCTCAGGCTCTACCGGGCGAGACATTATCCTATTCGATCAATTACGAGAATTTGGGTGACGAACCGATCAGTCAGGTGGAGATCATTGATGAGACTCCAACATTTACCACCTATCTGAACAGTCAATGTGGAACGTTACCAAGTGGTATCACATGTTCGATCACAGCTCCGCAAGTTGGTGCTGGTGGGACAATTAAATGGACCTTTACAGGAACATTACAACCGGGGCAAAGTGGAACAGTAACTTATAGTGTCGTGATTGACAACTAGGGAGCCCAAAGTATAATGACAGCTTTAACAAAGCCTTTAGTTTTTATTGTTGAGGACAACAGTGCCTACCGGTTTATTCTGAGCAAGATCTTGCAGGAGAAAGGGTATATGGTGATGTTGTTTGAGCATGGTCGGAAAGCAGTGGACATGCTCAAATATATTAAACCTACATTGATCATTACGGATATACAGATGCCGTGTATGGATGGGTTCGAATTCCATGAATACGTGAAAAAGAACTTTGCCCACTACAATATTCCGTTCATTTACCTCTCATCATCCATATCAGAATCCAGCAAAGATAAAGCACAACGGCTTGGTGCCGTTGAAATGATGGACAAGCCGGTAAACCCGGCCATGCTACGAAAATCGATCACAGAGATCATCGATTCCATTCAGAAATAGGTTTCATTTTACTCTAACTTCAGATATGTTTGCGGCATGATCACTCACACTCGTGCCATCATTCTCCGCTCTGTAGATTATCAGGAATCCAGCAAGATCATTACCGTACTTTCTCAGGAACACGGGAAAATTGCGCTAATTGCACGAGGTGCCAGAAAGCCAAAAAGTAAACTGGCGGGATCTATTGAAGTCGGTAATATTATTGATGCGGTGTATTATTACAAATCTACCAGAGGAGTACAGAGTCTGACCGAATCCAGCGTGGCCTATGCTTCACTGAGCTTCCGGATGGATATCGAAAAAGCAGCTATTTTATATGCTGTTCTGGAACTAGCCGCACAATTAGTTCACGATAATGAAGTTAATGATCAGGTGTTCGCATTTCTGAATACCTTCATTCAATGGTTGGGTGATGAGGAGGAGGTGGACCCCGGTCTATTTCCATATGTTCAGGTTCGATGTGCAACCATTTGCGGGATCGGGCTAACCGATGAGATCGAAGATCCCGGTAAAAATGTCTTTCTGAATATTACCAGCGGATCGATCTCTAATGAAATTGATTCGGAACTTTCGTATAAATTAAACGTGTCACAGGCCCAGTTTTTACAATCTG
This sequence comes from Balneolaceae bacterium UBA7797, assembly GCA_002480645.1. GTDB lineage: Bacteria > Bacteroidota > Rhodothermia > Balneolales > Balneolaceae > UBA7797. Next base: position 88,061 of record DLCN01000014.1, read on the forward strand.
CGATCTCCTCCCGGCAACGAAATGTATTTGGTATTGGATTGAAGGGAGTGGAACTAAAGCAACTGATTCGACATTTGGATGTGTATTACAAATATCACATCGATGGATTTAAAGAACGCCGGTCTGATCCGATTTTTGAACAGATGATGAAGGTTAATCAATGAAAAAAAGAGATATTTATTTAACAGCACTACTATTGGTGCTAATTGGAGTTTCGCTGGGAACTATTTTTGCTTTGTACGCGATCAACCCGGATCTGGCTCCGCTTTCTGACGTGAACGTGACCGAGGTGAAACGCAGTGATTCTCCTCTGTATGAAGATGAAGACCTGGCGGAGTTCGATTCCAGATTCATGTTCAAAAAGATCGCCGAACAGATCACTCCTACGGTGGTTTACATTGAAACCATTGTGCCTGTAGATATGCCCAATGACGGAAATCATAATTTTGGGGATGGTATCTGGGATCGCCTGATGCCTCAACGAGCACGCACGGTAGGAAGTGGTGTGATCATTACTAAGGATGGATATATTCTTACAAACAATCACGTAATCGAAGGTGCCGTTGATAACGGGCTAAAAGTGGTGCTTAATAACAAAAGAGAATATCAGGCCCGGTTAGTTGGTGTGGATCCCAGTACCGATCTCGCAGTCATCAAGATCAATGAAGAGGAATTGCCGGCTGTCACGATTGGAAATTCTGATACCGTAGAAGTGGGAGAGTGGGTATTGGCCATTGGAAATCCGTTCAGGTTAAGATCCACCGTTACTGCAGGCATTGTAAGTGCACTGAGCCGTGATGTACGCATTATCAATGATCGTATGCGAATTGAAAGCTTCATTCAGACCGATGCAGCCATCAACAAAGGAAACAGCGGCGGGGCATTGGTAAATACGAGTGGACAACTGATCGGCATCAACACCGCCATCGCCTCTCAAAGTGGAAATTATCAGGGATATGGTTTTGCGGTTCCCAGTAATCTGGCGCTGAAAGTAGCCACTGACCTGATCGAGTTCGGTGAAGTTCGCCGTGCGCTGCTCGGAGTACAGATACAGTCGGTGGAATATGATCGGGCGGTTGAATTGGGAATGAGCGATGTGATGGGAGTTGAGATCATGTATGTAACGCCGGATGGTGCGGCCGAATCTGCAGGAATTGAATCCGGCGATGTGATCCTTACCGTTAACGGATTCCCGGTGAATGAATCGAATGAATTACAGGAAAAAGTGGCGGTACTTCGTCCCGGTGATAACGTCACACTTTCGCTATGGAGAGATGGGGAGATCATAGAAAGAACTGTTCTGCTAAAATTGATGGAACCACGTCCGGTTGTTGCTGAGCTGGAAGAAACAGAACCACCTGTTGAACTACCGGAAGGAGATAATACTGGCATTGAGTCGCACGAATTTGATCTTGGCTTTAGAGTGCTGGCGATCATCCGGGCAGATGGGGAAACCTATGATCTCATGGTTTCGCACGTGTACAAGTATTCTGAGGCGTGGAATCGTGGATTAAGGGAGAAACAACAAATTTTAGAAGTTGATAAAGAAAAGGTTGAAGATATCGAAGGATTAAAAGACCTTATTGCCAAAAATTTATCCAATAATGGTTCAGTGATCCTGAAAATTCAAAATCAGAGTGAAGCAACAGGATTCATTGAATTACAGCGCAAATAAATGACTACACGATTACTCAAGTTTTTTACTCTCATCGCCTTATTAACTACTTATGCCTGTTCCAGTACAGCTCCGGTAACAGATGCCGTTGAAAGTCCATCGAATTCTATTCAGCCGGCCTGGTATGCCTCTGCAGAATCTGCGTATGATTCTGTGGCCTATTATGGTTTTGGAACTGCGATCGCTTCCGATTCTTCGTTAGCCATTGAGAAAGCTGAAATGCAGGCAAAGATACGGCTGGAGAAGCTGGTGGATGAAACCAGTGAAGAGATCAGAAACGACCTGGTGGATGAGGGTTCGACGGATGCAGATAACACCGATTTCATTATCATTCTCAGGAAGGCAACTACCCTGATCCGAACGGCGGCTTCCACAGAGAATGCTGTTGCGGTAAAAGTGGATGGAAATTACCGGGCTTTTGCTAAAGCCGGTATCACTAAAACGCAGATACGCTCTACCCTGGAAAAAGGGTTTACAGGTCATCCGCGGTATTGGGGTGGTTTCTCCGGTGCTGACAGTTTTGCCGCTAATTTTTAGTGATAATCAGTGTCATTAAGAAATCTGTGATCAGGGCCTGCAGCGTTTCAACAGCCTGCAGGTTTTTTTGGATTTGAATTCCGGTTCCTGTCCGAAATTGTCCTCATTATGAGACTTTTAACTGTTGGAATAACAGATCTCTGATTCGCATTACGATTATAAGATGTGAAAAAGCATTACCCCACAGTACGAACAATGCTCCGTTCGTGCCATTTAAAAAAAGCCAACCGGTTATCAACTTCTGAAAGAAGTACAGATACAACCGATTATCTTATTTAGTACTGCTTCTCCTTTTACTAATTTTACAAATCTGCGCTTTAATAAGAAGGTTTTTAGCTGTTTCTTCATGTCTGCCTTAAAATCAAATCAATCAGCTAATATGAGACACTTATACCGTTCATTAGCTGCGCTGGTCATTATAACGCTTTGGGTACAAACATCCGTAGCTCAAGAACTGCCTGCGTACGCTATTACTGATGTAACTATTCATAATTCTGACGGTTCTGTGATGGAATCTGCTACTGTAGTGTGGCGAGATGGTATCATCGAAGCCGTTGGTGAAAATGTTACTGTTCCATTCGATGCCTTTGTGACAAGTATGGGAGATAGTTTACATCTTTATCCCGGTTTTATCACCGGACTTGCAACATGGGGAAGTCCAAAACCACCCAGAAACCTTCCTAAACTCGACGATCCCGGAAATCCGCCCTACGACAGAGCCGGAATTCAACCCGAGAGAGTTCCTACTGAGTTGATGGAAGATGACAAATCTTTTGAATCTGCGATGAAAGCAGGATTTACTACCGCTGCGATCGGACTGGATGGAAATATGTTGCCGGGACAGATACAGGTATTATCCCTTGCACCGGAAATTGAAGATCATGAATTAATGAATGATTATCTGGGACTGCAAGGTAGTTTCGATTCTGCCCCGGGGGGATGGAGCAGTGGCGCTTATCCTTCTACTCAAATGGGAGTGATGGCGACCTACCGACAGTTAATGTACGATGCGAAGGCACTTCAAACGCATATTAAATACAGCCAGAGTAATCCGGAAATGCCGGCACCTGAGAGAAATGCAGTACTCGAATCTCTATTCCCTTTGGTTAATAATACCAAACCCTTGTATTTCGAAGTGGATACTAAGGAAGACATCGAACGATTATTCCGTCTTCAGGATGAGTTTAAATGGAATATTGTGATCGTTTCAGGGAAAGAGGCTTACGCAAAAGCAGAGGAACTGAAGTCACGTAAAATCCCCGTACTGGTAAGTTTTGATATTGCTGATGCCCCGGGTTGGTATAAAGAAGAAAAGAAAAAAGCCAAAAAGGCAGAAAGTGATACCACTGATACTGAAATGAAAAAAGAAGAACTGTCTGATGAGGAGCAACATTTCAGGGATCGTCAGCTAAAAGCATGGACCATGCAGGCTAAGAATATCCGGATGCTGTTGGATACCGGCGTGAAAGTTGGGTTTACCACACAGGGCACATCTTTTAAAAATATGGCCGGAAAGATCGAGGTCCTTTTAGATGAAGGTGAACTAACCGAAGAAGAGATCATCCAAATTATGACCTCCGGTACCGCTCAGATCCTTGGTATCAACAAGAGTTTTGGGAAAGTAGCCAAAGGTATGAACGCCAGCTTTACCTTGTTCGATAAGCCGGTATTCGAAAAGAAATCGAAAGCGGTTTCCAGTGTAAGTAACGGAACCATCCACGAATTTTAGGAGATACAATCATGAAGAGAATAACGATTGCCATTCTGTTTGTACTGCTTGCTGGTACCGTATATGCACAGCAAACCGGCTCAGTACTTATCAAAAATGCCACTTTAGTTACCATTACCGATGGAAATAAAGAGAACAGCGACATCCTGATCCAGGATGGAAAGATCAAAAAGATCGGTGAAAATTTAACAGCACCACGCGGTGTGGAAACCATAGATGCCTCAGGTAAATATGTAATGCCCGGTATTATTGATCCGCATTCACATTTAAACACGGTTTCAACCAACGAAGCCAGAAATCCGGTTACGGCTGAGGTAACCATGGAAGAATCCATCAACCCGAACAGCGTAGCCGTGTATCGGGCACTTGCCGGTGGTGTTACAAGTATTCACCTCATGCACGGGTCGGCTAACGTGATCGGTGGCCAGAATGAGACGTTGAAACTTCGCTACGGCGCAGGACAGGACGGAATGCGTTTCAAGGGAGCGCCACGCACCATTAAATTTGCTTTGGGTGAAAACCCAACCAGAGTTCATGGTCAGGGAAACGGAATACAACCGAGAACCAGAATGGGCGTAGAGCAGATCATCCGTGGTTATTTTGATGCCGCTCAGGATTACAAACGTAACCGGGAAGAGTATCTGACAGCTAAAGCACAATACGATAAAAAGAAAAAGGGTACCCCTCCGGTACCGGTTGCTCAGAACCTCCGCTATGATGTGCTAAACGACATCATCGACGGAAAGGTGTTAGTACATTGCCATTCTTACCGCGCCGATGAGATATTGATGTTGATGCGTGTTTTTAAGGATTATGGAATCAAAAATTACACCTTTCAGCATGGAAATGAAGCGTTCAAAGTAGCTAAAGAGCTTAAAGAAAACGGCGCTTATACTTCAGTATTCTCGGATTGGTGGGCGTACAAATTCGAAGTGTATTATTCCACAGCGTACAATGCGTCTATTCTGAATGCCAATGGGGTGATCAACAGTATAAACAGTGATGATAACGAGTTGATCCGTCACCTCAATCACGAAGCCGCCAAGACCATTCGTTATGGGAGCACTTCTCAGCAGGATGCCCTTAAAATGATCACCATTCATCCGGCTATTCAGCTTGGCATAGATGACCGGGTTGGAAGTCTCGAAGTAGGAAAAGATGGTGACGTGGTGATCTGGAGTGGAAATCCGCTCAGTATCTACAGCAAAGTGGAAAAGACCTTTGTGGATGGAATGAAATATTTCGATCTGGAAAAGGATGAAGCGGATATGAGAATTTCGGTAGATGCTTCGGATGATTACGAATCCGCGGCTATGTTTACCGACCATCTCACCGGAAGAGAATATGATGCGTGCCTGCAAGACACCTTCATTTTATTCGAAGAACAATCCTTTCAACAATAAATGAGGACCTGACAATGAAATTGATAGTAAAATCTTTACTTATAGTTCTTCTGTTGATTGGTTTTGGAAAAGCTGAAGCTCAGATCACAGAGAAGCCGGTATTTGGTAAGATCGCCATTACCGGAGGAACCGTGCATACTGTAACTAACGGCACCATCGAAAACGGGGTGGTACTTATTAACGGTAACAAGATCGCTTTTGTAGGAAAGAATGCGAAGATCACTTCCGATTACACGGTGGTGGATGCAAGCGGAAAGCACGTTTATCCGGGGTTTATGGATTCCGGCACATCACTGGGCCTTGTCGAGATCAATGCGGTGGCAGTAACCGTAGACAATCAGGAGATCGGTGAATTTAAACCAAATATGCTGGCATTTACGGCTTTCAATCCTCATAGTGCGGCAATTCCGGTTACACGGGTAAACGGGATCACTCATGTGCTTACAGCACCACAGGGTGGACGAATTGCCGGTCAGGCTGCAGTTATGAATCTCTGGGGGTATTCGCCGGATTCAATGGCCGTGGATGGCAGTGCCGGAATGGTGGTAGAATGGCCGTCACAGCGCCGATTTGGACGATGGGATAGCCGTTCTGATAAAGAGGTCAAAGAACGCTACGAAAAAGCGATCACCGCATTGGATGAAATGCTGGATAAAGCCCGCTTTTATGATGCAATGATGAGCGCTTTCGAGGATTCTCCTAAAGGAAAAGAACAACCTGATAAGGACATTGAGCTGGAAGCCATGCGCGAAATGGTGAATGGTGAAACGCCATTATTAATTCAGGTTACTCGCGAGAAAGACATCCTTTCTGCACTTGAGTGGGCATCAAAAGATGAAAACAGTGATCTGAAGATCATCTTTGCGGGAGTTGAAGAAGGATGGAGAGTAGCTGATAAGATCGCTGAGGCAGGGATCCCATGTCTGGTGTCTTCTTTACATCTGCCTACCCGTCAGTATGATCATGTTCATAAACCCTATCAGAATGCGTCACTGTTAACTGAAGCAGGTGTTAAAGTAGCTATCATGACCGGTGAAGTAGAAAATGTTCGAAATCTGCCATTCCATGCAGGATATGCAGCAGCGTATGGTTTAGGAACTGAAGAAGCGGTTAAAGCTGTAACGATCAATCCGGCAGAGATCTTCGGATTTGATGATGTGCTTGGTTCTCTGGAAGCAGGTAAAATGGCCAACCTTTTCATCAGTGATGGAGATCCGTTCGAACCGTTAACCCACGTGGAACATGTTTTCATTAATGGGTATAAGATCCCGATGACGGACCGACATTCGCAACTGTATGAGGAATTCCTCGACAGAGATGCGGTAGAAAAATAAAAGTATAAGCTCGTGTAATAAGCCGGTAGTAGTCTGCCGGCTTTTCTTTTTTCTACTCACAAATAATCCCGATATTGATCATCAATCTAACCAAAGGAATAAGTGTAGTGAAGGAGTCCATAAGAATAGCATCCGGACAGGGATTCTGGGGCGATCTGCCTCAGGCACCCGTTGATCAGGTTAAAAGAGGTCCCATTGATTATTTAGTGATGGATTATCTGGCGGAAGTCACGATGTCGATCATGCAAAAACAGCGAATGAAAAATCCTGACTGGGGATATGCCCGTGATTTTGTGGGGGTCATCAGTCAGATCCTTCCGGAGATCAGTTCGGGTGTAAAAGTGATCAGCAATGCCGGAGGGGTAAATCCGATGGCATGTAAAGAAGAGATCATTAAAACAGCCCGGGAGCAGGGGATCAGCGGTATTAAAGTTGCGGTGGTGGATGGAGATGACATTTTGCCAAATATCGATCAACTTATCCGGGACGGACATCCTCTAAAGAATATGGACAATGGAAAGCCTGTAAGTTCGGTGAAAGATCAGTTACTGAGCGCCAATGTTTATTTTGGATGCAGGCCAATCGTTGAAGCTCTGGAAAAAGGAGCAGATATTGTGATCACAGGCCGTGTTACTGATACAGGACTCACACTTGCTCCGATGATCCACGAATTCGGCTGGTTATACAATGACTTTGATAAAATGGCGGTAGGAACCATTGCAGGACATATTATTGAGTGTGGAGCACAGGTTAGTGGGGGAAACTTCACGGATTGGGAAATGGTAGAGGATTTCACGGAGATCGGATTCCCCATCATAGAAGCTCATCCTGATGGAACATTTTATGTTACCAAGCATGAAAATACCGGTGGTCTGGTTAATGAGATGACCGTAAAAGAACAACTACTCTATGAGATCGGAGATCCATCAGAATACATTACTCCGGATGTGATCGCTGATTTTACCAGTATTCAGATCGCACAAGATGGAAAAGACCGGGTAAAAGTATTTGGTATCACTGGAAAACCGGATACCCCGACCTATAAAGTTTCTGCCAGTTATAATGATGGGTATAAAATGACCTCAACACTGGTATACAGTTGGCCGGATGCATTAAAAAAGGCGGTTAAGGCTACAGAAATTTTAGAACAAAGAGCAGAAAAGCTGGGGCTCGTTTTTGATGAATTCAACAAAGAGTATGTAGGATTCAATGGAACTACAGAAACTCCGGTAAATGAAGAGGCACTTAACACAGAATTTGACGAAATTCAGATCAGAGTGAGTGTATCGGGTCAAAACAAAGATCACCTGAACAGATTTGGAATGGAAATCGCACCGTTGATCCTTACAGGTCCATCCGGTGTGACCGGGTTTGCAGGTGGCCGACCGAAAGCAAGTGAAATTGTGGCGTATTGGCCGGCCTTACTAGATAAAAAAGCTGTATCGCCGAGAGTGACCATATTCGAAATAAATTAAAACGAAACTTTAAGGAAGGTTCTTCAGTTACTAACTGAAAACAATGTGAGCTGGTGGGAGCGCTAAAAGAGCTAAACGTTTATTTAAGAAAGTACAGGTTATCGGTAATTCTGGGAACCATATTCCTTACGGGAGCTAATTTTTTTCTCGTATGGATACCTATTCTCATACGGGAAACCATCGATAAGGTGGAATCTCTATCCGAAAAAAATTACAACGTACCGGATGGATTGATAGACACACTGTTTACGAGTGAAGCTGGTCAGATCCTGGGAATCAATTCCCTGTACCTGGTTGGAGCAGTTATACTCTACGGTTTCTTTTTATTTCTTACCCGACAAACACTGATCGTTACTTCCAGAAAAGTTGAATTTGATATACGGAACGACATCATTAAAAAGCTGATGGAACTCCCTCAGCAATTTTATGCCAAATATTCTCAGGGAGAAGTTTTTGTACGGGCATCAGAAGACGTTAACAAAGTGCGGGAATATTACGGCCCCGTGATCATGTATAGCATCAATACAGTAACACGGGCAGGATTTGTGATCGTAATGATGTATCTGGTGAACAAGGAATTGATGTATTGGGCATTGTTGCCACTTCCTTTACTTTCGATCTTTGCTTATTGGATCACAGGATATATCCACAAACATTCAAAGATCATTCAGGAGCAATACTCGCGGGTATCAGGTCAGGCAAAAGAAACTTTTTCCAGCATCAGACTCATCAAAGCTTACAACCGCGGTATTTATGAACAATCCAAGTTTGATGCACTAAGTGAAGACTATCGTAAGAAAAAACTAAGGCTTGATATGATCGAATCTCTCTTTCATCCCGGCCTAAATTTTTTGATCGGTATTTCCCTCATAATCGTGATCTGGCAAGGTGGTAAGATGATCATTGAAGGCTCGCTATCGGTGGGTAATATTGCAGAATTCCTCATCTACGTGAATTATCTGATCTGGCCGGTAGCAGCTTTAGGCTACACGATGAATCGGTTTCAGCGGTCACTGGCTTCCTGGCAGCGAATAAAAGAAGTACTCGATTATCCGGTGGACATCATTGAGGATGAAAAAGTGGAAGAGAGGGAGATCAAAGGGGCTATTGAGTTTAAAAATGTATGGTTCAGATATCCCGATTCTGATGAGTTTGTGATCAAAGACATGAATCTGAAGATCGAAGCAGGTAAGAATATTGCTATTGTAGGTCGTACCGGATGTGGTAAAACAAGTCTTGTTCAACTTATTCCACGGTTATTTGATCCGTCTAAAGGGCAGATACTTATAGATGGGGTAGACCTGAAAAAGCATTCACTTCGTCAATTAAGAAGATCCATCGGGTTCGTTCCTCAGGATAACTTTTTGTTTTCTGATACTATCGGTGAGAACATAGCGTTTGGCATGGAGGAAGCCACTCCGGCAATGATAGAAATGGCCGCAGAAAAGGCACAGGTAAAGGATAATATTTTGGATTTTGAGAAAAAATTTCAGACTATGCTCGGCGAACGGGGTATCACACTCTCAGGTGGTCAAAAACAACGTACAGCCATCGCAAGAGCGCTAATAAAAGACCCAAAGATATTAATTTTCGATGATTCGCTTAGTGCGGTAGATACAAAAACAGAAGACGCAATATTACAGCAGTTGAAGGAAGAACTGAGCGGAAGAACAACAATAATGATTAGTCACAGAATTTCAACCATCAAGGATGCCGATTTTGTATATTACATAGAAGACGGGAATATTGTGGAATCCGGCACACACGACGAACTTTTGTCGATCGACGGCCATTACAGGGCTATGTACGAAAAACAATTACTTGAACAAGAATTACAAGAAATCTAAAAACATAACCAACCGGGATACTTGTTGAACGCAAGATCCCAATGGACATTACGGGAGAAGAACAATGATTGTAGTACCATTAGGAATTGCATCTGCTACACCAACGGCAATCAGACACTTGCCATCAGTTGCACTTTGGAGAGAAGGAAGCGTTTATCTTTTCGATTGCGGAGAAAACACTCAAATGAATATGCTTCAGGCGGGTCTTAAGCGATCTAAAATTGATAGTATATTTTTATCTCACTTCGATGTGGATCATTACTCGGGTTTAATGGGATTATTATCCACATTGCAATTACAACGTCGGGATAAAGAACTGACCATCTCAGGACCAAAAGGAATTAAAGAATTCGTAAACTGGAACCTTCAGTTCTCTGGTGTAGAGCTTGGTTTCGACATAAACTACGTGGAAATTGAAGAAGGTGCAGAGGTAACGAAAGTTGTTGATGCTGATGATTTCTATGTAGAAGCCCGCCCGCTTAAACACCGAAAATTTTGTGTAGGGTACCGTTTTCAGGAAAAAGATAAACCGGGTAAAGTAGACGCAGCTAAAGCTGAACAACTTGGAATCACCAAGGATGAACAATTCAAAGCATTGAAAGCGGGTGAAAATATAACACTTGAAGATGGCACTACTGTTGAAGCCTATGAGATCGTTGGACATCCTCGTCCGGGAGATAGCTTTGCTTATGTTACTGATACCGAATATTGCCCGAATTCTGTAAAGCTGGCAATGAACACCAACATACTGTATCACGAAGCTACCTTCAGTAATCAATTGGCAGATAAGGCCAAAGAGACCGGACACAGTACTGCTGCCGATGCTGCCAGAGTAGCAACAGAAGCGCAAACTAAATTATTGGTTATCGGACATTTCTCAGCTCGTTACACGAATCTTCATGTGCTGTTAAAGGAAGCCCGGGACGGATTCTATCCAACCTGGTTGGCCAATGAGTTACGACCGATCTTTACTGATCCTACTCACGAACGTGGTATTATCGAACCTAAAGTCGAGATCAAGGACCTGACCAAGAAACCGGATAATAATTATTCAAACCGTGGCGGAGGTGGTGGAAACTACAATCGCGGTGGCGGTGGTGGCCGAAGTAAATCAGGTAAGAACTTCAGATCACGTAAACCTCGTAGTGGTGGCGGAGGCTATAAAGGTGGTGGCCGCAGTGATAACCGCAGAGGCGGAGGCGACTACAATCGTGGTGGTGGCGACTACAACCGAGGTGGTGGTGGCTATAACCGAGGCGGTGGTGATTACAACCGCGGTGGTGGTGACTATAACCGTGGTGGCGGCGGAGATCGGTACAACAACCGTGATCGTTACAGCAACCGGGGCGATAATCGTTATGGAAGTTCCAGTTATAACAGAAATGATAATGACGGGAACGATACAAAACCAAAAAAGACTATTACTCCTAGAACATCCTACGACGATTTCGATAGATTCTAAAACCGATCTAAGTGAGTAAAGAAAGATCTGATAAAGCCGTTGACAGGAAACTGGTACGACGGCTTTATTTTTTTATAAAACCCTACCGTTGGCATGTAGTGTTAGCCATTGTGCTCACACTTAGTGCGTCATTTTTGGGTACCATCAGGCCAAAGTTAACTCAAATGGCCATTGATGATCATATTTCCAAAGGTGATTTTGATGGATTACTCAGGATCATCATTTTATTGTTTGGCGCTTTACTCGGTGAGTTCATTTTGCTGATGTCGAATACCTATCTGACCCGTTGGTTCGGTCAGGGGACCTTATATTCGTTGCGGAACGCCGTATTTGAAAAGATCCGGACACTCCATGTACAGTTCTTCGATAAAAACCCGATCGGGCGATTGATCACACGCTCTACCAGTGATGTTGAAGCATTAAGTGAGTTATTATCTGATGGCGTTGTTGCGATCATAGGGGATATGTTCCGGATCATCTTTATTCTTTACTTCATGTTCAGCATGAGCTGGGAATTGAGTCTGGTCACTATTGCTGTGCTTCCTTTCCTGTTCTATGCCACATTCTGGTTCAAAGAGAAGGTCAGGGTTTCATTTCTGAAAGTGCGTGATCAGGTTTCCAATTTAAATTCGTTTGTGCAGGAACATATCAATGGGATGGATGTGGTCCAGTTATTCAACCGGGAAAAAAAGCAGCGGGATAAGTTTAAAGAGATCAATCAGGGGCATAAAGATGCGCATATTGAGACCATTTTTTACTTCTCGATCTTCTGGCCGTTGGTAGAAGTCTTCGCCAGTTTCGCCATGGCATTGATCGTTTGGTATGGTGGAGGTCGGGCTCTGATGGGAGGCGTTACGTTCGGTGTACTATTGGCTTTTATTCAGTATTCGCGACAGTTTTTTGGCCCCATCCGCGGTCTATCAGAAAAATTCAACACACTGCAGAGTGCTTTGGCCTCTTCGGAGCGGATCTTTAATGTACTGGATACTGAAAATGAAGTAAAAGAGACTTCAGAACCAAAGAAGATCAGATCTGCAAAGGGTAAAATTGAATTTGAACACGTGTGGTTTCGCTATAATGAAAATGAAGACTGGATCCTCAAGGATGTTTCCTTCGCTGCAGAACCCGGAGAAAACATCGCCATTGTTGGGGCTACGGGTGCCGGCAAGACCACCATCATAAATTTGTTACTCAGATTCTATGATATACAGAAGGGAACCATCAAGCTGGATGGGGTGGATATCATGGATCTTTCACTCAAAGATCTCCGGCATTATTTCTCTCTGGTACTGCAGGACAATGCTTTATTCACCGGAACGATATTTGAGAATATCACTTTGGGCGAACCCTCCATTTCCCGGGATAAAGTGATTGAGGCAGCTCATCAGGTTGAAGCTAACCGCTTTATTGAGCGCCTGCCCGATTCTTATGATTTTGAGCTTAAAAAACAAGGAACCTCCCTATCGATGGGGCAACGACAATTGATTTGCTTCGTACGTGCTATGGTCTTTGATCCAAAGATCCTGATACTGGATGAAGCCACTTCCAGCATCGATTCTGAAACAGAAGCTTTGGTAAACAAAGCCAGTGAAAAGATGATGAAAGGGCGTACTTCAATCGTGATTGCTCATCGCCTGGCAACCATACAACATGCGGATACCATTCTGGTGATGCATAAAGGGGAGATCAGAGAGAAAGGAAGCCATCAGGAATTACTGAAACAAGAGAAAGGTCTTTACAAAAAATTATACGAGCTCCAGTATAAAGATCAGGTGGTTTCAGGGTGATATTTGTTAATAAATAAAATCAACGTTTGAATTTTGTATATGTGTGTTGATAGGTTAATACACTGGAAGTTGTATTAATTACCATGAATAAATTAGTGTACTGTTATGTACATTAATTATTGAGCTTAAGGATTTAAATAAGTAGATTCTGAGCGGTATCAATCACAATGGCTTTTGGGGTATAAATAGAATTCAATTTTTAGAGGTAGGTTTTTTGGATTTTGATGAGAAAAGTCTGCTCTATTTCGTTTGGATTTAATCTGGATCAAGTTGGCTATATTTTTTTTGAGCTAGTTATTCCTATCTGCCTTTTTGGTTACCTGAATCAATAATAGTTAATCAAACAAGAAAACCATCTGTATTAAAGGTTTGCTTTGTCAATAAGATTAGAATGGTTTTTAACTCTGTTGTAATCTAACCAATTCATTGAATCATGAAATATATCAGTCACTACCTACCGGTGCTTCTGCTAACCGCTATAACGTTATGCCTTTTTACGGATCTCAGTGCTCAGCCAATGTTGCCATCCGATCCTGAACAAACTCCTATAGATGGGGGACTTGGCCTGCTTGCTGCAGCCGGAGGGGTATATGCCTACAAAAAACTTAAAAATAGGAGTGCAGAATAATGAGAACAGCGGGTCAGTTTTTTCGGGCAATAAGTGCGGGAATGTTACTCCTGCTGGGAATCAATAATCAGGCATTTGCCCAGTTTGCAGGTGGAGATGGTTCATCGGGCAATCCTTACCAGATTGCCACACCCACCCAACTGGATAGTGTACGCAATTACCTGAGCGATCATTTTATCTTAACCGTCGATATCGATCTAAATGTGGCCCCGTACAACACTGGCACGGGTTGGGAACCCATTGGAGACAATATAAATCCCTTTACCGGTGGATTTGACGGTGACGGGTACACCATCAGCAACCTTTCTATTGATAATAGTTCACAAAGCTACCAGGGCTTATTTGGGGTGGTTTCCGGTGGGAATACCTTCCAGGACCTGACGCTTACCGCAGTGGATGTTACGGGTAGCAGTAACATTGGTGGATTGATCGGGCAATCGAAAGGCGCTGATATCAATAATATACATGTTTCCGGTTCACTGTCAGGTCTGTATAGATTAGGGCTTTTAATTGGAGAAGTGGACAATTCATCAACCACGGTAGATTCAAGTTCCAGTGAAGGAAATATTCAAAGTGACGGAGGCCAGGTTGGAGGCTTAATTGGTCGTTTAGATAATGGTAATACAGTGAGTTATAGTCATTCTTATATAACAATTACGGATGCTGGAAATAGTTCTTTTGCAGGTGGGTTAGTTGGGTACACCGGAACCGGAAGCACCATAGCCTATTCTTATGCGGGTGGCTCGGTTGAGGCATTTCAAACGGTAGGGAGCTTGGTTGGTTATAATAATGGGACCATCCAGGATAGTTACGCAACGAGTGATGCACAGGGTACATTTTCGGGTGGGTTAGTTGGAGAGAATACAGGAACCCTGCTGCGAACGTATTCTACGGGTAGCGTATCAGGTATTGGCGGTCCCTTATTGGGAAGAGAAGGAGGAACAGTCACCAACAGTTACTATAACTCCGACAGTGCGGGGGTGGCGGATAATGGATTTGGAACGGGATTGACGACCCAACAAATGTTTGATAGTACCAATTATAGTGGGTGGGATTTTACCAATACCTGGACCATCGTAACCGGGGATTCCGTCTCCTTTCCGTATCTGCAATCAAACATTCCAGATTCTATACCGGGTAAGCAGAATGTAATTTTTGCCGGGGGCGATGGAACCAGTGGTAATCCCTATCAGATTGCAACAGTAACTCAATTAGATAGTGTTCGAAACTACTTAGATGCCCATTTTATTTTAACAGCCGACATCGATCTGAATGTATCTCCTTATAAGGATGGCACCGGTTGGGAGCCCATTGGAGATAATATAAA
Organism: Balneolaceae bacterium UBA7797; assembly: GCA_002480645.1. Lineage (GTDB taxonomy): Bacteria > Bacteroidota > Rhodothermia > Balneolales > Balneolaceae > UBA7797. Next base: position 103,265 of record DLCN01000014.1, read on the forward strand.
TCCCTTTTCAGGTGGATTTGATGGGAACGGACATACAATCAATAAACTATTCATTGATAATAGCACACAAGATTTTCAAGGTCTGTTTGGCACGGTTAGCGGTAAAAACGAGTTCAAAGATTTGAGCCTCGATAGTGTTAACGTAACCGGTAGGTATCAGGTTGCTGGACTAATCGGAGATGCCCGAGGTGCTAATGTCTCAAATGTTCATATCTCAGGTGCTGTAACAGGCGTTCAGTATACTGGATTTTTCTTTGGTCGAAGTTTCAGTTCTACTTCAGTAATTGATTCAAGCTCTAGTAGTGGATCGGTAATCTCGAGTAGTAATCTCGCCGGCGGATTTATAGGTTCAATAGAAGACACCACTAGTGTGAGTAATAGTTCATCCAGTGCTTCGGTGCAGGTACTAAATAATAACGGATACGGAGGGGGTTTAATAGGTAGAGCTTTTGATAATGCGACAATTACTAATTCCCACGCAACTGGTGACATAACCGGTAATAACCGAATGGGAGGCCTGATAGGTTATAGTCGGGCCACTATTCAGAATTCTTATGCTACAGGAAATGTTACCGTAAATGGAAACTACAATGGTGGCTTGGTTGGGGTTCAGGCAGCTAACACTATTACCGATTCTTATTCAAAAGGAAAGGTAACTACAAGTTTAGATTACGCCGGTGGTATAGCGGGTATTATTGAAGGAACGGCTGATGTTTCAACTTCATACGCAACCGGAGATATTGATGGCAGAAGCTATATAGGGGGATTGGCAGGTCGCATATCAGCCAATTCATTAGTAGAGGATTCCTACGCTACCGGTGCGATAGATGGCAGTTCGTATGTTGGTGGAATAACGGGTATTCTTTTTGGGGATTTGACAAATGCCTATGCATTGGGAAGATTCCTGGGCTCATCAACAAGTAATGTGGGACCACTAGTTGGTTTTACAGATAACTCGGCAACTATAACCAGTAGTTATTGGAACTCTCATATTTTTGGGCCAACATCAAATCCAGCAGGTACTACTCAAACTACTGAAGAATTATATCAAGAGGCGACCTATACCGGTTGGGATTTTACATCCGTATGGTCCATTCAGGAAGGACAATCCTACCCGTACCTTCAGTCTGCTATTCCCGATACCATACCAGCAGCAACTAATTTTTATGCAGGAGGGTTTGGCTCCGAAAGTCAACCATTCCAGATTTCTACTCCGGATGAGCTTAGCAAACTGTTGGAATACCCCTATGCCTATTTTGAGTTGATCAATGATATCGACCTGGATGTTGCACCCTATAATTCAGGAACAGGGTGGGAGCCAATCGGCTCAACCTTTGATCCATTTTATGGAACAATGGATGGAAATGACTACACCATTAGCAAACTCTTTATAAACGATAGTAGTACTGACTATCTGGGTTTATTTGGTGTTGTTTCCGGGAAAAATGAGTTTAGAGATATTAATCTGGATAGCGTAAATATAACGGGTAGGAATTATGTAGCTGCGTTAATAGCAGAGGCCCGTGGGGTAAATATCAAAAAGGTAAATGCTTCAGGTTCTGTAACCGGACAACAGTATGTAGGCGTTGCTATTGGTCGCACGTATAGTTCGGCTTCCAGCTTAGATTCAACAACTACCAGTGGATCGGTGACTGCAAATAGTTATGCCGGTGGATTGATCGGTGGTATTCAGGATACTACATCGGTAAGCAACAGTTCCTCCAATGCTAGTGTCCAAGGCAGTACTTCAGGTGGACTTGTAGGAAGAACAGAGCACACTAAAAGTACGATCAGTAATTCGTTTTCTACAGGAATTGTGTCCGGTTCTTCTACAATTGGAGGATTAATCGGCTACAATAGGGCTACCATCACAAACAGCTATTCTACCGGTTCAGTTACTGCCACGAATAGTAATGCTGGTGGACTTGTTGGCTACCAGTCTGATAATCCGATCAGCAATTCTTACTCAAAAAGTAAGGTGAGTTCAACATCTGATAATGTTGGTGGATTAGTTGGATCGCTGGCAAATAGTGCTACCATTTCGACGTCGTTTGCCTCCGGAGAAGTATCAGGAAGAAACATAATCGGTGGATTGGTTGGAAATATTAATTCTAATACGTCGGTTTCAGATTCCTATGCCTCTGGTCCAATTGATGGTGCTGATTACGTTGGTGGCTTAATAGGTAACCTTTCCGGAACACTATCTAACAGCTATTCGGTAGGTACAGTCTCTGCTACTGGGACGAATAACGGTCCGGTTATTGGAAACCTTCAATCTAGTGGTACAGCATCATATGTCTATGGAAATACAGATATTTTTGGTCCATTTGATACAGAATATGGTTCCGGATTGAACTCAGACCAAATGAGTCAATCCGGCTCTTACCCAGCCTTTAATTTCGATTCTACCTGGACTATTCAGGCTGGAGAATCATATCCGTATTTGCAATCTCTTGTGCCTGATACTTTACCAGGAATTTTGGTCATGTTTTCCGGTGGGGTAGGTACTGAGTCAGATCCCTTCGAGATCTCAAATGCCGATGAACTGGACAACATGCGTGTATATCGATATGCTCACTTTGAATTAGTCAATGATGTGGATTTAGATACGAGTCCATATAATTCGGGCACCGGCTGGGTTCCACTTAGCTCAAGCAGCGTTCCTTTTTATGGATCACTAAATGGAAATAACAACTCTATTCTAAATCTATACATTAACGATAACACGCTCGACTATGCAAGTTTCATTGGACTTCCTTCGGAAGGACTCATTGTAAAAAATGTACAACTAGACAGTATTGATGTAACGGGGAAAAACTACGTAGCAGGTTTAATGGGAACATCTCAAGGTGCTACCATCAGTAATGTAAGTTTATCAGGTGATTTAACAGGTACTAATTATGTAGGGATGATCATAGGCCAGGTTCAATCCTCAACAACTACCATTGATTCCAGTTCCAGTTCCGGTTCGGTAAATGGAAACGCTTATTTAGGTGGTTTAATCGGGGATATGAATGCAGAAACTTCATTAAGCAATAGCCACTCTTCAGCAGATGTTCAGTCTACAACACCGAGTGACTATGTAGGGGGGCTAACTGGCAGAGTTAATAATTCCGGTTCAGACATTACGAATTCTTACTTCAATGGAAATGCTCATGGTCGTCAGTACGTAGGTGGACTTGTTGGCTATAATAATGGCGAAATAACTGGAAGTTACAGTACTGGCGAAATTACAAGTACAAGTAGTGCTTCCGGTGGATTAGTGGGCTATCAAAATTCAGGGAGCATTACACAATCCTATTTTGCAGGTGCTATTACTTCTACCTCGAATTATGTGGGTGGATTAGTTGGGTATGCCTTATCAAATTCAGAAATAACAAATTCCTACGTGACCGGTAAAATTCAAGGTCTAAGTTTAGTAGGAGGCTTAATAGGTAGAAATCAAGGTACTATTTCAAATAGCTATTCTGTTAGAGCGGTTACCGGAACTACTAATGTTCAACCTTTAATTGGTGAAAACACTGGAACCGTGACAAGTAGCTATTGGAATGCTGATTCCAGCGGAACCAGTGGATCCTGGACAGGAACCGGACTTTCTACATCGGCAATGAAACAGGCCAGTTCTTTTAGTGGCTGGGATTTTAACAATGTTTGGGTAATGCTGGAAAACAGTGCATATCCATATCTTAAAAATTATATACCGGATCCGATTCCCGGCTATGTATCTCCCTTTGCAGGAGGAGACGGAACTCAGACCTATCCATATCAGATTTCAACCATTACGCAATTAGATAATATTCGAAGTTACTTAGATGATTACTTCGTTCTGATAAACAACTTGGATCTTAACCACGCTCCATACAACACCGGCAACGGCTGGGAACCGATAGGAACTTCTGCCAGCCCGTTTACTGGTAATTTTGACGGGCAGGGGTATTCCATCGAAGGCTTAATGATCAGTCGAACCACAAATTTAATCGGTTTATTCGGTTACACCAGAGGAGCTGCAATTACCGATGTTAATCTCACTAATGCCGATGTGAAAGGACATAGTTTGGTCGGTGGAATTGTCGGACAGATGGATTCCGCAACGGTAATTTCCAATAGTTCGGTTCAGGGAATTATTGAGGCCACCGGATTATATGCAGGTGGTATGATAGGATATATGGATTCATCCTATGTTTCTACCAGCCATGCTACCGATTCGGTAAAATCTGCAGGTAACTATGTTGGTGGTCTAGTCGGATTCTCAACCAATTCCACTACCACAAAAAGCTATGCAAGCAATTCGGTTACAGGTGGTAGTTCTGTCGGTGGTTTAATAGGCCACAGCGATACTACCTCTGTGGTTAACAAAAGTTATGCCTCAGGTTCAGTTCATGGTACCGATCAGGTAGGTGGATTGGTTGGGTACCAGCTTGGGGCATCAACTATCGAAAACAGCTATTCAACTGGAGACCTTACAGGTAATAATTATTTAGGTGGATTGGTTGGCCGAAGTGTGAGTTCATCATCCATCACCAACAGCTACTCGATTGCGGCAATTTCGGGCAATGGAATAAAGGGCGGTTTGGTTGGATCCAACGAAAGCTCAACGATCAGTTCCAGCTACTGGGATTCGCTATCCACCGGTGCAACCTACGGGCTGGGTGCCGATGACAACGCCCAAACTGCGGCGGTCTTAACCATTCCCGAAATGATGAGTGCAACCAGTTTTACCGGTTGGGATTTCAGCTCCGACACTGTATGGGCTATCATTGAAGGCGGAAGCTTTCCCTATCTGGAAAACGTTGGTACGCAAATCACCACAGCAGCTGCTTTTGATGGAAGTGGTGGATGGCGAACGGTTGGTCAGGCTGGTGATGTAACCTACGATGACCTACTCGGCCATATCTGGACTCAGGGCTTCGAAGGTTCAGATGGAGGCACAGGAGCAAGTTCCAACGTGTATTTTTTCGATGAAAACAGCTACTCCTGGAAAATCCCATCTGATTCCAGCAATTATTTCGGCACCAATAGCGCTTCACCATCCGATTCGTTACGTGGAGCTCTGATCTGGTTTTATCCGGATGATGATGCTGACGGTAATGATGATGCCTTCCCCAAGTATCTGGTAGCCAATACCAATATCCGGAATATGGATTCCACGTTTAACGTGCCATTGAGCTACACCAGTTCATTCTCCTCCGACAGCAGCGGATGGAACCTCGTTTCAAATCCGTATCCTTATTCTCTGAACTGGCGCGATGTGGTGGATGCAGCTGATAATAAGAATACTTTGCCCGTGGCGTATATCTGGGATCATTCACTAAACAGCAATAATGGGGGATACAAAATTAATTATGGCTATCCATTGCCACCAGGTGCTCCGGAGGACTTCTTTTTTGATGGTCATATTCCGGTGATGCAATCCTTTTGGGTGAAAGCATCAGGAACGGGAGCTTCTTTAACGTTTAAGCCGGAGTATCAGGAAGCGGCAAAGAGCCCATACAAGCAAAACAGTGGAAAGGAGAAAGAAAAAGGACAAATATCTGACTTCATCAGCATAAAAGTGGAACACGATGAATTCTCAGATCGTGTTCTATTATTCCCCGACAATGGAGAGGGAATAAATGCTGATATTCCGAAATTGAATACACTAGCCGGTCGTTTTGTGGATATGGCTTTTGTACATACTGATGATTCCCGTTGGATTTCCGGCACTTTTACAGAGAATGCTGTTCATGACTTTATGCTGGATGTTAACAGCACAGAATCAGGTCTTTTCACATTCAAACTCGACCAGGTTTCAGCGTTGTCTTCAGATATTCAGATTTTGTTGATCGATCAAAAATCCGGTAAAAAAATGGAAATAACAGAACAGGAAGAAATAGAACTGAATATAACAGCTCCAATGAAAAGGATAAACACACCGTCCACACTTCCAAAGTTGAAAACCGGAAGTAATGATGATGCAAGCTTTATCCTGCAGGTCCGAACGGGTACCACTGTATCAAGTGAATTGGAAGAAGAAATACCGGAGAGTTTTACCCTCAATCAAAACTACCCGAACCCCTTCAACCCGAGTTCTACTATCCGCTTCGGATTACCGGAAGCGTCACAGGTTCGAATGGAGGTGTTTAATATCCTTGGACAAAAAGTAGCCACATTGATAAACGGCGACAGAATGAATGCAGGTTGGCATCGGGTACAATTCAATGCCGGCAGTTTATCATCCGGGGTCTATATTTACCGCATTCAGGCAGGCAATTTCGTGCAAACGAAGAGGATGATGTTGATTAAGTAAATCGGATGTATGAAATATTCGGGATCTGAGTGCTATATGAGTTTATCACAAGCAAAAAAAAGACGGAAGCTATAACTTCCGTCTTTTCAATTATAATCTATCGTGTTAAAATATCACTTTATTGTGATCTTAACGGATTCCTGAATATCTCTGGAAGAAGATCCGATCAGGATTTCATATTCGCCGGATTCAACTTTCCAGCTCATGGTTGATTCGTCGAAATAGGCGAGATCCTGCACATCAAAATTAATGCAAGCCTCTGCTGTTTGTCCGGATTGTACTTCTACCTTGGTAAATCCTTTTAGTTCTTTATCCGGTCGTTCCACCGCTGAATTTGATTTTCTTACATACACCTGAACCGTTTCTTTTCCGGAAACATCACCTGTATTTGTGACCGGAACCTTTACTTCAATTTCATCTGTTGATGCAAAAGATGTTTTGTTAAGTGCTGCATCTCCGTACTCAAAAGTAGTGTAGGACAAGCCAAATCCGAATGGAAACATCGGTGTAATATTTTTGGTATCGAACCAACGGTAACCAACCAGAATTCCTTCCTCATACACCACTTCCGTTTCATTTCCCGGAAAGCTGTTGGTGGCGTGAGCAGGGGAGTCTTCCAGTTTTTCCGGGATGGTGAAAGGAAGTTTTCCGGATGGATTTACATTACCGAGTAAAATATCCGCAATAGCATTACCGGCTTCTGTTCCATTGAACCACGACCATACGATGGTGGAGGTATTGGGCGTGATCTCCCGCATATCGAATGGAGTACCTGCTACCATCACAATAACGGTATTTGGATTTGCTGCTGTTACTGCTTTAACAAGCGCATCCTGACCAAAGGGGAGTTCCATGGTTTCACGGTCGTGTGCTTCTGATTCAACATCCCGGTTTCCTCCTATAAACAATAGGACCATATCAGAATTTTTGGCCGTTTCAATGGCTTCAGGGATCAGGTCCGGATTTCCTTCATATTTTGGGAAATTGGTGTACCCTATACGATCGTAAATTTCATCATATCCTTGTGCAAAATTGATCTCAATATTTTCCGGAAGTTTGTTTTTGAGTCCTTCCAGCGGAGTTACTTCATACTCTACTTTTACCCCTGCGCCGAAACCTCCGCTTGCCAGCTTTTGAGTGGCATTATCACCAATTACCGCAATGCTACTGATCTCTGAAGTGTTGAGAGGGAGCAGGTTTTTCTCATTTTTAAGTAGCACAATGGATTCGGAGGCTACATCATACACGAGCTTGTGATGTTCAGGCGTGTTGATCGCCCCTTTATTTCTTTCCGGATCGTTTTTCTTCACATTTAACAGTACCCGCACGATCCTTGAAGCCATATCATCGACTATTGATTCCGGTACTTCACCGTTTTCAACAGCTTCAATAAGTGGGTCTGCAAGATAAACTTCATTATATGTACCTTCTTCTCCATCACCCATTTCGATATCCAGTCCATACATTGCTGACTCAACGGTGCTATGAGTAGCACCCCAGTCACTCATAACGGTTCCTTTAAAGCCCCATTCTCCTTTTAATATATCTTTGAGCAGGTATTCATTTTCACATACATATGGACCACGGAAACGGTTATATGAGCACATCACGGAATATACATCCGCTTCAGTAACTGCGGCCTTAAATACCGGGAGATAGATCTCACGGATGGCCCGTTCACTCGCTTGTACATCAATACTGCCGCGCAGGGTTTCCTGATTATTGATGGCGTAATGTTTAATGGTGGCAGCCACATCTTCACTTTGAATCCCCTTGATCATGGGTACCGCCATTTCTGAGTTTAATACCGGATCTTCGGTGAAATACTCGTAATTACGCCCGCCAAGTGGACTTCGCTGGATATTTACCGCTGGAGCCAACAGATAATCTTTATTTCTTGCTCTGGCTTCGGCTCCCATTGCTTTACCATATTTATAAGCCAGTTCGGTATTCCATGTGGCTGATAAACCACCACCGGCAGGGAAGAAGGTGGCCTGATCCGTATCCCAACCGGCCGGATTCCAGGTGTGTCGCTCTAACTCTTCACGAATTCCAAGAGGTCCGTCGGTATACTGGACTTCATCAAAGCCAAGTCGTTCAATTCCGGCTGACCAGAATTTCCCGTTACCGTAAAATAATTTTCCCTTTTCTTCCAGTGAAAGTGAGTTTACAATTTCTGTTACTTTCGGTTCCAGTGACGGATCGAATTTGTTTGATATATCTTCTTTTTGTTCAGTTGATGTGCAGGAAATTGCAAAGATCAACAAAACGCAGCTAAGCAAAGTATTTTTCATAAGTATGGTAAGCTAAGTTGAATGATCCCGAATTAGTATCAGGGTAGTTAGGGCGTGTAATTTAATCAAATCATTTGATTAAAATGAAGCACCTTCCGAAATGAAAAATCTTCTTCAGGAAACGTCAAAAATCAGAATGGTACCGACCTAACCATTCACAGTTGATAACGAGCTTTCGGATCATTCTGAATTTTTATTTCGAATTTATTCCAAGAAAAGCGGTATACGTATACAATCCAAAATACGCTTTCTTACTCTCGGTCTTTTTAGTAGCAAAGACTTCTTTTAAGTGTTTGAATAATCGATCTTTGAAGTGAACATGATTCTGTGCCATCCAAGTACTAAACCATGGATGAGGAGTTGAATCAAAATCTAGTACAAGGATATACCCATCAGGTTTTAAATGCTTTTTAATGGCTATCAGACCATTATTCAACTCACTGAACATACTTAATGAATAAGAAGCCAGGATCAGATCGAATTGGTTTTCTTCAAAGGATTCAATTGTATATTCTTCGTTAATGAGATCAACCCGTTCTTTGATGTGTACGGGGATCTTTCCCATCATATCCTCTGACAGATCTATGCCGGTGATACTGGCTTGGGGATACTGCTGCACAAGTTGCTTAAGGTGTTTGCCGGTTCCACATCCGAGATCGAGAATCTGAGCCTGTTTTCTGAGTGTAGGAAACAACTTCGGAAGGGAGTTTCTTCCAAATAAGAAACTCCATCTGCTCATGTCAAAGAAGCGGGCATGTAACCGATAATAATCGGATAGATTGTCAGGGATCATTGTACTGTACCCAGATATGTTCCGGTGTAAGTACCAACACGATCATTCAAAGCCACCCATTCAGGATCTACTTCGGTGAATTGGATCTTATTCCTTATCTCCCCGGGAATAAGAGCGAGTGAAGAATGTGCTGTTCTGAACAAAATCTTCGCGCCTGGTCTGGCTCGTTTAAGGATAAGCTTCCATTCATTTTTTAGTGCATTTTGATCTGATCCGTACAACCAATCCATGTGGTCAAGTAAAACAAAATGAGTGAATTTTTGTTTTGAGGAACTCAAATACTGATGAACCGTTTGGGTTGAAAATTCAATTTTATCTAATTGGGTAACAATATGTTGCAGATTTTCTTTGATTAGATAATCAGGTAGGTATTCTTCTGCATACGTGCCTTTTAAATACACATTCCAGTATGGATTAGATTGTGCTTGTTGTCTTACAAATACATTGTTGAAAACGTCCCTGATAAAGGCATTCAGATTTCCGATGGCTTTCTTCTGAGAACGAGGGATGCCGGCAAGCCCGAGTACCGCACTAAGTTTCCACATGAATTTGGATCCACCTGAGATCAATTGTTGACTAACCTCTGTAAATAACCTTTCCCGTTCGCTGCGTTTGGGTTCATGAATGAGTTGATCAACTTGCTCAGTTAAGCCATTGGTTTTGATGAGATACCTCATTAAGCGTGCAAAATAACCGGATCCACCCTGATAGAATAACCCTTTACCGTCGGGTGAAAAGTAGGATATATTCGAATCCCAAAATTTTCTGGACGGTGGAGTTAGATCATCCCGGACCATTGAATAGATCTCTTTATATCTGGCTGATTTTCCTGTACCGAAAAATTCAAAAAAGTCATCATATCCCGACTCCTTTAAAATCGCCATTTTCAATTCTAATAAGGCAGTTTGTCGCTTGTTAATGTCCACAGTAACGATGGACTCAGGGTTATCAAGAAGATAGGTGAGGGCATTTTCACCGGCACTGCTTATCATAAATACAGAGCTCGATTCATCGAGTTTAAGCAGTTTTCGGTCAATGGCCACATCTTCCCAGCAAATATTGTAAATGAGAAAATGTGTGTGAATGTATTTAAACCAGGCGTCGGAGGGACTTAAAGTCATTAATTATGAAACGAAACTATGTGCTTACAAAAGGGTTTAATGATACAAACAATTAAACATCAATTTTGTATTTTCTTAAGAATTAAAAACGAGGATATCATGGCTGAGACAACAAAAATCGAAGAAGCTCAAAAAAGAATCGGTAGAACAGTGAATGAAGCCGGGGAAATACTTCAGGAAAAACTTGAAAAAAGTTACGATGATGTGATCGATCGCCTGAAGGATGAACGGGATCGCCTTGAAAGAGACCTGCGGCATGAATATAGAAATGCACGACGTTATGTGCGGGCAAATCCGGAACAAGGTATTGGTATTGCTATAGCAGCCGGACTTGCATTGGGAATTTTGTTAGGTCGGGCCTCAAAATAATCCACATACAGTAATCGAAACTGAGTCATTCAAAACGTATTTTTGACATCATAGAGATTGAATCCTATGAAGGATGATTGCGCTTTGAATGGCTTTTGTATGTTAATGAAAGTTGAATTACAATAAATTTTATGGCAATAAATAAAGATCATTTACAAGAAAACTACGAGCGATTGGACGCGCTCAGGAGGTATCTTTGACTACGACAAGAGAAAAGTCAGAGTCATTGAATTAACCGAAAAAACCCAGGATCCCGAATTCTGGAATGACCCAAAACAAGCTCAGGTGACCATGAAAGAGCTTGATAATGAAAAGGGGTTAGTTGAAGCCTGGGACTCGCTGAATGAATTGAGAGAAAGCATCAATGTTTTTCATGAATTTGAGGAGATGGGGGAAGATGTAGGCGACGAACTTGAAGCAGAATATAACAAATTGCTGAAAGGGCTGGATGATCTTGAACTCCGGAATATGTTGAAAGAACCCGATGATCACAGAGACGCTGTGGTTAATTTTAACCCCGGTGCAGGTGGGACGGAAAGTCAGGATTGGGCGCAAATGTTGTATCGGATGTACACCCGATGGGCGGAAAGAAACGGTTTTAAAGTTTCTGTAATGGACTATCAGGATGGAGATGTGGCCGGACTTAAAAGTGCGACCATCGAAGTGCAGGGTAACAACGCCTATGGCTTTTTGAAAGCAGAAAGCGGCGTTCATCGCCTGGTTCGTGTATCACCTTTTGATAGTAATGCCCGTCGTCATACCTCATTTTGTTCCGTTTTTGTATCTCCGCTAATTGATGATACCATAGAGCTGGATATCAATGAAAGCGACGTGGAATTACAACGTTTCCACTCCAGTGGTGCCGGCGGGCAGAATGTGAATAAGGTGGAGACCGGAGTACGCTTGATCTGGACCGGTAAGCTTTCAGACGGACGTGAAGAGCGTGTGGTCGCAGAATGTCAGCAGGAACGGTCGCAGTTACAGAACCGTGAAAAAGCGATGGTACTTTTAAAATCCCGCATCTACGAGCTCGAGAAAGAAATTCAGGAAGCTGAAAAAGCTCGTCTTGAGGGATCAAAAGGAAAGAATGAATGGGGATCGCAGATCCGAAGTTATGTATTCGACGATCAGCGTGTAAAAGATCACCGTACCAATCACGAAACTTCCAATGTAAGTGCGGTAATGGATGGGGATCTGGACGATTTCATAAAAGCATACCTTTTGATGCAGGCTAATGTATAAATTCGATTTTTTAGTTATCGGCAGCGGTCTGGCTGGCTTGTCATTTGCTTTGAAGGCAGCCAAATATGGTAACGTTGCAGTAGTTACTAAAAATGAGATCAAAGAAGCCAACACCCGGTATGCTCAAGGGGGCATTGCCGGAGTAATGAATATCGATTCGGACTCCTTTGAGAAGCATGTGGAGGATACCCTGGAAGCCGGGGCCGGACTTTGCGATCGTGAAGCTGTAGAAATGATGGTACGCGCTGCACCGGAACTCATCAAAGAGTTGATCGAATACGGGGTTCATTTTACCGAAAGCAACGGGAAATTAGATCTGGGAAGAGAAGGAGGCCATTCTGAACATCGAATAGTGCACGCTGCAGATGCTACCGGCCGGGAAGTTGAGAATGTGATGGTTAAGAAGGTACGTGAACACCCCAATATTGAGGTATTCGAACATCATTTTGCCATGGAATTGCTCACCGAACACCATCTTGGTAAAAAGGTCAAATACCTGAATAAGATCCATTGTTTTGGGGCTTACGTGCTGGAATCAGAGACCGGAAAAGTGCATAAGATGCTTGCAAAAACTACCATTCTTGCAAGCGGTGGTGCCGGTCAAGTCTATCAGTATACCACCAATCCTAGTATTGCCACAGGCGATGGAATTGCGATGGCTTACCGTGCTAAGGCGAAGATCAAAAATATGGAATTTATACAGTTTCATCCCACTTCGTTAAATATCGAAGAGGCTGATTCCTTTCTGATTTCGGAAGCTATGCGTGGATTTGGAGCCATATTGAGGAATGCGGATGGAGAAGCCTTTATGGAGCAATATGATGATCGCAAAGAGTTGGCTCCCCGCGATATTGTAGCCCGCGCCATTGATGATCAGCTCAAAAAACGTGGAGATAAAAGTGTATTTCTGGATGTGACTCATCTGGATGCCGATGAGGTAAAAGCTCATTTTCCGAATATTTATGAAAAGTGTCTTTCATTTGGATTGGATATCACTCAAAAGTGGATCCCTGTGGTTCCTGCCGCTCATTATGTGTGCGGTGGTATCGAAACCGATTACGATGGGCGCACCTCTATTGAGCAGCTTTTTGCTTGTGGTGAAACGGCTTGTACCGGAGTACACGGAGCCAATCGTCTGGCATCAAATAGTTTGCTGGAAGCTTTATTCTTTGCAGATAAAGCCGTTAAGAAAGCCGCAGAATTAATCGCTGATCTTGAATTCAATGAGAATGTTCCTGAATGGGATGAAAGTGGAACTTTAAATAACAGTGAATGGGTATTGATCTCTCATAACCGGGAAGAATTGAAAAGGGTAATGTGGGATTATGTGGGAATTGTGCGTAGTGATCTCCGTTTAGAACGGGCGCTACGCAGACAGACCTTTTTATACGAAGAAGTAGAAGATTTTTATAGTCGTACCCGGGTTACCGTACCGCTTTGTGAACTTCGAAATCTCATTAGTATAGCCTACCTCATCATATTATCGGCTATGAAGAGAAAAGAAAGTTGCGGCCTGCACTATAATGTGGATTACGAAGAGCATGCCAGAGGCTTTAATCCATGATCCGGGTTGGGATTACAGGTGGAATAGGTTCCGGTAAAACCACGTTTTGTAAAGTGTGGGAAACGATGGGGATTTACGTGCTTTATGCCGATGATTTTGCCAAAGAATTAATGGTAAGTGATCACGAGCTTATCGGGAAGATCAGGCAAACGTTTGGTGAATCGTCTTATCATAATGACGGAAGTCTGAACAGAGCATATCTGGCGCAGGAAGCGTTTGAAAAAGGAAGGGTGGAGGAACTGAATAATTTAGTACATCCTGTACTTTGGAAAAGGATCAATGAATTGGCAGAAAGAAAAGAGAAAGAAGGAGTAAAGGTCTTCGCCAAAGAAGCGGCCATTCTGCTTAACAATGGCAGACCCAATGACCTGGATTATGTGGTTTTGCTTCAGGCTGAAAAACAGAGCAGAATTAAGAGAGTACAGGAGAGGGATAACACCAGCCGGGATAAGATCACCGACCGGATAACTAAACAACCGGATTTTGAGTCGCTCACTCATCTTTGTGATTTTCTGGTGTTGAATGATGGCGGCGTGGAAGAGTTGGAAAAAAAGGCGTATGAGATCGGTGATTTCCTGATCAATCTTTAATAAACCAATTCATAAACTTATTTGGTAGTCTGATAAAAAAGCACGTATATTTATCAGAAAAGCGCTTCCAATCAATAAGTAGTATGGAAAAACGATCAGTTGAAAGGTTGGTAACCTTGGAAGAATTTATCATTCAGGCTCAGAACCGATTTCCCGGTGCAACCGGAGAATTATCACAACTTTTACGGGATATCGGGCTTGCCGCAAAGATCATTTCCAGGGAGGTAAATAAAGCCGGTATCACGAATATTTTAGGTGATCAGGGTGAAGAGAATATCCATGGCGAATCGGTTAAGAAACTGGATGTTTTTGCTGATCATCAACTCATTTCAGCATTAAAACGATCTCTTATTACTTGTATGGTAATATCTGAGGAAAATGAAGGGATCGTTCAGTTACGGAGCCACGGGGGTAAATATATCGTCTATCTTGATCCGTTGGATGGTTCTTCGAATATAGATGTTAATGTATCAATTGGCTCCATTTTTTCTGTGTATATGAGAGAACCCCGATACGATTCCAAGGTGAATGAGTCGGATGCACTGCAGCCTGGAAAGAGGCAGGTTGCAGCCGGCTATGTACTTTATGGTTCGAGTACAACACTTGCTTACACGACTGGACTCGGGGTTTCTCTCTTTACTTTAGATCCTTCTATAGGCGAATTTATTCTATGTAATCGAAATGTTCAGATCCCGGAAAAAGGAACTATCTACAGTATCAATGAAGGGAGTTATAACAGTTGGGAAGAGGGATTAAAACGTTATATAAAATATTGTCAGGAAGAAGATCCGGAGTCAAACCGGCCATATTCTGCTCGATATATTGGTTCGATGGTGGCTGATATCCATCGCACACTGATCAAAGGAGGTATCTTCATTTATCCTCACAGTAAACGATATCCGGAAGGTAAACTTCGATTGATGTACGAGTGTAATCCACTTAGTTTTATTATTGAACAGGCAGGAGGCAGGGCATCGAACGGTGAAGTGAGGATCATGGATATTTATCCGGATGCAATACATCAGAGAACTCCGATCTACATCGGCTCGCCGGAAAACGTGACCCGGGTGCTGGACTTCCTCAAAGAGTTCAAAGAAGAAGAATTTCTGATGAGCTGATCAGGATTTATGCCAAAGCTTTTCAAGTAGTGCATAAAGCACTACCCCGGTAGCTACCGAGACATTCAACGAATGCTTCTGTCCGAATTGTGGAATTGCAACAAATGTATCGATAAGAGGCAATACGTCATCATCAATCCCTGTTACTTCGTTTCCCATGATCAGGCAGATCTTTTCATCGGGAGAAACATCAAGATCGGGTAAATAGGTGCTGTTATCGGTCTGTTCCAATCCAATCAGCGAATACCCCTCAGCTTGCAATGAGTGTAGCGTTGAAATATGATCTTCAACATCGGTCCACTCCACAAATTCTTCTGCACCAATGGCCGTTTTTGTGATCTCAGGACGTGGAGGTCTGGGAGTATATCCACTCAGGTAGATCCCCTTAATTCCGAATGCATCTGATGACCGGAATACAGAACCAACATTATGTAAACTGCGGATATTATGAAGAAACACAACCACCTGTGTCATACCAGTTGGTGGTTCATGGCTCAGATTATCCCGTAGGATTTCCTTAGTAGTTAGTTTTCTGGGCATCAGAACCGGACTTTCATTCCTTCTGTGATACCATGAGCAATAGAGTAGCCACCATTGGTTTCTACCACAAATCGGGCAGGGGCTCCTGATGGTAGCGATTCGGAAGAGAAGGGTGTAGTATTCTGATAGATGCGAACGATCACGCTATCACTGTTTACATACATAATATCCAGTGGTATGAGTGTATTGGCCATGTAGAAACTTTTTGGTGCATTTTCATCAAAAATGAAAAGCATGCCTACATTCTCAGGCATAGAGCGTACATCCATCAGCCCCTGATTCCGTTCCATAGGCTCATCGGCTAGTGCAACTTCGATGGTGGATATATTTTCACCGGACTCCGAAAGGAATGTTAAAGATGTTTCAGGTACAACGGTTCTGCCTTTCTTAGCAGGTTCCTGGCTTTCCTTCTTACCCGAATCACCGCAACCCGAGAATAGAATGAAGAAAATAACTACGATAATACTACTTGATCTCAAGTTCGACTGCATGTGAGTTTCGTCCTTTTTTGAAAGTTAAAGTATAGGTTCCTTTAGTCAGAAAAGTATAGCCATCGTCATCTTTTTGTAACACAAGATCCCACGAAGTGGTATTGATACCCTGATGACCGGTCAATTTCAGTGTTTTAATCACTTTCCCATCTTTATCTGAGATACCTAGGGAAACATTTTGATCTTCCCCTTCATCCGATAAGTAATACATCAGATCTACGGATGGCATATATGGCTCCCGGTATGCTACAGATTGTATTCCCCAACGACCTGAATACCGGATGCTTTCAGGTTTGATGGCGGTGATCTTTTCATCTAAACGATCAGCGATGGTATGGAAAGGGGATACATCAGCAACCCAAACACTACGGCCGTGAGTCCCGATCACTAATTCCAGATCACGGGGGTGAACCAGCATATCATAAGATGCAACATTTGGCGTATCGGATAAATAGTGCCAGTTCTTTCCACCATTAAGCGAAACATAAGTGCCATGATCTAGTCCGGTATAAAGAATATCGGGATTCACCGGGTCCTGAATGATCACATTTACCACATCTTCGGGTAAGTCTCCTTTTACTGAGCTCCAGCTTTTACCAAAATCAGTGGTTTTGTACACATAGGTTTTGAATTCATCAAAACGGTAGCCATTAAGTGAAACAAAAGCAGTAGCCTCATCATGTGAAGAAGCATGAACCTCGCTAACCCAACGGCCCTGAGGTAAACTTTCTGAAACGAGTTCCCAGCTTGCTCCTCCATCTGTGGTTAGTTGAACATTTCCATCATCCGAACCTGCCCATATAATGTTAAATGCCAAGGGCGATTCCGCAACCGAAGTAAGGGTAGAATAGGGGACATCACCATTGGGCAGATCATTGGTCAGGTCGGGGCTGATCGCGGTCCATGTTTTTCCGCCATCCAGGCTTCTGTTTAACCGCTGTGAACCCAGATAAATGATCTCAGGGTTATGATGACTCATATTCATGGGTGTGTTCCAATTAAACCGGTAGCGCGGTTCACCAACATCGTGGGAAGGAGTGATCCTGTTGAAAGAATTATCCGGATCTATGCGGAAGTAGTTACCATATTGAAATCCGGCATAAATGATAGATGAATTCTCTGGATGTACAGCTACATGCATTCCGTCTCCACCGGATAACCTCGTCCATGGTCGTTCCCGATTCGGGGTAGAGTTGGACGGTCCGAAATAAGTTCCATTATCCTGTAGACCTCCATAAATGTTATATGGTTCCTCCATGTCTACGGCAACGGTATAGAACTGCCCGACAGCTACAGTATTATGATGGATGAAGTTTTCGCCACCATCATGTGATTCGTACAAACCTCCATCATTACCAAGCAGTAAATGTTCAGAATCTGACGGGTCGATCCATAAGGCATGATGATCCACATGGATATTCTGATTTTCAGCCTTTGGTGTCCATGTCTTACCCCCATCTGTTGATTTCAGAAAAGGAACGCCCCAGATGTAGATGGTCTCCGGATCATTCGGGTCTACCCGGATCTGTCCGAAATAATATCCATAGGTGTAATACACATTGTCCAGATCATAGCTATTCACTTTTTCCCAATGTTCGCCCCCATCATTACTTCGGTACACTTCAGTTCCGATTATTTCAGTATTGAATAAGGCATCGTTTGCATCTCCCAAATAATCAGAAAGTGCACGGGGTTCATACTTTCCACTTTTAACGTCTGCTTTTACACGCTCAGCGTCATATTCTTTCGGGAAGCGGTTGTTTCGTAAATAAGAATTCAGCTCTTTATCGTCGAGCTTCAAAAAAGACTTTTTCGACATCTTTACCAGATCGTTCTGGGTGAGTCCGTCTGGTTTTTGATCAATTTCTGTTTTGGTCTCATATTGATTATCAATCACCGCATAGATCACATCCGGATCAGAATGACTGATATCTAAGCCGATACGCCCAACGAACTTTCCGGTCGGCAGGCCATTGGTCAGTTCCTCCCAGTGTTCACCTCCATCAACCGATTTATAGATCCCTGATCCATTTCCACCTTCTACAAAATTCCATGCTTTTCTGTCTTTCTCCCAGGTGGCTGCCCATAAGATATCCGGATTTTCCGGGTGAATGATGAGATCGATCACCCCGGTACTGTCATTCAGAAATAAATATTTTTCCCAGGTAATTCCGCCATCGGTAGTTTTAAACACGCCACGATCGTCATTCTTAGAGTACAGATTTCCCACACTGGCGACCCAGGCAATATTCTCATCGGTGGGGTGGGTTACAATTCGCGCAATATGGTGAGTTCCCCAAAGGCCTTTATGCTCCCATGTATTGCCTCCGTCCTCAGACCGGTAAACGCCTGTTCCTGCATAAGTAGACCGGCTGCTGTTATTTTCACCGGTACCAACCCATATCACCTCCGGGTTAGCTCTGGATATTGCAAGGTCTCCGACTCCCAATGCTCCCATCTGATGATCGAAAATGGGCTCCATCGTATTTCCTGAATTTGAGGTTTTAAATACTCCCCCTGAACCAAAACCGGTGTAGAAGATGCGGGGATTATCGGGGTGAACGGCAATATCAGTTACACGACCACTCATAATTACAGGGCCGACACTTCGAACGGGATAGTCCCTGAGGAGACTTTTATAGGCCATTTGAGCTCTTTTCTTAACCGAAGAGGCAAGTTCCTGCGGAGAGGTAGGTGAAATATCCTGAGCTTTAATGCCGGTAAATAATCCAAGAGTGAGGGGAATAATTAGAAGTGATCTGAATAACTTTTTCATAAATCCGATTTGGTGATTAGTTGGTGTGATGATATAAAATGAATGTCTAAAAAAATGAAAAAGATTGTCTGTACTTCCATCCTATATTAAAACTGTAGAATACATTGAAGTTTTAGCGAAATAAGAGTACCTTTGGAGTCTAGTGAGCGTCGCAAGGCACTCACTTTTTTTTGTTTCTGAATTAGACCTATGCAACCGGATATCATTGATAAAATTAAGGAATTAGCATCGCCTCTGGCAGAGGAGAAAGATCTGTTTTTGGTAGATGCTGAAGTTAAGACTGGTGGTGGCACCGAAGTCTGGATTTACCTGGATGGTGAAAATCGCAGTGTAAATATAGATGAATGTGCCGAGATCAGTCGGGAATTGGGCTTTCTGATCGATGCCCATGAACTTCTGGGAAATACCTATCGGTTAAATGTGTCTTCTCCGGGTTTAAGTCGGCCACTAACCGACAAGCGTCAGTATCCTAAAAATGTGGAGCGCACCTTTAAACTCAGATACAGAGACGAAGAAGAAGTTCAAAAAATGAAAGGAAAGCTTGTTGATGCAAATGATGAGGCCATCACCCTGGAGGGAGAAGATGGCGCTGCCGTTACTGTAAATTACAGTGATATAATAGAAGCTAAAATCATTCCTGTAATCTAAAATTTAAGCATACACTGATGCAAAACGATTTATCAAAACAAATAATCTCCTCATTCGCTGAGATCGCCAAGGAAAAGGGAATAGATCGCGATCTGTTATTGTCTATCCTTGAGGATGTATTCAGAACTATGATTCGTAAAAAATACGAATCTGACGATGCGTTCGAGGTTATCTTAAATGCTGACAGGGGTGAGATTCAGATCTTGCACGTACAGGAAGTAGTACCGGCCGACGAATTGGCAGATCCTGTATCTGAGATAAGTCTGGAAGATGCACAGAAGATCGATCCGGATATTGAATTGTACGACGAGCTTGCTCAGGAAGTACAGATCCTTGATTTCGGTCGTCGCGCCGTTATGATGGCTCGCCAGCAACTGGCTCAGCGCATCCGTGAGATCGAAAAAGATAATATTTACGAAGATTATAGTGACCGGGTAGGCGAGATCATCCTTGGGGATGTATATCAGGTGCGTCACAACAAAGATATTCTGGTAAATCACAATGGTGTGGAACTTCTGCTCCCGAAAAATGAGCAGATCTACAAGGACCGATACCGTAAAGGCGACACCATTCGTGCGGTTGTGATCGGTGTTCATATGAAGAACGGAAATCCGACCGTGATCATCTCACGTACCTCTGAATTGTTCCTCGAGCGACTATTTGAGAATGAGATCCCTGAGGTATTTGACGGAATCATTGAATTGGTGAAAATTGCCCGCGCCCCCGGCGACCGTTCTAAAGTAGCGGTGTTATCTCATGATGAACGGGTTGATCCGGTAGGTGCCTGCGTGGGAATGAAAGGAATTCGGATCCATGCGATCGTGCGTGAATTACAGAATGAGAACATTGATGTAATTAATTACACCAATGATATGAACGAGTTTATCAAACGAGCCTTACAGCCAGCAGAAGTGTTGAAGGTAGAGTTGGATGAACCCAATAAGAAAGCTAATGTGTTAGTACCGGCTAACGAAGTTTCCAAGGCAATTGGAAAGGGTGGTGTTAACATTCGTTTGGCTTCAAAATTGACCGATTGTGAGATCGATGTGTATCGCGAAGTGGAAGAAGAAGACGATATAGATCTCGCAGAATTCACCGAAGATTTCGGCGCAGAAACTATTACCATGCTTCATGAGATCGGTTGTGATACCGCTCGTGCAGTACTTGAGTTGGATGCTGAAGAAATCACCCGAAGAACCAACGGTGAAATAGACCAGGAATTAGCAGCTCGCATCATTGAAGTGATTGCTTACGAATTTGACGATTAAGCCTTATTGGTAAGCAAGTCCCTGATAAATTAATTAGTTTTAGAGCTCACATTAAAAACCATCTATGCCCATAAACAGACCGAAACCATTATTCAAAGTTGCTTCAGAGTTCAACGTATCTACTCAATCTATTGTTGATACGTTAGAAGATAACGGCTTAACTGCGGCAAATCGTCCAAACTTCAAGATCACTCCGGAGATGTACGAAGTATTGGACAACGTTTATGGTGAAGATAAAGCCAAAAGCCAGGAGCACGAACGCGCTAAAGAAGATTACGAAAGCCGTCGCAGTCAGATGATGAATCAGCGTAACGATAGTATCACTATCGATAATATGCTGGAACCCATGGACGATCTTGAACCGGTAGAAGAACCGGAGGAAAAAAGTCTGGATGATGAGCTGCTTGGTGGGTTAGAACCTATTTCTGAAGAACCCGAAACTGAAGAGCCTCAAAAAGAAGAACCGGAAGTAAGTGAAGAGCCGGAAGATGAACCTGCTGAGGAAGTTGAAGAAGAGACAGTAGCGGAAGAAGAACAGACACCTGAACCTGAGGTTGAGGATGAACCTGAACCGGTTGCAGAGGAACCCGAAGAGGAAGATACTGAAGAAGAAGTTGATGACTCTGAAGAGGACGAAGAGACCAAAGACGAAGAGGTCGATGATTCCGAAGAAGTAGATGAGTCAGGTTCTGATGACCCGGAGGAAGAAGACGAAGAAGACGATGACTCTGATGATGAATCTTCTGATGAAGCAGAGGATGATGAGGGAGAGGAAGAAGAAAAGATCATTCGTGGTCGTGCAAATAAACTTAAAGGAACAAAAGTTCTTGGTAAAACAGCATTTACCAATGATCTTACTTCTGACAAGAAAGTTCGCAAAAAGAGAAAGAGAAGAAAAGATCGTCCGGGACAGGATTCCGATAAAACTTCTTCAAACAATTCGGATAAGTCAAAAGATACTAAGAAGGATAAGGCTCCTAAAAAGTCTAAGAAGAAAAGTACCCGTACCGAGGTAGATGAGAGCGATGTGGATCGTATGATGCGTGAGACCCTCAAAAAGATGAAGGGTACATCTACAGTGGGTAGTAAACGTGGTAAGCGTCGTCGTCAGCGTAAAGAAGAACGCGAAGAGGAAATGCAGATTCAGCAGGAAATGCAGGAACTTGAAAGTACAGTTATCGAGGTAACTGAGTTTATTACAGCGAACGATCTTGCTGAAGAACTTGAAGTAGGAGTAAATGATATTATTTCTGCATGTATGAGTATTGGATTGATGATCACTATCAATCAGCGACTGGATGCAGGTACGATCGAATTGGTAGCCGAGGAGTTTGGTAAAGAAGTCAAATTCATCGATGCCGAAGAGATGGTTGAAGAACTTGAGATCGAAGAGGATAAGGAAGAAGATCTGGAAGACCGTGCGCCGATCATTACAGTTATGGGTCACGTAGATCATGGTAAAACATCCTTGCTCGATTACATTCGTGAAGCAAAAGTAGCCGAAGGTGAAGCTGGAGGTATTACCCAGCACGTTGGTGCTTATGAAGTGATCCATAATGATAAAAAGATCACTTTCCTTGATACTCCGGGTCACGAAGCCTTTACCGCAATGCGTTCCCGTGGTGCTCAGGCTACAGATATTGTAATTCTTGTGGTTGCAGCTGATGACTCAGTGATGCCTCAGACCATTGAGGCGATCAATCACGCGAAAGCAGCCGGTGTACCTATAGTGGTAGCCATTAACAAGATGGATAAACCCGGCGCTACTCCTGATAAGATCAAACAACAGTTGTCTGAATATGACGTGATCGTTGAAGATTGGGGTGGCTCTACTCAGTATGCCTTGGTTTCTGCCAAAACAGGTAACGGAATTGAAGATCTGCTTGAAAAAGTATTGATCGAAGCTGAACTTCTTGAATTAAAAGCCAATCCAAACCGACGTGCAGACGGGGTTGTACTCGAATCACGTCTGGATAAAGGAAAAGGTATTGTTGCGAATATTCTGGTTCAGAATGGTACGCTTAAAGTAGGTGACCCATTCGTAGCGGGGCCATGTTTTGGTCGTGTTCGTTCGATGGAAAATGATCTTGGTGAACGAATTAAAGAGGCAGGACCTGCAACTCCTGTTCAGTTAACCGGTTTTGATGAGATGCCTCAGGCCGGTGATAAGATGATCGTTGCTGAAGATGAAAAATCAGCAAAAGAAGTTGCGAATCAACGTCAGCAGATCAGAAGAGAGCAGGCGCTGCGTAAGACCAAACATATGACTCTTGATGACCTTTCTCGTCGTATGGCTCTTGGTGAAGTTTCTGAACTTAGCATTATCATTAAAGCGGATGTGGATGGTTCCATTGAGGCGTTATCCGGTGCTTTACAGAAATTAAGTACTCCGGAAGTTTCAGTGAATATTATACATACCGGTGCCGGTGCCATTTCCGAATCGGATGTATTGTTAGCCTCAGCTTCTGATGGTATCATTATTGGTTTCCAGGTGCGTCCTACTGCACAAGCCCGTAAACTTGCTGAATCTGAAGAGATCGATATCCGGTTATTCAGTGTGATCTATGATGCCGTTGATGAGGTTCGTGATGCACTTGAAGGTCTGCTGTCACCTGAGATCAAGGAGCAGATCATGGGTACGGTTGAGGTTCGTGAGACATTCAAAGTATCTAAAGTTGGTACCATTGCAGGTTGCTATGTTACTGACGGTAAGATCGACCGAAACAATCCGATCAGGATTATCCGCGAGGGTGTAGTGATCTACGACGGTCACATTGATGCACTTAAACGTTTCAAAGACGATGTGAGAGAAGTAACCTCCGGGTATGAGTGTGGTATCAGCATTAAGAACTACAACGACATCAAGGTGGGCGATAACTTCGAAAGTTATAAGATCACCGAAGAGAAACGTACCCTCGAAGACAGCGCAAATTAAGTTTCATTTCAATTACAGCAGTGTATGAGTTTCAGAGTAGAACGCTTAGGCGAGTTGCTTAAGCGTGATCTCGGCGATATAATTCAAAGGAATTTCCAACCGGAAGGCACTTTTGTTACGGTGACCAATGTTCGGGTTACCCCCGATCTGTCAATCGCTAAAGTATATCTGAGTGTATTTGCACCGGGCAGAGATAAACAGGTTGTTCTTGAATATTTAGACGAGCAAGTTGCAACAATCCGACATAAGCTGGCAGGCAAGATCAAAAATCAGGTTCGTAAGATCCCCGAACTGCATTTCTATGAAGATGATACCGCTGCCTATGTAAATAAAATGGAGCAGCTCTTCAAAAAAGTGGACGAACAACCAAAAGCACCCAGCGACGAAGAAGAATAATGGCCAAACCTATTCCTTTGGCCGATTTGCCGGTATACTCCCGCTCTAACCCACCGGTTGCCGGAACTGATTTTAGCACAGGGGCTGTGTTTTTAGTTAATAAACCCAAAGACTGGACCAGCTTCGACGCAGTTAAATATTTGCGGGGGAGATTTAAGACCAAAAAAGTTGGTCATGCAGGAACACTTGATCCAATGGCCACAGGTTTACTGATCATTTGTACCGGAAAAGCAACCAAATCGATCTCTCAGATCCAGGAAATGAAAAAGGCCTATATCGGAGAAATAACGTTTGGTGGCTCTACTCCAAGCTATGATGCTGAATCTGACATTGATACTACCGCAGAAACTGATCATATAACAGAAGAACTGATCCTGCAGACCCTTGAACATGATTTCACCGGAGAGATCATGCAAATTCCACCGATGTATTCGGCATTAAAAAGGGATGGAAAAAAACTGTACGAGTTAGCCCGGAGAGGAAAAACAGTAGAATTAGCCCCGAGACCGATCACCATTTACCGGCATAGGGTTCTTAGTTTCAATAATCCGGTACTTAAGATCGAGATCGAGTGCAGTAAAGGAACCTATATTCGTTCAATAGCGCATGACCTTGGGAAAGCCGTAAATTCGTTGGGTTATTTATCCGCATTGGAACGAACATCGATCGGAGATTATTCAAATTCTGAGGCCCTTACACTGGAGGAACTTAATAACATATTGCGTCCCAATGGCTGAACTGATCCATCTTGATGATATAACACGTGATCCAAACACGGTACTTACTGTGGGAACATTTGATGGTGTTCACGAAGGGCATAAAGCCCTGATGCACAAGGTTGTAGAAGTTGCCAAAAAGAAAGGGGCCAGGAGTCTAGTTGTAACGTTCGATCCCCATCCCAGAACGATCATCAGTAAGAAAAATGACGGAATTAAGCTCCTCACCACCCTTCAGGAGCGAGCTGAAATCCTATCTGAGATCGGGGTAGATGTGTTACTGGTGATCCCTTTTAACCGGGATTTCTCGCTTTTGAGTTCTCAGGAATTTGTCCGGGATGTGATCTGCTCTAAGATCGGGCTCTGTGATTTTATTATCGGCTATGACCATCACTTTGGAAAAGACCGATCCGGGACCATTGATACGTTAAAGCAATTGGGACAGGTCTTGAATTTTGATGTTCATGTAGTCTCTAAAAAAGAAATGGGCGAACTCACCATAAGCAGTACCAATATCAGGAAAGAAATTATGGAGGAGGGAGATATGGAGATGGCTGCTGATATGCTGGGCAGACCTTATTTCCTGAACGGAGTAGTGATTCATGGCGATGAAAGGGGGAGAAAGATCGGGTTTCCCACTGCGAATCTGCAGCCGGAACATCCCGATAAAGCAGTTCCTAAAAATGGGATTTATGCTGTAAAAGTGCGGGTTGATGGTAATTGGTACAAAGGGATGATGAACATTGGTGTCCGCCCGACTTTTGATGGAGTCTCTAAATCCCTCGAAGTGAATATTTTTGGCTTTGACCAGATGATCTACGGGAAAACCATACAGATACAATTTGTGAAGCGTATCAGGGATGAGCAAAAATTCACAAGTACCGATGAGTTAGTAGATCAACTGAAATCTGATAAAGAAAATACCATTCAGGTTCTTAAATAAGTCTGAGTTAATAAATTGTTACCATTTAGGTGATACATCTCATCTTAATAATTCCGGCTGATATTATTCCAACTTTTTGAATAATTGATCAGCAAATGAGAAAACGAGTTTCGGAAAGCTCAATTAAATGTATTGAGGTAATAGTACTGTTAATGGTCTTACTCGTTCCTTTAAATGGTAGGGCTCAGAGTTCGGGAGACACAGGATCAGGAACCAATGTAACCCAGTTCATGCGTGGCGTTGAGATGAGTGGAAACTGGTTCATTTCATTCAGGGATGGGTACGAACAGATTCAGGCAGATGATGAGAATATACCTGATGAATATATTCACAGTAGTGAGTTCATCCTGAAAAGAAGTTATTTCACCCTCAAGAAAAAGCTCAACGATACCTATTCGGTTCGTTATACTCAGGACCTTACCGTGGACAGGGAAGGAGGTGATGCCGGTAATGTGGAAACCCGTCTTAAATACCTGTACGTGAAAGCTCAGCCTGAGATAAATTCCGAAATAATTACCGGATTCTGGACCGAAGTAGGAATGGTACACCGCCCTTGGCTGGATTATGAACAAAAAATTAATAGTTACCGGGTGCAGGATAATATGGCGATTGAACGGGCTCGGTTATTTAATTCAGCTGATTTTGGTGTGGTGATCGGTGGGAATATTGGTCCGGCGATGGATCGAGAGTTTTTATCGAAAGTAAATGCTTCTATGCCGGGTAAGTATTTTACGTATGTGATCGGTATTTATAATGGAGGCGGTTATTCGGGGGCAGAAACAAATACTAATAAAGTGATAGCCGGAAGGATTTCGGTTCGGCCTCTGGCGGAATCAGTTCCTGAGATTCAACTAAGCACTTATGTTAACTTTGGAAAAGGCAATAGTGCAGCATCTCCGGATTTTAATCAGTGGCTTGGCTTTATCGCTTATACCGGAAAACACCTCACATTTACTTCTCAAGTACATAGCGGGGTAGGTGATTTCAGAGCACAATATGTGGATATAAATGATCCCTCAAAAGCACTTAAGAACTCCGGGTACAGCTTTTTCTCAGAGTATAAGATCCCAAAAACCCAATTTGCAGTTTGGGGAAGATATGATCATTTCGAATTAGAGAATAAAGCAGATGATACACTTCGTTGGATCGGTGGATTGTCCTACCGGATCAATACAAACCTCAGGATCGTAGCCAATACCGAACATACCTACATAAATGATGATATTGAGGATGTTTATGAGATAAATCTTGAGATCTCTTTCTAAAAAACTAAAATCAATTATTTGTTTTTCGAGGCCATTGTTGGTTATTAATTAAAGCTGTATCTTTGGAGTCTATAAATCGATTTAAAGAATAGTTATAACTGACATTGCAATGAGCATTACTGCACAAGACAAGAAAGAAATTTTCAAGAAGTTTGGTGGAGACGACACCAACACTGGTACTACTGAAGGTCAAATCGCTCTTTTTACAAAAAGAATCAATCATCTTACTGAGCATCTGAAAGAAAATCAGAAAGATCATGCCTCTCGACGCGGTTTGTTGAAATTGGTAGGTAAACGTCGTCGTCTGCTTAACTATCTCATGAAAAACGATATACAGAAATACCGGGAACTTATTAAAGAGCTCGGAATTCGTAAATAATTTTAAAGGCTCCCTCATTACGGAGCCTTTTTCTATTCATCTCGTTGCCATTTTATTTTAGATTATTATACCAACCTGATTTAAGTGACGGGGCTGCGGGATTAAAGCAATCAAACAAAAAAAGAAGTAAATGAAAGAAGATTTTAGAAGTATAGAATTTGCACCGGGTAAGGTGCTTTCAATAGAAACAGGCCGGATTGCCAAGCAAGCCGATGGCTCTGTTGTAGTTAAAATGGGTGACACTATGGTACTTTGTACTGCGGTTAGTGCCAAAGAGCCCAAACCGGGACAGGATTTTTTCCCGCTTACTGTTGACCATAAAGAAAGTTTTTCAGCTGCGGGACGATTCCCGGGCGGTTTTATGAAGAGAGAAGGACGCTCTAACGAAAAGGAGATCCTTTCAAGCCGATTGATCGACCGTACGCTTCGCCCTTTGTTTCCTAAAGGATATTATAACGATACACAGATCATTACCTCTGTGATCTCTTCAGACGATGAACATGACGGTGACGTGTTAGGTGGGGTGGGAGCTTCAACTGCATTACACCTTTCTGATATTCCGTTCGATGGCCCGATGGCTGAAGTTCGGGTAGGACGAGTAAATGGCGAATTCATCATTAACCCGACTGTTAGTGAGCTTAAAGAAAGCGATATCGATATGGTTGTGGGTGGTTCTGCCGATTCCATTCTGATGATGGAAGGTGAGATGGATGTGATCTCTGAAAAAGATATGCTTGAAGCTATTAAAGCAGCACATGAAGCAATCAAGAAATTATGTGCATTCCAGGAAGAACTTCGTGAAGAATTAGGTAAACCCAAGCGAGAATTTGTTGCTCCTGCTGTTGATGAAGAGTTGGAAGCAAAAGTTAAAGGACTTGCTGAAGCTAAGATCAAAGAGATCGTAAATATTGGTCTTGGTAAAGAGGAATACAACGAGAAGATCAAAGAAGCCAAAGATCAGGCTATTGAGAAACTTGAAGAAGAGTTTGCTGATGATGAGGATGCCTCTGATAAATTATCGGAAGCTAAGAAGATCCTTGGTACCATTGAGAAAACCGAGCTTCGTAATATGATCCTCGAAAAAGAACGCCGAATTGATGGCCGTACTCCGGTTGATATTCGCGATATCTGGACTCAGGTTGGATACATTCCACGTGCTCACGGTTCTTCTATCTTTACCCGTGGTGAAACTCAGGCATTGGTTTCTGCAACCCTCGGTACCCGACGCGATGAACAATCCGTGGATACTTTATTCGATCAGGAAGCAAAAACTTTCTATCTGCATTATAACTTCCCTCCATATTCTGTGGGCGAAGCCGGATTCTTACGTGGCCCCGGACGTCGCGAGATCGGTCACGGACACCTGGCTGAACGTGCCTTGAAAATGCAAATGCCAACTTTCGAAGAATTCGGTTATGTGGTGCGTGTGATCTCTGATATCACCGAATCAAACGGATCATCTTCTATGGCTTCTGTTTGTGGTGGTTCTATGGCTCTTATGGATGCCGGTGTTCCACTGAAAGCACCGGTTGCAGGTATTGCAATGGGTATGATCGTTGGAGAAGATAAAACGGTAGTACTTTCTGACATTCGCGGTGAAGAGGATTTCATGGGCGACATGGATTTCAAAACCGCCGGACCAGCAGAAGGTATCACTGCCTGCCAGATGGATATGAAAGTTCAGGGCATTAGCTTCGAGATCATTGAGAAAGCACTTGAACAAGCTCATCAGGGACGTATGCATATTTTAGGTGAAATGGCTAAAACTATTTCATCTCCTCGTGAGAATATCTCTCAGTACGCACCTCAATTCCTGAAAATGGAGATCGACGGTAGCGACATTGGGGCTGTTATCGGACCTGGTGGTAAAGTGATTCAGACCTTGCAGAAAGAAACCGGAACTGAGATCCTTATCGAAGAAGACTCGAATGGAAAAGGTCAGGTTACTATTTCTGCCAATGATCTGAGTAAAGCTGAAGAAGCGAAAAACCGAATTAAGATGATCGTGGGTCATCTGGAAGAAGGAGCTACCTATAAAGGGGTAGTTAAATCCATCAAAGACTTTGGAGCATTCATCGAGATCGCTCCTGGTAAAGACGGCTTACTTCACATTTCTGAGATCGATCACAAACGTGTGGAAAAAGTTGGTGATTACATGAGTCTTGGTGATGAAGTTGAAGTAAAACTGCTGAAAATTGAACACGGCGGTAAACTTCGTCTGTCCAAAAAAGCACTGATCGAAAGAGAAGATTAATTCTCAGTCGACATTTAAATCGATTAAAAGGCGTTACTCAGCATTGGGTAATGCCTTTTTTTGTGTTCTCCATTCACTCAGAGTTAAGCTTCCATAGGAATGCCCATGGCAGAAGAGTCAGCCCATCCAGAAATCGAGTAGATATTGTGTTGTGAAGATTCATCGGGTCCGCCTCTGAATGACTTTTTATAAGAATATTGTGTAACTAAGTCGCTCTTCTCTGCCCGCTGACGAAGTATAGTTTGATAAACTCATATTCCTCACAATTGACCTCTCACTCGTTCACATTCTTGCAGCATGATAGTGAGATTCCTTTTTGAAGTTCTCAGCCACAACAACGAGTCCTTCTACTTGCGAAGGAAAAGACAGAAGAGGTCGGAAGTGGAGAGGAGTCTGCCAAAATTAGAATCAGGCATGGCAGAGCTTAAGGTAGATTTCCCTCTTTTTCCCTTTCCTGAGAAGGAACTAATAAGTAGTTTCTTATCTGTCAATTAAACACTTATTACCCCGGATATTCCAATGAAAAAATTTATGGATCAGGATTTCATCCTGGAAACTGAGATAGCCAAAGTTCTATATCATGATCATGCCAAGGATCAACCGATCATAGATTATCATTGCCATTTACCACCGGATGAAATAGCCAATGACCGTAAGTTTGAAGATCTGGGAGAAGCCTGGCTTGAGGGAGACCATTATAAATGGCGGGCCATGAGAACCTGCGGTATCAATGAAAAACTGATCACCGGAGATACTTCATACAAAGAGAAATTTATGAAGTGGGCAGAAGTTGTGCCACAAACCATGAGGAATCCATTGTATCACTGGACGCATCTGGAACTTCAACGCTATTTCGGTATTGATACGCTATTGAACCCCGATACTGCATTGGATATTTATAAGGAAGCCAGTGCCAAGCTTCAAACCTCAGAGTATTCCGTACGATCACTGATCCGTAAAATGAATGTGGAGGTGATCGTAACTACCGACGATCCGGTAGATGATCTGCGTTATCACAAACAGATTCTGGACAGCGATTATCCGGTGATCGTACTACCTGCTTTCCGCCCTGATAAAGCGATGGCTTTCGATTCACCCGGATTTTCTGAATATGTTAGAAAACTCGAAGAAGCGAGTGGAACATCTATAATTGATCTGGATTCCTACCTGGAAGCCATCAAAGAACGGCACGATTACTTTCATTCTAAAGGATGCCGGCTTTCTGATCATGGGATCAATCATATTTTTGCAAATGATTTTACGGCTTCTGAGATCGAATCTGCATTTAAAACTCTTATCAATAGGGGAGATATCTCCGGGGATGAGGTGAATAAATTGAAATCTTATATGCTGCTTGAGTTCGCCAAAATGGATCACAAGCGGGGTTGGGTTCAGCAATATCATCTGGGAGCGCTCAGAGATACCAATTCGCGATTACTCACTCAACTGGGTCCGGATACAGGGTTCGATTCCATGGGCGATTTTCTACAGGCGGAGTCGCTTTCAAAATTTCTGGATACGTTAGACGCTACCGATCAACTCACTAAAACGATCATCTACAATGTAAATCCCATGTTCAATGAAGTATTTGCAACGATGATTGGGAATTATAACGACGGTTCTGTTCGCGGTAAAGTACAATGGGGTTCTGCGTGGTGGTTCATGGATCAACTGGATGGGATGGAACGTCAACTCAATACCTTATCCACGATCGGGGTGTTAAGTACCTTTGTTGGTATGTTAACAGATTCACGGAGTTTTCTTTCATTTCCAAGACATGAATACTTCAGAAGATTGCTCTGTAATCTCATCGGAAATGATGTAGAAAAAGGTTTACTCCCCAATGACATCGCCTGGTTAGGTAAGATGGTGGAAAATATCAGTTATAATAATGCCAGAGCCTATTTCGACTTCTGGGAATGATCGAATCCTTACTGCTAAAACCGTACAGTTTTTCGTATATTCAGCCCGGAAAATAAGAGCTAAAGATCATAAAAAAACTGAATGGAAAATCTCAAAGAAATTGAGGCGGTAACGAAGACCACTTTGCAAAACGGACTTCGAATTGTAACAGAAAAAATTGATAGTGTAAAAAGCATTTCTGTAGGCATATGGGTGAAAACCGGGTCCCGGAATGAATCGGATGAACTGGCGGGAGTGACTCATTTTCTTGAGCACATGTTGTTTAAAGGAACGGACTCACGTTCTGCCTACGACATTGCACTGAGTATGGAGTCGGTGGGAGGGTATCTGAATGCGTTTACCTCTTCTGAATATACCTGCTATTATGCCCGTTGTGTGGATGCTCAGTTACCCAGAGCCCTTGATGTACTCTCTGATATGGTATTGAATCCCTCTTTTCCGGAAGAAGAGATCGAAAAAGAAAAGAAAGTGGTGATCGAAGAAATGAAGATGTATCGGGATTCACCGGATGATTATCTCTTCGAAGAATTCAGTTCAAAGATGTTTGAAGGGCATCCACTTGGCAGACCCGTGCTGGGATTTGAAAAAACCGTATCCGAATTTAAACGTGAAGACCTCTATAACTATATGTCAGAGCGTTATGTACCCGAAAATATGCTGATCTCAGTAGCAGGAAATGTAGATCATGATCAGGTTGAAGAGATCGTTAGGGAATATTTTGGAGCCCGGGAACCTAAGAAAGTAGTGAACGTAGAGCAGCCGATCGCTGAATTCAAGCCGGAAAAACTGGAACTGACCAAATCGATCGAGCAAACCCACTATGTATTAGGACGTCGTGGGTTATTCTTTGATCACGAGGATAAATACCTGTTACTGATGGCCAACACGATTCTGGGTGGAGGTATGAGTTCCCGTTTACATCAAAATGTGCGGGAAAAATATGGTTATTGTTATTCCATTCAGACCTTCAATCAGTCTTATTCTGATGCAGGAATCTGGGGTGTGTATGTAGGTACGGATAAAGACTATGTGGAGCATGTACATGAACTGGTAGTGGCTGAACTCGATAAGATCAGAACCGAACTCATCCCGGAAAAAGAATTGAACGAAGCAAAATCTCAGCTGAAAGGAAAACTGTTGCTATCTCAGGAAAATACGAGCAATCGTATGATGAGATTAGCGAAGGGGGAGCTTTATTATGATCGCTTTGTAACCCTTGATGAACTAGAGAAAAATATCGAGGAAGTAACTTCAGAACAGATCCTTGAATTCAGTAAAGACTTTTTCGATCAGAAATACTTTATGGAAGCCGT
This sequence comes from Balneolaceae bacterium UBA7797, assembly GCA_002480645.1. Classification (GTDB taxonomy): domain Bacteria; phylum Bacteroidota; class Rhodothermia; order Balneolales; family Balneolaceae; genus UBA7797. The sequence goes on from DLCN01000014.1 coordinate 136,489, forward strand.
GCTTACCCCTGAAGAGGAAAACTAACAAATTATCAATGAATCAAATTATCACTAAAAGTGGTTATGCATTCTTAGTGGCAAAATTTTAATTCCTATCTGAAAAAATGATCTATATCAACCAATTATCGAAACACGTTGACGAACAGGTGACTCTGAAGGGTTGGGTATATAATTACCGTAGCAGCGGGAGTCTGGTGTTTGTTGAAATGAGAGATGGTACAGGACTTACCCAATGTGTGATCGCTAAAGATGATGTTTCTGAAAGCACTTGGGAAGCTGCTTCATCCCTTAAACAAGAAAGTTCGCTGGAGATCACAGGAACAGTAAAAGCAGATGATCGGAGTATTGGCGGTCATGAGATCCATGTATCTGATGTAACTGTGATCCAGATCGCCGAAGATTATCCCATCACCCCGAAGGATCATGGGGTAGAATTCCTTATGAATAATCGTCACCTGTGGTTACGAAGTCAGCGCCAGTGGGCGGCCATGCGTGTACGTAATGAGATCATTTTTGCTATCCATACCTTCTTTCAGGAGCGCAATTTTGTGCAGATGGATTCACCGATCTTTACCGGAAATGCCGCCGAAGGTAGTACTACTCTTTTTGAAACAGAGTTTTTCGAAGAACCGGCGTATTTAGCTCAAACCGGTCAATTATACGGGGAGGCCATGGCGATGGCTCATGGATTGATCTACACTTTCGGGCCAACTTTTCGTGCAGAAAAATCGAAAACGCGGCGTCACCTTTCTGAGTTCTGGATGATAGAGCCTGAAATGGCTTATTATGATCTTGAAATGGATATGAACCTTGCAGAAGATATGATCCGGTTCATAGTAAAAACGGTGTTAGATAAGCGTGCCAATGAATTAAAGATCCTGGAACGCGATACCACTAAATTACAAGCACTGGTAGATAATCCGTTCATCCGGATGACCTATACCGAAGCTGTTGATATCCTAACCAGTAAGGCTACTGCACAAATGCTGGATGATATGCTCGCATCCCGCAAAGAAGAAGAAAAAGCTCTAAAGAAAGAACGGGAAGAAATTAAAAAAGAGCATGGATCTGCAAAGAAATGGCGTAAAAAACAGATCGAAGCACGTCAGATCGAGATCGGGGCACGGCTGGATCAGATCGAAGAGGATTACCGCAATATCCCGAAATGGAAGAAATCTGCTCAGGAATTCGAGTGGGGCAATGATTTTGGCGGATCCGATGAAACAGTACTGACTATGCAATATGATGTACCTGTTATGGTGACCCATTGGCCCGCAGAGATAAAAGCTTTTTATATGAAGCGGGATGAGTCAGGAAAACACGCTCTGGGCGTAGATGTACTGGCACCTGAGGGTTATGGTGAGATCATTGGTGGAAGCCAGCGAGAAGACGACCTGGAAGTAATGCGTGAACGTATTGCGGAAGAAGGGCTGGACGAGAGTGTGTTTGAGTGGTATCTGGATCTTCGAAAATTTGGTACCGTTCCACATGCCGGATTCGGGCTTGGTCTGGAAAGAACAGTGGCTTGGTTATGTGGATTATCCCACGTGCGTGAAACCATTCCATTCCCAAGAATGATGGGACGATTGACCCCATAATTACTCGCTTCAAATAGTTATAAGTATACTTACTATGAGAAAAACCCTGATTATTTATCGGGGTTTTTTATGTAAAGAAATTTAGATTTTTTAAAAAATCGGAAACGGTAAAAAAAATATTTTTGTAGCTGTGCTCGAACAATAAAAAATCCGGAAAATATCTTACGACATCATTCACATATCATCAGAGGATCAGGCATAGCCATTCTAATGTCTATGTTGTTGTCTCTTTTTATGATCCCCAATCTGACCACAGAAATATGCTCTGCTGAACTATTTCAGTATGCTGATGTTCTGGAATGTGATCTCAGCCAAAAGAATGAGGTGCAGGAAGAAGAAAAGATGCATCAGGAAATTGATACGGATATAGATTCCGAAATCCGGGTATTATGGATAAAATATGATCAGGAGCTCTTCGACAGCTATATAAAGCGTTGCCAAACACCCCCGCCAGATACGCACGCTGCCTGATCTACTTACCAAGTAACTCTTAGTTACTCCTCAACACCTTACTATTCATCGATATCTAACTTAGCATGGAAAAAGTTTATGATAAAATTACGCCTACGGAGCGTTTAATCCGTTTATTTAAACCCGATAAAACAGAGATCAGAAATGTGTATCTCTACGCATTGCTCTCAGGATTGGTGTATCTGTCCCTTCCACTGGGTATTCAGGCCATTGTAAATCTGATTCAGGGGGGAAGTATCAATACCGCCTGGGTGGTTTTGGTAGTTTTGGTAGTCGCCGGTGTAGGAGTAAATGGCGTACTGAATATATTTCAATTACGTACGGTTGAGAACCTTCAGCAAAAGGTATTTGTCCGGGCCGCCTTCGAATTTGCCTATCGTTTACCCCGGATAAAGATGGAGGTATTGTACAAGAATTATGCCCTCGATCTGGTGAATCGTTTCTTTGATGTGGTATCTGTACAGAAGGGGATGGCAAAACTGCTGATCGATTTCACAACGGCTATGCTACAGGTGGTGTTCGGTGTTTTATTGCTCTCGTTCTATCACCCGTTCTTTATTCTGTTCGGTATTGTTTTAGTGGTGATCGTGTATGCCATCATCCGCTATAGTTTTCCAAAGGGATTGACTACCAGTCTAAATGAGTCGAAACAAAAATACCGGCTGGCATACTGGCTGGAGGAGATCGCCCGGACCTATCAGAGTTTTAAGCTGAATACAGAATCTGAATTGGCACTTCAGAAGACCAATACCATCACAGATGATTATGTTCGGGACAGGGAAAGTCACTTCCGTATCCTCGTTCGTCAGTATTCCCTGCTCGTCTTTTTTAAGGTGATCGTTGCTGCAGGATTATTGGCCATCGGTGGTATCCTGGTGATGGAGCAACTTATGAACATAGGTCAGTTCGTGGCTGCAGAAATTATCATTCTTACGATCATTTCATCGGTAGAGAAGCTGATCATGAGCCTTGAGAATATCTATGACATCATAACCGGATTAGAAAAGATCGCTCAGGTAACGGATCTGGAATTGGAAGAAAACGGAAGTACTCCATTGGAAGTTGATGAAGATGCCTATGGTATAGATGTTAAATTCAACGACGTCACCTTTACCTATCCTAATTATTATAAACCATCATTGGAGAACCTCAATCTGCAAATACCGGCCGGTGGCAGGATGGGGGTTACCGGGAAAAACGGATCGGGTAAATCAACCTTCGTACAGATCCTGGCAGGTTATTATGATATCAAATACGGGAACCTGCTTTACAATAATCAGACAAGATCCATCCTGGATCTGAACTCATTGCGAAAGCATCTGGGCGTGTATTATTCTGAAGTGGATCTCTTCGAAGGAACGTTTGAGGAGAATATAACCATGGGGAGAGAAGGCATCGATCGACAGCAACTGGATAAAGTATGTCATGATCTTTTCCTGCACGATTTTGTTAAATCGCTGCCCGATGGAATTAAAACAAAGCTTGATCCACAAGGGGAAAAATTACCAAGGAATATCTCACAGAAGATATTTCTGGCAAGGGCCATAATAGGTAAACCAAAACTACTGATCATCGATTCTCAGTTAGAGGATATTGATGAAAATGAGGCATCACTGATCACTGATTATCTGACAGACAGGAATAAAAAGTGGACGTTAATTTGGGTGACATCCTCCAGAAAAGTGCTTAAGAAAATGGATAATGTTGTGTATCTGAAAAATGGTCAGGTTGCGGAATTAGCACCCTATCAGCAACTTAAAGAGCTGAACGGAGGTGCGAAGAATGCTTAATAATTCCCATCACAGTATCTCAAAGTATATCGATCGCCGGAAGTATAGTTCACTTAGAACCGTAGAAGAGCGAAGTACCTCCACATTATTGATCAGGACGCTTTTTACGATCATGATCATTTCGTTGGGCATCATGCTATTACCCTGGACTCAGAATATAAATTCCAGAGGTAGTATAACAACGTTAAGTCCGGATCAACGTCCTCAAAATGTACATTCTGTAATTGCCGGTCAAATTGAACGCTGGTATGTCAGAGAAGGTGATTATGTGCAAAAAGGGGATACCATTGTACATATAAAAGAGATCAAGGATGCCTATTTCGATCCTTTACTTCTGGAACGAACACAACAACAATTAGAAGCTAAGAAAAATACGATCCGGGCCTATGAGCAAAAGCTTACGGCGATGGAGCATCAGATCAAAGCATTAAGAACTAATCGTCAGTTAAAGTTAGAACAGCTAAAGAATTATCTCATTCAGGCCGGGCTTAAGGTGCAAAGCGATAGTATGGAAGTAGAAGCAGCGAAGCTGAATCTTGAGATCGCAAAGCAGCAATTTGATCGTATGAAAGGGTTATACGAAGAGGGACTGAAATCTTTAACGGATTTTGAGAAACGTAAACTCGATCTGCAAAAGGCAGAAGCTGAGATGATCGCGAAGCAGAATAAACTGCTGACCTCCCGTAACCTTCTTATAAATGCTCAGATTGATCTGAATACCACAGAAGCTGATTTCGAGCAGAAGATCGCCAAAGCAGAATCGGACATGTTTACCGCTCAGTCCAATCTTTATGGTGCTCAGGCAGAAGTGGCAAAGCTTGAAAATCAGTATTCGAATTATCAACGGCGCAATGATCTCTATTTTGTAACAGCTCCTCAATCAGGGTATATCACTCAATCCATCAAATCAGGGATCGGTGAAACCTTAAAAGAGGGTGAAGTGATCGTAACGATCATGCCCGAGAGCTATCAATTAGCGGTAGAGATGTATGTTCGGCCTATTGATCTGCCATTACTTAAAACGGGGCAGAAGGTTCGCATTCAGTTTGATGGTTGGCCTGCCATCGTATTCTCAGGCTGGCCGAATACAAGTTTTGGAACCTATGGCGGAGAAATATTTGCTATCGATCGTTTTATCAGTGCCAATGGAATGTACAGGGTATTAGTGCGACCGGATGAGGAGGCAGAGGAATGGCCTGAAGCATTGAGATATGGCTCCGGGGCTCAAAGTATCGTGCTGCTAAATGAAGTGCCGATCTGGTATGAGGTTTGGCGACAGATAAATGGTTTTCCACCGGATTATTACAGCACAAATACGGAGAAATCGGTCAAATCTTCATTCTTAATGTTTAAAAAATGATGAAGAAATTATCGCTCATTATCATACTCATATTGATCGGAGATCCGCTATCGGCTAGGACATTTTTTACTGATAGTACCCCTGATTCAAATGCTGTAACGGATACAGTGTTAACCTTCAGTGAGTATCTGGAGATAGTAAGAAAATATCATCCGGTGGCTAAGCAGGCAGAACTTTTGGAGCAGGAGGCAGAGGCAGAACTGCTTAAGGCAAAAGGCGGGTTTGAACCCAAGATATATGCTGATCTCACCGAAAAGGACTTCGATGAGAAAAACTACTATCAGTTAATTGATGCGGGACTAAAGCTTCCAACCTGGCTTGGAGTAGACCTGAAAACCGGATTTGAACGAGCCCGTGGTGCCTATGTAGATCCGCAGTCAGGTACTCCGGACGCCGGTTTGATCTATGCCGGATTATCGATCCCGATTGGGCAGGGACTCTTCATAGATCAACGCCGGGCAGATCTGAAAAAGGCAAAGATCTACCGGGAAAGTAATGTAGTAGAGCAGCAAATTATGCTGAACGACCTTATGTATGATGCCGGGAATGCCTATTGGAAGTGGACGCAGGCCTTTGAGGTGGAGAAGGTCATATCCAGAGCTATGCACATAGCTCGTGAACGCCTGAAATTTATCGAGAGAAGTGTAGCTCTGGGTGATAAACCTGAGATCGATACTCTTGAGGCGAGCTTACAGATCCAGACATTACAGGTTGAATTACAGCAAGCCCGGTTGGAAGTGATGAAGTCCCGTGCAGAATTATCTACCTACTTGTGGTTCGAAGGCGTTCTTCCGATGGAACTTTCAGACAACGTATTTCCCGGTGAAATGGATGAACGATCTCCAGTAACAAGTGAAGTTCTGTTCGCTGATGCAGACACTTTACTAAGCAGACATCCTGAAATACTGAAGACCACCTTCAAGATCGATGTACTTAATGTTGATCGGAAACTTGGCCTTGAACAGCTCAAACCAACGTTAAATGTGAATCTTACTCCATTAATCGAACCTGTGGGTGGAGCTGAGGATATTCGGATCACTGAGAATAATATGAAATGGGGATTCACTTTCGAGATGCCCCTATTACTCCGAAAGCAAAGAGCAGAATTACAGAAAAATGGTTTGAAGCTGAAAAGTACTAATCTGGATCTGGAAAGAAAGAGATTCAGTTTAAGTCAGAAATATGCAATGGCCACTCAGGAATTTGAAACAACCCGGGAGCAAAGCGAACAATACCGAAAAACAGTTCTGGATTATGAACGACTGTTGAACGCAGAACAAAGAAAGTTTGAACTGGGAGAGAGTTCTTTGTTTTTAGTTAATTCCCGGTTGAATAAATATCTGGACAGCCGGATCAAACTCATCGAATTGCAAATGAAGAACAGAAAATCAGAGTTAAAGACCTGGTACGTCTTAGGGGTTCTTGGTAATGCGTTTAATCCCTATTTATAGCAGACCGGTAAATGGTTTAAGTTGAAAGAAGTCATAGAATGGAAGCATCGATCAACGTCAGTTCAATAAATGTGGATGTTCAGACAAGATCTGTTCTATCCTGAGATGTCGGTCTATGGAATATATTTCGCTTGAAGTCTCCATGTATTTGTAAATAATGAGACTCTTTTTGAAGAGTTTGACCTAAGGGTATGCATCCTGTCCACAATGGGCTACTTCGAAAAGCAGATCTCCGATCAATGCTATTACCTCATCATTGAGATCATAGTCTTTTTTCAGGCGTTCTATTAATTCTTCATCCGGGTACTCGATGATGGTGTTCAGATCGAAAGAAAATTGATCCTTCATTAAGGTATCAACGGACTGAATGATCTCGGCCGGTTGATCCTGATTCTTTAGTTTCAGAACAGTGGCAATGATCTGGTTCATAACCTGAACCATTTGCCTGACCTGTTTCATGAAATAATCATTTTCATTCATCAATTCATCCTGTTGATAGAAATTAAGCCTTTGTTGATCCCGTTGCAGAACATCTACTCAGTATTTCTTTTTGGCTATTCTGTTGTTGGTAATGGGATTTTGGGCAGGGGAGACAAACCGTTTAACATCCTTATTTCTTAATTTACGATGCTTGGTTTTTCGGCCGCTTACTCTTTTTCTCCATCGCTCCCAGCTTTTTCGCTTCAGATTTCGGCGCATTAATTCGATCACTTCTTTTTCAGATAAGCCAAATTGAGCTTCAATAGTATCAAAAGGAGTTCGGTCTTCCCAGGCCATTCCGATGATCCGGTCAACCTCGTGTGGTTCAAGCTTATATTCCTTGATCAAATCAGTACTCATAGGTCAATATCCTTTTTTCTGTGGTAAAAGAACTTTTCACTCGAAGCGTTCATTGATCGTTGATTTAGATCAGATCAATAAACCGGCCCAAAGGGTAAGTAAACTTAGAAATGCAAGGATCACTAATAAGGGCCAGATGAATTTTATCCATTTATCGTAATTAACATTCACCATGGCCAGAGAGGGCAGTATTAGTCCCGCAGGAGTGATGAACAACATGATACCAAATCCAAACTGATAGGCATTCACGATCTCTTCAACAGGAACCCCGATGATCTGTGCCAGGGAACTCATAATTGGCATCGAAACCACGGCCAGTCCCGAAGAACTGGATATAAAGAATCCCATCACAAAGAAAACTACCAGCAATAACGGTAGGAATACGAAACCAGATGTTCCCTCAACCATTTGTACCGAATAATATAAGATGGTATCAGAGATCATACCGTCGTTCATTATGATCGTTACACCCCGTGCAATTCCAATGATTAGTGATACTCCCAGTAGGTCTTTGGCTCCGTCAATAAAATGAGCGACAAATTCTTTTTCAGAAGACCGCATCAGAATTCCTAATAAAATTGAGGCAATGAGAAAGAGTACGGTCATTTCTTCCAGCCACCAACCGTAAAAGGCAACACCTATGATCATAAACAGGAATGTTCCTCCGAAAAGGGATAATAACAACACCGTTTTTAGATCCAGGTGCGAGGAGGCCGATGTATCGATGTCTTTAAATGGCGAATGGATATTTAAACCATACAGTAATGACTTGGTGGGATCTTTTTTAGCCCGGTTGGCATACCGTACGATATATGTGATGGAAACTATGGTTCCAAGGATCAGCATGGCCAGGCGGCTGTATAGTCCAATGGTCCAGTTAATGCCCGCTGCATTCGATGCGATGATGGTGGCAAAAGGGTTTGTAGTACTTGCCATGGTCCCGATGGAAGATCCGATAAAGATCACCGCTACAGGAACGAGGAGATCATATCCCGCCGCCAGGAATACAGGGACCAATATGGGATAAAATGCCAGTGTCTCTTCGGCCATTCCGAAGGTGGTTCCACCGATTGCAATTAACGAAGTAACGATCACGATGAGTAAACTCTCTCTGCCTTTTAATATTCTTGCCAGATACGAAACTCCACGATCCAACGCACCGGAACTGTTAAAGACCCCGATAAATCCACCAATAATGAGTACAAGCATGACAATATCGATCACCTGATACATGCCTTTGATCGGGGCCAAAAATACATCAAGTATTCCCTGAGGATCTGACTCTACGGTTTTATAGGTATCAGGTACCGATAGAGGCTTGGTGAATTCTCCTTCTTTGAATTTATCCAATTGAATTAGGATTCCAAGTTCATCCAGTGTTTGCTGATTTGCCGGTAAAGTGGTGGTTTCGCCGGCAGAACGTAATTCAAAGGTATCTGAGTTTTCAAGATATGTGATGGTATCGTATTGTCCGGCAGGTAAGATCCAGGTAGCGATGGCTGCAACCAGAATTACCCCCATCAACACAGAATAAGGAGTTGGAAATTTGAAATTCATGAATTCGAGGCTGAATGTAAAAGGAACTGAATATACAGTTTTAAGAGGAGGGAGAACGGGGTAATTGAAACTAATCTGTCTGTACAGTTAAACCTCAATCCTTGAGTAAAAAATCTCTGTTCACCACAAGCGAATCGGAAACCATATCATGTAATCCTCTCTTTTTTCAGAGGCACTAATGGTAATAAAAGAGAGCCAACCAAGCAGGATCTTCACAATAAATCTTACAAAAGAAGAAATGAATGGCACCCGCCCTTTAAGATCATTATTTCTAATCATCAGAAACCCTATTGTATGCTGACCTAATGTTGCTCCTGAAAAAGTGATCATCAATGGCTCATAGAAAAATAATAACAGAAGAAAAAGAAAGGTGCGTAGGATGGTCAGGTCTTCGTTAAACTGAGCCAGAAAATAGCCAAGGACAAACATAGTGACTAATAGCAGTGCCCAATCTATAATGAAGGCTTTCACTCTTTGAATGAGCAGTGAAAAAAGCATGGAATCCGTATTGTTGAAGATTTACTACAATGCAGATAAACAAAAATTTAGGCCACCTTCAAATATTCAGATAACTTTTCCGGTTGGTTGATGATACGGGGTTCCTTTCGGAATTTTCCTTCCAATGATTCCGAAACAGCTTCTATCGTATAATTAAACGTTTCTTCTTCATCTTGTTTGATGAAAAGTATACTGCCTAATTTGATAGAAATTTCCGGAATGTCTTCAATTACCTGCAGAAGATGCTGAATAGCGCGAGTGATCAACGGGGAACAATTTGACAAAGATTCGCCGCTGAGCGACTGATTCAGACAATTTGATAAGCTATTGAAATGATATGTGATGGAATTCGGATCTTCATTATCAGTTCTGAAGATTTGTTTATGGAAATATGGTAGTAATTCAGGCTTATCGTGAACTTCTAACCTAAAGCCGATCAGTTCCATGATCTCCGAACAGGCATTTTGAATGGCTTCGGTCTGTTGAACCGGTAAACGTTTTCCGGGTATTCCAACTATTACATCCTGTATGTTTTTATTACTGATGTATGCTTCAGAAACGGCTTCCTTATTTTCCCGAGGTGCAACCTCTTTATCCGGACTTTCCTGCTTTGCAGTAGAGGAAAGGTTTGTATTTAATAATTGTGAAAATTCACTGAAATCACCGGTCTGAATGGTTCCATTCAGAGTTGCTCCGGGTAGGACTTCAAAACTCTTGCAGTAAATGGTGCCTTCGATCACACCGGTCTCACAAATGGTGAGTTTATCATGGACCAGAACGTCGCCTTGTACCGTGCCGTAAATATCTGCGAATTGAGAAACCAGATTTCCCTGTACCAGTCCACCTTTTTCGAGTTTTACCTTATTCTTGCAGATCAGACTTCCATCCAGTGTACCTGCAAAGATTATGGTCTCTTTAGATTCAAAATCACCAGTTATACTGGTCGCACTGTTTATGATCGTAATATTTTCAGGGGTATGAATAGATCTTGATTTTTTACGCACGTAAATGTCCTTTTTTATAAAATGATACCTGATTGATACTTCTACGAAAAGATCTGCCTCATGGATCTTATTTTGATCCAGACATCAGAATTGTTCTCAATATTTTACTGAGATAATGATGCTTATCTAATCAATATCATGAGTAAGAAAAGTAGGAGGAGTTACAATAAATCCCCATGAATTTTAGTGTAACTTTTATGGTCTCCTCACTAAGTAAGGAGAGGGTTTTACAATCCCATCTGAATAAATGCTTTGTTTGGTTGAATAACCGATAAGATCAGTATTTACAGGATAACCCGGTTCCAATTTCTCAATGAAGCTGAATTGGGCTTGTGCGCGGGTTCTGCAAAAAGCCCGATCTAATTAAGTATGCCAACCAATCAATATCAAAGAGAAGCTCCTTTAACATTCATTGGAAGTGTGTAAACAGCTTCAAGCGCTGTGATGAACAACGTAGAGTTATCTGGACCACCAAAAGTTACGTTGGACGTCCATCCCTTGGGAACATCAATATGCTGAAGGAATTCCCCATCTGCACTATAGATCGTTACTCCGTCTCCGGTAATATAAATGTTACCAAGTTCGTCCAGGGTCATCCCATCTGAACCTTCTTCCAATACAAGTGACCGGTTTTTCAGGGTGCCATCCGGATTGATGGTGTAAGAATACGTTTTACTGTCTCCGATATCGGCTATGTATAAGGTTTTCCCATCCGGAGTACCAATAATGCCATTGGGCTTTACCAGTTGATCGGCTACAACGGATAACTCTGTACGATCAGGGGAGAGGTAATACACCCTCTGTTCTTTAATATCAGGTTCGGTTCGTGTCCACCATTCACGATGGTAATAAGGATCGGTGAAGTAGATGCCACCATTCGGGGCGACCCAAATATCATTCGGACCATTAAGCTTTTTGCCTTCAAACTCATCAAGTAATACAGTAACCTCCCCATTGGGAGTGATACTCCAGAGTTCATTTTTCTCATCAGCTGCCGCAATCAGATTCCCCTCATTATCAAAATAGAGCCCGTTAGCCCGACCGGCATTTTCCATGAACAGATCGATGGTGTTAGTGTTTGCATCCCATTTATAAATACGATTATTGGGCTGATCGGTGAAGTAAACATTGCCATTATCATCAGCGATGGGACCTTCAGTAAAGACAAATGAATCGTCAACCTCGATGAGTTCAGCTCCATCAGCTATGACAGGGCTGTCCTGGGCAAAAACAAATAAGGGGAAAAGTATTAAGAGAGTGAACAGGGAAAAAAGTTTGATACGTTTCATCATGTATATTTTTTCAGATTTGGTAAAAAGATAATCGAAATCTCCGGACCACCAAACTCTGAAAATCACACAGTATCACTCATCCAATCCGCTTTTTGTACTCTTCCTCCAAAGGCATATGAACATTCCAGAAACTTCCCGGGTTCTTGCCGGAAATGATATTTCTCAGGATGTTGAGATGCGTATGCCATCCTGCACTGACTCCGATCCTGAACTCATCTGAATCCGGTATTCTGGTATGAGTAAGTACCAGTCGGGTGTAATCATCTCCAACCTTAGAAAGCTCAAAGGTGACTTCCGAAACTCCGTCATCACCTTCATCCCAGGTATAGCTCAACAAAGAGTATGGCTTCCATGCGGTGACCTTTCCAAAAGAAGTGCTGGTTTCACCGATATCTTTATATTTCTCAGGCAGGGGTTCCGGTTTATCGCTGATATTCCGATGATCAAAATGATGAGTCACTTTACCACCTACTTTTGGTTCTACATCTCCGTCTGCCAGCCATTTAGCTTTTTTATCCGATTGAGTTAGAAACTCCCATACGGTTTCCGGAGAGGCAGGGAGGAGGCGCACCAGTTTCAGTGTCTTTTTATCGGTGAAAGTTCCGTAATCGTTCATATCAATTCTATTGAAGTGTTAAAAGGTATTCCGTAAGTCGGTCAAAAGTTTGTTTCTGGCCTTCCAGGGCTCCGTACTCATTGATAACATGATCCAGATACTCTTTGTCTCTGAATCTCATATGCATAACAAGTTTTGTCTTTCCATTCACCTCTGAAAAGCTAACCACAACATGAAAAGCATCATCTTTAGTGCTTTCGTCTTCCATCTGAAGATATTCTATCAGTTCCGGCCTGTCGATCTTGATAAACCTGATCAGATTTGCATAGTCTGTTCCGTCAGGATCATGCATGGTAAATTCCCACTCACCGCCGGGTTGAGCGCTCCATCTTTTAGTGGTGATGGTAAACCCTTCAGGACCAAACCAGTTAGTTAGGTGCTCAGGATCCATCCAGGCATCAAACACGAGTTCACGTGGAGCTTCAAATACCCGGGTGGTGATCAATTCCTTTTCTTTGCGTACTGTTTCGCTCATTTATCTTCCTTGTTTTGGAGTTTGTTAAGGTAGTCTTCAAGAGCATCCAGCCGCTGATTCCAGAGTCTCCGGTTCTTCTCTACCCAGTCGGAGACAGGTTCAAGTGACTCGGGTTTTAACTCACAAATGCGTTGTCTGCCTTCTTGCTGAATATCGATCAGGTTACACTCTTCAAGAATCTTGATGTGCTTTGAGATAGCAGGGCGACTGATATCGAATCGTTCGGCAATGGAATTCAGGTTCATTGGCTCACCTTTAGCAAGTAAGCTTATTATTTCTCTTCGGGTGGGATCTGCGATCCCCTGAAATACATCTCGTTTCATACATTTCAATTATGTAACTGTTTGGTTACGAATATATATGTAACCGATTAGTTACGCAAATAAAATGTACAGAATTGCTGAGTCTATTTTCGAATAGTGTCTTTAAGTGATTGTATTGTATTGGCTGAATACCAATCTCCATTAACAACCATATACTGTATCGAAGTGGTGTTTTCTATATTTTGAAGAGGATTTTGGGATAAGATGAGGAGGTCGGCGTATTTGTTTTTAGAAATAGATCCATACGCGTCTTCCAATCCAAAGAAACGGGGTCCATTAATCACAGATGTCGCTAATGCTTCGGGCGGAGTCAGACCAGATTCCACCATTAAAGCCAGTTCCCTGTGGATAGATTCTCCGGGATAGACAAAGGAGTTAAATGGACCACAGTCTGAACCTGCAAGCAGATGGATACCAGCAGTATTATGATGGTATCAAACCAATCGGGAATGGAAAGAGGCTCTTCAATTACTACAGCGACCTGAATAATGAGCCAACCTGCAATTGCATACGCCGTAGCTACCCTGAAAACGTTTCTTCGTTTTAATTCCTCAAATAATCTATTAAAATGCATATATATGACTCAATTTTGAAACCCCCTCTAATAACGTGAAAAAAAATGGACTTTCAACATTAAGACGTGAATAATATATGGGTTAATCTTTTTAGGCTATTGATTTAAAAACTGAAATATATCTGGTGCTCATTCCTATTAATGAGTAGAAGAAATTAGGTGGTTGCGGTTGAGGTCTGTTCACACATTTAGTTAAACTTCAAATAGCATTTAACAGAGGTTATTAAGATTTTTGGCGCGTGGCAGCCCGCAAATCAAATAGCACAGATCTCTACAGACAGGTTACCCGCGAAATTGGTACTCCAGAAATGAAACCGGTGTACTATTTATGCGGAGAGGAAGAATTCTATCTCGACCAGTTGCTGGAAAAGTTCTCCTCAGTGTTACAGCCTCATGAAAAAGACTTCAATTTTGATCTTCTTTACGGGCAGGATATAACTCCTGCTAAAGCCTTAGCCATCGCACGTAGTTTTCCAATGATGGCCGAACGTCGGGTGCTGATCATCCGCAACTTTCTACAGACGGCAAAAGGAGCTGCTGGAGAAGGGGACATGAATGATTTTCTTGCCTATTTCGAAAAACCGAATCCAAGTTGCCTGCTGGTTCTTTTCGATCCGTCTAAACCTGCCGGGAATACCAAACTTGGTAAAGCGATCAAAAAAAGTAGCTCGGTCGGGTTTTATGAATTTGAAAGTCTGCCGGATTACCTTATACCTGATTGGGTAATACAATGGGGAACTGCTCATCATAAAAAGAATATTGAGGCACCGGCGGCTCAATTACTGGCTCAGTTTGTAGGTAATAATCTACAGCTATTGTCCACCGAAATAGACAAAGTGTGTACTTTTGTAGACACTTCTGAGACCGTCACAGAAGCCGATGTAAAAAAAATAATCGGTTCATATCGCGAATATACGGCCATAGAGCTCAAAGAAGCGATAATTTCACGAAATCTGGAAAAATCGCTTTATATCTCGGAACAGATGTTGCAACACAGTAAATCAGACACGGGAGAATTAATTCGACTCGTGGGGTTCTTTTACAGTGTGTTTGTAAATATCTGGCAAATACTGAGATTGATCGAACAACGTCGATCAAAATCAGAGATCCGGCAGCAACTGGGAATTAACAGTTCCTGGTATTTTGATAAGCTCTGGAGCGATGCCGCGAAATTTCGTTATGCTGATATGCCGCGGGTATTTGAAGCTTTGCTTGATGCCGACAGATCCATTAAAGGATTTTCCACACTAGACTCCACTTCGATTTTATTTCTCCTTGTTAAACGACTTATCGGGTAGTACCGGGTCGGGTTTTAACAATAACGAGTAATAAACTTAGTGGAGATACAAATGGACGCTTTTAAAAGTGCAGCAGTAGCAAATTATTCTGATGAAGATCTGATGGAATACTTTCAGAATGGGAATGAGATCGCATTTAATGAATTAGTTTACCGATATAACGATCGCCTGCATAATTTCCTCTATCGATATACTCAAAACCATCAGGATTGTGAAGACCTGGTACAGGAGACCTTTCTTAGAGTGCACAAAAGTAAGCAATCGTACGAACGTATTGCCAAATTCAGCACCTGGATGTATACCATTGCATTGAACCTTGCTAAAAGCATGTATAAGAAAAAGCAAAGAATGCATAAGGTTTCTATCCATAAAGACGATAGTGATCCGGATGACTTCGAAATGAAACTGGAAGATCACAACATCTTACCGGATCAGGAATTACACCAGAAATTAAGTTTAGAACAGCTCGAAAAAGCATTAATGGCTCTGCCGGCCGATTTCAGAGAAGTGGTTATACTGCGCGATCTGCAACAAATGACCTATGAGGAGATTTCCGAAAAAACAGGAATCGCAATGGGTACGGTAAAATCAAGAATTAACCGTGGCAGAGCTCAGATCAAGCATTTGATAGAAAATTATGTTGAGCTCGGAACTTCTTTCTGACAGGCAACTATAAGGTTATGAAGATCAATCAGCATAACCTTTATGAAACATCGTTACGAAAAAGAATATCATCCGATAGTTGAAGAATTTATCGCAGATTATGTAGACAATAATCTCGATAAGGTGGAGAGAGAGACTTTTGAGGAGGTGCTGGTTCACGATGATGATATCCGTGAACTTGCATTCTCAGCAAAGGAAGGGAAAGAGTATTTAGAATTATTGAGAGCAATGAAGGAACTCGAGCAATAATGCCCGGTTCCTTTCATTGATCTGATCATTTAATTCATTGCAAAAGCCGGCGTCAGCTCTACAGATGCCAGCTCTTTTTTTAATGCTTCAAGCTCATCAAGCAGATTTTCACTGAATTCATCAAAATGTGATTTCATGGTCTCGAAGAGATCTTCATAATAGGCAATACCATCCATGAGATTCTTCTTGAACTTTTTGATGTAGATCTCCTGCTTCTTATTGCTTTCATTCTGGTACTCATCTACTTTCTCTTTAAGATAATCCACATATAAATTTAGTTCTTTCAGGAACATATGTGGTCTTTTTTTAGAAGTGATCATATTGATCCTTCCGTAGATATGATCTACCATTTCTTTCAAAGTGGTTACTTTAGAGAAGTAAGCCGTGTTAGGACCCGGGCAAATTGCTACGCCTTGAGTTCCTTTCAACAGGTCTTGTCCTTTTTGAAGTAAGGCGCCGTTACCAAGCCCGACACAAAGACACATTTTTGAGATCACTTTGTCGAAAGCTGCCTTAAACTCGATCTCAGGTAAATTCATAGAGATGAGTTCATCAATTTTCTTTTTCTGATACTTGATAGAGGCCGTACAGATAGGCTCCTCAGTGAATTCTGTATTGAAACGAAGATGCTTTTTGACACAAGGAGCGCCCGGTTTACCGGCTTCTACACGCGCCATCTTTTCAACTTCTCCGGAATTGTCTTTCACCGTATTGAAACGAACTCCCAATGGTGAAACGTGACTCAGATAATAATCATCTTCCTGAGCGTTACTCAAAACATTCAAAGAATGATCATCGATAGTCACAGCTTCAGGGACAAGTAAAAATGGTGAACCCCAACCAACTGAATCTACATGTTCGTAATTGAGAAGGTAGGAATGCTCATTGTTGGTCCCAACACCACCCTGAACGGTCAAATAAATAGGAGGGACATTCTCAGGAATGGTTCTTCCGGCAGATTCCAGACCATCTGCCAGCAATTCAAACATCGATTCTGATAGCGTGTCACGATTGGAGTTGAATTCCTTCAGAATCGGCCCCATCAGGTATCCATCAGTAGCAAAAGCATGTCCGCCGCAATTAAGGCCTGATTCAATTCTGAATTCAGATACCCAAATTCCTTTTTTGGCTAAAAACTTACCCTGGATGAGGGAAGAACGGTAATCACTAACTTTAAGGATCACCTTCTTTTTGAAATTGCCTTCAGCATCAGGATAGAAATCATCGAACTCAGCGATATAACTATATAATCGGGGATTCATGCCGGCAGAGAAAACTACCGAAGAAGATAACTTACTATTAGCGAACCCGCGTAGAGCTGCATGAGCATCATTGAATTCAAATCCGGTTTCAAGTTCTTCGTTGTTGATCGAGTTAGGTCCATCGATCTTGGTCATGATGTTTACGTCGATACTGCCTGGTACAATACGCTCGCGAAGATCATTCTGCATTTCGGCTTTTTTATCGCCATCCATCTCAAGCATAGACAGATAATCCTGCTTAAGAAGGGTAGTATCACTTAGCATTTCAAAATACTTGGTGATCTCAGAACCTTCTTCGAAAGGAGAATTTTTCAAAGCTTCGAATTTGAGATCCACAATATCCTGAACAAGATCAAGATAAGCGGTAATTCGTTTAGCCCGGGCATCAAACTCATCTTCCGGAATAACCGTGTAGGGTAATGAGAATTCTTTACTGTAATGCTCTCTCATCTGTTCCGTCAAACGATGATCGATGATAGAGATCACGGATGAAATTCCGTAATGAGCTACTTTAATCGGGGTATCAACAGTATATCCGGTACCCATAACCGGAATATGAAATGAATGCGGTCTGTTTTGTGTGATCATATTATTGCCTGTGGAAGAGCCTGCTTTCAAAAAATTTCAGTTTTAACTCACAAAATACATAATAATTGTGAATTTTTGATGAAGAAAGCAGGCCTTATCCTAATGATCAGGTATGTCCTTTCACCACAATACGCATGATCTTGTAATTCAACTGCCAGAATTTAAAGAACTGATAGATAAAATTACGCCGCCAGAATTTTGTAGCCTTGGTCGGATAGGGAGGGTAAGATTCCTCCTTATAGGCTCTGAGTTCTTTTTTTTCTTCCATTGTCATCAACTTTATAATGTTAAAATTCTGTTCGAAGGCATCTTACTCAGGAAGTAACCACCATAATGGGTAGCCTTTCGCTTTATGTATGAACATATAATGAAGGAATAATTTGATCCAGTGTCCGGCCAGACCCATTTCTCCCACGGTTGCTTCAATATCACGCCCCCATTGCGGATATTTTTCATAATCCGGTACGATCGGGGAAACGGTCATGGTAGCTCCCTGACCATGAGTTAAACTATAGCCGGCTGAAACGATACAGGCAGCACCCATTCGTCCCATATTGGCCGTATGCTTGTGTTCAGTGGCTCCTTTTTTAATGAACTCGGCAATGTTCTGAGCAACGATCTTTCCAATTACACCCGAAGGCATCCCGGTTCTGGGAGGGGCAGGGAAGATCTTGGTACCATTAGGACTTGTCATCGGTTTCGAAATAGAATGCGGTGGAGCAAAAGCGATTCCGGTGGCATACATATTAGAATAGGTTGGATTCTGATAGGTTTGTGGCCAGTCATTGATGCTCCAGTCTTCGAACGCTTTGCCACTGTAATCCGCATCTACTTTCATGAAACCGTTCGGAGCAAATACAACATCTGTGATGTCTTCGCCTTGCTTATTAAAGGCTTTGAATCCCTGACCGGTAAAAGCCGGAATCAACATTGAAAAATCGAATTCTACGGATTTCTCTTCACCGTCGAGTGTCTCATAATGGGCAATGCCGGGTTCTACTTTTTTGATGCCGGCACGCTTGATCCATGTTATATCGTACTCGGAAAGCACCGATTCGGTAAATACTTTGGTGGAGGTGATATAGCCACCACGTTTAACATATGCGCCACCCATTCCAAAATCACCTAATTCATACTCGTTGGTGATCCAGGTGATGTCCGCCATATGCGAGAGTTTACGTTTTCGGATCTCAAAGGCTACATTTAGCGCATATTCAAAAGCGGCTCCCTGACAAGTTGCCGTCGGGTGACCGGTTCCGATCAGGAATCGTTGCTTCTTGCCTTGTTTCATCAGTTCAATTCGTTTCTGAAGCTCATTCCAGGTGTGATCGGCATGCGAAAAAGTACACACGGATAAGGTGTTATTATCTGGTCCCAGGCCTTCGGTAAGATCGAAGCGCAGTTTTGGGCCGGTGGCATTCACCAGATAGTCATACTCAACCTTCTCGGTCTCACCATTTTTATCTTCACTTACATATTCAATGCTTACAAACGGGCTGTCAGTGGTGGAATCGCCTTCAGGGTGTATGGTAGTAGCCTTTGCCTGTTTAAAGATGATGCCCCAGCGGTTATATACTTTGTTCAATTTAAAGCGGACCTGATCCACTTTCATTTTACCGATTCCCACCCAAATATTGGAAGGGACCCATTGATAATACTGGCTGGGTGAAACAACGATCACTTCGTGTTTTTTCCCCAGCATCTTTTTCAGAAAAGCAGCTGAGGTATGTCCCGATATCCCCGCTCCTAAAACAACAACTCTGGCCATATTTCATCTCCGTCAATTAATGATAAAACAACTTGTATTTACATGTACTAACATATAGTAACAAATCTGTTCTATACTATGCAATACTTACATGAAGTATGGATGAATTTCTAAGAAACAATAAGTTAACAGAGATGAGAATAAACAAAATATGGTCCGTTTATAAATCTAATGAGCGTATTAGATTTAAAAGATCTTGAAATATCACTTTTTCTTTTTTTAGCTGATACGACTTACATTCTGTGCAATAATAATGTTGTTGATAGGAGAATATAAATGAGATTGTTAAGTGGGTTAACATTAAGCATCTGCGTGTTGATATTTAGTTCATGTAAAGTGAATAATTCAGAGCCTGAGTTACTGCTCCGGACGAATGTGTTTGGTGAGACCAATCCGGAACACGTAGAAAGCTGGGTGTTTCTGAGTAATGAAAAAGGGGAGGTGATCACCGCGAAGAACATAGAAGAAGCAACATCTGCCGAACTCTCCGAATTTTATGGAAACTCCGGAGAGACATTTACCATTACCCGTTTTTCAAGAGCGACTTTCGATCAAACTGATGGACAGCGTATTCAATATGCACTGAGTACCTATCAGGGAGTGCCGGTTGGATCAGAATTCTACCTGAACGAACAGGAAGAGCCTCAACTTGAACAATACGAAGTTACAGGAACGGCTAAAGTGATCATTAATGGATTTGATACGACGGATGAGCCTTTTTTTGCAGCCTCATTTTCTGATGATTATTCCATCTTTAAAACCGATCAGGTATACGATTCTACAAAAATTGTGAATGGAAATTATGAGACGGTACTTACTATTCGGGCACAAAAACTGGATATACATGTAACAACGTACCTGAACAATCTACCGTACTATATGGTACTGGAAGATGTGAAACCGGATACCACCATTTTTAAAGATATATCCGATTTTATACCGCAACAAACAGTCAGCCTGAATAAAAATGTAAGCGGGGGATATGTATATGGCTACCATCAACCTCGTTTACTTGCACATGGGAATGAGCTGACCAGTGGAGCAGTCTGGTACTATTCGAATGAAACGGATAAACAATCTCCCATGAATCTCGGCTATATCGAGGGCTATAATTACTATAAAGTTAATTACCAAAGCGAAGGGGCGCTTTGTTGTGATAATACCGTAAGCTTTTTATGGCTGGATGATCACTTTCCTGAGGATGTTCAACTTCCGGATTATCAGTTTTCGATCATCGACAGATCTGTGAATAATTTCAGCTATATGTTTGATGCAGACTACACCTATAAAGAGGCATACATTTATGATCAGTATGACGATGGAAGCCTGAGTTGGTCAGTACTTTCGCCAAATGGAATGGAAATTAAATTCCCGGAGATCCCGAATAAGATCAAAGCCGAATACCCGGATATGGCAGAGGTATTTAAGGACCTGCAAGTGTATTCGCTCACCTTTACACATGAGCGGACAGAACCCGGTTATATGAATCGATTGAAATTCAATTTGGAAAGAGGACCTCAACCCACCCGATTCGATGAGTTCAGCTATCGGTTCCCGTTAAGCGAAGAAATGTGATCAAAGGGTATATCTGGCCAGTACTTTCTGTACATCGTAGATGTTTACTTTTTTACTGAATTGCCGCCGTATACTCGGGATCTGTTCACTGGAGATCCAGATCTTGAGTTCTGCTTCCAGATCAAAATGCCCGGTACTCTCAATGCTGAAACGACTAATGGCTCCATATTTCACCGAGTAATATTCCACTTTATTGCCGGTAACCCCTTGTTTATTTATGAGGATCAAACGCTTAGTAGTGAACACGAACACATCGCGGACCAGCTTAAATCCGATCTCGATGGATTCATCTTCGGTAAGCAGCATTTCATACTCGTTATGAAGCTCGTTGGAATCTGCTACTCCGGCATTGCCTAATAATCCTGAAAAAAGTCCCATTAAAATACCTCTTGGTTATTGTTTCCTAAATGAAATTAAGTATTTATAAAGCAGATAAAAAATTGGTTCATTCAAATCGAAAAGTAACCGAAGCTGATTCTATACGGTCGTTTGAGATCCGGTCAAAGTTCCCATCCGAAAAATAAATACGAGGTTTGATCTGGTACGTATAACCGGGTTGATTTAAATGATCCGACTCAATACCCGCCTGAACAAATGAGGAGAAGATATTTAGCGAGGCAGCGGAATCCGGTTCAAGAACTGTTAAACAAATACATTCGCAGGGATTGGAAAACGAGGTGGTACCGGCCACTTTTCCATCTTTTAATTCGATCAGGTCCCGGCTGTCACACAGGCTGAATTGTATGTCCACCTTTGACAGGTTCTTTATGGTGACGGGGAAATAGGCATTGTCAGAGAATATGTACGCCGATTGTTCATAACTGATCTTTATGAGAGGAGGAGTATCATTCCTGCTACTACAGCCTGCCAACCCAACAGCAAACAAAATAAAGATAAGAAGGAGTATAGATCTCATTTTTGGCTCTTTTTTACATGATCGCTCTTTCATCTGAAAGTGAATATAGGTTACTTCATTTCCAAATTTTTTAACTCAAAAAGCTCACTTTTATGAAGCTGATCTCAAAGGGAATCCTGCTTACCCTTTTAAGTTTGATGACAGTCTCTCAGGCGTTTGCTCAGGGAGTACTCACATTCGAAGATGTAATGAAGTTTGAAGATATTGATGCGCCACAGATCTCCTCTAAAGGGAACTGGCTGGCATATGGTGTCTGGCCGGACCGCGGGGATGGATATGTGTTGGTTCAACCGGTGAACGGTGGTCGGGAGTATAAGATCGACCTGGGGCAGGATCCGATAATATCAGCCGATGAAAACTGGGTGGCAGCGTATAAAAAGGTTCCGTTGAAGGTACAGATCGATGAGAAAAAGGATGGTCCCAAACAGGGGATGGTGTTACTCTCTTTGAAATATGGCTCCCAAAAAGTGCTTGAAAATGTACGCTCTTTTGAGTTTTCCAATAATGGTAAGTGGCTGGCTATCAATAAGTATCAGGAAGAATCTGTAGAAAAAATGAAGTCCGGGAATAAGCTGATCGGTACCGAGTTGATCCTGATCGATCTGGTAACCAGAGAGGAAACGAGCTTCCCGTTTGTACACTCAATGGAGTTTGACAGTCTCTCAAATTATATGGCATACTCTATCGTGGATTCATCCGGTACAGAGAATGGTTTGTATGTGTACGACCTTAAAACTGAAGTGTCTCAATTGGTGGACCGAAGAGTGAACGGCTATTACGCTAACCTTACCTGGGAGCCAAAGAGATCGGATCTGGCTTTTACTTTTGCCACCTACGACACAACCTTTATTCAAAGTGATGCCTGGCTCAGACTTTGGTCACCTAAAAAAGCAGAATTAAAAACGTTGGTCTCACCCGAAGAGATCGATCCGGAGTATGCTTTACGCAGCAGGAACCGACTTACATTTACACACGATGGTGAACGTCTGTTCTTCGGGCTTATGCTTCGTGAAATGGTAGATCTGGATATGAAAAAGGAGGAGGAAAGCTCAGAAAAAACCACGGATATCTACGATGTGGAGTCCATAACCGGCGACCGTGAAATGGACTTGTGGCACGGGGAAGACCCGCTCATTAAGCCCAATGAGATCAATACCTGGAATGGACGGAAGAATCATTTATTTACTTCGGTTTTCCATTTTAAAGGACTCGGATTTTTGGGCAGAAAACCGGGAATGGTACAGCTGGCCGATAAGGCAATGCCTGAGATCGAAATTTCTCATAACTCCAATGTTGTGTTGGGGAGCAGTGGATTACCCTATCAAAAAGAGATCACATGGGATGGCAGGTATAATGATTATTACATCGTTGACCTGAAGTCCGGAGAACGTACCATGTTCCTGGAAAGATCCGGAGAAAATGCGGAATTATCCCCAACCGGAAAGCATGTGATCTACTACACCGACAAACAATGGCATTTGTATAACGTGAAGAAAAAGGAGACGATCAACCTGACTGAATCCATCGACGTACCCTTTTTTAACGAAGATCATGATTACCCGTATCCTGTTCCGGGGTATGGAATTGCAGGATGGACCAAAAAAGATAATGAGGTACTGATCTACGATAAATTCGATGTCTGGCGATTCTCAGTGGACGGTAAAGAGGCATTGAATATCACCGCCGGTGAAGGAAGAAGAGACCGAAGGATCTTTCGGATCAGAAAACTTAAAGACCGGGGAATTGCTTTTGAAAACGGACAGGATCTGTTGTTAAGTTCTTATCATGATGAGAAGAAGAATTTCGGGTTCTTTACCACCAAACTGAACGAAGCAGAAGTGTATCCGTTGATCGAGGATGAAAAGAAATTCACCTTCATCAAAAAGGTGGAAGACGGCAGCTCCATTCTTTTTAAGCGGGAATCCTATGATGAATTCCCCAATCTATGGGTGTCGGAAAACTGGAAGTTCAGATACATCAAACAAGTGTCGCACCTGCACGAAGATCTGCATGAAAAATGGAATTGGGGAACGGCAGAACTCATCGACTGGCTGAGTGTGGACGGCAAGAAGATTCAGGGGGTGGTCATAAAACCGGACAATTACGATCCGGATAAACGATATCCTATACTAACCTATTACTACCGCTTTTTTACCGATCGCCTGTACGATTTCAATGAACCAAAGACCAATCACCGTCCGGTTTTTGCACAGTATGTAAGCGATGATTATGTGGTCTTTCTTCCCGATATCCGGTTTGAGGTAGGCCGACCGGGATTTGCTGCAACCAAAAGTCTGGTCCCCGGAATTCAGAAACTGGTGGAAATGGGAATTGCCGATGAAGATAGACTTGGGTTACATGGTCACTCCTGGAGCGGGTATCAAACGGCGTTCATCGTAACACAAACAGATATTTTTGATGCGGCTGTGACCGGAGCTCCCGTGAGTAATATGACCAGTGCCTATGGCGGCATTCGATGGGGAAGCGGATTAGCCCGCCAATTCCAGTACGAACAGACACAAAGCCGGATCGGAGTCTCAATTGCCGAAGATCCGCTTCGGTATATCGAAAATTCACCGGTATTTTACGCAGATCGAATCAACACTCCTATGTTGATCCAACATGGGGATGATGACGGTGCGGTGCCCTGGTATCAAAGTATTGAGCTGTATCTGGCGATGCGAAGGTACGGAAAGGATGTGATCTTTCTGCAGTACCACGGAGAACCCCATCACTTGCAGAAATTCCCGAATAAACTCGATTATGCGATCCGTATGAAGGAATATTTTGATTATTACCTGAAAGGTGAGGGTGAACCCGAATGGATACTTAAGGGTGAAGCTTACCGGGGCAAATGATCCTGTATTTTGAAAACCTCATCCGCCAAACCAACCAAAAAGCCATGGCCTACCAAAAAGGCTATGGTACAGATCTACGAACAGAATCTCTGGGGAGGAGAAACGGGGACCTTTTACTCGGGCTCCGGGTCGCATGAATCCGGGCTGGTTGATCCTTATGTAAAAAAAGTACAGCATTTCCTGAGTTCATTTGATGAACCGGTCACCGTTGCAGATCTGGGATGCGGGGATTTCAATGTAGGCCGGCATTTCCTTCCGTATGTGAAAGAATACATCGGTGTGGATATTGTGCCGGAGCTTATTGAGCGAAACAAAGCAACATTTAAAGCTGAAGGATTAAGATTCTTTTGTCTGGATATAGCCAAAGACGATCTGCCGGATGGAGATGGTGTGATCCTTCGAAATGTGCTTCAACATCTATCAAACAATGAGATCGCTCAGATCCTGGAAAAACTGAGATCATACCACTTTCTGATACTCACAGAACATATTCCCGATGGAGCATTCACCCCCAATTTGGATATCATTTCAGGGCAGGGCATCCGGCTTAAGAAGAATAGCGGCGTAGACATTACAGCCAAGCCTTTTGATCTCCCCATTGTTGATTCCGAACAATGGCTGTCACTTCCACTGGCTGAATGGCCCGGGCGAATCGTAACTACGTTGTACCGGTTGTAATGCTTAATTTTACAGAACGGGATTACCCATCGAAGTCATATTTTTGTATCCTTGATGCTTAGTTATCATCAGCAGATTCATATCAATCCAAAAAATCAGCGCTTTCTGTGACCCGAATTCTATCCTTTGTTGCCGTGCTTCTCATCCTGTCAGGATCTTATCTGAGTTGCACGGATATTCATTCTGAGCCGAGTAAAGTGAAAGAGAAGGAATGGGTGATGGATGATTCTCTGAAGCTGTTTCTGAGCGAATTTGAAGAAGATTTTATGCAGGGACTCATCAATAAACGGATTCCCGGCGGGGCGGTGGTGATCGTTAAAGACGGCCGTGTGATCTTGCAAAAAGGATTTGGGGTGAAGGAAAAAGGAAAACCGGACGTGGTGGATGAGAATACCGTGTTCAGGCTTGGAAGTGTTTCTAAAGGCTTTGCCTCGGTATTAGCCGGAGTAGTGAAAGAGGAGGGATCATTGGATTGGAATACTCCGGTACAGAAGGTGCTGCCGGATTTTGCCTTAAATGATCCGGCTCAGACTAAAAGAATAGAAGTAGGTCACCTTTTGTCGCATACCACCGGGTTGCCCCGCCACGCCTTCACCAATCTGGTAGAAGACGGCTTATCGTTAGATCGCATCATTCCGCGACTTCAGGAAGTTCCGCTCATTGCAAAGGAAGGGGAGCAGCTCGCTTATCAGAATGCGGCCTATTCCACTATAGAAAAGGTGTTAGAGGCGCAGACCGGAATGGATTTCAACAAACTCCTGCATGATAAACTATTCGAACCGCTGGAAATGGATCAGGCCTCAGCCAGTTACGATAGTATCCGGTATTCAGGCAATACAGCGTTGCCGCATATCTACCATTCCCGGGCAAAAGGCAGGGTACCGGTTTCCATCTCAAAGAAATATTACAATGCTGTTTCCTCCGGCGGGATCAATGCATCGGCGTCAGACATGGGCAACTGGTTATTGATGCTAACCGGGCATTATCCGGAGGTGATCTCGAAAAAAACCCTCGAAGAGATCTTTGAACCACGGGCACGTATTAACAATAAACGCTTCAGCCGGCATTGGGAAGGGGTGAATACATCCCAATACGGCATGGGTTGGAGGATCCTGGATAATCATGGTCAGCGGGTGGTGTATCATGGCGGATATGTAAACGGATACCGGAGTGAGATCGCGTTTGCCCCCGATGATGATCTTGGTATCTGTGTGCTGATCAACACCAATTCCGGCTATCCTCTGGAAGTGATCCCGGGATTGTTCAACCACTTTAAAAACGATCCGGAAAGTTCAACTCTGATCGAAGAGCAAAACTGACGGTACCCAAACTCAACGACCGATATTCCATTGAATAATCAGTGAGATTGCTGAGGATCTGTGGCATTCAATGGAGAAAAATACTGTCTACTTTTTATTCCCTCGAAGCTTCTCCCGGTTTTTGAGATTCCACTTCCTGAATTCAATCTCTTTCTTCTTCTCCAAACTTGAAAAAGCCACAGAGAGTACAGTTCCAATAATTAGTGCAATTATGATAGGAGCAGAAAATGAAAATGATGTATTCGAATTTACCTTGGTGCTGTCAGGTTGGGTTGAGTCAGAACGTTCACCAATTGGTGTAATGGTGCCTGTTTTGCTATCAACTTTATAATACATCGGAGTTTTAGTAGATGTAGAATTTTGAGCAAAAGAGGAGTGGTAAAAGCTAAATAGAAATACCACCAGAAAAAGTGATTTAAGAAGTAGTGGCTTTAGCTTCATGGAGAATATATTTGGGAAACCGTATAATGACCCGGCGTTTAAGCGGCGAGCC
>DLCN01000003.1 GCA_002480645.1 Balneolaceae bacterium UBA7797
CAGATTAATACTCCTGCTGATTAATAAAGAACGGTTGGAGGCTCAGGTCTATTGGTTTGATGCATCGAAGGCTGAAGCGGAACTGCAGCTATCCGGTACCTGGGCGTGTTACGCCTGTATGGTTTCGGGATATAACAATGAGACCGTCTCAGGAGCAGCGTTTGTCTGGGAAGGAGTGAAATCATAGTTATAGCTGGTTCCGTAGCTCTGCTGCGAAACCCGGGAACAGGAGCTCTGCTCCATCGTTATGATCTCTATCCATGGACCAATAGGTATTTTATGTAGTGGGGCAGAGTCTCTCAAGGGTACATTCCATAGAAAAGCTATGAACTATGGTAACTGCTTCAAGCGTCCGCCTGGACCTTTGTTATTACAACACAAGCGGACGCTTGCGCTAGATTGGGGGCGAGTTATTTCAATCGCTTAATTCATTTTTTGAAATAGATTTTATTCCTGCAATAAGTAGCAAATAAACAAGAGCCTGAGCAATGCACCATACTGTTGTAAATATAACAGTAAAACCAATGCCTTCACTCATATCTCCCGGTACATTTCGGTATTCAGGATGTACGAACCAATACCATTGAAAGATTAAGATCAGTTCAGCTACTACATATCCGGATATGGATGCAAAGGTAATGGTAGAAAAAACAGGTAAGAATTTTTCAGAGATGATGTCTTTTTTTAATAATACCGAAAATAAAACAGTAAGGAATAAGTAAGGGGCATAATCAAACCAAAAGCCATAAAAGTGGAGCTGAGTTAAAGCGGAGTACGTACCTGTCAGGTAATTTACCAGGGCAAAAGTAAAGAAAATAAGTAGGAGCTTAATGTGGCTGAACACAGATCTAACTGATGGTTACTAATACCTGAACGCCTGGAACCTAAACAACCAGCGCCTTATTAGCTATTGCCAATCCCTTCACAAAAGCCTGAATAACGGCCTCGATCGTATCCGGACTGACGCCTTTGGAGGTGAAGGTGAAATCTTCTTTTTCCAGTACCAGTGTGGCTACTACCAGGGAGTCGGTGTCGGGGGAGAGGATCTCCACTTCATGACTTTTCACCACCAGCGGAATGAACTCGTCTGTTTCTGCTTTAATGGCGGTGAGTACGGCATCCAAAGGTCCTACTCCCTGATCCAGCGATATGATCTCTTCACCGTTCGGTAACCGTAGTTTCACAGCCGCGCTCACCAGTCCGTGCATGCGCATGGTGAGTTTGTAATCGAGTACTTCCACAGGTTTTTCGAGTTTGGTGTCTTCATTATACACCAGCGATTTCAGTGCTTTGATCTCTTCTTCTTTCAGCGTTTTTCCTTTTTTGCTGATGCCACTTACATATTCTTCGTAGAGGCGGGAATGTTCATCATCCATATTCACATTTCCCATGATCATTTCGCGGGATTGTCCCCAGCTTTTACGCTGCATTTCGGGGAATCCGGATTCAATATATTGCTGAATCCGTTCAAGCTTGGGCGATAGTACCGGACTGGAGAGAGAATATTTGGTGACGATATGCGAGCTCTTTAATCCGGTTCCCGTTAACACGAACAGGCATTTCTTTCCCCGGAAGGTAGCTGCATTATTCTTGAAGGTGGCCAGCGGAATGGCACAGGCCGGTTCGGTATAAATACCTTCTTCCACCGTCATCTCTTTCACCGATTCCAGGATCTCATTTTCGGTGGCGGTGAAAGCAAGTCCGTTGGTGTCTTTAATAGCTTCCATCACCTTATAGAAATCAAAAGGATCGCCCACAGCCACAGCATCAGCCATGGTATTCACATGATCTTTGATGATCTTTTCTTTTTTAAAGATGCCTTCCACCACCGGGGAACTCTGTTCCGGCTGAACAGCCACAAATGAGGGGATCCTGGTGATCTGTCCGGCATCTTTCAGTTCTTTGAATCCTTTGTAAATGGCAGCGAGATTGGTTCCGGCACCTACCGGTACGAAGATGTAATCGTAATCTACGGGACCTTGTTCAAACAGTTCATAGGAGAACGACTTCTGACCTTCCTGACGGAATACATAATCCCCGGCCAGATAGTAATTGCCCGATTTGGCAAACTCCCGGCAGAGGATCTCACACATTTTAAAATCCCCTTTTATTTTGATGATGGTAGCATCGTAGATGGTGGATTGGGCGAGCTTGGTCTCCGGCGTTTTCTCGGGCACAAATACGAAACAGGGGATCTTGAAATAGCAGGCATAAGCCGCCACCGATGCCGCCATATTTCCGGTGGAGGCGAGACAGATCGCATCGGCACCCAGCTCCAGTGCTTTCTGTACTTCCACAAAACTGCCCCGGTCTTTGAAGCATCCCGTGGGATTTTCCAGTTCGAGTTTGGCATACAGGTCGGCTCCGTACAGTTCCGACAACCGGCTCAGTCGCCGTAATGTGGTGGCATCGTGTTTGAGTGGATCGGGAAGCAGCGTATTGAGCGGGTATTGGATCTCCTTCCGGGATTCATGATAATCAACGGTAAGCACACTGCCGCATTCGGTGCAGTAGGTGCTCGTTTTACGTTCATCATTTACAGCATTACAGGAAATACAGCGTAACGTATAGCCGTTGTTGGGTGCAGTCATAGAAGCCGGATCAGGATTAATTTTTCTGAAAAATACGAAGCTTTTAGGTAGGAGAAAAAGCGCTTTTCTGATAAACAGAGTAAATATTTACAAGCTCTGTGCTAAGTAGCGTAAACTATGGAGATATAAGTGCGGTTCGGTGTGACCGGATCAGAGTGGGAGCAGAACGATCTCTTCGAAATTCATATCCAGCTCTTCCAGAATGGGGCCGGCAATTTCTTCGATCTCCGATTCATCGTAATCCTGTAAACCTTCCAGTTTAACGTAGAGAATATCGTTGTGGTCATCCACATAATGCTCCACTTCGGCAGACTCAAAGCTTTCGGCCAGCGTATGCAGTAAGATCTTTAGATCTTCTTCAAAGGATTGGTATTCGGTTTCTTCTGAAGTACTCATTAATTTTTCCCGTTGATTGAATCCAAAAATACTCCGAGTTTGGGCCATGAACAAGCATCTTCAGACAATTTCGCAATTAAGTAATAAACCGGAACGATCCATTCTCGGATTGATGTCGGGAACTTCGCTGGACGGACTCGATATTGCACTCTGCCGGTTCAGCGATTCCGGATTAAAGGTCACCCATTTTGATACGGCGGAATATACCGAAGCATTTCGCGAACGCCTGGCGGCGATCCGATCAAAGGAAATGGTGCAATTAGCCGAAGTATGCCTGTTGAATCGTGAGATTGCGGATCTGTATGCCACCTTCATTGCCCAGCGGTTAGAAAAATGGGGCGTTCCTGCGGGTGAGATCGACCTGATCGCTTCACACGGGCAAACCATTTACCATCTCCCGGACGGATCATCATCGAGTACCCTGCAGATCGGAGACGGGGATAATCTCGCCGTTCGAACGGGCATACCTGTGTTAAGTAATTTCCGGCAGAAACATGTGGCAGCAGGTGGTGAAGGCGCTCCGCTCGCCGCATTGATGGATGAGCGTTTATTCCGGCATCCTGAAAAGAACCGGATGCTTCTGAATCTGGGCGGGATAGCTAATTTCACCTGGATCCCTTCAAAAAATGAGGGAGGAGAGATCCTGACTTCCGATACCGGTCCGGCCAATACACTCATAAACGAAGCCTGCGAGAAGTATTTTAACCTTCCTTTTGATGAGGACGGGAAGATAGCCTTCGGTGGAATGGTCCATTCCGAATTGTTGAAATACCTGTTACTGGAACCTTATTTCCGTAAACCATTGCCAAAGACCACCGGGCAGGAGGAATTCAATCTGGATCTGGTGGAGGCACTGATGAAGGGATATCAGATAGAACTTAAGCCGGAAGATCTGGTAGCAACGCTTACCAAATTAACGGTGAAAAGCATTGAGCGGGCCTTCGATCAGTTTGTCGGGGAACGGGAGTATGAGTTGTTTGTAAGTGGCGGGGGTTTGCATAATCCTGTGATCATGAACGGGCTGGAGGAGAATCTCCCGTTGGCAACCTTCAATCAATTTGAAGATCTGGGAATGGACCCGGATGCCAAAGAAGCTGCGTTAATGGCATATTTAGCCAATGAATGGATCACCGGTAATGCCTTTACCGTAAACGGAGTAAAAGTAAATCTTGGATCGCTCAGTTTGCCTGAATAATTACTTCAGGTAGAAAAAGACCGTCTTGTTCTGTGTGTCTTTTCTGCTTTTTACTTTCTTATCGTATTCGCGATTAAAAGCATACACCACATTACGGGCTGAGCTCAATTCTTTTTCATTACCGTATTTTACCTGAATAGCATCCCCACCCGGTCTTAATTTGCTCAATGCCTCTATTAACGGAGCATATTTAGAGCTCTTTTTACGAGAACTGGAAATTTCAGCTCTCGGAACCATTTTTATTTTCATTTCAGTCAGACTTAATTACTACCTCACACTGACTTTAAGAATGCATTTCTTTTTATAAAAAGCAATTAGAAATAAATCTATGGAACCTGAATATTAGACATAATTTTTTCTACGATATCTTCCGCAGAAATATCTTCAGCTTCTGCTTCAAAAGTAGGTATAATTCTGTGTCGTAAAACATCCATAGAAATGGTGCGAACATCTTCGGGGGTCACATAGGCACGATGTTCCATAAAGGCCTGAGCCCGGGCTGCAAGATTGAGGTTAATGGTTGCCCTGGGAGAAGCACCAAAGCTAATTAGATCAGAAAGTTCATCCAGTCCGTAATTTTTAGGTTTACGGGTAGCGAACACGAGATCAACGATATATTTTTCAACTTTTTCATCCATATAAATTTCGTTGATCACTGCTCTGGCGTCGAGGATCTGCTGAGGATCAACCACAGTATTCAGGGTTTGTTTATTTCCTGTTTTTGCCATTCTGCGCATGATCTCCAGCTCTTCCCGTTCAGTGGGATAACCGATCTTCAGCTTCAGCATAAAACGGTCAACCTGAGCTTCAGGTAATGGGTAGGTACCTTCCTGTTCCACGGGGTTTTGAGTGGCCAATACCAAAAAGGGTTCTTCCAGCTTAAAGGTGCTTTCGCCGATAGTTACCTGCTTTTCCTGCATGGCTTCGAGCAGGGCACTTTGCACTTTGGCGGGGGAACGGTTGATCTCGTCAGCCAGAATGATATTCGCAAAAATAGGCCCTTTTTTAACAAAGAAATCGCCCTCTTTCTGATTGTAGATCAAGGTACCGATAAGATCGGCAGGGAGCAGGTCGGGAGTGAACTGAATTCGCTGAAAAGCCGTATTCAATACCGTAGCCAGCGAAGAAACGGTGAGAGTTTTTGCAAGTCCGGGAACCCCTTCAAGCAACACATGTCCGTTAGTGAGCAATCCGATGAGAAGACGGTCGATCATGTACCTCTGACCAATGATCACTTTATCCAGCTCAGCACGTATATCTTCAATAAAGGCACTGTGTTTTTCAATTTTAGCGGATAGTGCTTCCATGTCCATTGCGTATTCACTCATATTTCTGAAATTCGTTTTTAGTATTTGAAGATGATATGGTTAATTTCTCGGCTTACAAAAACGACCAAATATAAATAATGGATTCCATACAATCTTTCCTTTTAGGACTAATTCAGGGTTTAACCGAATTTTTACCGATCAGTAGTTCTGGTCACCTCGCACTGGGGCGATATATACTTGGCGGAAACACCGAGGCCGGCATAACGTTCGAAGTGGTGGTTCATTTTGGGACACTGTGCAGTATTCTGATCTATTACTGGAAGGACCTGATGCGATTAGCCGGTGCCGGATTCGGATTCCTTAAAGCTCCGGCTCAGAAGAAGAACGACAAGGATGTAAAAGTGATCCTTTTTATTCTGGTGAGTATGATCCCGGCCTTAATTGTGGGCTTTACTCTCAAAGATTATGTGGAAGAGATCTTCATGGATCCGTTGCTGGTTTCCGGAATGCTGATCGTGACCGGATTCATCTTATTTATGACCCGTTTTGCCAAAGATCCCCAAGGTGAAGTTTCACTGGGTAAGAGTTTGTTGATAGGGATCGCGCAGTCATTCGCTATGATCCCGGGGATCAGCCGTTCGGGTTCTACCATTTCCACGGCTTTATATCTGGGTATAAAAAGGGAAGAAGCAGCTAATTTCTCCTTTCTGATGGTGATACCGGTGATCGGCGGAGCCATGTTACTTCAGATCAAAGAGATGATGGAGATCGGAGTTAGCGATGCCCAGCTGGGAAGTTTACTGATCGGTTTCTTCACTTCATTCATATCCGGCTACTTTGCCCTGAAGTATCTGATCATCATCCTCAAGAAAAAAGGATTCCACTATTTTGCTTATTACTGCTGGGTGGTAGGTGCGATCGGACTTACTTACTTTTTGATGAACGGAGTGTGATCGGTATCCGGATCAGTCGTATTTGATCTCGTAACCTTCGCCCTGCCATTTAATTTTGGAATGGAATAACAAACTTACCGGTAGCCAGAGTAGCGTGATCATCACATATAAGGCAAAAACAGGGTAATAACGGATGAAATTTCCCTCTTTAATGAGATGACGGGTAGAGACTAATTGTATAAAATCGATGCTTAGCTTCATGCCTACTGTGATGGCCGTGGCTTCCACTGAAAAGAACCATCCGAAGATCATGAAGAAAGAGAGTATGTTATGAAATCCGAATCCCAGTACCAGACCGATCCAGTATTGCCAGCCACCTTCAAAGCCACCCCGTAACCACCGCCGTTGTTGACTCAGTAAATGTCTTAAGCTCGGAACCGGATTCAGGTGTACCGTAGTTTCAGGACTCATATACGACAGCGAGGTATATTCTGAATTTTCCACCATGCGGAATAAGGCCAGATCTTCGGCGATCTCGAAGTCGGAGTTTTCCAGGCCACCACAATCTTCATAGATCGAGCGTCTGAGTCCCATATTTGGTCCCACACAAATGAATGAACTGCCCCAGCCTGCCATACCAAAAGCGAATGGCAGGGTATAGGCCCAGCTTACCCGTTCGAGCACAGCCAGCGTGGAAACAGGATTTACACTCAGCATGCCACCGGTCATACCTATGGTGTCATCTACAAGAGATAGGGAATGGCGTAACCATAATTCGGGAACCTCTCCGTCTGCGTCAGTGATGAAGATCCATTCACTTTCTGAGTTTTCGATTCCCCAGGCAATACCCCGGGCCTTGGCTTTTAACCCGTTATCAGGGGCATTGCTGGTATCCAATGCTTTAAAATGGGGATTACGGTCGGCTGCAGCCCTGATGATCTCACCGGTGGAATCATCACTGTCATCGTTAACCAGCACAATCTGAAGTTTGTCTTTCGGGTAATCCAGTTTCTCGAGTTTTGCTATGCATTTAGGCAGGTCATCCTCTTCATTCTTCGCAGAAACAACCACAGCTACGGTGGGCAACTCTTCGTCACTTTTATAGGTGGATTTGGGCAGGCGGTACATTCCCAGAGTGACGGTTAATACGATCAGTACATAAATGATACCAAGAATGAGAATGACAAGCTCAATCATGAACTTATTTTTATGTTTAGCACTCAGATGAATTTTAAGAGCTGAATTTACTAAAACATATATCCGGTAGTAAAGTAAATTCCAAAGTCTTCTTCAGAAAAACCTATATCTGCACGGATGATAAAATCGGGGGTGAAAAAGGAAGCCAATCCGCCAAATCCGAAGGTATAGCGCAGATCGGAAGTAAGGTCTTTTAGCGGTAAACTGTTGGGAAATGTGCGTCCGGCATCGAAGAACAGCGTGCCGCCAAATTGAGATTCGAGCATGGGCAACTCAAACAACCAGGTTCGCAGTTCAGTATTAAAGATCACTGCGTTATCATCCAGAAAACGTCGGGCCGGATACCCGCGTAAGGTCTCCTCATCACCTGCATAAGCCAGTTTCCAATAGGGAATATCGCCGTTAGTATGAGTGATCAGCAGTCGGTTGGCCAGCGTAATGTCTTTGATAAGATGGAAGGTGAAAAAGCTCCTCAGATCATTGTTCATGATGAAGCTGTTGCCGGAACTGCCGAGAAGATCTGATCCGATCTGAATATTGAATTCCCCATAGGTTCCGCGGGTTGTTCTGAATTCACTATCCCGGTTCTCCCAGGTCAGTCCGGTTCCCCAGAGTGCAAGATGTGTACCTTTATTTCCGGGAGGGGGAGATACTGAGATCAGTTGATCCGGTGAATTGTCCCAGGGAGTCTCATAATGAACTAAGGCCGTTGCCTTCAGATCAAGCTGGCCGAATTTACTCCGTTTTGTGAGTGGATACCGTAACTGTACATCCAGACCGGAATTAAAGGATCTGAAACTGAAGTAGTTATCCACTCCGGGATCCTGATCATAGACATCCCGGGTGTAATTCCCAACTCCGAAATAAGGATCTTCAAAAAAACGGGCCACATACACCTGATAACTCAATCTGAATTTGGTATCGAAGGCAAACGGTTTGTCTACAAACAAGTCGAAGGACGCCAGCCCTTTAGTGGAAGCGATCGCTGCCAGTGAGATATACCGGTGAAAAGGTACATGCTGATCTTTATACACGTACCAGTTTGCCAGACCTCCGCCAATAAGGCCAAGATCACTGTTGAATGAGATGGCGGGCAGAAAAGCGAAATTAACCGAATCAGGTGGGGAAGAAACCTGGGCTTCAGCGTTGGGGGCTGAAGCCAGGATCAGAAAAATTATGAAGTAAAAGCTTAGAGTATGCTGTGTACGACGCACTTATATGAATAATATGGTAACCAGTAAATATATAGGTACCAATATACCGGCTGACCATACCATATATCCACCAAAACTTGGCATTTTTACATCGTTCTGTTCAGCAATTGATTTTACCATGAAATTCGGTGCGTTACCAATGTAGGTCAGGGCTCCGAAGAATACCGCTCCCGACGATACAGCCATCAGCGTGTGACTCATATCTGTCATCAGATGCTGAGCATCACCACCGGCAGCGTTAAAGAACACCAGATAAGTGGGGGCATTATCGAGGAATGCAGACAGAAGTCCGGTGATCCAGAAAAACATGGAATTGATCGGGTCGCCATTGGAATCAAATACGGCGTTGGTTACAAACGTAAGTGCACCTTCGCCATGATTGGCAGCTTTTAACATCGATAAGGGTGCGATAATAGTGATGAAGATCCCGGCAAATAGTTTCGCCACCTCTTCGATCGGGAACCAGTTGAACCCATTTGCGGCACGACTTTCTTTTGATGTCACTTTCCAGCTCACCCAGGCGAGGATCAGTAGGGCAATATCACGTACCACATTTTCGATGGTCATGTGTACTCCATAGACACTGAATTCACCTAAATGAACCAGACCGGAGAATAATACTGCGCCAACAACACCCAGGATCAATACAAGGTTAATTCCTCCTTCAATACCTAATGGTTCAGAACCATCATCCTGCGGTTGTGTGTTAGTCTCTTTACTGAGCAGATAGCGGTCTAGTATATAGTACAATACCAGCAGGATCACAGCCACGAAGGTCATCTCAAAGAAGAGGTGAGAAGTGGTCCAGAAAAATCCTACCCCTTGCAGGAAACCGAGGAACAACGGTGGATCGCCCAGTGGAGTAAGAGAACCCCCTACGTTGGCAACCAGGAAGATGAAAAAGATCACAATATGTTTCTTGTTGTCTCTCCAGGCATTGGCTCTCAGGATCGGGCGGATAAGCAACATGGCAGCTCCGGTGGTTCCCATCCAGCTGGCGAGTATGGTACCTAACAGAAGAATAGCGGTATTTACTTCGGGTGTTCCTTTAAGATAGCCTTTGATCCGAACCCCGCCCGAAATAGTAAATAAAGCGAGTAACAGGATGATGAATGGAAAATATTCTAACAGATAAGCATGAAGTACTTCGTAAAGGGTCGCTTCAAAACCGAATGATACGATCATGGGAACTACCATGAGTAATGCCCAACCGGCTGATACTTTACCAAAATTGTGATGCCACCATTTTTCGTTGATCAGTGGAGCGATAGCAATTGAGAGCAGAATGCCGGCGAACGGGAGGGTCCACCATAGAGAAAGATCGCTGCCCTCAATACCGTGATGTCCGCCACCTTCGGAGGCAAATATAAGTTGCGGAGTAAGCAGGATAAACAATAAAGTTGCCGGAATGATCCGCATAAAACGTTGAATAAATGTCCGTACCACGTGACTACATTTTAAATTAACAGTGACAAATGTGAAAATAAAAGAACGAAGTTCCTTTCAAAAAACAGCAATCGCTCTTTTCAATAAAACTCTGTAAAAGCTTAATGCCCGATCCGGTGACCGGAAGAAAATGAACTACAACTATTTCGTGAATGTTATCGAAAAGAACAAGAAAATCTTAAATAGGTAGTTTAGATGAATAATTCATTAAGCAAAGATGAAATCAGTGAAGCATTAACTGAGTTAAATGATTGGAAACATGTAGAAAATACAATTACCAAAAGCTTTACGTTCGGCACCTTTAAGGAAGCGCTCGCTTTCATCATACGGGTGGGATTTGAGGCTGAGTCTCAGAACCATCATCCATCTATACAAAATGTATATAATTCGGTTACCCTTAGTTTATCTACCCATGATGCGGGAGATACTGTAACCGACAAAGATGTGGAGCTGGCAAAGGCCATCGATTCCATCTGAATTTCAAAGTGAATCAATGGTAGCATTCACACTTTAATAGTCGTATATTTGCGCCCTTCTGTTATTCGGGCAAAGTGCCGGAATGACTGTTTTCAAGAACGAAAACAACCATAGAAACACAATATACTATGAGCAAAAACTATTACGAATTAACGTATATAATTAATCCTGTACTCGAAGAGGATCAATTTGGCGCCGTTATTGAGAAGATCAATAAGCTAATCACAGACAACGGCGGAGAAATCGAAGAAGTTGATGATTGGGGCCTTCGCAAGTTCGCCTACGAGATCGACAAAAAGCAGAGCGGATACTATGTAAATATGTATTTCGAAGCACCTGCTGAGACAATCAACAAAGTTGAACGTACTATGAGAATTGACGATGAGATCATGCGTTACCTCACATTAAAGTACGATGCAAAAATGCTGAGACATCGCGAACTGGTTAAGAAAAATGCAGTTCCTGATATTTTTGCAGTTGAAGAAGAGCAGGAAGACTAACATCAACAGAAGAGATTGAATTATGATTAAGAATCCATCACACCCAAAGAAAAGTGTACGCAAGGTTAAGCAGTGCAAGTTCACTAAAGCAGGTTTAGAATACATCGATTATAAAGATGTAGAGACCTTACAGCGTTTTACGAACGACCAGGGCAAGATCCTTCCACGTCGTGTAACCGGAACCAGCGCAAAACACCAACGCCAGTTAACCCGTGCGGTAAAACGTGCACGGTTCCTGTCGTTAATGCCATACGTAGCTGAAAACCTTCGATAAACAGAGATTAATACAATGAAAATTATTCTTACTGAAGACGTAGAAAAATTAGGACAAGCCGGTGAGCTTGTTGAAGTAAAAGACGGATACGGACGTAACTTCCTCATCCCGCAGGGTAAAGCCGTTCTGGCAACGAAAGGCGCTATTGCAGAGCTTGAGTTAATGAAGAAAAGAGCAGCGCTTAAAGCTGAACTTACTGTACAGGAAGCTAAAGACCTGGCTCAGTTACTGGAAGCTACTTCTGTTACTATTCCTGTAACTACCGGCGAAGATGATAAAATTCACGGTACCGTTACTAACGTACAGATCGCTGAAGCTCTCGAAGAGCGTGAGATCCTTATCGATCGCCGTAACATCAGTATTGATGGCGAAGTAAAAGCTCTTGGCGAATACACAGCTACTGTAAATCTTTTAGGTGATCTTAAACCAACCGTTAAATTCTGGGTGGTTAAAGACGAATGATAGTTTTTGCATAAGGGTTCTTAACCGGTAGAAACATCTTTTAAAGTCCACAGAATCTAAATTTTCTGTACTTTTGAAGGCGCTGAAAAGCAATGTTTTTATTATTTACGACCCCAAATGCAGCTATGATTACTTACAAGAAAATGTTGATGGGGATCATCTTAGTGATGTTATCCCCATTTTTTTTATTTGCACAAGCCCCTGATCCGGTCTCTTTTCAGGTAATGGATGTCCCTGAATCGGTTCAGGCCGGTGATGTTTTTACCCTTACTATTGAAGCATCCATCGAAAGTAACTGGCATCTCTATTCCGTGTTAAATGCACCCGATGCTGGTCCGTTCCCCACTTCATTTACAGCAAAATCACCGAATTTCGTAGTTGCCGGAGATATTGAAGAATCGGAAGCGATCGTTGAATACGATCCGAATTTTGAAACTGATCTTGGATACCACGCTAACAGCGCAGTTTTTAAAATACCCATTGCCATAAAAACGGCTTTTTCCGGCAAACAGATCATCGATGTGGAAGCCTATTATCAGGTGTGCGATGACCGGGTATGTTTGCCTCCCAAAAAGAAATCCATCATTGCAAATATTACCGTTGAAGGAGTTTCTGATACTCCCTTTGAAGCGGCCATTGGCGGAAGCGTAACAGATATTCAGGATGAGACTGCAAATATTCAAGAAGAGGATTCCGCTAACGAACTGGCTTCGGATGGCGTATTTTCCTTTATGTGGATCGCAATTCTTGCCGGATTCGGAGCACTTCTGACCCCTTGTGTGTTCCCCATGATCCCGCTAACGGTTTCCTATTTTTCTAAACAGGACGGAGAAGGTAAAGGTGTTGGGAAAGCCCTGATCTTTGGACTGGCAATAGTGATCACGTTTACGCTTATCGGGATGATACTGGCCGCGGTACTGGGGGCTTCCGGTGCTCAGAATTTTGCTTCCAACCCGTTTGTGAATGCCTTTATCGCGATCGTTTTGATCGCTTTTGCACTAAGTCTGCTTGGTATGTATGAGCTGGAATTGCCCTATCAGTTCACGAATTACCTCAATCGCAAGAGTAATGAAAGCTCCGGGATCATCGGGATTTTGTTTATGGCAATGACGATCAGTGCCGTGTCTTTTTCATGTACAGCACCATTTGTAGGTGCAGTGTTTGCAGCAACGGCCACCGAAGGACAGCTTTTATACCCTATTTTGGGGATGATCGGTTTTTCAGCCGCGTTTGCCAGTCCGTTTGTTTTGTTTGCCATGTTTCCGAAATGGCTGGATTCTCTTCCCAAAAGTGGCTCGTGGATGAATGTGATCAAAGTACTGCTTGGTTTTATTGAACTGGCTGCGGCTATTAAATTCATTTCCAATGTGGATCTGGTATTGGGATGGGGATTGGTAAGCCGGCCATTCGCCATTGCCCTTTGGATGGCCATCTTCCTGATCGCAGGATTATACATTCTGGGTGTTTTTGCACTTAAACACGAAACCAAACCGGAAACGATCAGTGCCGGCCGAATTATGCTGGCATTACCCTTACTGTTATTCAGTTTTTACCTCATACCGGGCTTGATGGGAGCTTCGCTGGGAATTTGGGATTCCTGGTTACCACCCAAAATGCAAACCGATGTAAGCGTTGTTAATAGTATCTCAGCATTCCGGGGAGCCGGAGAGATGGAAGGCTCAGAAGAATGGGATCAAAACTATGAACAGGCTCTTAGCGATGCTGAAGAAGCGGGTATTCCGGTCTTTATCGATTTTACCGGGTACACTTGTACAAATTGCAGGGCGATGGAGAGTAATGTATTTCCCTTAGATGAAGTACAGGAACGATTCGGTCAAATGAAACTGGTGCAGCTTTATACTGATGGGGGAGCAGATGCTCAAAAGAACCAGAATATTCAATTTGAATTAACCGGAAATGTAGCTTTGCCTACATATGTGATCCTGGATCCCCGAGATAAAAAGGTGCTGGCTCAGGAACTGGGTTATATACCCTCCGATAAGTTTATTTCCTTTTTGGATAAGGGACTGGAACGATATAAATAGTTGGCATTCGGTAACTGCAATTGAATCTAAAATTAAGTAGTTAGTGCATTAAAAATTAAACTTATCATAACAACTAGGTAAGTGAATATGCTTTTTGGTATCTAAAAAAGCCCTTCCAAGAAATGGTGATGGTGTCATGTTCTTTTCTGACAGGGCCGGTAAATATCAATCACAAAAATCTAGTTTTATGAATCAGGAGTTTGAAGTACTCGTAATTGGCGGTGGTACAGGCGGGATCATGACCGCAGCCATGTTACTAAAGAAAGACCCTTCGCTAAGTGTCGGAATTATTGAACCCGGCGATACTCATTATTATCAACCTGCGTGGACACTGGTTGGAGCCGGAGCTTATGAATATGAAAAAACGGCTAAACCGATGAAAGACGTAATGCCGGATAAAGCAACCTGGTTAAAGGATAAAGCAACAGCTTTCAAGCCCGAAGAGAATAAGGTGTCAACCATTGAACATGGAGATATCACTTATAAATATCTGATCGTTTCACCCGGATTGGTGATGGAACCTTCTATGATCGAAGGCTTGCCGGAAGC
The DNA here is from genome assembly GCA_002480645.1 of Balneolaceae bacterium UBA7797. GTDB lineage: Bacteria > Bacteroidota > Rhodothermia > Balneolales > Balneolaceae > UBA7797. Next base: position 14,508 of record DLCN01000003.1, read on the forward strand.
ACTGGAAAAAGGGATCGTCTGTTCCAATTACATCGATCCGAATCATACCTGGGATCTGTTAAAAAAATTCAAAGGTGGAAATGCGATCTTTACACAGCCTACAACTCCGATAAAATGTGGTGGTGCGCCTCAAAAGATAGCCTATCTGGCAGCCGATTACTTCCAGAAGAATAATGTGAAGGCAAATGTAATGTTTGCGACGCCGGGTTCGGTGATCTTTGGAGTGGAACCGATCAAAAAGACGCTGCATCAGGTGTTGGACAGATATGGCATCCATTTCCGACCGTTTTATGCCCCTACAAGAATTGATGTAGAGAATAAGATCGTTCATTTCAAGTATGTGGATGAATCTGAGAACCAATGTGTGATCAACGAAGATAACGTACTCAACGAATCCCTTAAAGGGGATGTGGATATCGAAGTACCATTCGATTTCATGCATATTGCTCCACCTCAGGCAGCACCAAAATTTGTGCGGGAATCTTCGCTGGTGAATGAAGCAGGCTGGCTGGATGTGAATCACTATTCTATGCAGCACAATAAATACGAGAATATCTTTGGCGTAGGAGATGTGAATGGACTACCCACCGCGAAGACCGGCGCTGCGATCAGAAAACAGGTTCCTGTAGTGGTAGATAACATCTTAAAGCTCAGAAGATCCAAAGCAGCGGATAATACCTCCTACAATGGCTATTCATCCTGCCCTCTGGTTACCGGTTTCGGTAAAATGACCCTGGCCGAATTCGATTATGGCAAGAATTTTACTCCGGATCCTAAACTCAAACGAATGCTCGTTTTCAACAGTGATAAAGAGCACTGGAGATTATGGATGCTGAAAAAGCATATGCTTCCCTATTTGTATTGGAATAAGATGCTGAACGGAGAAGAAGTCTAAAGTGAATAAAAGCCGGTTATCGCCGGCTTTTTTTTGGATTCATATCATTTTAAGATTTATCATTGCAGAATAATTCAATCAAATAAGCATATCTCAGAGTACCGCTACGATTTATAAATTACATTCAGCACAGATACATAACTAAAGGGAGTAAGCACTCCACTTTATTTTATCCACGATCTATCTTGAAGGCGGTAACCAAATTCTATTTCATCATTTTTGTTATTTCGGCAATCAACGTGTTTGTCGCATACGAAAATGGGTACGCCCAGTCTGTTTTTACGCGAGAGCTCATCATTCCCTCACCAGAAACAGATACCTCCTACTTTTTAGGGAACTGGGTTTTGGAGGAATCCATATCGGTCAGTGCCGGTAAGGCTGCTATAGATAGAGAATTTTGGTCTTTCAACCCTTTGAACGGGAGGTGGAAACTGGAGAGATCGATTGCCGGTTTTGAAAGTGATTCTTTGTTTATTCAATATCAGATCTATCCGTATGCAATAAGAAGAACCTTTGGGAATAGATCGGTAGCGTCCATTCCCGACAATTTTTATACAGCAGAGAATGACTCCATTGCCCGGGAATTGATACGAACTTCCCGTAACTCATTTTATGATTCTGATCTGAATCAAAGGGGAAGTCTTACCCGAGGTATCATAGTAGGTTCAAATCAGGATTTTGCACTCGAAAGCGGGTTGCAATTTGAGTTAAGCGGGCAATTAACCGATGATATCGCAATCAATGCATCACTGACTGATGCGAGTATTCCCTTTCAACCCGACGGGACAACCCAAAGCATCCGGGAATTTGATCGCGTATTGATCCAGTTAAACGGGAATAATTTCGATCTGGATATGGGAGATGTGGACCTTTCACTTAATGCAAGCCGATATGCAAAATTGAATCGACGACTTCAGGGAGTGAATGGAGAGTTTAGAACTGAAGCCGGCAATTACAGATCCGCATTATCGGTAGTTAAGGGAACCTTTCAGTCTAAATATTTTCAGGGTCAGGATGGTGTGCAAGGGCCCTATCGCTTAACCGGCGAGAATGGCGAACAGTTCGTGATCGTTCTGGCTGGTACAGAACGGGTGTTTGTAAACGGAGTGGAAGTGAAGCGGGGTGAGGAAAATGAATATATCATTGATTATGGTTTGGGTGAAGTGTACTTCACTAATAACCTGCTCATTAAAGATGAGACACGGATCGTAATTGAATACGAATATCTGGAACAGAATTTCAACCGAACACTGATCGCTGCAGAAGTACAAGAACAGCTTTTTAATGACCGGTTCAGCATTGGAGCTACAGTGATCCGGCAGGCAGATGGAAATGATCTGCTGTCGCAGCAAACACTGACTCAGGCCAATATCGATGATCTGAAACTGGCCGGAGATGATCCGGATGGGGTAGTGGTTTCCGGCGCCGGATTAGCGACAGACGAAGATCGGTATAATGTGAAATATGCTTTGATAGATACCACATGGAACGGGCAGGATTATCAGATCTATAAAAATTTGCCCGGTTCAGAGGATGCGATTTATGTCGTTAGTTTTTCGAAGGTGAATTCGGGAAAAGGAAGCTATCAAAGAGTTTCGGGTAGCGTGAACGGATTGGTATACAACTGGGTGGGGCCGGGTAACGGTGATTATGAACCATTCAGAAAACTGCCGGCTCCTGAGAAATTGCAAATGGTGGCACTGAATTCCAGGGTAAGAATATCAGAGCATATATCCTGGTTTGGGGAATGGTCGGTAAGCGGCTATGATAAGAATCGGTTTTCCGGGCTGGATGATGGTGATAATAACGATCATGCTTACACTTCCGGTCTAAGTGTTGATAGTATACATACAGGGGCGGGTGTTTTCAGGCTGGATGTACGCAGATCCTATCGGGGAAAGAATTTTGAAACCTTTGAGAGGATCAGGCCGGTGGAATTTGAGCGGCAATGGGACGTACAGCTGGGTGGTGGACAGGAAGAAGTGATCAATGAACTGAACGTTAATTATAAAACAGGTGAAAATACGGAGACAGAAATTAGTGCAGGTACCATTCAATTATCAGATTATAGCGGAAACCGGCAAGCATTACAGCTTAGTTCAGCAGAGGTTGGGTTACCCGTTCTGAATTACACGTTAGAGAATATTGACTCAGAAAATTCATTGACTCAGCAAAAAGGCGAGTGGTTCCGGCAACGTGGCTCCATCAGTAAAGAGGTACATGCTTTTGCACCCTATATTATGCTGGAACAGGAACAGCGGATCCGTCGAAGTACAATTTCAGACTCACTGTTGGCAACTTCCCTGGAGTTTACAGAGATAGGGCCGGGGTTGCGGTACAAAAAAGGAGCTCTGGAACTGAATACAGGGATATCAGCGAGAATGGAGAAGTCCGTATTGGACAATGCGCTTCAGGATGAATTCTCTGCGTTAGAAAAAAAATTCGGTTTCAACTACAGGGCATCATCCGGTTTCAGAACGGTGAATAATATAGTACTCAGATCAAAATCATACAGTGAAGCCTTTGCCGAAAACCGGACCGGGGACAGGGATGCATTACTTGTTACTTCACGGACTAACTATGGCGCAGCAGATAAAATGTTGGAGGGACAGTTTAATTACGAAGTAAATACTCAGAGGCAGGCCTTAACACAGGAAACATATTTTGAGGTCGGTCCGGAATTGGGACAGTATGTATGGATCGATGAAAATGGTGATGGAACGGAGCAACTCGATGAATTCTATCCGGAATTGAGTCCGAATGAAGGAACCTATGTGAAGCAATTCATTCCATCCGATGATCTGCTATCGGTGATAAACCTGTCCACCCGGTGGAGAAATCAGGTCAAGCCATTCATTAATAAGGAACACAGATTCAGTGAACTCACCTTATTCTCATCCATAGATATAAGAGAAAATTCTACCACCGATGTATTCAGCGATGTCTATTTATTGAAGATGAATACCTTTAGGAATGATTCAACCACCATTTCCGGACGTATCAACCAATCGTACGAAGCAGATCTGTTTCCAACCGATTTTAATATGGATACACGGCTGGGTTACAGTGACAACCGATCGTTAAATCAAAGGAGCAATGAATCGGTTCAGAATTATTCAAAGGAATGGTATGCGAGTATTAGTTATCGGGTCACCCCAAAACTGCGATTTTTTGGAGATCTGAACAGAGGAAGGAACATCAGTTTAAGTGATCAGCTCAGCAATCGTAATTTTGAGATCCGTTCCATGACTGTGAGTCCCGGAGTGGAGTGGTTGATCAACCGTTCGTGGCAAACTTCGCTCAGCAGTAGTTTTTCAATAAAAACAGATCGGTTTCCTGTAGTACCCGCTGAGGCTGCAATGGTTAAAATCGTTCAGACGAACAGAGCGTTCCTGTTTAAAAAAATACAGGCTGATTCCAGGATAGAATTCCGGAATACAAAACTGGAAGGTGTACCCGGTACACTTAGCCGGTTTGAATTAACAGAGGGTACCGGGAGCGGAAATCATCTTATATGGTCTGTTTCGGCGAATTACCGGGTAAGTGATCTGGTAAGGTTTCGGTTTGAGTATGATGGCAGAACCGTGAATGACCGACCGGATATCCATACCCTGAAACTGACCGTGAGTGCCGTTTTTTAAGGGTTTATAGGGCTTTTATTTGAAAGTATTGTGAAGATAAAAATCATTGTCATTGTTAACTAAAAGTTAACTTTTTGAGGTTTTCGAGCTTTGACATTTAAGATAAAATGACCTATTCTAGCGGTTCATTAAATCTAGACACTAACACTTAAAATTTAATTGGAGTGAACATGACATCGTCGATTGCTCTATTTCTTTTACAAGCGCCTGCAGAAGAAGGCTTTTTTAATCTCATTGTAGAGAAATTTAATCAAGGTAATGATGGAGGATGGATGTGGCCTGTACTGATCACATTGATCCTGGGTCTTGCCATTTTCTTAGAAAGAATTATTACGCTCAACTTAGCTGATATTAACACACGAAAGTTCATTGTAAATGTTCAGGAGGCACTGCAAGAAGGTGGTGTTGAAGCTGCTGAGCAATTATGTGCCAGAACACGTGGTCCTGTTGCTTCAGTATTCCAGGCTGGTCTTATGCGAGCTGATGAAGGTATCGACGCTGCTGAAAAAGCGATCGCTGCTTACGGTTCAATCGAAATGAGCTTCCTTGAAAGAGGTCTTGTTTGGTTGTCACTCTTTATCGCAATTGCTCCTCTGTTCGGCTTCCTTGGTACGGTAGTAGGTATGATCGCGGCCTTCGATGATATCGAAGCTGCATCTGATATCTCCCCAAGTATTGTGGCCGGTGGTATTAAAGTTGCCCTTTTAACAACAGCTGGTGGTTTGATCGCGGGTATTATCCTGCAGATCGGATACAACTATTGTGTATCTAAAATTGACCGGTTAATCGCAGAAATGGAAGAAAGTTCAATTACCCTTATTGATTCTATGATTCTGTTACAGGAAGGTAAGCCACTTATCCCTGTTGAAGAATCAACTGATTCTGCTGAATAATAAAATAACCTGGTCAAAACTTAACTGGAGACATAATTATGGATGGCAGTTTAATTGTTAAAATAGCCGTTATACTTGCATTCGGTTTGATAGGCCTAGGAGTTCTTTCAATGATTGTTTCAGCTGTAAAAAGTCTGATGCAAGGTAAGCAGGACTTCAAGCGTATTGCCCTGATGGCAGTTCCATTTATTGTATTTGGTATTTCATATGGTGTTATGACTAGTGCAGAACAACCATTAGTGAATGCCGGAGTCATGACAACAATGGTTATGATGGGCATCATGGTAGTATCAATTGTAATAACCGGACTACGTAGCACCTTTAAATTTTAATTGGAGCAAGTAGTATGCTTTTAAAAAAGAGAAAACGAGAAGGAGCGGAGATCAATGGATCTTCAATGGCGGATATCGCCTTCCTGCTTCTGATCTTCTTCCTTGTAACCACCACTATAAATGTGGATACAGGGATCGGGATGGTTCTTCCTCCCCCGTTAGATCCGGAACAGGATCCACCTCCGATTCGTGAACGTAACCTGATGAAAATTCTCGTGAATGCTCAGGGATTAGTTCTGATGGACGAACAACCCGTTCCTGTTGGCGAGGTTAAAGCTAAACTCATCGAGTTTATCGACAACCCCGAAAACAGCGAAGAACTGGCTGTATCTCCGGAAGCTGCGATCGTATCTTTAAAAACCCAGCGCGAAACTCCGTACAATATCTACATAGATATGTTGGATGAAGTGATGGGTGCTTATGAAGATCTACGTAACTCAGCTTCACGTGCAAATTATGGTGTGGATTACGACAAGCTAAAGCCTGAGAGTCCACAGCAGAAGCACATCAAGGACATGTACCCTAAGAAAATTTCAATCGCAGAACCGGACAGCTAATATGGCTCATTTTAAAAAGAAACAAGCCGGAACTAAACAGGAAATACCTACCTCAGCTATGCCTGACGTAGTATTCATGCTCCTGTTCTTTTTCATGGTTACCACGGTACTTAGAGAAGTAACGCTTAAAGTGAAGTTAGACCTCACAAAAGCGTCGAATATCGAGAAGATCGAAGAAAAACGATTGGTTTCTTATCTGTATATCGGACCGGAAAGACTCCCGGGAAATCAACTAGGTGAGGATAAAGTACAAATCGACGATGCTATTGTTGATGACATCGGAGCTATCCGAAACCTGATGTACGATAAGTTATTAGATCAACCGAAACTCATTGTTTCTCTTCGTGTAGATAAAAATTCTGAATTCGGTCTGTTAACGGATGTTCAAAAAGAACTTCAGCAGGCAGGAACCTTTAGAATCAATTATTCTACTAAACGCGAAGACTAGATCTTCTTTTAACAGTTTAGAAGGCAACCACGATACTTCGTGGCTGCCTTTTTTTATACCTATTTGATTTCCTATGAAAGAGCAATTCACCACCATACAAAGTATCGGACGAACAGGACTTCTTGAGCGACTCAAAAAGTTCAAGGGAAAAGTCAACGCACGCACCGTCAAAGGTTCAGGAGACGATTCGGCCATCTTAAAAACCAAGTCGAAACATCTTCAGTTACTAACTACCGACACCTACATCGAAGGGGTAGATTTTGATCCATCATATACTCCGTTCACTCACTTCGGATACAAAATGGTTTCATCTGCTATAAGTGATATATATGCGATGAACGGAAGACCAAGCCATATCCTGATAAATCTGGCTATTCCAAACAGTTTATCTGTGGAGATGGTTGAACAGTTGTATGCCGGAATAAATAATGCCTGCGAAAAACATGATATTGAAATTGCAGGAGGTGACCTTACCGGGAATCATACACATGCGGTATTTACGGTAAACGTTTTTGGGGAAGTGGAAAAACAAAAAGTCGTAAAGCGATCCGGCGCAAAGATCGGCGATGCGATCTGTATAACCGGTGATGTGGGGGGAGCACTGGCAGGACTAAGAATACTGATGAGAGAAAAAAAGTTCTGGGAACAACATGGTGATGATGCCATTCAACCGGATCTCGAAGATTATAAATATGTGGTTCAGCGACAGCTTATGCCTGAGGCCAGAAAAGATCTCATCGATAAATTCGAGGAGCATGATGTATTGCCATCTTCAATGATCGACCTCACCCAGGGTATCATTCATGAAGTTACAGAACTCTGCAATGCCTCGGAATTAGGGGCGTATTTGTATCAGGCAGCTTTACCCATTGCCATTGAAACACGCCACGTTGCCGATGAAATGCAGGAGGATGTGGATAAATATGCACTATATGGTGGAGAGGATCTTGAACTGATTTTCACACTTACCGAGAAGCAAGTAGAACAATTCGTAGAATTATTTAAAGATTTTGCAGTGATCGGAAGGATGACGCCAAAGGATGAAGGCCTGATCATGCAGACTGCCGAAGGAGATCAGATCGCTTTTGATGATTTGTCATGACAAGACAGATGGCACGTTTTTTGCCAAATTTGCGTTTCAACTATTCAATGCGAAAAGAAGCTTCCAGATAGCTATATTCAAATAAATTTTAAGTAGAAGTATTAAATGGCCGAACAAAAGCCCAAAGACAAGAAGCAAATTAAATCCCCATTGGGTAACAAACCGGGAAACACTCCTAAATTTCCAACCTGGGGTTTCCTTGTAATTATTCTGTTTCTGATCGTTTTACAAGTAATGTTCCTGAATCCCGAGTCGGGAAATGGTATTAAATACAGTGAATTTCTGGATCAGGTTAAGAAAGGGTATGTAGAAGAGATCATCATTAAAAATGGGGTAAATATTTATGGTAAATACAATGATAAAGCCGTAAGCGACGGCATTGTAAAACCTCCCACACAGGATGACGCTCCGCTACTCACTCCTTCAACAGGAGAAGAGTATAAAACCTTCATCACTACGATGATCCCAAATGACGAGATCCGTCCTATCCTTGATGAGCACAATGTAGCCTACGAAGTTCGCATCGAAGAAGAATGGTTTTCCGGGGTATTTATGTGGTTGGTTATGATCGCTCTCGCCATTGGATTCTGGGTCTTCATCTTCAGAAGAATGAATCCGGGACAGCAGGTATTGAATATCGGTAAGAATAAGGCCTCGCTGTACGATCAGCAGACCGAAACTAAAGTTACCTTTAAAGATGTGGCCGGTCTGGAAGAAGCGAAAGCAGAGGTAGAGGAAGTGGTAGAATTTTTGAAAAGCCCTCAGAAGTTTACAAAACTGGGTGGTGTTCTACCTAAAGGGGTATTACTTGTAGGCCCTCCGGGTACGGGTAAAACCTTGTTAGCCAAAGCAACAGCCGGTGAGGCAAGTGTTCCGTTCTTTAGTCTCAGTGGTTCCGATTTTGTGGAAATGTTTGTCGGGGTTGGGGCTGCACGTGTTCGTGATCTTTTCAAACAAGCTAAAGAAAAAGCGCCTTGTATTGTATTTATTGATGAGATCGATTCCATTGGACGTTCCCGCGGTAAAGGGATGGCTATGGGTTCAAACGATGAACGCGAGAATACCCTGAATCAGCTGTTGAGTGAAATGGATGGGTTTAATTCTGATAAAGGGGTGATCCTGATGGCTGCAACGAACCGGCCGGATGTATTGGATTCCGCCTTATTGCGCCCGGGTAGATTCGATCGTCAGATCCTGATTGACAAACCCGATCTTAATGGTCGTGTGGAAGTGCTTAAAGTGCACATCAAAAATCTTAAACTGTCAGATAATATCGATCTGAGAGTGTTGGCATCTCAAACACCCGGATTTGCCGGTGCAGAGTTGGCGAATTTATGTAACGAAGCGGCATTGATCGCGGCACGTCGTGGTAAGAAAGCCGTGGAGATGATCGACTTCCAGGATTCTATCGAAAAAGTTATTGCAGGTCTGGAACGTAAGAATAAACTGATCAGCCCGGATGAGCGTAAGATCGTAGCATATCATGAAGCAGGTCATGCAGTAGTTGGCTGGTATCTGGAACACACCGATCCGGTGCTTAAAGTGAGTATTGTGCCTCGTGGTTTAGCGGCCCTGGGTTATACGTTACAAACGCCGTTGGAAGATCGCTTTCTGATGACCACAGAAGAATTGGATGATAAGATCTGTGCGCTACTAGGTGGTAGAATTGCTGAAGAGATCATCTTTGGAAAGATTTCAACCGGAGCACAGAATGATCTGGAACGTATCACAAATATGGCCTATGCCATGGTTGCAGAATATGGTATGAGTGAAGAGCTCGGATACATTTCACTAAAAGACTCTCAGAATCCTGATAACAGCTACGGGTTCAACCGAAAGTACTCTCAGGAGACCAGTACAAAGATCGATGAAGCTGTTCGTCGTATCATTAAAGAGAATTACGACCGGACCATTGATCTGCTAACTCATCACAAAGAACAACTCGAAGCACTGGCTCAGTCATTACTTGAGAAAGAAGTACTGAATCACCATGATCTGAGGACTCTTCTGGGTGACCGCCCGAAAGGGAAGTATCCGGAAGGAATGTTCGACGATCTGTCGAAAAAAGGGACCAATGGCATCGCAGAAGAAGAAGCAGAGGACGCTACCATTGTAGAGGAAGAGACTGCAAAAACTGAGTCAGATAGCGAACAAAACGATAATACTGATTCTGAGGAAAAGAGCGAATAAACACTCTTGAAGGCCGTTGGTAACGGTTTCGTAATGTAGGGATTACATAAGGTTAAATTCACCGTAACAGTACGGAAAAACCTGTGCTATAGCTTTAGTTCATCAACTTGAGAATTAAAGTTAAAAATCAGCACACGTGAAAAAACACATAATCACGGTAATCCTTACAGCACTCTTTTTATCAACAAATACGTTTGCGCAATCTAAAGGGCAAATTACCGGAACCGTAGTTGACTCTGAGTCAGGTGAGACACTAATCGGAGTTAACGTTGTAATTGATGGTACCATAAAAGGTACTGCTACCGACATTGACGGAAATTATACGATCCGCAATGTGGATGCGGGGACATACGATATCAAAGTCAGTTATCTGTCCTATGCTACTCAGTTAATAACCGGGGTAAAAGTAGGCGAAGGCGAAACCGTAAAGCTCGACATTGCTCTGCAACCCGAAACTGAGCTTCTCGAAGAAATTGTAGTAACTGCAGAAGTCGTACTTAATAACGAGGCCGGCTTATTGAGGCAGAGACAGAAATCGCTTGCCTTTAGCGATGCTATTTCTGCAGAAACGATCTCTAAATCCGGCGCAGGTGATGCAGCCGGAGCACTCAAAAAAGTGGTTGGAGCCTCTGTGGTAGGAGGTAAATATGTTTTCATTCGTGGTTTAGGAGATCGTTATACCTCATCTCATTTGAATGGCCTCGAGCTACCAAGTGCAGATCCTAATAAGAAAGCATTCCAATTAGATATTTTTCCAAGCAGTCTGCTAGAGAATATCACTACAATAAAGACCTTTACTCCGGATAAACCCGGTAACTTCAGTGGTGGTTTGGTAGATGTAAATACCAAAGACTTCCCTGAAACGATGATGTTTCAGTTGTCTGCCTCCACCACCTATCTCACCGGGACAACTTTTGAGGATGTTTTGCAGGGTGAAAGTACCAGTACAGATTGGCTGGGTTACGGAGATGGTTCCAGAGAATTGTCTGATTTTGTGATTGGATATCTTGATGATCCGGCTCACGATAATTTTCCATCAGCCAGAGGTGCAAGACGGGATTCTCTGGCTGCCGATACACTGGATCGTTTGTCCAATGCATTTACAGGGAATTTTGAACCGGTTGAGCAAAGAGCAATTCTGAATCAAGGTTATGGAATTTCATTTGGTAACAAATCCACCTTATTTGGAAGAGAGTTCGGATATATTGCCAGTCTGAATTATGGAAATGCATACTCTTCGTATCGTAACGGAGTAAACGCAGGTTATTTATTGAATAGCACAGTGGATGCAGCTCAAGGGTTAGATCCAATTTTTACATATAGTGATCGTCGGGGAACAAGATCGGTAGATGTAGGTGGACTATTGAATGTGGCTTATAAGTTATCGGATCTGCATAAGATTAAAGCTACTCTCATTGCCACAAGAAACGGAGCACAGACCGGACGTTATCTTGCGGGTTTTGATGACGAACTGTCAACTAATGATGGTGCAACTGCGCATAATCGGGTTGTAGATTATGTTGAAAGAAGTCTCTTCTCTACACAGTTTGGAGGCAAACATTCATTTCCTGCACTCAATAACACTATTGTAGAATGGAAATCTGCATTTTCAAAAAATACTCAGGACGAACCCAACCGTAGACTTGCTATAACAGAATCGTTTGATCGAGAGTTAGCCGGTAAGGATTCAACTTTTTACGGTTTCCCAAATGGATTTCCATACCCTACCCGCTTTTACCGAACATTGACGGAGCAAAGTGTGAATGCGGCATTGGATATTACCGTGCCCTTTAAGTCCTTCACAGGATCAAAAGGTTCAATAAAATTTGGGGCCTATATTAATCAGGCAGAAAGAACATTCAGGGAAGATGCTTTCGATTTTCAGTCTGAAATAAGTAATCTGCTTCGTGACCCAAATGTAAGAGGTGATCTGGATGCCTTTTTCAGCTATTCCGGTATAACAGAAGTAACAGAAAGTGGACGCTATTATTTTGGGGTAGTACCTCTTGAGATCTCTGATATTCGTAATAATTATGATGGTACAAGAGATATTACGGCTACTTATGCCATGATTGAATTACCGGTTATTGACCGGCTAAAACTGATCACTGGTGTTCGTATGGAGATGGCAGAGATCACTCTGGTAACTCAGGATTCTACTCTGGAAAAGGGACAATTGAATGATACCGATTATCTCCCCTCAGTTAGTTTGGTCTACTCACTTGCTGATAATATGAACCTGAGAAGTGCTTATACAAAAACACTGGCTCGCCCCAACTTCAGAGAACTGGCTCCATACGTAACAGTAAACTTTTCAGGTGGATTTCAGGAAGCAGGTAATCTGGACCTTCAGAGGACCCTTATCACCAACTATGATCTGCGTTGGGAGTGGTTCATGAGTCCGGGCGAGGTTTTGGCTGTAAGTGGTTTCTATAAAGATTTCGAAAAACCAATTGAGACAGTAATTGATCTGGAAAGTGGTGACGGGGATGCTATAACCTATATGAATGTGCCTACTGGTCAGGTTCTTGGTCTGGAATTAGAAGCGAAAAAGAATCTTGGGTTCATCTCTGATGCAATGAAATATTTTGCAGTTTCAGCAAACCTCTCATTGATCAACTCAAAAGTTGATATCCCTGAAGAGGAATATATGGTTATACAAAGTCGTGACTCTTCTGCCTCTAGAACCCGTCCGCTTTTTGGCCAGTCAGATTATATAGCAAACTTTGATGTGTCGTATGAAAATCCGGAAAATGGATTTGCTGCATCGTTGAATTTCAACACATTCGGGGATCGATTAGCAGCTGTGAGTTATGGTGCTACCCCAAATATTTATGAGAGGTCGTACGGAACCCTCGATTTTCTGACCACCAAGCAGTTTGGAGATCATTTCGAATTGTCTTTCTCCATCAGAAATATATTAGATCCTGATATCGTACAGTCACAGGAATTCAAAGGAAAAGAATTTGTGAACAGCTCATACAAGATCGGGCGAGCGATCAAATTCGGAGTAAAGTACAGGCTTTAAAAGGAATTGGATTATTAAACCCAAACACCAAAACAAAACCTAACAAACAACTATGTTAAAACGACTACAAATCTTGTTCGTGTTCCTACTCTTGCCATTCGTATCGATGGCACAGGTTACCGTTACCGGACAAATCACTTCAGATACGTACTGGACTGCTGATACAGAATACATTCTTGACGGAATTGTATATGTAACAAATGGCGCAAGCCTGTATATCGAAGCCGGAACTGTAATTAAAGCAGAAGACGGACAGGATGTAGATGCCACTGCTCTTGTGATCACCCGTGGATCTAAGATCTTTGCTGAGGGTACCGCTACTGATCCAATCATCTTCACTTCCATCAATGATGACGGATCTTTGACCAAAGATGATACCGGAGAATGGGGTGGAGTGATCATTTTGGGTAAATCGATCACCAACAACGACACTGAAAAATTAGTGGAAGGTCTGAATCAGATAGAAACCGATCCAGCACTGGCCGGATATGGTGGAACCGATCCTATGGACAACTCAGGGGTAATGCGCTATGTATCAATTCGCTACTCGGGGGTAAACGTAGGTCAGGATTCCGGAAACGAGATCCAGGGTCTTACCTTAGGAGCTGTAGGTGCCGGAACTACACTGGAATACATCGAATCTTTTGCATCGAAAGATGATGGATACGAATTCTTTGGTGGTACCGTAAATACCAAATACATGATCTCTGCCTTTGTTGAAGATGACGGATTTGATTGGGATCAGGGATTCAGTGGAAAAGGGCAGTTCTGGTTCGTAATTCAGGATACAGACGAAACCGGACGTGCTGCAGAAATGGACGGAGCAGGTGGAGACGAAACTGGTCGTCCGTATGCATTCCCGGTAATTTCAAATGCCACATACATCGGACCCGGCTCAACAGAAGTTCCTGGTGGCGACGGATCCGGCGAATTACTGATGTTCCGTGATAACACCGGTGGAGAGTACCATAACTCAATTTTTGCATCTCACTCAGGCGATGCCGTTCATGTTGAGGATAAGAACGCAGGTGGAATTGGTAGCCGTGCGCGACTAGAAGCAGATTCTTTGAATATCATGAACAGTATCTTCTTCGATTTTGGTGGAGAAACCAATTTTGCCAACATCTTTAATGATACCTTTGCCGCAGATCACTTCACTGCAACTTCAACCGGTAACGTGATGGCTGATCCTGGTTTTGCACTAACAAATGCTGCCATAGGTGGCCTTGATTATCGCCTTGCACTTAATAGTTCTGCCTGGACCGGAGCTGTTATTCCTGATGATGATTTCTTCACTGAAGTTTCGTTCAAAGGTGCTTTTGGTCAATCTAACTGGTTAGCCGGATGGACGGCGCTTACAGCTTATGGTCATATCACTGGTAGCACCATCACTGAGATCGAAACTATTGCAGAAGATGTGCCAACTTCAATCGAATTGAAGCAGAACTATCCAAACCCTTTCAACCCATCTACAAAGATCACTTTTGCTCTGCCTTCTACACAGAAAGTAAGCCTGAAAGTGTACGATATGCTGGGACGGGAAGTGGCTACGTTAGTAAATAATCAGACAATTTCTGCCGGTAGTACTACCGTAAACTTTGATGCATCCAGCCTTTCTAGCGGTGTGTACATTTACCGATTGGTTGGAGGTAACACAGTTGTTACCAGAAAAATGACTTTGATCAAGTAATCAAATTCTACTCAAGAAACGTCTCACTTCATTGTGAGGTGTGCTGATCACAAGGGGAGTTTCAGGGAACTGAAACTCTCTTTTTTTTTGGAACCGTATTGCTTTTCTTTCGGTTTGATGGGAGTACAACTTTAAAGCCAATATTTTGATCTTCGTTACCCGAAAAACCCATTTTAATGCCGCACATCGTTTGCATAACCCGAACAGATCTGATGACTGGAATTCAGAAACCTACGGAAAATGCAATTACCCGAACTGGCACGGGCATAATTATATCATCGAAGTTACTGTTGCCGGTTCACCCGATCCGGAAACCGGATATGTGATTGATCTGGGAGACCTGAAATCGATCATAAACGAGAAAGTGCTGGAGCCTTGCGACCACAGAAACCTGAATATTGATGTTCCCTTTCTGGAGGGAGTCATCCCAACCTCAGAGAATCTGGTGAAAGCCTTTTATGACCAATTGAAAGATGAGGTAGAAGCAGCAGCCTCAGAAGGCAGCATCCTTTATTCAGTTAAACTGTTTGAGACAGAACGGAATATTGCTGAATACTGCCCTTACATTACTATTGGGTGAGCGACTCATCGTTTGCAGGCACAGAGAAACCCAGTGCTTCGATATATCCGGTATTCGGGAATGAATTCCTGTATAACGAATTTGTATTGAATTTTTTTAAAGCTTCTATGGAAACGTCTCTGTCTGGTCTCCGGGTTCTGATGGCTTTGAATGTACTTCGGTCGCCTTCAGTAAATTCTATGATCTGTGCGTATTCTTCCGGTTGTTCAAAATTCATGATGCCCCGGGTATTTTTCATTTTCTTGTAGGGCCAGAACGCCCAGTTGATCTCGTGTTCATCCAATAACTCTCTGAACTCAAGTACCCATTCATCGGTATTTTCACCGGATTCTCCCATATAGATCGGAACATTGTAGGTATCCCTGAAATCCAGGTATTCCTGAATAGCTCCGACCTCAACTTCCATCCAGTATTTGTGAAATTCGTAAGCCAGCTTATCATCGAAGGGTTCGCTGAAAACGGAAAAATTGGTATTCCATTGAGCACCGCCCAGAAATATGATATGATCCTGATCTACTTCCCGAATAGATTCGGTGATCTTCTTGTATAAAGGTTCCAACTCAGGTAATAACACATCAAAATCATCTTCGAAATAATGGGCGATAGGCTCGTTCAGCAGATCATAGCCGATCACAGTGGTATTGTTTTTATAATGATCGGCAATTCTGGTCCATATCTCTGTAATCTGTTCCTGACTGTCCTCATCCAGAAATAGGTACGGATAGCCATAACCATCATCGATATTATCACCGGTTTGTCCTCCCGGTGCGGCGTGCATATCGAGTAACACCCAGAGGCCGTGCCTGGCACTCCAGTCCACCACTTTGTCCAGATAGGTAAAGCCCAGATCCTGCCCACCCATATAATGCTCTCCCGTAAACAAGCGGTAATTAAATGGCACCCGAATGTGATTGGCACCGATGCTTTTTAAGAATGCTATATCATCTTCTTTAATGTAACTATCGAGATATTCCTGCCAGAATGCATCAGTTTGATCGGGACCAACTAACTGCCGGAAAGATTCATCGATCATCCAGGCCGCATTTGTCTTTTGAAATTTGAACATATAGCCCTCAGGTAACAACCAATTCCCAAGATTCGTCCCCTTTAATATTACGGGTTCACCATCGGGGGAGATAAACTGACTACCGGAAACGGTCATGAATTTGGGTTGGGGTTCACTTTCTGAACAGGATATCGTTACAAGCAAAAGAGCGATCAAAGCTCGTAGAATAGTTGACTTCATAATTTTTGATTACAGGTCGGTTAGGACTTTTTGTTTAAATGCGGAGTAATGAATGTGCCCCATTCATTTAAAGGTTTTATGAAATGAAAACGAATCGGGTATCTGTAAAAAATAGATAATTACCGAACGAAAGAAAGGGGATTAATGTCGATATCGGGGAAAGCATTTATTTTAATATTGAATTATCAATCCTATGATCTCAAATCAAGTACAAAGATTTTACGATCCTACATTTACTGTAACACCTGAATACAAGGCATCACTTCCCGACCTGCAAAATGGTCCTGCTTCGTTAATTGAAGGGGCCAATGTTCCCATCCAACAGGTGGGTATATCCAACTTCAAGCTGCCTCTACAGATCAAAAAGCGTGATGGGAAACCGGTAACACTGGAAGTCTCGGTAGATGGATATGTGAGTCTGGATGCCGGAAAAAAAGGCATCAATATGAGCCGGATCATGCGCACATTCTACAAGTTCAAGGATGAAGTGTTTTCTCTCGATATGCTCGAAAGAGTGCTTAAAGCATATAAAGAAGATCTGGAATCACAGGAATCATTTTTAAGATTATCGTTCTCTTATCCAATGGTGATGGAAAGTTTACGATCAGGAATGGAAGGGTATCAATACTATGATGTTTCGTTTGAAGGCCATTTAGATAACTACGATCAGTTTCATAAACATATGCATTTAAGCTTTGTGTATAGTAGTGCGTGCCCTTGTTCGTATGAACTGGCCGAACATGCCCGGGAGGATCGGGGCGTAGCCGCCATCCCGCATAGTCAGCGCAGTATTGCAGATGTTACTGTTGCGTTGAAAGATGAGTTTTTTGTGGAAGATCTGGTACAGGTATGTCGTGCAGCACTTAAGACAGAAACTCAGGTTATGGTAAAGAGAGAAGATGAACAGGCATTTGCTGAATTGAACGGGGCCTACCAGAAGTTTGTGGAAGATGCTGCCCGGCTACTCTATGAAGAGTTGGACAGTTACAACAGTGTCAGAGATTTTGTAGTACGCTGTGCTCATTTGGAAAGTTTGCACAGCCATGATGCCGTAAGCCGGATCTGTAAAGGCTTGCCCAACGGATTGAGATAAGTAGTTGAGTTCACGTGTGTGAGAGTAAAAGCCTTCAGCTTATAGCTGAGGGCTTTTTTATAAATTCAGATCAGCATATACGTTCATGGATTCTCTCATAAATTCAGCTAATCCGGGTTTATGAACATCATAAAAATTTCTGAAACGCTGGTCGGAAACATACATTTCACCTAACGCTTTAAATACTTCGGCAGAGGTCTTGTAGAATTGTTCATTCACCGCGTGTTGGCGAGCCATCAGGTGTTGAACTTCTTTTGAATCAGCTGATTGCCCCATCAAAGTTGCCATTTCTTTAGCAATTTCGAGCTGTTCGTTTTTAATGGATGCCATATCATCCTTCGACATCTTTTGGACGTTCGATCGGGATTGTTTCACTAAACCGGGATCGTAGTTTTCTTCTACTTCTTTCTCCCACGCTTCAATCTCATCTCTGTTGAAGCCTTTGTACAGATTATGATCATCACTCATTATTTCCTCCTGATCGATCACTTTAATGGTTTGTGCTAAGGTGGACAAAAGTACATCGAGACGTTCACGGCGATGTAGTAGTGCTGCCTGATGTTTTTTCAGAGCTTCGGACTCGTTGAAGTCCGGGTCATCCAGTATTCTCTTAATAACCTTAAGTGGCATTTCGAGTTCTTTAAAGAATAAGATCTGTTGAAGTCTTAATAACTCAGTGCGGGTATAATATCTGTATTTGGAATCCCCTCTGAAATCAGGCTTCAATAATCCTATTTTATCATAATATCTGAGAGTTCGAACAGATACACCGGATAGCCTTGCTAATTCACCGATCTTGTAAAGTCTCATGTTTTTTTGAGTAAGTTAAGGCCTGACGTAACCGGAGAGTCAAGCACTGTATTCAGAAAATAATATCAGAAGAAACATTGACCACAATTAAATCAATCACAATGAAAAGAAATACACTTTATATACCTGCCATAATGCTACTGATCATTACTTCAGGATTTGTTGGATGGCAGGGAAAAACGATCTACGACAAATTGGAAACCGGCGTGACGAAACAATCCGATTCTGAAGTATCCCACGAAAGCTGGGGCGACTTTTATACGTATTCGCCTGAAGCCACCACCGAAACTTTTGGTACTAAGAATATGCTTACCGGGGTTGCAGTGATCGAGCCGGGCAAACAGATACATCCTCCACATCAACATTCGGCGGAAGAATTCCTTTTTATTGTGGATGGGGAAGGAACCTGGAGTATTGAGGGAAAAGAATTTAAAGCACAAAAAGGGGATATGATGTACGCTGAACCATGGGATTGGCATGGAATTACCAATACCGGCGACACTCCACTCACATTTTTTGTGGTAAAATGGGATAATAAGGGAGTAGAATTACCCAAAAGAAAAGAATAGTAAAGAGATTATGTTGAGTTAACAGGAAGTGCCTATCTTCCAAGGCTACAATTTAATCCAAAATGTTCTTTATGAAATTATCTCGTCTGTTATCACTGACATTGATTCTGGTGTTGGTGTCGTCTCTGAATATATATGCCCAGCTTTTCGAAGATTTCGAAAGTGGTGATAAATCGTTCTATGGTGGAGCATCTGTTACTCTTTCTTCCGGTGACTGGTACTTTGAAGAATCACTCCTTGGAAACTTATCCAACGATAACTTTAATGGAAGTCAGGGGGTGAGAATGGATCGCCGGGACGGAGTGGATACTTACATCGAAATGCAGTTCGATAAGGCCAATGGTGCCGACGAGATCTCATTTTATATGGCCAATTACGGTAGTACCTCCGGTAATACCATTTTGGTACAATATTCTACCGATGGCGGTTCAAACTGGACGAGTATTGGTGAGCCTATAGAGGCAACATCCAACGATCTTGAACAAGTTACCTTAAAAGTGGAAGTGGATGGTAATATCCGCTTCAAACTGGTACAAGGTGGAAGTGAGCGCCTGAATATTGATGATCTTCTTATCACTGATTTTGTGCAGGCTCAGGATGAAGCAACACTGTTGGTTACTTCGGGTGTGGAAACCTTGTCGGATGATGGCTCCATCACCTTTCCAAAAACATTGGTTGGAACCAACAGGACAGAAACACTCACAATCAAAAATGTTGGCAACACCGATCTTTCCATAAGCAGTGTAGCCACTACCGGATTAGGTTTTTCTGTGACCGATCTCACCGACAGCACTCTGGCCTTCAATGAATCGACCAGTGTTACTCTTACATATGAGCCAATTGCTTCCGGTGAAGCACAAGGCACATTTGTTGTGAGCAGTAATGCGACTAATGTCGCTGAATTCAATCTTACACTTTCCGGCGAAGCATTTGAAGACGGAGACATAATACCGATCGCTGATGCCCGTGAATTACCACTTGGAACCCGCGTATCTGTCACGGGTAGAGTTACGGTAGCTAACGAATTTGGAGGTCCATTGTACATGCAGGATGCAACAGCCGGAATCGCCGTTTTCTGGAGCGATCTGCATGCCGCGGCAGAGATCGGGGACTCAATAAGCGTAACCGGACCTTTGAATGTTTTTAAACCGATCGCCGGTGCAGATTCTGATTTTCTGCTTCAAATATCAGCTACGGATACAGATAACAACATTTTGTTTGAGGTATTTGATGTAGAAAAGCGCGAAGTAACTCCTAAACCGGTAACTCTCGCACAGGTAAATGCCGGTACACTCGAAGCTCAGTTAGTGCAGATCGCAAATGCCACGATCGACCATAGCGGAGTGTTTCAGGCTAATACAAATTATACCATTTCTGATAACACCGGTGATGCAGAACTTCGTATCGATAATAACACCAATCTGGTGAATGTTTCTGCTCCGGTACAGGCTACCAATGTAGTTGGGGTAGTAGGTAAATTCGCGGGGATCAATCAGCTGCTGCCTCGTTTCACCGAAGATCTTGATGTAGAAGAAGTCACTTTCCCGGGGGATAGTATTTCCAAAGATCAAACCTTTGATATTGTAACATGGAATGTGGAATGGTTTGGGGATGCAGGCAACGGACCTGAAGACGACAGTTTACAGTTCGAAAATGTAAAAGAGGTCATCACCACTCTGGATGCTGATGTGTATGCCTTACAGGAGATAGCAAATACGGAATTATTCGCGGACCTGGATGATGCACTGACCGATTACCGATCTATCATTGCTACCTTTTCGCAAACTCAGAAGACTGCATTCTTATATAAATCTTCAACAGTGCAGATGCGGGCACAAGGGTTAATTACATCAGGAATGAATTCTTCTGATTGGGCAAATGGTCGTTTCCCATTAATGTTCCGTTTCAATGCCACCATCAACGGGGAAGTCAGGGATATCTATGCCTATAATATCCACGCAAAAGCATTTGGCGAAGATACCGATTATTCCCAGCGTGTGAATGCATCAATCCAGCTTAAGACCTATCTGGATGATAACCGGGCGGATGATAATGTGATCATTTTAGGAGACTTCAATGATGAAATGCTTGCATCTACTTACAATAGTGAGCCTTCACCATATAAGAACTTTCAGGATGATCCGGAATACACCGTGGTAACCAAATCACTGGAAGAAGCGGGGTATACCAGTTATTCCAGCTACTCTATGATCGATCATATCATATTTACCTCGGAGCTTTCAGACGAGCATTATGCGGGTACACAGCGAGTGGAAAATCCATTTTATATTGGCAGTTATCTCAGTCAGACCTCCGATCACTTCCCGGTATGGACCCGTTTTGTATTTGGCGAGATCACTGCAAATGAAAACGATAATGAGATCGCACAGACATTCAAACTTCATCAGAATTACCCGAATCCGTTTAACCCGAGTACAGTGATCAACTATGAGCTATCACAAAGCACAAATGTTGTATTGGAAGTGTTTGATATTGCAGGACGCAAGATCTCAACCTTAGTGAATGCCAAACAATCTGCCGGAAAACAGTCGGTCACATTCAACGCCGGTAATCTTTCCAGTGGAGTCTATATTTACCGCCTGCACGCAGGAGGACAGATCCTCACCAAAAAAATGATGTTGATCAAATAAGGAATTTTATTTCAAAATATTCAGGCTGACAGAACCCTCTGTCAGCCTTTTTTGTAATCTAAAGAAAATGGCTTAAATCACTGCAAATCTGTATGATTTTACCGTATCTTTAAGTTTTCACAAAATTCGCTGGCTGTTGAAAATCCGTCTAGAACAACTTAATCCTACCATCGGTGATCTTTCCGGAAACCGGGATCTGATCCTTAAAGCGATTCGAAATGCGGAATCAGATGATATAGATCTTTTACTGCTACCCGAACTCGTTCTATGCGGGTATCCTCCGATGGACCTGATCGAGCGTAATGTGTTCAGGGAATTGTGTTATCAGATCAATGAAAAGATCATATCAGAGACCGGAAATACGGCGGTGATCTTTGGGTCTATCACTGAAAATCTTACCGGTGTTGGCCGTACCTGTTATAATTCTGCAATAGTTGCCCAACATGGTGAAAAGATCGGAGTGGCGAATAAGACCCTGCTTCCAACCTACGATGTATTCGATGACCTTCGATATTTTGAACCCGGTAAAGATTGTGATCCTATTGAGATCAATGGAATTTCATTCGGTGTGACTGTTTGTGAAGATATCTGGTTCAACGACAATGAGATTCAATATCACACATATGATGTAAATCCGGCGCAGCAATTAGCGGAAAAAGGTGCAAAAGCGATCATTAATATCTCAGCCTCACCTTACTCAAAGAATAAACCGGTGTCCCGGGTGCAAATGCTGCAGAAACATGCCAAACAGCTTGCCTTACCGTTGTTTTATGTAAATCAGGTTGGGGCAAATACGGAATTGATCTTCGACGGAGATTCTTTAGCGCTCGATCCCTCCGGTTTTATCGTAACCAGAGATGAACGCTTTACACCCACGTTTGTAGATGTAGATTATGATGCGGAGTTACAAAAGCTGAATGCGGGAAAATATGCAGAATGTGAGCGTACTGTACCTGAAAAGGTGAGCATGATGTTTCATGCGTTGGTACTGGGAGTTAAAGATTATTTGTGTAAATCGAATTTGGGTAATAAAGTGATCCTGGGCCTGAGTGGAGGTATCGATTCCGCCTTGGTGAGTGTTATAGCCGCAGAGGCAGTGGGTGCCGAAAATGTACTCGCCATCACTATGCCATCAGAATATTCCAGCGAGGGCAGTGTATCGGATTCCGAAAAACTTGCAAATAATCTGGGAATTAAACTGGAAGAGATTGCTATAAAACCCATTTTTGATTCTTTTCGGGGGCAATTAGGAGACCTGTTTGAAGGTACTGATTTTAATGTGGCCGAAGAGAATTTACAAAGCCGGAGTCGTGGCGTTTTGTTGATGGCAGTATCAAATAAATTCGGGCATGTTTTATTGAATACAGGAAATAAGTCAGAAACAGCGGTTGGATATTGCACATTATATGGTGATATGGCCGGTGGAATTGGCGTCATATCAGATGTTTATAAAACGGAAGTATATGAAATGTGCCGATGGCTGAATGCCGAATATTTTCAAAGAGAAGTGATTCCTCAGGCAATTATCGATAAAGAGCCTAGTGCTGAATTACGACCGGATCAGAAAGATTCAGATTCTTTACCGGATTACGGAACTCTGGATGCTATTTTGGAATACTATCTGGAAGACCAACTATCGAGAGATGAAATACTGGCAAAAGGTTTTGATGAGGCAATATTAGATAAGATTTTACGTCTGGTTGACCGGAACGAGCATAAACGCTATCAGGCAGCACCCGGATTAAAAGTGTCGGCAAAAGCTTTTGGAGTTGGACGGCGTTGGCCTATCGTTCAGCAATGGACCGGAAAGGAAGCTGAATTAACCACTCAGAAGGGAGTGGACATATCAGCAAGATAATTTATTGCGCAGAAAAAATCTGCGCAGATATATCAGAAACTGCATTCCTGCCAAATAATTGGTTTAGAATGCTTACATTCAACAAAATTTCAAATCTACAGAGTTACATGATCAAAAAAATTGTATTAGCTGGGTGTGCACTGTGTTTGGTAACAATGGGTGTTACTTTTGCACAGGATACAATTCCAAGCCTTGAACAGCAGAAGCTTCCGCTGAGATTATTGCCATACACCAATCCTATGCAAGGGGTGGATGAGAATGATGCCCGGCAAAATACCCCGGTGGTACAGGAGCTGGATAGTTTTCAAAAGGACGTGATGACCCGCGTGGCCGATATCTATCAGATCCACATCAATTCTATTCGTGCACAAGTCAATAATAATCCAATTCAGGCAGAGACTTTCATTAATGATGCTGTGGATGCGTCACAGGCTTTATTGGATGATTATCCTGAGATTAAAAGTGATCGGCGATTTGCTGAATTATCCAGAATCGTTGTTGGTGAATACCGGAATTTCTATGGCATCACAGACTCAGAAAATGAACCGGAAGGGGAGATCTTTGCTATTCAGGAAGATTTTCTGGAAGATGAATTGGAACTAACGGATGATTTCGAATTCCCTACCGATGCAAATCTGAAAAAGACGACTGTTCCTTTAATTCAGAATGCTCAGGTGAATCGTCATTTAGTGTATTACACTCTTCGCCGACCTGAAGTAATGGAAACCTGGCGGGAACGTGCAGAGATCTACAAACCAATGATGGTAAAGATCTTTAAAGAAGAAGGTATGCCCGAAGAGTTAGTTTATCTCGCTTTTATTGAAAGCGGCCTTAACCCGACTGCAAGAAGCTGGGCCTCAGCCGTTGGTATGTGGCAATTTATACAGGCAACGGCCAGAGTTTATGGATTAGAAATTAACTGGTGGGTTGATGAGCGTCGTGATCCTGAAAAAGCAACCAGAGCAGCAGCAAGGCATTTAAAGGATCTGCATAACATCTGGGGTGACTGGCACCTTGCCATGGCAAATTATAATATAAGCCCACGCGGTCTGAACCGAGCCATACGAAGAGCCGGCGGAGTGAAAGACTACTGGGCGGCTTATCCGTTTTTACCCAGAGAAACCCGTGGGTATGTTCCTGGATTCATTGCCACTACCATGATCAATTTAAGCCCGGAAGAGTTTGGGTTTAAGAAATCATACGGACAGGAAGCCTATTCTTATGATGTGGTTGAAGTGGATGGTTTAATGCCACTGGATGAAATGGCCAGGATCATCGGAATTTCAACCGATGAATTGAAAAGCTACAATCCGGAGTTGCTGAGATGGGCTACACCACCGGGTAACAAATATTCTTTAAAAATTCCTGCCGGTAAGAGGGATGAGTTTATGCTGGCATACAAAGACATGCCAAAAGAAACGGCCAACCAAAGTATTACCATGCATACGGTAAGGAGTGGTGAGTCAATAGGTCTTATCGCCCGTAAGTATGGTACAACCGTGAGCGGTATTTATGCCAGTAACGAGAACTTGTCCAATATCATTTACCCGGGACAGGTGCTTGCTGTGCCATTGCCTGCGGGAAGTCAGAATAAATTATCGGCAAGCAGGCCCACTAATCAGGCAAGTGGTGTTACCAGAAGCCGGTCGAAAAGCAGCAGCGTAAGTGTGCCGGCAAATTCATCGAAAATGAGATACAAGGTTAAGACCGGGGATACCATCGGTCACATTGCCGAGTGGTATGATGTGCGTGCCTGGCAGATCAGATCATGGAATGGGATCGGAAATACCATTCGTGTTGGGCAAAATATCACGGTATATGTGCCAAATAAGTACAAGGATCATTATTCAACCATAAATTCACTTTCATTCAGAGAGAAACAAAATCTGGAAAGCCGACAGCGAAAAGGGGAAAATATTCTGGGTTCAGGTACTTCAACAGCCTCTTCAGATACCTATACCGTGAAGAGAAATGACACTCTGAGCCAGATCGCTGAATCCTTTGGTGTTTCTACCTCACAAATACGAAGATTGAATAATTTGAATGGCTCAACGATCTATGTTGGCCAGGTTCTGAAAATCAAATAAACGCCTATATGAAGAAATTTCGGTCAGGTAAGATAATACTGGCAGTATCTGTCATCGTTGTGGGTGCTGTATCATTAGCTTTTCAGCAACCTGATATCTATTTCCTCATAAAAAAGAACTTCACCATTTTTAGTGAAACGTATGAAGATGTGACTCTGGAATACGTAGATGAGGTGAACCCGGAAATGCTGATGCGTACCGGTATGGAGGCTATGCTCGAGACGTTAGATCCGTACACCGTGTTCTATAATGAATCTCAAAACGAGCAGGCTGAGATCATTTCAAGAAGTAATTATGCCGGTATAGGTATTGAGGCCGGAGTTAGAGACGGCGAAATAGTTGTTGTAGCTCCTACCGAAGGCGGACCGGCAGACAGAAAAGGCATCAGGGCGGGGGATGTGATCGTTGAAGTGGATGGAATTGCAACTGAGACTTTACAACCCGAGGAAGTGCAAAACCTGACCATGGGTGAGATCGGCTCAACGATAACGCTTACGATTCGCCGTTATGGTATCGATCAGCCATTTGAAGTTGAGCTGGAACGCGAAAAGATCGACATCAAAAATGTAACTCATAGTACCACATTAGGTGTCGATAATAAGATCGGCTACATACGCCTGGCACAATTCGGGTTGAATTCTGCGGCTGAAGTTCGTGAAGCTATGACTACGCTTGGCCAAAAGGAGGAGGGTTTAGATGGTTTGATCCTTGACCTGAGAGATAATCCCGGTGGAATTTTACAGGAGGCAGTGTCGATCATTGATAAATTTGTGGAACCCGGGATCACAGTTGTAGAAACGAGGGGGAGAATAGCAGAATATAATGATGCTTATGAAACCAGAGAGCCGGTGATGTTTGATAAACCGGTAATTGTATTAATGAATGGAGGGAGTGCGAGTGCTTCTGAGGTAGTTGCTGGAGCCCTTCAGGATCTGGACCGGGCAGTTATTATGGGGGAACGTAGTTTTGGAAAAGGATTGGTTCAGATCGTTAAACCCTTACCGTACAATACGTCATTAAAGATCACAATTTCGAGATATTATACGCCAAGTGGCCGAAGTATTCAATCACTGGCCTACACTCATCAGTCACGAAATGCTTCAGTCTCACGCGAAGAGTTTGCTAATCAGGTGTATAAAACCAGAAATGGGCGACCAGTTAAAGAGGGCAGAGGGATAGAACCCGATGTAGAATCTGCAGCAGAAGATCTTTCGATGTTAGAGATCAGTTTATTAAGAGAAGGTGCGTACGTAGATTTCGCCTCGGAATATGAGACGAATCATGCTTCCTTTGAGGCAACGGAACTGCCGGATGAAGTTTACGATGATTTTATTCGCTTTCTGAATGAATCAGAGTTTGAGTATGAATCTGACTCCGAAGTGCTGCTTATGGAACTATCGGCTAGTTTGAAGGAGGAGGATATCAATGTTGATGATGAGATATCTTCAATTCAAAAACTATTGGCTGAGCAGGAAGAAAAAGAATTCAAAAGTAAAAAAGATCAGATCAGTAAAACGCTCTATCTGGAGCTACTTTCCCGGTTTAAAGGTCAATCTGAGCGTTCTTCTGAAAGTCTGAATAGAGATACTCAGGTTCAGAAAGCTCTGCAATTATTGTCATCACCTGAAGAAGTTCAGAATATCCTGAATGGTGCAGGGTAATGCTGCCCAAGGCCGATCTTCATATCCACACTACAGCCTCTGACGGTAAACTGGACCCGACGGAAGCAGTAGAACTGGCAGCGGAAAAAAGACTGGTCGCATTATCCATTACTGATCATGATACCTTTGATGGATATAAAAAAGCGGCAGAAGTAGCAGAGCGCCTTGAAATTGAACTCATTCCGGGAGTAGAGATCAGCACTTCTTATAATGGTACGGAAGCCCATTTACTGGCTTACTATTTCGATCCTGACTCTGAGTATTTTATGAACTTTTTGCGGTCTCAGCGAGTTGCCCGGCGTGACAGAATAAAAGTGATCATCGAATCTCTGAATAAAGCAGGTTTGGATATTAATTATGATGAGGTGCGGGCTGAAGCAAATGGTGCAAATATAGGAAGACCGCACGCGGCAAAGGTTCTTATCGATAAAGGGTATGTAGGAAATGCTCATGAGGCTTTTTTACGCTACCTGAGCTTCGATCAATTGGGGGAATTAGAAACGGGATATCCGGATATAAAAGAAGCAATTAAAATGGTGAAAGAGGTTGGAGGAGCTGCAATTCTTGCACATCCGGGAAAACTTTATTCTGAGGAAAACATTTGGGAACTGATTGGATCAGGGCTGGATGGATTGGAATGTATACACCCAAGCCATAACTGGAAATTGCAAAAACATTACACCGAAATTGCAGAGAAAAACTCCTTACTTTTAACGGGTGGTAGTGATTTTCATGGCTACAAAGAACAGGCATACTCTCATGTGGGAGTGGTGAGTGTGGCAATGAAACACGTACAGAAAATGAAAAGAATGACCGACCAACGAAAATTGATAAATAAGCCAAAATAAGTGTTAGCATGAGAATGATCGACGAGAATACAAAAGTTGAAGGTGCAAAGATTGGAATAGTGGTTTCAAGATGGAATTCATCGATTACCGAGAAGATGTTGAACGGGGCTTTAAAAGCACTTACAGGCAATGGAGTGAAGGATGAAGACATCACCGTTGTACGATGTCCCGGTTCATATGAAATTCCTTTAGCTACTCAACAGATCCTTGAAAATACTGATGTAGATGGGGTGATTGCACTCGGAGTGGTGATAAGGGGGGGTACTCCTCATTTCGATTACGTTTGTGATGCGGTGAATCGTGGTGTATTGGAAATGAATTTAAAATACAATAAACCCGTAGCCTTCGGAGTTCTCACCACCGATGATGTTAAACAAGCATTAGACCGTGCGGGAGAAAAAGGGAACAAAGGTGGCGAAGCCGCTTTAGCCTTACTTGAGATGATAAACATCTCTTCAAAACTATCTGTCTGACTGTTATAGTTTGCCTTGATAAAGGCCCCTTAAAACCCTTATTTTGAAAGCTTGTAAACCAGCCGTAAAACCCTTTTGAAAGAGCTCACACTTACAAATAAAGTTCAGACACAGGAAGATAAAGACCGCCAGCAGGAATTGATCGAATCTGGTGAGGTTCCTGAACATATTGCCATTATCATGGATGGTAACGGGCGATGGGCTAAAAGTAAAGGTAGTATTCGCCTGCACGGCCACAAAGTCGGGGTCGATTCCGTCAGAGATATCACGGAAGCCTGTGCTCAGATAGGGGTGAAGTATCTTACCCTGTACGCCTTCTCTACCGAAAATTGGGGCAGGCCATCTACAGAAGTCCGGGGATTGATGAGAATACTTGTTTCATCTCTCAGAAAAGAAGCAGATAACCTTCACGAGAATAATATCAGATTGGTAACTATCGGGCAGGTAGATCGTTTTCCCAAAGACTGCCAGACCGAATTAACCGAAGCGATAGACCTCACGAAGGATAATAGCCGATTACAATTGTGCCTTGCACTTAGTTATTCCGGAAGGTGGGATATCACAGAAGCTGTAAAAAAGATTGCTAATCATGTGAAAGAGGGTCGGTTAGATCCGGATTTAATTAATGATCAGATGATCAGTGATCACCTTTCTACAGCTAATGTACCCGATCCGGATCTCATCATCCGTACTAGTGGCGAATACCGTATAAGTAACTTTTTATTATGGCAGTTAGCCTACTCTGAATTATACATCACAAAATTGTATTGGCCGGATTTCAGACGTAATGAACTCTACGAAGCCATCAGATCTTTTCAAAAAAGAGACCGGCGCTTTGGGAAAATTGCACTAAGTAAAGACGAAACCGGGGTAGACTCCCGTTTACTCAAAAAATAAATTCAAGAATTGATAAAAATCAGCGTGCAGACATCACTTTTTCGCGTATTATTCGGACTATTACTCATCATAGGATTCGGTTTAAATGTTTCAGAGTTAAAAGCTCAGGATATTGAAATAACGGACCCCACCCTTCAAACCCCTCAGGAATACGTAATCGGGAAAATTGCTGTTGAAGGAAATGAAAACACGCGTACTCAATTTATTATAAGTGCAAGTACCCTTTCAGAAGGTGAAACGATTGTTTATCCGGGAGATGAGATCCCTGATGCCATCCGCAGACTGTACAGAGTTGGTCTTTTCTCTGATGTAAAGATCCTGATCACGAATCAAACTTCAACTAAACTGGATCTGATCATTCAGGTAACAGAACAACCCCGAATGTTGAAGTACGAGATACACGGGGTGAAGAAATCAGAACGCAGAGACCTTAGAGAAGCAATTCGTTTAGTTCCGGGAACGGCTATAACTGATGCGAATGTGGAACAAACCATCAGAACGATTCGACGGTTTTATAAAGATAAAGGGATCTGGTTCACGGAAGTTGATCACGAAGTAGTTCCATCCGAAAAAGTGGAAAACCGTTCAGTGTTGAAGTTCAACATAAAGAAAGGAAAAAAATTAGAGGTGAAGGATATCATCTTTAAGGGAGCGGATGCCTTTTCTGATCGTAAGCTTCGTAAACAGATGAAGCCACTAAAAGAAGATAAATGGTGGAAATTCTTGTCCAAAAAGACATTTAAGGAAGAAGACTTTGAAGAAGGTAAGTCAAAATTACTCACTTACTACCGTGAGAATGGATACGTTGATGCCCGGATTGTTTCAGATTCTGTATGGGTTTTTGATTATGACGGCGACAAACAGGGAATCAAAGTTCAGCTGAATATTCAGGAGGGGCCTCAATATAAAGTTAGGAATATAACCTGGGACGGGAATACCGTTTATACTGATGAACAGCTTACGGCTTCATTAGGCTTTCAGAAAGGAGAGGTGTTCAATAAGACCAAATATGACGAGAATACCGGATTTAATAAGAATTCCACAGATATTAACAGCCTCTATCAGAACATTGGATATTTATTCTTTCAGTTAGTTCCAACGATCACTCGTGCCAGTGATGATTCTCTGGATATCCATTTTGAGATCTATGAAAATGATATTGCCACTATCAGAAAAGTTGAGTTTTCAGGAAATACTCAAACACACGATGATGTAGTACGCCGAACCCTGCGAACTGTGCCCGGTAATAAGTACAGTCGCGATGCGATTGTAAGAACGATCAGGGAACTTAGTACTCTGGGGTACTTTGATCCACAAAATATCACTCCGGATGTTATTCCACTTCCGGAGACCAAAGAGGTGGATCTTGCTTTTACGCTGGATGAATCGGCCAGTACCAGTAACTTCGAGTTTTCCGGTGGATATGGCGGTGCCACCATAGGTGCGATCATTTCTGCTCGTCTTAACTTCAACAATTTCTCTTTGCAACGGGCGATGGCAGGAGATTTTACTCCGTTTCCATCGGGTGATGGTCAGACACTTTCATTAGGTGTTCAGGTAACAGGAACCGGCTATCAGAGCTATAGCTTCGGATTTGTAGAGCCATGGTTAAATGGTAAGCCAACCTCATTTGGAGTTAATGTTTCCTATAACTTCATCAATTACCGTGGCTATGACGAGAAGAACCGGTTATTCTCTTCAAGTGTATCGTTAGGGAAGAAATTAAACTGGCCGGATAACTATTTCACCACACGAACCATACTAGGATATCAATTATATGATGTAGCTGGTAGTACCTCGTTCCTGGCAGAAGGAACGTCGAGTATTATTTCGGTGAAACAGATCCTTGAACGTAATTCATTGGATAATTTCATTTCGCCAAATACCGGATCTAAATTAACTCTGTCAGCAGAATTAGCTCCTCCTGTTCCGGGCTTTTCAGAGTACTATAAGATCAAGACCGATTTCCAGCATCACGTGCCTATTGTTGATAAACTGGTGTTAACCAGTCAGGTGAATTATGGTTTCATAGGCTATCTCACTCAGGATAAACGTAGTAATTTCCAGCGCTTTTTGGTCGGTGGTACTCAACTTCAGCAGCGACAGAGTTTCCTTTACGACAATATAGATCTTAGAGGGTATCCCGGCGGCTATAATGAAAGTATAGCGCCTGTAGTTGATGGTACTCAGGTGGGCGGACGAATTTATTCTAAATATTCATTGGAATTGCGATATCCTGCAGTTAGTAGTGAACAAATTCAGTTAATTCCATACCTGTTCTTTGATGCGGGTAATGCGTATCTGAACTTCAGTGATTTCGATCCATTTAATGTGAAACGTGCCGTTGGTTTTGGTACCCGACTGTATCTTCCTGTACTCGGTCTTGTTGATCTAAGTTATGGTTACCGATTGGATGGAGTTGAAGGTACTACCATTCAGTCTGGCAACTGGGAGTTCCTCTTCAATATCGGAGCGCCATTCTAATGAGAAGTATCCTCAAATATCCGTTAATACTTGTTATTTCGTTCCTGATCTCCGGTGCTCATGCCCAGGATCAGAAGATCGGGTATTTCGAATCGAATGTTATACTGTCTTATATTCCTGAATATAATGGAATTGAGCAGCGCCTTCAGCTATTAAGTGATGGATGGAAGCAAGAGATCGACGAAATGGACGCCGAGATCAAAGCATTGGAAGAGGATTATAAAGCTAAAGAGATCTTATACACAGAAGAAAAAAGAGCGCAAAAAAAACAGGAGATCCAGCAAAAGAAAACTCAAAGAGATGCGTTCTTAAATGAGAAATTCGGACCAAATGGAGAATACTTCCAACAACAAAATGATCTGTTGGAACCCATTCAACGACAAATATTCAGCGCAGTTAGAACTGTAGCACAAAAACAGGGATTTGATTTCGTGTTCGATCGTTCAGGTGATATTTATATGGTATATGCACGGGGTGAGTTTAACCTCAATGAGTCCATTTTACTTGAACTCGGAATCGAAATAGAAGAATAGGTATTTAAACTAAATAAGCGGTATCATTGACCGCCTAATTAAAAGAACAGGTATGAAAAAACAACTACTATTGTTTCTCTTTGCAATTACCTTGTCTGTACCCGCATTTTCGCAGGTAAAGATAGGATATATGAACCCGAATGAGGTTCTTTCTCAGCTTGAGGAAGTTGCAACTGTAGAACAAGCTATTAATAGTTTAATCGAACAAAGAGATCAGGATCTGATTGCCAAGTCAACTCAACTCCAGCAAGACCTGGCTGCATACGAAGAAGGAAAAGCTTTGTTGAATGAAGAAGCCAGAGCAACTAAGGAACAAGAGTTACTTAAACGTGATCAGGAACTTCAGGAAGAACGCGATACCTACCTGAATGAAGTTCGCCAAAAACGATCTATGATGCTTCAGCCCATCATTATGAGAATGGACTCTGTAATGACAGATATTGCTGAAGAAATGAATCTGGATCTTATTCTGAATCAGGGTACATCTTATGGTGACGCGATCATTTTTTATGCTCAGGATGAGCGATTGAATATTACACCCATAGTAATTGCCAGACTAAAAGAGAACTAAAGAATATTTAAAACAACCATTATGAATAAATTGATACATAAAATCGGATTTTTAGCGGTAGCTCTGGTAATGATGACAGGGTTTACCTTTAATACTCAGGCTCAAAGCAGTGATGCAGGTGTTAAAATTGGGTATGTAAACCCACAGTCAATTCTTGCTTCTATGCCCGAAATGAAAGCAGTACAGCAACGTATTCAGAATTTCACTGCAAAAAAGCAGCAGGAGTTAAGCCAAAAGGAAGCCACTTTCCAACAAGAAGTTATGGCTTATCAGCAAAAGGCCGGAGTTATTTCTGCTGATGCAAAGCAAAAAGAAGAAGAACGATTAGGACAGTTACAAAACGAATTGCTTCAGGCGCAGCAGACTGCAGAATCTGAACTGCAACAACGCAGAAATGAATTAGTGGGTCCGTTATTGCAACAAATTGGAAATGCAATTGATAAAGTTTCCAAAGAAATGGGACTCAGTTACGTATTGAACACCACTACCAGCTCAGGTGATATGATCATTCTATACGCCTCACCAGACTATCAGGCAAAATATGATATCACACAAAAAGTAATGGAAGAGCTGGGGATGTTTAATTAATTAACTCCCTGAGACTTTCAATTTTAAAGCCGGAACACTCACTATGTTTCGGCTTTTTTTATATCAGCGTACGGTGCGTTTTCGGTTTTTGATATAATCTTCAAAGATATAACCGCCCAACTCATCCAAAGTAGCGAAATACGCTTTCCCTTTATTCGCCTCGGTCATTTCACGAACAAAACTCTGCAAATAAGGATCGCTGGCGATCATAAAAGTAGTGATCGTGATATTATCCCGACGGCATTTCACGGCTTCATCTAATACTTTGTTCACGATCTTCCGATCCAGTCCGAAACTATTTTTATAGAGTTTTCCACGTTCCCACATGCAAGAGGGCTTTCCGTCAGTGATCATAAAGATCTGTTTATTTGCATATTTCTTGCGCTGTAAAATATGCCGGGCAACTTCTAAGCCTTGCTTGGTATTGGTGTGATAAGGACCCACTTTTAGATAGGGAAGATCCTCTACATTTATCTGCCAGGCTTCATTGCCGAATGCTACTATATCAAGCGTATCTTTTTCGTAGCTGGTCATGATGAGCTCAGATAAAGCCATGGCCACTTTCTTAGCCGGGGTTATACGATCTTCGCCATACAAGATCATAGAATGACTCAGATCGATCAATAAAACGGTCGCCACTGAGGTATAATGATCAGTTTCATAAACCTGAAGGTCATCTTCCTCAAGCTTGAATTGATCCAGTGAACTATGCTTAAGCATGTTCATCATGGTTCCCACGCTATCTATTTGCCCAATATCATCATTTTTATTCCAGATTCTGGTTTCAGGTTGTCTTTCCAACCCTTTACCGGAATGTTGGGTTTGATGTCCTCCAAATCCACCTTTATGCAGATTTTTAAAGATCTCTTCCAATGATCTCTGACGAAGGCTTCTCTCCGTTTTTCGCGTCATTACTACAGCATTCTGCTTATCATCGAACTTTATGTATCCTTTATCCTTCAGTTGCTCGATGAAATCCCCGATGGAGTAATCCTCCTCAAATTGATCAGTTATATTATATTCTTTATCAAGATCAGTCAGCCAGGATAATGCCTGACTTATATCCCCGCTAGCAATGGTTAATAATTGCTGGAAAAGATCCCATAGTTTATCGAAAGGTTTATCAGAATCTAATAAATTATTTATGTCCCACTCTGAATATCTGAAATGCATGATTAGCTCTTTAGTCACATGAAGGCTTTCATCACAAAAACAGTTCCGTTAATTGTGAAAAGAACTCTTATTTTTAGCATAAAAAATGATCAGTACAGAGATTGAACAGCAGTTGTGGGGTGAAGGATTTAATAGAGTTATGGGGTTAGACGAAGTTGGCCGGGGTTGTCTGGCCGGACCGGTTGTGGCAGCAGGGGTAATATTGAGACCCGGAACAACGATTAAAGGGGTGAGAGACAGTAAAAAATTAACGGAGAAAGAACGGGTTGAACTAGCAGAGATCATTAAAAGCGAATCGCTCTTCTGGACTGTTAAAGAAGGGAGCCTGGAAGAAATTGAGAGACTTAATATCTTATGGGCGTCACTCCATACCATGCAGAAGTGTGTGGAAGAATCCGGGGCAGATCCGGATTATCTTTTAGTGGATGGCAATAGATATACGACTTCATTAATTCCTTACACCTGCGTTGTTAAAGGAGATGATAAATCGGTAAGTATAGGAGCTGCCTCCATTCTGGCTAAAGTCTATAGAGATGAATTGATGAAAAAACTGGACAAAGAGTTTCCTGAATTTGGCTGGAAAAAAAATGTAGGATATCCCACTCCGGTGCACAAAAAAGCTTTAATTGAACATGGATATACCAAATATCACAGAATGGGGTTTAATTTAGGCACTCAAAAGAATTATAAGTGATTTACCGGTATATACTGAATTCTCTTTTATGGAAATCCATATTTAGAACGATTGCAAGCATCAGGGTATTGGTAAGAAAAGCAGATCCCCCGTAACTGATAAATGTAAGCGGAATACCAATAACTGGCAGCAATGCGGTAGCACTACCAACATTGATAAAGAAATGTATAAAATAGACTGAAGTTACACTCACAGTAACTAATTGTGCAAAAGGATGCTTATGGTTACCGGCAATGTTCAATAATCTTAAAAACAGAAAACCAAAGGTTATTACCACAAGTCCGGCACCAATAAAACCAAATTCTTCACCTATCACACAATATACGAAGTCGGTCCATTGTTCCGGCAAAAATCGGAGTTGAGTTTGCGTTCCCTCTAAAAAACCCTTACCCATAAATCCACCGGAGCCTATGGCAGTTTTAGCCTGAATCACATTCCAGCCTGCTCCGGTTGGGTCGAATGATGGATTGGTAAATGCCATTATTCTCGCAATCTGATGAGGTTGCAAAACCTTAGTTAGTGCAAGTTGTACTCCGGCAATGGTCAGAATTCCTGTAATGAATGAGGCCACGGTAAGCCAGGTTCTGCGTTGAATAAAAAAGATGCCGCCGGTTAATACGATGGTTGCTATTAAGCCAAATTTCCAGTCAATAACAGTTAGATAGAGAATGATGGCCGGGGAAATAATGAAAAGTGAAACTCCGTACGGTAAACCGGACCAAAACAGCATCACGGGAATCAATGCAAGAAAGATGATGGCCGTTCCGAAATCGTTTTGTGCGATCACTAATCCAACTGGTATAAGGATAAATACTACAGCGGTAAGGGCATATCGAATGTTTTCTGCGGTAATATTACGGCGACTGGTAAGATAATTGGCCACAGCCATAATAGTAGCGATCTTCATTAATTCACTACTCTGAATACCAAACGGACCGATACCGAACCAGCTTTTGGCCCCGTTGATCTCCCTTCCGAACAATAAGGTCAGAACCATAAGAATCAGTCCAAACACATAAAAAACGTAGGATAATTGAAGAAATGTTCTTGGTGATATGAACTGCACCCCGATCATCACTAAAATAGCAAGGATCACAAATCCAAGCTGTTTAAGGAAGTTATTCTGAATGTATACCGGAAGAAATTCAGAAACCGGGCCCTGCGTAGCACTGTAAATAGCAACCAGACCAATTATTGTAAGTACCAGCCACGCTCCTAAGACCGACCAACTAAACTCTCTGGGATTATTCATTATTCACCACCTCTTCCGGAATCATCTTCTTTAGGTACCCAGTTCTTTACAATATTGTAGATATAGTTACTCTGAACTTCACCAGTAAGATATTTGTCGATCATAAGTCTGGCTACGGGAGCAGCAGATACGGAAGCAAATCCGGCATTTTCTAAAAAGACAGTAACTACAATTTGTGGATCATCATAGGGCGCAAAAGAGGTGAACCAGCCATGGCTGAATCCATGAGGATTTTGTGCTGTTCCCGTTTTACCGGCTATGGGGATAAGGTCGTTTTTCACGTACCAATGACCACTACCTTCCTGAACCACACCCCGCATACCTTCTTTCACAACCTGAAGGTTCTCAGGTGTAATCCAGTCAATACGTTCTCTTTCTGTAGCTGTTCGTAATACTACACCATCACTTTTTTGGATTGAGGATACTAGATGTGGCTGAACCCGGTACCCACCGTTTGCTATAGTACTCGTCATCCGGGCGACCTGAATAGGGGAAACGGAGAGGACTCCCTGGCCAATACCAAGATTGATCATGTCACCAAGTCCCCATTTTCGTTTACCGAACCAGCGATCCATGAAGGCGCTGTCAGGTACGATACCTGATGTCGCACTTGGAAGATCGATGCCCGGTGGGACACCAAGCCCGGTATCTTTTACCAGTTTACTCCACTCATTTAGTTGCCCGCTAGTTGCAATTTTATCCATCAAAGAATAAAAATAAGTGTTACTTGAAAAGGTAATGGCTTTTTTAAGATCATAATCGCCAAGTGGGGCAATATCCTTATACAATCGACCCCTTCTGTAGCCACCACTATTATGGATAATTGTTTCGGGTGTGATCAACCCCAGATGTAATCCAATTAAACCCATCAGTGGTTTAAAGGTTGATCCCGGAGGTTGTCTGCTGGAAATAGCACGATTAAATAACGGCCTTGTGGTATCAGAATTGATGTCTACCCAGTAATCCTGGTCAAGCCGTCCTGCCAACCGGTCTACATTGTAGGCAGGGGAACTTACCATTGCCAAAATTTCACCGGTATTTGGGTTCATTGCAACAATAGCTCCGGTTTTTCCGATCATGAGTTCTTCGGCAAAAGCCTGAAGTTCTACATCCAAAGTGGTGTAAATATTATCTCCTTCCGTGGGGTTCTTACCGGATCGTTCTCCTTCATACTCGCCAACGGCTTGACCATAGGCGTTCACTTTTTGGAATTCGATTCCCAGATTTCCTCGGAGGGCATCCTCATAGATCAATTCCAGTCCACTTTTACCGATCTTGTCACCTAGTCGGATATCTTCACCGGATTCATAATCTTTTCTGTCAGCTTCTCTCAAATATCCCAGAACATGAGATGCATTAATTGCCTGTGGATAATGTCGCTTACTCTCGATCTGATGCCCAATACCGGGTAATCTCCAGTAATTTTCCTGTATTCTGGAAAAGATCTCGAAGTTTACATCGGTAAGCAGGGGGGAAGTCCGATACCAGGAATAGCGTTGGGCCTCATCTACCCGTGCAGTCACCACACTGTCATCTACTTCTAAAAGTTGTGCTAATAATGGGATCTTTTCCCGATCAAAATTGGCAGGGGTAACAGTTATTGAAAATATAGGTTCATTATCTACAATGAGCACTCCATTTCGATCGTAGATGAGACCACGCGCAGGAGTTACATATTCTTGCCGGAGTGAATTCTCTTCTCCGAGCACGGAGTATGTTTCATATTGAATGATCTGCAGATAAAAGACACGACCAAGAACCACAATGCAGAGTCCTATCATGATCACTTGTAGTGCTCTGATGGAAGTACGAGTTCTGTTACTTTGATTTGTGATCATTGGTCCGATTAATCCCGGAGAATATAAAATACTGTGCCCAGTGCAGCCGTGTAGAAGGCGTTCGCAAAAACAGTGACAAATGGATTTACCTCGTGTGCAAAGATGCTAAAGAAACTGCTTAATCCCAGTAATATTATGTTATGTGCTATTGCAACTACAAAAATTACTACAAAAATCTGCCACAGTAATAGCTGATTTTCCGAGCGTTTTTTGATAAACGTATAGGATAAAAATATGATCAATGTTTTTGAAAACATGAACATGCCCCAGAAATCTAAAAAGCCGTCTTGTATCAGCCCGAGAATAGCAGCCAAAAATAACATCTGAATTCTTTCATGACGGGATATGATCCAGACAAGGAAAAACAAGAGCGGATCGGCCGTTGCCCCAAATAACGACAAATGCTGAAAGAACACCACTTGTGATAAAACAAACAGGAAACCCAGACCGAGATCTTTTAAAAATTCAGTATTCATCTAAACAACTCGTTATATCCCTGATTCAGATTCTGAATGGATGAATCCGGAGTAAACTTAACGACGAATCCTTCTGCTACATCCGAAAGAGAGGTAAAGGGAGCAAGGAATATTCGTTGTGTGTCTTTTCCTTCTTCCTGCTCAGTTCTTAACACGGAACCGATAGGGATTCCTTCAGGGAATTCATTACCAAATCCGGAGGTTTCAATTACAAATCCGGAATCAATTTTAACCGTTTTGGGAACGAAGTCCATAATCAGTTCCGACATATTTTGTCCCGACCAGCTCACAATTCCGGTAGAACGGGTTTCCTGAACACGGGCACTCACTCGGAATAGATTGTTATAGTACGGAATTACCTGAGAGTATGAATTACCGGTTAGGACAACCTTTCCAACAAGTCCATCTGAAGTAATGGCAGGCATCCCAACATTCACACCCTGATCTGATCCCGCATCGATCGTGAAGGTATTATTAAGTCCGGTGAGTTGTTTGCTCACAAAAGTAACCGGTTGAAGGTCCAGTTCACTGGATTCCCTGAACGCCAGCATCTTTCTAAGTTCTTTATTTTCCTGCTCGATCGTACGTAATCGGCTCAACTCATCCTGCAAAAGAATATTCTGACGTTGTAGATAGCGGTTTGTACTTAACGCCTGCCGATATACCCGGATATTTGATAGAGGTTCTTCCAGTAAACTTATAAATGCTACGGAAGTTTGCCGGAGGGTGTTTATTCCACCCTGATGGCGGTTTACAGCAATAACGAGTGCACTTACGAGAAGAAGAGCAGTAACAATATAGTCGGCAGCATGTTCAACTTTAAATACTCGAAATCGCATTCACTCCACGATGGATTAGGAAATTACCGGACGATAGTATTCCAGGTTTTCCAGAATGGCTCCTGTTCCGCGAACAACGGCAGTTAACGGGTCTTCTGCAATATGAACCGGAAGATCTGTTGTTTCCATGATCAGTTTATCCAGATTCTTTAATAACGCACCACCACCGGTAAGCATGATCCCGCGATCAAGAATATCAGCTGATAACTCTGGTGGAGTTTGCTCAAGTGATTTTGTTATAGATTCAACAATGGTATTCACAGATTCAGCCATGGCTTCCCGGGCATCTTTAGAGGTAATATGACGGGTTCTGGGAACTCCGTTAACCAGGTCACGACCTTTGGTGATCATTTCCATTTCCTCATCAAGCGGAGCAGCAGACCCGATCTCACATTTTATCTTTTCAGCAGTTCTCTCACCGATAAGCAGGTTATGATTGCGTCTGAAATAGTTGATAATATCATCATTCAATTCATCACCACCTAGTCGAACAGATTGAGCATATACTACACCGGAAAGTGCAATAACTGCGATCTCGGTTGTACCACCTCCGATGTCGACGATCATGTTACCAACGGGTTCATGAACATCCAGACCAATTCCAATAGCAGCAGCCATAGGTTCATCAACCAGAAAAACTTCCTTTGCACCGGCGTGTTCAGCACTATCCCGAACAGCACGTCGCTCAACTTCGGTAATGCCACTCGGAACACAGATCACCATTTGGCGGGTAGATGAATACCATTTCACCTTTACCTTTTTGATCATGCCACGGATCATTTGTTCAGCCACTTCAAAATCAGCGATTACCCCATCACGCAATGGACGAACAGTACGGATCTTACGGTGCGTTTTTTCGTGCATCAGGCGGGCTTCGTGCCCCGTAGCTACAGGAATGTCCTGTTGATTGAGAGCTACAATAGAAGGTTCATTTAAAACGATGCCCTCACCGCGAGAGTAAATAAGGGTGTTGGCAGTCCCCAAATCCATGGCAATATCGGTGTATAAAAAATCGAGCAGACCTCGTTTCTTTTTATTTTTTGCAGATTCTGGGGATGGGATTCCAAACCTATCGGTCATTTCTTGTTGTTCTGGGGTTGAAGTTTAGCGCTGATGAAATTTTGCTTGAAAATACAATAATAGTCGCCTATTTGCGAATACTTAAACATTGAATAAAAACGAATTTTCATCAATGTTTAAAGTGCCTTTTTCCTGTGAAGATCATAGTCATGTTAAATTCGTCTGCTTTGGCAATAATTTCTTCATCTCGGATGCTGCCACCGGGTTGAATTACTGCCGTTGCTCCGGCTTCGGCGGCAGCTTCAATACCATCCGAAAATGGGAAAAATGCATCGGAAGCGATCGCAGAATTATCGAGTGATAAACCTTCTTTTTTCGCTTTTTCTACAGCTATTTCTGACGAATCAACCCTGCTGGTCTGACCGGAGCCAATACCCAGAGTTCTGCCATCTTTTGCATATACGATCGCATTGGATTTAACGTGACGCACTACTTTCCAGGCAAAAAGCAGATCTTTCAATTCGGTTTCGGTAGGTTTTCGCTTCGATACCACCTTAAACTCATTTTCATCAAAAGGTTCCAGATCTGCATCCTGTTTCAATAATCCTCCAAAGATGGAGCGAAAAGTTGTACCCGAGATCTCATTTATCTGTTTTTTTATGGTGATCAAACGGCGATTTTTTTTCTGTTGAAGCAGTTCAAGTGCATCTGCATCATAAGCTGGTGCGATAATGATCTCAGTAAAGATCTTATCAATAGAAGTCGCAGTTTCAAGATCCAGTGTTGTATTCACCACCACAATGCCACCAAATGGTGAAACGGTATCTGTACTGAATGCTTTTTCATACGCTTCATTCAACGACGCACCCACACCAACTCCGCATGGAATAGTATGTTTAATGATGGCACAGGCAGGTTCATCAGTTTGGAAATCAGTGATGATATTTAAAGCCGAATCTACATCAAGATAGTTATTGTAGCTTAACTGTTTGCCATGGAAGCAATCGATATATTCAAATTGGGCACCATAAACAGCGGCTTTTTGATGTGGATTCTCACCGTACCTGAGTTCCTGAGATAGGGGTAAAGAAATATTGAATTGTTTAGCCGGAATTTCTTCGGCGATACAATTGAAATAATTTGCGATTGCAGAATCATAGTCAGCAGTATGTTCGAAAGCAGCTTTTGCTAATTTAAGCCGTGTACTGTAAGTAATTCCATTACCCGATCTTAATTCTTCAATAAACCCGGCATACTGAGCCGGTGAACTTAATATAGTTACATGGGCAAAGTTCTTAGCTGCAGCCCGGATCATAGTTGGGCCACCGATATCTATAAATTCTGTGGCTTCAGCCGGGGTCACATTCGTATCCGCTACTTTATTTTTAAAGGGATACAAATTTACCACTACCAACTCAATGGGTTCGATGCCTAACTCTTTAAGTTCCTCATTGTCCGGCGCGTAGCTGGTTCTGGCAAGAATTCCGCCATGTACATTCGGGTGTAGGGTTTTAACCCGGCCGTCGAGACATTCAGGGAACCCGGTGATCTCGGAAGCATCCTTTACGGGGATGCCAATATCTGCGATGGCCTTGGAAGTTCCACCGGTTGAAATGATTTCTACACCGGCTTCGTGTAACGCTTCAGCAAGTTCTTTTAAGCCTGTTTTATCAGATACTGATAGTAACGCTCTTTTAATAGTTAACGGAGTTTCTGGGAGTGAGGAGAGTGGTTTTAAGGCCATAAGTTAGTCAAGCGTGGTTAAGTAGTTGGCAATTACCTTTGGGTAGAGAATATGTTCTTGTTCAAGCACACGAGCAGCGAGTGTTTGGGGAGTATCATCAGATTTAACAGGTACTTTTGATTGCTCCAGAACGGGGCCTTCATCAAATTCTTTGGTGACCACATGAATGGTGCAACCTGATTCTGCTTCTTTGGATGCTATCACCGCTTGATGAACTTTTATCCCATAAAACCCTTTTCCACCAAATTTTGGTAGCAGGGAAGGGTGAATGTTCAAGATCCGATGTTCATATCTGTTGATAACAGACACAGGAATTTTTCTCAGATATCCGGCGAGAGCTATTAGGTCAGTGTCCCATACAGCCAGTTGTAGAAGTAATTCCTTTTCGTAATCCTGATAATCCTCAAAAACAGATTCATTCAGAATACGAGTTGGAATATTGTGTCTTCCCGCTCTTTCTAAGGCTTTAATTCCATCTTTATTTGAGATAAGACCGGTAATTCGGGCATTAATTTTACCCGATTCAACTGCATCAATAATAGATTGAAAGTTTGAGCCTGATCCTGAGGCAAAAACGACAATATTCTTCAAAAGCGAGTTGGTTTAACGTTGCAGATGTGCTGCACGAAGATAGGAAAACTTTGTCGGATTTTTGAGAGTAAATCTCAAAAACATGCAGCGACTAAGGGGTATTTGATGAAGGACTTTCTATCCTGAATACCTGATAGTTATTGAAACTCCAGGTGATCTGATTGATGGTGATCTTAATAACTGTTGCGATAGGTATCGCAATGAGCATTCCAAGGATTCCTGCCGTTTCAGCACCGACTAAAATAATGAATAAGATGGCCACAGGATGCATATCTGCTGATCGGGAAAATAAGAATGGTTGAAAGACCAGGTTATCCAATAATTGAACGATGAAGATGGCGATGATGCAAAAGAGTACCAATGAGAAATTACCGGTTTCAATGATCGATACAAGTATTGAGAGGATATATCCGATGATCGGACCAAAATAAGGGATAGTATTAGCCACGCCGACGGATATCCCAACAGAAAGCGAATTATCTAATCCGGCGACAGAAAGGGTAGACCAGGATGTAAAAGCAACCAAAATACTTTGAATGAAAACACTTCGAAAATAGAGTCCAAGTCGTTTTTCGATCTTATCCAACAAGGTCAAAATTGTCTCGAAGTATTTATTTGGAACAAGCTGAAGCAGGTCACGGCGGATCTTGGTGCCGTCTTTCAAAAAGAAAAATGCAGCAAATGGCACTACCAGAACTGCAGAAAAAATATTGGTAAATATCCCGACCACATCTCCAACAACATTTGATAATTTACCCAGATCGAAGAGTTCCTCTGTAATTCGTGTCACATTTTCATCTAAAGCCCCACTTGGCACAAAGGGATAGTCGTTTCTGATCTTATCTTCGATCTGACTGGTGATCTCTTCAATTTTTTCTACGGTCAGGTTTTCGGTGAGCTCCAGCATTTCATTACCAAAGATCGGGATCACATTGGTTGAAATGTACACGATAAGCAAAATCAGCGCAGACAAAGTTAGAGTGATAGCAAAGGTTCGATTTAGTCCCGCCCTCTGCATCCTGTTCACGATCGGATCAAGAATATAACTGAGAATCATAGCGAGGATCAGATAGGCAACCAACGTGATGTAATTGTACATGATGAGCGCCACAATGCTTAGAGCAGCGGCAC
Source organism: Balneolaceae bacterium UBA7797 (assembly GCA_002480645.1). GTDB lineage: Bacteria > Bacteroidota > Rhodothermia > Balneolales > Balneolaceae > UBA7797. The sequence goes on from DLCN01000003.1 coordinate 58,991, forward strand.
CAATGGCAAAGCGTACAATTTTTTCGAGCGTTAGATTTTTCATGATTCAATTTGATTCAGCAGATCAGGCATCAGCCGGAATATAGTATCTGAATCGTAACCCTTTCTCAACAAAAAATCGAATACTTTCTTTTTTCTCTTAAAGGATTCAGCCCTTTGGAATTTTCGTTTATTCTTAAGTATGAGCTCAAAGATAGATTCGTCTACTTCACTTCCGGGAATCTGATCTAAGGCAATTTGAATATCCTTTTCAGAGATCCCTTTTTTTATGAGTTCGATCCTGATCTTATGAAGTCCCCAGTTGTTGAACTCGAATTTATCATGGGTGAATTTCTTTGCGAAGGCCAAATTATTGATGTACCCCTTTTCTGTAAGTTCATCTAACAGGCTTTCTATAACGGAACCGGGATATCCCTTTCGAAGAGCCTTATCTCTTAACTCATTCCTTGCATGATCCCGTATCGAGAGCAAACGGATCAGGTATTCTCTGATATCCCACTCGTCTTCACGTAGAACAATATCCTGAAGCAGGGCAGGGGTAAGAAGAGTATCTTTACGAAGGTTGAAATGAACTAGCGTGGCATCAGAAACTCCGATAAGGAATTCATCCTCCACAAATAGAGAAAAGCGGGAAGTACGTTTTTTCTGTACTTCAATTTTTGAAAGTTTAGCCGGAAGTTTATCTGCAACTTCCGGCTTAAATCGTTCTTTTGGATTATTTTTCGTCACCGGCTGCGGCAGTTTCACCTTCCTCTTCCTGAGGAACAATACCGGATAGTCTGTCACGAACCATTTTCTCGATCTTATCGAGTAAAGCCGGATCTTCCTCAAGGAACTGCATTGCGGCATCAGCACCCTGACCTATTGGTTCTCCATCGTAACGGAACCAACTGCCTCGTTTTTGGATGATATCCTGATCAACAGCTAAGTCTAACACTTCGGATATACGGGATATTCCTTTGCCGTACATGATGTTAAATTCTACTACTTTGAAAGGAGGAGCTACTTTATTTTTTGCCACTTTCACTTTCGTACGGTTACCGATCACTTCATCTCCTTTTTTGAGTGAACCGATCCGGCGAATATCTAATCGGACGGATGAGTAAAATTTAAGGGCTCGTCCACCGGTAGTGGTTTCCGGATTACCAAACATAACACCGATCTTTTCACGAACCTGATTGATGAAGATGCATGAAGTCTGGGTCTTATTTACAATACCGGTGATCTTTCTGAGCGCCTGAGACATCAATCGAGCCTGAAGGCCCATATGAGAGTCTCCCATTTCTCCCTCCAATTCGGCTCGTGGAACCAGGGCGGCCACAGAATCCACTACGATCACATCCAAAGCACCGGACCGGATAAGTGTTTCCGTGATCTCAAGTGCTTGCTCACCACTATCAGGTTGAGAGACGAGGAGCTCTTCGGTATTAATACCTAGAGCACGGGCATAACGCGGATCAAAAGCATGTTCCGCATCGATGAAAGCTGCATAACCGCCATTTTTTTGAGCTTGTGCGATCACCTGGAGTGCGAGGGTAGTTTTACCACTGGCTTCCGGTCCGTAGATCTCTGTTATTCTTCCGCGGGGTACACCCTGAACGCCAAGGGCATAATCAACCATAATGGAACCCGTAGAGATCACTTCCACGTCCTGAGCAGCATTGTCACCCAGTTTCATGATGGTTCCCTTGCCATGTTGTTTTTCAATTTGCCCAACGGCAATATCCAGCGCTTTTAATTTGTTGTTATCGGCCATGATTAAATGTATTTGATTTATTTTGAGCCAAAGTTACGGACGAAGAGTGTCAGTTTGTGTCACCCATGATTACAATAATTTCGAAAATATGTACAATTTATGTAATAGCCAAACGGTGATTATAAAATTGCACATAAAGTATGACGGATAAATTCTCTATTCCTTACAAATTAATTTCCTGGTTCGTAATCGAGGGGGAGCAGGTCAGAGATCTTTTCAAAACTCCAGTATCCATCAGAAAAGATCACTGTCGGGTCGTAAATATACCCCGATTTGTCGATTAGTACGGAGTCTGCGGCTAGTGTGATAATAGAATTCTGATGTTGAACCATCGTTCTTGGATTGCTGTCAAACACACTACGGATGGCCATCAGATATCGTTCGTCTTCGTATTCTTTTTCGTAGGTGATGTTCAGATAATCTTCAAATTTCAATGAATAGGTGGCGCTATCAATTTGGGTAAAAAACTGAGTTTGTGGAAGTATCTGATCAATGAGATAGCGCGTATCCTCTGTATGTTTTTCCTGTTTGATGATATAACCATCTTCGCGAACGGTTTGATCTAAAAGCGAATGGGTGAAATGCTGAAAGGAGCCGAAATAGGCTTTTTTACGATTTTCAGTCCAGCGTTTTCTGACCCTTTTCCTTTTAGTGATAAGAGGTTCAAAGAAAGGTCGGCCGGCATAAGAATGGAAAGAATGCTTATAGTCAATTATAAAATATTCCAACAGGTAGTAGATCCTGTAACCAAGTGCTTTGTTCTCGATAATCAGCTGATCGTTTGCTTTAGCGGTGAATACACGTTCATCTGCATCAAAATAAAAATTGAGAATCTCAGCATTCAGAATGTTGGTATCGTCAGAAAAAGGTCCGGTTCCGATGAACTTTTCTTTGAATAAATCAAAATCCTGTTGCCACAGTTTTGGGTCCGGTTTAACCACTACTTCATCCATTTCATAGATTCTGGGCTTTAATCCAAAAACGTATCCGGTATCTAATTCTTCTGAATTTATGGTGATGGAAACTGTTTCATAGCCGAGTGATGATACCACTAATTCAAAAATGCCTGATCTGTAGAGTTTGAGTGAAAAGCTGCCATCACTCGTTGAACTTGTACCAATTGTGGTTCCATTTAAGAAGATCTGGGCCCCCGGAACCGGTTGTTCATCATTCAGATCAATGATGGTACCCTGTATAATTATTGGATCCTGTGCTAATGTCACATCCGATAATGCAAAAAGCCATAGTGAGGAAAAGATGGTAATTCTAAATAACTGTATTAACAGACTTTTCGACTTCATCAATAACTTGTTCAATTTGTTCTTCAGTTGTGTATGGAGCAGGACCTAAGCGAAGAATATCGTTTCTTGCATCCGTGTAAACACCTCGTTGTAACAGGTCCGATCGAATTTCTCTGGCAAATGGTGAGGTCAATGATAAAAAACCACCATTTCTTTCCATTGATTGATGATGTGTTAAGCGGATGTGATTCGGGTTGAAGTGTTTATTGATGAACAACTCTTTTAAAAGTGAAACCTGAGTTTGATATTGTTTTTGTAAAACCAGAGGGGTGAGGTCCTGTTCTTTAAAAAATTCAACCACCTTTGCTGCTCTGAATTGAGAAGATGGATCGTATGTGGCCGAAGCAAAACGCTGATCAGAAGCATCGTAATGTACCTGTTCATTTTCTTTTCGGGGTTTATCCAGCGTACTAAAGGAAGCAAACCATCCCGTAATTACCGGTCGCAGTTCACAGTTTGAAGGAAAACGGAGAAAGCAATTTGCTTCGCCCCATTGCAAATATTTATATCCCCCAATAAGTATAAAACAATCCTCAAGACCGGATTCCCGGATTGAAAGTGGAACTACATTGGTTCCGTGATAATCATCTATAACTACCGGTATACGCCACTCCCTGGCAGCTGCAGCAATCTCAGTAAGATGCACATTAACCAGGCTACTCTGAAAATAAACCCTGGAAAGCATCACCGCTGCCGTTCTCTCATCAAATTCCTCAATAATACGTTCTGCAAAATTATGATCTGGTTCAGTTGCTACCCTGATCACTTCCATGCCCTCTTCCTGGAGCCGCTGTAGCTGGCGATGCATGGAATGAAATTCGCCGTCAGTGGTAATTATTTTAGGCTTATTTTTCAGATCAAAGCTACTAAGCAGACTTACCAACAGAACGTGTGTACTTTCTTCTCTGCAATATTGTCCATGCGGATCGTCATAATAATCTCTCAGATAATTTCTGAGAACCTCCGTTTTTTCGAACGCCTTTTCCCATTTGTTATCCACTTCGCGGGCACATACATCGAAATACTCAGTTTGACCAATCCGTGCAACGTCAGGCCAGGCCTGATGTGAGTGGCCGGTAAAAAGCAGTCGTTCCGATACTTTAAACAGTGAATAATGCGGAGCCAATCGTTTGGCTAAAGTGTTTATATCAGACATAACAGAGGTCTATTAAAATTCCGACCGGATAGCCCAAAGGTCTGGAAAGATTGCATGGTGCGTAGTTCCTTTTAAATACCTAACTCCATCCGAACCACCGGTGCCTTTCTTTGTGCCTATGGTACGCTCCACCATTTTAACATGTCGGTAACGCCACTCTTGCAACCCTTCATCAAAGTCAACCAGAAGCTCACAAACCAATGCAGCTTCCGGATCATTCTTCATCACTGTGATCAGTTGCTGCTGGATTTCGGAGGAAGGATTGAATAATAATCCAACCTCATTTTCTCTGATCGGTGAAACAGGATATCCTTTTTGGGTGATGTAGGCACAAAAACTTTCCCATAGGGTTGGTAGCTTCATCCGTTGCTCCAAACGTTCAAGATGCACTGCATTATTTTTGTGAGCTTCTTTCATAAGCGGGAGTCTTAATCCACAAAGAATTTCCAATTCACGGAACTGTAGGGATTGAAAGCCACTGGATTGACCAAGGAATGCTCTGAAATTATTAAACTCCAAAGGAGTCATCGTTTCCAGTATATCTACCTGCGAGACCAACGTTTTCATAACAGTTAGTATACGCCGCATGGTTTTTAAAGAATTCCAGGTGTTACCGGCTTGTAATTCCAGATTAAGTTTTCCGATCTCGTGCAGGATCTGTTTGAACCATAGCTCATAAGTTTGATGAATGATGATAAACAGCATTTCATCATGTTCAGGGGGATCTGATTTCAATTGCTGCAGATTCGTTAACTCATCGATCTTCAAATAATTCGTATAGGTGATATCCATTCCTTCTCCTTTTGGGTGAATGATAGTTAGAATAATGGTTATCTTGCAGTAAAAAAGGATGAGTTTACTTTTAGCTGATTCAGGTGCTACTAAAACTACCTGGGCTCGTGTTGAAAAAGATCATCAACAGATCGTGATAACCTCAGGTATGAATCCAAATCTCAAAGTAGATAGGGAACTTGAATCTGTTGTTTACGATGAATTGTTTGCGCAATTGAGTAAGAACGAATTAACGCATGTCTATTTCTATGGTGCAGGAACAGGAGAGGTTAATACAGCGGGCAGATTAGAAAAAATTCTTCAGGAAGCATTTTTGAATTGCGAAATTCATGTTGGTACCGATATTGAGGCAGCGGGATTATCTACCTTCGGAAATGAATCTGGGGTCGTAGCTATTTCAGGTACAGGAAGTGGTGCCGCGATGATGAATAATGGAAAAGTGGAAAAAGTTATGAATGCCCGGTCTTTTCCGGAAGGAGATTTCGGCAGTGGTGCTCATATTGGGTCACTGATTCTTAAAGATTTTTTTGCAGGCAGCGCCCCTGTTACCATACGTGAATTGATCGATGAGAACAGAAAGTTGAGTATTGAGGATCTTTTTGTTCAATTTCAGGACCCGATGAAATCAAAGATGATCGCAGCAAAAGCCATGAAGGATGTTGCCACTTTGGGGGATATTGAAGGGCACACCAATCGGGATTACCTCAAGGATCTGGTTCATAGTTCGTTGACATTATTCATGACACAGCTTAAACACACCTTCGGGATAAACCTGACCAGATTTCCCCTCCGCTTTGTTGGAACCACAGCGTGGTATTTTGAAGATATATTTATCGATTTCTTTAAGAATGAGCAGGTGAATGTGGACCTTATAGAAAAAGACCCCATCAATGGAATGATGAACTACCATAGAAACATGCTATGATAGATACCCACTCCCATATTTACGTCAACGATTTTTCAGAAGATCTTACAGAAGTACTCGACCGGGCTTCGGATGTAGGCGTTACTCATATATTTATGCCGGCTATTGATCTTGATTCCCTCGATCAGATGAAAAGAGTATCTCATCCGGCTATCGACTTTTATAAAATGGCAGGCTTGCATCCATGTGATGTTGAAAAGATCACCAACGAATTTGAACAAAGACTATTCGATCTGGCAGATAAAGATGATATCTATGGAATTGGGGAAACCGGTTTGGATTACTATTGGAGCACAGATCTGGTTAAGGAGCAAAAGATGAGTTTACAGGCCCATTGCAGGATAGCCAAAGCGGTAAAAAAACCAATAATATTACACAATCGGGAAAGTACTGAAGATCTGCTTCAGGTTATTGAGGAAGAACAGGATGGTTCACTAACCGGTATCTGGCATTGTTTTAATGGGTCGGTAGATGAAGGTAAAAGAGCCATTGATCTTGGATTGAACCTGGGCATTGGTGGAGTTGTAACCTTTAAAAATGGGGGAGTAGACAAAACTGTAAAGCACTTACCACTTAACAGGATGGTGTTAGAAACGGATGCACCTTATCTCGCTCCCACCCCTAAGAGGGGAAAGAGAAATGAACCTTCATTCATACAATTCACTGCACAAAAATTAGCAGACATTTTTGAATTACCACTAAATGAAGTTGTTGATAAAACCAATGAGAATGCGAAACGGATCTTTAATATTCAGTAAAGATTTTGATTGAAGCTTTTGATTATCAGTTCAAAGTAAAACTGTATGATCAACCCGAACCACAAATGAGCTGACAGCAAAGAAATAGTTTTAAAATTTGTAAACCAATTTGAGTGGGATTTTCTCAAATAATTTGAAAAACCCCCTAAAAAGTACCTCTGGGCTAGGGTGCTTGTGTTAAGTTCATAAATTAAATTACTGTTAACAAATATTTACATTTTGTTTGGAGTGTATAAGATTTGGTGATTTAAGACTCAGAATTTTATTTGTTCCTTTGAGAAAATTTATTAATCTGTCGAACAAATTAAAGTAAAACCCGATCATCGTATTACTTTTTTTCGCTTTAAGAATTGAAAAACAGAGTACGTGTCTACTACAACATAGTCCGGTATATGAATGTAAAACAGCTACTATCACTCATATCCTTATTACTGCTTACAAATGTTGCCTTATTTGCCCAATCAGGTAAAATAGCAGGGAAGGTGAGTGACTCTAATGGTGAGCCTCTGCCAGGTGTGAATGTGGTTATAATGAATACCACTCAAGGTACCTCTGCAAATGTGGATGGTTTCTATCAAATACTGAACGTAAAGCCCGGCACATATACTGTGCAGGCAACTTTTATCGGTTTTTCTACAGTGACTATTGAAAATGTTGAGGTTAATATTGGTTTAACCACTGATCTCGATATTACAATGAGAGAACAAACTATTGAAGGAGATGAGATCGTGGTTGTGGCCGAACAACCAGTGGTGAAAAAAGACGTCTCTTCCAGTCAGGCAATTATAAGCAGAGAAAATATTGAAGCTCTACCTGTTACCTCAGTTACATCGGTGGTTGGGTTACAAGCCGGGGTTGAAGGTCTCTCCATCCGGGGTAGTGGAAGTGATGAAGTTGCGTTTAACCTGAATGGTTTCAGTCTTCGATCAGGGCGAACAAACAGTCCATTTACCGCTGTAAGTGTTACTTCTATAGAGAACGTTCAGGTTCAGACCGGTGGATTTAATGCCGAGTATGGTAATATCCGATCCGGTGTGATCAATGTAACAAGTAAAGAGGGGGATAAAGACCGCTATACGTTAGATGGCTTATTCCGCTTAACGCCCCCACAATCTAAGAATGTCGGTCAGGCTATAAACGCACCTGACTCATATTGGCTCAGGCCTTATTTAGATGATGAAGTTGCATGGACCGGAACTACAAACGGAGCCTGGGATAGTTACACTCAATCTGAATACCCAACTTTCCAGGGATGGAATGCTTACTCACAATCTTTATTAGCGGATGATGATCCGACTAACGATTTGTCACCGGAAGCTGCTCAGCAAGCATTTTTATGGCAGCATCGCAAGAATATGCAAATTACCGAACCAGACTATGAGATGGATTTCACTTTAGGTGGTCCGGTACCCGGTATTAGTGATAAGTTAGGAGATCTGAGATTTTCAACATCTTTCCGACGGTCTCAAACCATGTATATGATTCCGTTGTCGGAAGACCGATTTGCTCAGACAACCATTCAGGGTAAGTTGACCAGCAATTTAGCCCCGGGTATGAAATTATCTATTGATGGCTTATATGGTAAGGAAACCGGGACATCAAATAGTCAAAGCGGTAGCAGTTCTTTCTTCGGTTCTGCTTCAAGTCAGGCGTACTTGATGGAGCGGGTAAGTTATATAGAATCAAGAATTTTTGCTTCCGATTATTGGGCTCCATCAGAAAGAATAACTTCATCTATCGGTATGCAGTTTACTCATTCGTTGAATGAGAAGTCATTCTATGAAATTAAAGTAAGCCGGCAGGGTAACAAATACAGTACCAATCCCGGAGCATTCAGAGATACCTCCGCAGTGATAACTATCGGTGGCGTAAGTCTGGACGAGGGACCATTTGGATTCTTTGATGAATCATCGGAAGGTGTTGCTTCAGGTATGAGAATGGGTGTGGGAATGAGTACGGCGCGCGACAGTAGTAAATCATCCGTGTTTACAACAAACTTTGCATATACAAACCAGCTAAACACATTCAACGAGTTTAAGACCGGGTTTGAATTCGAAAGAATGAATAGCCAGATCAATTATGGCTCATATGATAAGATGTTACCATCGGGTCGCACCACTTCTAAATGGGATACCAATCCGATCAGAATGGCATTCTTCATTCAGGATAAACTGGAATTTGAAGGCATGATCGCCAATATCGGTCTTCGTCTTACTTATTCAGACCCGAACATAAACTGGTATGCGTATGAGGATTACTCGGATTTGTTTGCTGATGGAAATGCCGGAATGCTGGATACCATGGCAACCTACGATGTAAAACCTCAATGGGTATTGCAACCTCGACTTGGCGTTTCTTTCCCGATCACGGAAACCAGTAAATTATTCTTTAATTACGGGCATTTTGTTCAGTTGCCTGATCCGGAGAACCTCTATCTGGCAAGAGTGGAACCATTTACTAATACTATTACTCGTTTAGCCGCACCGGAGAATCCGTTACCAAAAACAGTGGCCTATGAACTTGGGTATGAACAGGGATTTCTTGAACAATATTTAGTTCGAATAACCGGGTATTATAAGGATCTCACCAATCAGCCAATTCAGGTAGATTATATCAGCCGGGATAACTTTAGTTACTCGATCAGTAAACCGTACTGGTACGAGGACATTCGTGGTATTGAATTGACCTTCCAGAAACAACGTGGGAAGATCTTCTGGGGTGAAATAAACTATACGTATAGTTCAAATACATATGGTTTCTTCGGTACTCTGAATAATTACGAGAATTCCTTTGAACAACGGCAGTATGACAGAACTACTGCAGATAATGATATCAGACGCCCAATTCCTCAGCCATTTGCACGATTAAATCTGGTTTTCCGTTCACCGGAAACTTTTGGTCCTTCTGTAATGGAACGATACCCACTTGCTAACTGGAGGCTTTCAACCATAATCTCCTGGAAAGCAGGGCAACATATCACATATACGGGTAGAGCAACCATTCCGGGTATTCAGAATAACCTTCAATACAGAGATTACTGGGGAACTACCCTGCGTCTGAATAAGAAAATTCAGCTTGATGGTGGTCGTGGTATCGATTTCTTCTTTGATGTGACCAATTTCATCAACCGTAGATATATGAGTTTGTCTAGTGCTGGTTTCTTTGATGGAAATGATTATCTGGATTATATGGAATCATTGCATCTTCCTGCCGACAAGATCGCTGAGCTAGGCTTGGAAGCTGACCTTATACCTGGTGATGATAAACCGGGAGATTACCGGGCTGCAGGCATAGAATGGGTACCTATCGAGCCAACGGTAGACCTTGCCAATGTTCGGAATCCAAGCGAGCGAGCGCTCTACTATAACACATTAGAAGGTCAGTATTATCAATACACTGAATCAGGTGGATTTATGAATGCTGATAAAAATTATGTTCAAAAAGTATTGGATGAGAAGGCATATATAAACATGCCAAATCAGCGATATTTTAACTTCCTGAATCCGCGAACATTCCGGGTAGGTATTAAATTCTCATTCTAAAAAATTAATAAGAGTATTTACGAATGTTGATCAACAAACAAATAGTTACAAGAAGTGTTTTAACACTACTCTTTAGTTTTGTAACTCTGTATGCTGTACAGGCCCAAACTGAATATCGATGGATGGCGGTTGGTTCGTTTCACAACTTCTATTCAAATATCGGTTCAGAAATAGAAGTCGGTTTTATTAATACACAGCAAGCAGGTTGGCAATGGCCCGGAATTTACCAGAATCAGGATGCTCAGGCTGCTAAAGCAATGTGGTTAGGGGCAACTAATGTAACCGATGAGAATGGCGAGACCTATGCTTACCGGGTGGTTCACGTTGGACCCAGGGTAACGGGAATAGGAGAAGTAACTCCGTTAGAAATGAAAACCGTTAGTAGATTTGCTCCACCATCTGTATTTGTAGACGGAGTGGAATCGTTCGCTAAGAATCCGCAGAACGATGAAGTGGATCCGACCTTACCTGCCGATCGAATGATACATACCAGGATGAATACGCTTCTCGGTATTGAGATTGAGCGAAACATCATGGCTTTCAGCCAACAATATCATGATAACTATCATATTATTGAGTATGTGCTAACGAATACCGGCAATACAGATGCCGATGATGAAATTGAATTGCCAAACCAGACGGTTGAAGGCGTAGTACTTTATATGCAAAACCGTATGGCACCAGTTAAAACCACCCGCTACGAAATTGGTAGTAACCCAACGGGTTGGGGGATTAACACTATGAATGACCGCCGTGGTGACGGATTAATTCCGGGCGAAACAGAAGACTTCAGAGCGACTTATGCATGGCATGGTTATTATCCTTCTTTTGCTGCACAGAATTATGATAATATTGGGGGACCGATTTTTAATCCAAGTAGCACAAGTATCAACTCGGGATATGTTACCGCTGATGATACCACGGGACGTCTAGGTGCGTATCATTTTGTGGGATCTGTTATCCTGCATGCAGATACATCGCCCTCTGATAATACCGATGATCCCGGTCAGCCATTTACGATGGATGAGCTTGATTCCGATGGGCCGTTGACTAGTAATAACGACGCGTTCAATCTAAGTAAGATGGAACAAGAGTATGTAACCCTGATGACTGCAGGAAGAACAGCACGTCATGCGTATAAAGTGGAACCTTCCGGTGATCCGGGATTTCTTGATCCCAGTGGTGATCCGTCTTTAGGATCCGGTGGGGGATATTCCTACGCTCAAGGTTTTGGACCTTATACATTAGCTCCAGGCGAAAGTGTACGAATTGTAGTTGCTGAAGCAGCTGCAGGTCTGAGTAGAGAGAATGCAAATTATATAGGACGCCTTTTCAAAGAGTCTGATGGAGACGATGATCTTGCTATCACTATTGGATCTGAAACCAAGAACAAGAATGAATGGGTGTTCACCGGACGTGATTCACTTTTCCAAACTTTTGAACGAGCTATCGCTAATTTCAATGCTAATTATGCAATTCCAACCTCACCCGAACCACCAAGCTCCTTCACAGTAACTTCTGCCGGTGATGGTATTGACCTGGATTGGGAATATACCGGGGATCAATCTTCGCTATCCGGATTTGAGATCTATCGTGCTGCAAGTAGGCTGGATAGTACGTATCGGCTAGTCTATGTTGCAGATCCTTCAGAACGATATGTGAGTGATGGTGATGTTTCCCGAAATGAAAATCCCTCCGATTTCTTTGTTGATGCTCCTGTTCGTGGTAGAGATTACTACTACTACATAGTAGCTGTAGGAAATACGAATAATGATAATGCCGGAAATACTCCTACAGGAACTACTCTTAAAAGTAGCAGATATTATACTCAGAGTTACGATCCGGCCACTCTGTTAAGACAGGCCGGTGAGGCGATGAGTGAAATCCGGGTAGTACCAAACCCATATCGTCCGGATATTGACAATCGACTGTTATTAGATCAGACAGGTAGAGACAGACTTGCTTTCTATGAGATACCGGGTATGTGTACTATACAGATCTATACTGAGGTAGGAGAGCTTATCAGAACTATTGAACATACCAATGGTAGTGGTGACGAGACCTGGGATTTAAGAACCGAGGCCCGTCAGCGAGTAGTTAGCGGCGTATATATCGCCAGATTTGTTAATACCGATCCAAATGATGAAGAATATGGCCAGGTAGCAATTCGAAAAATTGTAATCATACTGTAATCAACGTGAAATTATCCAGATCAATATCGTTTATTATACTCTTGTTTGTGTTGATGTCTAACGCTTACGGGCAGGACAAAAGAGCACAAACCAGCATGAAGTTTTTGAGTGTATCTCCAGACCCTCGGGCTGCAGGTATGTCGGATGCTGTTACCTCCCTGGAAATGGGGGCAAATGCGGCACTTTACAACCCAGCAACCATGGCTCATATTAAAGGAAATTACTCTGCAACAGGTGGTGTAGTTCAATGGATTGCTGATATTAATTATAATTCTGCCAGTTTTATTTATAAACCGGGAGATGGTCGGTTTGGTGTTATTGGTTTGAATGCTGTATCGGTAGATTATGGTGAGATCCTTGCTACCATTGTGGATGAAAATAGTCCTAGCGGTTTTGCAGATGTGGGAACCGTTGCCCCAAATGGTTATGCCTTTGGCTTAAGCTATGCGAATGCGATCACCGATCAATTTTCGGTCGGAGCTAATTTCAGGATTGCAAGTATGGATCTCGGAGCAGCTTATGTAGGTGTTAACGATAATGGGTATGATACTCAGTCGTATTCTGCACAGACCGGAGTTCTGGACTTTGGAATATTATATAAGACCGGTTTTGAAAGTCTGAATTTTGCCATGGCATTGAGAAACTTTTCACCGGGCGTTCGATTTTTTGAAGAAGAAACAGAACTACCTCTAACATTTAAGATCGGTATCTCAATGGATGTATTTGATCTGACTGATATCGATAAGGATACACATTCTTTACTGGTCAGTATAGACGCAAACAGACCAAGAGATTATGATGAACAGCTCCTGTTCGGGCTGGAGTACAGTTTTGTGGACCGCTTTATGCTTCGTGGCGGATATGGATTTCCCAAAGATGAAGAGCAATTCTCCATTGGAGGAGGTATTAAACAACCTATTGGTGGTTTAATACTTGAAGTCAATTATGCCTACACTAAGTTTGGTGTATTCGGCGAAGTTAATCGCTTTGGCGTTCAATTAGGATTTTAACACGATACTTCAAATGATATTAAAGAATAAGAACACCGTATTTCTATCATTACTCGCATTGACATTGCTCATTGGATGTCGTGAAGAGTCTAGTATTTACGATCCAAATTACGAACCAAGCAGACCTGATCCGGTGATCTCAAGTATCTCTCCAGCCAGTGGATATCTGGCAGGTGTTGATTCCGTGATCATTACCGGTGAAAATTTTGTGAATGGGATAGATAGTATGATCGTCAATTTCGGAGGATCACCAGGTGTAATCACAGCAGCAAGTCCTACACAACTTGTGGTACGACCCGGGACTATTTTCGGGGAAGATCTTCCTGTGAGAGTGGGTGTTCGTGGCGCAATTAATTACAGCAATCCTTTTTTGTATACCTTATATCAGCCATTTGGATTGTATGCAGGTTTGACCAACAGCGATGCTCCTACCTCACCCATTGCAGTTGATGGCGACAATAACATTTATACTATTATCAATAACAACGGATTGATCAGATATACAAAAGTATCTCCTGATGGTACCGTAACGGTTGATGATACCGGATATCCGGGTGAAGGAACGCCAACGAATAATACCATGAGATTTACAGAGTACTCTACCATGTTATTCGGTCCGGATGATAATCTTTATATGGCGCAACAAGGAATTAGAGCTATTTTCACAAAAACCTTTGGTGATGGAGCCAGAGAAGGTGTTTGGGCCGCTTCTTCCGCATCTGCATTTAAGATTCGGGATATGGTATTTGATAATAACGGTTATCTGTGGGCAGTAGGTGATGGTAGTAATAAGATCCACCGTTTTGATGTGGCGAGTAAAAGTGAGACTCAGTTTGATTTTGAGGGGTTAATTACTGCTGTTGCTTATTATAGTAACGACAATGAACTCTATGTAGGTGGTATAATTGACAGTACTCAGAAAGTCTGGAAATTCAGTATCGATGGCAGCGGAAATATTGGTGCCGGGGAATTGTATTTCGACTACGGTTCAAAGTATAATGGCACAATTACTTCTATGATTCTGGCCTCATCCGGTGAGTTATTGATAACCACAGGTGCTGAGGTTGCGAATGTTGAAAAACCAAGTATTTTAAGAGTTTACCCGGATGGAAGATACGAAGAGTTATTTCCGGGTATGTTAAAACCGGGTGCATTTACCATTACCTGGAGAGACGATGAATTTGCGGTAGTTGGCGTTAAGGGTTTGGAAGAATCCAGCATCAACTTCCTCAATATGTATGACAGAAACCGGGCTGGTATATTTGGCTTCTGATCATTTTATTAGACTATACCTCAAACAACAATCAAAATAAACTATATCGATTAAACAGATACAAAGGAGATATAAATGAAAATTAACAGATTACTAATTCTTCTAAGCTTTGTGTTAGTGCCAATGTTGGCTACTGCACAGAACTGGACTCAAGACACAACATTTGTTCCGGCTGAGGGAGACATTTTCTCAGATGTTCATGGTGTTGCTGTGGATGGTGAAGGTAAAATTTGGGTACAACCTTACTACGCTACCGAAACCATTATTGCTACAAGAAATGGTGCGTTAGATACACTTTCTACACGTGCAATTTACATCTATAATGCAGATGGAACACCTAACGAAATGTCTCCGCTTCTAGAGATCGAATGGAGTGATGATACCCCAACTGATACTTTAGGTGTGGTTTGGTTAGAAGATCACTACGAAGGATTTTCCGGTCGTGGTATCGAAGCTGACCAAAATGGAGATATCATCATCTCTTCCTGGACAAGACTATATAAGGTAGATCATACTACCGGAATGGGTATGGCTAAGGCAGATGTTCCAGACATGTGTGCCATTACTGAAACTACTACAGATGCCGCAAATAACATTTATGTAGCTTCAGTTTGTGCTGCTGATACTCCTATTCTGAAATACGATTCTAATCTAGAAAACCCAGAGACTCTGATTACATTAACAGGTAGTTTTTCCCGTGACTTACAGGTTGCACCAGATGGAAATACCATTTTCTGGTCTGGTTATACCAATGGTGCGGTATTTAAGTATACCAAACCTGATGAGTTCTCAGGATTCAATGCTACTCCGGATACTGTTTTACGAGGCATGAGAGTAGAGAGCTATGATATTCACCCGGTTACCGGATACCTTTGGGTAGGTTCTGGATCATTGAACGATGTTCCTGCTGCTCCTTGGACTCCACAAACCTGGTACGCATTTGACTGGACTACACTTGAAGACGGTGTTACTCCAACTCCATTAGACAGTATCCACTGGGTACCTGGTGCTGATGTGTCAGGTGGTTTCGATCAGGCTCGTCCTAGAGGTTTAGACTTCTCTGCTGATGGTAAAACTGCATATGTAAGTGCATTTGCTGCTGCAGAAACTGATGTAGATGTTCAGGTATTCACAACCGAGCAGGTATTTACTTCTGTTGAAGACGAAACTGCTGAACTTCCTTCAGGTTTCAAATTGGATCAAAACTATCCAAACCCATTCAACCCAACCACAAATATCAATTATACAGTAGGAAAATCTGGTTTTGTTACTCTTAAAGTATATGATATTACTGGTCGTGAAGTAGCTACCTTAGTAAACGCTACCCGTAGTGCCGGCGATTACACAGTTACTTTCAATGCTTCAGGTCTTTCTTCAGGTCTGTACATTTACTCTCTTGAGAGTAACGGAGTTCGTTTAACTAACAAAATGACTCTGCTGAAATAACCTTATTCTGATTTCAGATAAAAGGGTGGCTTTTGGCCGCCCTTTTTTTTTCAAAAATATATACTCATGGTTAAGAAGCTATTATCTCTACTACTTTTAGTCACTTTATTTGTATCTAATTCACTTCGTGCACAAGACACACCTCCCAAAAAGGAATTCAGAGCTACCTGGATAGCTACAGTGATAAACCTGGATTGGCCGGCATCGGGTAATCTGCCGGTTTCCTATCAAAAAAATGATCTTATAAGAGATCTGGACAAGTTAAAAGCAGCCGGTATCAATGCCGTTTTTTTTCAAATAAGAACAGAGGGTGATGCCCTTTATGATTCTGATATTGAACCTTGGTCAAAATACCTGACCGGAGAAGAAGGAAAAGCCCCGGATCCATATTGGGATCCGCTATCTTTTGTGATTGAAGAGGCTCACAAACGAGGAATGGAACTTCACGCATGGATGAACCCATACAGGGCAATGAGAACTATTCCAAGCGATTTTACTCAAAAAGTAAGTTCTACAAAAGATACTAGTCTGGAACCATTTGAAGGGAGATATTTTGACGTAAATGCATCTCAGGAAAAATTTAAAGGCACGGTTTACAGAGATTCCATGCACCTGTCTAACACTCATCCCGAATGGCTGTTTGTGATGAATGATGAAATTGCTATTGTAAATCCCGGCTTACCTGAAGTGATGGATTATATCACTGAGGTAGTTATGGATGTAGTTAACAGATATGATGTAGATGGAATTCATTTTGATGATTATTTCTATCCGTATCCTAATAACCATATGGCAAGTTCCAGTGATAATAATGCATTGGACGACAGCACCTTCGCACAATATCCAAGAGGGTTCACCAATAAATCTGACTGGCGAAGAAACAATATCAACATGCTTATTGAAATGATCCATGACAGTATTCAGGTTGAAAAGCCCTGGGTGAAGTTCGGGATCAGTCCGTTCGGTATCTGGAAGGATGGAGTACCCACGGGAATTAGCGGTATGAATGCATATAGTACCATCTATGCAGATGCCATTGCCTGGCTGGAAGATCAAACCATTGATTATATAACTCCGCAATTATACTGGGCATTCACACGATTTGGCACAGCTCAGGATTATGGCGTATTAGCCAATTGGTGGTCAGATCAGGCTACACAAAATGGTCGCCATACGTATCCCGGACATGGAGTTTATCGATCCAGCGCAAGTACCTATTCAGGAACACTCTTTAATGCGAATGAATTACCAAGGCAGATCAGACATAACAGAGCTAATGATAATATCGGAGGCAGTGTATTCTTCCGGTCCAGCAATATTACCACATATACTTCTCAGGGTTTTGCCGATTCGCTAAAGAATGATTTTTATAAATATGAGGCATTGCAGCCCACAATGGAGTGGAAAGACTCTGTCGCTTTTGATTCACCATCCAATCTTACAGTTACACGAGATGCTGTAAAAGAATATATCTTTGAACTGACTTGGGATAAACCATCATTAGAACTAGGGTCAAAAACATCTGAAACCGGAAAAATTGATTCTCTCATCAAATACGCTGTTTATCGGGTCGATGCAGCTTCTGATCCCGATGAAATGACAGAAATGGAATTAGCCCAAAACCTGATCGCAATAACCGGCGAGACCACTTACACGGATGATGTTCCACCATCAGAGGATGCCTATTGGTATTTTGTAACTTCTGTGACCAGAAATAATGTGGAAAGTATTCCTACTGCTTCTGTTGAAGCAGGTGTGGTTACAAGTAGTGAAGTGGAAACAGATTCTCCGAATGGGTTTAAACTCATGCAGAACTATCCAAACCCCTTCAATCCTACGACTAACATACGGTATAAGGTGCCCGCTGCAGGGCAGGTAAATGTAAGTGTATATGATCTGATCGGTAGAAAAGTAGCCGTTCTTGTAGATGGAAATGTACCCGCTGGTGAACATACGGTTCAATTTGATGCTTCAGCCTTAAACTCCGGTGTTTATTTTTACAGATTGACCTCGGGATCAACTTCCATCACAAAGAAAATGATGC
This sequence comes from Balneolaceae bacterium UBA7797, assembly GCA_002480645.1. GTDB lineage: Bacteria > Bacteroidota > Rhodothermia > Balneolales > Balneolaceae > UBA7797. The sequence continues at coordinate 77,186 of DLCN01000003.1, forward strand.
TGATCAAATAAATGGAAAACAGAAGATCATTTCTCAAAAAAGTAGGATTAAGCGCCGCAGGAATTGGTGCTCTGTCATGTTCTGACCAATCGGAAGATACATTTCGGATCGTTCATTTAACCGATCAGCATGTAACTTCCAGAAGAAACGGGCATGAAGGATATAAGAAATGCATTGCTTCGGTCAATGCTTTAGATCCAGCTCCTGATCTTGTTTTAATGGGTGGAGATATGGTGTTCGATGGCTTATATACAGAGTTAGATAAGTACGAAGAACAAATTCATCTCTATAAAAGCATAAGTGATCAGCTCAACATGCCATATTATCACTGCATCGGTAATCATGATGTATTGGGCTTATCCGGCAGGAGAAAAGTGGAAAAAGATCATCCCGGTATAGGTAAGAAAAAGATCATGCAAGACATTGGGATGGAGCGTGATTATTACAGTTTTAATCATAAAGGATGGCATTTTGTGGTATTGAACTCCATCTTTGAATTTGAAGGCGAAAACGGTCCGGCTTATAAACCGATGATTGGAGAAGAGCAATTGGATTGGTTACGGTACGATCTCGGAGTTCACAAGGGAATGCCTACGATCGCAGTTTCTCATATGGCAGCATTTGCTCACCTTGCACAGATCGAAAGTGATTTTGAGATGAAAGCGATGAACCATCTTATCCTTCAAGATAATAAAGCTCTGCGATTGATCTTTGAACGGCATAATGTGAAGGCCTTGCTTCAGGGGCATACCCATATCAGCGAAGACTTTCGTTTTAATGATGTGTGGTATATCACTACGCAGGCGGCTTCAGCGGCATGGTGGGGTGGAAACTGGTTGGGTTTTAAACCCGGGTATAATGTTTTTGAGCTTGGAAAGGATGAAATCGTAAGATGGTATCCGGTAACCTACGAATGGGAAGCTCAGTTAGAACCGGATGATGACGCTGAAAGAGAAAACCTAAGTGAAAGACTGGCTCTGGAACAACGTCAGGATAGCTTGTACAATGCTGAAATTAAGGGCATTAAGTAAATGCTAAATTCTTGAGAAGGTAATCAAACTTTTATAATGATCCCTTTCTTTTGCATCCATCGAGCCAGAAGATAGAAACCAAGAATCCACGTGATCGCATACAATAATGAGGCATTGATCGGGGAAGCAAATGAACCGTATATCACTTCATAAAGGTACCCTTTGGGCGTATAAGTTTCTCCAGAGACGGTAAATTTGATCAGATACATTAACCGGCCAATTATTCCACTCAAAAAGAAAACGGTAATGGCATTCATTCCAAAGGCAATTGCCCAATTCGTATACTTGTGACGTTCTTTCACATCAATGAACCAATAACATAAACCGAATATCATCATGGCTTGACCACCTGTAAATAAAGTGTACGAACTGGTCCAGATATTTTTATTGATCGGGAAGATCCAGCTCCAAAGGTAACCCAAAATGAGTAAGACGAACCCCCGGATAAAGAAATCGAGCGTTTTTTGAGTTTCTGATCGGTCTTTGGCCATTAATATTCTTCCGGTCCAAATGCCAATTAATGTGGTGCCGATGGCAGGAAGAGTACTCAGTAAGCCTTCAGGATCCCAGTTTTCTTTCCACATATGTGATCCCAGGATCAACTTGTCAATGTAAGCAGCCAAATTTGTTTCTGGAGCATTAATGGCTCCGGCACCGACACCGGGAACAGGGATGAACATCATCATTAACCAATAAGAAATCAGTAAACCACCCAAAGTTAAAATTTGTGTTTTTGGCCTGGTATATAAAAACAAGGCGGCCCCGATGGCATAACAAAGTGCAATACGTTGAAGAACTCCGGGAATACGTACATCTGCCAATGCCTTGTATAACCCGAATTCCGGATTAAATTTTATAAATGGAAAAGTGGCAAGAACCAATCCCAACCCAAAAATTTTAGCGGCCCGGATCAATGTCTTTTTCATCAGGTCATGGTTTTCAGCACCTTTAGCCCGGGCTTTGGTAAACGCCAGAACAATAGAAACACCTACGATAAACAGAAAAAACGGAAATATGAGATCGGTTGGAGTCCAGCCATGCCAGGCAGCATGTTCCAGCGGGCCATAAATATGAGACCAGGACCCCGGATTGTTGACAAGTATCATGGCAGCAACGGTAGCACCCCTAAAAAAATCAAGTGATTTAAGTCTTTTACCGGCCGCTACCTCGTTTGTTGAAACCATAGATCTGTCATGTAAAATGTTGAATCGGATAGTATAAAAAATGTAGCGAAAGTGGTAATCATTAACGCTCTTAAGTAACTTGGATGCATAAATTTACAAACACTATGAATATTCTGATAGCAGACAGTGGTTCTACAAAAACAGCGTGGATTTTACTCTCGGAAGGTGCTGAACCTAAAGAGTATGTGACGAGCGGGATCAATCCAAATTTTAACACCGTTGATGAAATGGCCGACATTATCCGGGATGGGTTAATGGATGTTATAAACGGTGCATCGATCGGCTTTGTCTACTTTTATGGAACAGGTTGCGGGCCCGAATCAAGGAAGAAAAAAGTAAAAGCTGCTTTACAATTATGTTTTTTTGATGCTCTGATAGAAGTGAATACCGATCTTCTGGCGGCAGCCCGGGCTTGTTTAGGCAATGAAGCTGGTGTGGCCTGTATTCTTGGTACAGGTTCAAATACCTGTCTTTACGATGGGGAAAAGATCATTAAGGGAGTGCCTTCCATGGGTTTCGCCTTGGCAGATGAAGGAAGTGGCGGGTATTTTGGAAAGAAGATCCTTAACAGCTACTTCTATGAGCTGATGCCCGAAGAACTACGAAACTGGCTGGATGAAAATTTTGATATGAGATTGGAATCAGTGTTAGATGCAGTGTATATCAAACCAAGGCCGAATAAATATGTGGCCGGTTTTACACGTCTGATCGGTGAATTTCATGAACATGAATTCGTAAGAGCGATGGTTCGGGATGGATTTATCGAGTTTGTTGAAAAACAGGTAGGATATCTGGGAGACCTAACCGGGCAAAAAGTTGGTTTTGTCGGGACAATCGCCTCAATTCACAGAGATATTCTTGAAGAAGTACTACAACAAAAAGGGATGATCCTTGGGGATATAGTTCGTGGTCCGATCGATGAACTGGCAGACTACCACCTGAAGCTGATCTATAAGTAACGCCCTTTTAACTCCAGGATTCGTTGTACGGATTCATCTATTCTTTTGATAGAGACCTTTTCTTCGTCTAATAACTCAAGGATGGCTTTTTTTGCCTCTTTTACCTTGATCGGAGTATCGAGTAAGTTGTTCCCAAAGCAAAACATATCCAATCCTGCATGTAACCCCATCTCAAGGCTTTCCTTTAGTGAATAATGATCGGAAATTGCGCGCATCTGCATATCATCTGATATTATCACTCCTTCAAATTTTAACTCATTTCTCAATAGATCGGTAAGTACATTTCTTGAAAGGGTAGACGGAAGGGTGTCATCAAAATTCTTATTGAAAATATGAGCACTCATGATCATTGGGCACATATCGTGTTGAATGAAATACCGGTAAGGTTCCAGTTCCTGAGGTTCCCAGCTTTCTGTAACATCCACAAAACCTGCGTGAGTGTCACCCTCGGCGCTACCATGGCCGGGAAAATGTTTACAACAGGTGATCACCTCATTTTTTTGATGCCCTTTTATGTAAGCCTCAGCATGTTTTATCACATGTTCTGCGGTATCTCCGAAGGACCTTTCTTTTCGGGCGATGATCGAACCCTGAGGGTGAATGGCTACATCCACACAGGGGGCGAAATTCAGGTTGATGCCCATTTCTTTCAGAATAGATGAAATATGTGCCCCCTCTTTCTGTGTTTCTTCTGCAGAGTCAAGTGCTCCAAGGGCTTTATGCGATCGCGTTTCAGGGAAGCCATAAGCCGGTTTCAGACGATTTACTACTCCACCTTCTTGGTCAATACCGATGAATAGTGGGGTATCGGAGTAATTTTTTAGTGTTGAAGTGAGTGATCTTACCTGTTCGGGTGATTCGATATTATGAACCGGTTTATTATTGACCATATCCTGATCGAATAAGATCACTCCACCGGGTTTGTCTTCCCGAATGGTTCTGGCAATATCAGAATCTGCACTGCAATCATTACCCTGAAAACCCATAATGAATAACTGAGCGATCTTATCATCTGTACTGAGAGATTCAAGCTTTGGAATTTTTGACATTTTAGGAGGATTACAGGTTGAAAATTAACATGTTATAAAACTACTCTAGGTGAAGTTCACACTCAGAAACAATAACTTCAAATGAATGTAATTAAAATTCGTTAAGCACTATGGGGCACAAATACTTATTACTTTTTTTAACGCTAATTTTCGGCGTTTCAACTGCCTGCAATGCACAGGTAAAAAAAACTAAAATTAAAACCGGGGTCGAAGTTCTCACCGATAGAAATTTTGATGTCTTAAAAGGTCGAAAAGTTGGTCTTATCACAAATGCCAGTGGGGTGAATAGCAACTTGGTCTCAACGATCGACATTCTGTATCGGGCACCTGAGGTAGAGCTGGTTGCACTATATAGTCCGGAACATGGTGTAAGAGGAGAAATTGCAGCCGGAGAAAAAGTGGCGACCTATGTGGATGATGCTACCGGTGTAACGGTATTTTCACTATACGGTAAAACCCGCAAACCAACACCGGAGATGCTCGAAAATGTGGATGTTCTGGTTTATGATATTCAGGATGTAGGTGCCCGTTCCTATACGTTCATAAGTACAATGGGATTAGTGATGGAGGCCGCTGCGGAACAAGGTATCGAAGTAGTAGTGCTGGATCGACCAAATCCGCTGGGCGGCAGAAAAATTGAAGGAAATATTGTGGAAGAAGGATATTTCTCATTTATCAGCCAATTTAAAATTCCCTATGTGTATGGATTAACGCCGGGTGAGTTAGCTAAAATGATCAACGGGGAAGGTTGGTTGGAATCAGGAAAAAAATGCGAACTCACGGTTGTTCCAATGGAAGGATGGACCCGGGATATGAGTTTTGAGGATACCGGTTTGAAATGGGTGCTAACCTCACCGCATATTCCTCATGCATACTCATCGAATTTTTATGTGAGTTCTGGAATTATGGGTGAACTGGGTGTGATCTCGGAAGGGGTCGGTTACACATTGCCATTTCAGGTTTTTGGAGCAGAATGGATCGATGAGAGTGATTTTTCCACAAGATTGAATGAACTGGAAATTCCGGGTTTAACGTTTCGACCGATCGTTTTTAAACCGTTCTATGGTAAAAATGAAGGTAAGACATTACACGGTGTTCAGACCTATTTCACCGATTACTCAAAAGTGGATCTGATGAAGGTACAGTTCTACGTGATGCAGGTAAATAATGAGCTATATCCTGATAAAGATGTATTTGCAATGGGTGAAAACAGATGGTCTTCTTTCGATAAGGTGAATGGCACAGATCAGATCCGAAAACTATTTTCCAAAAACTACAGGGTGTCTGATATCGAAGAATATTTGGATAAAGACATCGATTCATTCAGAACACTTTCCCAAAAATATTACCTCTATAAATAAACCGGCATGAAATATATCAATACGCTGATTTTAAGTATTCTTTTCAGCAGTGCAGTTCTTGCACAATCAACGGATTCTCTGTATCTGAATATTGTAATTCCCGAACAGGATACTGTGATGTATTCGTATTCACGATATCGGGTGGCAGCCAATACGTTGCCTCAGGCATCTGCCTTCATCAACGGAAAAGAAACCAAAGTGTACGCTACCGGCGCTTTTGTGGATATGATCTATCCGGAAAATGATACTACCCATATTGAGTTTAAAGTGGTTTTGGATGGGAAAGAGATCACCCGGAATATGGTACTCATTAAGCCGAAGCGGGAACCTGTGGTGTTTAATGGAAAAGAGATCAAAGATCGTATGGTTAAACCGGGAAATGATGTATGGCTGAATACAGGGGAAAAACTGGTGGTTCAAACCATGGCAACACCCGGAGAGCATATGGTTTTTAATATTGATGGATTTAAAAGAAACATCCCTATGAGAGAGCTTACCCGAGATGAGTCGGGTGGAAGACAAGGTATCTATCAGGGTAGTTATGTAGTAAAACCGAGCGATTATGTGATGAAACAGCACATTACCTTTAAAATGAAAAAAGGTCTGTTCGGATATATAAAGAAAACCAGTGATTTTGAAGTGACTCTGGGTGGGGGAGTGAGAGTCGGAAAAGTGATCGAAGATGGAGCGTACCTGAATACTGGGTTAGGTACCGATCGGTTGGGCGGTTACAAATATGGGTTCATCGAAAAAGATATCCTGTTAAATATCACCGGAATGAAAAACGGAATTTACCGGGTAAAACTGGCAGATGGTCTGGATGCATGGATCCCGGAAAAGTTCGTTGAATTGATGCCGGCGGGTATTGAACCGGTCGAGTCATTGACAGGTAACATCAGGATAAGTGGTAATAGCTCACAGGATATTATCACACTGAATCTTTCTGAAAAATTACCATATACGACCTTTCAGCAATTAGATCCCAATAAGATCATTGTGGATGTTTATGGGGCGACCTCGAACACAAACTGGAAGACCAAGATGTTGAGTTCTGAAGGAATCAAAAAAGTGGAATGGGAGCAGGTAGCCAATGGACAATTCAGAATGATCATTGAACTGGATCATTCACAGAATTGGGGGTATTCGGTTGGGTATGGCTGGGGTTCTCAGCTCGCTGTAAAAATTAACAGACCTCCGGTGATCACAGATCCCATCAATCCTCTGAGTGGCAGAACCATTGCTGTTGATGCAGGTCATGGTGGCTCGAGTAATGGTGCTTTAGGCGCTTCCGGTGCGAAGGAGAAAGAGGTTACCCTTCAAATAACCCAAAAGCTGGATTCATTATTAAAACTGGAAGGGGTGAATGTGATCCTACCCCGTACAAATGATAGCTACGTTTATATGAGTGAGCGCAGGGAGGCTGTACTCAGCAATAAGGCAGATCTTCTGGTTAGTATTCATGCAAATTCAATCGGATATACTTCCGATCCGCGTGAGGTGGCCGGAACGGGGGGATTTTATAAGCATATGGCCTATCGTCCATTAGCGGAGATTTTATATAAAAATATGCTGGATCTTGGTTTGAAAGACTATGGACTAACCGGCAGTTTCAATTTCTCATTGAATGGTCCCATAGAATTCCCGAATGCGCTGGTCGAAACCGCCTTTATCTCTAATCCGGAGGAAGAGATCTTATTACTAGATCCTGATTTTCAAGTCAAGATCGCTGAGCAGATCGTGAAAGGACTTAAAGAATTTTATCTGAAGCATGCCTCCATTGAGGCTTTGGAAGAAATGCCCGAGAAGTGATCATGGGCTAGGGATGTGAATGTGGTAGTATCCCTGTGTATTTCAGAATAGCACGATATAAAAAAGGTTCGGAATCCTCCGAACCTTTTTTTGGATGAACTACTTGACCAGAAGCATCTTTTTGGTGATTACCTCAGATGGAGTTTCCAGTCGGTATATATAAACTCCGCTCGCCAGATTATTGGCTTTAAATTGCATGGTGTGATATCCTGCACTCAGGTTGCCGGAATATAAGGTGGATACCTTCTTACCGAGCATATCGTACACGGTCAGGTTAACAGACGTTTGAACAGGCAATGCAAAACTGATATTGGTAGAGGGGTTAAACGGATTCGGGTAATTCTGATCCAATTGAAGGGTATTAGGCAGATCAGAGATCCCTTCCTCAATATTGGTTGCTTTACCATAGGTTACAGCGCGTAGATCATCGAAAGCAATGAAACCATTTTCCGGTTGACCTTGTACGTAAGTAAGCTGAAAGCTGTCAAAGTGGGACAATCCGGTGATTTCACCATTGCCGTTTACCCAACCGATCACCTCGTCTTCAGTCATATCCCAGGAGATCAGTTTCCAGCCGATCCAATCAACGGTAAACCATTCACTGCCTTCCAATTGATTAGCTCCATCACGGATCATAAATCGAAACTGATTTCCACTACCATCACCAAATACATACGCCTGAATGGTATAGGTATTTCCAAAAACCGGTGTTCCGAAACTTCGGTATTCACGGATCAGATGTTCCGTTTCACTCGTTAACCATCCGTAATTTACCTTTAAGGAAGAGGTGCTGTTGGTCATCGGGTTTACAAAAGTGGTATCATTGATCCGGCTAACCTCTTCGGCTTTAATGCCAACGGTGCTCCCGCTTTGAGAAGGCTCCCACCATGCTGTCAGGCCGTTATCGAAGTTATCGATGTTGATGGTATTGTTAATATCGTCCGTGGTTGTGGGAAACGTTCGTACTACATTCGATCCCATTTTATTTCCCAATGTATCACTGATCTCTCCGGAAACAGTAAGTACATAATTTCTGGATGGGGTCAGTTTTTCGGATGGGATGAAATTGATCACACTTTGATCATTAACCTCATAATAGTAGATTTCTCCGGGAACCTGATAATTGGATAGCGTTACTTTGATGGTTGTACTATCAAATAAAGCAGAATCCAAAGGCTCGCTGAAAGTGGCACTCACTATCGGATCAATGACACTAAATGCAGTATTAGTCGGGAATATATCTACCACTGATGGCGGAATAATGTCAACGGGTCCAGTTTCAAAATCCAGCGTATAATCATCACCGGCTATACCGTCAGCGTTTCCATCTAACTGGTGCGCATATTCAGAAGCATCATAAGCAGAATCTGCAATAGTGAGTGAATACATGTTCTCAAATGCCAGATTATTGGTAACAATACTAAGCTCGGTATCCGATCTCCAGTTAAAGATCAGGGTATCTTCCGGTTCCGGTGTAAGTGTAAGAGCAGCTTCAACAGAGGCTTTATTCATGGGACGGCTGAAAGTCAGTATCAGATCCTGTCCGGGATTAACATCTTCTTCACCGTTTATAGAGGTGCCGGCAACAAATGGAGGTACACTGGAGGTGATGGCTACATCAGCAAACGTAAAATCGGTGTAAAGTATGTCAACATCTACGGTATCAGGATAATAACCTTCGCCGCCTACAATCAGTTGATTTGCACCATTTGTTAACCCCTCCAGATAATAGAATCCATTACTCAACTCTTCGGGATCGATCGAGTACTTGTAAAACAAAGAGTCGTAAGTATCTGTGGTGTAGGTTTGTCCTTCGATGGAGATGGTTGCTCCATTCAGATATTCATCGGTATCTGCATCAGTAATAAATCCTGTTACGATTCCTACTGTATCGCGGTCTACACCCATAAATTCCAGGATCGACCAGAAAGCAGATTGTGCACGGAGCTGTTTCCACTCATCGTTAAGATTATTTTTTTGTTGCCATGGATTTGTGTGATGACCACCCTCGCTAAGCAAAGAAGCCATATTTGATTCTCTGTTAACATGGAGGTAGGGATACTGCCGGTCATGGGAAAATGGGAATCCCTGATAGAATGTACGATCGGCATAATTACCCCTGGTAGGAATGCGCATGGCCGCCGGCAAATTAGTATTCATGATATCTCCCAGATCCTTCCCACCATTCGGAGTTTTCTCGATAGTAGCACCATTAAAGCGCCAGCCTCCGTGAAGCATTAAGGCGCTGTTCGATGAAGTTCCACCTGCATCACTATGAATGGAGTAATAAAAATCGGCACCAAGTACATTAGCCAGATCAGTTCGCTGGCTCAAACTCATCTGATCATTATCAGAATCCCGGCTGATATATACGGTATCGATATCTGTTTTTTCCAAAAGCATTTTTCGGAGGCGCAGACCAATTCTCAGGGTTTCCTCAGCTTCGGAATAATTATAGAGCCCCATATTTTCAGTTTGGCTGTGGCCGGGATCAATAAACAGCGACCAACCATCAAGACCGGTTATCTGCGCATTTGCAGATTGTGAATAAAAAAAGTAACCCAGAACTACTAAGAGAACATATTTAAAAAGTGATTTTGACATTGAGAAACTACTCCTGCTCAATTTTATTAGCGACGATTAGACTTTTATTTAGATGATTTATTGGCTGATATTCAGGATATAAATGGAACCGTCATCAGGAGAATCAAAGGCAATTTTATCACCACTGGGCGACCATGCCGGGTTCATGGCAATAAGGTCGGTAGTTTGCGTAAGGTTGATCTGTTGCGAGCCATCTGCGCTGAAGGCAATAAGATCTGAACTCTTATAGGAATGGCCGTCATCTTCGGCAACCATTGCACACACATATTTGCTGTCAGGCGACCAGCTTGGGCGGTTAGCTTTACCCAGATCTACTAAACCGCTGCCATCAATATTCATGACATACAGATTGCCTCCATACACTTCAAAAGCGAGTTTTTGTCCATCCGGTGAAACTTCCAGATTAAGATACTTAGCGTCTTCGAAAGGGGAGATATCAGTAGTTGTATTTTCAGGTACCATTCCTGTGGCAATAGAATTCGGTTTTAGTACATAAAATGCCTGTCGGCTTTTGGTTTTAAATTGCTCCGGTGTTTCTTTACCGGAATCAAATTTTTCGATCTTGTCATTGGTGATCAAAACCACATTTTCATCAAAATTTGCCCACGTTGGCAGAGCAGGCATATCATCTCTCAGTTCAGTGATCTGAGTGGATGAGCCATCCAATCCATAGATCTTGATACCCATTTTCTGCCGGCGATTCTCGGTTTCTGAAACTCTGGCAAGGATATTTTGTGAATCCATAGACCAGGAGAAGCCGAATCCAGCTATTTCGTCGGTCACTTGTTTCATGTCAGTACCGTCAGCATTGGTGATCCAAATTCCCTGATTACGCCCGGCTGTAAATGCGATCTTGCTGCCATCCGGTGACCAAGCCGGCCGTTGATATTCTTTCGATGAATTTGAGATTAGTTTTTCAGGACTTCCGGTACTTGCAGGTTGTGCAACTGCCATAATTGGAATTAAAAAAGAGAAGGCAAAAGTGATTGCGAAAATGAAATGAGTCGACTTTTTCATGTTTGATCGTTGATTAATAAATGTAGCTACTGATGGTTAACGATGAGTTTTCTAGTGTAAGTATGGATTGTTGTAAGATCAGTCTTTCGAGCTTTTCTTGCCGAATTCAGGATCAATATTCAAAAATTTAGTTACGATAAAGATCGGAATGGTACAGATCATCACCCAGATGAAAAATTCCTGATATCCCAACCATTCCTGCATAAAACCACTGATTATTCCCGGAATTTGCATACCCAAAGCCATGAATCCGGTACCAAATGCATAGTGTGCGGTTTGATGATTTCCACGGGCCACGTAGATCAGATACATCAGAAAAGCGGCAAAGCCAAAGCCATAGCCAAATTGTTCGATGCCGACAAAGGCACTGATTAGGTAAAGTGACTCCGGTTGCAGGTACGACATGATCAAATACACTGCGTTGGGTAAATTCATGGCGATCAACATTGGCCAAATCCAGAATTTCAGACCTTTCATTGAAATAGCTATACCACCCAGAATACCACCAATCGTTAATGCGATCAGCCCAACGGTACCATTAATAATTCCCAGATCGGTGGTGGTTAATCCCAATCCCCCAAGTTCAACGCTATCCAGAAAGAACGGAGAACCCATCTTAACTAACTGACCTTCAGCGAAGCGAAACAGTAGGATAAAAGCCAATGCAATTCCGATATCTTTCTTTTTAAAGAACTCGGCAAAGATCTTGAAGAATGCCTTAACCTGATCCGCAGCAGAACTAAATGTCTCGGGTTGATCATTATCGGGTTTAGGCAAAAAGAAGCTGTTGTAAATTGCAAAAACGGTGATGGTAATGGCCAGTGTGGCAAAAGTAAATGCCCAGGCTTTATTCACCTCCATGCCGGAATCAACCAGATAACCGGCCAGAATTACTAAAAGCCCCTTTCCACTGATCATCGCAATTCTGTAAAAGGTTGACCGGATCCCTACAAAGAATGATTGGTCATCCTGATTCAAAGCAAGCAGGTAGAAACCATCAGCGGCAATGTCATGAGTGGCAGAAGCGATTGCAAGTATATAAAGAATGATCAGGCTTATACTGAAGAAGGAGACAGTAAAAAGAGAAAAAGTAACTCCGGCAAAAGCAGCACCCATCAAAAACTGCATGGCCAATGTCCACCATCGTTTGGTTTTTAGATTCTCTACGATCGGACTCCAGAAAGGCTTAATGATCCACGGCAAATACAATAAACTGGTATAGAGACCGATTTCGGCATTAGAGATCTCCAGGTTCTTGTACATGATCACGGAAACTTCCATCACCATGATGTAGGGTAAACCCTGAACAAAATAGAGTGAAGGAATCCATGCCCAGGCTTTATTCCAGAATTTCGAAAGTATACTCATTCAGATATGTTTGTTATGAAATTGGTCGGGGCTGATAATAAAAGACGGAGTGATATAGCCCGTCTTCAGGTCAATTTCAACCGGAACTATTAATCCAGTCCTTTCCAGCGGACAAATGCTTCCATAGCTTCATATTCCGCCAAACCAAGTTGATCGTAAAGCTCTGCTGTTTGCCGGTTTCTGTCCTCGGCTCGTTGCCAGAATTCACGTTTATCAGTCCCAGGGAATAATGGCCGGTCTTTTTGGGATTGATGCTTGAAAATAGCGGTGCGCTTACGATTCTTTTCATCCGGACTAATAGGTACAGCCATTTCAATTTCATCAATTCCCCATTCCTGCCATGCACCACGATACAACCATGTCCAGCAATTTTTCATGAATGGTTCGTCTTTTAATTCAGTAAGAGCCTGAAATATGGCATCCAGACACACACGGTGGGTACCATGCGGATCAGAAAGGTCACCGGCAGCATAGATCTGATGCGGTTTTACTTTCATGATCAGATCCTTTACGATCTCAACATCATCAGGTCCGATCGGTTTTTTTCGTATTTCTCCGGTTTCATAAAATGGCAGATCCAGAAAATGAACCTGATTTGCAGGAACGCCTACATACCGGCAGGCCGCTTTTGCTTCTCCACGGCGTATCAATTGTTTGATCATTTTTACCTTGTCAGAATCTACCTGACCGGATTCTTTTTCCTTGAGGAAGGTCTCAACTTCTTTAAAAATGTTACTACCTGAAGTATTGATATCAAATGCTTCGTTAAATTCTGACATGAAATCAGCAAAACGAAGAGCCTCATCATCGAACACAGCAATATTTCCAGAAGTTTGATAAGCTACATGTACATGATGTCCCTGGTCCACTAAACGGATAAAAGTACCCCCCATTGAGATCACATCGTCATCGGGGTGAGGACTGAAAATGATCACTTTTTTAGGGAATGGTTCTTTCCGTTCCGGACGGTGGGTGTCATCGGCATTAGGCTTTCCTCCCGGCCATCCGGTTATGGTATGCTGAACCTGATTGAATACTCTGATATTGATATTGTAAGCCGTTCCGATCTCTGTGAGAATGTCATTCATTCCATGCTCACTGTAATCTTCATCAGTTAATTTCAGGATCGGTTTTCCAATTTCAAGACTTAACCAGACCACAGCTTTACGAACTAATTCATTGGTCCATTTTACTGTGCCAACCAGCCATGGAGTTTTAATCCGGGTCAACTCAGCAGAAGAACCTTCATCCAGAATTACTTCAGCATTAGGATGATCCTGAAGGAATGTGGCAGGAATATGCGCCGTCATTTCACCTTCAACAGCTTTTCTGATAATATCAGATTTACCTTCGCCCCAAGCCATTAGGTAAATCTTTTTAGCATTTAATATTGTTCCAACTCCCATTGTAATAGCACGGGTTGGTACATTTTCAGCTCCGAAAAAACCACTTGCAGCATCTAGAATTGTTAAGCGATCTAGAGCTATCATTCTTGTTTTAGAATTCACGGTAGAACCAGGTTCATTGAACCCAACATGACCTGTTCGTCCAATCCCTAATATCTGGATGTCTAATCCACCTGCTTCCTCAATTTTTTTCTCATAATCTTTACAAAATGCATTTACCTGATCTCTTTTTAAGGTGCCATCAGGAATGTGAATATTCTCTTTTATGATGTCGATGTGATCAAATAAATAGGTATTCATGAATTTCACATAACTATGCAGAGAGTCGGGCTGCATAGGGTAGTATTCATCCAGATTGAAGGTGATCACATTTTTAAAACTGAGGTCCTCCTCTTTATGAAGGCGAACTAACTCATCATAGATCTTAGTAGGGGTTGACCCGGTAGCTAATCCTAAAACGGTAGATTTGTTTTTGGCATTATTGGATCGGATCAGATCAGCAATTTCATTGGCCACAGCTGCAGATGCAAGCTGAGCATTTTCATAAATTCGGGTTGGTATATGTTCGAACTTTTTATGTTCGTCGGATAAAACTGTAGCGGTCATGTATAAGCTTGTCGGCTAATAGTTTACGTTAAGAGGGAGCTGGAAATATATATGATATAGGATAGACTCAGAAGTGATTCTTTTGATTAAAATGGCTTTTATAAATTTATAACAACCCACTTTTTTGGTAAAAAATTATTAAACGAACATGCAGTAAACCTAGCTGAAATGTATTTAAATAAATAAAAAATCATTTTTTTACATTTATTAACATTGTTATAGACTGAGTCAATCACGTCCATTTTAAGGTTCTCAGGAACCTCAATAGTAGTCTGGAAGTTAGCATTCCGAACACTATTCAAAGTTTAAGATTTAAAATGAGCAATCAATCACAGACTACAGTTTTTGGGGTAGATCAAAGAATTGTAGCACTCGGCTTTGCAAGAATGGCCGACGCAATGGGAAACTCCTTCCTGATCGTTGTATTACCACTCTATATAGCCAGTAATTACGTACACGGCACTTTTTTTGGGTTTACAGAATCTATGATAACCGGATTAGTGATCGGACTATTTGGATTAGTTAGCAGCTTCTTTCAACCTATAACCGGTATTGTTTCAGATAAATATGGCAAACGCACCATATTTGTAATAGCCGGTTTAGCCATTTTCACATTGGCTAATATTTCTTACAGCTTCGCGGATACTTACTGGACCATGTTGATCATCAGATCGGTACAGGGGCTTGCTGCTGCCCTTACTATTACTACAAGTGTAGCGTTGGTTAGCGAAGTCAGTTTACCGGTGAACCGTGGCAGGAATATGGGTATCTATAATTCATTCAGATTGGTTGGTTTTGGACTTGGCCCGTTATTAAGTGGAGTAATGATAGAATCCGGTCCGTATCATTTTCCAGTGCTTGGAGAAGTAAACGGGTTCATTGCTGCCTTTATGTTTGCGGCTCTGATGGCATTTATAAGTGTAATTCTGGTTTCATTTCTGGTAAATGACCCTGAAGAAACAAAACCATCAACCGGGAAGGTCAGTTTTCGGTTTACCAGCGATGATCCCGACAAAATACTGGATCCTATCTTTGCATTGGGACTCTCCACTTTTATTATGAGTTCCGGATTTTCTTTGCTAGCAGCCATCGAACCACAGATCAATCAACGGTTTGATCAGGGAGCATTTATGTTTGCTCTGGAGTTTTCTGCAATGGTTGGTATGTTAGCAATAACTCAACCAATTGTCGGCTCACTTAGTGATAAATATGGAAGGAAACGATTCATTCTAACCGGACTAATACTTTTGGGACCGATCACCTTTCTGCAAGGGTTGTCGGTGGAATCCTGGCAACTAATCGTTACCCGATTACTTCAGGGAATTAGTGGGGCCATGGTTCTTGCTCCGGCATTGGCACTGGCAGGAGATCTAACTGAAAATGGGCAATCAGGATCGAAATTATCCATTCTTACGGTTGCATTCGGTATCGGAATATCTTTCGGGTCTTTTATGTCCGGGTTTACCGTTCAATTTGGATTTTTAGTACCGTTTGCCATTGGTGCAGTACTGGCACTTATAGGAGCTTTGCTGGTGTATACACAAGTGCCAAACAAGTAAGAAAAATTAGAAGGGCATGTAACATTTTAGTATAAAAATAGTAGAAAGTCCTGTACTTAACCTTTGTTATCCAATCAATTACAGGATCACTATGAAAAAATCAGTTTACGTACTCTTGGGTTTGATCATCGTCTCATTATCCTGCGCTCAGGCGACAGATATCACGAACTTAGTTCCCGGAGAGCCGGCCGGCTTTATTAAAGGCTTGATCCATGGGTTTATTGCTCCATTTGCATTTGTAGTCGGATTATTCAAAAATGATATCGCGATTTATGCCATAAATAATACAGGTGGATGGTACGACTTTGGGTACCTTCTGGGACTTTCTACCATTTTTGGTGGAGGATGCGGGGGAGCAAAAAGAAAGAAAATGAGTTGAGCAGATCAATGATTTGAAATGCCCAGTACTTTTAAAAATGGATGATCTTTGATCAGTGGTTCATCCAAACTCAAATAACCGTATTCAAAGCGAAAAGGGCGATCTTCTCTTAATTTTCTGAATAGTTCTGTTCGATCCGACCTGCCGATCAGATCTCTCAATGCAGCATCATATTCCATGATCGGGTGCAGTCTTTTTAAAAGCTGACTATCCGAGAAAGTGATATGTGCAAGATCAACATATTTAGATTGGTATAGATCCTGATCAATAGTTGATTCTGTTCCAAAATGGTTCAGCATTTTTTGTACAACGATGGAGCTGGCGTTCAATTTAGCCTGTTCAGAATAACCGGCAATATGTGGGGTGGCTATATATGCTAACTCAGCGAATTCAGGATCAAAGTCTGGTTCATTTTCCCAAACATCGATCACCAGAAAGTCAATATGGCCTTTATTAAAACTAGCTTTAACAGCTTCTTCCTTTAGTATTCCCCCTCTGGATGCATTGATCAGTACTTTATAGTTCCTGTTGGCCAGTTTGGTCTCGTCCAGCCAATACTTAGTAGGATGGTTGCCATATTCTTCATAGGGTACATGAAAGGTTAGTGCATCGCATTCCAGAACCTCATCCAGCGAGCAGGAAGTGAAATTCGGATCGATTTCTTCCCTTGGTGGATCGTAACTCTTGTAATTAAAACCAAAAGCATCCATTAATTTTCCAACCTCAGTACCTACAGCTCCAACCCCAATAATACCATAGCTCAATGACTCTATATCTACCTTTTCATCAAATTTCAAAAGAAGTAAGGCGGTTAGAACATACTCTGCCACGGCACGTGCATTACAGCCTTTAGCATCGGCAAACTTGACCCCATTTTTCTGAAGGTACTTTTTATCAATATGGTCGCTACCACTTGAACCGGTTCCAATGAATTGTAGATCTTTTGATAGATCAGGTACGGTCTGTTCATTTACATTAGTAACTGTTCGTAATAACCAGGCATCAGTATTTTTGTGATCCGGAATCCCATTTCCGGGATCATAAAAAGTGAGTTCGGAATCCTTAGGGATAAAATTTTCGAGTTTATAAAGGTTTCGGTCAGCAAGAATCTTCAGCAAAAGAAAGTAGGGTTTAGGTGAGAAAATTTAGCGGATTTGACCTATACTTGGTCTATGGAACAAAAGTATAATATAGTATCGTTAATACGCAAAAAAAGAGAGCGCAAATCTCTTTCTGCGAATGAAATTAAATATATCATCAAGGCCTACACTCATAACGAAATTGAAGATTATCAGGTGAGTGCTTTTCTGATGGCAGCCTTTCTGAACGGATTGAATAACGAAGAGTCGGCAGCTTTTACCGAGTCCATGTTACATTCAGGCATCATTGTGGATCTGAGTGAGATCCCCGGAATCAAAGTAGATAAACACTCCACGGGTGGAGTGGGAGATAAGCTTTCGTTGATCCTGGCTCCGGTGGTAGCAAGTGCGGGCGTGCCGGTTCCTATGATTTCCGGTCGAGGTTTGGGGCATACCGGTGGTACCTTGGATAAACTGGAATCCATTCCCGGTTTTATAGTCGATATGGATCTGGATCGGTACAAGGAGATCATAGCCAAACATGATCTGGTCTTAGCCGGACAGACTAAAGAGATCGCTCCGGCAGACAAAAAACTATATGCGCTGCGTGATGTGACCGCTACTGTGGAATCCATCCCTTTGATCGCAGGAAGTATAATGAGCAAAAAGCTGGCGGAAGGGATCGATGCCCTGGTGTTGGACGTGAAATATGGTTCCGGGGCTTTTATGAAATCTCTGGATGACGCCATACAATTAGCGGAAACACTGGTAGGTATCGGTGAGCAATTTGGTAAAAAGACCATAGCTTTCCTTACCAACATGAATCAGCCTCTGGGAAATGCCATCGGTAACTGGATAGAGGTGAAAGAGTGCATAGATGCTATGCACGGTACCGGTCCGGATGATATCATGAAACTGTCCAATCTGCTGTCAGGAACAATGATCTATCTTGGGGGAAAGGCAGATTCCATAGAAGAAGGCATACGGATCAGTGAACAGCAGATACAGAACGGAGAAGCCTTTGCGAAATGGCTGGATATTGTAGAAGAGCAACATGGAGATACTGATCTTATCCGGAATCCTGAGAAGTATCCTGAAACTGGACATAGATTTGAATTAAAAGCAGATCAGGATGGTTACATTAACTCTATGGATTCCTTCGAGATAGGAATGGCTTCCTTAGAATTAGGCGCAGGACGGCGAACCAAAGAAGAGCATATCGATCCTGCTGCCGGCATCATGCTTAAAAAGAAAGTTGGCGACAAAATTTCAAAAGGTGAAACTATTTTGGAAGGTTTCACGAACAAGGCCGATATGATTGAAACAGTCACCGATATGTTACGGGGAGCAGTGGCAATCACGAGTGAGGCACCGGCGCCTGAACCGCTGGTGAGTCACATTTGCGACAGCGAAGGCACAAGGGCATTTGAGCTTTAGCATGTTGAATTACAAAAATAATCAATTAACTTAGATCCTAAGTACTTAAGGGCATAAAAAACGGAAAGAATCATGTTTCAACGACTCATTCGCGCAATCAAATCTCTTTTTGGTGGGGTTATCAGCTCCATGGAGAATCCAAAATTAATATTGGAGCAAAACATACGTGAGCTGAATGATCAGATCCCGCAAATGAACGAGAATATTGCCACGGTTAAGGCAAACCTGATCATGCTTCAAAAAGAAGCAAAACGAAATGAAAAGCAGATACAGGATCTTACTGCGAAGATAAAATCAGCTATTCAGGCCAACAGAGATGACATTGCTGAGGGATATGCACTGCAATTAGAAAAGGCCAAAGAAACATTTGAACATACTAAAGATCAGCTTCAGTTTGCTGAACGTGCCTATGAGAAGGCGCTGAAGGTGAAAAAAGTATTTATGCGGGAGAAAGATCGTAAGATCCAGGAAGCCAAAGAAGCTTTGAGAGCTAGCGAACGTGCTGAATGGCAGGCAAAGATCGCCGATACTTTAGAACAGTTTGAAGTGGGTGGAATCGATCAGACGCACGACGAAATGATCTCTCGTATCAATGAGGAAGCGGCTAAGAATGAGGCTCGTATGGAAATAGCCCTCGACAGTATTGATACCCAAACCATGGAAATTGAAGCGAACGCTGAAAAATTACGTGCACACGAATTGGTTGAGCAATTCAAAATGGAGATGGGCACTTCATCAGGATCGATCTCTATGGATGAGACTCCGGAATCAGAAGAAAAAGCTCCGGGTAAATCAGTGGGAAATAAGGAAAAAAACTGATAAGCCATCATGAGTACCCGAAACGAAGAAGAACGTGAGCGCCTGAAGGAGGAATACAAAGAGCATTACCGCCGGATTAAAGAGGCCAAAGAACGTTTGCGCAGAGCCGAACAGAAAGGTAAGATCGCATCAGCATTGAATAATATGAATGCGGATAATCTGATGGAATCGGTGGATGAGTTTCTGGGTAAGGTAAAAGAAAAAGTATCATTTGCAGAAGCAAAACTCGACGTTGCCATGGATAGTCTGGATGAAGATGATCCATCTACTGCCGCCGGCAAAGTGAAAGAGGAAGAGTTGAATGAGCAACTGAAGAAACAAAAGGCTAAAGAAACATTGAAGCAGGTAAAGGCCGAAATGGGCATGCTCTACTCAGAAATCGAAAAACAGGCCGATGAGATCCGGGCAGATAAAACCATAGGTTTGAAAAAAGAGTCTGACACCAATAAAGGAATTACAGATAACGACTGATGTCGACAGAAGATCTAAATATCAACTATACCCGGGAAGCATTTCTGAACCCGATCAATCTCGGAGTATTACTGGTTTCAACCATCGGGGCACTGTTCTTTAGCGGAATGAGTGTGGATATATCCAACCTCTTGCTGACCTCTGTGTTTGGTATGGAACTGATGTATCTGGGAATTGTGCCCAAGTTACCTCGTTTCAGAAAGAAGACTGAACTCAAGAAGATCAAGGAACGTCACGCCACGAATAATGAGAAAGATCTTTTTCAATCATTGGATTCAGCCAGTCAGAAACGGTTTTTAGTGCTCAAACACCTGGCTAAACTGGTTCAGGAAAACTTTGAAAAACTACCCTACAGCTCACAGGGTTTATTGGATAACATCGGGAAAAAGATCGATGAATTATTAGGCAACTATCTCACATTGCTGGATCTCATTAAACGGTACGAAGTATATCTGAATACCTCGCTCGAATCGAGTTTAAAAGAAGAAGTTGTAAGGCAGATCGAAGAGATCAAAACCATTGAATCTGAAAAATTACGCCGCACAAAATCCCGTCGCGTAGCGATCATGCAAAAAAGGCTCACTAAATTTAAGATCGCAAAAGAAAAATATCTGGTTTGTGAAACTCATCTGGAAACCATCGAGGATGCCGTTCGTTATATCTACGAGCAATCGATGACGATGAGCAATCCGGAAGAAATTGGCTTCCAGCTCGATAATCTACTCACCGAAGTTGACGAAACTTCACAACTCATCGACGACCTCGATCAGGATATTATGCCTGAATACACCACCGAATGGGAATCAGAACTGGACTTTGATTCCATTTTGGATGAACTGTCTGATGATGTAAATTCGGAAATTAAACCGAAGAAAAGAGTTCGCGAATAGCATGAAAAATTTCGAAACGTTACTCTGGGAACAGGATGGATCCGGAGTGGGTGTGTTAACTATTAACAGACCAAAAGCTATGAATGCGCTCAATGATAAGGTATTTGTTGAGCTTCAGGAATTCATAGATACGATTAACAACGATCAGTCTTTAAGGGCTTTAATCATTACCGGAACCGGGGATAAAGCGTTTGTAGCCGGAGCTGATATAAAAGAATTTGCTGACTTCAGCAGCGAAGAAGCAACAAAATTATCACTCAGGGGGCAAAATGTTTTTCAACAAATTGAAGAATTGGGGATTCCGGTCATTGCCGCAGTAAACGGCTATGCGTTGGGTGGCGGACTTGAATTTGCATTAGCCTGTCATATCCGAATTGCCTCGCCAAATGCAGTGTTAGGTCTTCCCGAAGTGAGTCTCGGACTGATCCCGGGATATGGGGGCACACAGCGTTTACCACAAATTGTTGGTAAAGCTAAGGCGTTGGAAATGATCATGAGCGGACGATTCGTAAAAGCTGAAGAAGCTTTGAGTATTGGTCTTGTAAGTAAAATTGCAGAAGGCGATATTTTAGAGGAAGCCAGAGGAATGGTGAAGCCCATGCTAAAACAGGCTCCGCTTGCCATTACAAAGGCAATTGAAGCAGTGAAAGAATCCGGAAAAACCAATGGGTTCGAACATGAAGCAAATCTATTTGGAGATTTGTTCAGCACTGCGGATTTTAAAGAAGGAACACAGGCTTTTATTGAGAAACGAAAGCCTGAATTCCAGGGTAAATAAGAACTAATTTTTCGTTAATGAGCGACGAACCTCCATCGGGTAGCACATATGTAACTTTAACGACAGGAGTACACTAGTATGCAATGGCTCCTGATCGCATTCACTATCTTATTAAGCGGTTTCTTTTCCGGCTCCGAGATCGCTTTTGTAACAGCTAATAAATTAAAGCTGGAAGTAGCATCCCGGAAGAAAAACTTTGTAGCCAGTTCGGTTAATTTCTTTAAGAGTAATCCCGAAACTTTTCTTACCACTACATTGGTAGGTAATAATATTGTAAATGTATTATACGCTACCTTCATGGCTATTTTTCTGGTTAGCCCGATACAGAACTTCTATGATCAGTTCTTTTCATCGGTCCCATCAGAATTTGAGATCCTGTTGATTCAGACCATCATAGCTTCGGTGATCATTATGCTTTTCGGGGAGATCATACCCAAAGCCATTTTCAGGGCACAGGCTGATGTGCTGGTGAATGTGATCGCTTTGCCACTTCGGATCTGCTACTTTGTATTAAGACCTTTGATCGGGATCGCTAACGGATCTTCGAACGTACTCATAAAATGGCTGGTTCCCGATGCGGAAAAAACGGAATCATTTTACCGAAGACAGGATGTGGAACTGATCTTCCGGGAACTAAGAGACAGCGGAGGAAGCGAGGACATTGATGAAGATGACTCCGAGATCCTGAATAATGTACTTGAATTGTCGAACAAGCGGGTGAAAGAATCTATGATTCCCCGTATCGAGATCGATGCTGTGGAGAAAAGTACAAGCCTGGATGAGATCCGTGATCTGTTCATTAAATCCGGTCACAGCAAATTGCCGGTGTATAAAGAATCAATTGATGATGTGATCGGAGTAGTCTATGCTTATGATCTGTTCAACAAACCAACTACGGTGAATGAGATCATTCGTCCGGTTAAATTAATTCCGTACAGTAAAAAATCGAAGGATCTGCTTACCGAATTCCGACAATCGAATTTATCCGTGGCCATCGTATTAGATGAATACGGAGGAACCGCCGGGATGGTCACCATTGAGGACCTGTTGGAAGAAGTGGTAGGGGATATTCAGGATGAGCATGATGTTGACAGCGATATTATGAAACGCCTTTCCCCGAATAGTTTTGTGATCAGTGGAAATGTTGAGATCGAAGAACTGGTGGAAGAATTTGAAGAAATTGATCTTCCCGTGGAACCTTCTGAGTATGATACCGTAGCGGGCTTCATAATTAATTATTTGGGGCGCATTCCAAAAGTGAATGAAGAGGTACTTATAGACAATAAAAAGTTCATTATTAGTAAGGCGACCCAAAGCCGAATAGAAACTGTTAAACTCATTTTAATTGAGTGACACTGAGCAAAGTATCTCACTTTGTTATCATGAACCTTTGATTTTTTAGCATATGTTTGATCACTATCCAAAATGGTCGCAGGAATTTGCGCGAAAGTATCTTAGCCGGACTATCAATACTTTTTTGCTTCACGGTAATGTGCATGACCTAGTTCCCCTTAAAACCGAAGAAGGAACTGAGTTTCACAGGTTGAAGAGCTTCTTATCGGATGAATTCTTCGGGGCCCGTGATTTTGTGGTATTCTACGATCGGTCTTCCGGAATCTACTTCAGAGATAAGGAATCTCAGGCAGACTTTAATCAGGCGATCGCAGGCCGGGATAGTTTAATTGGCACCGAGTATGCCAAAAAGATGCCTAAGGATCCGGTAAGGGTGTTCTCACTACTGGAACAATACTTTCGGTTGCGCCTCGATCAGAAGAAGAGCGTGGCCCTGATTATGGATTATGCCGAGACCATCATTCCCATGAGTGATGCGAGTTCTATTGGTAATGAGGATCGAACCTCTCTGGTGTACCTCTCTCGATGGGCACACGATCCAATGTTTCTGGCGTCTGATTTTACCAATGTGATCATCACTGAAAATCTGTCCGATCTGAATAAAACACTGATCCAGAATCCATATACCACAGAGATCAAGATCGCGATCCCCGGTGAAGAAGATCGTCTCCGGTTCATCAACCATGAAACCAAAAACGATGATTTTGAAACTATTTCAGAGGTTAAACCCGAGATCATTGCCCAACAAACGGCCGGTCTGAATTTTGTAAATATCCGCAGTGTGTTATCGAATGCCCGGGAGAATAAAGAAAAGATCACCTTTGAGCGATTATCCGAGAATAAAAAGGAATTGATTGAGGCTGAGGCGTACGGACTACTCGAATTTGTTGAAACTCCATTCACATTGGAAAACGTTGCCGGGCATAAGCAGGTAAAGATCCATCTTCGGCATGCTGTACAAGCTCTGAAAGAAGGTCGACAGGACGTTATGCCGATGGGATATCTGGTTTGTGGTCCGGTTGGTACGGGAAAAACCTTTCTGGTGACTTGTTTTGCCAGTGAGGTGGGAATCCCAATGGTGAAGCTGAAGAACTTCAGAAGTCAGTGGCAGGGTGTAACAGAAGGAAATCTGGAAAAAATTCTGACCATACTAAAAGCGATGGCGCCGGTTGCGGTAATGATCGATGAAGCTGACGCCTACCTTGGTGACCGGTCAGCGAGCGGGGACAGCGGCGTTTCCAGCCGGGTATTCTCACAGATCGCCACCTTTATGAGTGATACATCCAATCGTGGTCGTATTATCTGGTTTTTGATGACGGCCCGTCCCGATCTTATGCCCATTGACTTAAAGCGACAGGGTAGAGCAGAAGAGCATCTGGCGCTCTTTCCTCCGCATACAAACGAAGAGCGGGTGGAACTTTTCGATGCGATGATGCGCAAGACCAAATTGAAAATGACCGAAGAGTACATCCCGGCCATTATTGAAGAAGGCTTTAAAACATTTTCCGGTGCCGACATGGAAGCCGCACTGACCCGGGCCAAATTCCGGGCGGCCGCACAGGGGCTGGAAGAAGTCACCCCCGAGATCCTTGATATGGCGCTGGCTGATTTTATCCCGCCAACCTATCCGGAGGAAGTGGAATTACAGACACTGAATGCAGTGATAGAATGTACCTCTAAAGAATTACTTCCCGAACGATATCGCGAAATGGACCGGAATGAGATCCTCAGTAAGATCGAAGAGCTGAAGTTCAGAGTAGGCTGAGGAATGCTGAACTTTGAATATGAACTTCGTACGTTGAAATTGGAAGGCTCCTTTTGGAGCCTTTTTTTATTCCCTGTGATTCTAGAAGTCCCCTTCGAAGGGGGATCAATCAACTCAGGCATTCTGAGTTGATGGTGGGTAATGTCGGGAACGAGCTCCATTCTTTTAAAACAGGACATCCCTCAGATTGAACTTCCACGGGGAACTTCAATCATCTCCCTTCAAAGGGAGACTTATTAGTCATTTAGCTCAATCGATATTGTTACGAACGTCTTCGTTTGGAATGCATTCAGTGGAGTCTCCTTACTTCCATTATGGGTTGGTTATAAACAAATATCACAGAAGGAGAGCAATAATAATGATGGATGCATTATGCAAGACGGAGTCTTGACGGGCCAGGGTTTTAAGTCAGGAGACTTAAAACATCGTGGACTGATATTTTTAGAGCCCTGATTGTCTCTGTTTTTGATGGCTCAAAGTACGTTCTTTGATCCGATCAATTATCCCGGTGCTTACCCAATAAATCCGGGAAGGTTCTGTGGTGTCCCAGGCTTCTCTTCGGGTGAAGAACAGGAACTTGCCATCCGGGCTGAGGGAAGGCCCCATTTCCCAACCACCGGTATTGATCTGATCCCCCATATTAACCGGAGTTGACCATTCATTCACTCCCTGCCTGAAAGTAATGTACAAATCATGATCTCCAAACCCGCCGGGGCGGTCAGAGTGAAAAATGAGATAACTTTCGTCGGGAGCAATCAACGGGTCGCAATCGTTAAACTCTGTATTAACAGGAGAGGGAAGTTTGATGGCCCTTTCGTAGGTTCCATTCTCAAACGTGGAGTAGAAAAGATCTGCATGTAATGTACTGCCGTCGATTTCCGAACCAAAATAAGCGGTTTGATCTTCCGTAAAGCTGATATGCCATTCTGAGGCCGGAGTATTCAATTCAAATTCCCCGGGTTCGCTCCAGCCGGAATCGGTTCGTTCAACAAAGAACAGATCGGCGTGTAACTGATCATCCCGAACCACCGCTGTAAAGTAAAGTTTTTGGCCATCCGGGGTAAACACGGGCTCGCCTTCCCAGAATTCATTGATCCCAAGATCAAGTGAATCTTTCTGTCCGTTTTCATCTCTCCGGACAATCCGCGAACTGTTCCAGACCTGCGTAGTGATGGCATAGTACAGCTCCGGATTGAGCGGGTCGAAAGTATTATAGCCAACATAAGCGCTGTCTCCTACAAACAATTCAGGGGCGAATACCTTTGAAGTAAGTCCCGGTGGACGGGCATCATAATGATGGTAGGGGGGAGATTCGGAGCAACTCAGTACCATCAGAATACACACTATAGAAAGGGGTGTCCGGGAAAGAAAATATGAGTGACTGAATGGCATTGCGATTGGATTGAAGTGAATACCTTCATGCCGGAATATTCATTCCGTTTTTGAATAAATGATGAACTATGTAATGAAGCCACGGTTTCAGACTCGTTGAGAATGACTTTGTTCGGAATGTATTCGGGGTAGATTCCGGCTTCCATTTCGGTTTAGTTTTATATAAATATCACAGGAGGGAGAGTAGCAATAGTGATGGATATTTAATACCGGAGGGAGGCTTACAGGGCCAAAAGACTTAAAACATTGTGGAGCTGGAAAGCTGAGTTTTAGAGCAAAGCCCCAACACCTGTGCTAAGGGGGAGTTGGATTGAGGTTGATGTCTGCAACGAGCTGCGTGAGAAAAATGGAAGCTGGAGCTTTCGTCCGGCATTGCGCAGCAGGAGTAACGCAACGATAACAAGCGAGATAACCAGTCCTTGTAAAAAAGATACGTATCTTTTCTGGATGATATAGCTATTCTTCTATATTTTGATACGTATCTTTTCATTAAAACATCAGCATTATGGCCTTGAAATATAAAGTAGTTTCCAAAAAGCCAAGAGGTATGGCAGGAGAAAAGCCCCCGAGATATTATCCTGCACTAACCGGTCGGCATGCAATTGATCTGGATGAGGTCTGTGATCGTATATCACAGCGGTCTACCATAAATGGTGCAGATGTGGTGGGGGTGGTACGATCATTTATTGAATTGATCCCCGAGTTATTACTGAACGGACATAACGTAAAGCTGGACGGTTTCGGAACCTTTAGTTTGCATGCATCCGGAAAGGGTAAAGACACGCCGGAGGAGGTTTCCGCCAAAGACATTACCGGACTTAAAATGGCTTTCCTGCCGGATAAACGGATCAAGCGGGAGCTGGGGAAGGCAGAGTTTGAAAAATATAGGGGGAATAACTCTTAGACCGGTTTGGTATAGAGTCAAAACTTCGTAAAGGCCTCCATAGATCAAAGGTTTCTCTTTGGGAGAAGCGGGATTGTGGGGGTTGTCGGAAACGAGCTTCTACCTGTAAAAACAGGACATCCCTCAGATTGAACTTCCACGGGGAAGTTCAATCATCTCCCTTCAAAGGGAGACTTATTAGTCATTTTAGCTCAATCGATCTTGTCACGAACGTTTTCGTTTGGAATGTATTCAGTGGAGTCTCCTGACTTCCATTATGGTTTAGTTCTATCGAAATATCACAGGTGGGGAGTAGCAATAGTGATGGAGGCTTAATGCCAGAAGAAGTCTTGACTGTCAGGGTTTTAAATCCGGAGACTTAAAACACCGTGGGGGTCTCGTAGTTAAGCGTGTTTTTAGATTTCAGCTAGAATCTTGTTGATTAAGATATCATCCATTTTACCATTTATAGCTGGATTGGCCAATTTAAATATTAGTTCCTCATATTCACCAAGATCTATGTCATCTCTCACCTCGATAAAATTGGCCCATTCCTCCAAATCCTTATTACTGAGTTTTTGTTCCAGTACGCGATTGAAAATTGAGGTGATGTGTGATTTTTCGAGTCGGATTTGCGGGCCACTGTAATCCCATGGAAATGAAGACAATTCCTGTTCGAATTTACGATGATTAGAATTCCATTCAAGAATCTTCCTTACAAGTTCTGGTCGATCCATTTTTTACTTGATGCCTAACTTTTCTTGCATATTAGTTCTGTTGATTGCAGTTTTTTCTTTTCAGTCAAATCCACCAGCTAAATTCATAGCAATAAAAAAAAGAATAATGTGAGTGATCAATATACCGATTCCAACCTTTTTCCAATTTCGATGTCTCACTAAATACAGTAGTAATCCATAGAATGGAATTTGAAAAACGGCAACCCACAAAGCTAAATCCGTAATTCTGTCACTTATTCCTGCGATGATCATAGGTATTGGATAGAATAACTTTCCAAAGAAAAAGGTGCCATGTCCACCACCCATGAAGAAAACAGAGGTTATAAGCAAAACAGGTGTCAGGATTGTCGTCCATACTACTATTTGTTTTCCGCTAAGTGGTTTCAGATTTGTATCAGATTTGGACTGTTCTGTCATTTTCAGTTACTGCCTTCGGGATACTTAATGCAAGAGGGAGTCTTGCCGGGTCAGGGGTTAAGGTCTGGAGACTTAAAACATCGTGGTGCGTAATTCATTCATTTCTTGTCTCATTATCAACCATTTTCCAAGAGTCAATTTTATCAATGAACCAATGACTGTCAATTTTTATTAAAGTTAATCCGTTTTTACCCCAATAATATTTTCTATTCACGACTGAATTAAACTCGAAATAATCAATTACGACATAAATCTTATCAGACGAAATAAATTTTACGTCAACTACTCTAATCCCGTCAATTGATTCTTGTCCACCAGTCCACCGATAATAGTTGCCGAAATCACAGTTTGCCTGCTCATATTCATCTAAGTCCGTAAAAGTTATTTTTTGAAAATCCGTGAATTTAACTTTTCCTAAATTTTCAATACAACATGAATAACTTTGTCTTTCTTTACTGATCAGTGAGTCTGAAAATCTATGTTCTTTTAAATTGTCAAGATATTTTGTGAAATCAAGTGTAGTCATTCCGTTTTTGGATTCTACAAATGTTGGCTTAAAATCAGAATGTTTCTTTTCCTTAATCGAAGTCAAGTACCAATCATAAAATCCGTTTATAATCTGAGCGACTTTAATCGAATCAGAAGAGGAATTATCGGATGCTCTCAGATTATTTGAGAACCCAATAAAAAGAATCAGAATCCATATAGGTTTAACAGTCTGTTTCATCGTTTGTTTAAAGCTTTTTTATTCAGCTTTGCTCAATATCTATAGCAACAACACCAGATTGATTCCAATAACGTTCAAACTCATCTTTGTTTACAGGATCGCCATCAAAATCTTCATATTTCATATTGGTATCAAGCCAAAAACCATAGTTTCTTTCAGAAGGCCCCGCGAAAATAGGTTTGTCTTCTTTATCAAGGGCAATTTCTCTCCAAGGAATTAGTTCACCTTCATTTTCTACGAATTCGATTAACCAACTCTTTACTAAATACATTTTATTTTCATAGTCAGGATTTGCCCTTGGGATAAAAAACAAAATTACATTGATTAGTTTTTCTTTCCACCTATTTTCCTTTGGCCAATCAGTCGCTTCATTTGTCCTCAAGTATCGCATTCAAAGTCTTTTGGAAATTACCGTCACCGGCGGTTTGCATATGGCTTGTGGCGGTTTCAAAGCACTTTCCTGTCCAACGAAACTAAAGCTGGATACAGAACAAAAACCTTGCTAGTAGCCGTTCGCCCGGCATAAGCTATATGCGTTGTTGTACCACGTTTTTTTATTCTTTATAAATTGCCAATCTTATTTTTCTGTAGTCAGTCGAATTACTTCCTAACATAAATAGATAGGCTTTATTTCCGTTTCCGCTCAGCCATTTAATTCCGTCTCTAAAATTTGACTTTGCAGTGTCCGAAGCAATTTCTACAAAACTTGGTTCTCCCAATTTAGAAGTCAGTTGTTTTTTTAATCCGTCGAATTTTTTCTGGAACTTTTTTGTGTCGGTTTTACTTTGACCAGAAGGTTTGTCTGGTTCTTGTATTTCAGTCCACTCATACATTACAACTCGAACTATACTGTCTGAAGCTGTATAAAAATATTCAGTTTCTAATTCAAATTTTCCTTTTTCGGTACGCCTGTAGGTTTTTGGTGTCTCTAGATTAAAACCCTTTTTGTTCGGGTAAATACTTTCTCCAATGCTTATTTTGTGACTTGGTGTCCTATCAGTAGAACCAAGGTCTTGTTCGATTTTATCTGCCTTTGGAATTGTTAGAGTTGCTAAATCGTCAAATCTCTCCGTTTGAAATATACTTCTATTTGTAACGCAAGAAACGATAGTTAGGCAAATGATTGTCGATATATAGATTGTCTTTTTCAAATGTGGTACAACATAAGAATAACACGCACGGGGTTCATGTTATCCCTACTTCAAGTATAAGTGTTGTTCACGTTATCCCTAATAATTTCAGGGGTATCATGAATAAATGATAATTACTGTTGGAAAGCAATTTTAGTTGGTGGAAGGAGGGCGTTATTGAAACAGATCAGTGTTTTTTGGTGCCAAAAATTTCTTCAAAGGCATGGTACACGGCCAGGTGCAGGGCGTCTCCGTGGTCGCGGGCTTCCAGAAAATTAAAGTGCAGGGAAGTAGCCGCTCCGGTCCGTTCCGAAAGTTGTTCATATAGTTCCCGGGCGGTTCTTTCCATGAACTCGCCTTCTTTTCCCACCGCAATATAAATATGCTGAACACCCTCAGGGGTTGAAGGCTCTTTTGCCAGCATGGATTCATCATTCCACCATAAACTCGGACTCACAATGATGTAATGATCAAACAGATAGGGTTTGGTATAAAGAATTTCGGTGGCGAGTAGTCCGCCTAAGGATTGCCCGATGAGGGTTTCTGTATCGGATACTTTATACGCAGACCGGACTAACGGTTGTACTTCTTCTTCTATAAAACGTATGAAATCGGCCGATCCGCCGGAAGTGGGGAAGTCCTCCTGATCCTGCTTATTCTTCGTCGGGAAGGTGAAATCCCGTTGGCGGTCAACGTTTGTAATCCCCACAACAATGGATTCGGGGACCATTTGTATCCATGAAAAAGAACCAAATTGTACTAAACCTGAAATGTGTATGAAATCCTCATCCAAGGAACCATCCAGCAAATAAATGACCGGATAGGTTTTCAGGGAATCCGGGGAATATCCCGGTGGTACATGAATGTTCAACTCCCGCTCTTCATGTAACACGGACGACTGAAAGGTTATGGTTGTACCAATTTCAATCGGAGTCTCTGAATAGGGTTGAATTTCCTGAGCTACAGCTTCGGTTGATGTAGCCGAAACACAGCAGAACAGCATAATTCCGGTACATAACAGCTTTGTTGTGAGATTCACCGTTCTGAAAATGCTCATCAGTTATTCGTGTACATCTTTTCCTCGATCCCCACTCCCGAAATGATGAGGGAATTCCACGCCTTGGGAAGTTGAGTCTCGAGTGTTTCAATTCCGTTCGCAGTAATATCCAGTCCACCAAACCCGAACAGCACGGCCTGTAGCATACCTCCGGCCCCGGTTGCAAAATAGGGATTGGTTCCACCTGCCGTTTCCGCTATTACCGCAAAAGGAGGGAGCTCATTCGGCTCGTAGCTTTTTTTAAACATCCGGTAGGCCTTTTCAGGATCACCCAGCCGGGAATATAGAACGGATAATATGGCACCGCCCATAGCCGGACCATCCGGAGAGAGCCGTGGTTCGTAATATTCCAGGTCACGCAAGATATCTTCCCGTTCAGTCACTATGTTGAGCGGATAAGCGAGTAAATTCACATCCGCCTGTTTGATCATCACTCCATCGTAGGTTGCATTTTCGCGGGTGGTTCCGTCAGGGAATTTCAGGATCGGAATGTTATCGGCTACATGCTTCCATTCCGGATCAGCTTCTACTCCCAACGCCTCTGCGGCTTCCGTTGCATAGCCGAGCACGGTTATGACCATGCCGTTGGTAAAGGCGTTGTTGTCTATATTTTCTTCCCATTCGTTGGCACCAATTACATTGTTGATCTCATATCTGCCCGGACCGTTTCGTTCCACCCGGCTGATCCAAAAATCAGCCACTTCTTTCAGCACGGGATACCCGCGTGTTTTCAGCCATTCTTTATCTCCGGTCACCTCATAATATTTCCAGAATGCCCAGCCGACGGTGGCCGAAATATGCTGCTGAAAGGGTCCGGTCAATGCCCAGACGGGAGTGTCTTCGGAACCGTCTTCGGCCGATTCCCACGGGAACATGGCTCCGTCGAAGCCATGAGCAAAAGCATTTTGTCTGGCGGCATCCAGTCGCTCAAAACGATATTCCAACAGTGATTTAGCAATCTCGGGCTGCATCACCAAAAGAGGCGGATACATCCACAATTCAGTGTCCCAGAACACATGGCCGTTATAACCCAGTCCGGAAAGTCCCATCGGCGACAGCGAATAGGCTGTTCCTTTGCGGGCAAAAGAGTATAAATGGTAAAGTGCAGAACGGACCGCACGTTGCGATTCCAGATCGCCTTCGATCACGATATCGCTTTTCCAGAGTTCTTCCCAGTCTGATTTGTGGGCTCGTTCCAGCCGGTCAATTCCTTCGAGGCGGGCATAAATGGTCAGTCGTTCGGCTTCGTTCCGGGGATCATTATTGTGAACAGTCGAAATGGTGGAGCCGACTACGGCAAACCGATAGGTTTCGCCTTTTTTGAGCTGCTTCCGGAACTTCATGAGATGCATGTTGTAATCCCAGTCCTCATGAATGATATCAGGTTCTTCCCCGTGTTTTTCCGGAAAGATGAAGGAAGTGGAAGTCGCGACTTTCTTCATTCCGGGACTGAAAGCCTCGGACGTCATAAGAGGCAATAACACATGCGGGCGATCAATTTCGGAATAATAATTTCGTACGTCGGATAAGTGATTGGGCGCTTCGATATAATTGATGGGAGTGATCTGTACATCCTGCTTTGCTTCAATTTCCACAATTACCATAGAAGTAAACGGGAGGTTTCGCAGCGACATCAGTTCGTGAGTAACGCTAACTTTATCACCCACATCAAAAGTGGTGGTGAGTGTGGCTTCCCGCATGTCCAGCGTTTGGGCGAAGCCTGAAATATTCCCCCGGTTAATGCGCATTCCATCCACTTCGAGATGCATATTCATATGACTGAACACCTTCAGGATGTTGCTCACACGTCCACGTTGGTAATAGTCGTACACTCCGTTCAGAACCACATCTTCCACCTTCATCGGTTCAGGCGAGGAAACAAGTCCCACCATTCCGTTGGCCACGGTGACTCCATAATAATTAGTGGGATCGATATCCTCTGCAACGATGTGCCAGGGTGAATTTTTCAGGTTTTGAGCGAATAATGAGTAAGAAAAGAGGACTGCAAAAAGCAGAAGAACTGATTTTTTCATGTGGATGAGTTTATTTATTCCCGACTACCGGATGGGAATATAAAACTTTGAATCTAATCAGATAATCAATTTCTTCGCATCGCTTGTTCTCTCAACTCTTTGGGCATTTTTTCGATGGCGTAACGCAGAGCTGTGCGGGGCATCAGGCTCTTACGTGACATCACATAGTCAAACACTTTCTGTTGGTGAGCCTGACTGGCTGATTTCAACATCCAGCCGTAGCCTTTTTGTACCAGATCTTCAGAGTTGGTAAGTAACCGGTCAGCGATCTCAAAGATATCATTCAGGAATTGTCCTTTGCGGGCAGGAATAATGAGTGTTACTGCAGCTGCGCGCTTAACGAATCGTTTGTCGGATGCCGTCCACTTTTTTAACTCCGATATAAACATCGGGTACATCATCACAAATTCTCCAATGGTATGATTGCAGAGTGTGTCGCAGTCGGCCCAGTTGTCTACATACGTATGAACCCAGCGTTCGAAGATCCTGAAATCAGATGGTTCGTATTCTTTCTTCCGGGATTCTGAGAAGATGCAGGCGATGATCTTCTCTTCGATATATCCCGATTTCCAGAGTTCTTCGCAAAGGGTAAATACCTCGGATTTGCTGAGTTCTTTAAGCTCTTTTTTGAAGGATCTCCCGATCTTTCGAACAACGGGAGTTTTTACTCCATAGATCTTTGTCTCGTCTCCGTCTTTAAAGAACCGAAGCATCGAAGTTCTTCTTTCATCCTCTGTATTATCCCTGAGCTGAGTACGGATTTCGGACAGAATAGAAGTGTTCATGTGCATTAGCCTGTTTAAATATGCCCGGCTCATATATCAGAGCCGGGAACAGACTAAAGTATCAAATCTGACAGTAATTACGGAGTCGAAATTCTGCTCACGATGACCCGGTAAACTAACTCTTCCGGTTAGTATTCCACGGGAGTCGGGCAATGGCCATCCGCATATAGCACCGGTCGATGATGGAAGTGAAGGTCAGCCCGGTGGCAAGAATGATCGGAATATAAATGCCTTCTTCAATACCGAGAAAATGCAAAGCCAGAAAGGTGAGCAATAACAGCCCGAGGGTCATTCTGAACTGTCGGTCTATAGTCCAACCGGTTACTTTTTTAGTGGTTCTGATGTCGCACATCTGATCTTCCATCAGAAATACATTACTCAGGCCTTCGGAGCTCAAACGTTGCTGAACCTGAGAGGCCCGGTTACCACTTTCGCAGATCAGGCAGATCTTCACATCCTCGTACTTTTTAAACTGTTCCGGCTTAAAGGAAGTGGATGGAATATTCACTGCTCCGGGAATATGATTTTCTTCAAATTCACCGGGTTCCCGAACATCTATGATCACTGATGATCCTTTTATGAATTCTGTTTGTGCTTCGTGATTATTAATAGTAGGCATAGTTCTGGTGATGATATCTTTAATTGACGAATAGTTAATCTCAGGTCGTATTTTTCCTGAGTGCGTTGTAAATAATAGTTTTATTGATACACGCTGTTCATTGATGATGAAGCCGGATCAATGGATCGATATAGTTTAATAAATAAGATGTATCCGGCTTTGAAAGAGTAGAACTATTTCGATATTAAATCAATTCCGGTTCAGCCGGTTCTTACATTATTTAAATATTGTGGTGATCGAGAAAAATGATATCCGAATACATACCCTCATAAAATTTTACCCGCTTGCTCAAAAACTCATTAATAACTACACTCTGCATTATTTTAAAAACAATTCGGAGTCATGCGGAAAATTCAGATCACACTTATTGCCCTTTTAGTCTCAGTCACCTCACAGGTATATGCCCAACCACAGTTCAAGGCATTGTTGTTTACGAAAACGGCCGGGTGGCATCATACATCCATCAATGAGGGAGTGGACGGACTCAGACAACTTTCAAAGCGACACCAATTTGATCTGGTGTGGCAGGAAGATGCGAATTATTTCAACCCACAGTATCTGCAGCAGTTTGATGTGATCATTTTTCTGAGCACCACCGGTGATATCCTCAATGATGAGCAACAGGCTGCCATGGAAGATTTTATCCAAAGCGGAAAGGGATTTGTGGGGATCCATGCCGCCTCAGATACGGAATACGAGTGGCCCTGGTTCAAACAACTGGTAGGCAGAATGTTTAAGATCCATCCCAGAAATCAGACGGCAAAACTCACGGTGCTGGATGCCGGATTCCCCGGAATGGAACGGATGCCTGCCAAATTCTGGTGGACCGATGAATGGTATGAATTCGGCGAGGAAACCTCGGAAAACCTGAATTATCTGCTATCAATTGACGAAAGCACGTACGAGCCGGAAGCTCAGTGGGGCGATAATATCGGAAAGGGGATGGGGGATTTTCATCCGTTGGCGTGGTATCAGGAATTTGACGGCGGCCGATCGTTTTATACGGCTCTTGGTCACATGGCCGAAACCTATTCAGATAAGATGTTTCTGGAACATATCTACGGAGGAATTTTCTGGGCGGCTACGGGAAAAGGGATAGAGTAATCAGGATTAATTGGGGCGATCTCAGTGAGTAGGCAGGAATGGTGATTACAGTTCAATGATTTCGGAGGTTCCGGGCTGTATTATTCCCGGGAATTCGGGAAGATTTGAGAAAAACTGAAGGTGAGAAATTCATTTCTTTTATCACTGAAAAAACTATCAGAAAAAAAGGCGCAAAACTGCGCCTTTAATGTTTAGCAATTATTTATAAAAGTGAACTGTTATTTCAGAATCAATCCCCATTTTTCAGGAACGGAGATCTCATCACCTTCAGAGAAAGTCTTACCACTTAACAGATCTGTATAAGAACCTTGTACTTCTTCGACATCGATCACTTGTTCCGAGTCGCTGTTATTGATCACCACAAAAATAGTTTCCCCTTCAAACGCACGTTCAAAGATGAGAATATCATTGTCATCATCGGCCAGAACTAACCGATAAGAACCCAATTGAAGTGCCGGATTGTCTTTACGGATGTGAATCAACTTTTTGTAATGGTTGAACAGGTCCTCATTGATTTCCACTTTGTCGGGTGCATGAGTAGAACCATCGGCATTATACACTTCATCGGCGTACTCAATATCGTCCCAGATCATGGGCTTGCGGTCGTCGGGATCGTTGCCGCCCCACATACCCACTTCATCGCCGTAATACACCATTGGTGCGCCCACGTAGGTCATTTGCATGATCACGAATAGTTTTTGCAATTCGATGTCATCGGCCTGAGGTTTGCGGGTGTCATAGTTTGGATTTTCCCCTTTAGAGGCTCCAAAATATTGGCCCCAATCACGAAAATTTCCGATGCCATTATTTCGGTTTACGATATGCGAACCAATGCGGTTGGCATCATGACTGCCAAATAAATTCTGAACTACATACGCTACGCCTTTTGGATAGAGCTCACGTAGATCCTGTAGTTTTTGATCGTATTCACTGGCGGTGATTCGGGTTTCATCTTCATTAAAAAAGAATTCGGCCGAGGCAAAAGCGAAATTGTAATTCATCTCGCCGTCAAATTCATCACCTTGTAAGTAGGGTTGTACATTTTCAGGTTTATCGATGATCTCGGCTGTCATATACGCTTCCGGATTGATCGAGCGTACGTGGGTGCGCCAGTCTTTCCAGAAAGGATGGGCCACACAATAGGCCACATCCAAACGCCAGCCGTCGATACCGAATTCTGTGCCTTTACCTTTGGGATTCATCCAGCGCTCGGTAGCATTGAAGATGTAGTTCTTAGGACCTTCTACGATCCCGTTTTCATCTTCTTTCAACTCAGGAAGTGATTTTACCCCAAACCAACCGGCATAATCAAATTCAGTACCGGCTTCCTCATCATCCCACGAATGAATAATAAACCAATCTTTATAGGGGGAATCCTGTTGGTTCTCGCGCACATCTTTGAAGGCAAAACTATTGTATCCAAGGTGGTTGAATACACCGTCGAAAATGATACGCATGTCCCGTTTATGAGCTTCTTCAATGAGTTCCAGTGCCAGCTCGTCGGCAGATGTCCACACCCAGGTTTCCGGGTCGAGTGGATCTTCGGTTTTGATGAGCTCACGATCGCCGGCGGGATCAGGACCAAAATTCGGGTCGATGTGATGATAGCTTTCCCCATCATATTTGTGCAAAGAAGGGGAGGTAAATACCGGGTTCATGTAGATAGCGGTGATGCCCAGGTCCTGCAGATAATCCAGTTTATCGATCACGCCTTGTAAGTCGCCTCCATAACGTCGGCGTAGTTGATGCATCCACAAAGCGTCTTCGCCATTCGCTTTTTCATAGGGCTGTAGTTCATACCAATCACTGCCCCAGGGATGAATTTGCCATTCTTTGGGAGGTTGCTGGGGATCAGCTCCCAGAATGTCGTTTACGGTTGGATCGTTGGAGGGATCTCCATTTCGAAATCGTTCCGGAAAAACCTGATACCAAACTACGGTTTTAGCCCAGCGGGGCACAAATTCATCAGGGTCTGTATAATTCATGTTTTTATTGGATTGGCTGCACCCTGTCAGTAGTACTCCAAGAAGAAGCACGACAAGATATATACGATGAGTGGTTTTCATTCAATGATGGTTAGGCTTGCGATCGAGGTGCTATAATCACCCCAAAACTGTATTGCTTCAGATCTGGTCGGGAAGCTAAAGAAATTGAATGGAAATAATATGAAGGGATTGATAATGGCTGAAATAAAATCGAAGTGCTAATTATCCTTAGTGTTAGCTGATGGAAGTAGCTTATAACTCACGAATCCGGCCACCAGAAAAGCCATATCGGTAAGCATGCGGTCGATCATGTCGGCAATGGGCATGGGAGTTGAGAAGTAAGCGATACTATCCATCACTATCAACGATCCGAATACATAAAGAAGAATACGAAGTCGGTTTATTCCGGTGATATACATGGTGAGAAAACCGGTAAAGAATCCGGCGAGTACATTCATGATGTAATCGGCATTAGTGGCTGAAAAAACGGTATCCAGACCAACGGTGCGGCCAATTTTTACAAAGATCACTGCAAAAACATAAGCGCCGATCATTCCGGTTAAAAAAGAGAGTCCCATTCGGGATTTAGCGGGTGCGGGCATATAGCTCCGGTTTATTTTCTGGTTCCGTGGATGTTTTCATATCTGCCACTTTCAATCAATTTCAGGCCGTCAGGGTTCCGATTATATAAATAACACGAAGCCTCGTATATCTTATCTCCCACGGTGACCGGAATTACTTCTTTCCGGTATTCATTGGGATGCTCAAATCTGGGGCCAACATTTTCGAATTCATCCAGAAATGAGGTGAGAGCGACCCGGTCTCCTGTGATCTGAAATAATTCACCAAATACGGTGAAGGGAGAATCTTCATCATAAATAACGCCCGGATAGTTTTCCAGATCGTACAAATAACCAGGGAAGGTGGCTTCTCCGACCAACCGGCAGTGTTTTCTTACAAATACAGCGGCTTCGTTATCGTACATTGATTTTAGAAGTCCGTAAACTACGATATAACGGTCGTTCATTCTTGTGGTTAGTATAATCTGAAGTTAATTGGAATTGAGTAGCGCATTCGTACCGGTTCACCTTCTACGGTAATCGGGGCCCACTTAGGTTGCATTCCTTCTATCTTTTTGAGTTGTTCACTGATCCCATACGATATTCCACGGGCAATGGTGAAGTTTTCTATGGTGCCTTCCTCATTAATGATAAAATAGATGATGGCTTCACCCTGAACCCCAAGTCTGCGTTCTGTTGCAGGATATTCAATAAGGGTATTGGCCGCTTTCATGAGTTTACCATCTTTGCAGAGCCTGGTGGTCTTTTCGGGCAGTGATCCAAGACAATTAATTAAAACCGGTGGTTCATCTACTTCCTGCAAGCTATGTCGGTAACCATCGATAAGTGTCTCCTCACTTTTTAATTCTCCATGCTCATAACGACCTTTTTTATAGATGCGGCCATAATCTGTATAGAGAACAAATTCGCCGTGTTTTTTCCCATCCCGGTAAGTAAAGGTAGCAGTTTTTTCGCCAGTTGAATCGACGTTAGTCCAGACACCGGTTCGCTTATCGTTGTAGAATTCCCCATACGAGAATAGATGTCCGGTGAAGAAGGAATAATATTTCCAGAGTCCTGCTTTCTTATTCTCGTTATAGAACCCCTCATATCTTTTTTGGCCATTATCGAACCACTCACTCGCAGGACCATTTTTAATGGTCGAGGTTTTGCTTTTTAACGTGTACTGATGAGTAAGCTGATTTTCCGGCACGTAGTATTGTTTGTAGATATAGGTTTCATCCTTCTTCTCAACGGTATAATGAAACCAGCTGGAAATCAGTTCAGAATCTTCTTCCAGCCATTCGGTATGATCGTCGTAATACTGTAAGCCATCCAGAAAAGGAGAGGGCATGCAACCAGTAAAAAATGCTCCAAGAAGTACAATGAGATAGAAAATATTTTTCATGAGGATACCTGGTAAAGGTCAAAATAAGGCTCATAAGAGTAGTAAAAATTTCAAACTAAAACTCTGTTAATTCTCAGTTAAATGTATGGGTAGAGCCGTTATATTTTAGCCAACCAAAAAATTAAACCATTTGGTTGAAACCTTTAGTTAACCTTCGTAAACTTCTTTGACAAAAAAATGCCTATGACTGAAGAAAAAGAAACGGAAGAGAAAATTTTTGAAGCGGCCAGATATGTATTCGAGCGGGATGGTTTTTCGGGAGCCCGGATGCAGGAGATCGCAGATGAAGCAGGGATTAACAAGTCGATGCTTCATTATTACTTCCGGAGTAAAGACAAATTATTCCATTCAGTGTTTAAAACCGGAGTAAAGAAAGTGCTGCCGGCTCTGTTTCAGATCATCAACAAAGATCTGACTCTGTATGACAAAACGGTAGAGGTAGTTCGGTTCTACCACGATCTGTTTCGAAGATCTCCGCATTTACCCATGTTCGTATTGCATGAAATGCATCAGCATCCCGAGAGATTCAAGGAATTTATTGGTGAATTCAGACAGAAAATACCCCAGACCTTTCTGGATCAGGTTAATAAGGCTGTACAGGAAGGGAAGCTGGTGCCGATCAAGCCACATCAGTTTCTTATCAATGTATTGAGCCTGTGCATGTTTCCGGCAATTGCAAAGAATATGGTAGTCACCATTTTTGAAATGAGTGACGATGATTACGAAGCGTTTATGAAAGAGCGGGAAGAAATGATCCCGGATCTGATCTTTAAAGGACTCATGTTTCACTAAGGAGTAAATAATGAAGAAAATCCTTCCTCTGCTAATTGGTTGCCTGTTATCTGTGACAGGGATCGCACAGGAGCAGCAAATAAGCCTTTCCATGCTTTATGATAAGCTGGAGCAACATTATCCGTCCGCTGATAAATTGCGGATCCGGAACGAAATTACAGGAATTCAGCAGCAATTGAGTCAGACCGGATGGTACCCTGAAGTAACTGTGGGGGCGAGTACTTCGTGGCAATCGGAAGTGACAGAAGTACCATTTGTGCCAAACGGACCAGAATTCAGTCAGGATCATTATACCGTGTCTCTGGATATAGTTCAGCCGGTTTTTGAAGCGGGTCGGGTTTCAAAAATGAAGCGATTAAATCAGATTCAGGGCGAAGTCGCTAATGCAAGTACCGAAGTGGAAATGCAATCACTCAGGCGGCAGATCGATCAGATCTATTTCGGGATCTTACAGGGTCGAAAGAATTTAGAGATCCTGCAGGTACTAACCCACGACCTGGAAGAGCAACTCAGCAGTATTGAATCACGGGTGAAAAACGGAGTGCTGTTACCCGGAAATAAATATAGTCTTGAAGCCGAACTCCTTAAGGTTGAACAACAGAAGACCGGCGTTGAGGAGCAGATCAAGGGTGGTTTTGAAATGCTTTCCATATTGAGTGGAGCAGAGCTGAATGATAGGGTAGAACTTGAGATTCCGGAGACCTCAGGTTTAAATGAAGAAAACGAATTTTACAGGGCTGAATACGAACTCTTTGATGCACGCCAGCAGATTCTGAATTCACAACTTGAGCTGAGTGGATCAGATAAACTACCGGTCATAACTGCTTTTGGTAAAACAGCTTACGGCCGGCCTGGATTCAATGCCTTTGATAATGATCTCCATTTTTATTGGATGGTTGGTTTGAAGGCTCAATGGAGTTTCAGGAGTTGGAGAAATTCTGATAAAAAAGCACAGGTACTGGAACTGGAAAAAGACGAATTACAAACCAGTGAAGATGCTTTTACCCGCCAGTTGAAAGCCGGAATTAGTAAGCAGCAATACAGAATAGAATCGCTGAATAAACAAATCGAGCTGGATGGTCAGGTATTGGAATTGCGAACAAAAGTAGTTGCAGAAAAGAAGCACCAGCTTAATGAAGGAGTGATCACCTCCACAGAATTTATTACTGAACTGAATGCTGAAAACCGTGCCCGACTGAATCTCGAGCTTCATAAGATCCAGCTAATGCAGGCTAAATACGAATATCAAACATTGAAAGGAGATATATGGAAATGAAAAACCACATGATCTGGCTGATTCTGGTCGTGCTCGCAGCAGGCTGTACATCAGCGGAAAAATCGGATGCCTACGGACAGTTCGAAGCCGACGAAGTGATCATATCAGCTGAGGTGCCGGGAACATTGCTCCGGTTTGATATTCAGGAAGGTACGGAGTTGAATGCAGGTGTTCAGATAGGTCTGATAGACACGCTGAGTCTTCAACTCAGAAAAAATGAGGCTGAATCATCATTAAAAGCAGTGCAGACCAAACTGGAAAATCTGAATGCTCAGGTTGAAGTTTATAAAGCACAACTTGAAACGGCCTCAATAAATTTGAGAAGGATAGAGGCGCTGGCAGCAGAAAAAGCGGCAACCGATCAGCAACTGGATGATGTGAAAGGGAAGATCAAAACCCTGGACGCCCAGATCCATGCAGTACGCGTTCAAAAACAATCGGTGTATGCAGAGA
Organism: Balneolaceae bacterium UBA7797; assembly: GCA_002480645.1. Taxonomy (GTDB): domain Bacteria; phylum Bacteroidota; class Rhodothermia; order Balneolales; family Balneolaceae; genus UBA7797. The sequence goes on from DLCN01000003.1 coordinate 119,468, forward strand.
TGGAAACCATAAAGTCCCGGATAGCACAGGTAGAAGACCAGATCAGACGGGCTAAGATCATAAATCCGATCAATGGCGTAGTATTGGCTAAATATGCTGAGCAAGCTGAATTGGTGGGGCAGGGCAAGCCCTTATATCAGATCGCCAATCTGGATGAACTGGAACTCAGGGTTTTTATAACAGGTGCACAATTAACTGAGGTTAAACTTGGCGAACAGGTTGAAGTGCTGATCGACAAAGATGCCAATGATAATGAGAGTTTGAGCGGAACTGTAAGCTGGATCTCAAGTGAAGCGGAATTCACCCCTAAAATGATCCAGACTAAAGACGAGCGGGTCACGCAGGTTTATGCGGTTAAGATCCGGGTTCAAAATCCGGATGGAAAATTAAAGATCGGTATGCCGGGTGAGGTGAATTTCAATTAGGAATTATTCAATTAGGAATTAGGAATAGATCAATTAGGAATAGTTTGCCAGCAACCAGTTAGTTTTAGGCGTTAATAATCCACATGCAGAACCCCATCCAAATATCAAACATCTCAAAGTCATTCGGAGCTATTCAGGCACTGAAGAACATCAGCTTTGAAGTGAACGAAGGAGAATTATTTGGGTTTATTGGTCCGGATGGGGCGGGCAAGACCACCTTGTTCCGCATCATCAATACCTTGTTGATACCGGATGAAGGAGAGGCGACCATTTTGGGGCTTGATGCGGTGAATGATTATCGGTCCATCCGACCAAAGTTGGGCTATATGCCGGGTAGATTTTCGTTGTATCAGGATCTCAGCGTAAAAGAGAATCTGAAATTCTTCGCTTCAGTATTCGGGACAACCATCGATGAAAATTACGATCTGGTAAAACCTATTTACAGCCAGTTGGAGCGATTTGGTGATCGCTTAGCGGGAAATCTTTCCGGAGGGATGAAGCAGAAACTGGCTTTAAGCTGTGCACTAATTCACAAGCCCGAATTATTGATCCTGGATGAACCCACCACAGGAGTGGATGCCGTTTCGCGAAAAGAATTCTGGGAAATGCTGCACACACTGAAAGACGAAGGTATTACCATTGTAGCTTCTACACCTTATATGGATGAAGCCGATCAGTGCGATCGTGTAGCTTTGATCGATAATGGTGAAATTCTGAGTATTGATACACCTCAGCATGTTGCAGCCTCCTTCAATAAAAAACTTTACGGCCTCAAGGCAGACAGTACGTATCAATTGCTCAACGCTTTGAAAGCTTATAAATACGCCGATTCAGTACAACCCTTTGGTGAATTTGTGCATTATACAGATGTAAGAGAGTTGATGGATGAGGCAGAACTATTGAGCTACCTGAGGGATGAAAATGTAGAAGGAGTTCAGATAAAAGGTCTTAAGCCTGCCATTGAAGATGTATTTATTGATCTGATGAAGGAGCCCGATCATGGCTGATTCAGTAATCGTCACGAAAGATCTAACCCGTGTTTTTGGAGATTTTACCGCAGTGGATGCCATCACCATGGATATTAAAAAAGGGGAGATCTTTGGCTTTTTGGGAGCGAATGGGGCCGGCAAAACCACTGCTATGAAAATGCTTACGGGCTTGCTTACTCCCTCATCGGGGGAAGCCTCTGTTTCAGGCTATGATGTGTTTACAGAATCAGAGAAGATCAAAAAGCGGATCGGGTACATGAGCCAGAAATTTTCGCTGTACGATGACCTCACACCCATGGAGAATATTCAGTTTTATGGAGGTGTGTACGGGTTGTACGGCAAAGAACTAAAACAAAAAAGTGAAGAACTCATCCGATCGCTCGGACTTCAGGACAAACGATCCAGTCTGGTTGGTTCATTACCATTGGGATGGAAACAAAAACTCGCTTTTGCCATTTCCATAATTCATGATCCCGGTATCGTATTTCTGGACGAACCTACCGGGGGAGTTGATCCCATTACCCGGCGACAGTTCTGGGAGCGGATCTATGAAGCATCCGACCGTGGGATCACCGTTTTTGTGACTACGCATTACATGGATGAAGCTGAATATTGCGACCGTGTATCCATCATGGTAGATGGGCGCATTGAAGCAATGGATTCCCCCGAAGGACTCAAGGCATCATTCAATACTTCGACTATTGAGGATGTGTTTATTCAGTTGGCAAGGAAAGCTGAAAGGGGGGACGAATGAATTCATTTACGGGATTTGTAATAAAAGAATTCAAGCAGATCTATCGTGATACCCGCACATTGATGGTTCTGTTCGGTATGCCGGTGATCATGCTCATCCTGTTTGGTTTTGCAATCAGGAATGAAGTTACAAATGCGAATATCGCTGTGCTAGATCTTTCAAAAGATGAGGTAACACGAGAAATAATTCGCAAACTGGAAGCCTCCAAAGCATTTGAATTGAGCGATTATCTGGAAAGTTATGATGAAGTGGAGCAGCGATTCAGAGAAGGAAATATTAAAGAGGTGGTGGTATTCGAACCTGATTTTGGAAATAAGCTGGGGAAAGAAGGGCAGGCTGATGTACAGGTGATCACCGATGCTACGGATCCTAATCTGGCAAATATCGTGCAGTCGTATACCGGCGCCATACTACTGGATCATGTACGGGAGATGAATGCGAATGGAATGGATGGAAAAGTAGGGATCAATGTATTAACAAAAATGCAATATAACCCGGAACTGAAGAGTGTGAATTTATTTGTGCCGGGGTTGATCGCGGTTATTCTGATGCTGGTTTCCGCACTTATGACCTCCATCTCCATCACCAGAGAAAAGGAGATGGGAAATATGGAAATTCTTCTGGTCTCACCTCTTAAACCATATCATATCATTTTGGGTAAAGTGTTGCCCTACCTGGTGTTATCGGTGGTAAACGTTATCACCATTCTGGTACTCTCAAAATTTATATTTCAGGTGCCGTTCAGAGGAAATTTAGTTCTGTTCTTTGCAGAATCTACTCTGTTTATTGTAACGGCCTTGTCCTTAGGGGTATTCATTTCATCTGTGGCAAACAATCAACAAACGGCCATGATGGTATCGCTGGCAGGACTGCTTTTACCCACGTTGTTATTGTCCGGGTTTATCTTTCCGGTCTCAAGTATGCCGCTACCATTGCAAGTGATCAGTAACATCATACCGGCAAAATGGTTTTTGATCATTGTACGGGGCATTATGCTGAAGGGTGCCGGAATAACGCTCCTATGGAAAGAAACCCTGATTCTAGTGGTAATTGCCCTATTATTTATTGTGCTGAGCTTGAAGAAATTTAAAGTGAGGTTGCAATGAAAACCGTATTGTTTCTGCTGCGAAAGGAGTTTCTTCAGATCTTCCGCAATAAAGGGATGTTGCCGATCATCTTTGTTCTTCCGGTCATCCAGTTAATGGTACTGTCATTTGCGGCAACCTATGAGTTAAAGGAAGTTGATTTTGCGCTCGTTGATTATGACAAATCGATCTATTCGCAGGAATTGATCCAAAAACTTCAGAGCACCGGATATTTCGCCATGCGGGAATATTCCGACGATGCAGATGCAATGCTGGAACTGCTGGAAAAGGGAGATGTAAAGCTGATCATCAGGATCCCGGAAGGATTTCAGGAAGCACTTACCTCAGGCAAATCCACCGATCTTCAATTGATCATTGATGCCGTTGACGGGAGTACAGCCGGTTTGATCCAATCATACACCAATTCGATCATCAACGATTTCAATCAGGAGAAGCTGGGATTGATTGCCTCTAAATACTCAATGGCACCGGTAAGCATGGTAAATCTGAAAACAGTGAACTGGTATAATCCGGATCTGGATTACATAACGTATATGGTTCCGGGAATTCTGGTGGTGCTGGTTTCGATGATAGGACTCTTTTTATCAGGGATGAATATTGTTCGCGAACGCGAGATCGGGACCATCGAACAGCTCAATGTGACACCGATCACCAAGTATCAGTTCATGATCGGAAAACTCGTTCCATTCTGGATCATTGGGATGATCGATCTGCTTATTGGTCTTACGTTGGCCCGGTTTGGATTTCAAATTCCATTTCTAGGTAGTTTATTCACCATTCTGGTAATTGCAGGGATCTATCTGATTCTGATCCAGGCAATGGGACTGTTTATTTCCACCATCACCGATACTCAGCAACAAGCCATGTTCATTGCCTGGTTTTTCATGGTGGTTTTCATTTTAATGGGTGGGCTTTTTACCCCGATCGAAAGTATGCCTCAATGGGCTCAGGATCTTACAAAAGTGAATCCTGTGGCTTATTTCATAAAGATAATGCGCATGGTATTACTAAAGGGAGCCGGCTGGGCAGAAGTATACAAAATGGTGACAATTCTCATTCTGTTTGCCTTTGGATTGATCGGAATCTCCATTAACAGATATAAAAAAACCGCCGGCTAAGTTAACCGACGGTTTAGAATGTCAATTTCCGCTTTTGATCGCGGGAGTGTTAAACGGGGGCTTTTTAATTTCTAAAGGAGCTTCGTTTTCCAACATCTTCAGCAGCTCTTTTACCGCTTGTTCAATTTGAGGATCACGTCCTTCCGATACAGATTTTGCATCCATTCTAACATCGATATCGGGATGGATACCAATATTTTCTCCGATGTATTCATTTTCGATCGGATCGAACACAGCACTTGATGGAGCAGTGATTCTTCCTCCATCAACCATTAAATAATGAACGGAAGAAGCGACCAAACCACCCCATGTTCGGGCCCCGATGATAGGTCCGGCATTTTGATGACGGAAAATCCAGGGAAAGAAATCACCTCCGGATCCGGCTAGTTCGTTTATCAGTAATGCTTTTGGTCCCAGAATTCCGGCAGGTAAAGCCAAATGCTTTCCTCCTTCAATATCATTAGTAACAGCGGCTCTTAATTCCCGGGTCATAAGATCGACCATGTAGTCGTCGAGAAGTCCTCCACCGTTGAAACGCTCGTCGATAACAGCCCCTTGTTTGTCTTGCTGGGCAAAGAAATAGCGGTTAAACGATTCCATTCCGGGACCACCGGTATTAGGAACCCAGATGTAGGCTAGCTTGCCATCTGATAATTCATCTACCATGCGACGGTTGTCTTCTACCCAGGCACGTTGTCGAAGCGAGTACTCATTACGAATAGGTTCAACTACCTCTTCCCATGATTCTTCAAAAGATGCTTTGCTGTTGATTTGGAGGGAAGTTTGAACGCCTGCGGTTCCATCCAGAAATTCATACGGATTGTCTTCGGCGGTGAGCTCTTTTCCATTTACCCCCACCAGATAATATCCTTCATCGATGTCCAGACCAGGACGATCGAGGGGGCCACTTAACCCGGGATTCCAGCTTTCGGTGGTGTAGATACGATCAATTTTCCAGTACCCCTTGTCTGCTACAAGATCGGCTCCCAGCAGACCTACCATTGATCGATCGGTTTCAGGGTAATCTCCTCCGCCTACAAAGCTGTGTCCTACAGAGAGTTCTCCACCAATCTGATCCATGATATAAGTGAGATCAGTGCGGTGACGGATAAATGGCACGAGTGGGGCGTATCGCTTGTATACCCTGTCCCAATTACGGCCATGAAGGTTAGAGGCGTAAAAATAATCGCGTTCGTAGCGCCAGGTTTCTTCGAAAATTTGTTTCCATTCTTCAAGGCGATTCAGTTTCATTTTCAGAGTCATAGAAACGGATTCCCCACCATCGCCACTTGGTCCTGCTGTTCCCGAAACACTCCATCCGGGACCGGCTTGCATCAGAATTTTATTTCCATCTGAAGAGACTGAGAACTGACGAACCCCGCTTTTGAAAGGCTTTGCTTCTCGATCATCGAGGGTGAATTTGTGAATGGTGATGGAATAATCATCTCCACGTTCGCCGATAAATACCGAGCCGGCAGGACCACTTGTCACCTGTGTATAGTTGGCAGCCGGGATTGGAAGAGCAATGGTGCGTCTGTCAATGTTTTCGAAATCGATTGTAAGCGTGGCTTCTTCCGATTCTTCGGCTTCTGCTTCTTCTTCAGATTCTTCATCCTCAGCTTTAACTTTTTCTTCGTCGCTACGCGGAATGAATGGCGAATCTTCATCTTCACGAAGAACCACCACATATGCAGCGTATTCGGGATCGGAAGTCATGGCACTGGTGTTGGCCCAACCAGAACCTAAGGCGACATCGGTACTAGCAAGGAAGTAGAAATGTTTTTCGTCACGATCCCATGCCGGAGCAAAAGCATCGGCAAATGGATTTGTAAGTTGAGTGACTGAATTATCATCGGCTGACCAAATCATAATTCTTCGGAAATTATTATCTCCCGAAGAGGTGAATGCGAGCTTTTTAGAATCGGGTGACCAGGTCAAATCCATAGAACCTCGATCCCAACTGCTGCCTCCGGTGGCAATGGTTTTGATTTTACCTTTTTCTACATCAATGAGACGAAGTCGGGCATCATCGTCATCAAAAGCGATGTATTTTCCATCCGGTGACCAGGTAATTTCCCAGCCCAGTTTTGATTCTCCGATATCGATTCTTCTTTCATCTTCAACACCATCCTGAGAATCCAGATAGAGCGCATATTTGCCACCTTTGTCACTGAAATAAGCGATCTGATCCCCATTGGGAGACCATACCGGAGCTCGATCGGCAGTACCGGAAGATTGTGTGATATTTCGAACGTCGCCATGTTCAACAGGAATGGTGAAAATTTCACCACGGGCTTCGGCTATCACACGCTTACCGGTGGGGGATAGTGAAATATTGGTGGCGCGATCGCTAACATCTTCCCATTGGGTTTCTGACCATGGGAAATCACCTTTTACAGTGATTTTAAGCTTTGTGGTTTTCCCTGTAGCAGGATCAACCAGATGAAGATCACCATTCTGTTCGATGATGAGTTGATCGCCATTGGCATCTAATGATTTAACATCGGTTTCTTTGAATTTGGTGATCTGTTTCAGTTCTCCAGAACTCACCGAATACGACCAGACATTCACGATCCAGTCACGGTCTGAAAGGAAGTAAATCTTATCACCAACCCAAACCGGTTCAATGTCTTTGTAGCGCTCGGTTGGAATTAAAGTCTCTTTTTGAGAAGCTAAATCAAGAATAATAAGCGGTGTATTTTGACCGCCACGATAATTTCGCCATTCGGTATCCCAGCGGCTCATTTTGTCGAGCACTATTTTCTTCCCATCCGGAGAATAACTTCCATCAAACCCCCATTGTTCGCTCACTAATGCAGCGGGACCGCCATCCACAGATACTTTCCAAAGTCGGTTGTAGGTAGTGGGGGCGGTTTCTCGGGTTGAGGCAAAAAGCACGTATTTCCCATCCGGGCTCCATCCTCTAGCACTCGATGAATTAGGATGCCAGGTCAGGCGTGTTGGGGCTCCACCTTCAACCGGAACCATATACACAGAATTGCCACCCGCACGGTTTGAAGTGAAAGCAATCCATTTGCCATCGGGCGATAGTTGAGGATCACTTTCTACCGCAGGCGTACTGGTGATTCGTACCAGATCTGTACCATCAATTTTAGTAACCCAAACATCCCCGCCGTAGGTAAAAGTGATGTGGGTATTACTAATGCTTGGTTGCCTTAATAGCCGGGTTTCCTGTGCTTGTACGCTTTTAAAAATAGGAGCGCTAACTAAAAAAGTAACAAGCAGAAAAGTGATTTTGAAATATAGCTTCATGTATTCCCCATTGATTATAAAAGGGAATAGTAGATATAAATGCCCGTTAAAAAAAATGGATGGTTAAAGGGAAAGCGATTTTGAAAAGGAGGCATAAAAAAACCGCCGGCTAACTTAATAACCGGCGGACACTTAATCAGGATAGTTGAAATAATCGGAGATTACTCAACAATGAATTTTCCATTCATGAGGGCATAATGACCCGGGAAGCTGCAAATAAAAGTATATTCACCTTTTGCAGGAGCTTCAAATTCGATAGTTGTTTCTTCACCACCACCTAACATTTTGGTGTGAACGATTACATCTTCTGTTCCTTCCGGGATGTAATCAGTAGCTTTAGCTGTCATTGCAGTTTTCGCAAAATCGGCCATGGCAACGTCTTTTTTCAGAAGAACCCAGTTGTGACCCATAGCTGCTTTAGGAAGTTTACCAACATGCTTAAGAGTTAATACAACGGTGTCTCCTTCTTTAACTTTGATCTCGCTCAGATTGAAACGCATTTGATCGTTAGCTTCAATGGTGATCTCAACTTTGTCGTCGTTAGCGGCGGGCTTTTCAATAGAAGAATTAGTGAAAGGATTGCTCACAAAAAGTATTAATAATAAAGATACTAGAATGTTCATTGGACCTCTAAGTAATTAAATTTCAAATTGATCTGAAGGTACTCCAGAAATGTGAAGATTCTGTGAATTTTCACATCAGCCTAAAGTAACACATTCAAACTAAAACTATTGTTATAATAGTTACGGAACTAACAAAATAGTTGAGAGAGCAGTTCAAATAATTATGCTGATTTTCAATTCAAAGTTACTACTTTCAGACCTCACACTCATTGAATGCATGTTATGAAGAATGATTTAGAGTTGATCAGACAACGACTCGATGATATAGATCGAACGATCCTCAAAGCACTTGCCGAAAGGCAGGATCTGGTGAAAGAGGTTTCGTCCTACAAACTGGAGACGAATACCGGTATCCGTGATCTGGAACGGGAAGAACGCCTGCTTAATAAGATCAGGGATCTGGCCACAGAAGTGGGGCTGGACAGATATTACGCTGAGCATCTTTTTCGCGAGATCATTACTAATTCAGTGAGGTTTCAAACGCATTCATTGGTGGATCATCAAAATCAAAACGATGCTCATCAGGTGAGGATCAGTTATCAGGGTACGGATGGCGCTTACAGTCACCTTGCGGCCATTCGACATTTTAGTGAACGGTACACTCAGGTTGATTGCTACGGCTACGATACTTTTCAGGAGGCTGCCAAAGCATTAAAAGATGGTCATGTTGACTACGCAGTGCTTCCCATCGAAAATACCACTGCCGGATCCATCAACGACACCTATGATATACTCGGGGAATCTAATCTGCACATTATAGGGGAGGAGATCATTAAAGTTGTGCATTGCCTGCTGGCTGTTGAACCGGTGGAAGTTTCACAGATCAGACGTATTCTCTCACATCCGAAAGCCATTGAGCAATGCACCCGGTTCCTGGCAAAGCTTCCCAGATGTAAAGTCGAATCCTACATCGATACCGCCATTTCTGCCAAAAAAGTTTTGGAAGATGGGGATCTCTCTCAGGCAGCCATTGCGGGAGCACATGCGGCAGATCATTATGGGTTGCATGTAATTGCGCACGATATCGCCAATCAACAGGAAAATTATACCCGTTTTGTAGTAGTTTCGAATCAACCGGTTGTGATCGATACCCAGATTCCTTGCAAAACCTCCCTGAGAATGGTTACCTCTCATGCTGAAGGTTCACTGGTCGATTGTCTCAATGTATTGCATAAGCACGGCATCAATGTGTGTAAACTGGAATCCCGGCCTATCATACATGAGCCATTCAGATATTCTTTTTATGTAGATATTGAAGCCAATAGTGCAGATGAGAACACGGCCAACGCATTGAATGAACTTTCAAAAGAAGCTGAAGAAGTACAGATTTACGGTTCCTATCCTAAGCAGGTGAACTGATCAGAAAGAATAAGTGGCTCTCAGAAAAGTACTGAACATGGTTGGTTGACCAGAAATCCGGGAATTTCTGATCCGGTATCTGAAGTCCAGATTCAGAGAACGGGAAATGAAATACCGGTAGCGAATTTCAATTTCATCTGAGTTTACTCCATAGGCTGTAGCCGTTAGCCATTCCGCGTCTGTTTTTGCGAATTCCACCATCAGCTCATGCTTTTCGGAGACATTATTGATACCGGCGGAAAGCACCATGCTTGTTCCTTCATTAAATGAAGATGTAATATTCTGACCGATCTCAGCTCCAATTCTGAAAGAGCCTCCGCTCAACAGGTCTCGGGCCGGGAGGTCGTAGACTAACCGACTCATTATAGCCGCATACGTTTTAAATGATCCGTCATAGAGATATGCCTGAGGAGCAACGAAAAGTCCGAAGCCTTTTTGAATGATATTATTGGCATCCCTCGTTCGATTTTCGAGACCGACATAGGTGGTTACATTATGATCATGTTGATTGAAATTGAGCGGTCCCTGATAGGAATAAGTGAGGTGATCCTTAGGTTGGTATTCCACAACAGCTTCACCAAACCACTCATCATTTACCCAATGCTTCAGATACAAGCCATCCGACCAGTGTATAAAATTCGCATTACTCTGAAAGCGGAAATGACTACGTTTGGCATTAGTAAGAACAGGGATACTTTGTTGAAACCGTCCTAATTTGAGCAGGGTGCCTTCCATCTGATATTGATAATAGAACTCATCAAAAGAAAAGCTGTTATAGTTTAACCGCCCACCATCAGAAAGGATCGTAAAGTTTAATTGATCCAGATCTTTGGATAGTGTTCCGGCTAATCTTGCCCGGAACATATGGGATTCAGAAAATTCATAGGAGACTCCGATCCTGATCCTAACAGACGTGTTATCACCACCAAGACCATCCGCACTTTCACTGTTACCAAGATGGGCGAAACGGATATTTCCATACGGTTTTAAAGAAGAATTCTGAGCTTTCAGAATGGAAAGACCGGTTAAGAGTACGACGGTAAATAATGCTGATAAAAGATGTTTAAGCATGAAAAACAGTGATTGTTTGTTAAAAAAAGAAGCTCCCGGTTTCTGTCGGGAGCTTAAGGTTTATCAGGGATTTTGTACACTCAACTTATTTATTCCTGCCCGAATGATCAGAAACCCGATCAATCCACTCAGTAAAGACCCGGCAATGATCCCCACTTTAGTGTATTCCAGTAATTCGGCATCTGTAAACGACAAACCCGCAATGAACAACGACATGGTGAACCCCACACCACTTAAACAGGCAAGTCCGTAGAGGATCAGACCGGTTCCTTTTTTGTCAGGAAATACATCAGGGATGAATTTCCGGATGGCAGATACTGATAGAAAAATACCGACCTGTTTTCCAACAAATAATCCGATAATGATTCCCCAGGTGAGAGTAGAACTCATTGCTTTTGCGATCATATCTCCATTGATCGCCACACCGGCATTGGCAAAGGCAAAAATCGGAATGATCCCGTAGGCGACCCATGGATGCAGCCAATGTTCCATTTTTTCAAGCGGGGATTCAGAATCTTCGTCTCTTGTATTTGCGGGAATGGTTAATCCTAGCAATACTCCTGCAATGGTAGCATGAACTCCGGATTTTAGAAATGCCACCCACATGACCAAACCTACGATCAGGTAAAGGACCAGGGAACGTTGGTTGGTGAAGTTCAAGATCAGTAGTACAGTAAAACTACCGGCCGCAATAGCTAATGCGACCATCTTAATACTTGAAGTATAGAACAAAGCAATAACCAGAACAGCGATAAGATCATCAACAACAGCTACTGCGGTTAAAAAAACTTTTGCCCAGATCGGTACTTTCGATCCTAATAAGGTTAAAATGCCGATAGCAAAGGCAATATCTGTAGCAATGGCTATTGCCCACCCATCCGAAAATTCGGTACCTGCATTCAATGTATAAAAGATCAATCCGGGAACGATCGCCCCGCCAATAGCGGCAACGACCGGAGCAACGGCCGCTTTAAAATCAGACAGTTCACCGTACAATAACTCCCGTTTTATCTCCAGGCCGATAAGCAGAAAAAAGATGGCCATCAAGCCGTCATTGATCCATAAGATCAGGGGTTTGTTGATCTCAGTTACGATCAGGTTTACCGCTAATTTTTCCTGAAAAAGTTCAAAATAAATCGCTGAAAATGGTGAATTGGCGATCACCAATGCGATTAGGGTAGAGATCATCAAAATGATCCCTGACGAGGACTCTGTTTTAAAGAACTCCTGTATACTGTGTATTGATTTTTTTAAAGCAGTCATAGATTTGTTGTACCTGTTGATTTACAGATGTGGTTCTGAGTCCGGGACTTCCCTGATCTACTCAGTGATTGATAGTTGTAGGTAATTGAATTCTGAACGGAGCTTTTAATATCTCATCTACGTTCCGGAAATGGATACTTTGTACTTAGGATTGGTTTATGGTAAGAATACACCGGTACCTGAATAATTCGTTCCGATTTGAGTACAGATTTTAAAAAAGTAAGAATGGCTTGTATAAAATAATCCATCATCGCCAGAGGCTGTTAATCGTTTCAATTGCAGTTTAGCTTAATGGAAGTGACTCTGAGATGTTAGCAGAGAACTTCGATTTAGATTCTCATAAATAATCAGATTTTGACCTTGAAAGCAATAGCTAACACTAATAATTTAGACTTATTTACAAACAGAAATCAATTAAAACAATAAGAGGTTAGTTAGTTACTGAAATTTAAACGTTTATCTTTCCATTCTATGGTGATATCCTGATCTGTTGAAAGCTCACCGGATGTTTTTATCCACTTCGAATCCTGCCAAATGCGGGTATATCCCATTTCTAGTGCTGCGTTAGGATTCTGTTTATCGAGTTGATGGATCAGCTTTTGCAGATGACTTTTTCGTTCACTGATGGAACTTATGGTCTGATGAGATAATCGGGCAGTTAGATTCTGAATATCTGATCTGGCCTGTACCATTTTTTGTTGAACAGCCAAAAGTGCATGAGATCGGGAAAGACTTTGCACCCTGTCTTTATAATATTGAATGGCTCCTTTGGTATTCAGTTCCAGTCGACGGGTAAGGTCTTCAACCTGCATTCTGATCTCATTGATATCAGGAGTGGCCAATACGGCAGCCTGAGTTGGGGTAGCTGCTCTCAGATCGGCCACAAAATCAGAGATGGAGAAATCCACTTCATGACCCACAGCCGAGATGAGCGGGATCTCACAATCAAAGACGGCTCTGGCAACGGCTTCCTCATTAAACGGCCACAGGTCTTCTAACGATCCTCCGCCACGGCTGATGATCACCAGATCTGCATTTTTAGTTCGGGAGAAGTAATTGATCCCTTTTACGATCTCCGGCGCTGCATTCACACCTTGCACACTGGCATGATACAATTTGATCTCAGCCATCGGCCAGCGTTTCTCCAGCGTAGACCTTATATCCTGAAAAGCTGCTGTTGTTTTTGAGGTGACCACTCCGATGGTCTTCGGAAATCGTGGTAATGGTTTTTTATGAATGTCCTCGAACAGGCCTTCGGACTTTAACCGGGATTTAAGTTCTTCGAAAGCTTGTTGCAATTTGCCAATTCCTGCCTGCTGAACCAGACTTACGATCAACTGATAACGGCCATGCGGGGCATATACCTGAAGATCCCCTCCCACAACGATCTGCTGACCATCGGTTAACCTGATTCCGGAGCGTTGTACGGTGCTTCTCCAAATCACACAAGGTAATTGCGCACCAGAATCTTTTAGCGTGAAGTAAATATGACCGTTTGCACTTTGCTTAACATTGCTTGCTTCACCCTCAACCAGAATGTCGTTGAAATTCTGCTCCAGCAGGGATTTAATTTTTCCCGTTAACTCGGTAACGGTTGGTATATCAAACAAAAAGGGTAGTTGGTCGCTCATATTCGATTGGATTTCGGCCAATGATAGGGATAATTTCACAGCCATTCATTTAAAAAGAAGCGATGACGGTAGCCGAAGCACAGGATTATATTTACACCAATATCCCGATCACCAAAGCGATGGGAATGAAGATCGAGAAACTCTCGAACAATGAAGTACAATTGTCACTACCTATTGATAAGAATATAAATCACAGAGGGTCGGCTTTTGGAGGAAGCATTGACAGTTTATTTCTAACTACGGGTTGGGCTTTCATTCGTTTTCTTATCGATCATTATACTCCAACTCCCATTATAGTAGGCAGTCGTGGGGAAACTTCTTTCATAAAACCTGTTCTCACCGATTTTGTTTCTCAGCTTGAAATGCCGGATGAAGTTGAAATTCAAAAATTTCTGAGTACTTTTGAACGGTTCGGAAAAGCCCGTATCACATTGAAAGCCGGTATATATGAAGACGATGAATTATATGCTTCTTTTGAAGGGGATTATGTAGTGGTTAAAAGTCCGGAATAGGCAGAAAACATCATCAAATCATTCGAAATGAAAACACTTAGATATTTATTATTTGTCATTTTATTGCTTCCGGCCTGTAAGTCGGTAGAACCACTGGATAAGGTAGCCAACCGCTATCTGGAAGTAGTGGGTGGAAAACAAGCGATATCCGGGTTCGAACAGGGACGGTTTGAAGGGGATATGACGATGATGGGAATTGATGTTCCAATTACGATCTACATGAAAAAACCGGATATGGTTCGTGTAGAAATAAGTATGATGGGGCAAAAGATCATTCAGGCCAGCAATGGAAAAAAAGCATGGACCGTGAATCCTATGTCGGGACAAAGTGGGCCGACAGAAATATCAATGGATCAGATCCAGAATCCTGATTTCGGGGACGATCTGTTTCTGCATATTGGTGAACCCGGTTATGAATTTACTTATGTAGGAGAAGTAGAAGTTGAGGGCGAAACCTACAGCCAGATCGATGTTCAATCACCGGTAGGATTTCAGCAACATTTTTTCTCAAAGAAAACAGGGTTACGAGCCTTCGCGAAAGCAACGGTGGAAGAAGGGGAAGCTGCAGGAACGGAAGTGACCACTTATTTTGACGATTATAAAGATGTGGACGGGTATACAATGCCACATCACATCAGAATTTCCAGTGAGGGAAATGATGTAATGGTGATGAATATCTCTGAAGTTGATATTACTGAGATCGATCCTACCATATTTGACTTGCCGGAAAACTGATCCGACCAGATCTCGTGTTTTCATCATCCATCTAACAATGTTAATTAAATCCAGGAAATGGTGTTCTTTATGAAAAAAATGAAATACATATTAATTGCGATCTTAGTTCTGCCGGCAACTTTACTGGCACAATCAACCGAGGAAGTGGCAGAACGTTATCTGAATGCCATTGGTGGGGAGGAGGCTATAGTTGCTTTCTCAGAATCCAAAATGGTGGGTTCCATGTCTATGATGGGGATGAATATCCCGGTTACTATGTATGTGAAAAGTCCCGGTAAAGTACGGGTTGAATCACAGGTTATGGGTCAGTCTATCATTCAGGCTACCAACGGAGAGACAGCGTGGATGATCAATCCCATGATGGGCTCAACGGCTCCACAGAAAGTTTCCGCTTCTGAAGTGTCTGATGCGGGGATCGGAGATGATGTATTTCTGCATATGGGTGAAGAGGGGTATTCCTTCGAATACAAAGGAGAATCAACCATTGACGGCGCTGATTATTATCATATTTACATTGAGGCACCATCGGGAAAACAAGATCATTATTATTCCAAAGACACCGGACTCAGAGTGATGGTTGAATCTAAAGTTACGGCAGGACCATCTGCCGGTAGTACCGTTACTACTTATTTTTCGGATTATAAAGAGATCGATGGATATAAAGTGCCTCATTCAATTACTGCCAAAACAGGTGGAAGTGTGTTAATGGATATGACCATCACAACCGTAGAAAAGGCCACAATCGACGACAGTACATTCGAAATGCCAGAGAATTAAACCACTACGGGCCGAACAATTATTTCGTAATAAGTTAGCAGAGGGCAGGTTTTTGCCAAAAAGATGGCTTCGTCCATATCTTTGGCGAGTATGATGGTGAAGCCGAGGATCACTTCACGGATACCCATAAAATCCCCCTCTGTTTCCACTTCCGAAATGCTGATCACATGCGCTCCGTGATTATCCAGTCTTTGCGAATCCACATGTTGATCACCGAGCTTTTCAATCCAGTTCACATGCACCTGAAGCCGTTCTTTTAATGCTTCTTCAGAATGATCATCTCCCTTCTGTCCCCGAAAGATCAAGATGTATTGATTCATAATTTTTTCCGTGATTGATAGTGATCCTCAACAATGATGGAATTAATACAGATCCAAACAAATTTGCTAATCAAAAATTTGTTTATCGCTTCGGGTGCGATTTCCATTTCGGGGTGGTATTTTAACTGAATGTCTGCCAAAGAAAATATCCGGGTTCAACGATATATCGTCGTAATAGCGGTTATTCTGTTTTCTATTAAGATCGTAGCCTGGTATTTAACCCAATCCGTAGCCATCCTTACCGATGCACTGGAAAGTATAGTGAACGTAATAAGCGGTTTTATTGGCTTAGGAAGCCTGATCATAGCCGCACGACCTCGTGACGAAAGTCATCCGTACGGACACGGAAAAGTCGAATTTATTTCAGCCGGAATTGAGGGGACTCTGATCACGATTGCCGGATTATTTATCATTTTTGAAGCCATTCAAAGCTTTTTTGATCCCCCGGATCTGAAACAACTGGACTGGGGTATAGCCATCATCAGTTTCTCCGCAGTAGTGAATTATGGCTTTGGCACCTGGGCCTACCGGACCGGAAAACGAAATAATTCTCTGGCACTTAAAGCCAGCGGGCGGCATCTGCAAACAGACACGTATACCACGCTTGGAATCATTATCGGACTGTTTCTGATCTCATTTACGGGCCGGTTTTGGCTGGATGGAGCCACCGCTATAATTTTCGCGTTATTCATCATGAAAATGGGATTACAGATCATTCGACATGCCATAGCCGGGATCATGGATGAATCTGACCAACAATTATTACGAGAGTTGGTCACATACTTACAGGACAACAGAGAAACTAACTGGGTGGACCTGCATAATCTCAGGATAGTGAAATACGGTAGTGTCTTGCATATTGATTGTCATCTTACCGTGCCCTGGTATTTTACGGTGAAACAAGGCCATGACGAGACTGATAAACTCGAAGCCCTGATATTGAATAAATTTGGTGAACGCATCGAATTAAATATTCATACCGATTACTGCCACGATTTTTCCTGTCCGCTTTGTGATAAACAAGACTGTGAAGTACGACAAGCTCCATTTCAACAACAGGTAGAATGGACGGTTGAAAATGTAGTTTCTTCAGATAAACACAGGGTGGGGTAACAAAAGTGCTTACTGCATTTTAGAGAACAAGATCGAACCGTTAATACGGTTCATTTCACTCCTGTAAATCTCCTATATTTGAGAGCAAATTTAAACCTGTAGACTAAATCAGATGCTTCTCAAAAACCTTCGTCCGGTAAGTAAAACCCATAAAGGGGATGAAATCACAGATATCAGAATTGTAGATGGAATCATCAAAGAGATCGGGGCAGATCTGAAACCATCTAAAGACGAAGAAGTAAAGGATTTTGGCGGAGCCTATGTAAGTCCGGGCTGGATGGATATGCATGTTCATTTGCGCGAACCGGGTTTTGAGCATAAAGAAACGATCAAAACCGGAACAGATGCAGCTGCTTTTGGAGGTTTCACAGCCGTTGCATGTATGCCCAATACCAAACCGGCCACTCACACCCGTGATGTCGTGGAGTACATCATAAAAAAAGCCGAAGACACCCCGGTTCATGTTCACCCGATCGGATGCGTGACTAAAGACCGTGCCGGTAAATCAATTGCAGAAATGGCCGATATGAAAGATGGCGGAGCAGTTGCATTCAGTGATGACGGGGATCCGGTCTATAATTCGCAGGTAATGCGGGTGGCACTGGAATATTCATCCATGCTCGGAATGCCGATCATCAATCATGAAGAAGATCTTGAATTATCGCGTCCGGGACATATGAATGAAGGGAAAGTATCTACCCGGCTCGGTCTGGACGGAACACCCGGAATTGCGGAGGAAACTATGATCGCCCGTGATATTTTACTGGCTGAATATACAGGCGGACATATTCATGTGGCTCATATAAGCACTGCAAAAGGGGTGGATCTGGTTCGTCAGGCTAAGAAACAAGGCATTAATGTAACCACCGAGGTTTGTACCCATCACTTTGATCTAACCGATGAGGAGATCGACCGACAGAAATTCAATACCAATTTTAAAATGCATCCGCCACTCCGAACTCAGGAAGATGTGGATGCCATGATCGAGGGATTGGTGGACGGAACCATTGATGTGATCTGCACCGATCATGCCCCACACGCCATAGAAGAAAAAGAAGTTGAATTTATTTATGCGCCAAACGGAATTCTGGGACTGGAGACCGCCTGGGCAATCACCAATATGCGCCTGCTGCAAACCAAGAAGTTAGATCTTCAGCAGTTGGTAGAAAAGCTTTGCTATAACCCGAGAGGAATTCTCAATCTGCCTGAATTAAAGATCGAGGAAGGAGCGGAAGCAAACCTTACATTCTTTAATACGGATGAAGAATGGACCTTTGATCTGAAGAACGTGCGATCAAAATCTAAAAACTCACCTTACCTGGATACTAAGTTAACCGGCCGGGCTTTAGGGATCTTTAACAAAGGTCAGCTTCATTTGAACGAATTGAAGTGATCATTTAATTGGTCCATCACTCTTTTTTGTTCTTCGCTGAAATAGTGGAAATTCAAAAAAGGGATGATTAACCGGTATGATGATATGAAGGATTAAAATGTATACTCAGATGCTAAAAAACCTATTTATTTCCCTGTTGCTGATCATTTCAGCAAATTGTAAATCTACTGAACCGGCAGATGTTCGGTCTGCGCCGGCTGAATACACTTTTGTGACGTATAATGTGGAGAATTTATTTGATGCGGATGGGATCGCAAAATACAGCGACTATAACACCACCGATCGGGAAGGAAATCCTCTGTACACCAAAGAAGATGTACTTACGAAGATACAGCATGCCATTCAGGTGTTAAAAGAATACAATGACGGGAAAGGGCCGGATATTCTGGCTTTGGTAGAACTGGAAAGTGATTTTAGCCCAACCAAAGACGATTACGCCGATGCAGGAGATTTTCTGGGGCAGTATGCACATACCACACTGGAAAAAATGCTCACCACCGAGTTCGACGAAAAAGTAAAAGATCTGCCCTCCGAATGGTTACTTCTGAAAGGGATGATCGATTCGGGAATGTGGAATTATCAGGTGGAAGTCGGCTATCCGCCCATGGAGAATGGGGAGCCAACTACTGTTCAGAAAACGGCAGTATTTTCCAGATTTCCGGTGCTCAGAGAAAAAACCAGAATTCATCCTTTAGAAAGAGCCCGCCCGATCCTGGAAGCTCACATTGATGTGCATGGAAACGAATTGGTGGTATTTGCCAATCACTGGAAATCGGGGGCAGGAAGTGCCGAGATGGAAGAGGTCCGACTCCAAAATGCGCAGGTACTCAGAGACAGATTGGATATACTGCTGGCCGAAAACCCACAAATTGATTTCGTGTTGGCAGGGGATTTCAACTCCGATTACAACCAAAGTACCAGATATGATTTCCCCAAAACAGCGATCAATGATGTGTTGGGTTCAAGTGGAGACAAATTATGTTTTACTGGTAAAGCTTTAAGCTTTGAGACTTCAAATGGTCAAAAAATGCCTGAAAAATGTGATGATGTAAACGTTTATAACTTGTGGTACAATTATCCGATTAATGAACGAGGATCGGATACTTATCGGGGCTATTGGGGTACTTTGATGCAAATCATGATCTCACCAGGTATGTATGATCTGACCGGAATTCGGTATGTGGAAGATTCATTTGATAAGGGAGATTTTGAGTTCAATACCTTCTCAAGCTCCGGAGAACCTAAACGTTGGAGTTCAACATTTGTCGGAAGCGGATATTCAGATCATTTGCCGGTAAGCATGAAATTCAAAGTGATAGAGGAAGAGGATAAAAGGGAAGAGTTAAATGCTTTTATTATGTCTAATATGACAATAACCTCCGGAGATGACGACCAATGGAAGCCAAATCCTGTAGAATACCATCTCCCAACCATGTATAAGACCGAACAGGATTTTACCGAAGTTGATCCAACAGTGACTCCGGAATTCTTTAACGAATATTTCTATCTCAAAGCAAATGTTACCAAGGACTACGATTTTGTGGTTAATGGCTCAACTTATGATGTGTATGCTCCATCATTTCGTTTGAATGAAGTACTTGGTGAGGTAGCCGGAACAGATACAGAGATCAAATTTTACGGCCGGTTTTCCCAATATCGTGGGAACTGGCAGTTTGTAGTTGAAAGTCCTGAATTTATAGAGATTCAGGAATGATCTTAGCCTACGAGACATCTACTCAGGTTTGCTCAGTCGCTTT
Organism: Balneolaceae bacterium UBA7797; assembly: GCA_002480645.1. GTDB lineage: Bacteria > Bacteroidota > Rhodothermia > Balneolales > Balneolaceae > UBA7797. The sequence goes on from DLCN01000003.1 coordinate 139,687, forward strand.
TCTGAATAATGAAGGTGAGATCTTTCAAAAAAGGATCACCGGAAGAAGTGTGCATTCCGATCATGTGTTTTTGTTCACTGAAGAACTGATCAATGAACATGCATTTAACATTGGTGACTTAGAAGCGGTGTTAGTAAGTAACGGACCGGGTTCTTACACCGGACTTCGAATTGCAGCAAGTGCCATTAAAGGCCTGCTCTTTCAGCAAAACATCCCATTGTTTGCGTGTAACACTCTGGCTGGTTTTGCGAGTAGTGAATCTATCTCACCGGAAACTACAGGAACCATCCACTCCATTATTGATGCACGCCGTACGCATGTTTATCACCAATCTTTTATTAAAAATGATGTTGGGGATCCGGAGGCGAAAACGAATGCTACAGTGATGGAGATCAAAGACTTTGAAGCAATGATAAAAGATGGGGATGTGGTTATTGGAACCGGATTACATCGTTTGAATAAGGAACTTCTTTCAACGGTAACAGTAATGGATGATGCAGCTATTTCAGCAGGTAATCTCATAAAATTATACCAGCAGTCGACGGCGGTGCAATTTTGTAAGCGAACCGAAGTAGAAGCGCTTGATCCTGAGTATATTACTTCGAATCAGGTGAATAATTCACCATCATAACACGATTGACACAGACCGCTACATTGAATTAGATTCTTGTTTAATACCTAGAATCTTTATTTTAGCCAAAATTTGAAAAACGGAATTTATGTCCTGGTTTAAAAGACAAGAAGAAAACATACAGACCTCTGAAAAGAAAGAAATGCCGGAAGGTGTTTGGGTGAAGGTCCCCACCACCGGTGAAACCATTCACCGCAGAGAATTGGAGGACAACCTCTTTGTTGATCCGCTCAGCGGTTATCATTTCAGAATCGGAAGTAAAGAATATTTCGATATCATTTTTGATGATGGCAAATACACTGAATTAGGGGCTGAAGTTCAGCCCACCGATCCTCTTGATTTTACCGATCGTAAGAAATACAAAGACAGATTGGAGCAAACACAGAAAAAAACCGGATTGACAGATGCCGCCCGCATTGGTGCAGGGAAGATGAACGGCATCGATATAGTGGTTGGCTGTATGGATTTTGCTTTTATTGGTGGAAGTATGGGCTCGGTAGTAGGCGAGCGTCTGGGGATAGCCATTGATCATGCGCGGGAAAAAAAGATCCCGCTGATCATCATTTCTCAAACCGGGGGAGCCCGAATGATGGAAAGTGTACTTAGCCTGATGCAAATGGCCAAGACATCTGCAAAATTAGCGTTACTTGATGAAGCCGGCGTTCCCTTTATTTCCTATTTAACAAATCCAACTACTGGTGGTGTAACGGCTAGTTACGCAATGCTTGGTGATTTTAACGTTGCTGAGCCCGGCGCTTTGATAGGTTTTGCCGGACCGAGGGTGATCCGCCAAACCATTGGCAGGGATCTGCCGGAAGGGTTTCAAACCTCAGAATACCTGTTGGAACACGGATTTTTGGATTTTATAGTTCAGCGAACAGAAATGAAGGATAAGCTTACACAGCTTCTTTCGCTGATCAGTAAATAAATTATTAGTCACTACATATTAACATAGAATCGCAGTCGCCAGGCATTTGCATGGTATTACTGTATCAATTAAACAGTAAGTAATGAAACTACGTTATAGCTTAGTCATTCTCGTAGCTCTTAGCTCCAGTCTGTTCGCCCAAAATAATCCCATCGAATTTGAACACCTCTTCGACGACACATTCAGTCCCGAAGGTATTGAACAGGTACGATGGATGAATGATGGAAATTACTATACTGCGATCCGGGGACAAAAGATCGTTCGATTCAACATTGTTAACGGAAACGAGCAGGTACTGTTTGACGGTGCCAGCCACACAAGTTCTGCATACCCGGACGGAATAGAAGTACAGGGATACGAATTATCATCCAATGAGCAAAGCATTCTTATAAAGACTGATGTAGAGCAGCTTTGGCGGCGAAGTACAAAAGAACGTTATTTTGTGTATACGATTGAGGGGAAGAGCCTAAGTCCCCTCACCGATAGTGAAGAAAAACAGCAGTATGCAGAATTGTCTCCGGATGGGAAAAAAGCCGCATTTGTTCAAAATAATGATCTGTACTGGGTTGATCTGATAACCGGTGAAACAACCCGGATAACGGAAGATGGTAAATACAATGAGATCATAAATGGTGCCGCTGACTGGGTATACGAAGAAGAGTTTGGATTTGCGAAGGCCTGGTTCTGGTCTCCTAAAAGTAATCGGATCGCCTTTTATCGGTTTGATGAATCGGAAGTGAAACAGTTCTTTATGACGGAATGGGGCTCCTTATATCCGGGTCAGGTTCAATTCAAATATCCAAAAGCCGGTGAAAAAAACTCGGTAGTTAGTATACATGTGTATGATCTTGAAACGACCGAAATAACGAAGATGGATGTGGGAGAGGAGACAGATCAATATATCCCAAGAATAAACTGGACCATCAATAACAATCTGTTATCCATCCGAAGAATGAATCGCTTGCAAAACAAGCTGGACCTGTTATTTGCAGATGTAACAGATGGGTCTGCCGAAGTGATACTGACAGAAGAAAGTGATACATGGATCGATATTTCAGATGATCTCATTTTCCTGAAAAACGGAAAACAGTTTATCACTACCAGCGACAAGAACGGGTATAATCACGCTTATCTCTATAACATGAGTGGAGAACAACTGGATCAAATCACCAGCGGGAATTATGATGTTACTGAGATCGTGGGATTTGACGAACGTCGGCATAACCTGTATTACATAAGCACGGAGAAATCACCGTTGCAACGTCATTTTTATCGTATAAGGGTGGATGGAAACCGAAAGAAAGAGATGACGGCAAAACCCGGTTGGCATTCCATTAACATGAGCAAAGATTTCAGATACTTTATAAAAACATATTCTGATTACAACAAACCACCGGAGATCTCTTTGCATGAGGCAGGAGGGAAGCGGATCAGAACACTTGTGGATAACAAAGATCTCATCGAAACGATCGGTGAGTATAAATGGTCGGAGAAAGAATTTTTCACCGTTGATGTAAATGAAAATTCCCTGAATGCTTACATCATGAAACCCGCTGATTTTGACTCCACGAAGGAATATCCGGTTTTGATGTATGTGTATGGTGGCCCGGGGAGTCAGACAGTAAACAGAAATTTTGAAGCTGGTCAGCGCCCGATGTGGCATCAATACCTGACCAATCAAGGTTATATTGTGGTTTCGGTAGATAATCGGGGAACCGGTGCCCGGGGGTCGGATTTCATGAAACAGACCTATAAACAGCTCGGCGTGTATGAAACGCAGGATCAGGTTTCCGCGGCTAAACAGATCGCACAACTTCCATATGTGGATGCGGATCGGTTGGGAATCTGGGGCTGGAGCTATGGGGGCTATATGAGTACGCTTTCGCTCGAAGAAGGAAATGATGTATTCAGCACAGCGATTGCAGTTGCTCCTGTAACACACTGGAAGTTTTACGATACCATTTACACTGAACGATACATGCAGACTCCACAGCTTAATCCCAATGGGTACGAGGTTAGCGCTCCACTCAATAAAGCGGGTGAGATCGAAGGTAATTATTTACTTATTCATGGTACCGGAGATGATAATGTGCATTTTCAGAATGCGGTGGAAATGGTAAATGAGCTCATTGCAAAGGATGTTCAGTTTCAAACCATGTATTATCCAAATCTGGCACATTCCATTTATGATGGTGGAAATGCCCGGCACCACCTTTGGAAACTCATGACAAATTTCATTCTCGAAAACCTATAAATCCTTTCCATTCATAGGTTTTTATTAAGCTGAATGTTGGTAAACTCTATTTAGTTACACCAAACTTTATCAGTATTTTTACGCTCCAAATAAAAGCTTTAAAGAACTTATATACTACCGAAGTATGCGCTTTGCCGATTATGCCAAAATTTATGTAACTGCCGGAAAGGGAGGAGATGGTTCTGCACATTTCCGCAGGGAGAAATTTGTACCTCGTGGAGGTCCTGATGGTGGAGATGGCGGAAAGGGGGGCGATATCATACTAAAGTGTAATAAGCAGCTCAATACCATTCTGGATCTCAGGTATAAGAAATATATCAAAGCTAAAGCCGGAGAACATGGTGCGAAAAGTCGCAAAACCGGAGCTGATGGTGAAGATATCATACTCGAGGTACCGCCAGGAACCGTTGCCTATGATGCTGAAACCCGTGAAAGATTGGGTGAGATCACTGATGACGGTGATACACTGGTGATCGCAGAAGGCGGGAAAGGTGGATTAGGAAACTGGCACTTCAAAAGTTCTACGAATCAGACTCCGCAATTTGCTCAGGAAGGAAAGCCGGGCGAAGAACGGGTGGTAGAGTTAGAACTAAAACTGATCGCTGATGTCGGATTGGTCGGATTTCCAAATGCCGGGAAAAGTACGTTACTTTCTGCGTTATCTGAAGCCAAGCCTAAGATCGCAGATTATCCATTTACCACTCTGGAACCAAATCTCGGGGTTGTTACCTTTTCTGATTACCGTAGTTTTGTGATGGCAGATATTCCCGGGATCATCGAAGAAGCACATCAGGGTAAAGGGTTGGGTATTCAGTTTTTGCGACATATAGAACGTAATAATGTGTTGCTATTCATGGTTAGTGCCGAAACTGATATTGAATATGAATACAAGGCACTTCTCGATGAATTAAAAGCCTATCGTCCTGATCTGGTTGATAAACCGCGTGTTTTAGCTATAACCAAGATGGATTTAAAACAAGGGTTTAAGCTCAATAAAAAGTTGCATTTTGAGGATGAAATTCCCGTTATTCCTATATCTTCAGCTACCGGTCACGGTGTGGAAGAGTTAAAGGAAACGTTATGGGAGAAGATCCAAAATGCACGATCTGAAGAGCAATGAACGAACAAGAGCTATTCTTGCCTTAAGCCTGATCCCGGGTCTGGGAGATCATCGGGTAAAAAAACTTGCTTTAGGTTTTGACGATCCGGAGAAGATATTCTCTAAAAGTAAGACCGAACTCCGTAGTGTAGACGGCATAGGAGAAGCCTCCGCTTTATCAGTATTGAGTTTTAAAGACTGGAAATCCGTCGACGAGATACTTGATGCCACTGAAAAGGTGAAAGCTCAGATCATAACTATTGTTGATGATGCGTATCCAAGATTACTGAGACAGATCTATGATCCACCGGCCTTATTCTGGATCAAAGGAAATCCTGATGCTTTATCAAAACCGGGTGTTGCAGTAATTGGAACCAGAAACCCATCCCCATATGGGAAAAAAACAGCCAGAAAGATCACAACCGCTTTAGTTGAGAAAGATCTGTGTATTTTCAGTGGACTAGCTTACGGAGTAGATGGAATTGCTCATCAGGCTGCACTTGATGCTGATGGAGTTACCGTAGCTGTGTTAGGTTCGGGCATTGATATGCTTTACCCGAGGGAGCATACGGATATAGCTAATCAGATCGTGAAAAGCGGAGGAGCTGTCATCACTGAGTTTCCCCTTGGTACCAAACCGGATTCGGGTAATTTCCCTGTAAGAAACCGGATCGTAAGTGGGATGAGCCTCGGTGTATTTGTTGTAGAATCGGCCATGCAGGGAGGGAGTATGATAACCGCTGATCTTGCCCTGGATCAGAACAGGGAGGTATTTGCATTGCCACATACTATTGAAAATCTGAATGGTTCAGGATGTAATTTTCTGATCAAATCAGGGTCTGCGAAACTGGTTCAATCGGTGGATGACATTCTGGTTGAATTACCGCTCGACTTCAATTCAGATCAGATCAATGAACCAGCTTCAACCACTCTGAATACGCCCAAAAAACCTCTTTGGAGAGATTTGGATCTGGATGATGAGAGTAAACTGATTTGCGAGAATCTGGAAAAGCAGGATTTCCAGATCGATGATCTGAGTGATGAGATCGGAGTATCGACCAGTAAGCTGCTGGTGGCGTTACTTCAATTGGAAATGCAGGGATTGGTTTCCCAAAAAGCCGGAAAGATCTTTTCTTTAAAGTAATAGCCCCCCAACACGTAAATCAATACTGTTATTCAATCTGAGCTGTTCTTAGTCTGAATGTATCTGTCCACCACTTCTTCCAGAATAGACATGGTAACCGTACCTTTCGAAAGGATGAGATCATGGAATTCCTTAACATCAAAGTTATTCCCTAATTCATTTTCAGCTTTTTCTCTGAGTCTTTTTATAGTCATTTCCCCCACTTTATAGGCTAGAGCCTGACCCGGCCATGTGATGTAACGGTTGATCTCTGTATTGACTTCATGTAATGACAATGCTGAATTATCGGCCAGATATTTCACGGCCTCATCCCGACTCCAACCTTTATAATGTATCCCGGTATCGATCACTAAACGGCAGGCGCGCCACATTTCATACGTGTAACGCCCGAAGAGTTCATATGGGGTTTCATAAATGCCCAGCTCATGACCTAAATATTCAGCATATAATCCCCATCCTTCTCCAAATGCATTGATGTACATATTTCTTCTGAATGTGGGTAAGGTTTCCATTTCGGCGGTAAGTGCGATCTGCAGGTGATGCCCGGGCATTGCTTCATGTAAGGTTAACGCAGGGAGTGTATACAGGGTACGGCTAGGAAGATTATAGGTATTCACCCAGTATTCGCCCCCACGATCAGAATGAAGCGGTGCACCGGAATAACGTCCACCTGTGTAATTCGGAGCAAGATAATCAGGTACCGGAACAACTCCGTAAGGTTGCCGGGGTAGGAGACCAAATAGTGAAGGGAGCCGTCCGTCTACTTTCTTTGCTATGAATGATGCCTCTTTGAGAAGTTCTTCCCCTGTTTCAGGGTAAAATTGAGGATCAGTCCGCAGGAATTCTATGAATTCTGAAAAGCTTCCATCAAAACCGACATCTGCAATAATGGCTTCCATTTCTTTACGAATTCGCGACACTTCATTCAGACCCATTTCGTGAACCTCATCGGGGGTGAGATCCAGCGTGGTATAATATCTAACCTTGTGTTCGTAGTATGCTTTACCATTAGGAATAGATGAAGCTCCCAGATCGGGTCGGGCCTTTGGATAGTATTCGTTCTCGAAGAATAATTTTAGATTTTCATAGGCCGGAGTGGCATATTCATTGATCACTTCGCGCGCTGTTGATTGTAAAAAATCCCATTCTTCCTGTTGAATTTCATCCGGTTTTGAGGCAAAAGGTCGCCAGAAAATAGAACTCTCCGGATCATCAACAATGTAAGGATCATAGGTGGCTTCATAGTTTTGTAACCCATCTAATGGTTGAGATATTCCCAACTCTAATCCACGTCTCATTAGTTCGACATGATCATCAAAATATCGAGGTAAGTCCTCCAGGACAGTGAGATATTGTTCAAGTTGTTCGGCTGATTGATACGTTCTGTTAGCTCTCCACAACACATTGGTATGAAATCCGCTTTCAGACAGGATGGGATTGAAATACTCCTTGAATTCATAGTTTTGGATATCATTGTGCAAGGTAAATCGCAGTAATTCCCAGGATATATAATCATCAAACTTCAGAGTGTCAGCGTCTATCTGTGTCGTAAGTTTGTCCAGCATCTGTAGGTTGAACTTATACCTATCTTTGAAGCGGATGAGATCAGGTCCACCAAGTGGTTTATGTGGATCCCGGTTGGCATATTGCTCGTTGTTAAAATCATTGATCTCATCCAAAATGGAATTGATGATCACATTTTCGGTTTGTTGTTGAGCATAGAGCTGGGAGGAGGATATCCCAGGGAAGGAAAAGAAAACGAGCAGTAAATATTTCATACAAAGATAAAGTTGGTATTCGGGTGAGTATAATAAAAAAAAGGTTTCCCGGAGCTAACCGAAAAACCTTTTAAAAACTCAGATACTAAAATATCCGGATCAGACCCCCAGATCCTTGAGAATAGCATCAATCTTTGCATCCATTTCTGCATCCTTGCTGTGATATTGATCGGTACTTTCCAGAGTACCGTTCACACTGCAATAGAACTTGATCTTGGGCTCGGTACCAGAAGGTCGAGCAGAAATGATGCTGCCATCTTCAGTTACAAATTGTAATACATTAGATTTCGGCAGGTCGATCTTGGTAACTTCCCCGGTTTCCAGGTTCTTTTCTTCTGAAGTCTGATAATCTTTCAGCACGGCTACTTTAGTTCCTCCTAAAGTGGCCGGAGGTTCGCTTCTGAAGTCTGCCATCATTTGCTGAATTTCTTCGGCACCGGTTTTTCCTTTTTTGGTAACCGAAACCAGTCTTTCCTTGAAGAAACCGTGTTCAACATACATTTCCAGTAATGCCTCGAACAAGCTGCTGCCATTATCTTTGTAGTATGCAGCCATTTCAGCAATTATAGCAGCCGAAATGATCGCGTCTTTATCCCGTACGTGCTCACCGATCAGATACCCGTAGCTTTCTTCGCCACCGGCGATAAATTCTTTTTCTCCTTTGAATTTTGTGATCAGTTGTCCGATGAATTTAAAGCCCGTTAACGTATTGTAGCATTCCACGCCGTAAGATTCGGCAATGCGGTCGATCAGATACGATGTAACGATCGTTTTAACGATGTACTCTTTTCCCTTTAATTTTCCGGCTTCTTTCCAGGCGGTCAGCATATAGTTGATGATAAGTGTGCCGGTCATATTTCCATTGAAGAGTACCCACTCACCTTTATCGTCTTTCACAGCGATACCGATCCGGTCAGAATCGGGATCGGTGGCCATAACGAGTTCAGCATCGATCTCTTTGGCTTTGTTCATTGCCATGGTAAGGGCTTCTTTTTCCTCAGGATTCGGATACACCACGGTGGGGAAATTGCCATCAACCACCATTTGCTCTTCTACGAGGGTTACATTGGTAAACCCGTATCGTTCAAGCACAGGGGGCACAAGTACCCCTCCGGTTCCGTGAATAGGAGAAAATACAATGCTGAGGTCGTGCTGGCGTTTAATGGCTTCTTTCGAGACCGAAAGTTTCACCAGTTCGTCCAGGTATTTATTATCCAGTTCTTCACCGATCTTCTCAATGAGGGCTTCATTTCCATCAAATTTCACCTCATCTACTGTTTCGATCTTACGAACTTCTTCCATCACCATTTTATCGTATGGAGCCACATATTGACCTCCATCCGGACCATAAGCCTTATATCCGTTGTATTCTTTCGGATTATGAGAGGCTGTCAGTACCACTCCGCTCTGGCACCCTAATTCACGAATAGCAAATGAGAGTTCCGGGGTTGGTCGCAGTCCTTCAAAGAAATACACATAGATTCCGTTTGCAGAAAACACATCAGCGACCACTTTTGCAAGCGTATCAGAGTTATTACGGCAATCGTGGGCAATGGCCACTTTCAGCTTTTCACCGGGATAGGTCTTTTTCAGAAAATTGCTTAGGCCCTGGGTTGCAATACCAAAAGTGTATTTATTTACCCGGTTTGAGCCAACCCCCATAATTCCCCGGAGCCCGCCGGTACCAAATTCAAGATCCTTATAAAAAGCATCGGTAAGCTCGGAATACTGCTCGTTATCAAGCATTGTTCTGATCGATGATTTGGTGTCATCATCGTAGCTGCCCGACAGCCATTGTTCAATTTTTTCGCGTACTGAAGGATCAAGGGTACTCATAGTGAATTTGATTTCAAGTTGATAAATATTCAGGCGTGGAATATATAAATTTATGGGTTCCGAAAAGACCGGGAATCGATCATAAAGCATCATTTTTTAACGATTCCCACAAAAAAAGCCATCCCTGAATAAGAGATGGCTTGAAATTGATAAGGAGTGATCTTATTCATTCCCTTCGATGATCATTTCGTTTAACAGAATCGGTTTTCCAAATCCAAGATCTTCCAGTCTGTGCAATTGGGTTTCTGCATCACCCACCACTACATAGATCATTCGATCAGGGTTGGCGTATTTCCTGGCCAGTTCCGAGATCTGCTCAATCGTCATATCCCGCACGATCTGCTCCCGTTCTTTCACATAGTTGGCATCCCAGCCATAATCACTCATGTTTTCGAGCATATTCAGTTTTGCACCGAGAGTTTCAAACCTGCGGGCATTACTTTTAAGCAGAAAACTCTTAGTGGTTGCAAGATCCCGTTCGGTGAACGTATCCGGATAATTCTCAAGGATCTCTTTAACCAGCGCCGCAGATTCGTAGGTTACATTCGTTCGAACTCCACTACTGATCGTGAAAGCCCCGGGTTTATCGGAACCATCAAAGCTCGATCTGATTCCGTAGGTATATCCTTTCCCTTCTCTGAGCTCCTGGGTTAAACGTGAGGCAAAACCTCCTCCTCCCAGTATATAATTCATGACTGAAGCCGGGTAATAATCCTTATCGGTGGCCGGCATGGCAAGATATCCGAAATTTAATACTGATTGTTTGGCGTTCGGTACGTCATAGAAATACACTTTCGACTCTTTTGGCGCTTCGGGAAATGTAAGTTCCGGCATGGATACCGTTTTATTCTGCCATTCACTTTCCAGTTTTGATAGCGAAGATGTTACTTCTTTGGATGAAACCGATCCAACTACCAAAAATGAGGCCAGATCAGGGGAGAGGTTGTCCTGATAATACGTTTTCAGGTCATCGAGTGTAAGCACTTCAACGCTTTCGCTGGTTCCGACCGGATTGTTAGAGAGGATGTTATCCTTCCCATAGATCAATTTATTAAAAGTGATATTTGCGATCGCATTCGGGTTCGCACTTTGAGCTGCAATCCGGCTCAGAGTACTTTGTTTAGCCAGTTCAAATTCAGTGGCATCCCAACGAGGCTCCAGCAGCATTTCAGTAACTAAGGCCATGGTTTTGGCATAATTTCTGGCCAGCGTATTCCCGGATATGGTGATACTTTCACTGCCCGCATATATGTTGATTCGGGCGCCCAATTCATCAATCGCTTCTTCAAGTTCTTCGGGAGTTTTATCGGCTGTTCCTCGTTGCATAACTTCGGCCATCAGATTTGCCGTACCGATCTTATCCGGATCATCCAGCATCATGCCACCGTCTATCTTTAGCTGAAACTGAACAAGAGGTAATTCACTATTCTCGATGCCATGAATGCTGATTCCGTTATCAAGCGAGCCAGTCCAAACATCAGGAACCGTAACTTCCGGGCTTTCTCCATAGGGAGGCTCAACGGTTCTGTCAAAAGAGGATGGCGTTCGTTCATAAGCAGTTTCTTCGGGCAGGGTGAAGTTTTCATCCGCACCACTGGTTGCGATCACCTCTTCTTCGATCTCGGCAGGAACGGAACCTTCAAGCACGAGTTCCTTTTGACCCTGAGGGACAAAGCTCGTTGCAATAAAAGGTTTTCCTTTAATGTACTTTTCATACACACGCTGAACGTCTGTTTTGGTAACCGCCAGTGTTTTTCTAATGTCTTCATTAACATACCCCGGGTCTCCGGCAAAAATATTGTATTGAGCCAGATTAAAGGCTTTACCCAGTACACTACTCAACCCGTTATAAAAACTCGTCTCGATGCCGGCTTTTATGCGATTCAGGTCATCTTCAGTAAATCCATCTTCTTCAAATTTTTGCAATCCGTCGTAAATACCCTCTTCAACAGCATTCAGGTCGGTGCCGGGAAAAGCCCGAATGATCAGAGATATTTCACCGGCAATTTCAGAATTATTACTGTACATACTCACATTTGAAGTGAGTTCCTGTTCATCAACCAGTACTTTGTTTAACGGGGCTTTCTTTCCGCTGGCCAGTAATTGCATCAGAATATCCAGTGCGTAGGCATCCTCATGATAAATATCCACTCCGGGCCATACCATGCGCAGCTCAGGCAGGCGGGCAAAATTATCTTCGTAGTAGAGTTTTTTGGTTTTGCTCAGGGATGCAGGTTGATCTTCAAGCGGGGTGATCTCTTCCCCTCTCGGTATCTCATCGAAATACTTGTGTACCCACTTTTTGGCCTGATCAAAATCAAAATCACCGGCAATTACCAGCGTGGCATTATTTGGAACGTACCATCGGTTATAGAACTCTTTTACATCGGCGAGGGTCGCGTTCTGCAGATCTTCCAGCGAGCCGATCACCTGCCAGTTGTAGGGATGTCCTTCAGGATACAGATTCTTTCCGATCACATAATTTGCATGACCATAAGGGCGATTATCCACTCCCTGCCGTTTTTCGTTTTTAACGACCTGTTTTTCTTTGGCCACTACATTCTCTGTTACCGTATTTATGAAATAGCCGAGTTTATCCGCTTCGGCCCAGATCATTTTTTCGAGTGCATCGTTTGGTACGGTCTGGAAATAATTGGTTCGATCGCGGCTGGTTGATCCGTTCGCTCCGGAACCACCAATACGACTACTCATTTTATCCAATCCACCCTTCCCCAGATTCTCCGATTCCAGAAATAACAGGTGTTCAAAGAGGTGAGCAAATCCGGTTTTGCCCTCTTTTTCCCGCGAAGAACCAACATGAAATGTTAGGGCTACTGCAGTTACAGGATCGGAAGTATCCTTATGAAAGATGACCTCAAGACCGTTATCAAGTACAAATTTTTCAAAATTAATATTGAAGTCTTGAGCAGTAGCTGTGTCTGATGTTGTGAAATTCATCACAAACACAAAGAGTAAGAGAATAGGTGAAAAGTTTTTTCTCATGATCAAAGATTAGGTTATAAAGGCTTTTATTCGAAGAAGGTAGACTCTTGATACAGTCTTAGTTGTTAAAAAAAGTGTAATTCAATGATTAGAATGTGGTGTTAACTGCTTTAAAATAGTGATGGGATCACACACCAAACTGTTTAAGGTGATGATCGTGGTGTTTGTACATGGCCCAACCCCGTTCAAGGTCCGTCATTTTCCCGAAAACAGGATGTGGTTCTTTTTCTGAGGTACGGTTTTCGAAAAAGATCTGTAGCACATCCAGAAAATACTGTTTCTCTTCCTCAAAATTGTGAACTCCGACTTTAACGTAATCAGGGGCAGTAGGCAGATTTTTTGTATATGGTTTCGTGTTAGTTACCATCTTTTTGATGAAGCCTGAAAATAATTTCATATAAAAAGGAACTTTCACCTGTTTACCATTCATTACTTCCTGTACCTCTGCACAATGGGCCAGCATTTGAGCCACATCCATCTTACCCCAGCCCGGTGTGCTTTGAGGAGTTAGATCATGAACACGTTGTACCATTTCCTGATAATATTTTTCTTCATAAAGGCTTTTAACGTCAAGTTTTTTTACGGGCATTACTTCATACCGGGTTGACTTTAGGTTGATTTCAAGACGAAGAAACAAAATTTTCATAACACATCTTAATCGCAGAAACAGATTCGTATATTCGGGCATGATAAAAGTTGGTGATATAATACTTTCCGAAGATATTGCTACCGCAAAGTTTGCCTGCGACCTGCCACGGTGTAAAGGGGCTTGTTGCGTAGTGGGAGATGCCGGAGCTCCTGTGAGTAAAGAAGAGATCCCGATTCTGCACAAGGCATACCGACAGTTGAAAGATGAATTAACACCCGAAGCAATCGCGGTCGCAGAGAGAGACGGAGTGGTAATTGGTTCGGAGAAAAAGGGTTACGAACTTTCCTGTGTGAATGATGCCGAGTGTATTTTTGTACAATATGATGATAACGAGGTGGCTTATTGTACCATCCAAAAAGCCTATTTCGAGGGCACATTTAATTGGGAAAAACCAATTAGTTGTCATTTATTTCCATTACGAATTAAAAAGATTGCCGGCTTTGAATATGTGAATTACGAATATGTGGATTCCCTTTGTTCTGCAGCCTGCGTACGAGGAAAAAAAGAAGACATCTATTTAGCGGAATTTTTAGAACAACCGTTGGTCAGGCGATATGGTCAGGAATGGTACGATGAATTTCTGGCCGCTTGCCGGTATGTGAGAGATAAAGAAAAGCAATGATAAGAAATCAGCAAAATTTAAGTCAGAAGTTACAGCAGGGGCTATCTCAGAAGCTTTCCCCTCAGCAGCTTCAGTACATCAAGTTGCTGCAGTTACCTACCCTTGCACTCGAACAGCGTATCAAAGAAGAACTGGAGATCAATCCACTGTTGGAGGAAGCCGGTCCGGCAGAAGATATTTCTGAACAGGTTGATTTCGAGAATCCGAACGAGGAGAAAGAAGAAAAAGAAGAAGCCCTCGAAAGTCTGGAAGAACATGATGTTGATTGGGATGAATTTGATGAGAACACCGAATACGATGGTGAAACCTATTCCATACCCACCAATCCGGATATCGAAGAATGGCGGGAGCTTCCCAATCCGTATGAAGAATCACTGCTCGAAGAACTGGAAAAACAGGTAGCTCTTTTAGATCTGAATGAAGAAGAACAACTGATAGCGGATCAGATACTCGGTTCGCTCGACGAAGACGGCTATTTTCGCAGAGAACCTATTGCAGTGGCTGATAACATCGCGTTCAATCATGGCGTGTATGTGGATGAAGAGGATGTGGAACATGTTCGAAAGATCATTCAAAAACTGGATCCGATCGGGATCGCCTCGGTGGATCTTCAGGATTGTTTACTGGCTCAACTCGAAGAAGCCGATGACAGAATGCCTGGCAGATTCTTAGCCATTCGAATTGTACGCGATGCATGGACCGCATTTGAGAAAAAGCACTTCGATAAATTGCTCAATAAATTCAATGTTGATGAAGAGTCCCTGAAAATTGCTTTTGAGGCGATCCGTCATATGGATCCACGTCCGGGGGCGGTTAGTGAAGGACTGGAGGAAACACAGAATTACATCGATCCGGATTTTGAAGTGTATTGGCGGGGAGCAGATCAGACTGAAAGTGGTAAGGGTGAATTTGTGATTCACCTGAATCAACGTAATGTACCCTCGTTACGGATTTCTCCCGAGTACAAGGAAATGTGGGAGGATATAAAAGCAAAACGTGAGAAGCCTGATGCACAAACGCAGGCATTTATGAAAAAGAAGATCGATTCAGCAAACTGGTTCATAGAATCCATTCGTCAGCGGCAAAATACGTTAATGAATACCATGAAAACGATCGTAGCCCTGCAAGAGGATTTTTTCAAATACGGGGACAATCTTAAACCAATGATCCTGAAAGATGTGGCGGAACGTATCGGGATGGATATATCTACAGTTTCGCGGGTGGTGAACGGAAAATATGTTCAGACCAATTACGGGGTGTATGAACTCAAATATTTTTTTAATGAAGGCCTGGAAACTGAAAGCGGGGAAGAGGTTTCGAATCGTGAAGTGAAGAATATCCTTCAGACAATTATTGATAATGAGGACAAGAAAAACCCGCTTAGTGATCAGGCTCTGGCTGAAGAATTAAAAAGCCGTGGTTATAAAGTAGCCCGTCGTACGGTGAGTAAATACCGGGAACAATTGAATGAACCGGTAGCCAGATTACGGAAACAGATCATCTGATCTTCTTTCATCAGGAAAAAATATTCAGGAGTTGTTCGTATTCACGGATCAGTTTTTCTCTCACCGGAATTCCTTTTTTGTAGATGGATTCCTGCTCACGAAGATAGATCCTTCGACCTTCTTCCGTTTCTATGAAGATAGGTTCCAGTCCCTCATCGCGCAGATCGTAAGGACTGGCTTTCATATCAATGGTCCGGGCTTCAATGGCAAGCTCGAAAGCATCGAGAATTATCTCACTGCTTATCCAGGGATATAACTTATAGGCCCATTTGTAGAGGTCCATATTCGAATGGATGCAACCCGGTTGTTCGGTTTCGTGAAAGGTCTCTCTGGAGAGCTGAAATTTATTCAGCGGCACGGCTTGAGGCGTGAAAAAGCGAAACGCATCGAAATGGGTACAAACCACCGGGCGGCTCTCCACAAAATCAGCAAGTTCTTTCGGGTTCATTCGTAAACCAAGCTGAGCATGCCGGACGTCATCAGTTTTGTATACCATGGCCCATTCATGCATCCCGAAGCATCCAAAAGAAGGCTTTTTGTCTGCGCTGTTCTTTAACACACTCAAAATCCATTGAACCGATCTAAGTCTTTTCTTCGGGAACAGGTCAGGATTCAGAAATGCTAGTCTGTCAGCCGTGGTAATTTCACTTACTTCGGGCAGGGTATGGCCGGGATTCAACTCGAGTGCGGTAAACAGACCGGGAGACCATCGTTTCAATGCCGAAACCCGAAATTTGTAGTACTCGAAAAGGAAATCCATGGTTGGCTGTTTTTGGTGATGCGAACGAGCTTTCAGATAGTCGTCGGTAAGCGCAGCCACTTTTTCTTCGTGAAGTCGCTTCTTCTGCAGCCAAACTTCTGTAGTCAGCACTTCCGAGATATGATTAGGTATGTCAATTTCCTGTTCGATCATCCTGCAAAGATAGGGTGTTTTATACTGAGTGTCATGGGGGTAAAAAAATCAGGAGCAACAGTTGAGATTGTTTACTTTCCGGGAATAGGGAATTGAATACATATAAAAGTACTTACAGTGAAATGAATTCAACATTACTCACTCAGATCTGGCATTTTATTCTGCACCTTCGGCTGCATTATCAGTTTTTTATACTCTCGGGGGGATATTTATTATCAGCTTTATTTGCTGATGAGATGAACTGGAATCAGTATGTATTGCAGTTTCTGAATGTTCATTTCTTACTTTTTGGAGGTGCAACTGCATATAATTCCTATTGGGATAAGGATGAAGGGCCGATCGGCGGGCTTAAAAATCCACCGAAAATGACAAAGTGGATGTGGGTTGTTTCGCTTTTGATGCAGTTTATTGGTCAGCTCTGGGCTCTGACTCTGGGGTGGGAATTTGCCCTCATATATCTCGTAAGTTTAATTTTATTCTGGTTGTATTCCACACCTCATGCCCGCTGGAAAGGAAGACCACTGCTCAGTTTATTTGTGATCGCTGTGAGTACCGGAACAAATTCATTTCTGATGGGCAGACTGGCTTCAGGAGCTGAACAGCTATCCATTCATGATGGATTGATCGCTTTTGGTGTTGCATTGGTATTAGTGAGTCTGTATCCGGTTTCGCAAATTTTTCAGATCGAAGAAGATGCTAAAAGAGGGGATAAGACCTTCACAATGAAATTCAGATTACAGGGCGTCAAACTCTTCTATGTCTCATTGTTTATGACCGGAGCATTGATCATTTCCTGGTATCTCTACGAATTGACAGATCCATATTTAGGACTGGCATTCGGAATATTAAGCACGATCTCTTGCATTAATATCGGAGCCATCTTATTCAGGTTAAAAGGAAAAGAAGAAGAATATCGAAAAGTGATGATGATCAAATTTTTAGCATCCATTGGATTTTTGATATTCATTTTTGCCGGATTGATCTATAAAGGCATTTATATGTAGTAGTTAATTGGGTACCTTTATGCCCTCAAATTAATCTACTATTTATGAATACTATCACAAGAGAAATTATTGATAAAAGCTACAGCTACAAAAAGCACAACGAATATATTGAAGAGTTGTTTGCGGCTGATAAAACGACGAATAATGTAAATACAGAGGCGAATCTCGGCTACACAAAACTCAACATCTCTCGGGTAAACCGGCTGGATAAAAGAGCTAAATTGAATGTAGATATCATTGAAGCGGTGCAAAATATTAAAACCCCACAGATCTGGCTGGTCCTGTCAGAAGGCTGGTGCGGGGATTCAGCACAGATCCTACCCTACGTAAACAAAATGGCTGAATTAAACGATCTCATAGAGTTTCGGATCATATTCAGAGATGAGCATCCGGAGGTAATGGATGCGTTCTTAACTAACGGGAAAAGTCGTTCCATCCCTAAATTTATATTTCTTGATGCGGCGACTCTGGACGTTCTTGGAACCTGGGGGCCTCGTCCGAAAGTTGCTCACGATCGGTATATGACAGAAAAAGAAGATCCCGCGATCGGACAGAAGAAGGCCTCTGAAAACATGCACCTCTGGTACACTAAAAATAAAGGCGAGGAAATTCAGAAAGAATTTCTGGAAGTTCTTAAGAAGCTTTAAACAAAAAAGGCAGTGAATTCACTGCCTTTTTGCATTTTAAAAACTACGGGTTACTTACTTGATGAGAGTCATCGTTTTGGAAATATTGATCGGCGAACCTCCGTTTTGCGGGGTAGCTTGTAACCGGTAAATGTAAGTTCCACTGGCAAGCTGATCGGCATTAAAGGTCAGATCATGATTCCCGGAAGCCATAAGATCCTGATCGATCAATGTAGCAACTCTTTGACCGCTCATTGTGTATACGATCAGGCTGACGTTACTATTTTGAGGTAATGTAAATGAGATATTAGTACTGGGATTAAATGGGTTCGGATAATTCTGATTCAACCTAAACTGAGCAGGATTGTCTCCCAATGGATTCGCTTCATTGGCTGTGCCAAGATTAAGTTGCCCAATAAACATACCCCTGCCATGCGTTCCAACTGCAAGTACTCCGTCAACTGCACGATAATCAAGGTCAGCGATCACAGCCTTTCCAACAACATCAAGCGCTTCAGGTGTCCAGCTTGTGAGATTACCATTCAGTGCTGTGGTTGAGTATAATCCGGTGCTGGTACCAACAAAATAGATGGTGCCATTATTGGTGGGGGCAATGGCTGCAGCTCTTACCGAAGGCCCGTTTACACCTTCAAGTGTTCCGCCAACCGCTGTCCATGTTGCTCCGGCATCATCGGTATGAAAAACACTTTCCACATCATAATTAGACATTACGACAAGTACCTCATCACCGTCTTCAGGATTCACTACAATGTCATGTACATAAGCTCCTGAATCGGCCTGAGGAATGGAGATATCAATCTCACCATCCGAAGCTGTGATATCATCCATTCTCATGATCTTAGGAGGGAAATTAGCCGATATACCGCCGAAGTATAAACGATCGGATGGACTGGATGATGAAAATGCCAATGCGGTTATCGAATGATTGACTCCAACACTCACAGAAGTAAGTTTTTCCCAGCCTTCGGTTGTACCGTCAGGGTCAGAAGTGTTACGGGTGAGGGTAGTCATTGAATTGTTTCTCCAGAGGAAATTCCGTTCCGGATAGAAAACAAAGTTCTCATTGGTTGGATTAACTACAAACGGATGGATAAAGAGTTGGTTATTAGCATTCAAAGGGGCCACATACGACCAATTGAATGTAGAGCCGGTTGGGAAATTATAGTTCTGCTTAAGCAAAAAACCATTTTGGGCAGAAGTGAGCAGATAATTATCACCAACATAAGTAAAGGCACCATCTCCGGAGGACTCATCGGTGGAAACCCCATGATCACCAGTAAGACTATATTTGAAATAAAGTGTTCCGTTATCCTGAGCACCACCGGCAATTCTTGGGTCGTCCGCATCTGGGTGGATAGAGACCGTGTAGAACTGAGTTACATTATAGCCCTCTTCCCGTGTGATCCATGCCACAGGTTCGGCAGTTATATCATTGGTTACACTGATTCCGCCATCGTGTGCACTGAAAGCACGTTTCGGATCGGTTGGATCAAATACCAGATTGTGTTGATCGGGGTGATGATTTCTATACTGACTTATGTCGTTATCCGTG
Organism: Balneolaceae bacterium UBA7797; assembly: GCA_002480645.1. Lineage (GTDB taxonomy): Bacteria > Bacteroidota > Rhodothermia > Balneolales > Balneolaceae > UBA7797. The sequence continues at coordinate 159,252 of DLCN01000003.1, forward strand.
TCATATCCACCGATCCAGTATTTATCCACATTATTTTCATCAACTGTCCCTGAAAATCCATCGTCAGAACGGAACAGGTTGGTTCCACCAAGGAAAACCACATCAGGATCGTTGGGTAATACTTTTACCAGTAAATTATATCCGCCCTGAGGGTTCAGGCTTCCAACATCACCCCCAAAATTAGGGATTCCATCAGTGCGTTCACTACTTACAATGGTTGGGGCATTACTTACATCAAACCTGAAAAGCGTAAGGCCGGATGCTCCGGATCCGGTATCAGTAAACACGTAAAAAATATTCTCATTGGATGGTGCTACACCAATTACACTTCGATAATGAGTGCCGGGGAAGCCCGATGGAGTAATGTCGGTCCAGCTTAGGCCGTCGTTGGTTGACATATAAACTCCGGGTGAGCTTGTTGAAGTTACTCCACTGAAAGGACTCGAAACTACAGCATACAAAGTCCCGTCATCGGTTACGGCGATATCAGAATAAATGTGATTATTTACCTGACCCAGCACTAATGAAGTATTCAGGGCATCGTCGGTAGAACGGAACACTCCAAAAGCATTACTTGTAAAGAACATGGTTCCGGTAGTCGGGCTTATCACAATGTTTGAAATGAAATCAAACTGAGAAGAAAATCCGGTATCATTATCAGCGGTTCCGGCTAGCTGAAACCAGTTTTCACCATTATCTGTAGATTTGAAAATTCCCGAACCATAAAAATCACCTCCGCCTCCACGGGCACCGGCCGATCCAAAAAATTCTGCAGTTGAATAATACCAGGTATCCGGATTTGAGGGGTGCTGAACAACGGCACTGACCCCAAGATTCTGATCCGGCTCCGATTTTGAATCCCAGCTAAGTCCACCGTCTGTGCTTTTCCAGATTCCACCAGATGCCCCGCCGGCAACGATCACGTCAGGATCTCTGCGATCTAAGGCAATACCCCGGGTTCTGCCTCCAACATCATAAGGGCCAACCTCGGTCCATGTTATTTCATCACTGGCTGTTTTAGATTTTAAAAGAGCGCCACGATCCACCTTTCGGGCAAAATCAAGTTCCTTAGCTCTAATGCCTCGGGGAATTGAGTTGGTGGCCGGATCACGAAGCATATTAAAGAAATATTCTTGTCTTTGCTCCTGTGTTTTGGCTCGTTCTGCCGGATCTTCATGCTCTTCGCCGGCTTCAAAATGTTCTGCGTATTCCCCGTACGCTGATTCATTAAAATCCGAGAAATAGTACAATCCGGTAACTATGGCCAACGAAAATAGTCCGAACAGTGCGATTACATACTTTTTAGAAAAAAAATGCTTCATTTAACCCTTACTGTTTAATCAATTCTACAAGATTCCAATTTTCTTTATTTCGGTCACTTCCCATCATAGCCGGCATCTTCTTGATAACGGCACTGAAGGTGTCTCCTGCCGAAAGCTTTTCGAGCATCAGGGTATCCAGCGATTCCGGTATGCTAAGCGACAATATCTTATCCAGGGCCAGAGGTTGTGTAGATGCTCCATACCCCAGTACTTCTTTGACTTTTACCTGAATGGTGGATCCCTCATCAGGAATTGAGACTACTTCAAGTAAACTGGAAATAGTACCTATATCCAATGGCTTTTGAAGCGCCGGAGTTCCGGCCGGATCTTCTTTTGGTTTGTTTTTATTTGATGCACATCCGGCCGAAAAGACCAAAGCAGCAATCAAAATGAGAGAGTAGAGTCTTCTCATTTACAATAATGTTAATTAGTTGGTTGATGCCCCAATATGGGAAATTAAAACTTATCAAACACCTTAAAATTATGATCAAAAACTGTAGTTTTGAGGTATGAAAGCATTAGAACGATTCAAAAAACACATAGCCCAGACAAGTGACGCTCCTATTGGATTGGAAATTGAACGGGCCGAAGGACCCTATTTATACACTAAAGATGGGCAAAGATTCATCGATTTTATTTCAGGAATTGCAGTAAGCAGCCTCGGGCACAGACATCCGAAAGTAGTAGCTGCAGTGAAAGAACAAGTGGATCGTCATATGCATGTGATGGTGTATGGCGAGTTCATTCAAAAGCCTCAACTGGATTTTGCTGAGTTATTAACCTCACAATTACCGGATACACTCGATCAGGTATATCTGGTGAATAGCGGTACGGAAGCCAATGAAGGGGCACTTAAACTGGCTAAAAAATCGACAGGAAGGTCAAAATTGGTAGCTTTTAAAAATAGTTATCACGGTGACACGCATGGATCATTAAGTGTTACGGGCAGGAATGTATATCGCGATCCGTATTTACCACTGTTGCCCGATGTTCACTTCTTAACCTTTAATGCTCTCGATGAGCTGGATGTCATAGACTCGGAAATCGCAGCGGTGATCATGGAACCGATACAAGGGGAGGGAGGTATCGTTCCGGCGGAGAAGGAATGGCTGGAAGCAGTACGGGAAAGATGTGACGAAACAGGTGCATTATTGATCTTTGATGAGATCCAATCTGGTTTCGGGAGAACAGGTTCCTTGTTCGCTTTTGAACAGTATGGGGTCATTCCCGACATTATGAGTCTGGCAAAGGCGATGGGAGGAGGTATGCCGATTGGAGCGTTTGTAGCTTCATCAAAGATATTCCAGGCTTTTATGTATGATCCGCCTTTGAATCATGTAACCACTTTTGGCGGACATCCTGTAAGTTGTGCCGCTGCCTATGCAAACCTTAAAGAGTTGCTCGATGGAGATTATCTCTCTAATGCCCGGTTCATCGAACAGAGAGTCAGGGAAGTGTTAAAGGGCGATGGCATAATTGAGGTGAGAGGAAAAGGTGCCATGCTCGGCCTTCAGCTGGAAACAAAGGCATTAACACAGAAGGTAGTGGAGGATTGTTTTGATCAGGGTATTTTACTTGGCTGGACCTTGCACTCAGATACGTTGGTCAGATTAGCCCCTCCGCTGATTATTGATCACGAAGTGTTGGATGAGGTACTTACATCGATCAGAGAAACTGTGAAAAAACATGTTGCCGGGGCATAGAAAATGGAACATTGAGCAGGTGATAATGTTTTAATTAATTGAAAATATTAACACGGAGAACTCATGAAGACTATTAATCCCGCAACAGGTAAAACAATTAGTGAATACGAAGAGACCCCATTTTCTGAGATCGAAACGATCATTGAACGGGCGAATTCAGCACAGCGAAGCTGGAAAGAAGAAAGCTTTGAAAGTCGCGCCACTTATCTGAAGAAAATTGCCGAATTATTAAAGGACAGAAAACAGGCTTTAGCTGAGTTAATGGCAGAAGAAATGGGAAAGCCATTGAGTCAGGGTGTTGGAGAAGCTGAAAAATGTGCCTGGGTTTGCGAGTATTATGCAGAACATGCAGAAAAATTTCTATCCGAAGAGTCGGTAGAGACAGATGCTACTAAAAGCTATGTCGCTTTTAATCCGTTAGGGGTGGTTCTTGCGATCATGCCATGGAATTTTCCATTCTGGCAATTATTCAGATTTGCAGCACCGGCCCTGATGGCGGGTAACGGAGCACTTTTAAAACACTCTGCGAATACTACCGGAAGTGCGTTAATGATCGAAGAAATCATTCATCAGGCTGGGATCCCAAAGGATCTATTCCGAACGATAATCGTAGATAATGAACATATGAAGCCGGTGATTCAACATAATGGAATAGCTGCCGTTACATTAACCGGAAGTACCAGAGCGGGTAAGATCGTTGCTTCTCAGGCTGGAGAATCCTTGAAAAAATCAGTGTTGGAACTTGGCGGGAGTGATCCATATATCGTGTTAAAAGATGCTGATATCCAAAAAGCAGCTGAGACCTGTGTTACATCAAGGCTCATAAATTCCGGTCAAAGTTGCATTGCCGCAAAGCGGTTTATTGTTGAAGAACCTGTTTATGATGAATTTCTGGAAGCGGTAAAAGAAGAGATGAGTAAAAAAACCGTAGGTGACCCATTTGATGATCAAACTGAGGTTGGTCCGATGGCAAGGGTAGATCTTCGGGATGAATTGCATGATCAGGTTCAGCGTAGTATCAATGCCGGAGCAAAGCCCGTTCTTGGGTGTGAAAAACCGACCGGTGACGGAGCCTATTATCCGGTAAGTATACTTGCCGACGTAACTCCGGGGATGCCTGCTTTTGATGAAGAGTTGTTCGGTCCTGTTGCAGCGGTGATCAAAGCTTCTGACGAAAGAGAGGCCGTGACTCTGGCAAACAATAGTGAATATGGGTTAGGTGCAGCCATATTTTCAGGGGATGTAGAAAAGGCCGAAAATCTGGCTGCGAATTATCTGGAAGCGGGATGCTGTTTCGTGAATTCCTTTGTGAAATCAGATCCCAGAGTTCCATTTGGTGGGATCAAAAACTCTGGGTATGGTAGAGAGTTAGGTCTGTACGGAATCAGGGAATTTGTAAATACTAAGACTGTATGGGTAGATTGAATTAGTTGATCTTACCGGGCTAACCGGTTGAGCATAGAACTGAATATGTATCCGTGAAAGGGAAGTATAGAATACCAATATAGTCTTCCGAAGAGTCCCTTTGGCCGGAAAGTGGCGGTCTGAATGAGCGTTCCATTTTTAATCCTGAAATCTAACCATGCTTCACCGGGTAATTTCATTTCTGCAAATAAGAGCAATCGTTTTTCTTCTTTATCGGCAAAAAGTACGCGCCAGAAATCAACAGCATCACCGGCATACAGGTCATTTTCATCCGTCCGGCCTCTGCGTAAGCCAACACCGCCGAATAATTTATCAATCGCTCCCCGGATCTTCCACAGCCAGTTTGCTGAGTACCAACCTACATTCCCACCAATTTTCCAGATCCGGTTAATGGTTTCTGTCTCGTCAGTTACTTTCTGTTCCCGTTTATCGATAAAGCAACCATGGGTGGGTACATCCAGAAAATCGGACACCTTGAATTTCATCCGTCCGCTAACCATCGAGTCTTTCCAACTGGAAACTACCGCATTTGAATCGATCTTATTGAATGCTTTTTCCAGTGCTTCCTGATAACTGATGGGAGTTATATCTAATATTTTATTGATACGATGGTCGTTGGCGATTACTTCGATCTTCATACTATCAACCAGTGAAACCGCGAGTTGATAGGAGGTGGATGTAATGAAATACAACCAGTACGAGGATAATCGGGGAGTCATTACAGGTACAGTAAATATCCTTCGCTTAAGTCCTCTGGCTTTGGCATATCCGAGTAAAATTTGTTTATAGGAAAGAACATCAGGGCCGGCAATATCAAAATGATCGTCATAAACTTTCTTCTCAAACAAACTTTTTGAAAGAAACGTGATCACATCCCTTATAGCGATAGGTTGAGATTTGGTCATTAACCATTTAGGCGCGATCATTACCGGTAGTTTTTCGGCCAGATCCCGGATGATCTCAAATGAAGCACTTCCGGAACCAATAATGATGCCGGCTCTTAATGCGGTGAAATGATAGATTCCCCTGGCTAATTCATCCTCCACATTTTTACGGGAGGCAAGATGTTCGGAAAGAGAATGGTCATTCACGATCCCACTAAGGTAGATCACATGACGAACCTTGGTGTTGTTGAGGGCATTACGGAAATTAACGGCTGATCTATGTTCCATTTCCATGAAATCATCACTTGCCGTCATGGAATGCACCAAATAATATGCCCCGTCAATATCGTCAGGGATATTCGATAAAGTTTCTTTTTTGAGAAGATCTAATTCAATGACCTCAATGGAATCTTCTACCGATTCAGGGGCATGAAACCGGCGCTTATCGCGTACGCAACAGACCACATGATGTCCCTGCTCAACGAGTTTTGGAAGTAATCGTTTGCCGATGTAACCGGTGGCTCCGGTAAGTAAAAGTTTCAAATATTTCCGTGTTTAATGATCTGACATCAATCACTACAAATATTTAGAAAACAGCATTCAGAATTCCTCTTTAAATTCCTTTTATCCACCCACCATCAACAGGAAGAGAAACACCGGTTATGTATCCTGCCCGTTTACTTGCTAAAAAAGTTACTGCAGCAGCGAACTCTTCAGGCTGGGCAATCCGGCCTAGTGGAATTTCTTTGGTCACTGAGCTAAGGTCAGGATTTTTTTCCATTAACCCTATAAGGCGATCTGTTTCCGTATAGCCCGGCATAACATTATTCACGGTAATGTTATAGGAACCTAGTTCGGTTGCCAAGGTCTTAACAAGACCAAGAAGAGATGCACGAACAGAATTCGACAATACCAATCCATCCACGGGTTGTTTAACTGCTTGCGAGGTTATGGTGATGATGCGGCCCCATTTTCGCTTTTTCATTTCCGGAACTACGTGCTGAATCATAGCAACAGTACTCTCTAAGAGTTGCTTATATGCATTTTGCCAGCTCTTAAGTGAATGCTCTTCAAAACTTCCAAAAGGAGGTCCACCGGTATTAGTTACCAAAATATCAACGTGACCAAGTGTGTTGGGCACGGTATCCATGATGGCTTTTCGCCCTTTGATGGTGGTTACATCACCAACCGCAAAGTAAACCGAACTGCCGGTTTCTGAAATGATCTCGGCAGCAGCGGATGCGAGGTCTTCCTCCGTTCGGCTGCAAATTAGCACACTTGCACATTCACGGGCCAACTCTCTTGCCACCGCTTTTCCCAGACCTTTACTGGACGCCATTACCAGCGCTTTTTTCCCTTTTAATCCCAGATCCATAGGTTATTTCTTTAAGTAATCATCAGTTCCATCTATCCAGTCTGCTCGTGGTGGGGCAAAAGTATCTATCTCTTCCACATCGCCGATCATGAGTGCCCGATGGGGGAGGTTGCCGGGAATGACTACAAGATCACCTGCATGCAGATCCATCTCTTTTTCGCCGTTTTCCCCAAACCAGAAACGAATGGTACCCGAGAGAACCTGAGTTACCTGTTCATTTTCATGGTGGTGTAAGGGAACCTCAAACCCATCTTTGAACTGCATTTTGGCAACCATAACCTGATCGCCATAAACCATTTTTCGCTTCATTGAAGGATTTACCTGTTCTTCAGGAACTTCATCCCAATTAATTTTCTCAACCATTCTAAACCGATATTGTTTTTCAGGAAGGTGAAGTATTTATCGGATAAGCACAATAGCAATAAATTTAAAAAAATGTATATCGTAGCAGAATTCTGGTATCAAAAGCTACTATTTTGCAAAATCCGGTAACTATTTATTCTCCCCTGAGTATGCATATTAATGCACTAAATGCATTTAATTCGATATATTATTAGTCTTATAACTCAGAACTTAAGTTCAGTGATATGAAATCGACGCTCACTCTGTTAAAAAATCTGGTACTGTCTGTAATACTGGCGGGTATTTTTGTTGCTTGTGGAAATGACAATTCCGGCAAAAAAATTGAAGTAGAACTAATTGAAGCAAAGACTGAACTACCGGCAAAGGTCCGTTTGTTCTACAAAGTTGATCTGGGAGAGGATAATCTGTTCGAGACATTAACCCCCGCCAATTTTGAGATCTATGAAGACGGGAGTCTGATTTCTTCCCTTGAATCTCAGGCTCAGATCCAGAAAGAAAGTGGCGAGTTTTTGTTTTCATCTATTCTGTTACTCGACCTGAGTGGCAGTGTATTAAATGGAACAGAACTACCCAGAGTTAAAAGTGCGGCTATAGATTTTGTTGAATCGGTGATGCCGGTTTCTTCCGATGCTCATTATGGGGCAAAAGAAATGGCAGTTTATTGGTTTGACGGGGAAGAAGACATACACGAATTGGTTTCATTCAGCCCGAACAGAAATACCATAATAGATGGGATCAATTCAATAACAGAAGATATCAGTGCTGATAATTCCACGAATCTGAATGGAGCGATCATTCAGGGGTTAGCGGTTGTCGACGCCCGGTTAGCTCAATCACGACTCAATCCAAATATTTCTACTGCCGGCTCCATGGTCATCTTTACAGATGGAACGGATCAGGCCGGACGGGTTAAAACCACAGAAGCCCAAAAAGCAGTAAACAATGCCAGTAACGAGCACTCCATTTTTACCATTGGCCTTGGTGCCGAGATCGATGAAGAGGTGTTAAAGAATTTTGGCAGGGATGGATACGAACTGGCAGAGAATTCTTTTGATCTGAATACGTCGTTTCTTTCCGTAGCCCAGAAGGTGGAAAGCGAAGCAAATTCCTATTATGTGCTGGAATATTGTTCACCCAAAAGATCCGGTCAACACACCATCCAGCTGCGTGTAAACTATGAGAAGATGTTTGGAAGCTTTTCAACCAAATTTACGGCTCAGGATTTTACCGGTGGTTGTACCATAGACTAGGTATCCTTAAGAAATAATAAAACCCCTGCCAATATGAACCGACAGGGGAATGTCTTAACCCAGACATTTTTATTTATTCTCTTGTAGAGCCTTGCTTACGGATTGTTCCAAAAAGGTTGCTACATTTTTGTGAGGCAGAATAGTTTCACCTCCCCAAACATAATCCAGGCCTTCTAAGCGGGTTAAATATCTACGTTCCACCCCACCTTTTGAGAGAAGTACAGGAATCACTATAGCCTCACCATATTCACCCGCTTCCTTAACGAACGAACGAAACTCCTGTTTGGCCGCATCATATACCTCTTCACTTGCATCATCACGTACAGTGAGAGAAATGATCTTATAAAAATCCTCTTTTCCATGCTCTGCCTGATGCCTCCGGATCTGCTCACCGAGGTTTTCCAGTGTGGATACCCATTTTTCATTATCAGAGTCTTTGACCGGACCATGAGCCACTAATAAGATGGTTTCTGTAGAAGGATTTTTACTTACAGCTTCTACACGCTCATACAGAATTTCGCCAATAAGAGGATGGTCATCCAGTGGTTCTGTGAATATGATCTTCGAGTTGATGTCAAGTGGTTCTAAAGTGAACTCAGAATCATGCATATCATGTCCGCTATGATCCATAGTCATTTTTTTGTGGCTCATATCCTCTGCCATCATAGATTTCATTTCATCAGTCATTTCGTGAGCCATTGGTGGCATCGGAGCATCGGCAAGTGAATCGCGTAGTCCCAGCAGGAACTCATTTTGTCGGATAATAGGACTGAATGAAGACACAAATAGTGGTACAACTACGATCTGATCCACATTTTTGGCTTCCAGTGAATCAATGGCCGGTTGCATGGAATAAGGATTTGCCATGCCGAAAGCTATTTCCAGAGGATATTGCTCAGCAAGTGAAGCAGTAACATCTGTGACCGTATTATTCCAGGTTGGATCGGCGCTTCCGTGTGCAAGTACCAGAACACCGGTTTTTGGGGGATTGGTTGACTCTGAATTAGTACAGGCCATGAATAGTGAAAAAGCAATAATGAGGGAGTACCCTAGTAATCTTGATGAGTGTAAAGTCATTGTATTTTCAGTTATGTTAATTTAGACTGCATCTAAATTAAGAAGAAAATCCCATCAAATGAACTCAATTTTGATGTTTTTATCGAAGTACTTACTTCAGCAACAGCATTTTCTTTGACAGAATACCATCCTCTGTGGTAAGTGTATAAAAGTATACACCACTGGAAAGCTCAGCTCCGGAAAATCTGACTGAATGCACACCTGCATTCATGGTCCGATCAGCAAGAACTTCTACTAATTGTCCCAAACTATTGTAGATCTTCAGTCTCACATGGTCATTTTTTGGGATGGTGAAGCGAATGGTTGTTTCCGGATTGAACGGGTTTGGGAAATTCTGGTCGAGCGAAAAACCAAAGGGAGCATCAACGGCTATTTGTGTTGCTGTGGTTCTTCGCAAAATTAACGAGTAATTAGAATTAGTGCTGACAGTTAAAAGAGGAAGTGGTTGATTAGCTTTGCTTTTAAATTGATCTGAATTCTCTATTTCAATAGGTATCGGTACTTCAGACAGTTCGATTTCAGTTGTTCCATTTTTCAGAAACAGACTGTAATCATCCATTCCAACGGCTTCGGTTATCCGAAGAAAGCCGGCATCCGACAAACCCGATGTAGCTCGTATCGGTATCTCCAGATCTGTTTCCGGGGCATTGAATGAATTGATGTCAAGGTGATGGCCTCCGGAACTGAGACTGTACAGACTCATTGACCGGGCTGACAGAGAAGCGAGCTCCACTGCATCGAAAGAATCAAAATTAATTGAAGATGACTCATTCAAAACTAAATATGCGCTGTTTGAGATCATTTGATCTTCATCAGATACTTCGAGCCTGAAATACGGGATGATCTTTTCTTTTCCTAAGAAGGTACCCCCTGTAGCTCGATCTGAAGTGTTGATGGTTAATGACGGGGTACTTAACGGTGCAGTTACTGTTTGTACAAAAAATCCCTGAAATGGTTTTACTAAGCCATCAGTGAGTTCACCTACTCCGCTATTATAGGATTTCCAGTTTCCGGCATTGGCATCATATACATACACCGAGTTAGTAAGATCAGTTCTTGATATTAGATCCCAGTCAACGGAAGATGCAAATGGATTTCCAATAAAGGTAAAACCGTCTCCATGTGGATTTACAGATGGAGAGACTCCCGAGGTTAGTGAGCCACTCACTTCCAGTATTTTCGGAAACCCGGAATTGGTTGAATCACTCAGCTCATTCTGATCAAATACATAAATGAGAAGAGCATCACCGGGATCAATAGTGGTGCTCAGGTCGGTAATTGCCAGCCAACCAGCAGAGGAACTTCCATCAAAGGAATTATTCCAGATCCATACGTTTGGTGAACCAATGGTGGTATCGGCTCCGGTGGCACCCTGAGTGAAAATTGGCCCGAGGAACGAACTAATTGAGGTAGAAACAGGGGATGATAGCATTCTGAAACCCGGTTCTCCGGTCAGTTGGAAAGCAAAATCACCGGTCGTTGAATTTGCTTCCGGGTCGATAGTCAGCATTACAGGAATGCTGTAATCAGAATTGGCAGGATCATTGGTTTCCAGATAAACTGTACCGGAATAAATTCCTTCCGCGGATTCATTTCCATAGAAATAAACGCTCATAGTATCCGTATCACCCGGTCGGATTGTAGTTCTTTGATCAGGGATTGCGAGTGCAGGTCCGTAAGTATCTGTAGCCGAGATCTTCAGATCATCGATGTAAACGTTGGCATTTGTAGAACTTCCGACAACCAGCTGAATAGACTTGACGGTGTGGGTAGTATCGTTTGTTCGGGTTCGGGTAGTACCGTTCAGATCGTAGGTGAGTGTTTCACCGGAAAGTTCTATGGAGAGATCCATCCATTCACCGGATTTTAGTGTATCAGAGGTATAGCCGATGTATCCTTTATCTCCCGGACCGCAATCTGAAGAACATCCATTCATATAAAACCGACCGTTTTCATTAAGTAGGATCCCACCGGCAATTCCATTATCTGATAATGGTTCGATATAGAGTTCAGGCCATTCCGAATCAACATAAATTTTCATCGAAATGGTGTATTTGGTGTAGCGGGAATCAGCCCCGGTAAATGGAGATGTAAACCATGCTGTACCATCCTGATCGTCAGTTAGCAGCAATGACTGAGTGCCGGAATAGGCGATTGTGGAAGAGATCTTAAAATTATCCCCATCCTGCAAGGCTATCCAGTTATTTGATCCCAGGTAAGTACCGGTGGAAAACCCCTCGTTCTCTTCAAAACCATATGTTATCTCCAAGGGTTGTTTGATATCTTTCACAACAACTTTGGAAAGAGAGGAAGTGTATTCCAATGCACCATCCAGTTTGACCTCCAAATCAGAAATTCCGGTGTTCCCGATCACCAATTTTTTTTCTGTATATCCGGCGGGGTGAATGGTTTCTGAAATTGAAGTGGAAGTAAAATTGATCTCGGGTGGGTCTACGGTTGTTGGCCTGTAATCAGCGATCCAGTTTTTGGATATGTTCATGCTTAAAGCGTTATCAGATGGGCCCCCATCGCCATCATAATCACCCAGGGGAGTGCTCAGGTACTCTATTCGCGGGTTGGAATAGTAGGGGATGGAAGTGCCCGTTTCAGTACCCGGTAAATTGGTATAATGCATTACAGTGACGTATTTATTGTCATCGGAGCCGGTAAGCAGATGTCCTGTAGAAAATTGAAATAAACCACCATTTTCACCGGCCTCGTTTACTTCCTGCGTACGACCATGAGCATTCCCGAAATTATGACCGATCTCATGCATCAATGTATAGGTAAAGTACATCTGTTGTACTCTGTTTACTGTAAATCCTCCTCCTTCAGTACCTCCCACACTATTGATCCTGTAACCTATTCCTCCTGAGCCATCATTGAAGTATTCCATCAATGCAACAAGGTCTGCACCATATCGATTTCGCATATTCTCGATATCTACAGTGTCATCAGGTGCTGAAACATGGTTATTGTAGGTGTTATACCGGAGCGAGGGAAGAATATCGGAGGCGGAGGTCATGGAATTATTGGCAATTTCCAGCGCTTCAACAAAACGGATCTTAAGTGGTAACCCGCTATTTGCGATGATCAACTCTTTATTCGTTTCGTTGATGGAAATCACATGGTCAATGTCCGTCACATATGCGACCGAATCGGCCCAGTTTTTTGCATCAGTGGTGTATAATAAAAGTACATCCACTGTTGTGGTATCGTTGTAATCACTCAGGTCATACGTTGGGTTGGCATATGTACCACCCGGATCCGCTGACTTTTGATGCCCGCCAATAGTAAACAGGTTGTCATCAAAATCGCAGGCAAATTCTTTCTCACGGATCTCTTCGAATTGATAATCCTCATCAACCTTAAACACAGAATAGGCTTGACCATTAACCTGAATAATACCCCCAAGCTTTCCTGATTTTTCCGAAAGAACGGAGGTCACATTTTTACCATCAGGAGATATGGCAGCTATGCTTACATATCCGTTCTTATGCGTTACGGTTTTGATCTCCTGAACATAAAGTTCGCCATCAATCTGAAATGAAAAGGCATTATTTCTCTTCATTTTCCTGATGAAATCAAGCTCTCTGACCTCGGCAGTATATTGGTTCGTATCGTTTGCCTTTGCTTTATTTGTAGTAAAAATCAGATCCTGAGCAGAAAGGGAAAGGCAAGGGAGCAGAAGTAATAAAAGACTCAGGTATACTTTCATTCAATCATAACTTGAAGATGAACTTTAGGGCTAAGTTTTTAGCCGTATACTAAGGTAGAAAAAACCTGATTTAGGGTAAAACGGGATGTCAGAAAATCATATATAAAAAAAGCCGGTCAGTTGGACCGGCTTTCAATAGTTAATGTGGTGAATACTTACACTTTAAGAGCATTTTCAACCAAGCGATTTTGCTCGGCATCATGGATCTTTTTCTGTCCGGCAGCGGGTGAAGCGGAGGCTTGTCGGCCTACATACTTCAGTTTCTGACCTTCACCAAGAACCTCGGTTAATCGGGAAGCCACAAAGAACCAGGCTCCCATATTCTTGGGTTCTTCCTGACACCAAACAATCTCTTTTACATTTTTCAAGGTAGAAAGATACTCTTCAATGTCACTATCCGGGAATGGATAGAACTGCTCAAGTCGTGCGATCGCAACATTTTCGATTTCGTTCTCTTCACGGTATTTAACCAGATCATAATAAACTTTACCGGAGCATATCACCAGGCGCTCAAGAGAGTCGTTATCATTGAAATGTTGATCAGGGATGAACGGCATGAATTTTCCATTCGCTAACTCTTCCGTGTTGGAAACAGCCATCGGATGACGAAGTAAACTCTTAGGACTCATCAAAATGGTTGGTTTCTTGAGTTCCTGAAGTGTCTGCTTTCTGAGCATATGGAAATACTGAGCAGGAGTGGACAGATTCATAACCTGCATGTTATCCTCGGCGCAAAGCTGTAGAAAACGCTCCAGTCTTGCTGAGGAATGCTCCGGTCCCTGACCTTCATAGCCATGTGGTAGATTCATAACCAGCGAAGTAGTTTGACCCCATTTGGCTTCACTTGCAGAAATAAACTGATCTATAATGATCTGAGCACCATTTACGAAATCACCGAACTGGGCTTCCCAGATCACCAGCGCGTCCTTTTTGGTGGCGCTGTATCCAAACTCAAAACCAAGAGCTGCATACTCACTTAATAAACTGTTATGCACATGGAATTTAGCCTGATCATCAGAAAGATGATTAAGCGGCGTGAAGGTCTGTCGGGTTTGTGTTCCATGCAACACTGCATGGCGATGTGAGAAAGTTCCCCGCTCTACATCCTGACCCGTGATACGGACGGTTCGTTGCTGTTTCAGGAGAGATCCGAATGCAAGAGCTTCAGCAAATCCCCAATCGATCTTTTTCTGATTTTTATTAACGATCTCCGCACGTTTAGCCAACTGTCGCAATAATTTTGGATTGGCATCAAAATCTTTTGGAACCGTATTCAGTTTTACTGCCAGTTCATTCAATTCATCAACCGGGCAGGTGGTATCAGGAAATTCATCTCTGCGTTCCTGAGGAGTTTCTTTACGGTCGATCAACTCAGTAGTGATCTCAACATCCGGAGATTTCTTAGCATCTTCGAAGGCATCTTGCAGTAATTCTTCGAACTCATCAAAGATCTGCTTGGTTTCTTCAGTGGTGAAATCACCATGTTTAACCAGCCATTCCGTATAAATATCACGAACCGAACGGTGATCATTGATCTCCTTATACAGTCCCGGTTGAGTAAAAGCTGGTTCATCCCCTTCATTATGGCCATGTTTACGGTAACCGATGAGATCGATGATCACATCCTTACCGAATTTCTGACGGTATTCCAGTGCCATTTGTATAGCATGAACCGCAGATTCCGGATGATCTCCGTTTACATGGAAAATCGGTGCCAGTACCAGTTTGGCAAGATCGGAAGCATATTCCGTAGAACGACCGTCTTTCGGAAGGGTTGTAAATCCAATTTGATTGTTGATGATGATGTGGATGGTTCCACCGGTTTTGTAACCCTCCAGCTGCGACATATTTAATGTTTCAGCAACTACACCCTGACCGGCAAAAGCAGCATCACCATGCATTAATACCGGAATGATCTTTTTTGCAGCCTCTTTATTCTCATGATGATCCTGAACTGCACGGGCAGCACCCTCAACTACAGGATTCACAGCTTCGAGGTGAGAAGGATTTGGCAGTAGTTCGAGCTGAATTTCTTTGCCTGAATTTGTTTTATGTACACCTCTGGCGCCCAGGTGATACTTCACATCACCGGAACCCTGAATTGTATTCGGATCCACATTACCCTCGAATTCAGCAAATACACGATGGTATGGCTTATTCATGATATTCACGAGAATATTGAGACGACCACGGTGAGCCATGCCCATGAACACTTTCTCCACATCGAATTCACCGGCACGCTCCAGCATAAAGTGGATCATCGGGATCAGTGTATCAGTTCCTTCTAAAGAGAAGCGTTTATGACCGATGTATTTCTTATGCAAAAACTCCTCAAAGGCCATAGCCTGATTCAGTTTATGCAGGATCTGACGCTTGTCTTCTTTGGTAAGAACCGGCTCATTTCCGGTAGATTCCATCGTTTCACGCAACCAGCGACGCTCTTCAAGATCGAGCAGGTGCATGTAGTCAGCACCAATATTTTCGCAATAAGTATCTCTCAGTTTCTTGATGATCTCACGTAAGGTAGCTCTGCCTGATGGATGTAATTTACCACAGTAAAATTCTCGGTCGAGATCCCAGAGGGAGAGTCCGTAATAGGCAAGGTCCAGTTCAGGATTGTATCCCGGTTCTTTTTCCAGCGGATCCAGATTGGCCAGAACGTGACCGCGCATGCGATACATATTGATGAGTCGCCAAACTCCGATCGCGCGTTTATCCTGTTCCAGCGTATTCATTTTTCCGCCAAACGGACCTGCATAAGAATCTTCACCGTAAGGAATCGGATCGTAAGGAATTTCAAGATCAGAGAAGATCTTATCATAAAAATCTTCCTTACCGCTTAATAAACTATTGATGTATTGAAGGAAAGAACCGGATTCAGCTCCCTGTATGATCCGGTGGTCATACGTACAGGTCATGGTCATCACTTTACTGATACCCAACTGATTTAATACCTCGCGCGACATATTCTGATACTCAGCAGGATAGTCGATCGCCCCTGTAGCGATAATGGCACCTTGTCCGGTCATTAAACGGGGCACTGAAGATACAGTGCCGATCATACCGGGATTGGTGATTGAAATGGTGGTACCCTGAAAATCCTCGATCTGTAGCTTACCATTCCTGGCCTTATCCACCAATTCAGCAAAAGCGTGGAGGAACTCCTTAAAGTTCATTTTGTCCACGCCTTTAATATTAGGTACTACCAAACTACGGGAACCATCTTTATTGGTGATGTCAACGGCAATACCAAGATTGACCTGATCCGGTTTTACGCGAAAATGCCCGGAGTTGTCGGTATAGTAACTATGATTAATGGTTGGGTACTTCTGCATTGCGCGGATAACCGCCCAGCAGATAAAGTGTGTGAAAGAAGCTTTAGGCTCATTTCTTTTCTGAAGATGCCGGTTGATAATAGTTCGGTCTTCGATCATCATTTTAACCGGCAACACTCTTAATGAAGTTGCGGTAGGGATGGAAAGACTTTCATCCATATTCTCGACGATCTTGGTTGCCACCCCTTTGATCTGTTCGAGTTCAGCATTCTTAGGTGCTTCTTTAGTCTTCTTTTTCTGAGGTTCTTTTTCCGGAGTCTTTTCTTTAGCGGCCGGAGCTTCGGCACTTACCCCATTGGTTTTAGCAGTGTCAGGAAGGATCTGTTCAGTAGCAGCATCTTCCGGATCAATGCCGTTTAATTCGTCAAAATATTTTTTCCAGTGGGCAGGTACGGAATCTGCCTGCTGCTTGTACTGTTCGTATAATTCCTCTACAAGTGCTGAATTCGGGCCGAATACGGCTTCTAGTGATTTCAATGGGGAGTAACCTCGTGTGCGACTTAATTAATGAAGTTTTAAGCGTTAATGCTTTTTGCTGAAAAAAGGTTCAGTAAATCATGTAGTGTAAGTGTGTAAGCGATTTTAAAGGTAAGGAGATGCCTTTAAAAAAACGAGATACAATCCTCTAAATAATCGTAAAAGAGGGTGAAAACATTTAGAGATGTCTACTAAGAAACACTAAAAGTTGAACAAAATGAACAGAAGCTCGAGTTGCCTATACCTCATACATCCAATAAATAATTTGGTACTGATCCAAACATCCTCATTTAAAAAAGGATTATATCCATCAAAAAAGCGCTTGCATGTAGTTTAGAATTTGCATTATTTGAAATGTATCAAACGAAAATAATTTAATGCAAAAACAAGAAGTCATTCAGCAACTAATCAACGCCTATTCTGAAGCCTATCAGAACTTAGGACATAGTTCATTGATGGGCAAGATCGTTGCCTTGTTGTTGACTTCCCCCAAACCTCTCTCACTCGATGAGATCTCGGAGAACCTGCAAATGAGCAAAGGGCCGATCAGTCAGATCTCCAGAAAACTCAAAGATCATCGATTGATCGAACGGGTGTGGGTGCCGGGCGAACGAAAAGATTATTATCAGGCAGTACCGGATATTTTTGGTCAGGCATTCAGAAATTACGCCTCCTCCATGAAAAGAAATCTGGCAATTGCCGAACATTTTACTTCCGTATTGGAACAGATGGATTCTGCTGATGAGCAAATTCAGCATTTTGCCAACAGAATGCACGAAATGGGTGTGTTCTATAAAGCTATGAACGAGCAGAATAAAGTGTTTCTGGAGGAATGGGAAAATTCCATTAAGCCGGAGATCAGCTACGAGAAGTTGAATGCAGGCTAGCTGAATTAAAAAATTTGAACTATAAATTTGAAAAATTTCAAACGTACAAAACATAAAGAAAATGAAAGATAAAGTTGTTCTCATAACCGGTGGTGCGGCAGGAATCGGCAAAGCAACGGCAGAAGCTTTTGTGGAAGAGGAAGCTGTAGTTGTGATCTGGGATGTAAATGAGGAAAAGGGAAATGAGTTGGCAGGCTCTTTTTTATCGTCCGGTAAAAAAAGCGCTTTCAGAAAAGTGGATGTTACCAATCTCGAAGATGTGGAAGCCGGAGTTGCAGCCATCATTGATGAGTTTGGAAAACTGGATGTGCTCGTAAACAACGCCGGTATCACCATGGATCGCAGTTTGTTGAAGATGGATGCTGATACCTGGCAAAAAGTTATTGACGTGAATCTGACCGGAGTATTTAATTGCACCAAAGCAGCTGCTCCTTATATGGTCGAAGCCGGTTCCGGTGTAATTCTTAATGCAAGTTCAGTAGTTGGTTTATACGGTAATTTCGGGCAGACGAATTATGTGGCTACAAAAGCAGGGGTTATCGGGTTGACCAAAACCTGGGCCCGCGAACTGGGACGAAAAGGAATTCGGGTAAATGCAGTTGCTCCGGGATTTATAGCCACCGAAATGGTGCAGAAGATGCCGGAAAAAATAATTGACGGAATGGTTTCAAAAACCCCGCTGGGCAGAATGGGTAAACCGGAAGACATCGCCAATGCCTATGTATTTCTTGCTTCAGACAAAGCGAGCTTTATTCATGGAACAACAATCAGTGTGGATGGAGGAGTAATTTCGTGAGAAGTTCCCGATTTATAGGAACTGGAATGTCAGTGCCCGATAATGTGGTGCCGAATTCCTGGTTTAACGAACGCCTTGGCGAAGATGTGGATACCTGGTTGCAGGAAAACCTGACGATCAAAGAACGCCGATGGATGACAGAGGATCAGTCCGTGGTGGATTTTTGTGTGGAAGCCGGGGAGAAAGCAATTGAAATGGCAGGTGTGAAACCTGAGGATATTGACCTGCTGGTTATTTCTACGGATACACCTGAATATATATCACCATCCACGGCGTCGGTGGTTTGCCATAAAATGGGGCTGAAGAATGCCACTAGTTTTGACTTGAATACAGCCTGTGCCGGCTATGTGATGGCATCGGAAACAGCAGCCAATTTCATTAAAGCGAATCCGCGTTTCAACCATGCTTTGGTGATGGGCGCTTACGGAATGAGTCGTTATTTGAATCTGGATGACAAAAAAACTGTGACACTTTTTGCCGATGGTGCCGCTGCCGGAGTAATGAAAGCAACCGACGATGACGAGATCTATCATCTCTCTTCCGACAGCCATACCAAAGGAGAATATTTCGATTATATGGGAATATACCATGGTGGGTCGGCCCATCCGGTAGATGAAGAAAGCCTGGAAAACGGAGATCAGAAACTGGTGTTTGCCAAGAAATTTCCAAAAGAATTGAATCCGCTTATGTGGACTCAGATGATACGAACCGTTGCCGAGCGAGGTGGTTTTGATGTGAAAGACATCAAAAAAGCATTCATGACTCAGATCAACATCAACCAGATCTGGGAAACCATGGACAATCTGGGATTACCCCGGGAAACTGCACCAACCATAATGAGCACCTATGGATATACCGGCTCAGCGGCTATCGGAATGGCGATGGATATCACAGTTAGGAATGGAGAACTCAATAAGGGCGATATTTTCGTGATGATGGGTTCCGGTGGCGGGCTAACTTTTGCCTGTAATGCGTTCAGATATTAGGGGGATCGGATGGCTTCAGATAATCTGGTAATTGCGGGTTGGATACTGATTGGTTTATATGCCTCAGCTATTCTCTATTTCGTTATTCGGGGGGCACGTCAGACTAAAAGTCTGGATGATTACGCTACGGGTAGTGTCATATTTTCGCCCGTTGCCGTAGGATTATCTTTAGCTGCATCCATCACCAGCGCGGCTACGTTCATTATAAATCCGGGATTCGTTGCCTTGTATGGATTGAGTGGTGTACTTTCGATGGCCATCTCCCTGCCTATAGCAGCCGTAGTTTCATTGGTGGTGTTAACCAAAGGATTCCGGAAGCATGGAAATCTTGTTAAAGCACAAACAATGGCTCAATGGATCGAGCGGCGTTATAACAGCAAAGCCTACGGATTCTTTTTTGCTATTCTTTCCATGTTGTTGCTCACATTCATTGTGTTGATCTGTGTGGGGCTTACCAAAGTGATTTCAAGCACGTTAAATATCCCGGAATTTTATGCGCTGCTCGGAGTGGTGATCTTTGTTTTCGGTTATATGATGTTTGGCGGTGCAAATTCCATGGTATATACCAATACCATTCAGGCGGTGATCATGGTAGTGGTTGCGTTTATCTTACTTGGATCAGGATATGAGCATTTCAGTAACGGAGTACATGGATTTCTGGATAAACTGAGTAGTATTGATCCAAAACTGATTCAAACTACGAACGACTCCAGTTTCCTCTTCCGTGATTATTTCGAAATTATCGTTACACAGGTAATAGTTGGGATCGCGATAATTTGTCAGCCACACATTCTCACCAAATCATTATTACTGAAGAAGGAAGAGGATGTTAACAAATACCTTTGGGTAGGCGGAAGCGTACAGATGTTGTTCTTCTTAGTGGTGATCACCGGCCTGTTTATCCGCATTTCATTCCCGGATCTAACCACCGGCGGGGAAGCCATTCCCATGGATGGATTAGTTTCCAAATATGTGGTTCAGGAGTTTCCAGTGTATGTAGGACTCATCGTGGTGATGGGATTACTCTCAGCCGGACTTTCCACATTGGAAGGCTTGATACAGTCACTTTCTACCACCATCACGCAGGATATTCTGAAACCTATTGCAGCGCAGAGTGCCTTTTTTGAGAGATTTGATAATAATCAGGTACTCATCAATAAACTGGTCATTGTAGTATTGGGTATTGTTTCGGTTTTCGTGAGCTGGGATCAGATCGTTAATCCTAAACTTAGTGTGGGGATCTTTGCACAAAACGGAGTGTATGCTTACTTCTCTGCGGCTTTTATCCCGATTCTTTTTGGAATGTTCTATACCAGAGCAAGTCGAACTGCTGTGTTTGCAGCTTCCATCGTAGCAGTGGTTACTCATTTCAGTATGTATTACGGTCAACTCTCCATACCGTTTACTAAAGCAACCGGAGAAAATCCGGGAGTGGCGGCAGCAACGGCAATCGTTTTATCGGTACTAACTGCATTCCTGATTTCCACTCTCACCAAAAAGTCGGCCGTTATCCCATCGTCAGTAAAGGAAGAACATAAACCGGAATAACATGATACATTCAGTTTTTCATACAACAGAACGTTTAAAGATCCATGCGCTAGAAAAAGATATGGACACAACGAAAGAGGTCGTGGTTTTCTTACATGGAAACGCCTCATCGTCCGTTTTCTGGAAAGAAATAATGGAAAAACTACCCGACACCTATCGTGCAATTGCGCCTGATCTTCGGGGTTACGGTAAAACTGAAGATAAACTCATTGATGCCACGCGAGGCTTTGGAGATCAAACCGACGATATCATTGGCCTGATGGACCATTTGGGTATCAAAAAGTTTCATGTGGCCGGGCACAGTATGGGTGGGGGAGTCATCTATATGTTGCTTGGTCATCACAGTTCCAGAATATTAAGTGCCACGCTTGCAGATCCGGTTTCGCCTTATGGATTCGGAGGTACAAGGGGTCTGGATGGAGAACCCGTTACCGAAGATTTTGCCGGAACAGGTGCGGGAGTGGTAAATCCCGAATTTGCCCGGAGAATCAGTATCAATGATCGGACAGAAGAAGATCCGAATGCCAGTCCGAGAGTGGTAATGAACAGCTTTTACTGGAAACCACCATTCCGGGCTGCAAATGAAGAGGAGCTACTGGACGGATTGCTGGAGGAAAAGATCGGGGATAAAAAGTATCCCGGAGATGCGGTCGAATCTGAAAACTGGCCTGGTACAGCACCCGGAAAATTTGGTCCTGTGAATGCCGCTTCCCCGAAATATGTGCAGGGATTGGCTCAGGATGTGATCAATGCTCCCATCAAACCACCGGTTTTGTGGGTGCGTGGATCCGACGATCAGATCGTGTCAAACGAATCGTTATTTGATATCGCCACACTCGGTAAACTGGGTCTGGTGCCGGGATACCCCGGTGAGGATATTTGCCCACCTCAGCCCATGGTCGACCAAACCCGATATGTGCTGGAGCAGTATCGCAAAAATGGAGGCAGTTTTGAAGAAGAAGTAATCGAAGAAACCGGGCATTCTCCATTCATCGAAAAACCGGAAGAATTTATGATTCACTTTAAAAGAAATCTGTCTCATGCATAAGTTCGACCACATAGAACTTGACTGGATCAAACGCTGGGCGTTGTATTCACCGGATAATATTGCGTTGCAAAGCGTGGAAGAGGATCGAAAACTCACTTATTCGGAATTAAATGCGCTTATCAATAAAGCGGCCGGATATCTGACTTCGGAGCTGGAGGTATATGCCGGCGACCGCGTGGCTATACTGTCGATGAACCGGCTGGATTATGTGATTCTTTTCTTTGCTATTCAACGATTGGGAGCCATTATGCTTCCTCTGAACTACAGACTGGCAGCTCCGGAAATCGACTTTCAGCTGGATAACTCCGGCGCACAGATCCTTATCTATGAGGAAGATTTTGGTGAAACTGTTTCGAAACTGAGAACAGCGGTAAATACATTTGATTTTACGGCGGTGATGGAAGGTGTTCACCAAAAAACCGAGCAGAATTATACTCATGTCGGTGAATTTGAAACTCCCTGCATGATCCTTTATACCTCCGGGACCACCGGTCGGCCAAAAGGAGCATTGATCACCAATAAAATGTTGTTCTGGAATTCTATCAATACGGGATTACGGCTGAATCTAACTCAGAATGAAGTGATCCTTACTTTTGCTCCATTCTTTCATACGGGTGGATGGAATGTGCTCACTACACCGGTTTTACATCGGGGAGGGAAAGTGATCCTGCTCAAGAAATTCGATCCGGCTCAGATCCTGTCACTTTCTGAAGTAGAGAAAGCAAGCATTTTATTTGGTGTACCAACGATGATGGCAATGATGGCAGAAGATCCGTCTTTTGAAACTACAGATCTGAGCACCATCCGATATGCTATTGTAGGTGGTGAGCCTATGCCGATTCCATTGATCGAAACCTGGCAGAATAAAGGAATTCCGATCCGGCAGGGGTACGGACTTACTGAATTTGGGCCCAATGTATTCTCGTTGAACGAAGAAGATGCCATCCGTAAAAAAGGATCGATCGGCTTCCCGAATTTCTACATCGATGCCGCCATTTTTGATGATAACGGAAATCAGCTTGGGGCAAATCAAATCGGTGAACTCTGGCTCAAAGGTCCGGTTTGTATGGCCGGATACTGGAATAATGAAGAAGCCACATCAAAAACTATAGAAAACGGCTGGCTTAAAACAGGCGATATGGTAAAGCGCGATGAGGAAGGCTATTACTATATCGTAGATCGTAAAAAAGACATGTTTATCAGCGGTGCCGAGAATGTGTATCCGGCAGAGATCGAACATGTGATTCGCTCCCATGATGATGTAAAAGACGTCGCCGTTGTTGGCGTTCCGGATGAAAAGTGGGGTGAAGTAGGAAAAGCATTTGTTGTGAGCAGATCCGGAGAAAGCTCTGAAGAAGATTTAAGAGCGTTCTGCAAGGAGAATCTGGCCAAATTCAAAGTGCCAAAGTACATAAAATTTCTGGATGAGCTTCCTAAAAGTGATACGGGTAAGATCCTGAAAAGAACATTAAAAGAACTATGAGTTAAGAACTCAGAAAATTTAAATCCAACCAAAACAACAAACTATTAAGGTGATTAAAATGAAACGAATGATTTACAGTTTACTGATTGTAGCCGTAGCTATGTGGGGATACTCCTGTGGTGAAAGTTCAACCGGTAATGGAGACGGAGATGTGGAAGCTATTGTAGGTGCATGGGTGTCGGAAGGGGCAACTCATGTGGCTCTTGGACTTCAGCAATTAAGTAAAACAGCAAGAATTGATGCTGAATTTGCAGAGAATGGTACATACAACGTAGTGGCTACCGATAGTACCGGTTCTGAAGTTACTTTTACAGGTACCTATGAATTAGGAGAAGAAACTGCATCAGGAATCAGAACCATTACTTTAACACAGGCAACTCCTTCATCGGTTACTTCAGAAGGTATTTTCCAGATCGAATCTGACATGATGACCTACGAAGTGATTCAGACCGAACCTACTGTTGGCGCTGAAGCTCCAACTGTTGAAGGCGGCTTTGGAAGTACATTAGTAGGTGGTACTAATTACGGAACCTACTGGGTTCAGGTATTTGAAAAACAATAATTAATTGTTAGTGAGTGAGTGAACGAAGGGCAGAGGATTCATTTCCGGCCCTTCGTTTTATTTATAAAAAATACGGTCTAACGCGAACCAATAAACGCAGCCCATCACCATGAAAAGAATATTATTCCTGTTTCTGATATTTGGCATAACTACGGCTCAGGCACAGGTTAAAGAACAGCCCGCCGATAAAAAATCTGCCATGGAGAAGAGTCGGGAAAAAGAAGAACGACTCACAGACCCGGTTCCGAAGGAATTTCAATTTATCGGGTATTCCTTTTTCAGAACAACTACCTCAAATGTAACTCCAACCAACGACGTATTACAAGGTCAGGTGATCGGGCGATTATATGGCCCGAATTCAACGGAGACGGTTGACCGGGTTGCCCAATACACTGAACAACGCTTTGTTCCAATGTTCATTTACCGACCCGGTATTCTGGATGGATTTGCGACTTTCAGAGGTTTGTTTAAGATCGATTACACCTGGGGGGACAACTCTTACGGAGTTGGTAATAACCGCGGAGGTGGCTTAAGCGGTGGACAGGTGAATTTCCAGACTTTGATGGCCAACGTGAGTATGCAGCCACAGGATGCATGGTGGAATCTCGTACTGGGTATGCAACGAATATTTGATGGCCCCTACGACCCAAATGTAAACGGATTGGATCATTTCCAGACTACGGGATATAAACTTTCATTCTGGGGAACGCAGGCTGTTGGAGCCAGCTGGTTTGCCCGTCCGCATCAGGCGGTAAATGCCCGATTTGGTTTTTTCCAGTTGTGGGAAAATCAGGTTAGCCGCGATCAGGATGTGTTCATAACCATGGCGGATGTTGTCACATTGCCGACTCCGAAACTCGAACTTGGATTTAATGCCTGGTATTTGCGGGATACAGCAAACGGAATGGGCGGGATCTCAATTCTTGGACAGGGAATGACCAGTCAGCTGGCTGCCTATAATGGTGCAACGAGGGTGATCTTTCCGGGAAATAATCAACGATATAAAGCAGATATTCTGTGGCTCGGAACCAATGTAAATTACAATAGAAATTTTGTTCAGGGTCCTTTGCAGTTTGATGCATATGTGATCTCAAATCTTGGCTCGATCGATCCGGAAGCAGATGGATTGGGCAATGTGAGTGTGTTCGGTACAACAGTGAATGCGAACATTTCTTATCGCTACGGAAAGACCAATAAAGATAAAGTGTGGATGGAATTACTTGCCACCACCGGTGATGGCGATAACGTTGAAGATGGTAAGTTGAACAGCGTGCTAACCGGAAATGTATGGGGATCACCGGTTGGTATTTACAGCTCACATCGGTCCTTCTTGCTGTTCCCCGATCCGCAGGTGGTAAGCCGTTATTATTCAATGGTGCACGACATTTCTAATATGGGTTTAGGGGTGACCGGAGGATCCATCAATTTTATGAAGGATATCATCCCTTTCAAATTCAGTGCTAAAGTTGGAGGAGCATTTGCCTACAGTGCGTTCACCCTTCCGGGAGGTGGAAACCATATTGGTACTGAGGTGAATGCAGAACTGAAATATGATCTGAAAGTATACCTTACACTGGGATTAAGTGCAGCATATGCGGTGACCGGAGATTTTTATGACGCACCCGCATCAACCGAAACAAGAATTAAACCGGATAATCCATGGGTGACCTTTGTTACTCTGAGCTGGTTAATGTTTAATTGATGGAGGCACAGATGAAAAATTTAAAGAATCTGGTTTTAACCACACTATTACTCACGTTTGTTTCCGGATGTGCCGGAATCAAACATGCAGATAAAGCTCCGCTGATGTTTTCTGAGATCGATTATGGGTTCGAAACTCATTATATGAAAGGAGATCCTGGCATTGCTTACATCGATGAAGGTGAGGGCGAGCATACTATTCTATTGGTCCATGGACTGGCAAGTAATGCGGGTTTCTGGCGCTATAATATCGGTGAGTTATCTGAAAATAACCGCGTGATCGCGATCGATCTTCCGGGATATGGTAAATCGGATAAAGGTGATTATGCCTATGGAATGGGATTCTATGCAGATATTATCGCCGATTTCATTGATACGATGAACCTCGAAAATGTGATCTATGTGGGGCATTCGATGGGTGGACAGATCGGAATCACTTTGGCGATAGACCACCCGGAAACTATTGACAAGCTGGTACTGGCAGCTCCTGCAGGTATCGAAAAGTTTGATCCGGGTGAAGGCCGGTGGTTAGGCAATGCCTTGAATATGCGTGGAATTGTTAAAGCAACTGAGCCAATGGTGCGGCAAAATCTGTCCATAAATTTCTATCGCTGGGACAGCAAATGGGAGTGGATGGTAGAAGAACGGGTTAGAATGGCTAAAGACCCCGAAATGAGGGAGTTTGCTTATACGGTACTCGCATCAATTAATGCTATGCTGAATGAACCGACCACCGATTACCTCTCATTGATCCCGCATGAGACCCTGATCATTTATGGTAAAGAGGATGGCATGATCCCCAATCGATATCTGAATCCCGGGTACACCGCTGATGTTTTCCAAAAGGGAGCCGAAGCCATCCCAAATGCGAGTTTAAAAGCATTGGATAAGACAGGGCATATGTTACAGATCGAAAATCCTGAAGGTTTTAACGAATCGGTTTTACAGTTCGTTAAGTGACACATAGTTAGACATATCAAGACATAACATCGAAAATTGTAAAAGCACTCGTCGGAAAGGCGGGTGCTTTTTTTAATAGGTGGCTTTGTAGGTGATGTCGATATCAGCTTCAGTAACAGAATCATTTTCAACCGTAAATGGATTAATGAGCCCGCCACTCACCCAGAGATTGGCATACAAACCGTCTTTTTCTTCAACAAACACGCTGTAGGTTCCTTCCGGTAATTCTGCCCGATAGATTCCGTCTTTACCTGACTTAACCTTTTTAACCAGTTTTGAGGTGACCTTTTCGGCAAAGGTGGATGATTTCCAGTTCACCTGTTCATTATAAGTAGCTTCATAAATATACACCACCCGTTGAACCGGTGTCACCGTACCCGAAGGAGTACCGGGCATAAAATCACCTTCCCAGAATGTGACTTTTCCTTCAATTCCCTGAGTGATGGAATCTTCTGAATTCAGGATTCCGGAATCATTGCAGGCAGTAAAAAATAAAACCACACTTAGAAGGGTAAATACAGATCGTCTCATACACATCTCCATTATAGATGGATTAGGCTGAAAAGTTATAACCGTAATATATAGAAATTAATTGGTTTGATTCAGTATCAAACTGTTTACACCGTCATTCAAAGGAACTACAAACGCTTCTCTTTCAGTATCCAAAGATCGATTTGGTACATAGCTTCCGATTCCTTCAATTTCGGATGGCTGTTCAATTCGTAATCGTGCAACCGGACTATACTGATCTGCAACTTCAAACCGGATTTTTACTTCACCATTTTCAGGATTGAATGTGACTGTATCAAACTGACCTGCATCCAGAGTCAGCCACACTCCGGTCGGGGCTATAAATACGCGTTGACGGGAAGAATCCAATGGTTTAAATGTGATCTCAGTCCCCTCATCAAGAATATTTCCTCCAAATACCTGCCAGCCGAATTCCGGATGATTGATCAGATAAGATCCGGTATTTACAGTATGACCAAAGAACCCTGAACCGTAATCACCAGATAAATAATCAATACGAAGTGTAGATGGATAGGAATGGAATCCCGAAGGTCCGAATCCGTCTTCAGTTACGTTTGCAATGGCTCCCATCATCCCGCCATAGCCAACCCTTAGCAGATATAGATCCTGAGGATTTAATCTGAATTCTGATAGCACAGGAATTGCATTCAACCCTGAACCATAGTGATGAAGTTGTCGCTCAATTCTGGAAAGATCACCGGCGTAGAGGAAATCCCAATATCGTCGTGCGCTACCATTATACCCCCAATGAGGGACGGTTGGCATATAGCCTAAAATAGCATTGAGTGTGACAGTAGCTTTCTCATCAAAACCGAAGTAGCGACACCAAGCGTAGACTTCTTCTTGACCTGTTGAATCCCATGGCATTTCGCTGCCAAACGGAAAACCAAGCGACTCCCAGACATCAGCACGGGCTTTCATCGTTTTTTCCAGTTCAGCTGCTTTTTCAGTCCAGCCTTCCCGTTTCATATCCATCAGAATAAAAACGAATACGGTTCCTTCCATTTGCCCGAATTGTGCATAATGAGGAGCGTGTTTAACCATTGCCTGTGCCGTTTGATAGGCCCGCTCCAGATACCAGTCCCATTCATGATTATCTACCAGGCCCTCGTAGTTTCGGGCAAGGCGGTACATCACCCAGTGAAGTGCAGCCACATGCGGATAATTGTACGAGCGGTCCGGTGCTTCGGAATGTTCTTTACTCCAGCTGGGCCATCCGCCATATGGAACATCTTCACTATACGTACCTTCAGGCATCAGATCCGGTTCATAATAAAACATGCTACGCCGTACACCATATTTAAGAGAGTCTTCTGCATATTGAAGTCCGCCCCAGACCACATCATCCACAAATAATTCAAGTTTGTCGATCTCAGATTTTTCGGGTTGAACCAGTTGCTTCATGATAGTAGCCAGCCAGGAATCAGCACCGCCTTCATCACTCAAACCGGCAACCCAGGCGCGATTGTCTTCGTCAACTTGTTCTGCTTTGCCGTAGTTATAACTGATGATAGAATTTGTACGTCCGAAAGGATCATTGGGGGTATCGAACCATTGTTCATTTGTTAAAAATCGTCCCATATCGTCCACTACCTGCGTAGCCGGCTTAATTACTTTGTAATGAATGGATTGATCGGTCCCATCCTCGTAATGAATGGTAACACGGCTTCGCCCCCAGCTGCGACCCTGCACCTTGAAAGCTTTCCAACCGTTTTTTGTGGGATCTTTTTCTTTCAGGATGACAGAACCCTTGGGAGTTACTTCGATCCATTCAATGTCATTGTTGAAATTCAGATACAAACTCCCAATTTCATCCTGAGGCAGCACATAACCGGGAAATCCCACCGCCACCGGTTTTTCATTTTTGATGAGGGTTGGCTCAATATCTCTGATAGATTCCGAAAGCAGAAACCGCACGCTGAAATCCCGACTCTCACCCGGTTCCAGAATTTCGGAAGAGGCCGGATTCCATGGCTCTGCTTCGCTCCATTCCCGCTCAGTAAATGCTTTAGTGTGAACCATCCATTCATAAAATCCCTCAAAGGTGATGCCTCGTTGCGTCTTATCTTCATTGAGCGGTTTGTAGGCTTCAAAAGGGGTGTTTGCATCCGGAACAACAATCAAGGCCGGTCCATGACCATTCAAGCGAGTTACCTGAAGGTACCCGGCATCCTGACCGATGTAAGGATCATAAAACGAGCATATAGCATGCGCGGTATCCAGATCTTTTCCTGTCAAAATATTATTGAACACCATCGGAATTCCTAAGGCTCCGATCTCAACTCGTTCATCCGTAGTGTTTTTGATGGTGTATCTGAGTACTAACTGACCATTTTCCAGTTCCCAATACCGGTGAACCTGAACAGGTACTCTCCAACCTAACGTTGGGGTGATATCGGCAGCAGCCAGTATATTTCCTGAAACTTCTAAAGTGTTTACCTGTCTTCTGAATGTTGCCGTGGAGAATTCCTGCCAATCCAACGAATTTTCATTCCGAAGGCGAAGCGTAAGATCGCCCAGATGGTAAAATTCATTTTCTGCCCGGTTTTCTAATTCCTCAGAAGGAGTAAAATCAAAACCTTTCTCACCCTTCGGTTGTAATGCTGCAACCGTCTGCGATGCTTTTACCAGTTTTAAATGGAACTGAGGAGTTTCCAGATCAATAAATCCCTGTTCAAGACGTAAGGCTGATTGGGTGTCCGGATTCGTATTCTGAGCAAATAATTGAACTGACAGGAAAAACGTTAATGACAGAATTGAGGTGAGAGATAGTTTTTTATTACTCATATTACTCCGCTTTATTCCTATTTGCAGTTGGATAGACTGAATTGATTGAGGAATTTGGTGTAATAATTACACTTAATCAAGAGGGCATTTTGAATTAATATCGAACCAGGAACAAACCTCTTTTAATTACTGAATTCTGACCTTTAATTCGCTTTTTAGTTCTGCTATATTCCACATCAAAAAAAATACAGTATTTACGAATGAGTGATACCCCATCTAGCGAAAAAAAAACCGGAGCAGAAACGATCAACTGGGATCTTAGTGATCTGTACACATCAACAAATGATCCTGAATTACTCTCCGATAAAAAAGAGATCCTGAACGAAGCAGAGCAATTTGCGGCTACCTATAAAGGAAAAATTTCAGGGTTAAGTGCCAAAGAGTTTTGTGAGATGCTGGAAAAGTATGAGACTTTGCAGGATAAGGGAGGAAAAATTGGTTCCTTTGCGTACTTACAGTGGAGTACGGATACCGCAAATGCAGAATATGGAAAACTGGTACAGGAGTCGAATGAACTAGGTTCGGAACTAAGTCAAAAACTGGTTTTTCTGGATGTGGAATGGCTTGAGCTCTCAGAAGATGAAGCACAGAAACTTATAGATGCCCCGGAACTGTCAAAGTATAAACATTACCTGGAAAGCTCGCGCCGTTACAAAGATCATGTGCTTAAAGAGGAACAGGAACAGATTCTATCCGCTAAATCTGTAACTGGCCGAAGTGCATGGGTTCGTTTTTTCGATGAAACCTTAGGCGCTGCAAAATTCGAACTCGACGGAAAAGAACTAACCGAACAGGAAGCTCTGAGTAAATTGCACGAAAGCGATCGTGAATTACGGATACGGGCTCATGCATCTCTTACAAAAACATTCAAAGATCTGGGACGGCAACTTACCTTTGTCTTTAACACTTTACTGGCTGATAAAGCTACAAATGATAAACTAAGGCAATATCCAAGCTGGATCACCTCACGTAACTTATCTAACGAAACAGATGATGCTACCGTAGATGCATTAGTGAATGCAGTTACTGATCAATACCCACTTGTACAGCGATATTACAAATTAAAGCGGGATCTGCTTGGACTCGATGAAATGTTCGACTATGACCGGTACGCCCCTATCATTCAGAACGAAGCTTCAATAAGCTGGGACGAAGCCCGTGAAATGGTGATGGATTCCTACACGGAATTCCATCCTGAAATGGGTAAGATCACCGGGTACTTTTTTGAAAAGAACTGGATCGACGCTGCTATAAAGCCCGGGAAACGAGGAGGTGCATACTCCGCAAGCACTGTACCATCGGTTCACCCGTACGTATTTATGAATTTTGATGGAAAGATAAGAGATGTGCAAACCTTAGCCCATGAATTGGGGCATGGTGTGCATCAATATCTGAGCCGTCAACAGGGTGCTTTGCAGGCCGGAACACCATTAACCACCGCAGAAACAGCTTCAGTTTTTGGTGAAATGCTGGTATTTCAGAATCTTTTAAAAGAGCTTGATGACCCCAAAGAGAAACTTGCTCTGTTGATAGGCAAGATCGACGATACTATTGCAACAGTGTTCCGGCAGATCTCTATGAATAGATTTGAACATGCCATGCATACTGCCCGTCGTGAAGAAGGAGAACTCACGACTGATCGATTCTCAGAATTGTGGATGGAACAGCAGAAGGCGCTTTATGGAGATTCTGTTTCACTAACCGAAGAGTATGGAATATGGTGGAGTTATATTCCGCATTTTCTGCACACACCGGGCTATGTGTATGCTTATGCATTCGGAGAATTATTAGTGCTCGCATTATATGAAGAGTTTAAACAACGACCGGATGGATTTGCCGACAAGTATTTGGAACTCTTAAGTGCAGGCGGATCGGAATGGCCGCATGACCTGGTTGCCAAAATGGGATTAGATATACGGGATCCTGAATTTTGGGCGAATGGCTTGAAATCATTCGAAAAAATGATAGATGAAGCTGAACAACTTAGTGGGGAATTAAAAAATAAATAGCTAATTAAAACAATTTCTTGATCTTGCGAATCTGATTCAGGCTATAGTAAACCAGTATCTGGTCGGCTATATTAAGCGTTGTTAGTTATGGTAAGGTAGAAATTTGGAGTTATTGATAAATGAGTCTTGAAAGACAGGATAAAGCTTTGAGGGAATTCAAGCAGATCATTGCCGATCTGGTTACCCTGTTGCGTACTTCAACCGGCGCTGAACTGGCGTATATGTGCTGGGTAAATCATCAACGGCAACAATTTGTGTGGGAAACGCACAGCACTGATCTGCGAAATGTGATGTTCCAGGATAGGGTGAATTTTACCCATCATTTTCTCGAAGAGTACAAAAAGATCACAGAGATTCAGGAACTAACTATCGGGGAAGATATCCCAAAAGGGAAACTAGCCCATTACTTCGATTTTGTGAATGCCAGTAGTATGATCCTGATCCCATTCATTAATAATGGTGAGACTGTAGCCATTACTGTTTTGGAAGCTAACAATAAGATCAGCTTACAAGCTATCAAAGATCAGGTCTATTCGTACAATAATGCGTTGGTCAATGTACTCAATACCTATCTTGAGATAGTTAATCTGCATGACCGGCAAAATGAATGGGATGAATATGAACTTTCGCTGAACAAGCTCGATTACCGAATGCATCGGGTAGAGATGTTAAGCAAACTGCTTGAAGAAATTCAGTCGTACCTGCCCAGTGGAAAGGTAAGTTTGGTTTGTCCGGGAATGGATTCATGGAATGTAGTTTTGAATTCAAAGAACTCAGTTCAGCCACCAATGATCGGGCTTAAATTGGAAGAACGATCGGCAGCATACGATGCCATTGAAAAAGGTGAACCCGTATTTAATATCCATTTCAATAATAATCCCAAACTCATTTCAAGTAAAGAAATGCCGATTGATGGGGCAAGTTTGTGTATACCGGTAATGGTGCACGACCGACGTCAGGCAGTGATCGTGAGCAGCGACAAAGATGCATTGAATTACAAGGAATCTACCAAGCATAAACTCATTAATCTGGTACGCATTGCCTCTCTGTCCATTCAATCCGTTACAAAGAAATCTGGAATGGCGGATGAATTGTTTACCCAGAATTTCGGAGCGTTTATGACCGAACTCTGGGAATCTACAATAGATCATGAATTAAACCGGTTAGATGAAGAAAGTCCGGTTATGACCTGGTTTGGATTGATTTCTCCGGAGGATCCGTCCACCTTACGAACCAGATTCAGATTAGATGATCTGCAAAAGCTGCAGACAGATTTTGTGAGTTTTTTAAATCCCACTAAACATGGGGTGAATGGATATATAGGGTATAACTCAGATTATGTGTATTCATTTATCATTCAAAGCAAGAAAGTGAGCGCTGTGAACGACTGGATGGATAGTATTAATACTAAACTGGCTCACGGCTTTAAAACCTCATCCGGAAGTACTATCGATGTGGCTTTCAAAGCCGGGTATACCAAATTAACGACCGATCAAACCAATTCATATCAAGTACTGACTCGTGCAAAAAAGGCATTGAGTGAAGTGGTTAAGAACGAGGAAATGGAATTATTCGAAGCCTGATCATATTAACGACAGGCAAATTTGAGAGTAGAAAAGGTAGACTGTAATAAGTATTGAATTAATAGGAGGCCAGGAATAAATGCCAAATTGTTATCTCATCATTATAGATGGACTTGGAGTCGGTTCACAGGAAGATGCACATCTTTATAGTGATGAAGGCATGAATACGTTAGGTCATGTAAGTGAGCAAACCGGTGTAAAACTTCCGAATTTAGGTCAGCTTGGAATTGGAAATATCATCCCATTGAAATCAGTTCAAGCCAAAGAAAATCCTCAGGCTGCATACGGGAAAATGCGGGAAGTGTCGGGGGGGAAAGATTCCACGACCGGACATTGGGAGATAGCCGGAATTCAACTCGATAAGCCATTCCCAACTTACCCTAAAGGATTTCCAACAGAGGTTATAGATGCTTTCTGTGAAGGAATTGGCGTTGAAAAAGTACTATGCAATATGCCGTACTCAGGCACTGATGTGATTCGTGATTTTGGAGAAGAACACCTGATTTCAGGTAATCCCATCGTGTACACCTCAGCAGACAGCGTATTCCAGATTGCAACACACAATGAGGTGATTCCGGTAGAAAAATTGTACGAGTGGTGTGAATTTGCACGTACGCAAATTTGTGTAGGCGAACACGAAGTTGGTAGGGTCATCGCAAGACCTTTTACCGGAAATCCGGGAGCTTTCGAACGATTATCAGATCAGAGACACGATTTTTCGGCTATTCCACCAAAAAATAATCTGGTTCAGAAGCTATTCGAGGCCGGGATCAGGACATATTCAATTGGCAAAGTGGTAGATCTTTTTGCAGAGATCGGATTCACTGACTTCCAACGTACAAAGAATAATGCAGAAGGCATTCAGACCTTACTTTCTGTGATGGAAGAAGTGGAGGATACATTTGTATTTGTAAATCTGATTGATACCGATCAGCTATTTGGCCATCGGTGTGATCCTGAAGGGTATGCCGGGAGCCTCAAAGAGTTTGATTGTCAGTTACCCCATATTCTGTCAAAATTAAACGATGATGATCTGCTCATCATTACAGGCGATCATGGAAACGATCCCTGTTCAACTTCCACCGATCATTCCCGTGAGTTTGTACCCTTATTGGTGGTAGCAAATGAAAAGAGCGTAGAAAAAGAACTTGGAGTTAGAGCTACCTTTAGTGATATCGCAGTTTCAGTAGCCCAATTTTTTGGAATAGAAAACACATTTCCCGGAAGCTCATTCCTAAAATCTTAGATAAAAGATTGCCGCACAGATACTTGTAAGTATATGATATTTTTCTAATATAAGGAACTTCTACTGAGTTACTTTGTAACAAAAACAATATCTTTTACTCATAAGAGTTGTCTGTACAAAATATTTATAAAAACCATGAATGCAGCTAATTCTACCTTAGATCAAAAGAAAGAATCGAGTGTAGTGAAAAAATGTGATTTTTGCGGAGCGGAAGCAGGTCAGCCTCATCCAACCCGGGGATTTGAAGTAAAACTCACTCCGGTAATCGGAGGAGACCACTCAGAACAGGCCTGCCAGGTGTGCCGGGTTCATTACAGAAAAAAAGAGATCCCGGAGAAAAAACTCATTTCAAAAAATAAATCAGTATTCCTGATAATAACCCTTGCTGTTACAGCAACGGTTATAGCGTTATCATTGTT
This sequence comes from Balneolaceae bacterium UBA7797, assembly GCA_002480645.1. GTDB lineage: Bacteria > Bacteroidota > Rhodothermia > Balneolales > Balneolaceae > UBA7797. Next base: position 194,727 of record DLCN01000003.1, read on the forward strand.
GATTTAATATCAGAAAATGCGTTTGGTATGAGAATACGATGTAATATTGTTTAGATATTTTCGTATCTTATATGGATTTTAAATCCTCAGGCGTGCAGACGCGAAAGAAGCTTCGAATACAGGTTGCAACCATTCAGCTTAACAAAATTATTACTGCACCCGATAATCGCGCATACGCAAATTTTCAATTAACTAGTTTAAACTGTGGCAAAAAGTTCAGGTATTTCGACCAGAGAATCGGAATCATTAGATCGTTATCTCCACGAGATCGGAAAAGAGAAATTAATTACACCGGATGACGAAGTTCGTCTGGCCAAAGAAATTCAGAAGGGTAGCCAGCGAGCACTTGAAGATCTTACCAAAGCTAACCTTCGTTTCGTTGTATCCGTAGCCAAACAGTACCAGAATCAAGGACTTTCACTGGGGGATCTGATCAATGAAGGAAACTTAGGTTTGATCAAAGCTGCTAAAAGATTTGATGAAACCCGTGGTTTCAAATTTATTTCCTACGCAGTATGGTGGATCCGTCAATCGATTCTTCAGGCACTAGCTGAACAAAGCCGTATTGTTCGTTTACCATTGAACAGGGTGGGTGCTCTTAATAAGATCGGTAAAGAACTTTCGAAGTTAGAGCAGGAGTATGAGAGACTACCATCAGCACACGAATTAGCTGAAAGTCTCGAAATGACCGTAGGTGAAGTCGCGGATACACTGAAAATATCCGGTCGCCACCTGTCAATGGATGCTCCTTTTGCACAGGGAGAAGATAATCGACTTCTTGATGTTCTTGAAAATGAAGAGATCCCAAATCCGGATTTTGAATTGATGGGTGAATCTCTAAAAGTAGAGATCGAACGGGCTTTATCTAAACTAACTAAAAGAGAAGCAGAAGTTATTCGCTTGTACTTTGGAATTGGCCGGGAACACTCACTTACGCTAGAAGAGATCGGCGAACGTTTCGACCTTACCAGAGAACGTGTACGTCAGATCAAAGAAAAAGCTCTGCGTAAATTACGTCACCACAATCGTAGTGCAGCCTTACGAGTATATCTGGGATAACTCTTTAAATCATGAGTATTCAGTTAAGAGAAGCCCATTTCCATGGGCTTTTTTTATATGGAAACTCTAGAACCCTGAGCCGAAGCGGATTTGAAAATTGCTTCAACTACCAATATATCCCGTAACCCTTCCTCGCCGGGAACCAGTGGGTTAGTATTGTTGATGATAGCCAGCGCATCATCATCCATTTGGCGCGCTTGTTGATTCCCTTTAAAGGGTGAGAAAACCAAACCGTCACTTGTACTTCCTTGAACTCCGGAATAACTTTGAAATGGACTTAGTTCAGCACTTCCTGAAGCCCCTTTTATCTTAAGATCATTCATGCCACGGGCAAAACTTGTTTTACAAGTTGCAACTGCACCGGAAGGAAATTCAAGTTCAAAATGCATTTCCTCATCAACTTCTGAATAGTTTGGTCTGGAATTTATCTTCTCTGCTCGTACAGCAATGGGTTCTTCTCCGGTAAAATAGCGTGCTGCGTTTAGCGGATATACCCCCATATCGAACATGGCGCCACCTCCAAGTTCCTTTATTACCCTCCAGTTGTTCTTACCGTGATTTCCCCGAAAACCGGCATTCGCAGAAAACTCTGCGATCTTGCCAAAGTGTTCATCCCGAATCATTTTTCTGAGTTGCCGGGTATTGGGTTCATGTTGCATGCGGTATCCGATGGTAAGCTGTACTTTATTTTTACTGGCAGCTTCAATGATGGATGAACATCTCTTAACGCTGGTTTCCATTGGTTTTTCACACCACACATGTTTTCCCGTTTCAGCAGCTTTAATGGCATATCTGGCATGTAATCCACTTGGTGTTACAATGTAAAGCACATCTATCTCATCATTGTCTGCAATTCTATGCATCGATTCATAATCGTACACATTCTGGTCCTTTATCGCATATTTTTCCTGCCAGACCGGAATCTTGTCCGGTGACCCAGTAACAATTCCTTTCAACTCGCAATGTTCAGTTAAAAGTAAAGCAGGTGCCAATAGATCACGGCTATAATAACCCAGCCCGACAAGAGCTACACCGAGTTTTTTCTTTTTTTGTGGAATCAGGATAGAGGGGGAACCAAATAGTGAGGTTCCGGCAATTACTGTACTGGTAGTTTTAAGGAATTCTCTTCTGTTTAACTTACTCATCTTCTTCGTGCTTTTTCAGGTCATGTCAGGGGATTGGACATAGACCGGATGGTGTGTAAAAATATTGGTTATCTGTGAATCTGAATCTAAATTTCTGATCATCAAATGGGCTGAGACAGGCTTCTGAATTTTTGAGAATACTCCCGCCTTTTTAGGATCATTGATGATCTTGCTTACTTCAGAGTCTGAATCTCCCCAGAAAAAAGCAAGGTGGTGATCCGTTTCATATAGAGCATGATGGATCATTGGAAACAAAGAATGCGAATAACTCTCTGTGAACCAAACTTTATCAATAGCTATAAATTCCAGAGACGAGGGTTGGATGATCTTTCTGATTATGGGTAGGTATTTACTGAATGTAAAAACAGCAGACATAAATTTATCAGGTAACTCAACGATCTCCCAGCTGACCGGGCGCGCCCGTAATCCCGCTTTGATCTTTCCATGTTCTTTAAACACGAAATATTTACTGTCTTGTTCTGTAGAATGTACATTATAGAATAATGAGTGATCTGAATAGAATGCTTCCAGATGTTGATCAAACTCTCTGAGTTCTTCAGGTAATACAGGATGAACCTTATCACTACTTTTCTTGCGGATCCTTGAAATAAACAATGTGTTGATTTTACGCACAAAAACATATCCGAATCGTCTGCATAGATTCAAAGAATTCAGATTATTCGATTCTACATATGCGTAGGAACAAGGAGGCAGATCCCGGTTTGTGGCTTCCTTCTCTAATTGGTTATTAAGTTCTTCATTAATTAATGAGTTAAGAAGTGAATTTTTGGGACTGCGTTGTGAGGGAGCATCAGTTTCTTTTGCATTACTATGGTAACTATTCCGGATTGAGAGATACCGCACATATAACGCTCGGTGAGATTTTTTTTGTGAAAAAACTTCTCTGCTATCTAAGCCAATGGTACCGAATAAGCTATTTTTAACTGAGATAGTTAAGAACCTGAGTCCTGATTGTTGTTTTAACCTTTTTTCAATATGCTTTTGTCTGTAACGAATTTTACCTTTCGTGCCAAGGATATTTTTTTTTAGGAGTGACAAAATTTCATCGGTATAACCGAACTGAGTGATAACAGAAAAAATTGTGTGTAATCTGTGTGGACTCTGTGTGCTCATTTATTACAAGGGGCTAGTGTAAAACCGGTGGGGTGCAAATATTTAAGGTTTAGCTTTGGTTTTAAAATCAGACAAAAGACGGCAACGAGAGCGTTTTAATAACAGCTTTCCGGATGCATTCTTTCTCGACATCGATAATATTGAAAATACAACTCAATATCTTAGAACTGTGGGTTGGCTCGAACAAGGGGATAGTGTTTCCGAAATGGAAAGACTGGATCATTCTGTTATGAATTATGTTGTTCGGGTAATACCGGATAGAGCTCCAGCTTTTGTGTTAAAACAATCACGACCATGGATCGAAAATTTTCCTGAAATCGACGCTCCCGTCTTCAGAAGCAGGGTGGAATTCAGATTCTCTGAGCTGGCACATCAAACGACTGATCTTCAAAAGTTTATTCAAATGGAGTATGAGTATGATGAAATAAGCTTTATGCTGAAAATGAAGGAGTTTCAGAATGCTGAATCTCTGGCTGATGCTTATGGAGCAAAGAACGAAATATCTATATCAGATATTGATCAGGTTCTGGAATTCCTGGCTACAGTGAATGGACTTTCCGGGTACAATAGTTTTCCAAGAAATATGGAAATGAGAAGACTGAATCACCATTTTGCATTCGTAGCTCCATATACCAGATTCACCGAATTCGAATTGGACGATACACAAGAGGGGCTGGCCGATCTCAAGAAAATTGTAACAGGGAATATATCGCTAAAACATAAGGTGATATCTCTTGGGGAAAAGTATCTTCAAGGAGGAAATACCATTCAACATGGTAATCTTGAACTTTCAAATATTTTGAGAGTTGGGGAATCTATTAAAATCGTTGATTCTGAATTTGCTTTCCAATCTGTCCCTGAATGGGATGCAGCCGTATTTATGGCACATTTATATCTTTCTGATTCACCTTCATCAATAATCGAATATTTTACAGACAATCTGAATTTTAAAAGATTTGATCATACGGCATTTTTTGGATTCGCCGGTATTGAAATAATCAGTCGTCTGCTGGGATTATGCCAATTACCAGTTACTTTTAGCATAGATCAAAAAGAGGAACTCATAAAAAAGGCTATTCATTTAATCGACGATCAGCCGTTGGAATCATAAGCATTTCAAGGCATAACTAAGTATGTTCCCGTACGAATCCATAATATTATTCGTTAACGGGTAATGCGACTTAAAACCATTTTCTTAGTAGTTCTATTTGCAGCCGGTCTAAGCACTCAGGGATTTTCACAAACCTATCCTTTCGTCAATTATTCGATAGGGGATGGATTGAGTGAATCGGTTGTCAACGATATCATACAGGATCGGGAAGGATACATCTGGCTGGCAACCGGATTTGGGTTAAACAGGTTTGATGGTGCCACTTTCCATCAATACTTTGAGGAACAGGGGTTAATAAACAGTAAGATCTACTCGCTGTATGAAGCAGCTGACGGAAAGATCTGGATAGGTACGAATAAAGGGGTTAGCTATTTTGAAAAAGATAGTATTTACACCATTGATGCTTTAAATGCCTTAAGTAACAGCCGTGTTATAAGTATATTTGAAGATTCCAGTGGCGATATCTGGTTTGGTACAGACGGAGAAGGAGTATGGCAGTATTATCAAAAACGGGTGCTGGATCTGTACTCAACCTCGCAAGGTTTTAAGAGTAATCAGGTAAGGGCGATCGATCAGGCTCCTAACGGAGATATTTGGTTCGCTACCCGGGATGGAGCTACCCGGCTGTCTAACGGGAACCTTAGAACATTCACAACCAAAGATGGATTACCAGAGAACAGGATAAGAGATCTTAAAATTGATAATAAAGGCACTATCTGGCTGGCAACACGATCCGGGCTCACAGTTTATGATGGATCGGAATTTATTACCTACTCAAAAGAAGAGGGTCTTAATGATCCCAGAATTCAGACACTGGAGATCAATGACAAAGGCGAGGCCTGGATGGGTACGGAAAGTGGGATGAGTCATTTTAAAAATGGTTCATTTAAAAATTTTTCTACCGAGCAGGGCCTTTCAAACAATATCATTCACTCCACCTTGATCGATCGTGAAGGTAATATCTGGTTAGGAACCTTTGGGGGGGGAGTAAGTATTTTTCTGGGTGAATATCTTGAGAACTATTCAACAGCGAATGGCTTATCGAATAATCTGATCACATCTTTTGCCGAAGACCAGAACGGTGATCTTTGGATCGCATCGTATGGTGGAGGATTGATGCAATTTTCAGGTGGTGAGATCCATTATTTAAATCAAGCTTCGGGTTTGATGGATGATCGTGTATATCATCTGAGCACAGATTCAAAAGGCCGTACCTGGATAGGGATGAGAGATGGATTAGCGTACCTCGAAAATGATGCTTTAGCGAATATAAAGAACAGCGAATTCCCATTTAGGAAGGTGCGGCATGTATATGAAGATGAAAATGATACCTACTGGATAAGTACCTATGACGATGGTCTCATTAAGATGGAGAATGGCTCATATTCGCAGTATACGATCGAAGAAGGGTTGCCCGGAAATACGGTTTTAGCGAGCGTGAAGGACGAAAACGGAGATCTATGGATCGCTACATATGCAGGAGTGGCACGGCTTACTAACGAGGGATTTATCAGCTATACCGTAGCAGACGGTTTGCCAAATAATGCGGTAATGCAGGTAATGAAAGACAAGACCGGAACTATCTGGGTTTCCACTTTTGGAGGTATCGCCTGGTTCGATGGAGTTCAGTTCGTAGATATTACCGAAGAAGATGGTTTGCCTGACAGAGTATGTTATTTTCTGACTCAGGATAGAAATGGTTATATCTGGGTGGGTACAAATGGTGGAATTGCCCGATTGGATGTACAGAAGTTTTATAAAAGCGAAGCATCAGAGAGAAATCAAGGAATTGAGATTCTTACAAAGGATCAGGGATTAATAAGTAACGAAATGAATCTCGGAGCCGTTTTTGAAGATAAATCCGGCCACCTTTGGTTTGGCACCGTTGAAGGTTTATCTCATTTTTATCCTGATGTATACAAAGGAAATTCTGTACCGCCTGAAATTCACATTGAAGAGATCATCGCATCCGGAAAGAGTTATAACAGCAGAAATATAAAGTTACCCTATAGCCAGAATTTTATTGAGATCAAGTTTGCCGGTATTAATTTTACTGCACCTGATCAGGTGGTCTATCAATATAAGATGAGTAATATAGATCCGGACTGGCAAACCACAACCTCCAGAACGGTTCGCTATCCCTCTTTACCCTCCGGAGAATACACGTTCGATGTACGAGCAACCAATTCAAGTGGAGTGGAAAGCGGGAAGAAAGCGATTGTTGATTTTGTTATCACCCCACCATTCTGGCAAACCTGGTGGTTTATCGGTATTCTGATCGTAATTGGAGTTGGGATCATCTATCTGTTTTACAGGAACTATCAGTATATGCAGATGGTGGATATTGAACGAATGAGAGTCCGGATTGCCAGTGATCTGCATGATGATGTGGGAGCCAGTCTAACAGAAATCGCCTTACAATCCGACTTTCTACAGGCCGGAAAATTAGACCCCGACTTTAAACAGTCCATCGAACAGATTGGGAAGCAATGCAGAAGAATTGTTACGAGCCTGGACGATATAGTCTGGTCGATCGATGCACGAAATGATACACTCGGCGACTTTACCGACCGAATGCAAGACTATGTTCTAAATGTGTTAGAACCACGTAATTTCAATGTTTCCTATGATTTTGATGAGCTTAATATGGAAAATAAATTACCGGTTCCGGTGAAAGAAAATCTGTACCTCATTTTTAAGGAAGCAGTGAATAATATTTCGAAATACTCGAACGGGGATCGTGTAAATTTGAGTATGAAATCCGGAAATGGAAAATACTGTCTAAAAATATTTGATAACGGAACATCCGGAAAAGGACAAAAGAAAACCGGGCATGGGTTACGTAACATGGAAATGCGGGCAGAAAGAATTGGCGCAGAATTTAATTTTGAAGACACAGACGGTTTTACTATTTCAGTAAAAGGAAAATTGAACTACAACTAAAAAGAGGCTAAGATGGCAATTGTAGGCATCGTGGAAGACAACAAAAAGATCAGGGATCTGATACAAAGATATCTGGACATGCAAGAGGGGATGGATTGCCCGGTAGCGACTGATACGGTAGAAGAAATGCTCGAATTTCTGGAAGAGCATCAACATCCTGATGTATTACTTATGGATATTCAATTACCGGGGATGTCCGGTATCAAAGGTATGGAGATCATTAAATCTAAATATCCTGAGATCGACATAATCATGCTCACCGTCTATCATGATTCACACAAAATATTCGATTCATTAAAAGCCGGAGCTTCGGGGTACTTACTTAAGCATACCTCGTTACCGGAGATCAAGGAAGCCATTGAGGTGTTATTAAATGGTGGAGCTCCGATGTCACCGCAGATCGCCAGAAAAGTAATTACGCATTTTAATGAACAAGCCCCGAAAAAGAATGAAGACAGTATGCTTACTTCTCGGGAGCAGGACATTGTAAATGGTCTGGTTGATGGGCTAAGTTACAAGATGATCGCTGATCGGTTTGACATATCGATAGATACAGTAAGAGCCCATATCAGGAACATATATAAAAAGCTTCATGTTAATTCTAAAGCTGAGGTAATTGCTAAGTCACTGAGAGGTGAAATTTAGCAATGTTAACCGGCTAACATGAACATGTGATAGTTTATGTAGGTAGCATATTTGATATTTCTCTCGGAATATTAATAATCAGTATTCAGGAGTTCATAATGAAACGCTCAAGCATATTTTCCGGACTAATTTTAGCAACCCTTTCTTTGGTTTTTACAGGATGCTACACCCAGTTAAGATCCACCGATTTTTCTCCACAATCTAAGAGCTCTGCTGCAAATGGATACTATTCGTGGGATGATGATGAGAGAGCTGATGAAGGCAACACGTATACTCCTGCTACTCAAACTTCAAATTATTACTCTGAACAGCAACAATATGAATCACAAAGTGAAATCCAGCAAGAGTATTATGAAGAGGAGCCATTAAGCGAAGCAGATCTGGAAGCGGAAGGAATTTATTATAAAGATTATGAAACTGAAGCATGGTACAATGATAACGATCTGAACAATGTGTACTGGAATGGGTACGATGATGGTTATGAGGAGGGATATGATGATGCGATCGATGACATGTATCCCTATAATAATATTTATAATTATTATACCTATTACAGACCTTCAGCCTATTTCAGAGTGCATTTTCCTGCGTGGGTAAATTTTCATTTTGGTTGGGGTAACGGGTATGATTACTGGTATCTGAGAAATCAGTATGCTTTTGCCTATTACGGTTATAACTATGGATACTATCGTTACCCTTACTGGGATCCCTACTATGATTATTACAGCTGGGGATGGGGATGGCATAGTCCTTACTATCATGGTTCAATTATAGTTTATAATGATTATTACAGAAATGATGGTCGTCGCCGATCTGATAATTACGGAACAGGAGCCCGAAGTACCGGTCTGTATTCCAAAAATAATGGCAGAAGTTCCGGCAATAGCGGTTTAACCCGAACAAGAACAAACGCTTCAAATACAGTCGCCAATAGTTCGGGAAGTAGAAAAACCAGATCATCAGGTATTTCAAGATCTACCACTACAAGCAGATCCGGAAGCCGGTATACCGGCAGAACCGGGACATCCCGATCAGGATCTTTAGGTACATCAACGAATGTACGAAAGACCCGAAGTGGTTCTGGAAGTAGTTCTGTTGGAAACAGAAGCAGGAATAGCGGTAGTTCAACGGTAAGAAGTAATACAAGTCGAAGTAGTACTGTAAGATCGAACTCTACGGGTAGCAGAAGCAGAAATACCACAGTAAGAACAAAACCGGCTACTCGTAACAGAAATTCTTCATCAACAGTACGTAGCAATTCCAGTCAGAGAAATTCATCCGGATCATCTACTGTCCGTTCCGGAAGTGCCAGCAACAGATCCAGCTCACCGGCGGTACGCACTAGTTCTCCTACCAGAAAATCCTCACCAACTGTGCGCTCACGTAGTAATTCAGGTAGTAGCAGAAGTACTGTACGATCCGGAAGTAGCAGAAGCAGTTCAAGATCCAGCGGATCAAGATCAAGTTCATCAAGTAGTTCTCGCTCAAAAAGAGGCCGGAACTAGAACCGTAATTATTTAAACATTCATCAGGATGAAGAGATATTCCTTAATACTCTTAACAGGTGTGCTGTCTTTATTTCTCAATGCGGCGGTGATAGCACAGGATGGAACCGATCCATTAAAATACTCAAGTCTTGCTCAATTATTCAGCAGAGAGAACACAAACGGTGACGCCAACTCAGGGATAATACCCTCGGTAGCAATGGAAAATGGATTCGGTAGCTATCTGGATAATCCTGCCAGCATGGCAATGATAGGTACCAGTTATTTCAATCTTGGTTTTCTATCAAACTCAACAGACCAGAAAAACACTTTTTTAGGTAACTCAACTTATAGTGATTTTAGGAGTGGTCGCATCAGTAATATTGGAATTCTGTATTCTGTACCGACGGTGCAAGGTAGTCTGGTTGTAGGCGGTGGGTACGATATGCACACGAATATCAACCGTACTAATATTGTATCTGCATTCAATGATCAAAGTACTATCACGGATGTTTTTCAAGAACCCTCCAGCGATTATTACGATATAGCTTTTAACACATATGCTATAGATTACTATGATGATACATCAGATGATCTGGAATCGATATTCAGGATTGGATTTGATCCGTCAGACTATCCCGGAATTCATCAGGATGTTGAGGTTAATCAACGCGGCCATATCGGTGAGTTTTCGTTATTTGCTGCTTCTGAAATTAGTAAGAATTTATTTGCAGGAGCTTCACTTGGAGTAACTTTTGGGAGTTTTGCCTATCGCCGTAACTTTCTCGAAAGTGATCTTGCCAATGCATACAATGGTGATTTCATAGAGGGATCTGATATCAGTTATGTTCAACTTACTGATGAAATAGATACACAAATTTCGGGGTTAACAGCCCGATTTGGGTTGGTCTATAAAATTCTTCCATTTCTGAATGTGGGTACCAGTTTGACGCTCCCAAGCAGATTGATCATAACTGAAAGCTACTATTCTTCGATAGAAACAGGACTTGATGATAATAGCTCTCCATTTATTGATGATTTCGAAGGTGATTTCTCTTATTCCATTCGCAAACCGGGAAGGTTAAACCTGGGAATAGCAATCGATGATCTGAATGGTTTCTCTGTCTCAGGGTCTTACGAATTAATTGATTATTCATCAACAGACATCAACTTAACCCGAGATTCGGGAATTGATTTTGTAGATGAAACTACATTAAGAGGGCAGGAGGCAGTTTTGGATAGTACCATTCAGGCAACTTATCAGATGGTACAGAATATTAGAATGGGTGTAGAATACCGTACGATCCGTGGAGTTGAATTCAGAGCCGGTCTGGGGTTATTCCCCGGAAAAAGTAAAATATATGTAGCTGACAGGATTCAATTTGGCGGAGGAATTGGTATTCCATTATCACAAGATATTTTCTTAGACGTGAGTGTGAAATATGCTACCTGGAATGATCGTTCTCAATTGTATGAATATTATAACAGATCAACCGGGGTATTAGAAGAAGAGATCAGCGATCAGACCATTGATCAATTAACCATACTGGCCGGTATAAAAGTGAGATTATAGTTTTTCAACAACCTCCGTAGTTAGTTTAAAAGAAGGTTTTGTGAAAGAAGCCTTCTTTTATTTTATAACCACTTCTTTTTTCTGAAATACAGCACCATCAACAGAGTGCTAACGATCATAAACACCCAAACGATCGGGTAACTCCATTTCCATTGTAATTCGGGCATATAGCTGAAATTCATACCATAAATTCCGGCAATAAAGGTGAGGGGAATAAAAATAGTAGCAATGATCGTTAATACTTTCATTACTTCGTTCATTTTGTTGCTGATATCCGTCATGTACATATCATGCAAACCGGAAACTAGTTCTCTGGAATGATCAATAGTTTCTATCACCTGAAAGATGTGATCGTAGGTATCCCTTAAGAACAATTTAGTCTCTTCAGAAATGATCTTTGTTTCATCTCTTAGCAGAGTATTGAGGGCATCTCTGAAAGGCCAGACTGATTTTTTAAACTTGATAAGCTCTTTTCTAAGGTGATGAATCTCTTTTAAATGATCTTCAGTGGAACTGAGAATAAGTTCATCTTCAATCTCATCTAGTTTCTCGTTCAATGATTCAATCACCTCATAATAATAATCTATTATGGTATCAATGAGGGCGTAAGCGAGATAATCAGTTCCGGAGTTTCGTAATCTGCTAGCTTTATTTTGTATACGTTGTTCTACAGGAGCTAAAAAATCATGGTCGGATTCCTGAAAAGAAAAAACATATTGCTTGCTGATCACCAAACTAACCTGCTCCGTATTGATCTCCATGTTCTCATTTACAGAGATCATCTTTAGAACGACAAATAGCTGATCGCCATAAGATTCCACTTTTGGCCGTTGCAGGGTATTAACAATATCTTCCTGAACTAACGGGTGGATCTCAAATGCATCCCATAGACCTTTGAGTAATTTAACGTCATGCAGTCCCATTACCTTTAGCCAGGTTACCGATTCCGTACTGGTGAATGAGAGATAATCTTTTTCGTCAGTTACGGGGTGGTTAATAAGTTGATCTTTGTTGTAGTCAAAGAGGTCAATGCTTACCTCGCTAACTTTTTGAAGCCCGATATGAGTTACGGTGCCAGGTGCAGAGCCGGCTTTTTTTTTAACCAGTGGGATCTTTAATCCTCTGGGACGCAGGTTAGTAATTTTTTTCATTCGCTTATTTTTTTCGAACCTACAAAAAAAGTCCCATCATTAGAAATAATGGGACTTTAAATGATATATTTGTAGTGCTACTCTATCTCGCCTTTCTCAGCGGCTTCTTTTAATTTATCGTTCGCCCAAATGGCAACTTCCACGCGGCGATTTTGCTGGCGGCCCTCAACTGTTTCGTTACTGGCTATAGGGGTAGACTCACCATATCCGGTAATGGTCATACGCTCTGCATCAACCCCTAAAGAGGCGGTATATGCGGCTACAGATTTTGCACGTTCCTGTGATAATTCAAGATTATACTCATCAGAACCTGATGAATCTGTATGTCCGGCAAACAGGATATTTGTGTCTTCATATTTCTTGAGAATTTCGGATAGTTTTGCGATCTCCTGCTTCGAAGCTGCGCTTAGTTCAGAGGAGTTCAATTCAAAGAGAATTCCTGAGTCGAAAGTGATCTTGATACCTTCGCCAACTCGTTCAACTTTTGCATTCTCCAGATCCTCTTCCATTTCTCTGGATTGTCTGTCCATATAATTACCAATGGCAGCTCCTGTGGCCCCTCCAACTGCAGCTCCTGCAATCGCTCCGGTAGTTGTGTTTCCGGCAGCTTTACCAATGATGGCCCCGGCTAATGCACCGGCACTTGCTCCGATTACAGTTCCTTTTGCTGTTTTGCTGATGGTATCGCATCCTGCGATCGGCAGGGCTAATGCTACTATCAACAATAATAATTTTGTACTTAGTGTTTTCATAGATATGATTTTTTTCTGATTACATAACCTTCAATTAAAAAAACTGGTAGTGTGTTCCTCATATTAACATTCGAGGAGAATCTGAACATTAGAATATGATCACGAAAAAATTTAATCTGCCTCCGACCTCAATACTTCCAATGGTGGTTTATTATGTATTCCACGGGTATTTAATAATCCAATGGCCAATACCAATGTAACCAGGGCTAAAACTTCGACCCCGATCACACTCCAGTTAGGGATAAAGTCGATCTCAAAATAAAAGATGGCAAGGAGCCAGGTTGTGCCAACAGAAAGGGCCAATCCTGTGAATGCTGCTAAAATTCCTAATAACACATATTCGATGATCTGAATTTTAATCACCTGCACTTTAAGTGCACCAAGAGTTCTTAACAAGACAGCTTCACGAATACGCTGAAACCTACTCGTCGCTGCCGATCCAGCCAGCACGATGAGTCCAGTGATGATACTGAACATACCAATGAACCGGATGACAAAGGTGATCTTACCAATGAATTCCTGAACAGTATTTATGATCTGACCAACATCAATTGCGGAGACATTGGGATATTTTTGTACGATGGCCCGCTGTACATCTAACGACTGTTCTTTATCCGAGGTTCTTACAGTAGTTGCAAAGAATTGAGGAGCGGGTTCAAGTACACCACGGGGGAACACAGCAAAAAAGTTAGGCTGTGGCGTTTCCCAATTCACTGTTCTAAGTCCAGAGATATAACTCGTGATTGGTATTCCCTGCACGTTCCAGATTAATGTATCACCAACACTGACTTTAAGATCTTCCGTTAGATCTGTAGATAATGTAATGGGCACCGCTTTTGAAATATCCTCCACAGCGCCTATGATTTTTCCTTCCGTTAATGTTTCTGTTGAGGTGAGGGAGTCGCGGTACGTGGATCTGTATTCCCGGGTCAATGCCCATCTTCTGGCTTGTCGGTTACTGTCGGCAAGTATCTCATCAACGCTATAAGAATTTATGGATTGCAGACGCATGGTTACGATGGGAACATTTTGAATGATCTCCAATCCATTATCTCTGATGATCTCATTAACTCCATCATTCTGATCATATTGAACGTCAAAAAAAGCCAGGTTAGGTAGGGAATTATCTTCGTCAAAATCGAGTCGGCTTAAAAGCAGATCCTGAGATAAATAAAGAGAGCTGATCAACGTGACCCCAAGCCCAAAAGTGAGTAATAATGTGGTCGTTTGATTGTTTGGACGATATAAATTTGACAAACCTTGTCGCCAGATATAACTCCAGGATACTGGTAAAAATCTTCGTGCAGCAACCATCACTAGTTTTGCAAAACCTGTAATGATCACCAATATCACTATCAAACCAATTGTGAATAGAATTGCGGCTTTGAGGTCGGATAACATTAGCCATGCATATCCAATTACAGAGACTCCGATCAATGTAAAGATCAAAGAGCGTATTACTATCCCTAATTGCTTACTAAGGTTAATATCGAGTGAGCGAATGGTAAAAAGTGGGGAGATGGTTCGGATGGCCAATAATGGGTACAGAGCAAAGATCATGGAAATGATCACTCCGGTAAAAATCCCCGTCAACACGGAAGGCCAGGAAATGAATAATTCTATATCAACAGGAATAAAATCAGCAACCAGAACAGGGAAATAGAGTTGAATAATTAATCCAAAAACTGCTCCTATAGTTGCTCCTATAAATCCCATCGCGGTAGCTTGTACCAAATAAATGAACATCGATTGGGCACTCGAGGCACCAACACATCGTAATACAGCCACCGTTTTAATTTTTTGCCTGATGTAAACAAATATAGAACTGGCAATTCCTATCCCGCCAAGCAATAAAGCTATAAAGCCGATCAGATTTAAAAAATTGGATAACTGCGAGATGGCTTCCCCCACTTCCTGTTGACGTTCAGCAACGTCATCGTAACGAAACTCCAGCTGGTTATTCAGAGTATCGAGTTCGGCTTCGATTACAGCGGGATCCGCTTCCTGCGGGTATTTAATATATCTCTTGTACTGAACCCGGCTTCCACGCTCTAGTAAACCGGAATTTTCAATATTCTTGATAGGCAATAAAACTCGTGGTCCTAAAAATGCCGAGGCAGCGACCTGACCGGGAACTTCGATCAACTCTCCAACAATTTCATAGGTGAGCAGACCAACTTTAACTGAGTCACCTACTTCAAGCCCGAATTGCTGCATGATAGCCTGTTCTACCAAAGCACCTTTCTGGTCTTTAAAACTTTGAACTGCACTTAAGGGGTTTGTTTCTAAGTTGCCATAATAGGGGAATATTCCGTCGGAAGCGGAGATCTGAGAGAGTCGGGTATTTTCATTCTTAGGGAAATAAACCATAGATGCGAACTCTATCATATGTGATTGATCGGTGAACATCGAGTCCAGATACTCTTCTAGTTCCTCGTCAAATGGAGCATTCTTTTCCACTTCAAGATCCGCACCCAGCAGCTCTTTAGATTGTTCCGCAATACTGGTATTTAAATTATCCCGAAATGAGGAGATCGATACCTGTGCAGCAACTCCGACAATGATCGCCGCCATATACAAGAACAGCTTACTTCGGCTGGACCTCGAATCCCGCCAGGCCATTTTAAAGATCCACTTCCAGCTCATTAAGCTACTCCGGTTTCTTCAGACTTCTGTGAATCTGAATGAATGAATCCGTTCTTCAATGTAATGATGCGGTCACACTTCTCGGCTAATGCGGGATCGTGCGTTACCAATACGAGAGTAGTTTCTTCTTTTCGATTCAGATCAAAAATCAGTTCTTCAATATGAGAACCGGTTTCAGTATCCAGATTTCCGGTAGGTTCGTCGGCAAACAGGATCTCTGGTGAATTTATAAATGCTCTTGCTATGGCTACTCTTTGCTGTTCTCCGCCTGAGAGTTGGGTTGGGTAATGGTCCATTCGGTCACCAAGTCCGACTTCCGATAACAATTCTTTTGCTCGGCCTTCGATCTTTCTCGGAGATTCACCACGTAGCTCGAGCGGAACCATCACATTTTCCAAAGCGGTTAAGGTAGGTACAAGCTGAAAAGTCTGGAACACAAAGCCGACATGCTTATTTCTCACTTTTGCACGTTCGTCCTCACTTAAAGGATTCATGGTGATACCATTTAATATTACTTCTCCACTGGTTGGACGATCGAGCCCTGCACACAAACCGAGTAACGTTGTTTTTCCGCTACCGGATGGTCCAACAATGGCACATGTGGTTCCCCGTTCTATATTGAATGAAATGTTATTTACAACGGTAAGCAGATTGTCTCCACTTTTAAATTCCCTGACTAGACGATTAATTTGAAGGATATCCGGCACAATGATTAACTATTAAAATGATTGTTCAATTTATCATAACTTTTACTCCTTAAATAGGTAAGAGTAAGGCAGTTCTACACGGAACAAAGCGAAGACAGTTTCAGTTTCTTAAGCATGATGAAAATTATTTATACCACATTTTTTTTATTGATTGGCACGATGAGTGTCTCAGCTCAGGATGATAAATCCATATTATTTTTTGGAGACAGTATCACCGCAGGATACGGAGTAGATCAAGGAGAAGCATTTCCGGCCATTATTCAGAATAAAATTGATTCCCTTGGGTTGTCTTTTACAGTGATCAATGCAGGATTGAGTGGGGAAACTTCTGCAGGTGGGGCACGACGTATCGACTGGGTACTGCAGAGAAAACCAGATATTATGATTCTTGAATTGGGAGGGAATGATGGGTTGAGGGGAATAGACCTCACTTCAACTAAAGAAAATCTTCAAACTATTATTGATAAAACTCAGGCTAAGTATCCGGAGACAATAATTATTCTGGCAGGAATGCAAGTACCTCCAAATTTAGGCATCGAATACACGAAAGAATTCAGAACACTTTATCCGGATCTTGCCGAAGAGAATGATCTGATGCTAATCCCATTTATTCTGGAAAGGGTAGGAGGACTGGAAAAATACAACCAACCAGACCAGATCCACCCAAATGCAGCTGGTCATAAGCTGGTTGCTGAAACCGTTTGGGAAACATTATATCCCATATTAGTTAAAAACTAGTTTTTCAGAAAAAATACCATAGAAATATTTGCCGATACCTTTACTGACTGATCAAACTCCATCATAGAAGATCGTTTCATTTCCATCATACCATCGAATTCCATATTCATCATGCGGGAGCTAACCACATAATCACCGTAAGTAATAGATTTTACCTTTCCGAGTGAGTCGCCCGATGTTTTGGCGATCAATTCAGCTTTTTGTCTGGCAGCTTCGATGGCGGTAACTAATGCAGCATCTTTACCCTCAGACATTTTAGTGCTGGAAAAGCTACCATTGAACTGATCAAAACCATGCTCAATCAAACTCATCTGGATGACCTCAAAATTTGAAAAATCGGAAAATGAAACAGATACCTGCTGACTGGTAGTAGTTCTGTAATTATCGCGGTCGTTATTATACCGTTTTCGCATAGAAACCGGTTGGAAGTGAATATCACTTTCTTTGATGTCGTGTTTTTTTAGAAGCCTGGCCAGCACAGATTCTCGTTCCTGATGGATGGCAAAAGCATCCTGCGGGGTGTTTGCTTCTGCGTTTATAGTAACATTGAACGTGATAAGGTCGGCGGGTAAGAGTTCTGAGGCTGTCATCGAGATAGAGATAGTACGTTCGGTTGAATTCTGAGATTGCTGAGCCTTGATAGCAGAACCGAATGCAAAGATTACAGCGGTTACAACAATTAATCGTTTCATAAAAAATCCTGTGTTTAAAGTGTTTTCATCATTAACCGATGGTGAACATAAAAGTTGCTCGCTCTAATAGAATTCACATATTGATGTGAGCGAGCTTTTTTTAGGCTTGATCTATAGGGGTGGAATTAAAGAAATCTAGGAAGTCGTTGGAGATAATTTTAATTAACTCGGGGTAAACATTTGAAATCCTGAATAAAAAAGGAAAATTGCAGGTTAACAATGTTAAGTGAAACAGCAAAAAAACATTCAAAAAGAAAACCAATGGGTAAATGAATTTTATTAATTTTGGGGGTTATGAAAAAAAGCTGGAAGCGCTTGCATAATCCCCTAAACAGACTTTTCTTTGGTTGTTAAATCAATCTCAGATTAGCCCTTCTTTGTGGAGTTTGAAGGCGCTTCATATTTTTATTTACCAATACAATTAACAATTCAGGATCAGATTATGAGTAAATTTATACGGCTGACTTTGTCAGTTTGTCTGGCAATTATTGCTATTGGTACGCCATTAACTATGGCTGCCGATCCCCATTCTAATGCTTCAACGTCTGTGTCGGGGCAGGTGCTTGATGTTTACGGAGAGCCCATGCCCGGAGTCAACGTTGTAGTAAAGGGTACTGTAGTAGGTACTCCAACTGATGCTGATGGCCGTTTTGACTTAACGGTTCGTCAGAATCCTCCCATTATTTTACAATTCACCATGGTAGGGTATCAACCCAAGGAACTTGAGATCACGGATAACGTCGTTGATGATATCGTAGTACAACTCGAAGAACAAACCATTTTCGGAAACGATGTTGTAGTTTCAGCATCAAGAGTGGAAGAAAGTATATTGCAATCACCTGTTTCAATCGAAAAAATTGACATTCTTGATATTCAAAATGCAGGTACTCCAAATTTTTATGATGCCATCGGTAATCTGAAAGGAGTGGATTTCAGTACTCAGAGTTTAACCTTCAAATCGATCAATACCCGTGGTTTTGCTGCGAATGGTAATACCCGATTTGTTCAACTTATCGATGGAATTGATAATCAGGCTCCCGGTTTGAACTTCGCTGTGGGTAATGTGGTAGGTATTTCAGAATTAGATCTGGAAAGTATCGAACTTATTCCGGGTGCTGCATCTGCTTTGTACGGCCCAAATGCTATAAATGGTATACTTTTGATGAACAGTAAAAGTGCTTTTGACTACCAAGGCATCACTGTAAATGTTAAGAACGGAGTAAACCATATCGATAGTAACCTGGAAGATCCATCCTTATATCAAAGTTATAGTATTCGTATTGCTCAGGCATTCAATAATAAATGGGCATTTAAAGTGAATGCGTCTTACCTGAAAGCTCAGGATTTTATCGCCCAGGATTACCGCGATCAAAGTGGATTGCTCGAACGAGGAGCAACAAACCGTGAAGATGCAGCTGTACCACGTTTATATGACGGATTAAATACTTATGGAGATTTCACCATCACTGTTGGTGCTGTTGCAGATGCAGTAATCGCAGGAGGTGGAGCAAATGGAGCGCAGATCTCAGCACTTAGAACTCTGTTCCCGGATGGAGCTAGTGGTGCTTTTACTCCAACCGGATACACTGAAAATTCTTTTGTAGATAATACTACAGAGAGTTTAAAACTTGGTGGAGCTTTACATTACAGATTGACTGATAAACTGGAATTAATTGGACAATATAATATTGGATATGGTAGTACAGTGTATACTGCCAATGACCGATTTGTATTGGATGATTTCAGTATCTGGACAGGAAAAATTGAACTGAGAAATCCTGATTTCTACGTTCGTGCCTATACTACTCAGGAAGATGCGGGTGATTCATATGCTGCCAACACATTAGCATCATTGATCAACCAAAAATATTACTTGCCTAATTATTTTGGCGCTTTTGCTGAAGCCCGAACACAAGGGGCTACTGTAGAACAAGCTCATGCAAGAGCAAGAACAGTTGCTGATCAGGCTCAATTTAGTCCCAATGACCAAACATTTAAAGATGAAGCCAAGAGACTCAGAAACCTTCCTATTTCTGAAGGTGGAGCGAAATTCCTTGATAAGTCTGACCTCTACCATGCCGAAGGGATGTATAATTTCTCTAGTGTAATTGATCCTGAGATCGTGCAAATGCAGGCGGGTATCAATGTTCGCCAGTATGCACTGGAATCCGGTGGAACGTTATTTGCACTTAAAGATGAACAATCAGGTGAGGAATTTGCCATCAACGAGTGGGGAGCTTTTGCTCAGTTCGGTAAACAATTTATGGATGATAAACTTGATGTGAGTGCATCATTCCGATATGATAAAAACGAATATTTCGATGGCCAGCTTTCACCCCGGGCTTCTGCAATTCTTACGTTAGCTGATGTCCATAATTTCCGTGTTTCTTACCAGCGTGGTTTCAGAATACCTACTACACAGGATCAGTTCATTGACCTGGATGTGGTTTCTAGACGATTGGTTGGGAGCAATCCGGCGTTAGTAGATCGCTATCTGTTTAAAACCAACACAGTTTACTCAGGAGTACTTCAGGCTCGTCAGGCTCTGGCAGCCGGCGCTTCCATGAATGATGCGATGGCTATGGTTACTGAGTTTAACTTTGATGACTTCCAGCCTGAAAAGATCAGCACGTACGAAGTAGGTTATAAGACACTGATCAGCAACCGATTGTTTATCGATGCCTACTATTATTTCAGTAATTATACGGATTTCATCGCGGAAGTAACTTTTACTCAAGGGATCCCAAATGGATTAAAGCAGGCTCCGGGTGCAGAATATTCCGGTGCAACAGCTCCGGGAACAGATAGTTGGAAACAATCTGTGATCACTCAGCAAGATCCAAATAATCCAAATTCTTCGTTCCCAACTCAAAGCTATGGTTTTGATGTGAACGCAGATGGTAATGTAAGATCTCATGGTTTTGCCGTAACTGCAGACTACTCATTGAACGGTGGTTATACCATAGGTGGTAACTTATCATACAATAAACTGCTCGATCAGGAAGATCTCCTGGCCCAGGGTTTCCGCGCCAGCTATAACACTCCGGAATGGAGATATAACGTACGTTTCCAGAATCGTAAGCTTACCAAGAATATTGGTTTTAACCTGACCTACCGCTGGCAGGATGCTTATGTGTGGGAATCATCGATCGGTGAAGGAGTTGTAGATGCCTTCGGAACTCTTGATGCTCAAGTCAGCTATCGCTTATCAAGATTCAATTCAACCATCAAAGTTGGAGGTAGTAACATACTTAACGAGCAATACACTACTTCGTTAGCAAACCCAACTATGGGAGCCATTTACTACGTTTCATTCACCCTTGATCAACTTCTGAAATAAGAGGAACCTAATACGATGAAGAATATCTTTAAATCAACCATACTTTTACTTTCTGTGGCATTAGTTATGAATGCCTGTGACGGATCGGGTGAGTCATTGATCAATGAACGCCTTGAAGAAAATCCGTTACCAACACCCGCTACCTACTCATCAGGGAGTGCGGATTTCTCCAACTTCGTTGCGATCGGTAATTCGCTTACAGCCGGTTATATGGATGGTGCACTCTACAATTTGGGGCAGCAAAATTCCATTCCAAATATTATGGCAGAGGCTTTTGCGCAGACTACCGATGGAGATTATGACTTTGTTCAACCATTCATTAATTCTGAAAACGGGTTCAATACAGTAGCCAGCCCGAATCCGGCGTTATCTACTATTTTAGGCCGTTTCCAGCTCGATATAAACGTACCCGGGCCTTCTCCGGTTATTAACGGAGAAGCTATCACTGCGTACAACGGAGAACCCGTAAATAACTTTGGTGTACCTGGAATTGTTACCGGTCAGTTGTTAACACCTCTCACCGGTGGTCCTGCTGATCCGTCAAATCCGGCATTCAATCCGTTCTATCAGCGTTTTGCGTCGCAGCCCGGTACTTCTACCATTCTCGGAGAAGCAATCGCAGCCCAGCCAACATTCTTTTCTTTGTGGATAGGTAATAACGATGTGTTGGGATATGCTGCTTCCGGAGCTTCCAATCCGGCAATACTAACATCAGATGTTGATTTTAGCACGCAATATAATGCGGTTATTGATCAGTTGATGGCAAACACTACGGCAAAAGGAGTAGTAGCAAATATTCCACCGCTGTTAGGAACACCTGTTTTCCAGGCTGTAAGATGGAATAATATAACGTTAGACGCTGCAACGGCAGCTGCTGTAAATGCCGGATTAGGACAAGTAAATCAGGTTATTCAGGGGTGTGCGAACGTAGGAGTTGCTCAATCTGATATAGATCAGAGATTGATGTCTTATTCAGAGGGTGACAATCCGATCCTGGTTATTGATGAAGAACTTGATGACCTGGGTGGATGCTTTGATGCATTGGCATTGGCCATGGGAATGTCTGCTCAGGAAAGAGCTGCACTTACACCTTATGAGCAGTCCCGCCCGATGGTAGAGGGAGAATTAGTTTTACTTTCTGCAGGAGCTGTATTAGGAACAGAGGCAGATGGAGATGCTTCTGTAGCAGATACCCCGATCGGAGTAGTCGTCCCTCTTGGGTTTAATGTGGCAACCGGAGAATTGAGCGGAGATCAATATTATCTTACAATTGCAGAGATCACAGAGATTGAAACTAAAAGAGCGACCTTTAATGGTATTATTTCAACAGCAGTAGGAAACTACAGCGATCGTTTAGCTTTCTATGATACTAATTCACCAACAGGTGCATTTTATGATCTGATGGGATTTAGTGATGGTGAGCCGGGCATAACGGTAGAGAATGTGTTTTTACAGCCAGACTTTAGCCCGAATGGAGTAATTAGTACCGATGGTATCCATCCGAATCCCAGAGGTTCTGCACTCTTAGCAAATGAAATGCTTGGTGCCATCGAAGCAAAATTTGGTGCGGACTTACCTTCAGTTGGAGTAATAGACCGACCTGGAGTTGTGATCTGTGCCGGTATGTGTTTAAGCCAGCAGTAAGCTGACAGTAATTCACAATTTGAAGCCTCTTCCCATTCGGGAGGAGGCTTTTTTTATGACAAAATTTATAGCTGATCAAAATATGAGTAACTTTGTCAAAATGAAGCGTATCGACTTCGCTGGCATTATATTTGCTTTTCGCCATCTAAAAAACGGAACTTTGAAATAGTAACTATGAGCAAAAAAGATCATAAAGAAAATAAAACTGCAGAGGCTGAATTGAATAAAGAAACACAGAACACAGAAGAAACTGCAGAACTAAATGAGCAGGAGATCGAAGAAAGTAATGAAGTAGTTGAGGAAGCTGCTTCGGAGGACGCTACCAATAACAATGAAGAAAGCGAACAGGTTGCTTTGATAGAAAAACTTGAGAAAGAGTTAAACGATACAAAAGATTCACTGCTCAGAAAGGCGGCTGAATTAGAGAATGTTAGAAAGCGAGTTCAAAGAGAAAGGATTACCCTGTTCGAGGATGCGAAGATCTCTGCACTGCAGGAATTTTTGCCGATCTCTGAGGATATGAAACGAACACTGGATGCCTCGGAAGGAAGCGAGATCGACAAGAGCTTTCTGGAAGGAGTGAAAATGGTAGCCAGTAAATTTGACGAAGTATTAAATAGATACGGGGTTGAACGAATTGATGATACGGGTGTGCCATTTGATGTAAACATTCATGACGCCATGTTACGGCAACCGGCCCCGGATAAGAAGACCAAAAGCGATACGGTGCTGAACGTACTCGAAAGTGGGTATAAGATCGGTGATCGGGTTATCAAACATGCAAAAGTAATTGTAAGCGAATAACAAGGATTTAAATGGCGACTAAACGCGACTACTACGAAATTTTAGGTGTTGATAAGGGTGTAAGTGATGCGGAGCTTAAAAAGGCCTACCGCAAACTTGCCATGAAATATCACCCCGACAGAAACAAAGGGGACGCCGAAGCAGAAAAGAAATTCAAAGAAGCCGCGGAAGCGTATGAGGTACTTAGAGATCCTCAGAAACGAGCTCAATATGATCAGTTTGGCCATGCCGGCATGAATGGCGGCGGAGGTTTTGGTGGTGGAGGTGTCGAATTTGATATGGAAGACATCTTCAGCCGTTTTGGTGATATTTTTGGAGGTGGTTTCTTTGGTGAAGATATGTTTGGCGGTGGCCGCGGCCGTTCAAGAGGACGCCGAAGAGAACCGGGTACTCCCGGCTCTGATATGAAGATACGAATGCCATTAACGCTTGAGGAAATTGCATTCGGTACTGAGAAAAAACTTAAAGTAAAAAAACAGATCGTTTGTGATACCTGCTCAGGAACAGGTGCTGCGACCAATTCTGATTTTGAAACCTGTGGTACCTGTAATGGGATGGGAGAAGTGAGACAGGTTACCCGTACCATGCTTGGACAAATGGTGAATGTACAACCATGTCCGACCTGTCAGGGCGAAGGCCGTATCATTAAGAATAAATGTAAGGCATGCCATGGCGAGGGCCGTGTGAAAGGTGAAGAAACCATCAAAGTAAATATTCCATCAGGTGTTTCTACCGGTAATTACATTACGCTTAGAGGGCAGGGAAATGCCGGAAGAAGAGGTGGCCGTGCCGGTGATCTCATCGTGCTCATAGAAGAGAAAGAGCATGAGCATTTTATCCGGGAAGGAAATAATATCTATTACGATCTTACTTTAAGTATTCCTGATGCAATACTTGGAACAGAGGTTCAGGTTCCCACTCTAAAAGGCAAAGCTAAGCTAAGAATTGAACCGGGTACTCAACCTGCTAAATTACTTAGAATGCGAGGTAAAGGTATTCACGGACTGAATAATTCCGGTGAGGGTGATCAGTATGTTCGTGTGAATGTATACATCCCGCACAGTCTTACAGATAATGAGAAAAAAGCTATTGAATCCTTAAAAGGTAACTCCAATTTTGATGCCTCAAATCAAACTAAAGAAGAGAAAGGGTTCTTTAGTAAAATGAAAGATGCCTTTGGCCATTAACAAGCCGGCATATTTTAAAAAGATCCAAATGATGGTGATCCTCTTAATGGTCGCCATCATTGTAGGATTACCGGAAATGTATGCGCAGGATCTACCGGTGCTGGAATTATCTGCGTATAAAAGAATTGATAAACCAGCCCGCGAAGAAGTTTCAGGTATAATAAAAAGCCGGCGCTACGAAAATGTATATTGGGTGCATGGGGACTCCGGCACTCCGGATCGTATTTATGCAATTAACAGAGATGGTGAGATCGTTGCTGAGGGTAAAGATTATAAGGGAACCAAAGTAAAAGGCGCTAAAAACAAAGACTGGGAAGATATTGCGCTTGGTGAAGATGGAACACTCATTCTGTCAGATCTTGGAAATAATTGTGAATGCCGGGATGATCTCAAGATCATTATACTCAGTGAACCAGCTCCGGACGACAAGTCAGTAGATGTTATTCACGAATTCTATATTGAGTATCCACAACGAACTGATCTGATCGGAAAATTTTTAGATATCGGTTACAATTCTGAAGGTATTTTCCAGAAAGATGGAGTGATCTATGTGCTATCAAAACAGCCAGGGATCACCCGGCTCTTTAAATTAGAAGATCCGCAAGAAGATTCGGTAAATACACTAACGTTTGTGGAGTCTATGAAGACAGAATCGTTGGTCACTGCAGCAGATATTTCAAAGGATGGGAGCCTGTTAGCGATCTTATTGTACGATCAGATCATAATTGCGGATATATCCGAAGGCAGCTTCTTTGGAGGACGTAAATGGAGCGCTTACCTGAAAGGTACAGAACAGATCGAGGCGGTTACGTTCGACTCAGATTCTACTTTGATCATTACCGAAGAAAATGGTGATCTGTATGAAATACAATTATCGGATCTGAAGCCTATATCTGATTAATGAGTTCATCGGGCCCGTTCACAACGGAATCTATCTGACCCAATTTATATCCTTCTGATGATCATAAGACTAGGGTTGTCCATTTTTAACTTTTGAAGTCATAAATCTGAGAATACGGTCAGGAGGGAGAACGCTTAAATTTAGCCCAGTCGGGTTTTCTTTTTTCCAGAAAGGCATTCTTTCCTTCTTCGGCTTCCTCCGTCATATAGGCTAATCTGGTAGCTTCTCCTGCAAAAACCTGTTGGCCTACTAAACCATCGTCGATCAGATTAAAAGCAAATTTGATCATTTTAATAGCTGTAGGGCTTTTAGCTAAAATTTCCTGAGCCCATTCAAAAGCGGTGTCCTCGAGCTCCTCGTGAGGTACAACAGCATTAACCATTCCCATTTCGAATGCTTCCTGCGCAGAATAGTTTCTACCCAGGAAAAAGATCTCACGTCCTCGTTTTTGCCCTACCTGACGGGCGAGTAGGGCAGATCCAAATCCCCCATCAAAACTGGCAACATCAGCATCGGTTTGTTTGAAAACGGCATGCTCTTTACTGGCAAGCGTCAAATCACAAACAACATGTAAACTGTGTCCACCACCTACGGCCCAGCCCGGAACCACAGCAATTACTACTTTGGGCATAAACCTGATCAAGCGCTGAACCTCGAGAATATTGAGTCTGGGTATACCGTCATCAGCTTTATAGCCTGTTTTACTTCTTACATTCTGGTCACCACCGGAACAGAATGCCCAGCCACCATCTTTAGGAGAGGGGCCTTCCCCTGAAATAAGTACTACTCCAATATCATTGTCTTCCTTAGCATCGAGTAAAGCTTCATACAGTTCAAAAACAGTTTTAGGTCGGAAGGCATTTCTCACTTCGGGACGGTTAAAAGCTATGCGTGCAACACCATCTGATTTTTTATAGGTGATGTCTTCATATTCTTTAACGGTGATCCAATTCATGGGTAAAGTCTTTGTATCGTTTATCAAGTGCTGTTCACTCAATATCCGGTAGTTTATGGGTTGCAATAAAGTGTTGAATGATCTGTGCCAGGTCTTCGGGTTGTTCTAAATGAACACGGTGACCAGATCGTTCTACGATGGAAAGATTGCTCTCTGGCAGATCTTTATTCATAGTCTGATTAATTCTGATAAATTTACTATCCCGTTCGCCCGCAATCAATTGAACCGGCGTATTCAAATCTGTTAATCGATCCCGAACACAAGGCATCGTACCGGTTCCAAATCCCAAGAGGCTATTTGCCATCCAAAGAGGATTTTGACCTGCCTGAATTTCAGAATAGAACTCAGTTTGAGCAGTAGGAGTATTTGTGGTGAACAAGGGCTTTTTATCCCATTCTTTAAGAAAATCCTCGAAATTACCCATGATCGCATCAGATCGGGTTCCGTCCAGACTTTGTCGAACTTGTCGTTCTGTCTCTCCTTCAATACCAAACGTGCCACTTTCCAGTAACAAACCTTGAAAAAGATCGGGACGATGCAACGCCGTCTGTAAAGCCAGCCGTGCTCCCATGCTGTAGCCATAAAGAAAAAGGGGAGTCTGAAGTTGTTCGCTGATCAGCTTTACAATATCGGCGACTTGTTCTTTGGTTGAAAACCGGTAATGTAATTCTGCTCCCTGGGTTTTTCCATGGCCTAGCAGATCAATTGTAACCGGATTACTGAATTCAGCTAGTAAAGGAATAAGGGGTTTGAAAGAGTCACCACTTCCTAAAAAGCCATGCAAAAGTACCATTGTAGGCAACTTTTCCTTTTGCTGATGAAATTCGAGATGATACGATATGCCTCTGATCCTGATATCCATTAGTTAGAAGGATTCGAATTCCATAGCTTCTTTCGAAGTTCCATAGATTCATCCGCCTCCGTAATAAACTCATACACATGCACACCGGGTTCATCAAGGGTATATCTGAAAATTTGTTCCAATTGATTTGGCCTTGAAATCAAGGTGTGATCCACTTTATGTGCCCGGCATAAAGCAGCAACAGATACATCCTGTGGGGTATCGAAGTATTGGAAGTATTCCTCTCCCAATGTATGCACCGGCAACATCCTGAAAATACTTCCTCCTCCATTATTCAATAAAATGATGTGGAGCGGAGAGGTTATAGAATTTGAATTTAATAGCGCGTTTGAATCATGTAAAAAAGCGATGTCGCCAATAAATAAAAAACCACGTTTTTGCAGGTGTAAACTTAACCCAAAAGTAGTGGAGATTATGCCATCAATACCGGCAGCCCCTCTGTTTACGTAAATTTCATGGGTTTTTGATCTCCCAAAAAGTCCAAAATCACGAACCGGAAATGAATTTGAAAGCATCACAAAACTATCTTCAGGGATATCGGGAAGTATAGCAGAAAATACATCTCCATCTGCAAGTGGAATCTCAGGAGAGATCTGAGCAGTTAGAAATTCTTCGTATTCCGAGGAGTAATTTTTCCAGCTGTTGATCCAATCCTCATTGGCCGCTCCTTTTATCTCAGGGATTCTCAAATTTCCATATAAGTGGAGGTGTTTAGTTGCTGATTGAGTTTGATCCCTCAGCTCACCATCCGAACTAAATCGTATCTGTGTTACTGAGGAGTGGTGCTTCAGGTAGTTATTTAATGCGTTGCTTACCGGCTCAGCTCCGAACCGTAAGATCAGATCTGGGGACAGCTTTTCAACGGTTTGCTCATTTTTTAAGAAACCATCGGTGAATGGAATAGAATGCTCCGAGTCAGGTACCAAAGAACCGGCTTCAGCGATAATAGGAGCGTTCAAAACGTTCGCTAAATTTTGAATTAACCCGTTGTTCTCTTCCAATGAGATCCGGGGCCCGCAGACTATGAGTGGTTTGGTGGCTGCAGTAAGATCCGACCAAAATAATTCATCTGCTTCAAGCTCTGTTTCAGAGAGAGCATACTCATGAACAGATCCCGGTTGTTGAAGCTTATTCTCTTCTTGAGTGGCGGCAATTAAATCAGTGTATGGTTCAAACGGTTTTTCAAATGGAAGGTTGATGTGAGCAACACCATGATTAATGAGCGAGGCATGCACAGCTTGTTTAGCTGATAACTGTAGTCGTTGAACGGATTGAGGATCATCACCGGGGAGTCCTGTATCATGAAAATAAACCGGGTAATCTCCGAATATCTTAAGCTGATCGATGGTTTGTGAAGCTCCGTTTCCACGTAACACTGGAGGGCGATCTGCACTGGCTACTATCAAAGGTATACCGGATTGAGTAGCTTCAATTACCACAGGATAGTAATTTGCAACAGCAGTTCCGGAAGTACAAACAAGAACGGCGGGTTTTCCGCTGGCTTTGGCCAAGCCAAGGGCGGTAAAAGCGGCTGAGCGTTCGTCTATGATCACATGTTTTCTAAAGCCGGGGTGGGCTGCAAATGCAAGAGTCAGAGCCGTTGAACGAGAACCCGGTGAAATTACTGCTTCAGAAATACCTGAACTATACAAGCTACGGACAAAATGAGTGGCCCAGATAAAATTCAGATTTTGTTGATCAGGTTCCGGCATATTCGAGTGCAGATAGCATTGGGATGAACTTTAAATTTGTTTCCTCCCATTCCTTTTCAGGATCGGAGTCCTCAACAATACCACAACCTGCGAAGAATTGCACCTCATCTTTTTTTATCAATCCGCTGCGTATCGCTACTACAAATTCTCCGTTTCCGTGAGCATTTATCCAACCGATCGGGGAAGCATACCAACCACGTTCAAAGTCTTCGGTTTCGCGAATAAACTGAACAGCCTTATTTCGGGGAAAGCCTCCAACTGCTGGGGTTGGATGTAATGTTTTTAGCATTTCAGTTCTGGATACCCCTTTTTTGATCTGTGCAGTAATGGGGGTAAACAAATGCTGAACATTCGAGAGTTTTTTGATTTGAGGGTGAGCAGGGTGAAGTACCTTATCCGAGTAATCAGTCAGATTTTCACTAATAGCATTTAATACGATCTCATGTTCTTCCAGATCTTTAGGACTCTGCATGAGCGCATTCTCGAGCATGGCGTCTTCGGATGCAGTTTTACCTCTCGATGTGCTGCCAGCGAGTCCTTCAGTTAGTACAAATTCTGAATTGAAAGAAGCCAGTCGTTCCGGAGTGCTTCCGATAAAGCTGCTTTCGTCGTCTTGCCTGATTAGGAAAGAATAGCAATCGGGATATTGTTTCCGAAGCTGATTCAGAATACGCGTGTCTGAAATCTCCTCACTAAGCGGAATACTTAATTTTCTGGCTAATACTACTTTTCTGAACTCATTTGCTTTGATCTTGTCGGTAGCCTGTTCAATAGCCTGCACCCATTGATCATGCTCCGAAGAATATTCATCTGGGTTGGTGTATTTGAGAGATCGATCAAGATCATCAGGCTGAAGATACTGATCGCGATCACAAATGCAGGAAAGTTCATCCAGTTGTTTTATGATGCTGTCTTCGAGCTCATCAAAATTCTGGTCTTTTACCATTTCTGTGATAAAGGTGAGAATGGTAGAATTACCTTCTCTTATGATCATCCAGCGTGGGAGCGTAAAAGAAGCTGATTTGAAAGCCTCCCATTCACTTTCAGGTTCACTATCAAAAAAGGAAAACCCTCCAAATAAATGAACGACTGCATTTCTGTGATTGATCCCGCTGAGGTGATGTACCCGGCTAAGGATCTCTTTTCCTTTTTGGGATGAAACTCTGAATCTGTTTTCTCCGGTAGTCACAATACGTTCAATTTCACCGGATGCAGCCATGGAAAACTGGTCGACCGGTTTTTCCCAATAATATTGGAAACCTTCTTTATTAGGATCCTGCTCAATTGCAGCAAGAGCATCAACCGGACTGATTGAAATAGATAAAGCGAGATATTGAGGAGCAGAATCGGAAAGGACATCCTTCCGATCAGACAGAAATTGTTCCAGATCATCCTGTGTGATCTGTTGTTTAAAAGCTTCGTAAAGTTTGTTTTCCTTAATGTTAGCCTTCTGCATATACACGCTGTTCATTAATTTTCAATATAAATTGAAAATTGATCATAATAAAGCGTGTTATGTTCAAATGTACTTATAAAGTAGATAGAAGACGCTTATTCGGCATCATCCGCTTCACCGGATAAGAAAGGATTTTTAATGCCAAGAGCATCAAGATCAATGTCTGCTAATTCAAAAAGGTAATCCCATGCGGCCCGGCTTGTTCCATCGTCACTTACCCAATTTGGGTGACTCTGTTTGATCAGGCCTACAACCCGTTTCGCATAAGCCTGTCGCTCTTCGCCTTCCGGAACTCTTGGGATTGCAGCGATCATAAGATCGAGATTGTAGCCGCAGTCGTAATCTTTTGGTTTCTGTTGTTCTATGAACATGAATTCTTGTCAGTGTTAAATGAGTGGGTAAAAGTAACGGATTGGTGGATGAAATTAAACCATGTTATGGGATAGATTTTATAGCTGAAAGCAGAATTATTATTGATTTCTGAATATGGTTAAAGTGAAGCCTGCCCCGAGTCTCAGAATTTGTTAGTTTAGCAACGAATCAACAAAGCAAAAAAATTATGTCTCAACAAAACGCGCAATCCGGCAATCCCGGAAAGATCGAAATTGAATTACCCGAACAGGAAGCAAACGGAACTTATTCAAATCTGGTAATGATCACTCATTCTCCGTCAGAATTTATTCTCGATTTTATTGCGGTGATGCCTGGTGTTCCAAAAGCAAAAGTGGCGAAAAGAATGATCCTAACTCCGGATCATGCCAAAAGGTTATCCCAGGCTTTGTCTGATAATATCAAGCGATACGAAGATGAGCATGGCCCGATCAACACCCGGGAAAAAGTTGAGATCCCAATGTATAGAGGACCGCAACCGGAAGCCTGATCTAAATGAGTTCCCGCAGAGATTTCATTAAAAAGACCGCATTACTAAGCGGCTCTGCTTTTATTAGTTCATCTGCTACAATACAAGATGAAGTGGATGGTTATGACTATGATCGGCCTGCCTTCAAAAAAGGGACCAGAATACTTTTCCAGGGAGATTCTATTACCGATATGAATCGGGGAAGAGATGAAAGTGACAGAAATCATTACTTGGGGCATAGTTATGTGTATTTAATTGCATCCCGGTTACATGCAGATCTGCCCGAAACAGAAATGGAATTTTTTAACCGCGGAGTGAGCGGACACACAGTCTCAGATCTCAAAAACCGATGGAAGCAGGATACTATAGATCTGAATCCTGATCTTCTTAGCATCCTTGTTGGAACTAATGATGTGTATTTTGGAAATACTAAAGAGCAATTTGAGGAGGATTATCGCTTCATACTCAAGCAAAGTAAGGAAGCAAATCCTGAGCTAGATCTTGTATTGATGGAACCTTTTGTGTTGCAATCGGGAGTCTTGAGTGAGGAGGGGGTATATAAAGAACGGAGGGCAATGACAGATGAATTGAGAATGAAAACTGCTGAGCTAGCCAGGGAATTCGATGCCCTGTTTGTTCCATTACAACAGATATTTGATGAAGCTGCTGAAGCGGTTTCTCCCGAACATTGGGTCTGGGACGGAATACACCCACTCCCTCAAGGTCATGAGTTGATCGCCAGAAACTGGATAGAATACGTTAGTAAACGTTGGCGCCGCTAATCAGACTCTATGAATCTTTAGCAGGAAATTCTGGTTATTCAATAAACCAATTTCAAGATTCAACGAATGCGTACCGTCATTTTAGTTTTATTTTTTTTGTTCAGTATTTCATCACTACAAGCACAAATTCCGGAAAATGATCTGTGGAGATCATTAAAGCGGGGTGAAAGTTTTGTGATGATCCGGCATGCTGAGGCTCCCGGTATCGGAGATCCTAAAAATTTTGAATTGGATGATTGTTCAACCCAAAGAAATCTTTCAGATGAAGGTTTGGATCAGGCGGAACAGATAGGGCGTTTATTCCGGTCGAACGGGGTAGTAAGAGCTCAGGTGTATACCAGTGAATGGTGCCGCTGTAAAGATACGTCCACACAGTTAAATCTTGGGAAAGTGAACTCCCTGAGTCTGTTGAATTCCTTTTTTAATTCGTATAGTAGAAAATCTGTTCAGACAAGTGCGTTGGAAGACTGGCTGGACGATCAGTTTTTTGATACACCGCTAATATTGGTTACTCATCAGGTTAATATTACAGCTTTTACTGAAGTTTATCCGGAGTCGGGAGAGATCGTATTCATCCAGCGATCAGATAAAGGGGATTACGAAGTACTAGGTACGATCGAAACTTTGTAATACCTACTTTCTGGCTGTTATCAACAGAATCAGACCAATTATAAAGAAAAAGATATGAGGCATCGTTGCAGCGATTTCCGGTGATATGGTTCCGTGTGAGCCAAAAGGTTCAGCGATCTTCATGAAGGCCAGATACAGAAAACTTATCAGAAGCCCTGCAGCAATATAAATTCCTTTTCCACCTCTGCGCCGTACCGAAGCAACGGCAAAACCAACAATGATCACCACAATTATGGATAATGGATAGGCCATTCTGCCATACAACTGCACCTTAGGAATATTTACACCTCCGGCACCACTGCGGATGATCCCTTCGATATAGTCAATGGCTTCCGGGTAAGTGAGCTGGTAAATGTCTGAAGTGGTTCGGGCAAGATCCTGTGGTAAAATACTCAACGTAGTATCCAATCCGGCCATGCGATGTTCAACATAACCCGTATCGGTGTAAACTCTTTCCATCACTGAAAGTAATTGCCACTTTTTGGTTTCTTCCTGCCATTTCATATTTGTGGCGGTAATGGTTTTTTTTAATTCGAGGCTGTCAAACTGAACCAGTCGTACCCGGTAGGCGGTTCGTTGATCTTTATCAAAATAATTTACCTGGAGAATGCTGTTCTTATCAATTTCCCGATAGATATCATTTCTGTCGATCCGCTCATTTTTCTGTTTGATGTATTTATTCTCAAAGGCAATTTTTATGCGGTTCGACTTAGGAATCACGAAGGCATCCATCAGGCTCAAAGTGATCGCCATGACTATAGCAAAGGCCAGATAGGGCATAAGTAGCCGGTATAATGAAACTCCTGCAGCTTTAAGAGCGGTGATCTCCAATCGTTCTGAAAGTTGGCCGGTAAGAAACAGACAAGCAGTAAATATGGCCACCGGAGTAACCAACCGAACGATCTCAGGAATATAATTAAGATAGTAGCCACCCCAGATCTCTGCCATGGTGGCTCCGCGATCTGTAAAATCATCGCTGTTTTCAGAAAAATCGATCATAATGAAGATGAAGATCAACATTAAAAGAACGAAGAGCGTGATGAAAAGCAGGCGTCGGAATATGTATGAATCGATGTATTTAACCACGGCGTACAAACAAGTGTTTGAGTCGGAATCCGGTGCTAAGCCTGATGATAAGAATGATCCCAATGAGTGAAAATACAATGTTAAAACTCCACATGCCCCAGAAAGGAGTGATAAATAAACGGTCAGCTAATTTTTCGCCTTGTATGATGGATATCCAATAAATGGTGAGAATCACGGCACTAATGATCGCAGCATACCCAAAATTTCCGCGGCGAGTCATAATTCCTATAGGCGCACCTAGCAAAACAAAGACTATACAGGCAAACGGGATCGACAATTTCTTGTGGATCTCAACGAGATAACGATTTATTCGCTTTACCCGCCATAAAATGTTAGAGGTGGTTTTATCAATATCAGATTTTTGCTTTTCGAGCTGAGAATAGGCAATATTTATCCAACGGATCTGATCAAGATTATTGGAAGCATTTTGCAAAACCACCATGTCTGACGGGATGGCTTCCACTCCTTTATTAACAACCTGAGGTGGGGCAGATCCATTGCTTACAGGTTTATTATGTTCAGCTGAAATGATGGGTTCTTCCGTAATATCCTTTCGATAATCGTCAATTTCTTTTCTAAGAGTGTCTACAACTACCGCCATAGCCTGAGCCGACATGGAGCGGTCACTACGGTTTCGGGCTTCAGGATCGGATTTTGTGAAGGCGAGATCCGAAAGATCGAAGGTG
Source organism: Balneolaceae bacterium UBA7797 (assembly GCA_002480645.1). Classification (GTDB taxonomy): domain Bacteria; phylum Bacteroidota; class Rhodothermia; order Balneolales; family Balneolaceae; genus UBA7797. The sequence continues at coordinate 229,411 of DLCN01000003.1, forward strand.
AGTCTGTATTTGCTGAACGCAGTATTTTCGACATTTCCTTCAGCTGTAATACTGGTCCTGCTTAAATTTCTAACCATATTGCCGTTGTGCAGAAATAGGGTCAGACCTTGTTCACCTTCACTTCGTAAATAACCACTTTTTGCTTTAATATAGGCCCTGTTTCGGGTATTACCCGGTTCCTGAAACAGCGTAATATCATACAGACTATCTGTTTCGTTATTGATGTGTTTAACTAAAAAAGTGTAGCCTTCAATGCCGTTATAAAACACATTGGGTTGAAGTTCGAATCCCGGCTTTTTTAATCTAATGTCTATGAACAGGGATCTGGCTTTACTGTTCGCTTCCGGTAATACATAATTTGAGAACCAGGCCAATCCGCCGAATAAAATAACAGCAGCTAACAAAACCGGTTGAATGATGCTGATCGTATTAACCCCACTTGCCCGAAGAGCCGTGAGTTCATTTAGTTCTGAAAATTTACCAAAAGCCATCAGAGTAGCCACCAAAACTGCCATTGGCGCGGCAAGAACTACCATATAGGCCAGGTTTGTAGCGATCAATTCCAGAATGATCGGGATGGGTATATCTTTACCAATGAGTTTGTCTACATGCAGGATCAGAAATTGCATTAATAGCAGAAACATCAGGGTAAAAAAGCAAAATAAGAAAGGCCCGATATGTCGCTTTAGCAGATCAAGCTGAATTCTATTTTTCCAAAAGCCTTGCACAGTAAATTTTTATTTTTGGCAAATACTATTTAACGTTAAAAGTCGTAAACACAGAGAGCGAAAAACTACCTAATATCAACATCTAAACGCAGTGATCACCCTTTCAACATACTCAAATATATGGTATTATCTGTGTTCATTTGCCAACAATAATTCATCACCGACTGTCGCCTATCGTATATAGCTACTAAATCTTTCACAACCGGGTAAATTATAACGTCGGTGCGTTTTTTTAATAAGCTATTTAGTCTGTTACTGTTGGCTCTGCTGGTAAACGGTGTGGTGATGGTTCGCTCTGCAAATGCTCAGGATGAACGGGATACTGAACCGGTTGATTCCGTGCTTACCGAAAGTATACCGGATAGTCTGCTTGAAGGGGTAAAACTTTACACTGCATTCAGAAAAAGCCAGGTGAGTTCACTTTCCGGAGTGAATAAAGGAGCATTATATGGCATAAATCTGGATAATGAACGGACCACGGTAACCTGGGATTCGGTGGATACTTATAAGATCAGTACAAAGCTCTTCGGGTATGATCTGTATGAACCTGTAGTTACTGATTTTGAGAATTATGCGGCTATTAAGAAAAGAGAGCAACAGCGAAAGATCCAGTATATCCTGGTAGAAGAAGGGAAAAATCAGGAGGAAGAAGGGCGGGGATTACTCGATTTCAGGATTAATGTACCGGGTGGGGAAAATTCCGCATTTACCACAATCTTTGGTACCGATGAGGTAAGTCTGAGGGTAAATGGTTCGGCCAATATGAATGTGGGAGCATCCATCCAAAAACTGGATGACGGTACTTTACCGGAAGATCTAAGAACGAGAGTGGATCCCACCTTTAATCAGAATCTTCAGCTAAACATCCAGGGTACCATCGGTGATAAACTAACCATCGCCACAGATTGGGATACTGAGCGGCAGTTCGACTTCGAGAACCGACTGAGCATTCGCTATGAAGGTTATGAGGATGAGATCATCAAAAGTATTGAAATGGGGAACGTATCAATGGAAACCGGTAACTCACTGGTATCGGGCGGTAAGTCCTTGTTTGGTATCAAGGCGATCTCTGAGTTAGGACCATTGAAGGTAACATCGGTTGTTTCTCAGCAGAAAGGGGAAAGCAATTCTAAAAAGATATCAGGTGGTTCTCAGGAACAATCGATATCGCTTACTCCGGCAGATTATGAAGATGGAAGGCACTTTTTTCTCGATTTTTACAACAGACAGGAATTTGAGAGAGCCTTAGCCGATCCGCAGAATATCGTTCAGCCTTATCAGGTTTCTGAATTGTATGTGTATATAAGTCGGGCAAAACAAATTCCGGATGAAAGTGCCGTTCAGGCAATAGCATTACTGGATCTGGGGGTAGTTACCGACGAAAACAGAACAGTATTTGGGCTGCCAAGTAATACTGATGACCGATACAGTGATGATCTGCTAAATGAAAAGCGTCCAACGAATAGTAGTGCTACCAACGAAGATTTTAATGCCACAGCTCAGGAATATGTGGATGCTTCTTTTGAATTATTACAAGAAGGCGTGGATTACACTTTTAACAGGGCGCTGGGCTTCATCAGTATGAAGAGCTTTATCAATACCGGTGATGCGATCGCAGTTGCTTTTGTATATGCCAATCCGGCTACTGGTCAACCGGTAGCTGTTGGGGAATTGAATGCCTCCGGTAATGACAGAATTTATTTAAAGCTATTACGTCCCGGAGGGATGACCACTCAGGATACTGCATGGCCGCTAACCATGCGAAATATTTATTCATTGGGTGTTTCCGGTATTACTCCCGAAGGTTTTGAGCTGGAGATCGCGGATACCCGTGGAAACATTCCGGAAGTAAATTTACCGGGTCGCCAGCCTACTTTATTGCAGGACCTTGGATTAGACAGGGTGAATTCGGAAGGTGCCACTAATCCTGACAACCTGGTCGATTTTACAGGCATTACATTAGATGCTGGTAGTGGTCGGTTGATGTTTCCTTATCTGGAACCATTTGGCGACCGGATACTGAATGTGTTAGGTAGCGGTGTAGCTGATTCTGTAAAACAAGCGCTGGCTTTTACTGAGTTGTATGATGTAAAACAAAGTGATGCCCGTGACATCTCAAAAAACAGAAATTACACAATATCCGGTACTTCCACGGGTGGAGTTTCCGGTTCTTTTTATTTAGGCTTTGGTCTGATCGAAGGATCTGTAAAGGTATACGCAAACAATGTTCAGTTAACTGAGAATACAGATTTTGAGGTTGATTATTCCTTTGGTAGTCTTACCATTTTAAATGACCGATATCTGGCACCCGGCCAGGATATCGAAGTAGAATTCGAAAGCAATCAGTTTTCCATTATTGGCCAGAAGAACTTTACCGGAGTAAGGGCAGAGTATACGATCAATGATGATATCAGTATTGGAAGTACGTATTTCAAACTGAAGGAACAACCTTTGTCAGACAAGATCAGGATTGGTAATGAGCCAATTAACAATACCATTTTAGGGTTGGATGCAAAGGCGAATTTTGATGCCCCCTGGTTAACCCGCTTTATTGATAAGATCCCGCTTTTACAAACCAAGACTCCATCCAATTTTAATTTCAGCGGTGAATTTGCTCAATTAAGACCCGGAGTTGCACAAACTAATGCTGTTCAACAGGCCATAGATAACGGAGAATTATATCAGGATGAGGAAAACGGATTGGTATTCATCGATGATTTTGAAGGTGCCGAATATACGATCAGTCTAACCAATCCCGGGCGTTGGAACTTATCCTCAGCACCTGCAGCCTTACCCGGATATCCCGCTGATGAAAACTACTTTGGAAACCCTGATTTTTCACCTCCGCAAACTACTGCCGACAGAAAAGCCCGGGCCGATCTCCGATCTCAGTTTTCCTGGTACTCTATTCCCCGTAATATAGAAAGTATCCGAAATGTTGGGAATCCACCACCGGAGGCAGAGATCGTTTTTACCGATGATGTATTTCAGGGTAGGGAAGTTACAACGTACGATGATCAGCGGTTAACGACCTTTGATGTATACTACGATCCTCAGAAACGCGGGCAGTACAATTTTAACCGGGATCTGAAAAATTTACTGGAAAACGAACCGGAGAGAACCTGGGGAGGCATGACCTATGTGATCCCATCCGGGCAGGAGGATCTGGTTCAGAATAATATCGAATTTCTGGAATTTTGGGTGCAGGCTGTATTACCAAACGGACAGGATCCTGCGGGGCAGGAGCCATTCTATGATGGAAAGATCTATATCGATCTTGGAATCATTTCAGAGGATGTGATCCCGAATGTCCGCCTTAATACCGAAGATGGTTTGTCGACCGTGTTGAATAATCTGCAGGAAGATGATCCCGAAAGTGACCCGAGATCTTACATTCCCCCTTCACCGCCGGTGCCATTAGGGCAGTTTTCGAATTCGAACCGGCAATTAGAAGATGTTGGATTGGATGGCGCTCCGAATCCCGGTACCAGTGGTTCAGATGGGAAAGATGAAGGGGTATTATTTGCTGATTTCATCAATGCGATGAGAGAACAATATGGGGAAGGATCAGAAGAGTTTACTGCCATTGAAGAAGATCCGGCGAATGATGATTATGTGTATTACAGTCAGAATTCTGTGATCGACCGACCACTAAATGAACGGTTTTTCAGAATGTTGGGATATCCGGATGGGAATACACCGGAAAGTGGGAACAGTGAAGGTAAAACAGCGGTAACGTTAAAGCCTGATACCGAAGGATTGGTTAGTTCTTCTTCTATTCAACAAACGAATTCCTATTACCAGTATGAGCTGGATTTTAACCCGGCTGATGTCAATAATCTTCAGATCGGAGCAGAAGGGACTTATATTGTGGATAAGATCCAAAGAAATCCGGATTACAAGACCTGGTATTTGGTACGCATTCCATTATCTGATTACAAACGTAAATTCGGAGATATCGAGAGTTTCCAGAACATCTCATATATGCGTATGTGGATGAGTGGGTACGAGCAACCGTTTACGCTACGATTTGCTACATTCGAATTTGTGGGAAGTCAATGGAGAAAAGTCACTGATCTAACTGAATCTCCCGTTACTGACAAAGAATTTCGTCTTTCCACGATCAATATTGAGGAAAATGCGAACCGGGAGCCATTCCCATATCGCCAACCGGATGGAGCTATTCGCGCTTTAAACAGAAGTGCACAGGTACAAACCCTGGAGAATGAGCAATCTTTAGTTTTAAGTGTGGAAGATCTGGGCCCCGGAGAGATTCAAATGGTGAAAAGAGTCTATCCCGGTAAACTCAACCTGTTGAATTACGGGAATATCCGAATGTTTGTTCACGGTGAAGGATATATGGAGCGGGGAGATGCCGAGTTGGTAGTACGTATTGGAACCGATCTGGAGAATAATTACTACGAATATCGTCAGCCGGTCACGCCCTCCGAAGAGATCCCATTCAGTAATAATCCGGAAGACCGCGGTCAGATGGAGATCGAAGCGGAAGAGATCTGGAAATACGATGAGAACAGCATGAATATTATCATTTCGGCATTCAATGTGTTGAAGCAGAGAAGGGATGCTGCCGGGGCTGATCCGAATGAACTGTATGAATTATCCGGAATTTTAGGAGAAGAAGCTGTTTCCGGCGCCACGGTGGGGATTAAAGGGAACCCATCACTGGAAAGAGTAACAGAGATCGGATTGGGGATAAAGAATCCATTTGATCCTACCGATGTGAGTTCCAATGGCGGACCGAGCCTTGATGCAGAATTCTGGTTGAATGAACTTCGTGTTTCCGGTTTTGATAATGAAAATGGGTGGGCGGCAAACGCAAAGTCATCGGTTAAATTTGCCGATTTTGCTACGTTAAATGCTAATATGACCCGAAGAACAAATGGCTTCGGTGGGTTGGAATCGAGGTTGGGAGACCGTACTGTTTCTGATCAATTAGCATTCGGGATCAGTTCTACCATAAACCTGCACAAACTCATTCCGGACCGGTATGGGTGGAATTTTCCGGTTACATTATCTACTCGAAGAAATACTCAAACACCTAAATATTTGCCGGATCAGGGGGATATCAGGTTAACGGATTTTCAGGATGCGATAAACTCAAACGAAGACCTGACCATTGCAGAAAAAGATGCATTGATCGCAAACAAGATCAGGGATATACAAACCGTAAGCGAGAATTTCTCCCTCAATATTTCCAATATTTCCAAGAGTAATTCCAGAAGTAAATTAGCCCAGCAGACCCTCGATAATATTAAGCTGAGTTATGTGTATAACGAAGGGTATTCCCGGAATCCTCAGTTAGTATTTCAGAATAAATGGGATTATAAAGCATCAGTGTCCTACAATCTTGCACTACGGAAGGTGAAGCTATTTCGCCCATTTAAATTCACGGAGAACATCCCGATCGCAAAAGCGCTGTCAGGATTACGTTTTGGATATCTTCCAAATTCTATTTCAACTTCGTCTACCATTACCCGGCGCTATGATGAGTCGAGACGTAGAAACCTGACGGATCCAACCGATCTGCAGGCCATACAGCAATCTCATGCCTTTACACAGCAAAACAGGTTTGCTCTTAATTATAGCCTAACTCCATCCATCCCGATCTCATTTTCCACTTCCACCAATTTTGATCTCTCGAGTGCGGGTATTAAACAAAGAAGTGATAATGGAGTGGATAGTTTGAGTTTTGATGTTCGCTCAACATCGGATGTGATCAAAGGGGTACTCACCGATACCCTTTCTGCACGTCGCTCTTCTTATTCCGAAAGCTTTTCGGCAAGTTGGCGTCCCCAGCTTAATCGTATTGATGCGTTGAATTGGCTCACCTATTCCTCAAGTTATGGTGGGGGATATAACTGGTCGAACAGCCCGCGAGGCTCTGATCTGGGAGCAACGGTCTCTAATTCCTTTCAGTTAGATAATACCATTAAGATTAATTCTGCTAAACTCTTCGAGAAGTTAGGATTTATCGGAAAGATGGAAGAGTCTGATAAAAATGAATCGAAAGAGCGGAGTGATTTTAAGAAGAAACTTGAACAGGAAGCGGAGCAGGATATTCCGGATAGTTTAAGAACTCAAAAACCACCCCCGGACATTTTAAAAGAAGCCCGCTATTTCGGTCGAAAGTTATTTTTGGCCGTATTTAGTTTAGATGATATAAGCGGGAGCTACAAACGGACAAAAAGTGGTAGTCAACCCGGTTATTCGGGTGGGTCTCAGCTGTTTTATGCCTTCAACGATCCGGGATCCGGGAATTATTCGCCATCATTGGGATATCGAATGGGACTTAAAGATCGTATTGACAGAGGGCAGTTGGTTGGCAATACAGACGGAGATGCGAATATTCAGCTTCCGGCAAATAACAGTTATTCCGATAATATAACTGCCAGTACCAGAATAAGTCCCTTTCAGAATTTTACCATCAATCTGGATTGGTCGGCGATCATTTCAAACCGACAAACCGAAAGTATAACGGTAAGCCCCGATAACGAGTTAACCATCATCAATACTGAATCCGGCTCCTATTCTTCTTCTGTGTGGGCATTTGGTAAGGGCTACGAAACCCTGTTCCGGCGCCAATTGGCTACCGCATATGCCGATATAAGTGAGGGAACTACTACCATTGAAGATTCGCTGGGAAATGGAGACGGCCGTTTTGTATTGAACAGGAATACGCTGGAAGAAGATTTCAGGAAGGCTTATCTGGGAGAAAATACCAATGGTATTGGTGAACGCGGCTTTATGGCGTTTCCAAAACCGGGTTGGAGGGTTAGCTGGAGCCGGTTAGAAAAATATATTCCATTTATCGGGAAACTGATGTCGAATGCAAGTCTAACTCACGGCTATAAAGGTACCTATAAAGTAGATTGGAGCCTGAATGCTCTTACAGGTAAACAGGCCCCTCAGTCTTTAGGTGATTTCAGTATTGTTGATGATCGTGGGAAATATGAACCGACTGCGTTACGCGCTGAACGTAGATTTTCACCACTTGCAAAGCTGAATATCACCTGGAATTCAGGATTGCGCACCGACCTTGGATATGATAGAAGTACCATTTCTACTTTTGCTGTTTCCAGTAAAAGGGTATCTCAAACGTTAAGTCAGGGCATCGACTTCTCGGTTAATTACACCTTCAAAAATGTAAAGATCTCCTTCCTGCCAAAAGTGAAGAATAATATTGATATGAGTATCCGGGGAAGTTATAAGAACGATTCCGAAGAGAGTTATAAACTGGATACTGATCTGGATAACAATCTGTTTTCAGGTGCAAATTCCACCACACCTGTAAATCAGGCAGAAATTTCGAGTCAGCGAATAACCGGACAACAGCGCATTAACGGTTCTTTCACGTTGGGTTATAAGATCTCCTCAACGATCTCATCTAATTTTGAATACACGTTCAGCCGAATTGAATCGAATAATATCCCAACACGTACGAATCACGATATACGATTTAACTTCCGGATCGCTATTCGTTCGAGATAGAATGGTTCCGTTGTTTAGTTAAGCCGAAACCGAGTCCCACCAATACTGAAAAGAAACACAGAATCGATAACCAATCACCGAACCGGGTGTATATCGTACTGGTTTTAAGTAAGGGAATATTAGTGTTGAAACCGGTTCGAACCCAGTAATCTGTATATTGCTCTACGGAACCATCGGGGCGTATTATACCTGATGTACCATTATTAGCACTTCGAACCACCCATCGATCGAACTCTATAGCCCGGAGTTTAGCATAGGCAAAATGCTGTTTGTGACCGCTGGAATTTCCCCACCATCCATCGTTGGTTATTATGGTGATGAAATCCGCACCATTCACAACAAATTCTCGATTCCATGAAGGGAAAACGGAATCGTAGCAGACCAAACCACTGGTCTTAAATTTATCTGTTTCCAGCATATCAGGGGTATATCCCTTGCCATAACCTGCCAGATATCTCCAGTCAGCCAAGCCAATTACATCCAGCCGGCTGATCACATTCACAAAAGGGATCCTTTCCACAAATGGAACGAGATTGTGTTTATCATATCTGGATTTTTCACCATTCCCATCAACATATAGCGCGGAATTAAAGATGTTAAAAGGTTTGGATTGTTCCCCACCCCGATATAATCTGGGAAGACTATCCTCATAGACGGTAAACAATCCGGTTCCAACTACAAAACCTGTATTCCAGGTTCGGGCAGAATCTGCAATTCTATTGGCAGTTCTTGAAAACATTCGAATGGGTTTATCGATTGCATTTTCCGGCCAAACCACCAGATCGGTATGAGCCGGTTTGGATTGAGCCGTAACAGCAAAAAGACTGTCAAGAACTTCTGTTGGACCGCTCATTCCTCCATAATCTTCATAGGAGTCATGATTTGGCTGAGCAACTGTCACGTTTATGGTTTCTGCACGTTCAACATATGGATCATCAATGGCAAAGTAGATGAGAGACCCCAATGGAACGAGCAGAAAATACGCTAAAGTGATATAAGCATAGGTTCGTTTGTTATTGATCAGGCTTTGATAAGCTAATGCTGCGGTAAAAACTACCCAAAAGGTAATACCCAGATGACCGGTGATGGAGATGTACTGGATTAAGCTGATCTGATTTGCCCAGGCATTTCCAATAGCAAGCCATGGCCAGGCAAGATCCCAATGGTGGTGTAAATATTCATACAATACCCAGGTTGAGGTTTGTAACACTGCAATATGTAAGGGATGGGTAAATCTGCGTTGAAAAAACCGCATTAACACCAGTGGGATGGTCATAAGTACGGCATTAGCAAGGATCGCCGCAATTCCTGCTGCCAGACTAGCCATCATTAACCAATAGGTAGTAAGCAGATTCCAAAGTACAAACCCGGGATAACTAAAATAGGCCAGCTGCCGGTAGCTGTGGCATTGGGCACTCAAATGAAAAAGGAGTATAAATGCTGGAATGCTGAGAAAGGAGAGATCGATCGGTGGAAAACTTAAAGCCAGAAATAAACCTGCCGTAAGTGAAAGGATCCATTTATTCTGAAAAAAATTCATCATTCTGTATATCCGTTTCCAGAGATCACCACAACGATCTCACCCTTTATACTATCCCGTGATTCAAACTCTGCTTTAAGTTCGGCAACGGTTCCTTTTAATACTTCTTCAAACGTTTTGGTTAACTCCCGGGCTACTGCGATCAAACGATCGTTTCCCATATAGGTTTCCAGTTCGGTAAGTAACTTTAACAACCGGTTAGGACTCTCATACAGAATAATGGTTCTTTCTTCTTCTGCCAGGATCCCGAGTTTCTTTTGGCGTCCTTTTTTATGGGGAAGAAAACCCTCAAAACAATACCGGTCGCTTGGTAATCCGCTGGCTACAAGAGCGGTTGTTGCGGCATCTGGTCCCGGGATAACACTTATGGTATGTCCGGCCTCTCTGGCAGCGCGTACAGCGAGAAATCCTGGATCTGAAATGCCGGGCATGCCCGCATCACTGATCAGTGCAACGTTTTGGCCTGCATCCAGAATGTTAACGAGATGATCAACTTTTCGATGTTCGTTATGCTGATGAAAAGCGAAAGTCTGTGTATTGATGAGAAAATGTTTGAGAAGCTTTCCTGAAGTTCTGGTATCTTCGCAAGCTATATAGGCCACCTCCTTCAGTATCTCTACTGCCCGGGGGGAGAAGTCATTTAAGTTTCCGATCGGTGTGGCTACGATATAAAGAGTTGACACGCTTTTTTTGCCCGAGAAATTCAACATTATTATTCCCAAAAGAAACTGTCACTTATAAAAAAAATTGTTCGAGGAACTACCTTTACTATTTAATGTGTTACCTTCTGCATTAGAAATAAAGTAAACAAATAGGATAAGTTAGAATGAATTTTAAGCCGAGTGGATTAAATCACATTACCATCAGAGTAAACAGGATCGATGCTTCAAAAGAATTTTACGGGGACATTCTTGGATTGGAGTTGGTTAAGACCATGGGGCAAAGTATGGCGGTTTATGAGATCGGAAACGGAGATACTCTGGTGATCGTGGAGGCAGAAACCAGTTACGATCCTACTTCCAGAGATTTTCGTGTAGACCATTTCGGCTTTTATGTAGACGATCCTAAACAAGTTGATGAGCTTGCAACCTATTTCAGAGATAAAGAAGTTACTATTATGAGCGGGCCTGCAAATCGAAAGAAAGGAAGATTCTTATTTGTAGCCGATCCCGATGGTAACATGATCGAATTCTTTTATGAAGAAAAAGCTTAGTCCACAAGAATTAGAAAGATTACGTAAGCAGCAGGCACACAGAAAAGAGATGGAATACCTGCTAAAGAGAGATCTCACTTTAGAGAGTGAGCGCCGTAAAACCGAAGAGCTGTTCTACAAAGATAAGAACCCTTTGGTGATAGGGGGGATCAATTTCGTGTTCACGATTATCTTTGGGTATGCCATTAAATTCATCATCACCCGATTCGTGCCTTTCAGTTCAATCTTTGATCCGGTATTTAATGTTCTGATTTGGGGTTCGGCAATAGTGAGTGCTTTCCTAAAAAAATCCCTGATCGAACGGCTGTTCGATAGAATCAATCCATAGTCCATTCACTCTCAAATCAGCCTTTACAGCCCTGTAAAGCAAATTTTGGAAACGCTTCTGGAAACGATTTCATACGCATAACAATGTTAAGGGAATGTTAAATATGTTTAAACTAAATAAAGTGGTACCGCTTTTTAGGTTAAATAAGAGTGGGTATAATTTATTGGTGTAATTAACACACTTAAAATAAGATCGTTTAAGTTAAATAGTCCCGATCTTTATGTGTGGCCAAAAAGGTCAAAAGGACGACTTCAATTGTACAATTAAAAAAACAAGAGAAGTAGTAAGAGAGAAATCTCATCTGGGGTCTCAAGAGGGCCACCAAAAAAATAAATAACTATCTCCAAAAGAAATCATCTAAACACATAAAGACTTATGAAACTATCAATCAAGAACACTGCTTTATTATTTGTAGCACTTTTCGGTACCATGAACCTGGTACAGGCACAGTCAGAAACTGATACTGCAACACATTTAAGAAATCAGGAAGTACAATCATTTAACAGAGTACAGATCCATCACGATGCTGACGTTATCTTCATTAAAAGTGATAGAAACCGCGTTAGCCTGGTAGGTGACTCAGCCTACGTATTCAATTTTGATATCGTAGAAGATGGAAATACACTGGGTATCTACAATTACGGAAACGAATCAGATAAACTGAGCATGGTTGTTATTGAATACAAAGAACTGGAATCATTGACAGCCAGTGGACACGGAAAATTTTATCTTCATAATTTAAAAGAAGATCGATTGAATCTGTTTAATCCTGAAGCAGAAGTGATTGCAACCGGCTATGTTAAAAATATCCGTGTGATCTCACAGGAAGGAAAAACCGATCTTAGAAAACTGGATTATGTAGAAGGTATTACTCACGTTGGAACAACAGCTCAGTTGTTGAATGGTAACGTGATCACTGCTTCTGCAACTGCTCCCAAATAATTCATATCTACTCCAACAACTAGATATATAACCGGAAGTACGATCGGGAAAAAAGGTCGCTACTTCCGGTTTTTTTTGAAGTGGATCAAAGAGTCATCTGATCCTCATTATAAGACTCAAACCAGTCTTGCCTGTTCCGCAGGGGGTATGATCACAACGCCCATCAGATAAATAAGATCATTGTTTTCCCTGAATCTGAAATCTCCAACCAATCGAATTCCGTACAAATTTTCGGGGAGGAAATGATAAGAATGCGGGAGAATACTCCAACCTTTAGAATTTCAGAAATCGAATATGATGTTTATAACATAACATTAAGAGGGAAATCCTAAAAAAATGCGTATATTTGAACATATTCGTGAGTTCGCGATAAGACTGGAATTCCGGATACCCGCGAGGGTATCGAGCCTTTCAGGTTTATAGAAATGCTGGCCTTTATAAATCAAGCTGTCTCGCTTGCCTCTTGTCCTATGCTCACCTCAAACAAAACTACCGGGCAAGAACGCTGAGCAGCAAATCGTTCCAGATCGGATAACATACTATAAATGACCAATTTTAAAGAACTCGGTCTTGGGCAAGAACTGCTCGATGCCATTGACTTACTAGGCTTTGAAACCCCTACCACCATTCAGGAACGAGCCATTCCGGCTATTCTGAACTCAGAACGTGACTTGATTGCGCTTGCGCAGACCGGAACAGGAAAAACCGGCGCATTTGGTATCCCAACTATTCAGAATGTAGATGAAGATAGCAAAGATGTTCAGGTATTGGTGTTATCACCAACACGCGAACTGGCCATTCAGATCGCCAAAGACCTGAAGGCTTTTGCAAAACGTAGAAAGGGAGTAAAAACTGTGGCGGTATATGGTGGAGCAAACATAAGTTCACAAATACGGGCCCTTGACAACGGTTGTCAGGTGGTGATCGGAACTCCGGGCCGAATGCTGGATCTCATCAAAAGAAGAAAACTGGACGTTAGAAACGTTAAAACACTGGTGCTTGATGAAGCCGATGAGATGTTGAATATGGGCTTTCAGGATGAACTGGACGCTATTCTGGCTGATACCCCAAAAGAAAAGCAAACGTTGCTGTTCTCCGCGACTATGCCAAAACCGATCGCGAAAATGGCTAAGAAATACATGAATAATCCGGATGAGATCGAAGTAGGTGAGCGCAATTCGGGAGCAAAGAATGTAGAACATCATTATTACATGGTGCACGCTAAAGATCGTTTTCAGGCACTAAAACGAATCGTGGATATGAATCCCGACGTGTATGGGATCATTTTTTGCCGCACAAGACGTGAAACTTCCGAAATAGCTACAAAACTTAATAAAGACGGCTATGATGTTGATCTGTTGAACGGAGACCTTTCACAGGCACAACGTGATGATGTGATGAACCGGTTCAGAACTAAAGAATTACAATTACTAGTAGCTACTGATGTGGCCGCCCGTGGACTTGATGTGGACAGCTTAACACACGTGATCAACTATAATCTGCCTGACGATCTTGAAGTGTATATTCACCGAAGTGGAAGAACCGGCAGGGCAGGAAAGGAAGGCGTTTCTATTTCGATCGTACATACCCGGGAAGGACGCAGGATCAAAGATCTGGAACGTATGTCGGGTAAAAATTTCATCAAAAAGGAAGTGCCAAGCGGTGAGGAAATCTGTGCGATCCGTATGATGGACCTGATCGATACGGTGAAAGAAACCAAAGTGAATGAGGAACAGATCTCTAAATTTCTACCGGAAGCGATGGAAAAACTTGCTGATATGGAAAGAGAAGAGCTGATCAAGCATTTCCTTTCTGTAGAGTTCAACCAATTCCTTGATTACTACAAGGATGCCAATGATCTGAATGCCAAAAGCAGAGATCAAGGTCGCAGAAATGATAACAGAAAAGGTGGACGAAATAATCACTCAGATAACAATTTTGATCGTTATTTTATTAACATCGGCCGTAGAGACAAACTGAATCCGGTACGTTTGATGGGCCTCCTTAACGAGCAATTAAATGGCAGTAAACCTGATTTCGGCAAGATCGATATTCAGAATAACTTCTCATTTTTTGAAGTGGAACAGGGATTTGGTCAGTCATTGATCAATGATGTGAGTGGAGCCTCATTTGAAGGTCGTACTGTTTCTGTAGAGGCAGCACAGGGATCATCAAAAGGAAGATCAGGCGGTGGCGGAGGAGGAAAACGCCGTGGCGGTGGAAAACGAAAAGGGAACAGATCCCGTAAGTATAATTGAGTATAAAGAAAGCGACCACCGGATTGGAGGTCGCTTTTTTTTGTTAAAAGATCTGCCGGATCAGTTAAAACCAATGGTTTTCAATCCTTCGTGACTGATACGGATCGCTTCCATGGGTTTGTGATTGAACGTCATATCCTGTTCAACAAAATAGATCTCCATCCCCGATTGTTCTTTTTCAGCAAGGATGGATGCAAAGTCAATGGTGCCTTCAGTTACGGGAGCAAAACGTTTCTGGTCATCCATGTCTTTAACGTGCCATGATTTGAACCGGCCCGGATAGTTTTCAAAATACTCTTGTGGACTGGCACCTGCGCGGGTAACCCAGAAAAGATCCATCTGGAAATTAACGAAATCAGGATTAGTATTTTCCAGCATGTATTCGATCGGAATTACCCCGTCTTCATTCGGTTCGAACTCAAAATCATGATTGTGATATAATAGTTTGAGTCCGGCAGCAGATGCTTTTTCCCCGACGGTATTAAGAAAGTTAACCAGTTCATCCAGATCTCCTTTCATACCCATTTTCTGAGCTTCCGCATCGTACGTGAACATTCCCATTGGTGGGACAGGGATCACAAAATAAGTAAATCCGGCTGCTTTGGTGTCTTCGATCAATTGATCCGCATTCTCATAATTGGTCATACCCATATGTGTGCTCATCGGGATCAGCCCGATCTCGTCCATATACAGCTTGAACATTCCAGGTTCCATTCCATAGAAGGTGCCATCATTATATCCCGCAGCCTCCACGTATTTGTAGCCGATAGATTGAACTTCTTTTAATACTTCTTTTGGCGCAACTCCCATCGTATCACGAAGAGTATAGAGAGCCAGACCTCCAAAATTCTCAGATTCCTTTTTTGATTCATCAGCCGGTTTAGAGCAGGCTGTAATCCCGCCAATGAGCAGAGCGATAGCAAAGAGCTTAATTAATTTTCCCATTTGTACTATTATGTTTGGTGATATTTGGTGCCTTCAGGTTGGATGAAAGAGGCAGCTAAACGTATAAGATTTAGAGAAAAGATACAAAGAGGGCGGGGGACAGCTATCTGTGCAAATTGTACCCGCTGTATTATCTCAACTATAAGATCACTATCTGATGCAAATGAAGTATGATTAACTTAGGTGAGTATAGTAAAGAGGACCATTCACCAAAGTTATTCGTATGGAAGATGGGATTAAGAAATGATCTCAGGAGAATTTGTAATACCCTGAGATCACTTCAGCGAAAATAATGAGAAATGTCAGAGCCTAAAGTTTGGTGGGATTAGGTGCATCGCCATATACTTCTTTGGGATCAAATACTTTCTCATCTTCTTCGAACTTCAGTTCGCCGTCTTTTTCGAAAAATTCATCGCCGGTTGGCACACTTCTGTAAAAACAAGACCGGTAACCAACGTGGCAGCTGGCACCATTTCCCTGAACCTCCACACGTAGCCACACACAATCCTGATCATCATCAATGCGCATTTCTTTGATGATCTGTGTGAGCCCGGAAGTTGCTCCTTTATGCCATAATGCTTCACGGCTTCTGCTGTAGTACACGGCTTCGCCTAATTCTATCGTTTTTTTCAGGGCTTCCTCGTTCATGTAACCATGCATTAACAGCTCGCCGGAAGTATAATCGGTTGTTACAACGGGGATCAGGCCATTTTCACCAAACTTTGGTGCCAGATCATTTTCTTCTTCTACCTGATAAACTGATATTCTTTTTTTGAAAGTGATAGTATTCATAACGTGTTTAATACATCCTAACGGTACCTATTTCTCCGGTACTTCAGGACGCTGATAATTCAATGTTCGTTGTTCAAATTTTCTTGTTCAATATTCGATCTTTTTTCCGCCTTGTCCGGGTTTTCAGGTACCGGATCATAACCGTGTCCACCCCAGGGGTGACACCGGCCAATTCGTTTTACACCCATCCAAAATCCTCGTAAAGGTCCCCATTCATTAACGGCATCGATCATATAATGAGAGCAGGTTGGATTGTATCGGCAGGTCCTTCCCAGATATGGAGAAAGTACCAATTGGTAAAATCTCACAATGCCAATAATGATCTTGCTGAATATTAATTTCAGCAGCTTCATTAATCGATCTCAAAAGTTGTACCGTCTTTACCATCCATAAGCTGAACTCCAAGCTCTTTCAGATCATCACGGATCTTATCAGAAAGTGCGAAGTCTTTATTCGCCCGTGCTTCTTTTCTGATTTCGATCAAAAGTTGAACCAGACCTTCAGTAACGTCGGCTTTTCCATCCCCGGAACCGGAAGGCCAGATTCCCATAACGCCATCTACCACTTTACGGATGTAAGCCTTCACTTCATCCAGATTAGATGGTGATGAACCATTGGTGATCCGTTTTCTAAGTTCTTTCAGATGTTCGAATAATACAGCAATTCCCTGAGCTGAATTAAAATCATCGTTCATGGCGGTATCGAAAGCTGATCTAAAGCTTTCCACATCGTATGCATCACCAGGACCATTTTCTGCTTTTTCAATGGTGTTTACCATACTGTGCAGGTTTTTTAAACCGGTCTCGGCAGCTTCGAGAGCGTCTTCACTAAAATCGGTGGTACTTCTGTAATGGCTTTGGAGTAAGAAAAAACGGATCACTTCCGGTGCCCATGACCGGGTGAGTAACCGATGGTCTCCGGTAAAGAACTGTTCCAGGGAAATGGCATTACCCAAGGATTTGCCCATTTTCTGGCCTTCCAGGGTTACCATATTGTTATGCAGCCAGTATTTTACAAACTCTTTGCCATGAGCACATTCGCTTTGTGCGATCTCACATTCATGATGTGGGAATTGATTTTCCAGTCCGCCACCGTGAATATCAAAGCTTTCACCCAGATATTTATTGCTCATCGCAGAGCATTCCACATGCCATCCGGGATAGCCTTCGCTCCAGGGTGAATGCCATTTCATAAGATGACCGTCGTCGGCTTTTTTCCAAAGAGCAAAATCTTCAGGAGCTTTTTTATCCGAAGCGGTTTCCACGCGGGTGCCGGATTCTGCTTCTTCAAGTTTTCGACCGCTTAGTTTTCCATAATCAGGATCTGAGCTTACTTCAAAATAGACATTCCCGTTTACTTCATAAGCGTGACCTTTTTCAATCAAGGTCTCGATCATCTCAATTTGCTCCGGGATATGACCCGTTGCCCTTGGGGAGATGTCCGGTCGAAGTACATTCAACGCATCCATGTCTCTGAAATAGGTATACGTATATTTTTCAGCGATCTCCATGGGATCTGATTGCTCGAGGCGGGCTTTTTTAGCCAGCTTATCCTCGCCATCATCACCATTCCCCACAAGGTGTCCTACATCGGTAATATTCTGAACGTAACGCACCTTGTAATCTAAATAGCGGAGGTAGCGGAGGATCACATCGAATGCCACATAGCTCTTTGCATGTCCCAGATGGGCATCCCCATAAACCGTCGGTCCGCAAACATACATGCCTACAAATGGAGGATTAAGAGGTTCGAACAGCTCTTTTTTTCTGCTTAGCGTATTGTAGACGTGAAGTTTTGATTGTGAATCTGCCACTTAGATGGATTGTATTATCTTTTTTATTTAAAACCAGATCGTGATTCCAAGACCACAAAAATAAGGCTAAAAGTGAAAAAAATCTGAATGTTATTTCGTTCGGTACTTTTCTGCTTTTTCTAAAATTGAAGTCAATTTAAGTGGGTCAGGAGCGTGATATGTACCAAACTTCCATGTTCCTACATTTCCCGTAGGAAGTTGTGAAGTGAAATGAATGGCGTTGACCCCGGATTCAAGTATCTCTGTAACATTATCAGCATTTATTCCTGAACCGGCCATGATCTCTATTGAACCATCTGCTTGTTGAACTAGTTGTTGTATCAAACCTAGACCTTCAACGGCTTTTGGTTGTTGGCCAGAGGTAAGGATCCGGTCAAATCCGAGTTTCGTTAAATCCCTGAGCGCATCAAGAGGGGAATCAATCAGGTCAAAAGCCCGATGAAAGGTGATCTCGAGGTCAAGATCGTTAGCCTGCTTTACAAATTGTGCCAGAGTTTCAAGATCCGGGGCATTTGCTTTGTTCAACACGCCGAGAACCACGCCGCTTGCTCCGAGATCAGCCGCTGTTTGTATATCCTGAATCATGATCTCAATTTCCTGATCGGAATACACGAAATCACCGGGCCTGGGACGGATCATAACATGGGTTTCGATATCCTGAATAGCAGAAACCTGTTTAATTGATCCGTAACCGGGAGTTAATCCCCCAACTTCGAGAGCACTGCAGAGTTCGACACGATCGAGTTTGTACTCTGATGCGAGCTGTGCTTCAGCAAACGTTTCGATACAAAGCTCGATCTTTACCATACCGGGAGTTACTTACTCCAATTCCGATCAGATCTCGGTATTGGTTTTGATGAACTCGATGAATTTACGCTGAGTTTCCTTCTCTTTGAATGCTCCGCGGAATTCGGAAGTAACCGTACTACTGGTATGATCTTTAATTCCTCTCATGGCTACGCAGAAATGTCGGCTATCAATAAATACTGCAACATCATCCGTTTCCATGGCTTCAGAAATTGCATCTGCGATCTGAAGAGTAAGACGTTCCTGTACCTGAGGACGGCGACTATAATAATCTACCAGACGATTAATTTTAGATAAGCCGATCACTTTACCCTTTGAGATATAAGCCACATGAGCTTTGCCGATAAATGGAAGAAAATGGTGCTCACAGAAAGAATTCACCTGAATGTTCTTCTCAATTACCATATCGCCATAATCATAGGCATTACTGAATGTTCGGGCTTCAGGGCGGTTTTTGGGATTCAACCCGTGAAATACTTCTTTCACGTACATTTTCGCAACGCGGTATGGAGTACCTTTCAGGCTGTCATCGGTCAGGTCCAGCCCCATGGTTTCCATGATCTTTGCGAAATGTTCCTGAATGATCTCGATCTTTTCATTATCGGAAAGGTCGAAAGCGTCGTCTCTTAATGGAGTAAGTTCGGATGAACCAACGTGAGCATCGCCCAGATCGTCGGCCGCGGATGTATCAATATCTAGTTCTTTCAATGTATTAGCTTTCTTTCAAGTGAAACAGGATAAGCCTGAATCAGCAGTTAAAACCGAACCCTAAAAATAAGAGTTCCTGTGGTTAATAAACAGGCTGACATCACAAGTGATACTCAATTAAAAATGATTCTATTAAGAAAGAAGAATTCTTAGTTTGTAGTACAGTAAACAGAATCTAAAAACACATTTCCAGGATCTTAAAACTACCATGGTAAAACATATTGTGATGTGGCGGCTTCATGCAGAAGCGAACGGTAAATCGAACAAAGAGAACGCGATCATTTTTAAAGAAAAGCTGGAGAGCCTTCCTGCAAAGATCGAAGCTATTGAGAGTTTGGAAGTCGGAATCGGATATAATGAACCTGTTGGCCCCGTTTACGACCTGGTGCTGACTACCACGCACGCATCCAGAGATAAACTAACAGAATATGCAGAGCATCCTGATCATCAGGAAGTAGTGGCTTGGGCAAAAACTGTGATCGACGAACGTCGCGCAGTAGATTATGAGTTCTGAAGCTTCCGGTTTTATGAAGTAGTAACATTCAAATCAACACATGTAAATGTCTGATCAAGAACCCGTAGAGTTACCGATCGATGGGATATTAGACCTGCATCTTTTTAATCCTAAGGAAGTGAAAGACCTGATTTCTGATTACATTGAGGCTTGTCTGGATAAGAATATCTATTCGATCCGTATCATACATGGCAAGGGAAAGGGAGTGTTGAGGAGAATGGTACACAGTATATTGGATAACCATGAACGAGTTTCCTCCTACCGGTTAGCAGACGATTCCAGCAGTTGGGGAGCGACATTAGTTGAGTTAAATAAACAGTAAATGAGCAAAGAAAAGATCAGAACCTTAATAGAGCGACATGTACAACGAATTGAACGCAGATTGGATGAACGGGAGGCTCTGAATAATACAATATCAAGGATCCGTATCGGTTATTTTCTGATCGCGGTTTTTACGGCCTATGCCAGTTATGAGCCTATTGTAAAAATAAATGGATTGCTATATCTGGGTGTGCTATCCGCCTTGATCGTTATCTTTTTTGTTTTATTAGATCGTCATCAGAAAGTAGAAGAATCACTTGCACGTTTTAATATTCTGTTTTCGATCAACAAAGAGCATATCGCCCGTCTGGAACTTGATTGGGAGAATATTCCCTACAATGAATTCAATTTTGACAGAGGGCAGCATCCATTCGCAAAAGATCTGAATCTGACAGGAAAAGGTTCTCTGGTTCATTTACTGGATACCATGATCTACCCGGAGAGCAGGGAGTTATTAGTTAGCTGGTTAATGAAGGAATCTCCGGATAAAAGTACTTTATTAAACCGCCAAAAATTGGTGAATGAGCTTGCAGATCTGAAAGGATTTCGGGATATGATCAGGGTTACCGGCCATCAGACTAAAAAGAAGATCAACCCGAAGGATTGGTCGACATCAAAGATGCTGCAGTGGTTAAGCGAACCTGCAAAAACGGGATATGAGCTACCGCTGATCGGTCTGTCAGTGCTTTCGGTCAATAATATTGTAAGTGCGATATTGCTCCTGGCAGGATTCGAAAGTCAGCTATTTCTGATGGGGGGATTAACCGCGTACATCATTTTATCTAAAATAAACGGAGCGAAGATCGAGGGCTTATTTGATGCAGCTTATGAAATCGAACGCATTGTTGACCGGTTCAAAAATATATTGCTGCGGCTTCAGACCTTTAAACTAAATAACAAGCCGGCAGTTCGATCTTTGATGTCACCGTTTCATCAGAAAGGAGAGGACCCATCGAGCTTTCTGAGAAAAGTACAAAAGATGATGGGAAGAGCTTCGGTACAACAGAACCAGATCTTGTGGCCGTTGGTGAACGTTACGGTACCCTGGGATATGTATTACGCATGGAGACTACAAGCGCTAAAAGTAGAATTGCACCAAAAACTATCGGTCTGGCTTAATACTTTTTACGAGCTGGAAGCGCTTAATGCATTGGCACACTTCAAGTTTCTGAATCCTGACTATACGTTTCCGGCGATTGATGACTCGGGAAGCGCATTATTTCAGGCTAAAAAGCTGGGACATCCATTGATCGACCCGAAAAGTAAAGTGTGCAATGATTTCGAAATACAACCTGGCCGGGAAGTATTTTTGATCACGGGATCCAATATGGCCGGGAAAAGTACATTTCTTCGAACGGTTGCGATCAACCTGGTACTGGCAAATGCCGGAGCTCCGGTAAACGCCGGTCATCTTTCTACCCGTTTATTTCGAGTATTTACCAGTATCAATGTGGTGGATTCTCTGGGAGATGGCCTTTCCCATTTCTATGCTGAAGTGAAGCGGTTGAGATATCTTTTGGAAGAACTTGATGCTCCTGATCAAAAGTACCCGTTATTCTATTTTGTGGATGAGATCTATAGAGGCACAAACAATCGGGAAAGATATGCCGGAAGTGCTGCCTTCCTTAAATATATCGCACAGAAACAGGGTGTGGGCATGGTGTCATCCCATGATCTTGAATTAGCGGATCTGGAAGCTGAAATTGATAATTTGAGTAATCTGCATTTCTCAGAATCAATAGAAAACGGGAAAATGAGCTTTAACTATAAACTGAAACAGGGACCCTGTCCGAGTACCAATGCTCTTACCATTATGAAAATGGAGGGACTTCCGGTTGACTAATTCTTACTACCGGGATCATTGTTGGACTCTTCTGCTTCCAGTTTCGTTTTAATTTCTTTGATAATGGGTTTGAGTTCCTTTTTTAAGGTGTACTTAGCCGATTGATCGAAGTATGAACGAGCGGAATCAATATTTCCATGTTCAAGCTCAATGGAGGCGATATTTATCAGGCAGATCCCGCGATTATTTTCAGTCATTGCCCCTATGTTGAATGCTTTTCTGAAATGGTCTAAAGACCGGTCAGTATCAAGAAATTGCTCATCCAGAAAGATATAGCCCAGTGTGAAATGATAGGAAGCCCTGTGCGGATCTTTAAGGAAAGAAGGAAACCGGGTTTGTTTAAGCAATGAATACGCTTTAGCAATATCACCATGCTTTAAAAGTTGGGATGCTTTGTGAACCGTTCCATAGGCCAGATAGCCATAAGCAACGAGAAGAGCTCCCAGGAATCCTAATATGGATCCCACCACATCTCCTCTTGAAATAAAAAAGCCGGAAAATGAGAGTGCGACAATGATCAAAAATATTCGTAGTGGAAGGCTATACAAGAAATATAAATCAAAAGTTAATTACAGGATTATTCCTCTAGCTCAAAATAACGAACATAATCGATTTCGAAAGTAGCCGGAAAAATGGAATCATCCACCCCCTGAGCACCTCCCCAATCTCCTCCTACAGCCATATTCAATAGAATAAAATGAGGTTGACTGAAAGGCCAGTTGTAGGTGTTTGCATCAGCCGGTTTATTAACCCGGTAAACAGTATTGGTTGGTTCATCCAGATAGAATTTAATGTAATCCTCTGTCCAGATAATGCCATAGTTATGAAATTCCTCTTCGATGTCGTCTAAGACTAAAGCACCGGACCCTAGTTGTGTTCCATCAGAATGGTTATTTGCAGCGCTATGTATCGTACAATAGAATTGGTTGGGGGCATAGCTTACATATTCCATGATATCGATCTCGCCACAATCCGGCCAGGAAACCCCATTTCTGATCCCGTCTCCTAACATCCATATCGCAGGCCAAAGTCCATTGCCATTATCAGCCGGTATTTTAGCGCGAATCTCAATCCTGCCGTAGTGAAAAGTTCGGTAGGTAAGTAATCGGGCAGAGGTATAATCCCCCACGTTTTGGCCGTCACCTTCCAGATTTGCAACTATTTTAAGGGTGCCGTCACTCACCACGATATTATCCGAAGAACCAGTGTATTCCTGTAGTTCATTGTTTCCCCAGCCATGAGCACCCAGCTCGGGATACCAGTTTTCCCTGTCATATCTGTTGCCATCGAACTCATCACTCCAGATAAGTCCGTCCAGTTCATCTTTTCCACCGGTATTGTTGCTTTTGCACCCAGTCGAAATAACTAAAATGGAAATTAATAGTAGAAAGAAGGTGGATTTAATTGATCTCATTATTGGTCCTCTAGTTTCCAGACTTTTACGTGGTCGATGATCATTGATGCAGGGAAGATGGAATCATCTACTCCTTCAACTCCTCCCAATCCTCCGCCAACGGCTACGTTCAGGATAAAGAAATGCGGATTTGAAAATGGCCAGTTATCCTGATCAGGATCTTCGGGGCGTGGGATAGAAAGTAAGATATTGTCCGGATCATCGACATAAAACTCAAGGGACTCTTCATCCCAGAGAATTCCAAAATCATGGAATTCTTCTTCGATAGTAGGTAATGCTACAAATCCGGAACTGATCTGTGTCTTATCTCTGTGATTATTGGCTCTACTGTGAATGGTAGCAAGGGTAGAGTCGGGTCGCCAGCTAACATATTCCATAATATCGATCTCACCACAGTCCGGCCAGCCCACTTCGCGAATATTCTCCCCTAACATCCAAATAGCGGGCCAAAGCCCCGGACCTTTATAATCCGGCATTTTTGCGCGGACTTCCATTCTTCCATATTTAAATGATCTGCGACTACGTATTCTTGTTGAGGTGTAATCTCCCACATTCTGTCCTTCGCCCACTTTTCTGGCAACGATATGAAGCGCCCCGTCTTTTACGATCGCATTATCGGAACCAAATGGTTGATAATCCTGCAACTCGTCATTTCCCCAACCATGATCTCCGGTTTGAAATATCCATTCCGATGTGTCGACCACTGTTCCATTAAAATCTTCACTCCAGAATAAAGTGGCGTTCTCCCATTTTGATGAAGGAGATTGAGTTTCAGTTTTGGAACAACTGATGAGAAGAACAGAAATAATTATACTTAATGAATAGAGAAATTTTTTCATAAAATTGTTTAGAAACAGCCTTTTGAATTTGATCACCGCATCGGAATCAAGGTTTATTTAACAGATTAAAAGAACTTTCACTTATTATCAATTAAGAAGAATTTTCACGGGTTTTCCGGGACCATATTTTAATGTGAGAATTTCAGGTAAAGATAGAAGCTGTTTTTCTTTTTAGGAGGAAAAGAATAGGTTGGCAGAATATTTTAAATCGACGAATTCATGAAAAAAGGTATTTTTATTACGTTGATCCTGATAGGGATCTCATATCTGCTACTGATCAATATTGCACCGGATAAAGTCGAGAAAGATCTAAACGGAATCACGTTAACTAAACCGTATCAAATAAGTGAGCAAGCTAAAACTTTGTATGACTCGCTTGAATTCATCGGCGATCTTCATTGTGATGCTCTACTCTGGGATCGTGATTTAAACAAAGATTCGGAATATGGCCATGTTGACATCCCAAAAATGCAACAGGCAAATATTGCACTTCAGGCTTTTACCATTGTAACAAAATCACCTAAAGGACAAAATTTCGAGCATAACGAAGCTGATGCCTTAGACAATATTACACTGCTCGGGATGGTACAAGGCAGACCTCCGGGATATTGGTTCAGTTTGATGAACCGGGCCCTGTATCAATCCAAAAAGCTGAAAAAAACTGCAAAGAGATCAGATGGCGACTTCA
Organism: Balneolaceae bacterium UBA7797; assembly: GCA_002480645.1. Classification (GTDB taxonomy): domain Bacteria; phylum Bacteroidota; class Rhodothermia; order Balneolales; family Balneolaceae; genus UBA7797. The sequence continues at coordinate 254,613 of DLCN01000003.1, forward strand.
AAATAATTTCATCCTCAAAAGATCTGAAAGGATTGATAAGCTTGAGAAAATCTGATCCAACGATTGTGGGTGGATTTCTTGGGGTGGAAGGAGCCCATGCTCTGGAAGGTAAGCTGAAAAATGTGGATGAACTATTTGAGGCAGGAGTGAGAATGATGGGGCCCACTCATTTCTTTGATAATGAGCTCGGTGGATCTGCTCATGGAGTTTCCGGTGAAGGCCTGACTGATTTTGGAGAAGAGGTGATCGACCGGATGAATGAATTGAAAATGATCATTGATCTGGCACATATTTCTCCCGCCATGATCGATGATATTTTGGAGAGGACCACACAACCGGTTCTGGTTTCGCACACGGGAGTTGATGCCGTGTATGATTCACCAAGAAATTTATCGGATCAACACATCAGAGCTATCGGAGAAAATGGTGGGCTGATCGGAATTGCCTTTTTCCCCGGAGCTATTGGAGATGGTGGAATTCCAGCGATCGTAGCATCAATGAAACATGTAAAAGACCTCATTGGAATTGAACATGTAGCGCTGGGTTCTGATTATGACGGAAGTGTGGTTGTTCCTTTCGATATTACCGGACTTCCATTATTGATCGATGAAATGCTGGCTCAGAATTTCACTACGTCAGAAATAAAAGCAATTATGGGAGAGAACATGAAGCGGTTCATGCTCGCTAATCTCCCTGAAGAATAACTTAACGCTTATTTAAAATGGCAAAAGTAATAATTACCGGTTCAACCGGGATGGTTGGCAAAGGAGTGCTATATGAGTGCCTGGAAGATGATCGAATAACAGAAATTCTTCTTGTGAACCGGTCTCCATTGGGTGAAGATCATGAGAAGGTCACAGAGCTTTTGGTTACAGATTTTTTTGATCTCGAACCCATCAAAGAGCAGTTGAAAGGCTATGATGCTTGCTATTTTTGCCTGGGAACAACGGCAGTGGGGAAGTCAGAAGAACAGTACATAAAGATCACGTACGATCTCACAATGAACTTTGCCAATACGCTGATCGGTCTGAATGAAAGCCTCACTTTTATCTATGTTTCGGGAGTTGGAACTTCTTCAGAAATGAATGCCAAGATGATGTGGGCAAATGTGAAGGGAAGAACGGAGAACGACTTGCTGCATCTTGGTTTTAAATCAGCCTTTATGTTCCGACCCGGACTTATACTGCCGCTGAAAGGAATTCGGAGCAAAATGTGGTATCAGATCTTGTATGATTTGATGAGACCACTTTATGGTTGGATAGGTAAGATGAAGAGTGTGACCGATACGGTCAGGATAGGAAAAGCGATGATCAATGTAACGTTAGACGGGTTCCCTAAAAATATTCTGGAGCCTGAAGATATCAACGAGGCTTCCTGATATAAAATAAGTTTTCAGTAAATATATGTATTTATTAGTTTTCCTTTGAGCTAATTCAAGCCTTTGAACTAAATCTAGTTGCCATGAAAAGATTAACGTTTCAAGAATTTGCCACAGGATTTGATTTGTTCTTTTTAATTCCGGCTATCCTCTTCGCCATTCTCGGACTGATTCAACTTTATATTGATTCGGAAATATGGATATTCAGAATTGCTCCTTTTTTCTCACATTTCTTTATGCTGACGGTTCTACTTCGAATGCTTTTCCGAAGAGATTATGTGCAGTTTACTCAAATGGGATTGCATCTCAGCATTGGCACTTTCCCAAAAAATGTGAATTACAACGATATCCGCAATTTTGAGGTCAAAGAAAACGAGTTGATCATTAAGAGAATTCTTTCAGGTACTCTACGCTTTAACATTGCAGAGTATGCCCGTGAAGACATCGATAAGCTTCTGAATATGCTTCATCAACGAACAAACTTATAAGCCCATCGCCACATGGGGTAGTTTACTGTTGATTCGGATCGGTACGGGTAGTACGTTGAGGTATAGCAATCTAACCAACTGCCATGTACCGACTTTCCATTCTTGTCTTAATAGGCTTCATAACTTCCTGTTCCAACCCGGAACCAACATCTGAATTACCGAATATCATCCATGTTTTTGTGGATGATCTGGGATATGGGGATGTCGGTGCTTTTGGGGCAACAGATATTAAAACCCCGAATATCGATCGTATTGCTGATGAAGGAATTAAATTCACAGAGTTTTATTCTGCTTCTTCTATTTGCAGTCCAAGTCGGGCAGCGTTACTTACCGGCAGATACCCGCAGAGAATGGGGATTGGTCAGGTTTTCTTTCCCGAGAGTTTTACCGGAATGCCGGAGGAAGAGATTACCATTGCTGAATTACTAAAGAAGAAAGAATATGCGACAGCGATAGTTGGAAAGTGGCATTTAGGACATCGAAAACAATATCTTCCACTCAATCAGGGGTTCGATTACTATTTCGGGATTCCCTACAGCAATGATATGGAGAGTGTGGTGTATATGCGTGGAAATGAAGTGGTGGATTTTGAGGTAGATCAGCATTACACCACAAAGACCTATACAAGAGAAGCCATAGATTTTATCGAGCGGGAAAAAGATAATCCTTTCTTCTTGTATCTGGCTCATAGTATGCCTCATGTTCCAATTTATGCATCCGAACAATTTGAGGGGACTTCAGAAAGAGGGTTGTATGGTGATGTTGTGCAGGAATTGGATTGGAGTGTCGGACAGATCATTCAAAAACTGGAAGATGAAAAACTTCTGGAAAATACCTTGCTGATCTTTTCCAGTGATAATGGTCCCTGGCTGGTTATGGAAGATCATGGCGGTAGTGCAGGGCCGCTTCGGGAGGGGAAACAATTCACTTTTGAAGGGGGGATGCGGGTCCCGACCGTAGCTATGTGGAAAGGAAAGATCGTTGCTGGAAAAGTATATGAAGACCTTGCCACACAAATGGATTGGTTTCCAACGATCGCACAAATGGTGGGAGTCCCGGTACCAGATGACCGTGAAATTGATGGGAAAGATCTGAGTGCTGTGCTTTTCAGTGATGGTGAACGGGATGGTGATACTTTTTTCTACTTTGATGACATGGAACTTCAGGCATACCGAAGCGGTGATTATAAAGTGAAGAAGCCTTATTCGGGATTTCCGGGGGCCGCGTGGAAGCAAAAGGTCCCGGCTCACGATTCCTTACTCATTAACCTGAAAGAGGATATGGGTGAGCAGCATAATTTGTATCCGGAACAACCCGATTTCGGAATTTCATTGTTTGAGGAAATGAATCAGGCAAGAAAAGAACTGGGAGCATTTCCGGCACCACTCATAATCAGAACCGGAGCAGATAATTCCCATTACAGATATCTGGAACAAAAGCATAAACAGGAAAAATAGACGAGGGGTAACTTTCATATCTTTTATTCCTTAAAGTCTGGTTAATTAGCTTTCCCACTAACAGGTACAGGAAGCCAAAGAAAGAAGTTGTAAAGTAGAATTGAACCATAAATGCTGGGAGTGTTTGTCAATACCCAAAACTATTCTGTAACCTTTTCTTTGCTCATCAGTGTACATGGCTGAACACTTAATTCGGGAAATCGAAGGAGATTGGACTCAACAACCGACAAGGCAATAATGATGAAGGTAAAGCAAGGCGATGTGCAAAAACTCGCTTTGCTTTATGAGCGGTATAACCGGTCGTTGTTCAGCTTTTTTTATCGAAAGACGAAAGAATCCCAATTAAGTGAAGACCTTGTTCAGTCTGTATTTGAGCGAATACTCAGATACCGGGCTACATATTCGGGTTCGGGTCCTTTCACCACCTGGATGTTCAGCATAGCGCGAAATGCACATATCGACCATTTCAGAAAAGTGAAGAGGCGAAAGGAAGATGAACTTCCTGACGAGGAACGAATAGCAGGTGAGGTCCCGACCGGATATGAGGAGCTGGATGAACGTAACAAAAAGAAAGTTCTACTGGAAAAGGCATTGGATATGTTAGACGAAGACAAAAGAGAAGTAGTGATCTTAAGCAGGTACGAAGGGCTTAAATATCAGGAGATTGCAGAGATACAAGGCGTCACAGAAAGTGCTATCAAAGTTAGAATGTTCAGAGCCATGAAAGATCTGAAAGTTTTTGTAACCACACTTAGTGAGGAATACAACCATGAATAATAGATATGAAGAATTAATAGCCGGATATTTTGAGGGGAATTTATCTCCCGAAGAAGATCAGATGCTGCAACAGCTGATAGAAAGTGGAGAGATAGATCTTATCGAGATCGAGGCGATGCGACAATTGCACGACCAGCTCGACATGATCCGGGTTCCTCAGCCATCGGATGAGATGAGTAAGAATTTTTATCATATGCTGGAAAATGTACAGGATAAAAAGTCCGGCTTGCCCAATACTCTGAATTCTATAGCTACTTGGCTGAATGAGAAATTGAGTAAGTTAACCGTAGCACGTATTGGATACGCTTCGGCTTTAATTATTGCCGGATTTTTGATCGGCGCTACCCTCAACTCCAATTCAGAAGAGTTGGAGCAGCTTTCCGGAGAAATGCAGTCGTTGCGAGAGATGATGATGGTGAGTTTACTGGAAGGGCCCAGTACGACCGACCGGCTACGTGCAGTCACTATAAGTGCGACTATTCCTGAAGCCGATTCAAAAGCAATTCGGGCGTTATTATTTACTCTTAATAATGATGAAAGTGTGAATGTTCGTGTACAGGCTGTGGATGCTCTTATGCGATGGTCCGGGAATGAAACGGTTAGAGAGGGACTGGTTAAGTCGATCTCCCATCAGAATGATGATATGGTCATTATTTCACTGGCCGATGCAATGGTTGAGCTGGGTATGCGACAGTCTGCCGGGGAATTCGAAAAGTTGATGAAAGAGCGCGAATTGAATGAGCTAACCAAAACAAAACTAGAAAACAGCATCGCCGTGTTGATGTAATGGAGAACCCTATGAAGAAATTTACGTTGTTTTTAAGCATCATACTTATTGCATCAGTGGCCGTACACGGGCAGGAGATCACAGAAACGATCAATATCGAAATACCGGCAGATGAAATTGAGGCAGGCCAAAAATTCATCATTAAAAATATCAATGGAATGGTAAGAGTGTCCGGTTCTGATGGAGACAAGATCGTAATAAACGGCACCAGGGAATTGTGGAAAAAAAGAGGTGAGATCTCCTCAGATGAAGCGGAGAAGATCCGGTTAGTCACCCGTACCTATCAGAATAATTGGTATGCCTATGTTGATGCTCCCGGTACAAATCCGGAGTTTGAAGATGGAGAGTTAAGATATCATATGCATTGGGATGACCACGATGATAAAAACAGGATACAATTTAGCTATGATCTGGAAATATCGGTTCCGAGAAACATGGAAGTCAAAGCATCGACCATAAATTCCGGTGATCTGGAAGTAAATGGAATATATGGATTGGTAACGGCTGGAAATGTAAACGGTTCTGTGATCATCAAAGATGTAAATAGGATAAACCGGGCCATCACGGTAAATGGTGATGTAGAAGTTTGGCTGAATGAGGTGCCGGTTAATGATATCGATTTTAAAACGGTTAATGGGTCCATCGATCTTTATTTGCCGGCTCAACCGGATGCAGTGGTAGAATTTGAGAGCATTCATGGAGAGCTCTACACTGATTTTGATCAATATAAGCCTTTGCCTGCCCGACTGAACAAGACCAAACACGGAGATCAAAGCCTGTATCGGATCAATAACAATACGATGATCCAATTTGGTGATGGGGGACCTGAGCTAAATTTTAAAATGGTGAATGGCAGTGCTTACATCCGACAAAGAGAATCATAAATTATAAGAGAACTATGAAAGCAAATAAATATCTGTTACTTATTACGTTAATTATTGGGTTAGGTGCAGGAACTGCTCAAGCCCAGAATGATCTGAAAGTTCCGTTAAGTGATCCCGGATCACCTGGTAAACTGGTGTTAAGTACCGTTTTCTCGGAGGATATTGTGATCAGTGCCTATGATGGCAATGAGGTGATCATTTTATTTGATGGGGAAGATGAAGATGAGAATGATTTGATCCGGGAAGATGGACTGAGGAAAATTTCAAACTCCGGAGTAGGAATGGAAGTCTCTGAGGATGACAATGTGGTACGTATCAAAACGGCTCCCAATACTCATGATCTGGATCTTGAAGTAAGAGTACCGAGAAATTTTTCCCTGCAACTTCAGGTCACCCATGGTGATATTTATGTAGAGGGAGTGAATGGTGAACACGAGATCAAATCCACAAACGGTGATATCGAAATGGAAAATATCAGCGGAAGTGTGATCGCTGCCAGTACAAATGGGGATATAGAACTCGATATGACATCTGTTACCTCAAATACCCCTATGTCTCTTACCAGTCTTAACGGCGATATTGATGTCTATCTGCCTTCGAAAACCAAATTCACCGCAAAAATGAAAACCGATTTTGGGGAAGTGCTCACCAATTTTGATATAGCGCTGGATAGAACTGCCAGCGAAACCCAGGTAAATTCTGAAGGTGGCAAGTATACGGTAACGATTAATAAATGGGTAAAAGGAGATGTAAATGGCGGCGGTCCGGAATTCCTTTTCAAGACCTATAACGGAGATATTGTAATTCGTAAAAAATCGTAAACACGGGTAACGTTCTCACCTCTGTCCCGTGTAACAATCACAATTCATAATCACCTGATACTCAGTCAGTTCCGGTAATTGAACCGACTGAGTAGTACAGCCTTACCAATCACAAGTATGAAGAAATTTAATACCCTGCTAATGGTGTGTCTGATCGTCTGGGGTTACAAAGACCTGTTAGCGCAAAATTCCTTATTGAAGGTGCCAGAAATCAATCCCGGAGCTTCCATCGATTATCGTCAGGGATCTGTTGAGAATCCCGTTATGGATGCCATAAGGATCTCATCGGATGATGAGGTTACTCTGGATGGTCTTTTGGATGAAACATCCTGGCAGAAAGCACCAATTGCTACGGGTTTTACCCAGCGCACTCCGGTTGATGGCGGAAAACCAACTCAAAATACTGAAGCCAGAATCCTGTATACCGACAGTCACATTTACGTAGGAATAATGGCATTTGAAACAAATATAGATTCCATGATCGGACCTTTATTCAGAAGGGATGGGGGGCAAACTTCTGATTGGGTATACGTAGCCTTTGATAGTTATAACGATAAACGGACCGCTTTTGCTTTCGGGGTAAACCCGAGAGGGGTTCAGACCGATATTCTGTTATTTGATGATACAAATGATGACCAGCTTTGGGATGCGGTTTGGGAAGCTGAAGCAAGAATACTGGATAATGGCTGGTCGGTAGAAATGAAGATCCCGTTGTCTCAGCTCAGATTTAGCTCAAAGAACGAAATACATACCTGGGGGGTAAATTTTGTAAGAAGTATTGCACGAAATAATGAGGAGGATTTCTGGTCTCCAACGTTGCGTTCAGAAGCAGGATTTGTATCTAAATTTGGTACTCTGGCCGGAATCAGAGATCTGAAAGAGCCTCGTAGACTCGAGATCATACCCTACACTTCTGCAAGATTGACCCGGGAACCGGGTGATGCAAATAATCCGTATTACAAAGATAATGCCTGGTCAGCAAATATCGGGGGAGATATTAAATACGGGCTCACATCGGATCTTACTCTAACTGCTACGATCAATCCTGATTTCGGTCAGGTGGAAGCGGATCCTTCTACCATTAATCTTAGTGCCTATGAGATCTATTTCCCGGAACGCAGGCCTTTCTTTTTAGAAGGAAATGATATTTTTAGGTTTGGTGGAACCAATACTTATAACACCTTTGGCAATCCGGAAACTTTTTATTCCAGAAGAATCGGGCGTGCGCCACAGGGTTCCATCCACCGATTCAACGATTATCGGAATAACGGAGTATTTATTCAGGATAGCGTGAGAAACATCTATCAGGATTATCCGGATCAAACTTCCATTGCGGCAGCGGCTAAAGTAAGTGGAAAGACTAAATCAGGTTGGTCAATTGGAGTGTTAGATGCCTACACACTGGAAGAAACAGCTAATTACACGGTGGAACAAAGTGGAGCTTTTGCACCAGCCACCGGAAAATATACGGTTGAACCGGCCACGAATTATTTTGTATCCAGAGTAAAAAAAGACATTAACCAAGGGAATACCGTAGCAGGTGGATTCTTTAGTGCCGTAAACAGAAATACGAACAATACCTATTTCCATAATTATCTGGCAAACTCAGCCTATTTGGGTGGAGTTGATCTGGAGCATAATTGGAAAGACAGAGAATGGGTAGCCAGTGGAACATTTTCGGTAAGTCAGGTAAACGGGAGTGTTTCAACTATCGAAGCCTTACAGAAAGAACCTCAACGGTTTTACCAGCGGGTAGACTCAGAAGGGCTTTCTGTTGATACCAATAAAACGAGTTTAGAAGGTTTCGCAACGGAATTGAGTTTAAAGAAATCCTCCGGTGATCACTGGACTGGTTCAGTGACCTACTCTGAGGTTAGTCCGGGTTATGAAACCAATGAAATTGGATTTGAACGAAGAGCAGATTATCGAACCATTGCATTTGCACTTCAGTATCAGGAGACAGATCCTAAACACGTGCAATATTATGAATTATGGAGTTATCATTTGCACGGCTGGAATCATGATGGAGACAGGTTGTACAGAAATTACAATCTGGGTGGGTATACCAGATTTAAGAATCAATGGTACTTCAATGCAAACATCAATGGATCCTTTAACCGACTTGAAGATCGTCTTACACGAGGTGGTCCGGTGATGAAATACAACGATGACATCAATTTTAATTTTAATGTAGGAACAGATCGTTCAAAGATGTTCTCATTCGGGATGGGACAGTTTCACCGAAGAGATATTTCCAATGAATATGATGATTATTATTGGTTCGACATATCCGTCCGTCCTACTACATTTATACAATTCAGCTTTGAGCCGGAATTAGGCTTTGAAAGGGATGAAGATCAATATGTAAGAACCATTAAAAGAAGTGCTACAGACCCCGATGCCACCCAGACCTTTGGGTATCGGTATATTTTTGCAGATGCCATTACTACCAATCTGGTAGCTAATATTCGACTAAACTGGACATTTACCCCCAGAATGTCGTTACAGACTTACTTAAGGCCCTACATTGCTACCGGAAAGTTTAATAATTTTGGTGAATTCAATAATCCCGGGGGATTCGGTTTCGATCGCTACGGGAAAGATGAAGGTACCTTAACCACCGAATTAGATGGGTCGGGCAATAAGACCGGACATTACCTGGTAGATATTGATAATGACGGTACACAGGATTTCGATTTCTGGAGAAGTGATTTCACTTATCGTTCCATACAGGGAAATGCCGTATTCAGGTGGGAATATAAACCGGGATCTACTTTCTTTCTCGTTTGGCAGCAGCAGAGAGATGGTTCTATAGCAGCCGGAAACTTTGAATTTAACCGGGATATATCCGGTCTTTTCACCTCAAAGCCCATCAACGTATTTCTGGTAAAATTCAGTTATTGGTTTGGCACATGATGAACTGTTAAATTAGGATTTTCTAAGGGGATGAAAACATCCCCTTTTTGTTGTAACAAACAATAGAACAGAGCCTCCTTACATCAAAAATCGGGCACGGAAGTGTAATTACGGTACACGTTGGCTTAAATTCTAATTTATAATTTAACAGGCACATAATGAGATCAGCGAAACGTCTTTTCATAGGACTGTTTCTGTTACCGCTGGTAAGCGTACAATTGGCCAGGGCACAAGAAGTTGAAAACAGACCTTCGATTGAAGCAATAAAGGTAGAGAACGATCAGGATATCAATATTGATGGAGCATTAACTGAAAAGATCTGGTTAGATGCACCTGTAGCTGGTAATTTCACACAGTACCGTCCCAAAGATGGAGGTACCCCATCCCAAAAAACAGAAGTTAGAGTACTCTATTCCAATAAATATATTTATGTGGGAGCAATTGCTTACGATACGGCTCCCGATTCAATTACAGCGACTTTGTTCAGAAGAGATGGTACCGAATTAAGTGATTGGATCTATGTAAATATCGACAGCTATAACGATAATCGTACTGCGTTTACTTTTGCTGTTAACCCAAGAGGTGTTCAAAAAGATGTGTTCTATTTTAATGATGTGGAAGAGGATCTGCTTTGGGATGCAGTCTGGGAAGCAAAAACTTCGATCGATGATCGGGGATGGGTTGCTGAATTCAGAATTCCATTGTCTCAGCTTCGCTTTACTTCATCAAATACTACTCAGAACTGGGGCATTAATTTTCAACGCAGAATTGCACGAACTGATGAGATCAATATCTGGGCTCCAACACCACGTGAGGATTTCGGGATGGTCTCCTGGTTCGGAAATCTAACCGGTATTAAAGATCTCAGTAAACCGCTCCGGCTGGAAGTCAGACCCTATGCATCCATCGGATTAACCCGGGATGAGACTCTGGAAGATGCGAATCCTTTTTCCAATCAAAATGATTTCAATGTAAAGGTTGGTGGCGATTTTAAATACGGAATTACCAGTGATGTAACTCTTACCGGAACGATCAATCCTGATTTTGGTCAGGTAGAAGCAGATCCGGCTACGATCAACCTGACCAACTTTGAGATCTATTTTGATGAACGCAGACCATTCTTCCTGGAAGGGAATGATATCTTCAATTTCGGATCTACCACTTCGCAAAATACGTTCAGGACTCATACCAATTTTTATAGCCGTAGAATAGGGCGATCGCCCTCCGGCGACATTTATCAGGCTGGAATTTCAGGAGAAGCTGATTATGAAGACCGCCCTAATGAAACAACCATTATTGGTGCAGCAAAAGTAAGCGGTAAGACCGAAAAAGGATTGTCTGTAGGATTACTGACTGCGATCACTGCCGAGGAAAAAGGTACGTATTTTAGCTCATCCAACGACGAGACAGGTAAATACCTTATTGAACCAGCAACTAACTATCTGGTTTCCAGAGTTACGAAGGATCTGAATAACGGAAATGCGCAGATCGGTGGTTTTCTGAGTTCTGTAAACCGGGATCTGAATTCAGGATACTTAGAAAATTATCTGCATAAATCTGCTTATCAGGCGGGAGTGGACGGACAGTACTTTTGGAATAATCGTAATTGGGGTGCCAGTGGATCTTTATCATTCAGTTCAGTAAATGGTACTCAGGAAGCAATTACCCGAACTCAGAATACATCGGCCCATTATTACGACCGAACTGACTCCGAGGGATTGTCTCTGGACAGTTCTAAAACAAGTTTAAATGGGTATTTCGGGGAATTCAGTATCGGTAAATACGGAGGGCAGGGGTTAAGATATTCGCTTACTTATTCTGAAATGAGTCCGGGATATGAGATCAATGATATGGGTTTTCAGGAAAGGGCAGACTATCGGGCACCTCACTACTATTTGGAATACATGAATGTGGATCCCAAGTATTTCCGGTTCTATCTGCTTTGGCTATACGGAGGACATGCCTGGAATTTTGATGGTGATCTTATCTTCAATTATTATGCCTCAGGTGCATATTTTCAATTAAATAATTTATGGACTATTGTAGGTACGGGAGGTTTAACCGGTACTTTCTACAATGACCGAATAACTCGTGGCGGGCCGATCATGCAACGCCCGAAAGATTGGAATTTCAGTCTTCAGCTCACTACAAATTCAACGAAGAATTTTTATGTGGGTGCCAATACCTATTACCGAAGAGATGCTTCCGGAGAGATCTACAACACCAACGGACTCTCTTTTAATTTCAGGCCCACCGGTTATCTTCAGCTGGAATTAAGTCCAACCATCGTATTTGAGCGAAACACAGATCAATATGTTGATTATGCTAATATCTATGCCGAAGCTTACGGTTATACCGATCGCTATATCTTCTCGTCGATAGACCTGAACTATTTTATGGCTGAATTCAGATTGGATTATACCTTCAGCAGTACCATGAGTTTACAAACGTACATCAGACCTTTGGTTGTTACGGGGAATTATTACGGGTTTAAGGAATTCAACGAACCCGGAACCTATAATTTTGATGAGTATGATGAAGAATCCGGTGAAATTGTGATGCAGGACGAGTGTTATGGTGTAGATTCACCATCCTGTTATTTAGTTGATGCAAATGCCGATGGAACCATAGAATATGCATTTCAAAATCCGGATTTCGATTATAAGACCATTCAGGGAAATATGGTATTGAGATGGGAATTCAGACCGGGATCAACCGTTTATCTGGTATGGCAACAGCAACGAGAAGGGTACTTTTTTAAAACAACCGAATTCATGCCATTCAACAGCGTTGGAAATATATTCGATCAGAAACCGATCAACATATTTTTGCTTAAATTCAGTTACTGGTTCGGAACGTGATTCAGTCAAACTATCACAAAGTTTTTCATAATACTTCTCTATTTTATTTGTTAGATAGCTGGAAAAATTAACAACTAAATTATTATGCAAGCACAAACACATTTAACTGCAGATCAGGTTAAAAGCATACAAGCTAGTTTTATCAATAAAGTGTATGCATGGATGAGTCTGGCATTGGTATTGACCGGTTTCGTGGCTATGCGAACCTCCCAATCTCAGGCTATGATGGAATTCATCTTTGGTTCCAGAGCTCCTATTCTCATACTTATTGTGGCTGAATTGGGATTAGTGATATGGCTGTCATCAGCTATACAGAAAATGTCTTCGAATCTGGCAATCGGTTTATTCCTGTTATACTCAGCTTTAAACGGATTAACACTTTCTGCCATATTCATTTTATATACGGGAGCTTCGATCGCTTCAACTTTCTTTATCACTGCCGGGACATTTGGTGCCATGAGTATATATGGCTACTTCACCAAAAAGGATCTTACCAACATGGGAAGTTTGCTATTCATGGCGCTCATTGGGTTGATCATTGCCTCTGTGGTGAACCTGTTCTGGCATAACAGCACGTTATACTGGATCGTAACCTATGCCGGAGTACTCATTTTTGTCGGGCTCACAGCATACGACACCCAAAAGATAAAACGTATGAGCATGGAAATGGATATTGATACCGAGGAAGGTCGCAAAGGAGCTATTATGGGAGCATTAGCGCTCTATCTCGATTTTATTAACCTTTTCCTTTTCTTACTCAGAATTTTTGGAAACCGACGTTAAATAAAACGCTAAGTGTTGTTTTAGCCCATTCATTTAGAATGGGCTTTTTTTATGCCGTTAACTCAAACCGTGCAGATAACAGATCCTCGGAATTACCACCCACCATTACATCAAATTCTCCGGGTTCGGCTTTAAAAATTCTGTCAGCTCCATAAAAAGCGAGATCTTTCCAGCCAATTGTAAAAGTAACGGTCTTTTTTTCACCAGCTTTAAAATGAAGCTTTTCAAAACCTTTGAGTTCTTTAACCGGCCGTATGGTACTCGAGTAAAGATCATTGATATATAACTGAACGACTTCCTCTCCGTCGTAACTGCCGGTATTTTCAACCTCAATTGAAACGGTCAGAGACTCGTCCATGGAGATTGTATCGGTATTCAGTTTCAGGTTAGAATACTCGAAAGTGGTGTAACTTAATCCATGTCCGAAGGCGTATTGAGGAGTTTTATCACAATCGGAATAATGGGACCAGAAAACAAAGTTTGGGTCGCCCGGTATAGGGTCTGGTCTTCCTGTTCTGGTATGATTGTAACTGATAGGGATCTGACCGATCGAACGTGGAATTGAGAGGGCCAGTTTTCCGGAAGGATTACATTTCCCGGTCAATAATTCAGCGATCGCATTTCCGCTTTGAGAACCCAGATACCAGCTCTCCAGAATTGATGGAATATTTTCATATAACCAGGGTTCAGCTATCGGTCGTCCATTCATCATGATGGCAACCACATTCTTATTTATTGCATAGACTTTTTTTAACAGTTTGAGCTGAGCACCTTTTAAGCCAATAAATGTCTGGCTACGACCTTCACCGGTCTGAAAACATTCTTCACCCAATACAAAAAGTACGAGATCTGATCGTTCAGCTACTTCTAAGGCTTCAGTAAAACCTGATTCATCATCACTCTGAGAAAGATCCACTTCCTGGGTAAATGTAGGAGGCTCTACAGATAATGTATACCCTTTAGCAAATAGAATCTCTGTTTCCGATGGTACATGTTTTTGTAAACCCTCAAGGATTGAAACACCTGATTGAGCTTCAGTTCGTGCCCGCCAGCTTCCAAGGGGAGCGTCCTTATCATCAGCTAATTTGCCAATCACTCCGATGGTTTTGACAGATTTCCTGATAGGAAGGAGGTTTTTATCATTTTTCAGAAGAACAGCAGAACTCTTAGCTGCTTCCAGAGCCTTGCTATGATGATCTTCAACATGATCCAGTAAATAGCTGCGGCTTTCGTCACAGTAACGATAGGGATCGTCAAAGAGTCCAAGGTTCAGTTTTAACGTTAAGATCCTGCGAACAGCATCATCTATCATTTTTTCCTCTACAGCACCTTCATTAACCAGGGCTTCCAGATTATTTTCATACACCCGGCTTTCCATATCCATATCGGTACCGGCGATAATTGCTTTATAGGCTGCATCTTTGTTGTCCTTAGCATATTGATGGACCACCATTTCAGAAATGGTTGAATAATCCGTAATGATGAAACCTTTAAAACCCAATTCCTTTTTCAAAATATCTCGTTGCAAATAGGAATTTGCGGTAACCGGAATTCCGTTAAAATCGCTGAATGCATTCATCACCGTAGAAACGCCGGCATCAATAGCTGCCTTGAAGGGTGGGAGAACCTGATTTAAAAAAGTATTATCACTGATCTCAGTAGTATTGTACTCCAAGGCAGCATTTAAAAAGCCATAAGCAGCAAAGTGTTTTGCGGTAGCAGCCATTGTATCAGGTTTGCTCAGATCCTCACCCTGGAAACCTTTTACCCGTGCAGCGGATACTTTTGAAACCAGATACGGATCTTCGCCGGCGCCTTCCATCACCCGTCCCCACCGGGCATCTCTGCTGATATCCATCATAGGGGCAAACGCCCAGTTCAAACCAGCAGCTGTAGCTTCAGTAGCGGCAATTCTGGTGGCATTTTCAATATGTGTCAGATCCCAGCTGCAGGCATCGGCGATCGGGATGGGAAACATGGTCTTATAACCGTGAACTACATCATATCCGAACAGTAAAGGGATCCCGAGTCGGGAATTTTCCACAGCAATTTTCTGGGCTTCACGGGTGGCTTCCGTTCCCAGAATATTCAGCATTGCACCCACTCTTCCCTCCGCGATCTTTTCGTATCGGTCGATATCATCTTTCTGAACCGGTGGACCGGTAACATCCCAGCTGGCATCGTACTGTGTCATTTGTCCGATCTTTTCAGAGAGGGTCATTTTTCCGATCAGATCTTCAATAAAATCTTGTGTATTGGTTTCTTCCCCGCTGCTGCTATCAATAATAGTATTAGCTGCTTTTATCGCACTCAATAGCTTAATAATTTGTTGAGGTTAGGTAATATTGATGAATTTATAAATTTGATTGATTAATTCCTTGAGGAAATTTACTCCGTCCTAATTTGATGCATTACTAAAGGCAGATATGAATACTGAGGAGGCATATTAATTAAATACCCGACTATTCAGATCAACTGAATCTATATCATTCAGCAGTTTCTAAAATCCACGAATAGGAACATTCAGAGTTTAGTGATATAAGATTTAGTACCTTTGCGATGAATTATTTTTGAAGGTTAAAGAAAGCGATCTACTATCACAGAATAATGTTTCGGAAACACAGAACAAAGGAATATGTGATCAATTTCGATGGTATCGAAATACATATCCATAGAAAAAAGATCAAAAATCTTTATCTGAGGATTCAGAAAGCAGATGGTAGTGTAAAAGCTTCGGTGCCCTTGTCATTGTCGGATAATCAGATCAGAAAGTTTCTGGCATCAAAAGCTGATTGGATAAACAAAAAAGTAGAAGTAGCTCAAAGGCATCCATCATCTAAACCATTTACCTACACAGATGGCGAAGTTCATTATTTCAAAGGGGAGTCGTATAAATTAAGGGTCATACCAATAAAAGGTCGGGAAAGCTTGATGTTGGTAGGGGATGAAATGATTCTGCGGGTAAAAGAAGAAAGTGATCGAAAACGACGAGAGAAACTGGTCGATAATTATTACAGATCGTATTTGAAAAAAAGGATAGGGGAATTGGTGATTAAATGGGAGCCTATCATGAATGTGAAAGTGAATGAATCGCGCATAAAGAAAATGAAAACGCGATGGGGAACCTGCAATATTTCGAAGAAAAGGGTATGGATAAATCTGCAATTGGCAAAAATGTCTGACGGCTGCCTGGAAAGTGTAGTTGTTCACGAATTAACCCATTTGCTTGAACGCTATCATAATAAGAGATTTTACAGTTTGATGGATTCCTTTTACCCGGAATGGAGGAATTATGAAAAAGAGTTAAAATCCCCAATTGATTAAATAACACCGTATCTTAACAGGCTCACTTATTATTTTTGAAATTTATCCTATGAGTAATAAATCAAATTCAAAATTGGGATTTTGGGACAGAATCGGGATCGGATTATCCGGGCTTTGTGCTATTCACTGTCTGGCTGTACCAATTGTTATTTCATTGATCCCACTCTGGCCGGCTTTTGAGCATTTTCATGGCTATACACATTTAATATTTTTTCTGGCCATTGCTCCAACTGTAATCCTATCTCTGCAACGTAAACATGAGAACCCTAAGGTCACCGTGCTTTTATTTTCAGGGGTTATTGTGATCTTTCTGGCGTGGTTCTTTAACGATACTCTGGGCGAATATGGAGAAGCCGGAGTTACACTGATCGGTAGTACCTTACTGATTACAGGTCACTGGATGAATTATAAGTCAAAAATGCATTAAACCCCGCCTCCGTTAAGCGTATTAATATTTAATTATCTGAAGATTTATTAATACAAATAAATGGAGTATTGACGTATATTTCAGGCCGCTTAAGTAGGACAACCGGCTATCCCATTGGGAAAATATATCATCATTCTTTTTACTGTAGTAATGCTCGCCTCATGCGACCTTCTGGAAGTGTCGGATATGGATGAATACCCGGTCAAAGTTAATCCCTACACAATGGCCGAGTTGACTGAATTAAATGATCATTATCACCAATTGAACGGTGGAAGAATTTGTTCCACCCTAAACGAATTCGGTTTTACCGGATACAGTAGAGTATTATTTCCAAACGATGAAAATCCGTGCCTTCAAAGGGAGATAAGCCGGATAGAAATACTGGATTCAGATTCTCTGTTGGATGTTGCTAAGCAAACCCTGTTAGAGAATCAGGAATTCACCATGGTTACTGATACCTCACTACTTGAACTTGAAGAAGTATTCCCTTTATACGGATGTACGATTTGTGAGGGACCTGAAACTGATAACAAGATCATAGAGTGGAAATTCAGGTTTTCAAGTCAAAAATTTGGTAACATCCCGGTCGAGAATACCGAAATTACTGTCTTTGTTGATGCCCTTGGAGTTAATCGGATCTGGGGTAATTGGTATCAGGAAGTGAAGAGTTATGGTTTAATTAATATCGGGTATATGCAGGCACAGGAAAGTGTTAAAGGTTGGCAGTTTGATATGAACGAGATAACCGGTGAAGATTACATCTTTACGGTAACAGAAACCTCAATGACAGAGCAACCTGAGTTTCGTTTTTTGCCTCACCTGAATCGGGATACACTTGAGTTAAGGAAATCATGGTTAGTGCCGATAATGTACGACAAGGAGTTGATAGAAGGGTGGCATGCATATGTGGATGCTTATGAAGGAACCCTGCTCCGGTTTGAAACTATTGGCTTACAGGACAATTTATAATTATGAATTCATTCACAGAGTATTATATTTTTAGTAACATTTTAGAATGTTGATACTCATGTGGTTGAATCACTAAGGACAAGCAATATTAAATCTAAAATACCTACGAAATTGACTGAATTACTTGGCAAAACAAAAAGAGTTCTCATCGTCGAAGACGACATGATCATCTCGTTGGTGATAGAAAATATGGTTCGTGAGTTAGGCCACGAAGTTATCGGGAAAGCCGCATCGGGCGAAGATGCGATAAACCTGGCTTTAAATGAACAACCTGATCTTATTCTAATGGATATCCGGCTTAAAGGAGAAATGGATGGCATTGAAGCTGTTCTGGCCATTAAAGAAAAGATTAATACTTCTGTTATCTATTTAACAGGAAACTCTGATCGGGTGAACTATGATCGTGCCAAAGCCACCGATTTCATCGATCTGATCACTAAACCATTTACGATTTCTGACCTGACCAAATCATTCGAATTGGTATAAAATCAGTTTTTGTGCATCTTATTCCTGATCCCATCGTATCCGTGCACCGGATTTAAATCAGGATAAAATGAGTACGAAATTCAGAAATCTAAAAAACGACCTAAACGATCTTGAACGTGAAGTAGGAGGAGTGGATGAGAACTCCTCTTCCGGTTCAGTAACATCCGGTAAAACAGCAAACTATATCCTGTTGTTTGCTTTTTTGGCAACCCTGCTTTTCTATACCGGAACCCGTATAAGTAATTTCTCCTTTGGTTTAGGAGATCGGTTCGAGAATGTGGTTAACTCGATGAATCAGGCAAGTCCTGAGTTATTGGATGGAATGGGGGAATGGCTGGTAGAAATGGGGTACCCGGAAATGACTCACGAAGAACTACAGGCATGGAGAGATAAAGGAGTGACAGCGACAAAAACATCTGAGTTCAGAGATATAGGCTACACGGATATCACACTTGAAGAGGTTTCTATGCTGGATCAGGCTGGTGTTTCTACCACTTTTGCAAGATACATGAATGAACTGGGGTATGAGTTAAGTATTCAGGACCTGTTGGATCTGGAGAATGCCGGTGTTAAAGCATATTTCACAAGCAGAATGCTAGATCTTGGTTATACAAGAGAGCAGCTTACGAAAGAGACCCTCATCAGGTTGAGAAAAAGTAATGTTACGGAAGATCTCGCTGCACAGCTCAAGGAAGAAAGAGGGGCGTTACCTACCATCGAAGAACTCATCAGGTATCGAATCAGTAATCAGTAAAAGTTAGTATTCGGAACCATTACCGGTTTTTTTCATAGGAAAGATTGAATCACAATAAAAAATCTTGACTATGAAATTACTACGATCATTATTCATTGTAACGATCATTGCATTGTTTGGAAGCAGTGTATATGCGCAGAATTTACTGGAAAATAAATCAGGAATCGGGCCCCGGTTCGGTTACTATAAAGCCCCTGATGCTGAAGATGGTACCATGTTCTTTGGTGTACAGAGCAGATTCAGAGGTAAGATCTTTGGTGGCGAACTCGCCTTTGAATACCGGGGAGAACAGGATTATACGGTCTCAGGCGGTGAATTATCAGTAAGGCAAATTCCTGTAACAGCTTCTTTAATGGCTTATGTACCCGTTGCTCCCAATTTTCAACCTTACGGTGTAGCCGGACTGGGAGCTTACTATACGATCACCGATTATGATGGAAATTTCATTAATTCTGATACAGAAACACAAGTAAATGTGGGGTACCACCTTGGATTTGGATTAGACCTGCCGATATCGAATGCTGCCGCATTAAATATCGATTACCGATATTTATATCTGGATGGCGACAATGAAAATCTACCTGAAAAAGAATACTCAGGAAATGCCATAACAGGTGGATTAACATTTTATTTCTAAGGAATAAAAATGGTATTTTAAAAGCCCGGAACTCATTGAGTTACCGGGTTTTTTTATGCACAAAAATTATCAAAAATTATGTCAGAGATAATATTACCGGAAGTTGAATTGAATATTCACACTCCGAAAAATCCGACAGAAGCTGTTGTTGTTGAGAATTATGTATGCACGGCGGAAAGCAGTCCAAATATTGTACGCCATATTACCTTAGACCTAACCGGAACCGAATTAGATGGACATTTCAGAACCGGACAATCGATCGGGGTGCTTGCTCCGGGCGAAGATCATCGGGGTAAACCACATAAAGTGAGATTATATTCTCTTTCTTCCCCAACTAAAGGAGAAGGCGGAAATCAGCATTTAGTTTCTACTACTGTAAAACGCGCAAACGAAGAAGTGGACGGCACTTTCTACACCGGAGTTTGCTCAAATTATATTTGTAACCTGAAAGTAGGGGATAAAGTCAAAGTCACGGGACCGAGTGGAAAGCGATTCCTGCTTCCTGAGAATGTTGATGATTTTAACTTCGTATTTTTTGCTACCGGAACCGGAATTGCTCCTTTCAGGGGAATGATCCTGGAACTGCTCGAATCAGGGTTCAAAGGTCAGGTTGTATTGGTATTTGGATGCCCATACAGAACAGACGTACTGTACCCGGAGCTGTTCGACCGATTGGAAGAAGAGCATGAGAATTTCCATTTTGTGAAAATGATCTCCCGTGAAGACCGACGTCCTGATGGCAGTAAATATTACGTTCAAACAGCCATCGAGGATCGCGCAGATCTGTTGGATCCGATCTTAGGCAGTGATAATACCCTGATCTACCTCTGTGGTATGAAAGGTATGGAGACCGGAATTTATCATAACCTTGCTAAAAAAGGGTTTATGGGGTATTTACGCCTTAAAGGTCAGCCATCGACAGAGGATCCAAACGAATGGGGATGGAAGGAAGCAAAAGAATTGCTAAAACCATCAGACAGAACATTCGAAGAAGTGTACTAGATATTATTAAGAATGCCGGTTTTGCCGGCATTTTTTTTAGCTGATATTTGTCACACCACCTGAAACTATAAAGCGCATAAAATCGGCCGGATCGGCATCGATAGGGGTGATGCTATCTTTTGGAACGATGTACAAATTTCCTGAGAAATTATAGGAGTGCGGGCAATACACAGCCACCTCATCTTCCAGCCCGATGTTACTGAGCGAGTGCTGGGTAATGAAACCAAACCGTACAAGACCGGATTCGGTAAATTGAATTTTTACAGGAGCGTTGAATTTCTTTTTCTCACCTACAAAGGCTTCAGTGAGATCTTTTAATGAGGAATAGATAATGCTAACTAATGGTAATCGGGTAAGTAATCGCTCAAAAAATGAGACTACCGGTTTCGTGAATGCGAGAGTAAATATAAATCCAACCAAAGCGATCGAGAGAAATCCGGTTAAAATTCCCAGTCCGGGAATGTTCAGGTCAAACCATCCAAAGAAGAGATCATTAAAGATGGAATTCATCCAGTTAATGGTAATAGTAACGATATAGATCGTGGCACCGACCGGAAAAATGATCAGCATCCCTCTGAAGAAATAATTCAATAGTGTTTTCATGGTGCTTATTAAACCTGATAGTGAAAATTATGGGAAGGATAGTAATTCCTGAGAATACAACCATGAGTATGAAGTGGAAATTTTCTATCTTCCCGCCCTTAAAATCTCAACTTTCCATCGAATAAATTAATGTCATACAAGACTTCTTCTCAAATCAGAAATGAATTTCTGGAATTCTTTGCCGACAAGAATCACGCTATAGTTGAAAGTGCTCCGGTAGTACCCAAAGACGATCCTACCTTATTATTCACAAATGCGGGGATGAACCAGTTTAAACCCATTTTTTTAGGTGAGGAAAAAACACTCACTCACGACGGGAAAAAGTGGAATCGGGCGGCTGATACTCAGAAATGTATTCGGGTGAGCGGCAAACATAATGATCTGGAAGAAGTCGGGCACGATACGTATCACCATACGTTGTTCGAAATGTTGGGTAACTGGTCTTTTGGTGATTATTTCAAAAAAGAAGCAATAAGTTGGGCATGGGAATTATTGGTTGATCGATGGGGGCTTGAGCCGGATCGGTTATATGCTACTGTTTTTGGCGGTGATGAGAACGATGGATTATCCGTTGATGAAGAAGCCATCGAATTGTGGAAAAGTGAAACCTCTATTGCTGAGAACCACATCCTGAAATTCGGTAAAAAAGATAATTTCTGGGAAATGGGAGACACCGGCCCATGCGGACCTTGTTCTGAAGTACATATTGACCTGAGGCCGGATGCAGAACGTAAAAAACAGGATGGAGCCGAATTGGTTAATATGGATGATCCCAGAGTGATGGAGATCTGGAACCTGGTATTCATTCAGTTTAACCGACAGCCTGATGGAAAACTGGTTACTCTGCCTGCCCGGCATGTGGATACCGGAATGGGTTTTGAACGGGTATGTGCCGTTCTGCAGGGCAAGAGTTCTAACTACGATTCAGACGTTTTCACTCCTCTTTTGGATGAGATCTCCGGTTTAGCCGGGCTCACTTATGGAAATGATGAGGAGAAAGATATTGCAATGCGTGTGATCGCCGATCACATTCGTGCTGTCACTTTTTCAATAGCGGATGGAGCTTCTCCCGGCAATGATGGCCGAGGATATGTAATCCGTCGGATCCTTCGCCGGGCCATTCGTTATGGATGGGACAAACTTGGTTTTAAAGAACCTTTCTTCTACAAATTGGTTGCCGTATTAGCAGAGCAGTTTAAGGAGGTATTTCCGGAAGTTGTTGCTCAGCAGGAATACATTACCAATGTGATCAAAGCTGAGGAAAAAAGCTTTCTGAAGACGCTCGGACAAGGAATTGAGATCTTCCATGAAATGGTGAAGGACAAAAAAATATCCGGTGCTGAGGCGTTTAAATTACATGATACATATGGCTTCCCGATCGATCTTACCCAGTTGATGGCTCGTGAGATCGGTGTTGATGTAGATGTTGACGGGTTTGACCGGCACATGCAGGAACAAAAAGATCGTGCACGTGCAGCCGGTAAATTCAGTGTCGATCAAAGTAAGACCAATGAGTGGGTGCTGGTTAACGACGCTGATGATTTTGAGTTTGTAGGATATGATGATTTCGAGGCCAATGTTTTGATCACTGCTTATCGAAAAGAAGGTGACAGGGTTGCCTTTAAATTAAATAAGACGCCGTTTTATGCTGAAAGTGGTGGTCAGGTCGCGGATACCGGATTGCTAACAAACGGTGATGTATTCATACATGTTAAGGATGTACAAAAAGGAGCAGATGGTTTTATTCATTACACCGATTCGTTGCCTGAAGACCTTTCAGGAAACTGGAATGCTCAGATCGATCTGGAGCGTCGTTTAGAGATTCAAAAACATCACTCAGCAACTCATCTTGCACATGCGGCACTTCGAAATGTACTTGGTGATCATGTGACACAGAAAGGTTCGTTAGTTAACGAAAAGCATTTACGATTCGATTTTTCTCATTACGAAGCAATGACCCGGGAACAGCTGGATGCTGTTGAAAAGCAGGTGAATGATAAGATCCAGGAGAATATTCCGCTGATCGAGGAGAGGGATGTTCCCATTGAAGAGGCCCGTAAAAAAGGTGCTATGATGCTCTTTGGCGAGAAATATGGCGACTTTGTTCGTGTGATCACCTTTGATGAGGATTACTCGGTAGAGCTTTGTGGTGGTACCCATGTTGGTGCAACCGGAGAGATCGGTTATTTCCGGTTTCTCAGCGAAAGTTCAGCTGCAGCCGGTATAAGAAGGATTGAGGCCGTTACCGGTAAAACGGCGGATGAGTTACTCAGAAAAGAGAAATATCTGGTAAGTAATATTAAATCCACATTCGGTCAGACCGATGATCCGGTATCCAGTTTGCAAAAGCTGATGGACGAAAAGAAAGCTCTGGAAAAAGAACTGGAAAAGTTAAATATGCAGCAAACCGGTGCAGTCTTAGATCAATTGATCGCTGCAAGATCATCCTCTGATCTGGGCTTTGATATTGTGAAAGGAATAGTTCCCGGAGCTGATATGAATGCGTTAAAACAACTCGGTTACGATGCCATTGAAAAGACAAAGACCGGCACTATGATCGTATTGGGCGCCAAAGATATGGAAGCCGGAAAAGTATTTCTGATGGTAGCCTTGACCGAAGATCTTATCAAAGAAAAAGCACTGAAAGCCGGCGCATTGGTTGGGAAACTTGGCCGACTTGTAGGTGGCGGAGGTGGTGGCCAACCAAATCTGGCAACAGCAGGAGGAAAGAATCCTGAAAAATTAGAGGAAGCACTGGAAAAGGTGAATGAAATCGCCTCAGAATTCATTAGTTAATCAGTGTAAACGATTCACAAAATCTTCTTAAAAAATCGGTATATTTGAGCCCTTTTTTCACAGAGGATCAGATATCAACAAATTACTTATGGCTGAAAACAAGAAAGACGATATAGTATTTGCCCCGAAAGGCATTGGAGATGAAAAAGACGGAGCAGTTCAGAAGGGAGTGGATCTCCCGGCTCCTACACGAAAAAAACATAAAAGTCTTGGGCTTACCGAAGATGATCTTAAAGCAATGTACGAGCAAATGTACTTGCAACGTCGTTTCGAAGAACGCTCTATGCAACAGTATCAAAAAGGAAAATTCGGTGGTTTTCTGCACCTTTACATTGGGCAGGAAGCGATCTCAACCGGTACTGTGTTCGCGTTTGATGACAAAGACGATATCATTACCGGTTACCGTGATCATGGCTGGGGATTATGTCGTGGTCTGACGGCTAAAGAAGGAATGGCTGAGCTTTTTGGAAAAGCTACCGGGTGTTCAAAAGGTAAAGGCGGTTCTATGCACTTTGCCAATGCGAAAGAACATTTTTGGGGTGGTTACGGTATTGTAGGTGGCCATATTCCGATAGGTGCCGGATTTGCTTTCGCAAATAAATACAAAGGAACAGGTAATATCTCTGCTACTTTCTTTGGTGACGGAGCGGTAGATCAGGGTGCATTACACGAGTCAATGAATATCGCCCAACTCTGGAAATTACCGGTACTCTTCGTTGTAGAGAACAACGGATATTCAATGGGTACTGCGGCTAAGCGTCATACCGTGGCAGAGATCGTAGATCGTGCAAAAGGCTATGGAATGAAGAGTGCAGTGATCAACGGTATGGATGTATTCTCTGTGTATGAAAAGATGAAAGAGATCGCCGACGATGTGCGCGAAAACTCGGAACCTTACTTTATAGAGATCAGAACCTATCGCTACCGTGGGCACTCAATGTCTGATCCACAAAAGTACCGAACCAAGGAAGAATTAGAAGAATACCAGAAGATCGATCCTATTCTT
The DNA here is from genome assembly GCA_002480645.1 of Balneolaceae bacterium UBA7797. Classification (GTDB taxonomy): domain Bacteria; phylum Bacteroidota; class Rhodothermia; order Balneolales; family Balneolaceae; genus UBA7797. The sequence continues at coordinate 279,769 of DLCN01000003.1, forward strand.
AAACTCCGCGATTATATCTTATCAAATGATATTATGACGGAAGAGGAGATCACCGAAGTTGAGGACAAAGTAGAGGAGGAAGTATTAGAAGCCGTAGAATTTGCAGATAATTCCCCATTCCCGGATGATGATGAACTCTACGACGATATGTTTGCTGACGACGAACCATACTTCCACGTTTAATCCAAAGATTTTAAAAGAAAATGGCTGAACTACAATTTAGAGAAGCAATAAAACAGGCAATTGATGAAGAAATGGGCCGTGATGAAAATGTTTTCATCATGGGTGAAGAAGTTGCCGAATATAACGGAGCCTATAAAGTAACCGAAGGGTTGCTGGACAAATATGGCTATAAAAGAGTGATTGATACGCCGATCTCTGAGCTTGGGTTTGCAGGAATAGGGGTTGGTGCTGCCATGCATGGATTACGACCTATCGTTGAATTCATGACCTTCAACTTCGCTGTATTAGCTGCTGATCAGATCATTAACCACGCCACTAAAGTAAAGTACATGACGGGTGGTCAGGCTGATGCTCCGATCGTATTCAGAGGGCCCAATGCGTCCGCGGGTCAGCTGGGTGCTACACACTCGGTAGCTTATGACTCAATGTATGCAATGTTCCCCGGTCTCAAAGTGATCTACACTTCTGAACCGGATGATGCGAAAGGGTTAATGAAATCAGCGATCCGTGATGACAATCCGGTATTGTTCATGGAATCAGAGCAAATGTATGGTCTGAAAGGTGAAGTTTCTGAAGAAGAAGATTATATCATCCCAATTGGTAAAGGAAAGATCAAACGGGAAGGTTCTGATGTAACGATCATCGCACATGGTAAGATGTATCACGTCGCAAAACAGGCCGCGGCTCAGTTAGCTAAAGATGGAATTGAAGCCGAGATCATTGATCCACGCACGGTAAAACCACTGGATCTGCCGTTGATCGTGGAATCCATCAAAAAAACGAATCGATGTGTAGTAGTTGACGAAGCTCATCCATTTGCCGGATTTGCTGCAGAAATTGGATTCCTGATCCAGAGAGAAGCATTTGATTATTTAGATGCACCGGTTCAGCGGGTTACGTTACCGGATGTGAACGCTCCGTTCTCAAAGAAGTTATTTGATCTTTGGTTACCTAGTCCAAAGAATGTAATTGAAGCAGTAAATCAGGTAACTTACCGATAGAAATTTAACCATTTATATAATTCTACCATTATGGCTATTAAAATAGAAATGCCCAAGTTGAGCGATACCATGGAAGAAGGGGTGATCGCAAAATGGAATGTTAAAGAAGGGGATAAAGTAGAAGCCGGAGATATTATCGCCGAGGTTGAAACCGACAAAGCTACCATGGATGTGGAAGTGTTTGATGCCGGTACAATTTTGAAGATTGTTCCCGGCGAAGGTGACTCTGTTCCTTTAGGCGGTTTAATAGCCGTTATTGGTGAAGAGGGAGAAGATATCAGTGATCTGACCTCAGGTGATGATCCAGGAGATAGTTCTTCATCTGAAAAAGAGGCAGAGAGCAAATCTGAGCCTGAAGCAGAAGAGAAGAAAGAGACTACAGCTCCTGCTTCTACTTCAGATGAAGATGGTAGAATTAAAGCATCGCCACTGGCTCGCAAGATCGCAGAAGATAAAGGAATTAATCTTTCTGATGTAAATGGCTCCGGACCTGAAGGTCGGATCATTAAAAAAGATGTGGAAGATTTCAGTCCTTCTAAAGGAGGGTTAACCAAACCTGAGGCTACATCTGCTTCTAAACCGGCTCCTGTATTCGATAATCTGGAGAGTAAAGAAGTAAAAGTTTCTCAGATGAGAAAAGTGATCGCCCGTCGTCTCTCGGAGAGTAAATTCACCAATCCACATTTCTATGAAACGATCGATATAGACATGAAAGCAGCAATGGCAGCAAGAAGTGCACTAAATGCTGCGAATGATGTGAAGATCAGCTTTAATGACATTGTTGTAAAAGCCTCTGCGATCGCTTTGACCCGCCATCAGGCAATTAACAGCTCATGGCACGATGATGTGATCATGGAACATGGTGACGTTCATATTGCGGTTGCAGTTGCTATCGATGAAGGGCTTATGACTCCTGTGATCGATCATGCCGACAAAAAAGGCCTGGCTCAGATCAGTTCCGAAACCCGTGAATTAGCCGGATTAGCCCGTGATCGTAAACTTCAGCCTGAACAAATGGAAGGCAGTACCTTTACGATCAGTAATCTGGGAATGTTTGGGATCGAAGAATTTACAGCCATCATAAATCCACCAAATGCCTGTATCATGGCAGTAGGAGCGATCCGTGACGTACCTGTGGTTGAAAATGGGGAAGTAGTTCCAGGAAAGAGAATGAAAGTCACTTTATCAAGCGACCACCGTATTGTGGATGGAGCGAAAGCGGCACAATTTCTCAATACCTTCAAAGAGCTCATGGAAAATCCACTTTCTATGCTACTGTAGTTGTTTTAGAATAACCGTCAAAATTTTTAAAGGCTCATCTTGGATGGGCCTTTTTTGTTTGCGTTCAGTTGCAGGATGAGATTCGAACTAGTAGTGAACAGCTAGTGGTAGTCACTGTTCGATAATGATCTTATGGATATTCTAAAAGGTAGATGACCGGCTCAGAACCACGATCAGCTAAACGACGGGCTAAAGCGTTTGCATCTCTGAAGGAGTTAAAGATCTCAGATACCTGTACATAATAAAGCCCATTTTCCATCCCGAATACTCGGGTATCGATATTTAGGGCTTCTTTTAATGATTGTACGGCAGCTTCTGCGAGCTGTCGGTTCTCAAATACATTAATTTGTATCTGATATCTGGCCCGGTAATTTCTGAAATCTTCCGTATTTGGCTTGAGTTCGAGATTTCTGGTTAATCCCTTTTCCCTGATATTGTTAAGAACAGATAATGCATGATCCTGGCGGGTGTATGGTCCATTCACCACAAGAAAACGGTTTTCAGATTTTACGATATAGGATTCGATCCCATAATCTCCAAGAATGGTAAATGAATAATCAATGGCATTTTGCTCTGAAGAGAATGAACCAAATTGGATTAGGTAAGTTAGGGTCTCTATTCTGTTACTTCCTGCATCACATCGGTGAACAAGATTCAGGTTTAACTCAGGCATCTCACTCTTAACAGTTCTGTAATCTTCAATTGCTTTGGTAAAGTTTTGATCACCGGAAGAACGAATGGTATACAGGTCGTTATTAAAACCAATATTAAGTGCTACCCCGGTTCTTTCCGTTACTGAGTTTGAGACATCAAAAGCACTGTTTAAAGATCTGAAGCTGCCAACCTGAATTGCATAACTACAATTATCCCTGGAACCAAGTGAGAAAACAGCATTTGATGATACCGGTTCCGGATCAGGGGTTTCAGGCTGTTCAGTTACCTTTTCCGGTTGATCTGCAGCTAATGGTTCGTCAGCTTCAGCAATTTCTTCGTCCTCATCAGGAGTCTGTATGACCTCTTCTTCTGTATCAACCGTTGTAGCATTATTATTGCTAGCTGATGGGGGCTGAACGGGCTCCGGTAATGGTTTGATTGCCGGAATCGCATCAGATATAAACGTTAGAGAATCGCTAACAGTCAGGAATTGATTGGTCAGTGAATCTATGTTTGCATTTTGTAGAGAATCAGACTCTAACGAATCTGCCTCAGCAAGTAATTCCTCTTCCGGCTCAGGTTTTTCTTCCATAGAATAATACAAACGAAGCACTACTCTTCTGTTCATCTCCCTCGGAGCCTCAACCCGTTCGCCATTCTCATCGGTGATATATCTTGGTCGTGAATCCGCGTAACCTGAAGCCTTCAGGCGAGATTTATCAATGCCTTCTGAAATGAAATACTTGACCACATCTGCTGCCCGTGCTGTAGATAATTCCCAGTTAGATGGATAAATACGAGATGAGATCGGCACATCATCCGTATGGCCTTCAACATCAATATTATAATCGTCGTACTCATTTTTCCGGATGGCGACAACGATCTTATTCAAAATATCTTTAGCTGATGAAAGAAGGTTTGCACTTCCCGAATTAAAGAAAGAGTCACTGCTGAATCTGATCTTAATATCATTAAGATCACGGTTGATCTCGATCTTACCTGCCTCGATCTCGTCTACAAGGTAGATCTCCAGTTGACGCTGAACTTCTTCGATCGGGGTGGTTATATACTCGGTTTCTATCACCGAGGAGTCGTATAAATTTGAGACGGAAAGGGGATCTTGTTTTGTGATCTGAGAGACGGAAAGTAATACGATCAAAAAACCAAGGATCACCGTAATGATATCGAGATAACTGATCTGCCAGCTATCCTCATCTTCTCCCTCAAAATGACTGTTGGGGAAGAGTGAATTTCTATTTCTATTGGATGGTCCCGGACTCAAAGTGTACGACTTTATACTTTATAGTTGTGTCTTATTCCGGCGCATATGGGCCTGCAGTTTATCGTAGATCTGTAATGAGGTTTTTTGATTTTCGATAAGTAAAACGCCTTCCAGTATCATTTTTTCACGAAAATATTGAAGTGAAGCAATATTATTCATTTTTCGGGCCATAGGAATGAATATGAAGTTACCAATGATGATCCCATATAAAGTGGTCATAAGCGCAGCTGCCAGTCCTGTAAGCAGAGACTCTACTTCGTTGAACCCTGAAAGCATCACAATAAGGCCAAAAAGTGTACCCAGCATTCCAAATACAGGGGCAGATTTACCCATGCTCATTATGATCTGATTGATCTGCAATTGTTTAGAGAAATTCTCCTCAATATTTATCTCTCCCAATTCCCGGAGTTCCTCTGAACTATAGTTGGTATCCATCACAGAAAACAAATAGCCTTCGAAGGTTTCCATATAATCTTCACTTAATTGAGCAACCGCTTGTACCCGGTCTTCTTTGATCATTTTCTGCCATTCTAAGATACGTTGAATATCATCCTCTAAAAGGTCATCAGAGATGGTGCTGTGAGAGAATAAACGCAGGCTTTCCCGATAGGCTCTCAGTACATTTCTAAATGGGTAACTGATAAAGATACTGGCAGAGACACCACCGATCACAATAGCCAAACTTGGTAGATTCAGATATTCCAGTGTGGTTGGTATCAGCTCATATTGGGTAAAACCCATTACTAATAATGATCCCCACAGTAAAACCATCATGGAGATCAAAAAGCTGAGTATGTTTAAGATAGAAGTACGCATAAGTGGTAATTCTTAAAAATTTTTCCTGAATTTGTCATCAAGCAAACCTTGATTCTGTAGCTCTCTGAGCACATAGTTTGAGTAGGAGAGCGGTAGATTTTCGTCCAGCTCTAAGGCTTTTCTCCAATCCCGTACAAAATTATCAACCGAACCTAATCCCAGAAAGATACTACCTCTAAGAGCAAGAATATCTGCATTTTCTTTAAAACCGTACGCCTTGTTTATATAGTAAAGGGCCTGTTCATAATCTCCGTTATAATATCTCTGTTGAGCCAGGATATAGAATGTTGTAAGTCCGTTAGCCCTGGCCTGATATTCATTGTACAGATCGATCTTATATTGTTTTTTGATCTCGTTTCTTAATGAATCAGCTACCGAAGACCGATCACTGTCTTCGTTATCCTGTGTATCCTCAGGATCAGTAAAACTCTCAGCAGAGACATCATCCATCGCTTTTTCACTACTTTTACACGAAAAAAGCAGGGCGTAGGCAGGAATCATCATGATCACACCCAAATAGAATAGTGATATTTGACTCCTGTTTTTGATATCAGTTTTCCTCTTTTACCAGTTCGCCTTTTTTATGAAGCTCCGCGTAATAACGGATAGACTTCATTAACATTGATTTGGCCGGATTGGTTGCTTTAATATCTTTGATCGGATTCTCCTGTAATTCCAACCGGATCAGGCGTTGCTCTCTGGAAGGTCGTACAGATAATATCCGGTCAAGGATTTTAGGTTCCAAACCTGCAACAGCTTCCAGTATAGTGCCTGTATTCAGTTCATTGGCAGCATGCTTAATGATCTCAATATCAAGATCCGGAATCTGTTCTATTGTGATGAATTGTTCTTTTAATGCTTCCGCAACCACAGAGCCCGTAGCCTGGAGTTGCTCAATATATTGCCGCTGTTGGGTAACAGGAAGTTTTTCAAGAACCGGAAGGATGTTTTCGGTTCCTTTTCGTTCTTCTTTTTCCAGCTCGATCAATTCCATGGTTTTATCGAATAGCGAATTTGATATAACCCGATGCTGTTTATAGGTAAGATTATGTAGCGTAGCCATTTTTAACATGATGTCAGCTACTCTGTCTCTGTCTAATTGATCCAGTATGGAAGCAGCCCGATATTCATCCAGATAATCAATGATCAGAGCTGCAGTTTGGGTATTCTCTGTTTTGAGCAATCTGAGAATAACTTTCTCAGATACGTGATCCAGAAAACGGAATAAATTAAGCTGGGAGTGTTTCTGCCTGTTTTCTGATTCACCTTTGTTACCACCCAGTAATTCGTTGAATTCTGTAGCTATTTGTTTTCGTTCTTCCGTACTGAGAGGGGGTAAGTTATCCAGAGCATCACTGATCGCCTGATAATAATCCGGTCGTATATCTTTTTTCAGAGAACGAATAAGGTGTCGATCTACTGACGCAATGACCTGAGCGGCACGCCGGGCTCCCTGGTCCGCATGTTCATCCATCCAGTATTCAAACAACAGAGAAATATCCTGTGGCTTATTGAAGAAATTCTGAATCAGAAGATCTACTTCATTCGCTTTATCCGGCTCTATAGTTTTCAGGATCACTGAATTTGAGGTCTGATCGTTTTTAACTTTTCCTTCAACAGTAAGATCACTTCTTAGATTGCTGCGCTGGGACCGGATTGTAGATTGATCGGTGGAAGATTTTCGGGTAAAGATGCGAGATATAACCAGAGCGATCAGAAACAATACAAAAAGAACCGCCAGAGGGATGTAATCATTAATGCTTTCAGCAAAAGTTTTTTCTACTTCGGGCTGATTATTCTGTTGAGGAAGTTGCGGGAGTTCCTGAGCCATATCATCCTGAAAATCAGGCATATTTAAGCGCCGAATGTTGATCACATCTCCACGATTATCATCTGTTTTAGCAGCGATACCTGTGATCAATCTCATAAATTCCAGTTCACGGGTGGTAAGAGATGAATCAGCATAAATATTAATTACCAGGCTATTCAGTTTAAGAGTACGAATGGTATTCTGATTCAGGATCTTTTCCGGATTATTCTCCACATTTTCATCCGGAAGAAGATTCTCTTCGGGTAAAAAAGGGAGTCCCGGCATGGTAATATTATTAGGTCGCTGCCTTATGACCTGATTTTGAGTAACGGTGAAGGTTTCGTCGACCATCTCGGCACTGATATCAACATCTACAAAAAATGAGCGGGGGTCGAAATAATTGGAAAGTATCTGTAAGACCTGTGCATCGTAACGTTGTTCAAGGGTTGCAACTCTGAGTTCAAAAGAATCGGAAGTGGTTACATTTTCCCCGGTTTGGGCATAACTATTACCTCCAGCAAAAAGAATGATGAGAGTAAGAGCGAAAACCCAAAGTAAATTACTGCTTAAGCCAAATCGTAAGTGCTTAAAATAGATGATTTTGCAATTATAGGTCGACATATTGTAATGTTAGCCGTTTACGAACTTCAATACCATAAATTTATTCTAATGATCCGCCTATATTTATGATCTGATCCAGAGCTTCCATTTCAGGAATATAAATATCCGGATTAAATCTTACAGCCATATTCCAATTCTCTCTGGCGAGCTCTTTCTCGCCTTTCAAATAGTGGAGGCTACCCTTTAGAGCGTATCCTTGTGCCGTCTTGAAAATGTCCAGCGATTCGTTAACCAGATCCATCGCCTGTTCAATTCTTTTTCTGTAGAATGCATTCTGTGCCATAATGATCAAACGTAACGAACGGTCCAGATCATTAAGTAAAGACTCTCTGTATGCGACCAATTCTCTGTCTGTTTCTAAACTTGCCATGATCGTTTGAAGCGTATCATTCAGCGCTTCCTGCTCTTCATCATAATCTTTTGGAACGATCAGAAAGTGTAAGCCTTCTATAAAGTCACCTTCAGATTTTGCCTCCACTTCAATATCCAGTTTTTCGGGGATGGTTCTGGAACCAAGAAGATTCAGCTGACTTTGATCGACGGTAAGTTCATATTTACCCGGAGGGAGTTCATAATCGTAAAAAGTACCATCCGTAAACGTTCTGATGTCTTTTCTGAAGTCATTTTCAGTACCAACGATATGGATATTCAATCCTCCCTGAGGCTGGGTATGACCCTCTTCGTATAACCGCTCTACATTACCTTCAATAACGCCCGATAAATAAAAGGGGATATCGATCTTCTTAAAGCTGTTCGGGTCGGTTACAAGCGAGAATTTTTCCAGTTCCGGAACCAGCATCGGATTATTCAGCGAAGCCTTCATCATTTCCATATTGTACCGGTAATATGACTGCATCTGCGTGTAATAAAGTACTCCGTTCTTATAGATGGGGAAAGAGCCGGACCTTCCGATCCTCATCTTACCTTCTGGTATCAGGTTATCTTCTTCTTTATCGTACGTATGATTGTTATTGTTATCTACAAACATACGAATCGCAGTTCCTGATTTACCGACCTGATTTCTGCTCGTGATAATGAAATTCTTATAGTTACTGTCGTAACCCACCGATCCGCGGACATTTTGTGTGGCCGTATAACTTGTTGAATTGGTGGTAAAGGTGGTGGTAGTTCTTGCTTTATTGAATTCAAAAATAAAGCCGATTCTGAAATTTGTATTCTGTGTAATGAAATTCTGCCCCAAAGAAACCTGAATTCGGCCGGTTTTCATAACACTTTTCGAGATCATCATTTCCATGGATTCAGATTGTTTCAAATACGGTCGGTATCTGTAAGTACCTCTGAAAAATGTCCCGATAAGGAAATCAGGGATCTTTTGTTCTCTGGTTAAACTATAGGTTACAGAACTGTTAACGGAGGCCGCACGAGTCATCTCCAAAGGGTTGAAGGTATCAATCAGTCTGTCACTGTAGCCCAGTCTTAAGTTCATTTTCTTAACACGAGTGTTCAGATCCAGTCTGTAGTTTGAAAAATTCTCGTTATCTCTGAAGCGGGTATAGGTAGAAGCCCTCACATTTAACGGGAAATTGCCGATCCTGAAAGGATAAAATCCGCTTAAGCTGAGCTGACTACTATTTCCACCTTGATTATACAATCCGGATTGTGCAATAAAGTTTGTGTAATTAACGCTAAAACTGGAGCTGTTTGCGTATATGGCATTAATTCCGGACCTGAAAAATCCATTTGAGATAGCTTCCATGGTTACAATGTAATTTGTAAGCAGACGCCCTGATACTTTGGAAGTAATGCTGGGACCGGGATTGGAGACTAACCCGTCAAAATACTCAAATCCGGCTCCGGCTGTCAGCCAGTTTGTAACCCCCACAGTGGTTTTTCCCTGTACAGTATAATTGCGATCTTCAGATCCTATAAGTGAATTTTTTAGCCTTCCTGCGTTTAAGTGATAGGTGACTTCGCCTTTAGGATTAAAGTTGAATGGAACCTGTACACGTCTCGATTCCTGAATGATCTGTCCCGTAGGACCGTAAATTCTAAGGTCTAATTGTGAGGATCCATAATATAACGGTGCAATAAAACGATATCTCCCCAGATCATCCGCTTTTTGAAAATCGATAAGTGAATTGTTTAAGTACAATTCTACTTCTGATTGTGGAGTCACATAACCCTGAACTTCGTATTCATCAAAAAACTGACGGCTTTCAATGGGCTCATTAGTTAAACGCACACCAACATATTGCGAATTCAATGCTCCGTCCAGCGTATTGTCACCAACAGCTACTTTTGTTATTAGCGGTGTATCTCTGATAATATATCGCCAGCGTAGGTTATTAGTGGCGAAGGTCGAGAATTCCGAATTAACTGCTGCAATTGTTGAACCCTGCAGATCCCCACCGGCTAATTGAAGACCAATGTTATTACTCATATTAAAGGTAGTAGAGCTTTGACTATTGATCGCAGAAATGGAGTAGTCCATGAAGCCTCCATCAAATGCACTCCATTTCCGGTCAAATTCCAGTGGAAAGAATTCGGTGGTAGTTCGGTAACCACGTTGCATATTCTCTCTTTTTGCCGTTCTTACCGTTCTTTCGATACGTGGAATAGGAATATTGGTCTCCAGATCTAATGCAAGGTTATTGAAATCAACCGTAAAATTTAGCCCAAAGATATTTTTAAAAATGTCTGGATGTAAGAAATAGTCCAGCTCTTTGATCAGAACCTCTTCCGGTTTGATCTCTGTAGAGGTACCATCAAATGTAATTGTATAATTTTCAAGATCGATTCGATACGGAATCTGATCGAGCCCAAAATTTCCCTGGACTACCAGACCATTTACATTGGCTTCGAAATCGAGCGTAGAAAAAAGACCGTTAACAGGCAGGTAGAAAACATCGTCAAGGTAGTAAGAAGTGACGATGCTGTTAATTACACCACGGTGTCTGAATGCAAGATATACCTCGAAACTATCATCCTCGTCTACCTGAGCAACACTGTTAACAGGAAACAGTAATCCAAGTAGCAGAGAAAGAATTAAATAACGGGCAAAATTGCATCTTACATTCACCGGATTGAGATCGTTTCTGAAGCAGTGACCGGATCCATCTGGATCAGATCATTTGAAGATAAATCTGGCCTTTGAGATTCAAACAGGGCAGATACACGGTAAGTGCCGGGAGCAAGGTCGGTAAGATCGAAATCCTGACGATAAACGCCATCGAAGTACATAGAGGTAGAAATGAAACTACGTCGTACTTCTTCTCCCGCCGGGTTAAACAAAGAAAGTGTAACTGAACCTAAAAAAGGAGAGTTTCCCGTTCTGTTATAATCCACCATAACAGCGAGACTTCCGTCATCATTTAAAGAAGAACGAATTCCTTCAATTTCAATTCCGGTTGAAACGTCTCCTTTTTTATAAAAAAGTCCGGTTACCTGTTCTACGGTTATACCAACAGTTGCACTAACTACCTCAGAGGTTTGGAGCTCTAAGGGTGGTGCTTCCGGTGACGATTTTGTCTTGATTCTTGCCCAGTAGGTGCCATCATTCAGATCATTAGGAGGGGTTACTCTTAAACGAACCATCTGGCGTTGACCCGGTGATAACGTGAAGTTCTGAGGGAAAGCTCTGATATAATCCGCAATAGAATATTGTTGCTGAACCAGGCTATCATCAACTACAGCAGAGCGGTTGCCATCGTTATCAGTACTGCTATAGGCAAAGAAAAAATCTATCGACACTTCCTGAGTTTGGTTTCCGCCATTAACCACCATGTAGGACCCAAACCGTGAATTGGCATCAAGAAATAGATTTGTAGGGGCAATAGTAACCTGAGCAAAGGCTACAGAACCAAACAAAAAACAAGCAAAGACTGTAATTGATATTCGTTTCATCGAATTTTTTTTTGTTTTAAAAACTAGGTCAATCTAATAAAAAATCAATTTCAGTGTTCAATTATTTATTAGTTGAAAAATCACCCCTAAAAAAAAAGTCTCACAAAATTGTGAGACTTTTAAATTCTGTTTTACTGTTTGATTATTGGTAATCAACAGTGATCGCGATATCGTCTCCACCAGTGTTTGAAGTAGAGTAGTTACCGGCAGTTTCAGTACCTGCGAAGTTGATAGTTCCACCAACATACACATCCAGAGTACCACCGGAAAGAGCAGTTGCGTGAGCACCATCACTATCAACAGTTGTGCCGTCAAAGATCTCAACATCCATAGTAGGTAGCGGAGTTGTTCCGTCGGTAAGAGTTGCAGATACATCATAAGTAATATCGATTGCAGAGTTGCCAGTACCTGTAATGGTAATTCGACCGCGCTGAGAACCGGTTCCGGCACCAGCATCAACTCCGTCAGCACCTACAGTAACGTTACCTGAAGTACCGGTTGCAATAGCACCGAAAGATACCGTATCAACTACAGTGATGTTAAGAGAAGCAAGAACGTTTGCAGCTGCACCAACGTTGTCAGATGCACTTGTTTGAGCGAAAGCAGCAGTAGAAGCGATAGCAACTACAGCAAGAACAGCGAATATATTTTTGAAAGATTTCATAGTGTGTGGACTAAGTGTTGTTTTGAGTTTCTGATACAAAGTTAGGAGCAATCAGCAAATACAACAAGTTAGATTCTATTAATCAATTTAGGGAGTTTTTAATGTACTCTTTAGTCATAAGAAACAATAAGTAAGGCCTCTCCGGAATAGCTTCCGTTTGGGATGTTTCCAATGTTAATTGCCCCTGTTACATATACAAATACATCTTTCCAGTAATCGGTATTTGCCCCTGTTGTGCTTGCAAAATTGGTCATGTTAATAAAGCCATAGTTATTTGCCAGTAATTTGGAATCAAAAGGGTCGTCCCCTGAATTGTTATAATAGATATTCAGATCCAGGGGAATATTATCTTCGATAGTAGGATCAGAATGGCTAAGTGCATCGGGATAATCTAATTCGATAGTAAGACTTTGAGTCCGGTAGGTTCTGATCTTGAATATTCCAAGACTGAGATCATCGAGACCAATTCTGGTAATTCCGGAGTTTGTGGTGAGCGTACCGAAATTTAATTCCTGTTCCACCTCAATGGTCAATTCCGGTTCAACATCAATTTCGATATCTATGATCTGGGCGTTTACAAAGATGGGGCAAATAGACAGAATTATGAGAACAGAAAAGAATCTTGCTCTAATCATAACTTACCATGATTGTGATCTGACCCTCGTACGTTCCGGCATCAATTGAGCCCACATTCAATGCCCCATATATATAGATGTAAGCTGTCTCGTTGTATAATGCCGGGTTATATCCGCTATATACCGGAGTAGGGGGCGGACCCGGTGGATTATTACCACGATATTTGATCGGGAACTGAGCACTTGCAATATTTGAAGCTATACTCATTGTGATAGCCTGACTGGTATTATTGAGCCCTCTGTTTGCGTAAGCGGCATTCAATGTAAAGGGTAACCGGCAACTGGGGTCACTTACACAGGCAAGATTTCCATTCAATAGCAGGTAGTCGTCGGCGGTGATATCCACAATAACATCTAAATACTTTACGCCTTCAATAGACAGAACCTTGGCATCATTAATATCTTTTGAAACCATGCCTTCATTCATGATCACAATACCAAAATCAAGGTCAGAACCGGGAGACAAATCAGAGAGAGTCACTGAATAAGAAGAACTATATGAACCGAAGTCTATTTCCTGCGCATAACTATGGTTCAATGAAAAAACTACAAGTAGTACCAGATATATAAAAAGGATATGTGGTTTTCTTGACATTATGATCTATCAGATATAATCGATCTCAATTTTAAATTCGCCTCTGTAGTTTCCCGGTGCTGCATTTTCAAGATTTACTCTGCCGCCAACCCAGAAATAGAAACGACCCTCTGTATTAAATCGTTGAACTTCATCCTGATTCTCGATAATAATGGATGTAGCCTGTTCTTCGATATTATTTCTGGAGATCTCGTAAACAAAGGTCAGAGTCCCGGTTTCCTGTTGATTGGTGAGAGTAACTTCTTCGTTATAATCTAACCTGAATTCTGAACGGGGTGTTCCTATTGCGATCATGAACCCGGCATTGGTGTCCATGATCGGATTTACATAAAGTTCGGTTTGTCCCGGTCTTACCCGACCAAAGGTCATTGTATTTACCGTGATCAACTCGATGGTTTGAACCATCGTGGTCTTAACGCCAATATTAGCGGTGATCTCGGCAGATTTTTGAGCCTGAGCATCCGTAAAAGCGATGGTAAATAATAAAAGTATCGTGAAGATATACTTCATAAAATTGCCGGGAGAATCTTTTTGTATAAAGATTGCATTTACAACACTTTTAAGCCAGTTAATCTTTCTTAATTAACTGATTGTAATTACTACCCCGTTACCAGGAGAAAGCGTTGAAGTAAAGAGGGGTCAGATCTATTTCCCGACCCTGTAATTGTAATGACCGTGGTAAGACCTCGGTTCTGGTCTGGCCATTTACCGTCATGAAATAATTGTAGGTAAGCGACTTATTTCGGTACCGACTTGAAAAATTTACTGTGATGGAATAGACACTGTCAATTGGCTCATCGTCTACCATTACTAAACCTCTGGGATTATTAAGAGGGTAGAAGTCTCCTTTGATCTCCAGCACGTCTCCGCGTGATGGTACAAAGACACTATCTTCCAGCTCAGATCTCATATCAACATTGAAGGTTATCTTTGACTGTGCGAAGGCAGAGCCTGAGATCAACAACGAGAATAGTAGCAAAAGTAATGCTCTGAATTTCATGAAGATATTTTGTGATTATTGCCCGGTAGTGGTTGTTGTTCCATCACTATCGTCCTTTTCCGTGGTGGTAGTAGCCGGAACTTCTTTAACTTTATCTTTCCAATACACTACAGAGAATACGCTCTCACGAGGAAAAGCAGGGGGAATGTACCCTTTTAGACGGGCATCGTATTGATAGTTTTTTGAATACCCGGAAACCGCCTGATTGGTATTAGCATTAAAAGTACCAACCGGACCACGATTCTTTTGAACAATTCCACCAAATAGATTTATGGTGCCTTTTAGCCCCCCGGAACTGTTATTATAATTTTCAACATAGAAAGATGAATTCAGTGCCATGATGGAAGCCTGAATATCAATATCCTGCGTACCACTATCTCTGTGTGCATTCTGGTCAACAACAACATCACTTTCGCTTACAAGCCCCAAAATATCTGTAGTTACGCTATCCACTCTCGGATCGGTATAATAGGTGATGTCGCCAATGATATCGATGTCATCTTCGGCGTGTACAGTGATCTCACCTTTAACAATTCCTTTTACCTCAGCTTTACCGGAGGTAGAGATGATACCGTTAAACTCGTTCATGGTATAGGATTCAGTTTCTTCAGATTCCACATTGTAGGTCCAGCAACCGAACCAACCGCAACGTACTTCCTGGGTTACGGTAGTAGTGATGATGTCAACATATCCGAGCTCATCATCAGCGCTGAACATTACTTTAATGTCGTTATCGAAACGAAGCCCGCCATCGTCGGCAGCAGTAACGAGTTTTTCTAATTCATAATTAGTCGGAGCTTCTTTTTCCGGTGCATTAAAGTTAGAACCTCCGTAGAAATTCGGGTTTGTCGGATTAGTTTCGTGAGCAACCCAATTATTCGGGCTGGTGATCAGACCATAAAACGTTGGGTCTCCGGACATTCTGAATGTTCCGTTTGTATGAATCGGACCGTAGATCTCATCCCCGCTAAAGAACCAGATCTCCTGTCCATCAGCTCCCAGTTCAGATTGGGTCATGTATGCATACTTACTGAAAGAATCGCGCTGCATCAGAACCTCAGTTTTAACTTCCACATCCTGGAAAGTGGTGGCGCTTACGAAAAGGGCTTTGTACTGATCCCAGGTACCAACACTATTATCCGTTGGTATATTTTCACTGCTTTGTGTATATGTAGTTAAAAGGCCACTTACGGTTGTTCCAACCGTAGATACCACATTTGAATTATCATCAGCGGAATAATTGGCTGTTGATGTAATATTGCCAATAGTTCGGAGGGTTTTGTCGGTTAATGTACTTGTGAGGTTAGAAGTAATATCACTGACATTGGCTACCTCATTAATATCAATAGTACCCGTCCAGTCATTATCCTTTTTCATATGCTCGATAGCATTATCGATAAGACTCTTGGATAAATTTCTTGCCTGTTGTTCCTGATAATAACTGATCGTTTTTTCAGGGATGGTCTCCATACGTTTGGCATTATTCACCTGTACAAGACCAGTGATAATTGTTAAGCCGCTAACTAGAAAAAGTAAACTTTTACCCATGACTACACCTCAGAAAGGTAAATTGATGTTATTTGGAACAAATATCCTTTTCCAAACACTTTTAGGATATTCTTTCACTGAACTTGAAACGGAATAAGGTTCTCCGGTTTCTACAATAAGCTGAACCTCAACCTGTCGAACAAATTCGGGATTGGATGTTTCGGTGCCATTTCCAGTGTAATACTTGAGCTGGAAAAAGGTCGCCGGAAATTTAATGGTACCGTATGAATTGGCACTGGTAGGCCCTACACGCTTCAGATAATAATCATTAGGATTAGAAGTGGTGGTAACCGGGTCGGAGGTATCGAGATACCATCTTACATTGGTTACCCCAAAATTATCGGTGTCGTGCGCATCAGATTGAAAGATGATATCGTCATCATCTATTCTTGAAAACGGATCAGAAGATCCGGTGTTAAAACCAATGCGATTAAAATCATTGGTCATAACCGTTACAATATCATTGATATTATTTTGATTGATGGAGTTTAGGGTAAGTTCCTGTGTGGTAAGTAATACCTGCTGGTTAAAACTTAAAATGGAGATCAGGAAAATTCCACCTACTAAAAATGTTGTTACAATACCTACGTTCATGCTTTCACCTTAGTAACTATATGATTTAACATAATTAAGGGTGATAAAGATATCGGGATCGAAAGTGGTGTTTACCACTGTTACCCCAACCTGATAGCGACGTATTGAACCGTCATCTTCGATCATTTCCGATTCTGCATACAAGTAAAAATCATCGGAATACTGATCACTTGAGCCATAATTATAAGTGATCGTTTTCGGGTAATCACTGTAAATATAGCGTCCATCATCCGGGTCGAGCTCTTCTTCAGCATAGATCCACTGAACCTTGTCCAATTCATCCTGTGCGATAGCAATAGCCCTGTATTCGGCTTCAGCTCTGTAAAGAGTCTGCCGGGACTGGTTATAGCTCCGGGATGTATTTATGGCCAGCATGGAGAAGACCATCATGGCAGCCGTTAAAAAGATTATTTCAGCGTAGCTCGACATTTTCAGAGTTTATTATATTTGAAAATACTCAATGTTCGCCCCTTATGTAATTAGACTGTATTAATTAAAATAATCTAAAAAAGCTATTTAAGTCTGCTAAAATTACCAATCAGCTCCTAAAATGAAAAGGGCGGCTATTCAAAGGTACTTACCAGATTATACCGGTTCTGTTTTAAGTGATTTGCAGATGCCGTTCTTGCATAATCAATGGCTAAACAATCATATTGGATATGGATGTTTCCACTCAGGTCCACATCCAGTGTGTTATTATTGTCGTCAGTATTTCCGATCAGAACTGACCCGTTAAGATCTGGAGTACCTTTACCATCGAAGTCGAACGCATTTTCGAATACGATCAAACCGTTGAATGTAAAGTTACCGGCTACAGAAAGCGCCCCTTCATACTCCAGTTCTCCGCCGGAACGGATAACCAAAATTCCATAACCATCAGAGATACCACCCGTTAACTTTGCATAAGATTCTACAAAAAATATACCCGGATCGTCCGCAGAACCAAATTCCCCCTTATAATTCCCGCTGATGTGCTGAACTCCGGGTTGACCGGCAAGTCGTGCAATTAATTCATCTACCGGCTTGTAGGAGATGTCCGGATCGATGGAAATCTTATCAACGCTACTTTCCAGGTCACCATACTTACCGAATGCACCGGTTGTTACTTCCGCATAGCTGGAAAGATCAGGAACCGTGATCGCGGGAATATCGGGACAGGTGCCACTGGCATCGTTTCCACTAATGGATGAGCTGCCTCCCATGCTAAAAGTGAAATTATCAGAGGCAAAGCCTAATCCGCCTTTTGGTTCGGGAACGAAATTCAACGCTGATTTAATGTAAGTACTGATCACCGTATGACTGGTGGAAGAGCTTTTGTATGAGGCTGAGCCTTTGGTTCCTTGTCCTCCGTACCAGGAAGTACTGTAAATTCTTATGGTATCCGGATCTAATATGGTTGCGCCTGCTGCTATCACATCATAATAAAGTTCAGTGTACGCTCCGTCGATCTCGTTTTCCCAGGGATTATTCACACTCGGCGACCAGGACGGATCCTGATTGATCTTTTCCATTGCCAATTGAATGGCACTGTGAGCTGTATTCTTTGACTGTATCTCTTTGGCGTATTCAGAGGTGAGGCGTTGTACACGTTCTCGTTGGCTGTACATGCCGAGCCGGATGATCCCCAGCACCATGATTGCGCCAACCGATAAAATTACCATTCCACGTCCCATAGAACTACTCCTTAGTTATCCCGAAGGTTTACTGGTGAGAATCTTTTCGTCCATGAGGTGCTTACGTATGAGTCGTTTGAAAAACTATTACGTTTTAAGCCCACAGAACTCTGTGTATTCATGATTATCTCGATCTGAGTGATAGAATCAATCGTGGATTTTGCAGTTTTTGCATAGATGGGAGTCGGGAGCGGGGTAGTGCTTCCTAGGGATGAATAATACCGGATCTCGAAATCAACAACACCAGTATTCATTTCAACGGTACTGCCATTTACTGTTCTTTTAAGAACAAAATCGTTTGGGTTTGGTGTGGATGTGACGGAATCACTTGTAAACTCCCACCGGATCAATTCAAGGGATTCATCCGCACTGTTGTCTATATTGGCATAGAATTCAATAAAATCATCCCCCGCAGCTCTGATCAGGGTGTCCGGTAATGAATTCCGGTTATAACCGATCTTCGGAAAATCGTAGGTAAGAGTCTCGACAACTTCTGAGACTTTAGTTTTTTGGATTTCCTGAAGTGTTAATTCATTTCCGCTAAAGTTAGTGTTATAGCCAACTGTGGTAATGATCACGATCAGAAATCCTGCAATGATATAGCTGAGTATTAATCCAAAGTTCATAGTGATCAGTCAGCGTAAAAGCTTCGAAGAAACTTAAAATGATAGTTGTTTGCAGAGCCGTTATTCTCCAGTATGTCGGAAGAAATAGTGATCTCCATTATTTTAAGTGTCGAAAAGCTATTAATCACATTCGATCCGTCATAATAATCAACAGAGATCGACACTTCGTAATCAACACCACCTGAAGTAGTGATTGTTTGGGTCCAGCCATCATAGTCATCAAAATCATCGAAATTTGCGCGGGTAGCTTCTCCGGCTTCAGGGCCCAGATTTGCGGTAAATCCTGAAGGTATATTAACCGGAACTCCACCATCGGTGGTTTCTTCATCAAAGGTAGTGGAACGGGATTCATCTATAAAATCCTGAGCAATGGCAATGACCTGATCCTCCAGTTCTCCCTCGACCATACTTTGGGTGTTGGTGATAATAGCCCGGTTCGAGTTCATAACAAGAAATGAAACCAGAATTAATGCTAAGATTGTTTGAAGTATTTCAGTGTATCCACTCATACAGTATAATACGATGCCTCAAATGACTTGGATTGTTCTATTATATTAAAAAATTTTAATATTAAGTCAAGTTAATTTATTGAAAGAGGCAGCGACAGAAGGGAATGTTACAAATCGATCTGAATTATTTTATGAGAGTGAATCGTTTAACGATATTCTTTGAATCGGTAACCAATCGATAGAAATATACACCACTTGCCAGATTATCTGCCCGGAAGGTAACTTCATATTTTCCGGGGTTTTTGATCTCATTTACCAGTGTTTTTACTTTCCTTCCCAGAATATCATAAACAATCAGAGATACATTGGTATTGGTATCTACTCCATAGGGTATGATAGTGGAAGGGTTGAACGGATTAGGGTAATTCTGATCGAGGTATACTTCGGTTGGTACATTCGATTCTATCTCTTCCGTACTGATCTTCAGGGTAAATCTGGTCGATTTGGAATCAGCTTTCTTCATAATAGAAGAACTTTTATACCGGGGATTAGCTGAGTATAATTTTGTTTTGGTTGTATGGAAGAAGGTATAGGATAATTCTTCCATTACATTGATCTCGGTACCGGTATCATTATCAACGAGAGTGATCACCCAATCCGCAGGGATATTTCTCAACCCACTCCACTTAATGGTCATTTCTCCGGAGTACGGATCTCCTCCTTCGTAGGCATTAAGCTGAATCGGGATAAAATACCGGCTATCAAAATCGAATGGCAAGTTGTTGATCGCTAATTCAGTACCGTCATCAAGGAGTGTGTAAAATTCAATATGCGAACTGGACAAGGGGAGAAGTCGGTACGCATCGTAGGTATCTTTGCCAGTAGCAGCCTCATCAGAGAACATGATATTGGTTCTTTTAGAACGACCGGCATCAGATTCGACCATTAATTGAAGGATAGGTATACCGGCGATCTTCTCTTTACTCTTTGTGGTATCCTGTGATTGAATGTCATCGGTGGATGCAGTTTTTCTCATAAAACTACCACCGGTGGTCTTGGCCTCTTTCTTAACTTTAAGTACCGGGCTATTGCCATTTGCTTTTACCCAGAAGCCCTGGAATGGAGCGATCAAACCACCGCCCGGATGTGTTCCCGTAACTCCGTTCCATGTCAGATATTCGCCACTGCCACCGTTAGCTGATGGATCCCAGATATAAATAGTTGATTCAACATTGGTCTTCGTCCAGTTCGGTGAATCGTCCCAATCGATGGTTGCCAGATATGGGTTCCCAACCAGGTTCCAGCCGGAATCGGCCGAAGTGGTGTATGTGATACCAAAATCAACTTCAGCACCATCTCCTCTGAAAGCACGTCCTTCAACATCTAAGGTATCCGGAAGCGGGTCGTTGTAAAGTGGGTCGGCAGGAATATCACCAAACAGATAAACGAACATACCCTGACCTTCAGTAACTTTTTGGGAAGTACTGGTTGGAGTACGGTACCGCTGATTATCTGTTCCGGCATAACTTTCTACATAGGTCAACACATTTGGTTGGAGAGTGTCTCCCGGGTTTGAACCTGTGCTGTAAAAAGCTCCGGAATAACCCTGAGTTATGATTCCATCGAGAAAATCTCCATACGTGGTATCCAGCGGGGAAGATATGATGCGCCATCCGCGGGATCCCTGGAATCTGCGTTGCATTCGCACCGTTCCGGTACCATATAACTCATAATTGCTTACTAAGTTTGTTCCGCTTGGCATGAACAGGGTGCCCGAGGTAAGCTTCAAGGTGTCGTTAACGATCAGATTACTGAAGAAATCAGCACCGTTAGAATTATCGAGTTCAAGGTTGGAGTACTCGTTCGGACTTGTAACATCCTGATTGGTGGTTCCATTCAGGATCACAAAACCGAGTGTCACATCAGAAACATCAAAATTACCACCTATCGACAGAGAATCTGTATTACTGCCGGTTATTGAACCACCGCCGGAAGCTTTATCAGTTACTACAAAATGAATTCCTCCTGAAACAGTAACGGAAGCACCGGATTCAATTGATATCAGCTCGATGGTTGTATTTGTTGAGCTGATCACCGGTTGTTCATTACCAACAGATGGATTTGCCGGAATAAGGATCTTATCGCCGGATACAGGGACACTATTTGTTGACCAGTTGGAATTATCATCCCAGTTTCTGGCATCGGTAACGGTACCAACCTGAGATTGCCATACATTATCAAATTCAGCGAATTCTACGGTTGCCTCGTCGTTTATGGCGCCCCCGTTCAGCGTTCCGGAAATAGTAGCAATTCCTGCAGCGATCGATGAGGTTAAAGTGGCAGAGTAAGTACCATCACCATTATTTGTTACTGATCCGAGTGTGCCATCCGTAGTTGATAGTGCAATGGTCGACGGGCTGGTTGTTAAATTGTTCTCGTAATGATCTTTAAGCTGTACGGTAATGGTTGAAGTTGAGAAACCATCGTTTTGAATGATCGTGGGATTCGCAGTGATAGTTGTTGTTGAAGCATCAGCTGACCCCGGACTTACAACAAAGGTATTACTTGTACCGGTTTCAGATCCTGAGGAATTCGTTGCCGTGATAGTACAGGTTCCCGTACTGGTGATCATCATCGATTTTGGAGTGAGCACGCCACTCGTAAATGCTGCTGAGGTTCCCTGGCCAACACCAATATCACAGTTTGAAGTAACCACAACGGTCCCTGTAAAGCTGGTTACGGTATCCTGAAGCCCATCTGCTGCAATTATACTGATGTTAAATGTCTGTCCGGCTAATTTATCAGAGATATTACCGGAAGGTACCCGCTGAATAATAAACTGTGTAAGCTCGCCGGCAGTAACTACATCAAACTCTGTACTTGTTGTATCTGTAAGACCGGAACTCGAAGCTGTAAGTGTATAAGTACCGATTGCATCCACGTTGATGTCGTCGAATTCGGCAATACCGAACAGATTCGTTTGTTCAGTTGTGGTTCCTGCTAAACTGCCTGATCCGCTTACCTGATTGAGAGCCAGACTGATATCGACCCTGCTTTCCTCTACTGCGTTTCCATATTGATCGATCAGCTGAACTCGTACATTCGGAGTAATTGTACTGCTCTCATTAGATGTGGATGGTTGCTGATCAAATTCCATGGATACCTGAGTACCCGGAACCATGGTCAACGTACCATAATTGGTGGCACCACCCAGACCGGTAGTTCCCAGGTTTACGATATTACCGCTGTTTGGCAGAATACCCGTGGTAGGGCGTACCCTGAAATCAGCAAAAGTAATTTCTGCAGGATTTGTAGTCGATTCTCCCGAAATCGTAAAGGTGATCTGAGAACTGGAACGGCTGGTAAGTGAAATAGTCAGATCGGTGCTGCCCCCAAAAGCAGAAGCCACCGTAGCCGATGGGGCTGACCCGCCGGTATCCCATTCAAATCCTGAAGGAGCTTTAAATATAAATGTACCACCGGTGCCGAATTCACCGATGAAGCTTTCCTGAACCCTTGGTCCCGTAAGCGTGGTATAAGTTACATTGGCATCATCTGCTGAAATTGCTTCACCACCGGTTGCAGGCGTGAGTGTACGAATGGAAATGCCATATTTGGTAGAAAGGTAATCCTCGATCTCCATTTGTTCATCAAGATCAATATCTCTGCCATAAAGTACCATCTCAGAGATCAATCCATCCCAACTGGTATTATTATCTTGTGTTCCCTGCCCGATTATAGCGGTTGAAACCTGAGTTAATACCCCGGTTGGGATATTTTGAGAGAAAGTCGGATTACTTAATACACCATCAATGTACATCTCGTAATTCTCCTCCGAGGTCCAACGAAGCATCACGATCTGACCGACAGTGGTTTGTGCACTTTCAAAACTCTCGAGCGAAAAGGCCGGATTTGTACCCAGATCACGCATACCAACGGTTATTACATCATCAGAACCACCATTGTCTCCGGTATCGTCATATCTGATGCTGAAGTATTGATCGATCCCGGAGGCGTCAGGGGTATAGGTTGTCCAGAAACCCCGATCTGTATTGATAACATCCGATTCTATCACAAAGAAAATAGTAAGCTCATCCAACCCGCTCAGGTATTGAGTTTCTGCATCCGAATCTTCCAGTCGTACATTTGAACCTCCGCCCGGAAATTCAATACCATTCTGATCGTTAATGGAAGACTGTGCCGTTTGCAGGATAGGAGGAGTAGCTCCGGAAGTGATGAAATGATTTGCATTTCCACTTTGATCTTCCCAGCGACCTACATCATCACCGTTTCCACTGGCGGTGGTTCCACCGGTTGTTGTGTACGTTCCGGCATCAGCTTTTAACCAGACCAGCAGATCGCTTACCGATTTCGGGATACTGAAAGAAATGTTTCTCGTCTCAGTGTTACTGTCATCTGTTCCATCATTAACCGTGATACTTACAACACGGGGTTGATCGGTTGGGGTGGTGATCGTATTCCGATACATCACTGTTTGTAAGGCGGATTGAAAATCTGATTTAGAAGCTGGCCCTGTCAGAGTTAAAGTACCTGTTCCATCATTCCAGCTACCTGTGATCCCAAAGATGGTTGTAAACACCAGAGTATCTTCGGCACTGTCATAATTGGTGGTAATCTGAAAGGTAGCCGTCTCAATATTTGTATCATCCGGATCGGTTAAAGTGATTGTTTCAGTAACTGTGGAAGAATCACCGGATTGATAGAAAATGGTCTCCGTTTCAATATCATCCAATATAGGCGCAGTATTTACGCTGGCTACAGAAATGTCTCTGGTAATACCCGTTGCACTGCTATCAGTTCCATCATAGATACGGTACTCAATAGTTCTGTCGAGCGAGGTAACCGGATCAGAACTGGTATTTTCGTAAGTAACAGAACGAAGTGCAGATTGATAATTGGCAACCGTACTGGTTCCTGTTAATGTGAGGATCCCGGTCATGGCATCAAATGAACTCGTGATACCGAAAGAATCAGTGAAATCAAGTTCATCTTCTCCAAGAAAATAATTGTTTATAAAACTTACTGTGGCACCTTCCAGGTTGGAATCATCGGAGTCGGTTGCAACGATGGTAGCAGTGGTGGCAACAGCACCATCACCTTCAGTGTATGCAAGTGTTGTGCCTTCAATAGCAGAAAGGACCGGAGCCGAATTGCTACCCTGAATCTCTATATCCCGGGTAATTGCCCCACTGGATCCATCCCAGTCATAAGCGGTAAAACTGATCTCACGGGTTGTTTCGGAAGGACTGGTAGCATCTGTATTCTGGTAAGTGACGGTACGAACTGCTGTCTGATAATTTGAGAGGGTGGTAGTACCACTGAGTGTTAATATTCCGGTGGTTCCATTCCACGAACCGGTTATGCCCAGCATATCTACAAAAGCCAGGACATCTTCGGTGGCATCAAAACCGCTTGTGATGCTTACACGGATTGAGTCAAGATCCGTATCGTCAGCATCGGACACTGTAATTGAAGAGGTGATCGTTGTTGCAGCATCGCCTTCATTGTAGGTAAGTGCAGTGTCTTCTATATCAGCGAGAACAGGAGGTTCATTGAACCATTTTTCACTCAGATATCCGTATATATTGGTGAAGTCGGAAGAAGAAAAAGCTGCATTCCAGGAAGCAAATTCAGCAACATATCCATCGAAGTTATTCGTTCCGGCAGGGTTACCTCCCAGTGTAACGGGATCCACGGTTCCGTTCTCTTCACCAATCATGGCTCCACCGGCATGTGCCTGCTGGACATCAGCGCTGGCCAAAGTGGTAACGGTGCCTCCATTTATATTTGCTTCCCAAACTCTTGAAGCTAGTGTTCCGGAGGTGGCATCATGACTTGCTAAAATAATATAAGACGAATTAGGTACAACAGTTCCCAGGTCAATGGATTTATACTGATTACCTGATCCCCATTCCGCATTATTCCATACAAATGCATATGCATTTCCATCTTTAATACTGATCTGATACCCACGGGTACCACCCCCTTGCTCATATACCATTTGCAATCCGCTTACGCTGGTTCCGGTTCTGAACATGATCGCAAATGATTTTTCCGTATAGCTGGCTGTATTTAACAGGGCGTCATTGGGAGGATCGATATCGTCGGTAGAGCCATCAAAATAGAGCGCACCACGATCGCCAAGATAAGTTGGGTCGAATAAAGGTTGATCGGATGCGGTTCCCTGAGTAGCGGTGAGATCGGTCGAGCTTCCACCGGCGTTATCGGAGCGGTCGCCCCAGGAAGACAGATTTGTAGCTGTTCCGGGTTGATCTCCGGTATCCAGATCTCCATCCACATCCTGGGCATCATAGTGGAATACTCCATTAGATTTATAAGTTGCCAGATCAGAAATAGCAGTTGGATATTCAATATCTCTGGAAACGGTGGAACTGGTTGCCGTTCCGTCACTTGCACTAAATGAAATTGTACGGGTACTCATGGTTGGAGAACCACTCACATTTTCATAGGTAACCGTTCTTAGCGCATTCTGGTAGTTGGATACCAGTGTTGATCCTGTAAGTTTTAAACGACCTGTTGTTTCATTCCAGGATCCGGTGATCCCATAAGAATCGGTGAAATAAAGCGTGTCTTCGGAGGAAACATATCCGGAGGAAATCTGAACAAAAGCACTATCTAAAGTTGTATCGTCGATGTCATCAACTTCCAGCGTATTACTGATCTGTTTTTGTCCGTTTCCGGCGTAGTAAATGATCGAAGTTGATTCAATATTAGAAAGAGTAGGGGCATTGTTAACTTTGGTAACCGAGATATTCCTTGTCCTGGTATTACTGTCGTCTGTGCCGTCATTAACGGTGAAGCTTATGGTTCTGGTAAGTTCTGATGGCGAGCCACTGGTATTTTCATAGGTAACACTGCGCAATGCAGTCTGATAATTTGCCAGAGAGGATGAGCCGGTTAAGGTTAGAATGCCGGTTGAAGAAGCGTAGCTGCCGGTGATCCCTAATTGATCTACAAAAGCAAGCTGGTCTTCACCCGCAGCAAAATTCGAAGTGATCTGAATAGTAGCACTTTGCAGGTTAGTGTCATCTCCATCTTTAACGATGATGGAAGAAGTAATGGCGGTAGGTGAATCTCCCGAATTATAGGCAAGTGTGCTGCTTTCAATATTACTTAATACCGGCTCTGTATTGATCAGAGTAATAAAGGTACCCGGACTACTTTGATTATTATATTCGGTAGCTACCCAATCGGCACTACGCGTTACATTCGAAATTCGTACCTCATCCATTCTTCCTTCAAACGGATAAGATGGGGTGGTTAGGTAGAGTGGGTCATTATTAGTATTAAAAGAAGCAGCGGAATTATCACTTGCAAGTACTGCACCGTTCTTGTAGATCACACGATCGCCATTCGAAGCCCTTGTAAAAGTGAGGTAGGTCCAAACGTTACTACTTAACTGGAAGAAACCGGAAGCCAGAGCATCATTATTTACCTGATAGGCGATCCTGCCGTAAACATCCACCCAGGTTGAGTATCCATCTGTATAATCACCTTTAGTGACAAAATCAGGACCTTCATTTCGGTTTGTAATATTGACCCAGAATGAAATGGTGATATTCCCTGTAATATCAAGTGGTGAAACACCAGCATCTGCCACGGAGATTATATCCCCCTGATTAGTACCAAACTGACGGGAGCGTGCGATCTGACCCGCAGCATCCGACGTTCCGCTATCGGTAGCGTCGGTGCCTTCACCGGAATAATCGTCGGTGTCGCCGGTAAGGTGAAGTACCATTTTATAATTTGAGTCCCATACGTTTACCGTGGATTGATCGGTTGAGATGCCGGAATTGCCAAAGTGTATATAAAATTCGGTATCGGTAGTGGGAGAGAGTGTTGGAAAGCGAACCCAGGCTATGAGTTCACCGGTAGTTGCATTATAAGATTCAAGCTGATGGCTTAACAGGGTGGAACCGTTGGACGATGTGAATACAATATCGTAGCCATTTGAATTCTCAACCAGACCACCGTTTGCTACTGTTCTGAGGTCATTATTAGTTAGGCTTACAAGCACAGGAAAGTTACTCAGATCAGAACTTCCAGAGACCTGAGAAGAATTAACCTGAGCTTTTAAACGACTTGTGTAGCCCGTTAATTGAGCAAATACATTCTGCTGGTAAGCAGCCAGCATTTGTACTACAATTATTAAAAATAATAACTTGAAATACCGCCTCATCGAATAATCTCACCTTTAATTTGTACTGTAAAATATAGCTAAATCAATGAGCTTGGCTTGATAATTAGCCAATTCTAATTTCAGCCCTTTAAATCAGTTACTTAAGCAGGGTCATTTTTTTAGTTTCAATACCGTTTTCGGTCGTGAGGCGATAAAAATAAATACCACTTGAATTTCCCCCTGCATTCCATGTGTAGGTGTGCAGGCCGGCAGGTACTTCACCGTTTACAAGAGTGGTTACTTTTTGTCCGAGAATATTATAAATGGACAAGTCTACCACGGTTTGTTTTGGAAGTTCCAGTTCAATAGTGGTTTGAGGATTGAAAGGATTAGGATAGTTTTGAGACAGGGTATAATCAGTAGGGAGTTCTGCGCCATCTTCTCCGGGTGTAATAATCAGAGTAAATCTGGAAACTGCCGGATCGGCCTTGCTGGTCACTTTTGGTTTTGTTTTGAACGAAAAGTTGGGAGCGACAGTGCGATTGACCGGGGAAAAATTAAAAGGAATGATATTTCCTTCCTGAAGAGTATAACGATCGCCCGTTGTGTTATCCAAAAGCTGTATCAGCCAGCTTTCCGGGATATTTCTGAATTGTTGAAATTCCAGATTAAGGGGTTTTTCAACCAGATATCCGGCTTTGTATGCTTCTACATGTAAGGGGATCTCGATGGGTATGCCAAATTTTCTGGGCATATTATTGATGGCCATTTTATCTCCGAATTCTGTAATGGCACTGATCTCTAAATAGTCATCAATTCCACTGAGCGGTAACAATCGGAACGCATCCTGTTGATCTTTGCCAAGGCCGGCGTCTTCGGTGAACATGAAATAAACCACTGATTGGTGATCATCATCAGCCAGTTTGATACTGAACATTGGTGGAGCTTCGTCTGTTCGAACTTTACCAACAAAGCTACCTCCGGTGGTTTTGGCGTTTTCATCAACAATAAGAGATGGACCGGCGTCATTAGCTTTGATCCAGAAACCCTGAAAAGGAGCGATCAAACCATCGGTCAGATCACCGGTCACGCCATTCCAGGTTTTGTACTGATTGGACGTGTAATCCCAGATATAAATGGTGTTATCGATATTGGTCTTCGTCCAGTTTCCGGAGTCGTCCCAGTCAATGGTTGCGGCATATGGATTACCAACTAAGTTCCAGCCGGAATCAGCACTGGTGGTATAGGTAACGCCCATATCGACGGGACCTTCGAATTCCTGCCCCTGGACATTGATCGTGGATGGAAGTGGGTTCGTGTAGCGACTATCACCCGAAATATTGCCAAATATATAGGTATACAATCCCATTCCTTCGGTCAACGCAGTGGAGGCACTTGCCGGAGCTCTCCAGCGCTGATTATCGGTTCCGGGATATGTTTCGTCGTAATAAAGCACATTGGGTTGAAGAGTATCACCGGGATTTGATCCTGTACTGTAAAAAGCTCCCGGATATCCCTGAGTTACAATGCCATCAAAGAGATCATCAAAGTCAGAATCAATGGGAGAGGAGATCAATCTCCAGCCGTTGGAACCGGTGATCTCAAGTTCAGCGATCAGATCTCCCGAACTAACCGATTTTGTATTGGCGATCAGGTTTTTTCCGGTTGGAATGATCAACGATCCGATCGTTAAGGTGAGAGTACCGGATACTTCCACATCGTTTGTAAGGGTGACATCCGATGAATTCGCAATTTCCATGTTCTGAACAGTCGATGGCAGGCCTGTTCCTGTATTTTGAGCCGTTGCTCCGTTGTACACATAGGAACCGGAAGTACCAAAAGTACGTGTGGTTGTCTGGATATTACCGCTTGCACCCGATGCACTTATTCCCGCTGATGATCCAATTCTTATCAATCCATTGGTGACTTCAAAAGTACCATTTCCATAGATCACTTCGGTTCCCATGGTGAGCTCTCCACCGGTTCCGACCACCAATTTAGAACTGGCTTTGATCTCAACCGTATCCTGTGCAGTGATTGATGTGGCAGAGGCAATGGTAACCACATCGCCATCCCCAACAATTACGGTGGCATTATTAGTATTTCCGGGATTTGAGGTAGCCGGCGACCCCGAATGGCTGGTACGAGACCAGGTACTGTTAGATGACCAGTTTCCGGAGGTGATACTATAAAAAATAATGGCACCCGGTTTTTTAAAACGCTTTTTATGGTTGGTGGATAAATTCCCTCCATCATTACTTTGGAGGTTATTCATGGTGATCTCGTATTCAACATCCTCCAGAATGGTACTGATGGTCAGTGTTACCTGCGTACTATCGCTCCCAACATTTAATACGGCATCTGTAACCGATATGGAAGAACCGTTACTGACTCTGGCGATGGAATAGTTCGATATATTTTCGGCGTTTGATTCAACCATTCCTTTGTTAAAGGTGATGATAACGGAGGTTACTGTCGGGGCAGTAGCAGAGACTGCAAAAGGTGAGGGGCTGTTTATATCATCCGAACCGTCCCCGGAGATTTCGCCTTGTACATCAATCTGATCATCGCCTTCCACATCTACTCCTCCACCTTCGTTAACAACCAGATCGCCTTCGATAATTACGGTATTGGATGATCCACCATCCGTGTTCAAAACAGCTCCTGAGTCTACCACTACATTATAAAAGGTAACATCACCGTTAGTATTTACCGTCTGGGTGGAATCTCCGCTGAATACAACGGTACTCGAATCCGCATTAAAATTACTGTTGTTCTGAACGGTAAAGTCTCCCTCCAGATTGATCGTTGCGTCACCGGCATTTACCACACCACCGGAAGTAAAAGAGGCGTCGCCCCCTACATCCAGCGTTCCGGAATTCAGGTCGATCGTTCCACCACTACTGAGTGAGGCATTTCCTCCGATTATTATGGATCCGGTATCTACCGACATGTTTCCATTACTGGTAAAGTTCGCACTACCTGTTACGGTTACCGTTGCGTCCTCCACATTGAAGTAGCCACCACTACTTACATCAACATCAGCAGAAATATTAACTTCACCACTTCCGAAATAGACATAACCGCTGTTTCCGATGTAGGTCTCGTCATTAAAATTGATAGTGCCGGTATCAAGATTTAGAATCCCGCCACTTCGAATATCAACCGTGCCGTTAAAATTTGTGGTCCCGTCATCCCCGTTAAAAGTACCGTTAATGACAGAGTTACCTTCTACAGTTAGCGTTCCGTTTTCCACGTTGAAGAAGTCACCGCTCGAGACATCAAAATCGCCGTAGATGGTCACATCACCGCTACCTGCATTAAAATTACCGATTATTTCCACATCCAGATCTTCAGAGACAGTACCCGCAGTAAAACTACCATTGGTGATATCGATCAGAGAGCTCGCAGCAGCCATATCAAGATTATTGGCTCCTCCGGTAGTAGCATCCATCACCACATGGCCATTGATGATGTACAGTGCTCCGGCACCATTGATCGTCAGATCATCAGTAATAGTGAGTGTAGCGTTATTTCTGATCTTTAAACTGCCACCGCTCCACCAATCACTTAAAAGGATCGACCGCACGGTTACATTACTGGTTATTACGGGAAAAGGCGTATCGTTACGTACCGTTACCGTACTGGAAGAGGTGGGAACAGTGCCTGTGCTCCAGTTTCCTGAGGTATGCCACGATGAATCCACAGCGCCTGTCCATACCTGTGCCATTGATGGTGCATGCACCAAAAGCAGGAGAATTAATAGAAGACCCGTTTTTTTATTCAAATTCATACCAGAAATTAGACCTGAAGAAATTACACAAAGTTCAAACCATTAGATTGTAAATCGATGTTTATGAGTCATATTTAACGATTCTAAATTTTCTTTAATGTTGATGTAAGGGTTATCGGAAAGCAATTATGAAACTAGGTTCTATTACTCTTATTATTGCCGGTAGTTAATACGAATAAAAAATTGAATCGGATTTTATGAAAGGTGTAGTACTTGCCGGCGGTACGGGTTCCCGATTGTTCCCGCTTACAAAAGTGACCAACAAACATTTATTACCTGTCGGTGAAAAACCGATGATCTATCATCCGATAGAAAAACTTACTGAAGTCGGGATTGAGGAGATACTCATTGTTACCGGTACCGAACATATGGGGGATGTAGTAACTCTGCTAGGATCAGGAAAGGACTTTGGTTGCCGTTTTACCTATAAAGTTCAGGATGAGGCAGGTGGTATCGCTCAGGCACTCGGATTAGCCGAAAACTTTGCCGGGGACGAACCGGTAGTGGTTATTCTGGGTGATAATATTTTTGAAAGTTCATTGCAAAAAGCGGTCGATCACTATCCGGGAAAAGGAGCTCAGATCTTATTGAAAAAAGTTCATGACCCGCAACGATATGGAGTGGCAGAGCTGGATGGAGACCGGGTACTTTCCATAGAAGAAAAGCCGGAACATCCGAAATCAGATTTTGCAGTAACCGGGATCTATTTTTACGATGCAGCTGTATTTGAGTGCATCAAAACATTAAAGCCTTCGGGCCGGGGAGAGTTGGAGATCACGGATGTGAATAATCATTACATCAGTAACGGGGAAATGCTTAGTTCCGAAATGGAAGGTTGGTGGACCGATGCCGGCACGCACGAGTCGTACAAACATGCCAATCAGTTGGTTCTGGAAACCAGATAGATGAAGGTATTGATCACCGGCGCGAACGGACAGCTCGGAAGAGAGTGGGTCGATTTCTGCGAACAGAACTCAATAAATTTTGAAAGCTTCTCTTCCTCCAAACTGGATATAACCCGGGAAGACATGGTGACTGAGCAGATCAGGACCTCCGGACCGGATGTAGTAATCAATTGCGCCGCATACACTAAGGTTGATCAGGCTGAGGATGAAAGTGAGCAGGCTATGCTGGTGAACAGGAAAGGTGCAGAGATACTCGCCAAAGTCTGTGGTCATGCCGGAGCAAAACTCATTCACTACTCTACCGACTATGTTTTTGAAGGCACACTTTCTGACATGGAAACATACCCTCATGGCTATCCCGAGAATGCTGAAACAAACCCGATCAATGAATATGGTCGTTCGAAGCTGGAAGGCGAGAAAGCAATTCAGGAATCAGGTGTGGAATATTTGATACTTCGGGTTTCGTGGTTATGCGGTAAACATGGTTCTAATTTTGTAAAGACCATGCTTAAATTAGGTAAGGAAAGAGATTCATTAGCAGTGGTGAACGATCAGTATGGGAGTCCTACGTTCACTTTTAATGTGGTAAAGCAGAGTTTTGAACTTCTAAAAACAGGAGTAGGCGGGATCTTTCATCTTAGTTCTGAGGGTATGTGTACCTGGTACGAGTTCGCCCGGGAGATCTTTGATCAGGCGAATATTGAGGTTGAGCTTTCACCCTGCAGCTCTGATCAATTTCCAACCAAAGCGAAAAGGCCTGCATTTTCTAAGCTAAGTACAGCAAAAATTGCTACCATTCCCGGCATCGATAATCAGTCGTGGAAGCAGGGACTCACACAGTTATTATCTGAATTAGAATTATGATCATAAAAGACGCACAAATACCGGATCTCAAGATCATCGAACCCAAAGTATTCGAAGATGATCGCGGTTATTTTAAAGAAACATTCCGTCAATCGATACTGGAAGAGGCAGGTATCAACCAGCCATTTGTGCAGGATAATATTTCCAGATCTTACAAAGACACTGTTCGGGGACTCCATTATCAACTTGAAAAACCACAGGCTAAATTAGTACAGTGCGTTAAAGGTACCATCCTGGATGTAGCCGTGGATGTTCGGAAAAATTCAGCAACCTTCGGTAAATATGAAGCTGTGATCCTGTCAGATAAAAATCATCAATTATTTTATATCCCCGAAGGTTTTGCTCACGGTTTCTCAGTATTATCGGATGAGGCCATTGTACATTATAAAGTGTCTGAGTACTACGATCAGCCTTCGGAACGTGGCATTCGGTGGGACGACCCATTGATTCGAATTCACTGGGATGTAGCCCGCCCCATAATATCAGATAAAGACCGCAAATTACCCCTGTTTTCAGCACTTAAAGACGAAGATATTTTCCTATGAAAGTAATTATTACCGGTGGTGCCGGTTTTATCGGATCGAATCTGATCTTACATCTGCACCAAAAGAATCCGGATTGGCATATTTATAATATTGATAAACTCACCTATGCATCCGACCGGAATTATCTGAGCCCGATCAAGGATTCAGAGCGATATCATTTTAAGAAGATCGATCTGGTTGACAGAGACGCAATTCATGAAGTGCTTCAGATCTTTAAACCGGATGCAGTTATTCATCTTGCGGCAGAATCTCATGTCGATAATTCCATATCAGGCCCGGAACCGTTTATCCAATCGAATATTGTCGGGACGTTCAACATTCTGGAGGAATGCCGGTTATTATGGTCGAAAGAGGAAGAGAGCTGGAAGAATAACCGCTTCCTTCACGTTTCTACCGATGAAGTGTATGGTGAACTGGAAGACGACGGATTATTTACAGAAACGACTCCTTATGCTCCCAATTCACCGTATTCCGCCTCTAAAGCCGGCAGCGATTTTATTGTGAGAGCTTACTACCAAACATTCGGGATGAATGTGGTAACCACTAATTGTTCCAACAATTATGGACCCCATCAGCATGATGAGAAACTGATCCCCACAGTGATCAGAAATGCGATCGCTCACAATCCGATCCCGGTGTACGGAAAGGGGCAGAATGTGCGCGACTGGTTATTTGTAAAAGATCATGCCAGTGCGTTAGAAACCGCCTTTCTGAAAGGCAAGGCCGGTGAAACCTACAATGTGGGAGGTAATAATGAATGGAAGAATCTGGATCTGGTACATAAGATCTGTGATATCCTGAATGAACAGGTGGGCAACGGGCCGGATGGGGATTATAAGAACCTGATCACTTTCGTGACCGACCGATTGGGACATGATTACCGGTATGCCATCGATGCTTCAAAGATAAAGAATGAGCTTGGATGGGAGCCAAATCCTGATTTTGATGGAATGTTAACGGAAACAGTTTTGTGGTACGTGAAGAAATACAACGATCAAATAAAGTAGAAGGAGCAATGAGCGAACGAAATTATTGGTTATGTAAATCGGAGCCGGATAATTATTCCATAGACGAATTAGAAAAAGACGGAGAAACTCCATGGGATGGGGTAAGAAACTATGGAGCCCGTAATTTTATGAGAGATGAGATGAAAGTGGGAGATGGGGTCTTTTTCTATCATTCCAATCAAAATCCACCCAGTATTGTGGGTTTGATGGAAGTGAGTAGCGAACCCTATCCCGATGCACTGCAATTCGATCCGGATTCAAAATATTTTGACGAGAAAAGTTCAGAATCAGATCCCAGATGGATCAATGTGGATATGAAGTTTATCGCAAAACTGGAGAACCCGGTTACCCGTGATGCACTAAAAGAAGCACCTGAATTGGATGACATGGAACTATTTCGGTTAGGACGTTATTCGATCACTCCGGTCAGAGAATCCGAATGGGAAAAGATCATAGAAATGGCGGGGATCGAAAACCCATACAAGTAAGCACATTTAAATTTCTTTTTTTGAATATGATCCGGTTGTCACTGCAACCGGATTTTTTTTGCTCATTTCTAATTGTGTCATATCTACGCATTAAGTACATTGAACCAGTCGGAATAATAAAGGGGTTCGTTAATAGCTGCTATGAGGTATATCCTTGCCTTACTTTTTGTATTAGTTTTTTGCATTAGCTGTAAAGACTCACCAACGGTACCAACATCCAGTGCTGTGCAGGAATCTTCCCTTCAGAGTGAGGCCCTCGATCGTGAAATGAAGTATTCTGTCTATCTGCCAAAAGGATTTCAGGAATCGGGAGATAAAGAATATCCGGTCCTGTATCTGCTACATGGATATTTCGGAACCTATCGTGATTGGCCGGATAATGGCATGCAGCAAATAGTTGATGAAGTGATCGAAGAGGGGGAATCTGATGAGATCATCATAATTATGCCCGATGGATTGGATAGTTTTTATATCAATGATTTTGATGACCGATCTCTCAAATACGAAGAATTCTATGTGAACGAATTCATCCCGCATATCGAACAAACCTATCCGGTTTCAACAACCCGCGAAATGACCGGGATCGCCGGATTATCGATGGGTG
This sequence comes from Balneolaceae bacterium UBA7797, assembly GCA_002480645.1. Lineage (GTDB taxonomy): Bacteria > Bacteroidota > Rhodothermia > Balneolales > Balneolaceae > UBA7797. Next base: position 315,432 of record DLCN01000003.1, read on the forward strand.
GGTACGGGGCTACGTACCACGCCTTTAAATATACCGGCAAATATGCCTTTTCCTACTCATTAAGCGGAGCGGTTGGTATAGGTGGGTCTACCCATGATATCCGTTCCATTATTATTGAAAGATCAACTGATGAAGCAATAAGCTGGCCCGAATATTTTATGGATTGCGGGACCCATGATTACTTACTCAGTAACAACGAGGCATTCAGTGTCTTTTTAGAAGAACAGAATATTACCCACACCTTTACTACACGTTTGGGGGCACATGACTGGGTCTTTTGGACCACCGGACTGCCGGACGTGATTAAGAAATTTTATGAAGTACGAACGAATATCTAACCAACATTTACAAACATGAAAAAAATAACACTACTCCTCTTAATATTTTTAACCGGGACGATCTCAACTCAAGCCCAACAGGCTATCTTTGGTGAAGTTCCGATCGTATCTCCGGAAATAAACGACGACCAATCGGTAACATTTAGGATAAAAGCTCCACTAGCCAACGAAGTAAGGTTGATGGGAGACTGGATGCCTCCGGTCGGCTGGGCTCCCGGTTCCGCTGAGTTGACAAAAGATGAAAATGGTATCTGGACTTACACCACGGAATCTTTGGATTCTGATCTGTATACCTATTCCTTTTCAGTGGATAGTGTTCGAACTATTGATCCTTCCAATCCACATGTGATCCGGGATGTAGCCAATCTATTCAATGTGTTCATCATTGGGGATGGAAAAGGAGATAACTATAAAGTGACGGATGTTCCTCATGGTTCGGTAACCAGACGGTGGTACGAATCTCCCGGACTCGACATGCAGCGCAGGATCACCATATACACACCTCCGGGATACGAAAACTCAGAGGAAGAATATCCGGTTCTGTACTTATTACATGGTGCAGGTGGAGATGAGGAAGCCTGGATCGCCCTGGGCAGGACCTCACAGATCCTCGATAATCTGATCGCAGATGGCAAAGCGGAACCAATGATCGTAGTAATGACCAATGGAAATGTGGATCAGCAGGCTGCTCCGGGAGAAGCGCCGGCAGGGTACGTAACTCCACAGTTTATGCTGCCAAGTACAATGAACGGCAAGTTTATTGAGACCTTTCCGGATGTGATCCGTTTTGTGGAAAGTGAATATCGTGTGGTAGCGGATAAAGCTCATCGCGCTATTGCCGGACTTTCTATGGGAGGCTTCCACACCATGCATATTTCAAGATTCCACCCTGATACCTTCGACTATGTTGCGTTGTTTTCTGCAGCGATCATGCCGAGAGATGAATCAGCTTCCCCGGTATTTGCAGACATCAAGGGAACATTGGAAACTCAAATGAATAATGGGTACGAGCTTTACTGGATCGGTATCGGTAAATCTGATTTCCTGTTCGAAGCAAACACTCAATACCGGGCAATGCTGGACGAAATGGGAATGGAGTACGAGTATATGGAAACCGAAGGCGGACATACCTGGACTAACTGGCGGGTATATCTGACTGAAATAGCTCCACTGCTTTTTAAATAGTTTTTTAAGAGGAGGCGTTGAACGTCTCCTTTTTTTGATTAGCACATATTTGCTTACCAACCTAACCGATTACTATGAAATCAGAATTACTGTTATTACTCATGCTGGTTGTCTTTACCCAAACGGCAGTGGCTCAGTTTCCCGGAATGCCGCAAGGAAGAACCGAAGAAAAAACCATGACCAGCAAAGTTCTGGGAGTGGAACGAAATTATTCCGTTTATCTCCCCAAAAGTTACCACTCAGAGCCGGACAGGCAGTATCCAATCCTGTATTTACTGCATGGGGTATTCGATACCAATAAAGGATGGCAGGAGCGCGGGCATCTTCAGGATGTAGCCAACCGACTGATCAATTCTGAAGAAGCTGTAGAAATGATCGTTGTATTGCCGGATGCCGGAACCGAATGGAACGGGTATTTCAATATGGACGGATGGCCGTACGAGACCTATTTCTTTGAAGAATTTCTGCCTTTTATCGAAAATACGTACAGGGTGAAAGAAGGAAAGGAAAACAGGGCCATTGCCGGACTATCAATGGGCGGGGGCGGTACGCTGGTATACGCTCAAAAGCACCCTGAAATGTTCTCTTCAGCTTATGCACTCAGTGCACTAACCACACTGGGAGAGGGGGAAGGTCTAAATCAACAGGACCCGAAATTTGCTGAACTCAACCGTACGGTTCGTGAAAATAGTGCGGTACAGTTTGTGGCTGATGCGGATGAAGCCACGAAAGAAAAATTGCGCACTGTTCGCTGGTATGTGGATTGCGGAGACGATGATTTTCTGCTGGAAGCTAATATTGCCTTCGTTCAGGAAATGAAAAAAGCTCAAATTCCACTTCAGTTCAGAGTGCGCGATGGCGGACACGAATGGGAATACTGGCATTCGGGCCTTTACGAAGTGCTTAAATTTGTATCATTTGGATTCTCCAGACGGGCAGAATAAAAGACATTGAGAGTCAGATTTAACTTACCAACCTAACCTAGAATTATGACAACGAATCGCAGAAATTTCTTACATACATTGGGAGCCGGAGCAGCCGGAATCGGTTTATCACCACTGGCCGGATTAACCCGTGAATCAAACGATAAAAAAGGAATAAACAGCTCAGATCAGCAGTTGTTTGTCGGGGATGATATCGCCATTGCTGAAACTGAATACGGCAAAGTGCAGGGATTCGTACTCCGGGATATATTCAATTTCAGAGGAATTCCTTACGGTGCAGATACCTCCGGAAAAAACCGTTTTATGCCACCACAGAAGCCGGAACCCTGGGATGATATTAAACCGGCGGTCTGGTGGGGCAATACCGCACCACAGATCATGGAAGGGAGATACGGCAATGCATGGTCTTCTTTTGCAGATCACTGGAATTACGATGATGTAAGTGAAGATTGCCTGAAACTGAATGTTTGGACTCCATCCATCAGTGATAACAAAAAACGTCCGGTGTTGGTATGGTTACACGGTGGCGGGTATACCAATGGCAATGGTATTGAACAGGATGGATACGACGGGGAAAATCTGGCCCGTAAAGGAGATATGGTATTCGTATCCATCAATCACCGTTTGGGACCTATCGGCTTCTCGGATCTGTCCGGAGTTGGTGGAAAGGAATTTGCCGATTCAGGGAATGTAGGCGCTTTGGACATGGTGGCCGCTCTGGAATGGGTGAATCGAAACATTGCAAATTTTGGGGGCGACCCGGATAACGTGACCATTATGGGGCAAAGCGGTGGAGGCGCTAAAGTGTGTACACTTATGGCCATGCCATCGGCCCAAGGATTATTTCATAAAGCCGTACCTCTAAGTGGCTCTACTACCGGCGGCAACGATCCGGAAATGTCGAAGAAACTCGGTGAGTATATTCTTGAAGAAGCAGGATTGTCTGAAAATGAAGTCGCCAGGCTGCAGGAAATGCCGTGGCTGGAATATTTGCATCTTGCCAATCGTGCAGCAGCTAAATATCGGGAAGAGCAGGGTATTACCGGTTTCAGAGGTGGTTTCGGTCCGGTTCAGGATGGTAAGAATATTGTATCGGGAACTTACTTCTCCAAAAAAGGAGGTCTGTCTAATGATGTGCCTATGTTGATCTGCACCACTTTTCATGAATGGGGAATGAGCCGTACCAATCCCGAAATGGAAGCCATGAGTAAAGATGCAGTCATTAATATGCTGCGGGAAAGAGCCGGTTGGTTTATGCCGGGTTTGGGAGATAAAGCTCCGGAAGTGTACGAAGCCTATGCTAAGATCTTTCCGGAAGCCAAGCCTGTTGAGATCATGACACTCATCTCGAGTAACCGAAGGGGTGCCGTGGAAACAGCCAATGCAAAGGTAAAACAGGATGCTCCGGTTTATATGGCCTGGTTTGGATGGGAGCCACCGATGTTTAACGGAAGAATGCGCGCCTTCCATTGTCTGGACATTTGTTTCTGGTTCGATAACACCGACAAGATGCTTACTCATACCGGAGGAGGAGCCAGACCGCGGGCACTGGGAGAAACGATGTCGGATGCACTGCTTTCGTTCATGAAAACAGGAAAACCATCCGCTCCGGCGCTACCTGAATGGAAAGAGTACACCTCTGAAAAAGGAGAAACTATGATCCTGGATGATTACAGCACCTTAGAAAACGATCCGGATCGTGAAGCCCGAAAGTTATTGGGATAACCTGCTAATTAATAGTTAATCGAGGATTACAATGAAATATCAACGGATACTAATGCTGATGCTATTGCTTGTAGTGAGCTTTTCTTTAATGAATTGCTCATCGGAGGAACAACGCAATGCAAAGAAAGCAGATGAGATCATCAGCTCAATGACACTGGAGCAAAAAGCCAAACTTGTTATTGGAACCGGAATGTTTTTTGAATTACCGGAAGGCATGGAATCTCCTTTTCCTGACCCTTTCGAAGGACTGGAAGATGAGGAATATGTGGAAATGGTAGACCGGATCCGAAAGTATCTGCCGGGTGCAGCCGGAAATACAGCTGCCTTTGAGGATCTGGGAATCACTACGCAGGTGATGGCCGATGGTCCGGCGGGATTACGGGTTCAGCCAAACCGGAAAGGGGAAGACCGCACGTACTACTGTACCGCATTCCCGATCGCCACCGTAACTGCCTCTTCCTGGGATACAGATCTGGCTTATAGCATTGGTGAAGCAATGGGTAAAGAACTACTGGAATATGGCGGGGATATCCTGCTCGCTCCGGCATTGAATATCCAGCGCGATGTTTTGTGCGGACGTAATTTTGAGTATTACTCCGAAGATCCGTTGGTGAGTGGAAAAATGGCCGCAGCTGTAGTTAACGGAGTTCAGTCTAATGGGGTGGGTACTTCCATCAAACATTATGTGGCTAATAATCAGGAGACCAACCGGCAAACGGTGAATACCATCGTAAGTGAACGCGCCCAACGTGAACTTTACCTGAAGGGTTTTGAGATAGCAGTCAAAGAATCACAGCCCTGGACGGTGATGTCCTCTTATAATAAGGTGAACGGGGAGTATACTTCTGAAAGTCATGATCTGCTTACCAAAGTTCTCCGCGATGATTGGGGATTTGAAGGCTATGTAGTGACCGATTGGGGCGGAGGAAGTGACGTTGTAGCCCAGATGAAAGCCGGAAATGATTTGGTCATGCCGGGTAGTCCTGCTCAGTATAAACGCATCATTGAAGCCGTGGAAAGTGGTGAACTGGATGAGTCGGTATTGGATACCAACATTCACAGAATGCTGATGATCATGTTCAAAACACCGAAATACAGAGGATATGAATATTCAGATGATCCGGATCTGGATGCCCATGCGCTGGTAACACGTCAGGCCGCAACCGATGGTATGGTATTGCTGGAAAATAAAGATTCAGCACTTCCTATCACTTCAGACATCAAGAATCTGGCTGTATTCGGCACAGGTTCTTATGAATTCATTGCCGGAGGAACAGGAAGTGGGGATGTGAATGAAGCATACACCATTTCACTCATCCAGGGTTTGGAAGAAGCCGGATTAACTCCTCATGAAGAATTGAAAAGTACCTATCAGAAGTATATTAAAGACACTCGTGACAGCTGGCCGGAACCTGCCAATTTCTGGGAAGCATGGGGACGTGATAGTCAGCCGGTGGAACAAATGAAGGTGACTTCTAAATTAGCTAAGAAAATGGCCGGAGAAAGTGACGCCGCACTCATCACCATAAGTAGAAATTCCGGAGAAGGCGGGGACCGAAAGCCGGTTCCGGGTGACTTCTATCTGAATGAAACTGAAAAGGAAATGATCTCGAATGTGTCAGAAGCATTTCAGGCGGAAGGAAAGAAAGTGATCGTTGTGCTGAATATCGGTGGAGCCATCGAAACAATGAGCTGGGCAGATATTCCTGATGCGGTGTTGCTGGCATGGCAGCCGGGACAGGAAGCCGGAAATTCCGTGGTTGATGTACTCACAGGGAAAGTGAATCCTTCCGGTAAACTGGCAGTTTCCATCCCGGTAACGTACGAAGAGACGCCAACCGCAGAGAACTTCCCGGGATATGCTATCGATGGTGAAAAAGATGATTCTGATAACCTGTCCGGATTCTCATTACGTCGTCGTGTGCCTTGGGAAGTGGTGTATGAAGAGGATATTTTTGTCGGATATCGCTACTACAACACCTTTGAAAAACCGGTGGCTTACGAGTTTGGGTACGGTCAGTCGTATACGAGCTTTGGATACAAGAACCTGAACGTAGATCAGGATGAATTCACGGGAAAATTAACTTTCAGTCTGGAGATATCGAATACCGGTGATGTGGCTGGTAGAGAAGTTGTGCAGATATATGCATCTAAACCGGATGGCAAACTGGTAAAACCGGTAGATGAACTCGTGGCCTTCGATAAGACTCCGATGCTTCAACCCGGGCAGTCTGCAACTCTCAGTTTTGAGCTGGGAACCATGGACCTGGCCAGCTTTGATGAAAACCGATCACTCTGGATCGTGGAACCGGGAACGTATGAACTGAAAGCAGGAGCATCTTCCAGAAATATTCTCTTGTCAGATACCTTTACCGTCTCTGAAGAGATCGCAGGAGATAAAGTTACCAAAGCGGCTGCTCCGCAACGGGAATTTACCCGACTGAAACCTTAAAAGAATTCCATTGAGATGACTAAAAGGAGCGTTCGAAGGAAGGCTCCTTTTTTTTATGGATCACATTCCGGATACTTTTTTCATCCACAGGGTCTTGCCGGTAATTTCCAGTTCTTTTCCCTGTCTTTTTTTATAGATCACGGTGAAGGTTATGGCAAAAGCCACTGTTGAATACCGGAATACGTTCCCCCATAGATTCCCAAAAGCATTATCTGATACGGAAAAAAGCAGCCAGGAAAGATTCATGAACAGATGTAGGAACACCGGGATCCAGAGATTGAACGACCATTCACTGTACATCCACGCAAAAAGTATGGCCCCCATGAACGTTGTCATAAAAATACCGATCATGGTGCCCATATCCTGACTCTGGTACAAATGAACCGAGCCGAAGAGGAGGGCTCCGATTATGATGGATGGCAAAAAACCGAATTTGGTGAAGCGGTAGATCATCCCGAATAAAAAAGCTCTGAAATACAGCTCTTCAAAAAAACCGGCGGCTATGGTCCGGATAAAGATCCCGTCAAAGGAGATCTCATCAGTGAAAGAGAACAGGAACCCATACCCGATAAACATGGGAAGGGTAAATAACAACGCAAACCCGGCTCCCTGAATCAGTGAACCTTTTAATCCCAATGAATCAATACTTTGTTCGGGTTTAGTGATGAGTACAGTCCCTATAAAAAGCGGAATTCCAAAAAGCACATAAGCAATGAAATGAGCCACACTTAATTGTGGAATAATGCCATATAACCACTCGCGTACGTGATAGAAATATCGTTCGTCCAGCACATAATAGATCAGAAATGAAAGGAGGGTGATACCGAGAATTCTGAGCGATTTTTTCATAGAACTTGATGGAAGTAAGTTTTAGTTCTTTAATTCATTGAAGAGCACTTCATCATCAAACTCAACCTTTGAGATATGGCGGATCTTATTGTTCCAATCCAGCGGGGTCCAGTATTTGGGATATTTAATGACGATCTCGTCGCCGATGAGTTTTCTCTGTAGTTCTGATATCTCTAAACCCATCTCCTGACCTCTGTTTATGTAAAATGTCCGGTCGTTGTTTTCTAAAACGAAGATCACATCTTTGTTCTCAGTTCCAAATATACTCTTCACTATTCCGGTCTCAACAATAGCATTTTTTTCAGTTACTATAGGAACCGGTCTGAATACTAAAACAGCCGCAGTTAATGCAAACAGGCCAATGGTAACTAGTGAATAAGTAATGGTTCGTTTCATAATGGAAGCAGTTCAGGTTGGTAGTAAGCCAATGTAATTGATAGCCAAAATGTTACTGTTTATTTGAGTTTATCCTGTATTTGCTCCAGCACTCTTTTATTCGAAAACTGTTGGCAATGTACCTGCATGGGGGCAAACTCAATAACGGCATCAGAAACCGGATCTTTAGCAGAAGACAAAAAATCAGCGAATGTGCGCGTTGCTACATTAAGGTAGAATTGATCCATATCGCCGGCCCAGATATAAATTTTATCGTCCAGTTTAGGGCCGATTTCATCCCAGTTTTCCATGACATATAGTTTGAAATCATACTTTTTCCAGTATTCCGCAACTGAGTGATTGATTTCTCCGGTTTTTGAATCAAACAACGGTTCAGGGAGACCATTCTCACCTTTTGGACTATAAAGCGCTGTATGTGCGCTGAACTGTCCACCTGAATTCAGATACGAATCTGAACTGCCAAGCACATTTTCATACTGAATAAACCTTCTGAGAGAGAGAAGGGGCTCACCGGAGATGTCGCGCATTACAGGGCGTTCGTACCCGAATTCGTTGACAAAGGCATTTTCATCCTTATAAATGTTTATGAGCTGATAATTTTCAAACTCCACGGCATCCGGACTGTAAGAAAAAACTGCACCGAATGTGTCTGGATAATAAAGTTGAAGCCCGAGAGAAACCCAGCCTCCCGTTGAGCATCCGTCCACAAAACGGGTTTCCATATCATCACTGCCTCTGTATTCCGATTCGATGTAAGGAATGAGTTCATTGATGAGTGCATATCCATAGGGGCCACTGTTATCAGAATCCATTTGATAAGAGTCTCCGAACGGACCTTCACCATCCAGGAAAACATTGATCACTTCCGGTGCATCTCCTGATGTCCACCAGTTCATAAAATCCTGATTTTCCAACAGTCTGTTAATTCGGGTGTATCGCCCGCCATAGCCTGAAACATTGTATCGAATGGCATATTCAGCACCTTTTTTGTAACCGTCCGGTAATAGCACTGCTGCTTTCAGAGTCATCGGTTTGTCCCACCATTTGGACAGCGTATCACTGGTGAATTCAATAAAACGTGCCAGATCGTGATCTTTAACAGCTCTATCCGGAATGACCTGATCTAAGGTGAACTCTAAATGTTCGGTACTGCCAATGGTTATTTTATGTTTGGTGCTGTAGATATTTCCGGGTGCATCTATTCTTGATTCCAGTGTATCCTGATCCCATAAAACCTGAGCGTAATATTCACCGTCAGGAATTTCATTAAATGTCCATTCAGGGGTGCCGATCCAGTCAGTAAAGTCATTCAACTGTACAGGTGATTCAGGATCGATTCCTGTCAGGTTTTTAGCGAAAATGTGTGTCGGGGCAAATGGATTGGGCCACGTTTGTGTTCGTGGTTCCAGCTGTGGATTTTGAGTAAGAAAAAGGAACATGCGACCATTTTCATCAAAGTCACTTTTTAGTTCTTCAGATATAGTGATGGTAACATCAATTCCGGAATTTGAATCTGAATAGCTGCTCAGAACAAAAAGAAGCAGGATTATGGTGAGTTTATAAGGCATAAGTAGGAATAGATTGCAGAAAATTATAAGACTCCAATAAACAAAATTTCTGCGTTACATCCATTTATTGCAGTATGGTTAAAAAAAGGGGATACCCTGATTGTAAATCACCACAGTAAATCATAGCTATATAATTAGCCTTAATTACTTATCATCAAATGGAGATCAACAGTTAAAAAACTACTATCTAATGAGAATATTAGTGCTTGGAGCCTCGGGCGGATGTGGAAAAGAAGTGGTAAAGCAGGCAACTTCAAAAGGATATGAAATTACTTCTGTAGTAAGACCGCAAACAGAATACGAAGCACATGAGGGTGAAACAGTACTACGCGGTAGTGTTTTGGATAAAGAATTCTTGCAGCGGGCAGTAAAGGATGTCGGTGCTGTGATTTCCTGTCTGGGATTGAACAGGAAGAATCAAACGAATCCGTGGTCTGACATTGTTTCTCCGGTGAATCTGACCTCAGAGGTAGCAAGCCATTTGGTTGAACTGTTATCACCAAAGACGAAAGTAGTGGTGATCAGTGCAGGTGGTGTACATGAAAGCTTCAGTGAGACGAATCTGATGATTCGCTTTCTCATCAGGACAAGCAGTCTGGGACCTGCATACCGGGATCTTGAAAATATGGAGGAGATACTCCACGATAGTGATCTCGATTGGCTGGCAGTACGACCGGTTACCCTCACAAATGGCACCGTTACCAATAAAGTAAAGATTACAGTTCGCTATTCACTGTTTTCAACCATTTCCAGAGGAGATGTGGCTGCGTGGATGTTAGACGCTTTAGAGCGAAAGGTGGCATTCCATCCGCACACAGAAATGATCAGAGCCTGAATTAAGCTCGTGAGACAGCATCATCCGGTGATATCAGGTTATCTACCCCAAATATTCATAATACACGCCTTCATGATGCATAAACGTACTGTCTTTCCTGTTAAGATCTAACGGACCACCATCAAAATTGGTCGCCCGTAAACCCAGTTCGTTGAACAAGGCGGCCGTTGAGGCAAAGTCCCACAGACTGCCACCACCGATCTCTTTCTTCGGATATTTGATCATACAAGCCGGCGCATGTTGCAACACTTTGATGGCGTTTAATACCGAACCACCACCAATCAGAACCCTGAACTCTTTTAAGCCCAGCTCTTCTACTTTTTCATTCAATAACCGGATCAGCTCTTCCTTGCGGGGCGTTACTTCCAGAGTTTTATCGGAAACGAAGGTCAGATATTCATTGGAGGATTCCAGCGTTATCGGTTTATCATTTTGATAGACCCCGTGCCCTTTTGCTCCGTGATATAAGGTCCCGGTGGATGGATCATAGATCACTCCAATTACCGCTTCACCATCTTTGGCTACCAGGGCAATGGAGATCGAGAAATCCGGCACTTTATTGATAAAAGCCAGCGTTCCGTCGATGGGATCGATACACCAGAAATAATCCTTCTCGAACCGGCTACCGTCGTCTTCGGTTTCTTCCGTTAACAGTGCCAGATCGTGAGATTCGCAGGTGGGAAGCAAATGTGACAGAATAATATCCTCACATTCTCTGTCCACTTTCGTAACTACCTGAGAGGCATAATTGACTCCACCTTGTTTTTCTTCAAAGGTGATGTCTTCATCCATATAGCTTTTTAGGTGTTTGCCGGCAGCAAGCGCTGCTTCGATCGCAATTTCTTTGAGTGGTAATAGATTCATCTTGAGAGTGAGTGTATAACTTGTTGAGTAATGCGTTCGCTGTAACTGTTAATCTTCCAGTGCCCCGGACTCCATCCTTTCAGAAACCGATGAAAATCAGCCCAGGCGACCCGGTAAAGTGATCTCCATTCTTCTTCCAGCGCTTTATTAGGAGCGTCCAGTTCAGCCTGTAGGTAGTGGAAATAGGTATTCAGAATGTTGCTTTCATACTGTTCAGATTCCCGTTCGTTCAGGCAACTGCCAATGAAATAAGCCACGTCTTTCATTCCGCAACCGCCGCCAACATACTGGAAATCAACGGCGGCAACATCTCCATCCGGTCCGAAGCAGAAATTAGCGAGCTTAGCATCCCCGTGAACTAATGTTTTATAGGTACAGTCATTTAATTTCTTATCGATCAGGGGAGCCGCTTCTTTTAGAGCCTGATCATTCAGTTCTTCCAGTTCCTGTGGCCGGGTTTCCAGATGCCAGTAGGTACCGGTTTCCCAAAGTCCGGAAGGAGAAGCTCCCAGAAAAGATGCATGAAACTGAGCCAGCCAATGCAGACAGGAGTCAATTTCAGACCAGTTTACGGATCTTTTACGATGAGGATATCCGGCCGTATCCAGATCTTCTAAAATGATAAGCACTTCATCTTCATGATGATCAACAGCGAGACATTCAGGTAAACGGGCGTTGCTATGTTTACTGTAGTTTTCGTACCAGTTGGTTTCTACTTCATACGATTTCAGTTTTCGCTGATGTCCGATGTCGGTATTCCATCCTCGGGGATGGTAGTCTGATTTAGGAGTCTGCACATGCTTGACAACCACAGAGTTGATATCGGAACCTTCCAAACCAATTCGCATAATCTGTCCGTACCCGCTCCATAATTCCTGAATTTCTTCATGACGGGTGATGGACGTAGCTCCGGTAGCTCTCTTAATAACTGATCTGAAATAGTCGTTCATAGGGTTAGGAATATACTAAAACCAGAGCGGATAGTCCCCCTTTGAAGAGGGATCAATCAACACAGGGATTCTGTGTTGATTGTGGGGGATGTCGAACAGGCATGTATCTATGTGTAGGTATAGGCTTTATCCTGATTCCGGGGAGGAAGTTCTGAGATCAGTTCACGAAAAATTCACTTCATATGTCTATATAAATCAATTCAAAGGAAAAATCATAAAATCGCAGGTTCAATAACATTCTCATGACTGACTACTTCAAGCAATACCCTGACAAAAAAGGATACTTTAAAGAATACGGCGGCTCATTTATTCCCCCTGATCTGCAGGAAGAGATGGATAAGATCACCGATGCTTACCACAGCATCAGTAAATCGCACAATTTCATTTCCGAGTTACGCAGTATCCGTAAACATTTTCAGGGGCGACCGACTCCGGTGTATTATTGTCAGAATTTATCAGCAAAATACGGTGGACGCATTTATCTGAAACGGGAAGATCTGAATCATTCAGGAGCGCATAAGCTGAACCACTGTATGGGTGAAGCGTTACTGGCCAAACATCTGGGTAAAAAGAAACTGATCGCAGAAACCGGTGCAGGTCAGCACGGAGTGGCATTGGCAACAGCGGCCGCATATTTCGGACTCGAATGTGAGATCCACATGGGGGAAGTAGATATGGCCAAGGAACATCCCAATGTGGTTCGGATGAAAATCCTGGGAGCGGAAGTTGTTCCGGTATCACACGGATTAAAAACATTGAAAGAAGCCGTGGATTCAGCCTTTGGAGCTTATCTGGAAGATCCGGTGAATTCCATTTACTGTATCGGATCGGTGGTCGGGCCGCATCCGTTCCCGATGATGGTTCGCGATTTCCAGCGGGTGGTTGGTATTGAGGCTCAGGAACAATTCTTTGAAATGACCGGCGAAGATCCGGATCATGTAGTAGCCTGCGTTGGTGGCGGAAGTAATGCTATGGGAATATTCTCCGGGTTCCTGCATCTGGAAGATGTCACACTTCACGGTGTTGAACCGGGCGGAATCGGTACTAAACTAGGCGATCACGCAAGTACCATCACGTTTGGAAAACCGGGCGTTATACACGGATTCAAATGCTACACGCTTCAGGATGAAAAGGGGGAACCTGCTCCGGTGTACTCCGTAGCCAGCGGACTCGATTATCCCGGTGTAGGACCGGAGCACAGTATGCTTAAAGATCTGGGTAAAGTGGAATACGGCGTTGCTGATGATGCCGAAACCATTGATGCCTTCTATGAGCTAAGCAGGATGGAAGGAATTATCCCGGCGCTGGAAAGTGCCCATGCCGTGGCATATGGTTTAAAACTGGCCAAGGAAAACCAGCAGGAATCCATCCTGATCAATCTGAGTGGTCGTGGCGACAAAGACATCGACTTTGTGGTGGATAAATACGGTTTACCGGAAGATAACTAAATAGGGTGTTTAACTGATATTTGAAGTCCTGCTCCTGCTCCGTCAGGCGGGACTTTTTTGTTTCAATCCCGTTCCGAATGGCAATCCCAACGAGGATGTTGGGAACGAGTAGAAATTGATTCTTTAACTCGTTTAACTCGTTCCTAAGCTCCTGCTTAGGAATGCAGTCCGGAAGCTCCAGCTTCCACAGCCTTTTAAAATTATTCCCCAAATAAGCTTACCGGAATCAGCCCATCCATTCCCATATATTCCCAGCAGAAGAATACCTCCAATGCACCGGA